>MDLF01000001.1:0-9803 GCA_001730095.1 Rhodobacteraceae bacterium (ex Bugula neritina AB1)
GCGATGACCTGAGCGTGCAGGACGTATTCCGCGGCGTGACCCCGTTTTTCATTGCGGACGCCGTGACCATCGCACTCTTGGTCGCTTTCCCGGGAATTGTCCTCTACCTGCCGTCTTTGGCCGGGTAGCGGCGCGGGCGTAAGGGGCCAGCAAAGCAGAGGCAGGCTTGCACAGCCGCTTGCCTCTGTTCGTGCCATTCAAGTCAGTGCATAGTCAAACTGACTGATAACAATGCCGGCGGTTTCGAGTGCCGTTTTACAGTGCCGGGCAATGTCCAGGGCGCAGGGGGTGTCCCCGTGCAGGCAGATGGTGTCGATCCGACTGGGGATGTGCGTACCGCTTTTTGCGATAATCGCACCTGCCTGGATCATTTCCACCACCCGTTTTGCAGCTGTTTCCGGGTCATGAATGACCGCGCCGGGAAGGCTGCGGTCCACCAGTGTGGCGTCGTCATTGTAAGCCCGATCGGCAAAGATCTCGCAGGCGGTCTTGCAGCCAAGCTGCTGTGCCGCGGTCTGCTGAGCGGTCCCTGCCAGAACCACAATGATGATCTGTGGCGCGACCGACAGGGCAGCCGCATAGCAGGCCAGTGCCAGGGCCGAATTCTCCGCTGCCATATTCGCCAGCGCGCCGTGCAGTTTCAAGTGACGGATCTCTCCGCCTGCGGCGCGGGCCATGGCTTGGGCTGCGCCCAGCTGATAGCGGATCATATTTGCAAGACTGTCATGGGGCAGCTGCATCCGCCGCCTGCCGAACCCCTGCAGGTCGGCAAACCCGGGATGAGCACCAAGACCAACCCCCTGTTCCACAGCGGCGCGCATGATGCGGGCCATCACGTCCCAGTCGCCGGCATGAAAGCCGCAGGCGATATTGGCGGAGGTCACCACGTTCAATAGAGCGGCGTCATCGCCCATGGACCAGGGGCCGAAACCTTCGCCCATGTCGGCGTTCAGATCGACGGTTTTTGTCATGGCGCGGGCCTTTCCAAGTCATCGCCGGCAGTGGCACCGCTGATCAGCTGATAGGACAGCAGATCCCCCATGCGATGAGGGTCGCGGATCAATGGCCGCAAGGATTGCCGCAGGCTCTGGCGGCGGGTCTGTTCCTGCCGTTCGACGTTCACGGCTTCTTCCAGCGTCACGAAGCGGAATTGCAACTGCGCACCGGCAGGGGCCTGTGCGACACGCGGGAGGTCGGCGGGCAGGACAGAGCCGATGCGGGGGTATCCGCCGATCGTCTGGCACTCGCTGAGAAGCACAAAGGGCGTCCCATCGCCAGTGATCTGAATGTCGCCGGGGACAATGACCTCTGAAATCACGCTCAGGCCGGCCTCATTCCGGTAACCGTCACCGCCTGGCAAAAGCCGCACGCCCATACGGTTTCCACGACTGTCGCGGCAGAATACGTCAGCTTCAAAGCGGGCAATCTCGGATGGTTCGAAGAAATCTGTCTGCAGGCTTGGCACCACCCGCACCGTGCCGCCTTCGAAACGTGGGTCGGCATCCAGCGTCATGCCTGCCGCGGAAGGCTGCGTGTCAGCGCCGGCTGGAAGGCGCATGCCGACGTGAACGGCAGCGCCTAACCCTGCTGCAAGATGGGCGCTGCGCGCGCCCAGGCGTTCGGCAACCGCGACACCGCCGTCCAGATGCAGATAGCCATAGATGCCGCGTTCCGCTGCACCAATCGACAGGCGCTGGCCCGCTGACAGCAGATGGCTGGCGTTCCAGGCAATCCTGACACCGTCGATGCTGGCCGTCATGGGGGCGCCGGTCAGCGCGATGCGCATGTCTGCGGTGGCTTCAAACTCGCCCCCCAGGCCGGCCATTTCCAGCGCCGCAAAGCTGCAGTCCTGACAAAGCAGCGCAGCCCCTTCGGCCAGCGCCAGCCGATCCGCCGCACCGCCACGCGAGAGCCCATAGGCCAGGTAGCCTGGTCTGCCGAGATCCTGGACGGTGACGCCGGGCCCGGCACGGTGAACGATCAGTGCCGGGGTCATCGCAGAACCTCAAATGTTGCGCCGCCATCCGGGACGCTGCGCATGTTGGCCAACGCTTCTGCCGTCACCGGGACGAACCGGGCCTCGTCTCCGGGGCGCAAGGCAAAGGGGGCGGCATCGTCTGGCCGAAAAAGAGAGAACGCGGTCTGGCCGATGTGGCGCCAGCCAGTGGGCGTATCTACCGGGAACAGCACCAACTGGCGGATCGCGACACAAAGCCCGCCGACCGGGACCCGCCCGGTCAATTGGGTCTGACGCGGGATTGCCCATTCCGGCGGCAGCTCTCCCAGATAGGGCATGCCTGGGGCAAAACCGATGGTCTGCACGCGAACCCGGGCGTTTGAGATCGACGCGATGGCCTCTTCGGGCGTCAGCCCGGCGACGGCGGCGGCTTCTTCCAGTTGCGGCGCCAGCTCTGTGCCATAGACCGTCGGGATGCTCCAGCGTCTGCGCCCGCCGGGCAGCGGTGCAGCCAGCCAGTTCTGCCTGCGCAGAAGCGTTTCAAGCGCAGAGCTCACGGCCCCATGATCACTGACGCTGATGTCAAACCGCAGATAGGCTGAAACCAGCGAGGCGGACGTCTCAAGGAGGCCTGGCAGATCCGCTGCCTCAATGGCCGCGCGAAAGGCCAGCGCAGCCCGGTTGGCCGGTTCGCTCAGGGCATCGGCAAAGCTGACAAGCAGCCCGTCTGTGCCGATGGTTCGGATGTGCGGAAAGACGGTCCTGTCCGGACTCTTGCCGCTGGATGTTGCGCAAGGTGATGTCATGATGTGATCCCGAAGTATTGTGCCGGCAGGTTCCGCAGGCGCTATTGCAGCGCGTCCGGAAGGAACAATGCGATCTGTGGGAAGGCGATCAATGCGGCGACCATGGCCAGCATTGCGACCACATAGGGCACTGCGCCCAGCATCACCTCGCTCATCCGGCCACTTTTGCGGGCGCCTTGCACCACATAAAGGTTCAGCCCCACCGGCGGCGTGATCAGCGCCATTTCGATCAGCACGATCATCAGGATGCCGAACCAGATCGGGTCAAATCCCTGCTCCACCACCAGCGGGACGATGATCGGGATAGTGACCACCATCAGCGAAAGCGTTTCGATGAAGAAGCCAAGAATGATGTAGATGCAGACCACAACCAGAATGGTCATCATCGGTGTGAGCCCCAGTCCGCTCAAGAAATCCTGCAGCTCGCGCCCCAACCCGGCAGAGGCTAGGGTGAAGTTCAGAAAAGAAGCTCCGATCACGACCAGCATGATCATCGACGTGATCTTAACCGTACCTAGAATGGCATCATGGAACATCTGCAGGCTGACCCCGCCAAAAAAGGCTGCGATTACGACGGCGCCAGCCACCCCCACTGCCGCGGCTTCGGTTGGCGTCGCCCAGCCTTTGTAGATCGTGCCGATGATCACCGTGAACAACAGGATAATTGGCACCAGCTGCACCAATGCGCGCAGCATTTCGGGGAAAGGGAAGACCCGGCGCGCGCCGCCCAGAGAGGGGCGGATCATGCAGATGATCATGGTGATCACGATGAACCCCAGCGCCAGGCCGATCCCCGGCACCAGCCCGGCAAGGAACAGCCGGGGGATCGAAGTCTGGGTCAGGAAGCCGTAGACGATCAGATTGATGGAAGGCGGGATCATGATGCCCAGCGTGCCGCCGGCCGCAATGGCGCCGGAAAACAGTTTCGGATCATATCCCAGTTTTTCGGCCTGCGGCATGGCCACGGTGGCCACGGTCGCCGCAGTTGCCACGGAAGAACCTGATGTGGCAGAGAACAGGGTGGCGGTGGCCACATTGGCATGCACCAGCCCACCCGGCAGCCAGCTGACCCAGCGATCCAGCGCGGCATAGGTTCGCGTGGCGATGCCAGAGCGTACCAGGATCTCTCCCAGCAGCACGAAGAACGGGATGGCGATCAGCGTGGCATTGTTCGAAGTCGACCACGTGAGGTTGCCAAGCCCTCGGATCAGCGGGAAGGAGCTGAAGAAACTGTCGACGCCAAAGCCCAGTAGAAACAGGACGATCCCAACAGGAATTGACAGGCTGAGCAGACCCAGAAGGCCGATGGAGATATAGACAATCACAGGGCCGCGTCCTTTTCGCCGAAGGTGCCGATGGCTGCTTCGGATTGCATGAACTCACCTTTCAAGACCAGATTGAGCGCGGCAGCAAAGGTGACCCAAGCGCAGAGGGCAAACCAGAGCCAACCTGCAAACCACGGCAGCTGCACCAGCGCCAGCGGTGTTTCCAGGGGGGTATTGGCGCGCGACCCATTGGCCAGTGACCGCGCCAGAACCGGCCAGGATTTCAATGCGATCAGCGTGACGGTGCCCGACAGAACCAGAAGGGAAAAGAGGTCGAACATTGCCCGTCCCCTGGCCGCCACCCGGCTGCGCAGCAGGTCGATGCGCACATGCCCCAGCTCCAGCAGGGCGTAGCTCATCCCCCAGGACGTCGCGATCGCCATGACATAGCCGCTGACTTCGTCTGTGCCACCAAAGGAGGATCCCAATTGCCGTAAGCCAATGTCAAGAAGGACAAAGCCTGCGCAGGCCAGAAGCATGAGGCCGGTCGAAATTGCGACCCAGCGGTTGAGCCGTCGCAGTAATGCCAGAATAGGCTGTGCCATTGGAATCCCCGTTCTTTCAGTCTTAGTGGGCAATGGTCACGCCGACGGCCTTGCCGACAGAGGCGTTCCAGCGTTCGGCCCATTCCGGTCCGGCGCGCTCAGCCCATTCGGGCAGCACCTGGCCGACCAGCACGTCGCGTGCCTTTGCAAAATCGGCATCGGACACATCAACCAGCGTCATGGAACGCGCGTCCCCCGCCGGGCAGTCTCCGTTGCCGGTGAGGCAGGCAATGTCATTGACCAGCGCATCCTGTGCACTTGCCCAGGCCGGGGTCTCAAAGTCGGCGGCGACCCGAGCGCTGATCAGCGCCTGTGTTTCAGTGTCCAGGCTGTTCCATTTGTCCATATTGATCGCAGTCACGACACTGTCCCAGCCACCCAGCGGGATTGCCATCAGATGGGTCGAAACCTCCCACCAGCCGGCGCTGTATCCGGAGCCAGCACCGGTTACGGCGCAATCAACCACGCCTTTTTGCAGCGCGCCCGGCACCTCTGAGAAGCTGACGTTAATGCCTTCGGCCCCCAGCGCTTCGAGGAATTTGGCGGTCATTCGGCCTGAGGCGCGCACTTTCAGCCCTTTGAGGTCGTCCAGCGCCGCCACTTCTGCGTTGCAGAACACCACCTGCGGCGGATAGGGCGCGATGGCCAGAACGTGGCTGTTGAACCTGTCACGATAGATGTCAGCCACCATCGGGCGGGCGGCATCCACCATGACGCGGGCCTCGTCTGCCGACAGTGCAACCAGCGGTACATCCAGACCTTCCAGTTCCGGCGCGTCGGCCACGGCGTAATCCGCCACGGTCATCGCCACGTCATAGACCCCTTCGCCAAGCAGGCGATAGACATCCCCGACGCCGAGGTTCATCTGGTTGTGGGTGGTCAGCGCCACATTGATCTTGCCGCCCGAGGCTTCCGGCAGGGTCTCGCCCCAAAAGGGGGCCTCGTATTGTTTGTGAAGCGGAAGGCCGGACCAGCTTCCGACAACCGACAGGTCCTCGGCCATTGCGGGGACTGCCAGCGCGGATGTCGCTGCGATCAGGGTCAGGGTTCTTTTCATTGTGTGTCTCCTTGTTGGGTTGCTTTAGCGTTTTTCATTGTTGAAAGACAAAATCGGGCTTTCGGCGTTTTCGGGAACATCGGTAATCAGCATGTGGCCGGGCTTGTGGGTGATGCAGAGCGGCAGACGGGCAGCCTCGATCGCCACCTGAGGAGTCACACCGCAGGCCCAGAACACCGGCACTTCGCCGGGGCCAACCGGAGCAGGATCACCCCAGTCGGGCTGCGCAATGTCCATGATCCCGATTTCCGCCGGATCACCGCAATGGATCGGCGCGCCATGCGCCAGCGGGAAGCGGCGGGAGATTTCAGTGACCTCTTCCAGCCGGTCTTTGGGGATCGACCGCATGCTCACCACCATGGCGCCGCCAAAGGGGCCGGCGGGCACGGTTTCGATGCTGGAGCGGAACATCGGCACGGTCTGGTTCTTGTCGATATGCCACAAAGGAATGCCCGCCCGTTGAATTGCGTGTTCGAAAGTGAAGGAGCACCCCAGCGCAAAAGCCACCAGATCGTCGCGCCACAGATCGGAAATATCTCCCGCCGTCGCGTCCAGCTGCCCATTGCGGTAGATGTTATAGGCCGGCACATCGGTGCGGATATCTATGTCACGGCCCAGCGTGAACATCCTGGGATTGCCAGTGTCGGACACAGCTGTCAGCGGGCAGGGCTTTGGGTTCCGGTGGCAAAACCGCATGAAATCCAGCGCATGCGCCTCCGGCAGAATGGCCAGATTGGCCTGCAGCAGCCCCTGTCCCAGCCCGGCGGTATGCGAATGATACCGGCCGCTTCGGAACGCAGCGCGCAGGGCCTGCGGATCGCTGTGTTTTAAGGTTTGATATGTAACGGGCACAGACACCTCCTCTGCTGCAGAGGAGTGTCACGGCAGGTAGCTATAAAATCAAATCGAATGATTTTTTAGCAAGTGATCAACTATTTTTATCATTCATATGATCGACAGCCACTTCAAAGGCGGTTTTTGCGGCGGTTTCAATCAGATGGCTTTTGGGTTCCCCCATGTAGGAAGCGGAGAATTGCAGCGGGTTTGGTACCCAGCCCGGATCGAACTCGCGGATCCGGCCTTCGGCGGCAAAAGCCTGCCCCAAAGACTTGGGCAGAACCGCAACCCCCAGGTTGGCCTCGACCAGCCGGAAACAGGCCGAGAGGGAGGAGGATGGAAACAGCGACACACCGGGCCCCGCGCGTTCCAGCAGCATTTCCTTTAACTCGCGATAGGGTCGGGTGTTGCGGGCATAGGTCATTACCGGCCGGGTCAGATAGCCGCCCTCGGCAATGTCTGCGGGCGCATCCGCGGCAGCGTACCATGCCAGTTCAAACCCGGGCAGTTCGATATTGTCGACGGCGTAATCCGAGATCGGCCCCAGCAAAATCGCCAGATCGATTTCGCGGTTCAGCAGCCCGGCCCGAAGGTGCACCGAGATATCGACGTTGAACTCGATTTCCAGCTTTGGGTAAAGCCCGTGCAGCCGCGAAACCAGTTCGGGCAACCAGCATTGCGCGATGGTTTCCGAGACCCCCAGCCGCAGATGGCCTTCAAGCCCGGCAGGGTCGGCCACAATCTTTTCGACCCGTTCCGACAGATGTTCGAACTGTTCGGCATAGGCCAGCAGCAACTCGCCCCGGCGGGTCAGTGTCATACTGCCCGACGTCCGGTCGAACAGCGCGCAGGACAGGCTGTCTTCAAGGTTCTTGATCCGCGCGGTTACGGCCGGCTGGGTCAGGTTCATTCCGGCGGATGCCTTGCGCACGCCGCCCAGCCGCACAACGGTCAGAAAGGTTTTTAGCTGGTCCAGATTGATTCTGCTCATAGCGGCATTCTCGCAGTCTCGTGCGAAATGAAAACTCGTTTGATTCTGGCCGCGGTCCTTGGCAATGCCACCAGCCGGATCTTGGCATCCGCGCTTTCAGCCTCTCAGGGGGCGTTTTGGCAGAATGGGACTTGGGACGCCGCCCCTGTTTTGCCCGATGACGGCAGGTCACGCGGCTGATCCCGCCTTGGCCGCACGCAGTCAATGGGTGCAAGAGGAAAAAGCAGCTGTAGATTTCACCGCCCTGCCAGTCATGCATCAGCCGCAGTTCGGCCGCTGTTTGTAGGCTTTGGATATGCTACACCGTGGCACGCTCGAATCGAGACCCTCCGAAATCCGCTGAGAACACGGTGAACTCAGGAGAAATCGCGCGACGCGAAGTTTGAAGATAAATGGAGTTAACGCTTTGAAAAATAACGCACAAAAAGCAGCGCGTTTAAGCGTGGCCCCGATGATGGACTGGACCGATCGCAACTGCCGCTATCTGCACCGGCTGCTGAGCCGGGAGACGCTGCTTTACACCGAGATGGTCACCGCGCCGGCCCTGGTGCGGGGTGGGGCGCTGCATCTTTTGGACTTCAGCGCCGAGGAACATCCGGTGGCCCTGCAGCTGGGCGGTTCCGATCCGGCAGAGCTGGCAGAGGCTGCGCGTCTGGGGGCGCAGGCAGGCTATGATGAGATCAACCTCAACTGCGGTTGCCCCAGCGATCGGGTGCAGTCGGGCGCCTTTGGTGCGGTGCTGATGCAGACGCCGGAGCTGGTGGCAGATTGCGTTGCGGCCATGCGCGAGGCGGTTGAGGTGGAGGTCACCGTCAAATGTCGCATCGGCGTGGATGAGCAGGAGCCAGAGGACGTGCTGCCGGATTTCCTCGAGAAAATCCGTGCGGCGGGCTGCCATCGCGTGACCATCCATGCCCGCAAAGCCTGGCTGCAGGGGCTGTCGCCCAAGGAGAACCGGGACATCCCGCCGCTGGACTATGATCTGGTGCACCGGATGAAGGCGGCGTTTCCGGACCTGCATGTCTCGATCAACGGCGGCATTGCCACGCTGGCAGAGGCCAGGGCGCAGCTGGACCGGGGCCTTGACGGGGTGATGGTGGGGCGTGCGGCCTATCACCAGCCTGCGGATGTGCTCTGTGCGGCTGACCCTGAGATTTACGGCACCGGTGCCGCCAGCGATCCGGCGGATGCAGTGCGGCAGATGTTGCCCTATATCGAGGCGCGGCTGACTGACGGCGCCAAGCTGAACCAGATTACCCGGCATATGCTGGGGCTATTTGCGGGCAGGCCCGGTGCGCGGCAATGGCGGCGGATGTTGTCCGAGGGCGCCTGCCGGGCGGGCGCGGGGCCTGATCTGGTGCTGGAGGCGCTGGCGCAGGTGGAAAACCGCGCCGCAGCGTGACCGGATGCCTCACAGGTGAATGTCTTGTGCTGGCTGTGCACGGCGGCTAACCCTTTGCCAAAGACGCAAAAGCCCGAGGTGTTTCGTATGACTGACCCTGCCTTGACATCCGCCCTATGGCCAGAGCCGGAATTGCTGATGCAGATGGCAGGGCTGCTGCTTGTGATCGGCGCCTTTGCCGGCGTGTTGGCGGGCCTTCTGGGCGTGGGCGGCGGCATCGTACTGGTGCCTGCCTTTTTCTACGCCTTCCAGACCCTGGGATATGGCGGTGATCAGCTGATGCAGATCTGTCTTGCGACCTCGCTGGCGACGATCATCGTGACCTCGCTGCGATCCGTTATGAGCCACAACAAAAAAGGCGCGGTGGATTGGCAGATCCTGCGCAGCTGGGGCATCGGTATTGCGCTGGGGGCTGTTGTTGGCGTGCTTGCGGCCTCGGTTTTGCGCTCATCCGTGCTGCAGGGGGTCTTTGGTGGGCTGGCGCTGGTGATTGGCCTGTACCTGGGGTTGGGCCGGTCCGAATGGCGCCTGTCAGAAGACATGCCAGAGGGCGGCAAACGGATGGCGCTGTCGCCGACCGTGGGAGCGCTGTCAGTGCTGATGGGCATTGGCGGCGGCAGTTTTGGTGTGCCGCTGATGACCTTGCACGGGGTGGCGGTGCACAGGGCGGTGGCGACGGCTGCGGGCTTTGGCGTGATCATTGCGGTGCCGTCTGTCGCAGGCTTTCTGCTGCTGGATATCGATCCGGCCACGCGCCCGCCTTTCACGATCGGGGCGGTCAATCTGGTGGCCTTTTTCATCGTGATTGCGATGACGCTGATCACCGCCCCCTGGGGCGTCAAGCTGGCCCATGCGATGGACCCCAAACCGCTGAAACGGGTGT
>MDLF01000001.1:9903-68576 GCA_001730095.1 Rhodobacteraceae bacterium (ex Bugula neritina AB1)
CGGTGCACAGGGCGGTGGCGACGGCTGCGGGCTTTGGCGTGATCATTGCGGTGCCCTCTGTCGCGGGCTTTCTGCTGCTGGATATCGATCCGGCCGCAAAACCGCCCTTTACCATCGGCGCGGTCAATCTGGTGGCCTTCTTCATCGTGATTGCGATGACGCTGATCACCGCACCCTGGGGCGTCAAGCTGGCCCATGCGATGGACCCCAAACCGCTGAAACGGGTGTTTGGGGCGTTTCTGGTGCTGGTGGCGCTCAATATGCTGCGCAAAGCGTTTGGGTACTAAGCCAATGGATCAGCAGGTCGAACAGTTTCAGGATAAGGGCTGGGTGCGCTTTGCCTATGATCCGCAAGTGGCAGAATGGGCCGCGAATGCGCATCAGCACGGGGTAACGGCGCTGGACGACCCGGCCTGCGCCGAGTGGTTCCAATGTGAGCGCACCTGGTTCATCGGTGTGGATGCCTTGCCCAACGATGCCAAGGGCCGCCTGCCGGACGGGCCGCCACTGGCTGGGGCGCCGGTGGCATTCATCAGAAACCTTTACGGCCCTATTCCGGACCTGCACCGGGCACAGGTGTCCTCTGTCTTTGCTGGCTATCCGCGCCCGCGCCCCGGCGAGGGGGAGGCTGCCTTCCGCTACCGTGTCAAACGCGACGCAGCGCATGTGGACGGGGTCAAGATGTATGGCGAGCACCGCCGCCGCAAGGTCGAGGAACCGCATGCCTGGGTGCTGGGCATCCCGCTGAACGACAGTAGCCCGGATGCTTCTCCGCTGGTGATCTGGGAGGGCAGCCACAGGATCATGCGCCGCGCTTTTGCCGCTGCGTTCGAAGACGTGCCGCAGGCTGACTGGGCGGATGTGGATGTGACTGATGCCTATACGGCAGCCCGCGCCGAAGTGTTCGAGACCTGCCCGCGGATTACAGTACACGCCAAGCCCGGCGAGAGCTATCTTATGCACCGTCTGTGCCTGCACGGGGTTGCGCCCTGGGGCGAGGGGGCAAGCGCGCCGGAAGAGGGTCGGATGATTGCGTACTTCCGCCCGGAGCTTGCGGATTGGACCAAGAAATGGCTGGCGGAGGGGTAAGAAGCCCAGCGGTTTAGTATGCCCTTTCTGGGGCAGTTTTTCGGGGAGACCGCTGGACATCCGCTGAGCGTCAAAAGTCAGTTTTCTCGGAAGAGGCGCTGCTTATTTCTGGTCAGAAGTGGGGTGAACGAGGCTTAGAGGGCGCCGCTATTCACGCCATTCACATAGGCGCGCAGCAGTGCAATAGCTAGTCCCAGAGTTGCTAGCAGAATGCCCGCAACCAGTTTCCAATTGCTTCCAGTCTTACGCCCGTACATGAACAAACCAACTCCACCACCACAGACAATCCAACCCATTATTCAATTCCTCTTTTGACAATTGGCAGCAACCTATTGGGGGGGGGCATGCTGTCAATTCACCCCCAGGACTGTCAGGTGGAAAACTTTTAATCTGGAGCGTGTTTTTAAGAGTTTGATTTTAATGATAGAAGTGGCGACATCCGACTTCTTCTCAATAGGTCAGCAATTCTACCCCAATGTTTCGCGCGCGAAACATTGGGTCAGTGCTTATTCCGCATGATTTAAAATGCCTTACCCCGCAGCGCGCCGCGTTAACCGCGCTTGAGCCTCGCGCCGCGGCCGCCGCGGCGTTTGACCAGTTTGCTGGCGCGCTCTGGTAGGTCGTTCATGATGCCTGCGCGTTCATCATTGGTCATCTTGGACCAGTCGCGGATCTCGTCGATTGTGCGATAGCAGCCGGTGCAGATGCGCGATTCAGGATGGACGACGCAGATCTTGATGCAGGGGGATTGGATTTCGTCCCGTTTCCAAACGTCGTCAGTCATCATTCACCCGTTCTTCAAATGCCGCATTCGGTCCAATGCGCCTTGGAGAATATAGGAAGCCGCGACGTGGTCGATAACCTCTGCGCGGCGTTTGCGTGTCGTATCTGCTTCAAGAAGCGCTTTTTCTGCTGCCACGGTGCTGAGACGCTCGTCCCAGAAGCCGATCGGCAGATTGCTGAGCTGGCCGAGGTTGCGGGCAAAGGCGCGGGTGGATTGGCAGCGCGGGCCTTCGGTGCCGTCCATGTTGCGCGGCAGGCCCAGCAGGATGCCGCTGATGTCGCGGGCCTGGATGATCTCCAGCAGGCGGGCAGCATCCACAGAGAACTTCTTGCGCTTGACGGTTTCCAGCGGCGTGGCCACGGCGCCGATGCGGTCAGAGACGGCAACGCCGATGGTCTTGGTGCCCAGGTCCAGCCCCATCAGTGCGTTCATCGGCGGCAGGGCGGCGGCGAAATCTTCGAAAACGTCGTGGATCATTCTGTAAGTCCTGCCTGTGCGGCGATTGTGTCCAGCAGCTCCAGCGCCTCGGGGGTGCCGGCAAAGGCGCTGCTGGCCTCGTCATAAACGGTGCGGGCGCGTTCGGTTTCGCCCAGTACCGACAGGGCGCCGATCAGGCGGGCCCATTCTTCGGCGCTGCCGCCCTCGGTGGCCAGACGGTCCGACAGGCGGGTAACCATGCCACGGATCATCTCTTGCTGTTCTTCGGCAGAGAGACTTGCGGCGCCTTGCATGTCCTCGGCGCTGGGGCCGGGCAGGGCGGGGGTGGTGCCACCGCCGGGTGCAATCGGGCGGTGTTCAACACCGGCGCGAAAGGCCATTTCCTCGATCTGGCCCTGAATGCCCTTGATCCACAAGGCATCTGCAGGTCCGTCACGCAAAGTTGCGACCCATTCGCGGTAGGCAAGATCCGGGCGGCCGATCTGCCCCAGCATCAGGCCCCAGTAGTAACGGGCCGGACCATGGGTGGGATCAATCGCCCGGGCTTTTTGCAGATCCGTTTGCGCCTGGGGAGAGACATAGCCACCGGCCGCCATGATCTTCAGCTCGGCCAATTCGGTGAAATCGCGTGCGTTGACCTGGCCATCGGCCAGGCGGATGTAGTTTGTCTTGGCCTGATAGGCGGCCTTGAAGTTGCCGAGGTTGGCCTCGTGCTGGGCCAGCAGCGCCTGCCCCTGCGGGTCATCGGCGCGTTCGCCTGCGGTTTTGCGAAGCTGTTCAACCAGCCTGAGGTAGCCGTCCTCTGCTTCGGGGCGCTCAATCGCTGGAACATCGGCCTCTGCCTCAGCCTGAGAAGGGCGGTTTTCGGCGCGTTCGCCTGCCAGGCGGATACGGTCCTGCAGGCCAAGGTCGCCGTAGCCGGGCGCGCCCAGCTGCCAGTACAGGCCCAGGGTGCCGCCAGAGATCAGCAGCGCAGTGGCAATAGCAAAGCCGAGCGACAGCAAGCGGGGCTGGGCGGGGCCTGATATGCGTTTCTGCACCTGTGCATCAGCTGCCAGAATGCGGCGCGAGATTTCGGTTCGGATGCGCTCTGCGTCGGCCTCAACGATGACGCCGCGGGCCAAGTCCTTGTCGACTTCACCCAGCTGCTGGCGATAAACCCGCAGATCATAGGCCGCAGCAGGTTCGCCTTGCTCGCGAGCGCGAATGATGATCATTGCCAGCAGCAGGGCTGCCGAAAGGGCGATAAGGGCGGTGACTGTCCAGAAAACCATGCCGTCTCCGTAGTTTGGTTTTGATCTATATGCGGGGACGGACGAGCGAAAGAGCCAATCTGCCGCGGGATGCTGCAATGCGTCATGATTGGATGTCGCAATATGGCAGAAACAGGGCGATAAACGGCACTGCTCAGCCATGCGTTTCGGGCATACCCGCTTTCAGATACGAACCATCGGATTCGCTCATGAAACGCTATTCAGTCTTTGCTGTTGCGCGGGAAGCCCTGCGCTATCACACCGGATGGGAGCGCGCCTGGCGCTCGCCGGAACCCAAACGTCACTACGATGTCGTCATCGTGGGTGCGGGTGGGCATGGCCTTGCCACTGCCTACTACCTGGGGAAAAACTTCGGCATTACCAATGTCGCAATTATCGAGAAGGGCTGGCTGGGTGGCGGCAATACGGGCCGTAACACCACCATCATCCGCTCGAACTACCTGCAGGATCCCTCGGCTGCGATCTATGAAAAGGCGCGCAGCCTCTATGAGACCATGTCGCAGGATCTGAACTACAATGTGATGTTCAGCCCGCGCGGTGTGATCATGCTGGCCCAGACCGAGCATGAGATCCGCGGTTATAAACGCACCGCCCATGCCAACCAGCAGCAGGGTGTGCAGACCGAGTGGATCAGCCCCGAGCGCGTCAAAGAGATCGTGCCGATCATCAACCTGGATGGTCCGCGTTACCCGGTGCTGGGCGGTCTTTATCAGGAACGCGGCGGCACTGCCCGTCACGATGCTGTGGCCTGGGGCTATGCGCGGGCTTGTTCCGACATGGGCATGGATATCATCCAGAAATGTGAAGTCACCGGCGTGCGCACCGAGAACGGCCGCACCGTGGGTGTCGACACCACCAAAGGCCCTATCGACTGCGACAAGATTGGCATGATCGTTGCGGGTAACGCCTCTGTACTGTCGGAAATGGCGGGCTTCCGTCTGCCGATGGAATCCGTGGCCCTGCAGGCAATGGTATCTGAGCCGATCAAACCCTGCATGGATGTGGTTGTGATGGCCAATACCGTGCACGGCTATATGTCCCAGTCCGACAAGGGCGAGATGGTCATTGGCGGCGGCACTGACGGGTTCAACAACTACACCCAGCGCGGCAGCTTCCACCATATCGAGGAAACCGTGCGCGCCCTGGTCGAAACCTTCCCGATGGTCAGCCGCCTGAAGATGCTGCGCCAGTGGGGCGGCATCGTGGATGTGACCGGCGACCGCTCGCCGATCATCTCGAAAACACCGGTCCAGAACTGCTTTATCAACTGTGGCTGGGGCACCGGCGGCTTTAAATCCATCCCGGGTTCGGGCTGGGCGATGGCAGAGCTGATGGCCACTGGCCATTCGCCGCTGACCGAGGAGTTCACGATCAACCGCTTCAAAGAAGGCAAGTTCATCGACGAGAGCGTCGCCGCCGGTGTGGCGCACTAACGCTGCAAAATTCAATACTATGGAGCAAGCACCATGCTGATCCTTGAATGCCCCTATTGCGGCGTCAAAGCCGAAGAAACCGAACTGGCCGCGGGCGGCGAAGCGCATCTGAAGCGCTTTGGCCCCGGCTCCTCGGATGATGAGTTCCATGACTATCTGTTCATGCGTGAAAACCCCAAAGGCGTTCACTTTGAGCGCTGGCGCCATGCCAATGGCTGCGGCAAGTGGTTCCACGCCGCGCGCTGCACCATGACGCTGGAGGTCTTTGGCACCTACACGGCGCAGACCTCAGTGCCGACGCAGGAGATCATCGACAAGATCGCTGCCAAGCGCCCGGGTTGGACCTGGCGCGAATTTGCGGACGAAAAGTAATGATCCTCCGCCTGACTGAAACACCCGCTTTTCTCTTGAAAGGTCTGAGCACATGAGCACGCGTCTCGCCAATCAGGGCCGGCTGATCGACCGCTCCAAACAGATCGACTTCACCTTCAACGGCAAGTCCATGAAGGGTTTTGCCGGCGATACGCTGGCATCCGCACTCCTGGCCAATGGCCAGGTGATGATGGGCCGGTCGTTCAAATACCACCGTCCGCGCGGCGTCGTGGCATCGGGTTCGGAAGAGCCCAATGCGCTGATGCAGCTGGGCGTGGGCGACCGTTACGAGCCGAACCAGCGCGCCACCACCACCGAGCTGTTCTCGGGGTTGTCGGCAAATTCGCAGAACCACTGGCCGAGCCTGGAGTTCGACGTTCTGTCGATCAACAACAAGCTGAGCCGTTTTCTGACCGCCGGTTTCTATTACAAGATGTTCATCCACCCGCGTCCGCTGTGGAAACACGTCTATGAGCCGATCATCCGCAAGTCCGCAGGTCTGGGCGCAGCCCCCGACAAGGAACTGAAGGACGCCGACACCTACGAGCACTTCTATTTCTTTGCGGATGTGCTGGTCATTGGCGGCGGCGTTGCCGGTCTGCAGGCAGCCAAGGCAGCTGCGGCATCCGGCGCCAAGGTGCTGGTGCTGGAGCAGAACAATTTCTGGGGCGGCCGCGCGCCGGTTGACGGCGGCACCATCGACGGTGATACCCCTGACGCCTGGATCGCCAAGACCCTGGCTGAGCTGCGCGATATGGACAACGTCACCCTGCGCGACCGGTGCATGGGGTCTGGTGTTTATGACCACGGCTATGCCCTGGGCTATGAACGCCTGACCGACCACGCACCGGGTCAGGGTGGTCCGCGCCACCGTCTGTGGCGGATCCGCGCCAGCCAGATCGTCACCGCAACCGGTGCGATTGAACGTCCGCTGTCCTTTGCCGGCAACGATGTTCCTGGTGTGATGCTGGCGGCCTCGATGCGCGATTATGTGGTGAACTGGGGCATCAACCCGGGCCAGAAGGTTGTGGTTGCAACCAACAACGACGACGCCTACCGCACCGCACTGGTGCTGCATGAAGCGGGCGTCGAAGTGGTCCGCGTGATCGACACCCGCGAAACCGGCGGCGGCGCGCTGATGGAAGCGGTCCGCGAAAAAGGTATCCGGGTTGAGCTGGGCCGTGCCATTGCCAAGGTGAAGGACGGCAAATGCGTGACCGAAGTCGCCATCTGCGCCCAGAACGGCGAAGGCGGTGCGCGTGAAACCGTGCAGGCCGATGCAGTTGCGATGTCCGGCGGCTGGTCGCCGGTGGTGCACCTGTGGTCCCACTGTGGCGGCAAGCTGATCTGGGATGAAGCGAACGCCAACTTCCGTCCCGATGCCTCCCGTCCGCCGCTGGGCCATGACGGCAATGGTTTTGTTGTGCCTGCGGGCGCTGCAAACGGCGAATTCGGTCTGGCTGCGCTGCTGGAAGACGCAGCAGCGGCTGGTGCCAAGGCGGCCGAAGCGGCTGGCTTCCCGGCGAAATCCGTGGCGGCTGCCAAGGGTGAATCCGCAGCAGAATTGCAGATGGAAGCGGTCTGGCTGATGCCTGCCAAGGCGGACATCAAGCTGCGCATGAAGACCTGGCTGGACTATCAGAACGACGTGAAAGTGTCGGACGTTCAGCTGGCGGCCCGCGAAGGCTATGAAAGCGTCGAGCACACCAAGCGGTATACCACGCTGGGCATGGCGACCGACCAGGGCAAGCTGTCGAACATCAACGGCCTGGCCATTCTGGCCGACAGCCTGAACTCGGAAATTCCGCAGGTGGGTACCACCACTTTCCGTCCGCCCTACCATCCGATCTCGCTGGGCGCGATCGCCGGTGAGGCACGGGCCGAGATCTTCCAGCCGGTGCGCAAGACACCGATTGCTGACTGGATGGATCAGAACGGCGCGGATTGGGAGCCGGTTGGCCAGTGGCGCCGTCCGTTCTCCATCAACAAGCCCGGTGAGGACCGTCATGCCGCGGTGAACCGCGAGGTTAAGAACACCCGCGAGAACCTCGGCCTGCTGGACGCCTCGACCCTGGGCAAGCTGGTGGTCAAAGGCCCCGACGCAGGCAAGTTCCTGGACATGATGTACACCAACATGATGTCGACGCTGAAGATCGGCAAATGCCGCTATGGCCTGATGTGCACCGAGAACGGCTTCCTGATGGACGACGGTGTGGTTGCCCGCATCGACGAGGACACCTGGCTGTGCCACACCACCACCGGCGGTGCCGAGCGCATCCACGGCTGGATGGAAGAATGGCTGCAGACCGAATGGTGGGACTGGAAAGTCTATGTGGCCAATGTGACCGAGCAATACGCGCAGATCGCTGTGGTTGGCCCCAACGCCCGCAAGGTGCTGGAGAAGCTGAACGCGGCAGCGGGCGGCGGCATGGATGTCAGCAAAGAGGCGCTGCCCTTCATGGAATGGCGCGACGGCAAGATCGGTGAATTCGACGCCCGGGCTTACCGGATCTCCTTCTCGGGCGAGCTGTCCTATGAGATCGCGGTTGCGGCCTCTGAGGGTCAGGCGTTCTGGGATGCGCTGATGGAGGCAGGCAAGGAATTCGGCGTCATGCCTTATGGCACGGAGACCCTGCACATCCTGCGGGCCGAAAAAGGTTTCATCATGATCGGCGACGAGACTGATGGCACCGTGATCCCGCAGGATCTGGGTCTGCATTGGGCGCTGTCCAAGAAGAAAGAAGACTATCTGGGCAAACGCGCGCAGGCGCGCTCTCATATGGTCGATCCGGAACGCTGGCAGCTGGTTGGTCTGGAAACCGTCGATGGTTCGGTGCTGCCTGACGGTGCCTATGCGGTGGGTGAAGGCGTTAACGCCAACGGCCAGCGCAACATGATCGGCCGGGTGACCTCGACCTATTTCTCCGCCACCCTGAACAAGGGCATCGCCATGGGCCTGGTCAAACACGGTCCCAAGCGGATGGGTGAAGTGATCGAATTCCCGGGCACCGACGGTGTGACCTACAAAGCCAAGATCGTTGACCCGGTCTTCTACGACAAGGAAGGGGAAAAGCAGAATGTCTAAGGCTGTTTCCGTACTGAACGGCGCCCAGTATACCGGGCTGGCCAAGGTCGAGGACGCGGGGCTGCAGGGCATGATCACCCTGCGCGGCGATCTGGGTTCATCGGCGCTGAAGGCGGCTGTCAAAGCCGCCACCGGCGCCGAGGTTCCGGGTCAGGGGTCTGTCAATGTTGCCGAAAACGGCGCCGTTGCCTGGATGTCCACCGACGAGCTGCTGCTCTTGGTGCCATATGAGGACGCGGTTGCCAAAACCGCCGAAGTGGCTGAGGCGCTGAAAGGCGAGCACGCGCTGGCTGTGAACGTCTCGGATGCCCGTGCCTTCTTCCGTCTGTCGGGCGAGGGCGCGCGCGAGGTGCTGGGTAAAGTGAGCCCGGTGGACTTTGACGAGGCTGCCTTCAAGGCGGGTCAGTTCCGCCGTTCGCGCCTGGCGCAGGTGGCTGGCGCATTCTGGCTGAACGAGGACGGCAGCTTTTACATCGTCTGCTTCCGCTCAGTTGGCGAATATGTGTTCAAATTGCTGAGCACCGCGGCGCATCCACAAAGTAAGGTGGGCGTTTATTAAAATTTTCGCTCGCTTTTTTCTTGTGACGCCATTGCGCGTCATTTACGGTGCTCTGGAGATCTCCAGGGCACCGTTTTTGTTTGCGCAAAGGACTGGAGAACAGGCTTTACAGATTATGTAGGCGTTTGATTCTAAACCCGTTCCCTGCTGTCGGGGCGGTTGTCTGAACTGTTTCGGGAGCAGCTGATGAATCTGCAGAGATGCGGAATTGCGGCATTGTTTTTTACGATAGCCAGTGGCGTTTCCCAAGCAGGGCCGAGCATGACCTGCGATCTGAAGCCGCTGTCTGGGCAGGCTTGGGTCCCCAGCCGGATTGACGTTCATTTTTCACCAGATTTTGGATCGGCGACAGTGACGGATGTTGCCTTTTCGGTGTCGGTTCCTGCTCTGGTGGTTCAGAAAAGCGAAAACTCATTTGTTCTGACATGGAAGCTGCCGGAATTGGCCGTGATGCCGAACGGCTGGCGGCAGGAGCCGGAATACAGAGCGGTACTGAATAAAGCCAATCAAAAGATGAGCATCCAGGCCTCCGCCCGCGGAGGACGTGCCAAACCAGTTCGCGGCGCAGGACGCTGCCAGCAGGAGGGCAGTCTGCCGATGGTGGCAGATGGCTTGCCCGGCTGAACACGGCAGCTTGTCCTCATTTTGCTCCGCTTGGCGCCTTGGGAGCTGGACCTGCCGCTGCTGCGCTGCTGTCCTATAGAGGAAGCTGCGGAAAGCTGTAGAAAACTGCACATAGTCCCTGCATGGAATTCATGCCTAAGGACTTGACCTGATAGCGCCCGCACAGCATGTATCTGCGCAGGAATGCAAACTTATTTCACAGGGGGCCCAAATGGCTTTTGAACTTCCCGATCTTCCGTACGCACATGACGCTCTGGCTGCCAAGGGCATGTCGGCGGAAACCCTGGAATACCACCATGACCTGCACCACAAGGCCTATGTCGACAACGGCAACAAGCTGATTGCCGGCACCGAGTGGGACGGCAAGTCGATGGAAGAGATCATCAAGGGCACCTATGACGCGAACACGGTTGCCCAGAACGGTATCTTCAACAACATTTCTCAGCTGTGGAACCACAACCAGTTCTGGGAAATGATGGGCCCGGGCGAAAGCAAAATGCCGGGTGATCTGGAGAAGGCGCTGGTGGACTCCTTTGGCTCAGTGGATGAGTTCAAGTCGCAGTTCTCCGCCGCAGGCGCTGGCCAGTTCGGCTCCGGCTGGGCGTGGCTGGTCAAGAATGCAGACGGTTCGCTGGCTGTGACCAAGACCGAAAACGGCGTCAACCCGCTGTGCTTCAATCAGACTGCGCTGTTGGGTTGCGACGTGTGGGAGCACTCCTACTACATCGACTTCCGAAACAAGCGTCCCGCCTACCTGACCAACTTCCTGGACAATCTGGTGAACTGGGAAAACGTCGCCTCGCGGATGTAAGCCCGCAACAGCATGGAGTTTCTGCAACGCCCGGTCGGCTGACCGGGCGTTTCTTGTTTGCATCGGTAACTGTCGCCTATGGCGCCCGCAGAATGTGGCCGGTCATAGCTGCCGTGCCGCAGTCTCTGGACCCGGCATTGCCATTCCTTGTCGCGGTTCTGGTTTTTGCGGCGTCATTCACCGCCGCCATTGTGCCGATCCAGGGTGCCGATCCAGCGCGCGGCTACCGGTGGTTTCCTGTGCGGCGCTGCGTCAGCAGTCGGTGTCGCGCAGGGCCGCGATCGCGGCGGCCGGCGTCTCGACCCAGATCAAGCAGTCTGCAGTGTCCTGTCCGGCAAACCCCTGGGCCACAACCTGATCCAGGAGAACGCGCAGCGTGTCCCAATAGCCTTCGGTGTTCAGAATCACGATGGGTTTGGCATGCAGGCCAAGCTGGCGCCAGGTGAGAGTTTCGAACAGCTCATCCAGAGAGCCTGCGCCGCCTGGCAGGACCACAACCGCATCGGCGTTCCACAGCATGACTTTTTTGCGCTCATGCATGGTTTCGGTGACCACATAGGTGGTGAGGTCTGATTTCCCAACTTCGCATTGTTCCAGATGGCCGGGGATCACGCCAAAGGTTTCGCCGCCAGCCGCCTGCGCGGCGCGGGCGACCTCGCCCATCAGGCCGACATCGCCGGCGCCATAGACCAGCCGCATCCCGTTTTCCGCCAGCGCGGCGCCGAACGCGCGGGCTGCTTTTGCATAGGCGGGCAGGGCGCCAGCGCGGGCACCGCAGTAGACGCAGACGGATTTAATGCACATCGGCCAGCCTTTCTGTGGAATATCAAGGTGAAAACCAATTGGTGTTTTGACCCCTGATAGCGGGGTTGTTAGATTCCCTCAACTAAGCGGAAGGACACATTCCGCATTTGCCGAAGGGAAAGACATGGCGGAAGCATCTGGAAGCGGGGGTCTGGGGGCCCTCACATTTGGCGGAATAACCGGCGCGATTGTGGTCGTGGGCGGGGTCGTCCTCTACCAGCTTGGGGTGTTTGGCACTGCCGGGCCCGAAGGCACTGCTGTTTCCGAGGGGGCAGCGGGGCAGTCGGCGAACGGCAATACCGAATTTTCCGGCGATGGCGAGGAATCCGGTCAGCCGCTGAAAAACCGGGCAGCGGAGCAAGCCGCTCGCAATCAGGTTGCAGCTGTGGAACCGGCAGAAGCCACTCAGGACCCCGTGACCGGCACGTCAGAGGAAGCGGGCGAGGCAGAGCCAAAGGCTTTGGAACAGGCGGAAGCTTCATCCGAGGAAGCTGAGCCGGAGGCCGCTGTTGTGGACAGCACTGTGGCTGAGAATGGATCAGGCAGTGCCGGAGACAATGCCGTCGAAGAGGGAGCCGCAGAGGAAAGTGCCGCCGAAGAAGGGACCGCCGAAGTGGAGGCTGCCGGAGACAGTTCTGGGGATCAAAGCCGCGAACCGGCGGGCTTGACCGAAACCGCAGACACCGGGGAGGCAGCGCAGGGCGAAGCGGAACCGGCTCCCACAGAAGAAATCTTTGTGTTGCAGGCACCCGAACTCGATCTGGTGCGCGTGGACAATGAAGGCGCTGCGGTGATTGCCGGGCGGGCGCAGGAGGGCGTACAGGTTTCAGTGCTTCTTGACGGTGAGGTGTTAGAACAGCTGCAGGTTCCGTCAGGCGGTGAATTTGTTTCGCTGACGTCCATTGCGCCCAGTTCGCAACCTCAAGTCGTGTCGCTGCTGGCAGAACATGACGGTTCTCAGACCGCTTCTGGTGCGTCGTTCATTCTGGCTCCGGTCAGCCCGGCGTCGGTGGTTTCAGAAACAACAACAGAGGAGCCGCTGCATGAACAGTTTGCAGCACTGGCAGAAGAACCCTCTGCTGAAACGCCGGTTGTGGAAGCCCCTGTAACGCAGGACACCAGCGGAGCCGCGTCAGATCCTGTTTCCGAAGCGGCCTCTGTGCCGACGGAAACCGCGCAGGAAGTGCCGGGCGAGGTGGTTGCGACGGCAACTGCCGCAGAGGGGCAGAGTGCGGAAAAGACCGCCGCAGAGGCGTCGGCTGTGGCTGTATCGCAGCCAGCAGCAGAGCCGGAGGAACCGCAGCCCCAAGGGCAGGCCGTGGCTGTTCTGCGCGCGGATGAGACCGGGATTGAAGTTGTGCAGCCCGCAGTGTCCGCCGATCCGGACTTGAACATGGAAGTGGCGCTTGATGCGATCAGTTACAACGACACCGGCGGGGTTGAGCTTGCGGGCCGCGCGCGTCCTCAGTCGCAGGTGCGTGTCTATGTGGACAACCTGCCGGTGGCAGAGCTGGATGCTGCGCAGGACGGACGCTGGAGCGGACGGCTGGAGGATGTGGCTCCGGGGGTTTACACTCTACGGCTGGATGAGATTGAAACTGCGTCCGGCAAGGTGCTGAGCCGCTTGGAAACCCCGTTTAAGCGGGAAACGCCGGATGTGCTGGCACAGCCAGAACGCGAGGCGGACCCGGATCAGCCGGCGCCGTTGATCAGGGCAATCACCGTGCAGAAAGGCGATACCCTCTGGGCGATTTCCCAAGAGAGATACGGCAGCGGATTTCTGTATGTCAGGCTTTTTGAAGCCAACAAGGGCGACATCCGCAATCCGGATCTGATTTACCCAGGACAGGTTTTTACAATTCCGGAGTGACCTCGCACCGGCATAATTCCAGGAAAACGCGCCCCTGTGGCGCGTTTTTTGTTCCTGCCCCTCGCAAATCCGTGAACAGGTGGATATCTGAAAGTGTCTAGCCAGGAATAGCCATGACCCAAAATGATCAGACCGCTGTGCCGGCGCAAGAAGACATTGCCCAGGATGAACGCCGATCCGGGCTGCGCACGCTGCGCAAGGTGGGACCGTATCTTTGGCCTGAAGGCAATTCCTCGGTGAAGGTCCGTGTGATGCTGGCGCTGGCAGTGCTGGTGATTGCCAAGCTGATCGCGGTCTATACGCCGATGCTGTACAAGGGCGCGGTGGACAGCCTGGCAGGCGAAGGTGTGCCGCCCTTGGCGCTGGGAGCCGTTGGCCTGACGGTTGCCTATGGCATGGCCCGAATCCTGACCACCGGTTTCCAGCAACTGCGGGATGCGGTTTTTGCCCCGGTGGGCCAACGGGCACTGCGCCGGCTGGCGCTGGAGACTTTTACCCATATCCACCGGCTGTCGATGCGCTATCACATCACCCGCAAGACCGGCGGGCTGAGCCGGATCATCGAGCGCGGGGTGAAAGGCGTCGAATTCCTGCTGCGGTTCATGCTGTTCTCGATCGGGCCGCTGATCCTGGAACTGACACTGGTGGCCATTATTCTGACGGTGCTGTTTGATGCCTGGTATCTGGCGGCTGTGGCCGGGACCATCACGCTTTATGTGTGGTTCACTTTTGCGGTGACCGAATGGCGGGTGAAGCTGCGCCGCGAGATGAACAAACAGGATACCGACGCCAATCAAAAGGCGATCGACAGCCTGCTGAACTTTGAAACCGTCAAGTATTTCGTCGCCGAAGAGCGCGAGGCGGCACGCTATGACGGGGCCATGCGGGGCTACGCGCAGGCGGCGCTGAAAACCGCCTATTCTCTGGCGGCGCTGAACTTTGGCCAGAGTGTGATTATCACTGCAGGCCTCATCGGTGTCATGGTGATGGCTGCGATGGGGGTGGAACGGGGCGCGCTGACGGTTGGCGATTTTGTCATGGTCAACGCCTATATGATCCAGATCACCGTGCCGCTGAACTTCCTGGGGACTGTTTACCGCGAAATCCGTCAGAGCCTGGTCGACATGGGGGAAATGTTCGATCTGCTGGAGCAGCCTGCGGATGTGAGCGACCGTCCAGACGCAGCGGAGCTGCAGGTGACCGGCGGGCGCATCACGCTGGAGAACGTCCGGTTTTCCTACGATGCGGGCCGGGAAATCCTGAAGGGCATCTCGCTGGAGGCTGAACCGGGGCAGACGGTGGCGATTGTCGGGTCCACCGGATCGGGAAAATCGACCATCGGGCGGCTGCTGTTTCGGTTTTATGACGTCTCCGGTGGTGCGCTGAAAATCGACGGGCAGGATGTGCGGGAGGTGAGCCAGCGCAGCCTGCATCAGGCCATCGGCGTGGTGCCGCAGGACACGGTGCTGTTCAATGACACGATCCGATACAACATCGCTTATGGCCGTGACGGCGCCACCCAGCAAGACGTCGAGCAGGCGGCGCGGGATGCCCAGATCCATGATTTCATCATGGCGCTGCCGGGGGGCTATGACACCCAGGTGGGCGAGCGCGGATTGAAGCTGTCGGGCGGCGAGAAGCAGCGGGTGGGGATTGCCCGGACGCTGCTGAAAAACCCGCCGGTGCTGCTGCTGGACGAGGCAACATCAGCGCTGGACACCGATACCGAACAGGAGATCAAGGAGGCCCTGGCGCGGGCCGGGCAGGGGCGCACGGTGATCACCATTGCACATCGGCTGTCGACCATTGCCGAGGCGGACCGGATTGTGGTTCTGGAACAGGGCGAGATAGCCGAAACCGGAACCCATGAGGATCTTCTGGCCAGCCAGGGCCGCTATGCCCGGCTGTGGCAGCGCCAGCAGGCGGATCAGGACGCCGCCTGACTGTTTCTGGCGGGCTGCTAAAGTGGGAAACCATCACCGGCTTTCCCATTACCTTACCCGGTGCCGGTCTTAAAGTGGCGCCATGACAGGAAATCCGCAGCATCCACGCTGGCTGATCCGTGCAAAAGGAATACTGGATGAAGACCCTTCTGACTGCCGCTGCCTCTGCAGCTGTGCTTCTTGCGTCTCAGGCGCCGGCCTTTGCCGAGGACCTCGAATTCCTGCTGGTCAATGACAGCAGTGCCGATCTGGTTGAATTCAATGTATCGCCTGCGTCTTCCGACAGATGGGAAGACAATCTGATTGACGGCGGCTATCTGGCGCCCGGCTATGAGATCGGCGTGCTGATTGCAGACGGTGCAACGACCTGCGTGTATGACATCCGCGGCAGCTTTGCAGACGGGTCAGAGGCAGAGGACTTTGGCCTCGATCTGTGTGATCTGGGTGAATACGTCTTTACCGACTGAAGCTGCCCCAGCAGGAATTGCCAATCCTAATAGAAAAGCCCCGCCTGAGCGGGGCTTTTTGTTGTCTATTCGGCAGCCTGCAAGCGGTTGCTTGGGGCAGGTGGCTGCGGATTGTCGTCTTCTTCTTCGGCCTGGGCTTTGTCCGCCTTAGGCGGTGAGTCCTCGACCCATTGGATTTCCGTAGTCGGCAGTTGGCGCGCCTTTTTGAACAGCTTGGTGTCCCGTGCAATGCGGCTGGAGCGGCCGCGGGTGATCCGCGCCAGCAGCCGGCCCAAGGCAAGCATATAGGTAGAAAACCACACCCGGATTGCCAGCAGCGAGGGCGTGACGACAAGGGTCAGCACAGTGGCAACACCAAGGCCAAAGACCACAGCGGTGGCCAGCTGCTTCCACCACAGCGCCGTAGGGCTGTCGATTGAGTAGCCGCCGTTGATGAAGTCGAGGCTGAGGCCGAACATCATCGGGGTGAGGCCGGCCATCGTGGTGATCGTGGTCAGCAGCACCGGGCGGATGCGGGCCTCGGCGGTGCGGATGATCGCCTCGATCCGGGGCATGTGCTTGGAGTATTCCTGATAGGTATCAATCAGAACAATGTTGTTGTTCACAACGATACCTGCCAGCGCGACAATGCCGGTGCCGGTCATGATGATCGAGAAGGATTGATCCATGACCAGCATGCCGATCAGCACCCCGGTGGTGGACAGAACCACGGCCAGAAGCACAAGAACCGAATTGTAGAAGCTGTTGAACTGGGCCAGCAGGATCACGAACATCAGCCCCAATGCACCGGCAAAAGCGTTCATCAGGAAGGCGCCGGATTCGGCCTGTTCTTCCTGATCACCGGTCCATTCCCAAGATATGCCTGCAGGCAGCGGGTTGGTTTCCAGCCATTCAGTCAGATACAAAATGCGTTCGTTGGGATTGACCGGAGAAGTCTTGGCGCCATTGTCCAATGCAGTTTGCAGGTCTTCAGCAGACACACCGTCGGACAGCTGGACCACCTCCATCTGGGCACCGGCAGCTGTCGTGACAACGGCCCCCTGAGGCGCAGCACCTGCTGCCACTTCTTTGATCAGGGCCAGGTCGCTGAGCTCTCCGGTCTCCGGGTCTTCAGTCTGCGCTTTGCTCAGCCCTGGAACCACATCAGCCTTCACATCATAGAACCGCTCCTGATCGACCCGGTTGATCATGGCGAGTTTCGGAACAGGTGTGCGGGTGATGAAGTTTGACAGCGGAACTAGGCCTTCGCCAGTGCGGACTTTGAGGGTGTCCAAAGTGGACAGTACCCTGTCTTCTTCGGGCAGACGGACGCGGATATCGATTTCCTCGTCGCTGGCCTCTGGGCGCATGTCCCCCAACAGGACGCCGCGGGTGACCAGCTGCACCATCGCGCCCACAGTCGCCACATCAGCGCCATAGCGTCCGGCCTTGGCCACATCCACGTCAATTTGCCAGTCGATGCCGGGCAGGGGCAGGCTGTCTTCGATCAGCGTCAGACCGGGGGTGGCGTCGAACTGGGCACGGGCGGTTTCGGCTGCGGCAGTCAAATCCGCCCAATTGTCGCCGCGCACACGCAGATGCACAGGCTTGCCTTGCCCCGGGCCTTGCTCCAGCGGTTTGACCTCGACCTCATACCCCGGAAGCTTGGACAATTCCGCATTGAGTTCGTCCAGCACCGTGTTGCCGTCGAATTCTGTCGCAGTGACTTCGCGGGTCAGCAGGCCGTAGAACCAGGTTTCGGTCTGCGTCGGCCGGTTCTCCCAGGGGATGATTTCAAACTGGATCTGACCGATCGAGTCGCTGGGGCCGTCGCCGCCGCCGGGGCCGCCGGTGTTCAGCCCGCCTTCGCCGGCAAAGGAAAAGACGTTCACCACCGCCGGATGCGCCATGATGATGTCTTCGGCCTGGCGCACCATCTGGTCTTTTTCATGCAGCGAAATATTGCCGCGAGCGCGCACATGGGCCGTGGCCTGTTCCGGCTCTGTATCCACAAAGAATTCAACGCCGTTGTTGTTCTCTCCGAAGTAGCCGAACACGGAGCTGATGGAGAATGCCACTGCAACAATGGTCACAACAGGCATCACCGGATTTCCAGTGATGAACTTGATAAAGTGACCAAATGCAGAATGCCGATACCCGGGAGCCACTTCTTTTTCGGCACGCTGGATCTTGGCAGCGCCCAGGGTGATCGAGGCCGCAAAACCCGACGCAATAAACAGAGTTGCCCCGATCAGAAGCGCGCCAAAGCCTTCTGAGCCTGCGGGCAGGATATATTCGGGGTTCAGCATCTGCATGGCGCCGACAAACATGCCGAACATCGGTACGGGCACGATCAGGGCGCGCAGCCACCAGGGCAGGATCATCCGCAGCACTTGCGAAGCGCCTTCAAACACCCGGCTCAACCTGCCGGAAACGCCGCCGACAACCGGCAGATAGACCAGTGCCACCAGCAGCGAGGCCGACAGAACAAAGATCATGGTGACAGGCAGCATGCCCATGAATTCACCCGGTACACCGGGCCAGAACAGCATCGGCAAAAAGGCGCAAAGCGTGGTCGCCGTGGAGGAGACCACAGGCCAGAACATCCGCTGCGCCGCCTCGACATAGGCGTGCATCGGGCCGGTGCCTTCCTTGATCCGCTTGTCCGCGTATTCAACCACCACGATGGCGCCGTCCACCAGCATGCCCACGGCCAGGATCAGGCCGAACATCACCATGTTGGAAATGGTGACACCCATCACCGCGAGGAATGCAAAGCACAGCAGGAAGGATGTCGGGATGGCAAAGCCGACCAGCATTGCGGCCCGGCTGCCAAGCGCCGACAGGATGACGATCATCACCAGTGCGACGGCAGTCAGCACCGAGCCTTCCAGCTGGCGCACCATCGAGCCGACAACGCGGCTTTGGTCATTGGAGGTGCCGACAGTGACCGCTGCCTGCAGCTCTTCTGGCCAATTTTCCTGCGCGTCGGCAAGGGTGGCCTTCACCTGATCAACAGTGTCGATCAGGTTGAACCCCTTGCGCTTGACTACTTGCAGTGCCAGCGTGCTTTCGCCGTCAAAACGGGCGGTGCCTTTGCGGTCCTCAAAGGTGTAATTGATCTGGGCCAGTTCACCCAGCGTGACCACACGGTCGCCGTTGGTCTTGATCGGCAGCGCGTAGATATCCTGAACGTCATCAAAGGAAGAGGGGATCTTGACCGAGAACGTGCCCTGGCTTGTTTCCACCTCGCCCGCCGCGATCAGCTGGTTGTTGTTCTGCACAACATTGATCAGCTCCAGTGCGGTGACATTGTAGGCCTCCAGGCGCAGCGGGTCGATAACCACTTCGACCATTTCATCGCGGTTGCCGGCAATGCCGGCCTCCAGCACCGAATCCAGTGCTTCAAATTCGTCCTGAAGATCCTTGGCCAGGCGGGCCATGGTGCGTTCGGGGACGGCACCCGTCAGGTTGACGATGACGATGGGGAATTCCGAGAAGTTGATCTCGGTGATGGTGTATTGCTCAGCGCCGCTGGGGAAGTCGGCCTGTGCGGTGTTCATCGCATCGCGCACATCGGCGATGGTGGCGCTTTTGTCCCAGCCGAAATCGAATTCCAGCAGCAGGCCGGCATAGTTTTCGGCCGCAGTTGCGGTCATCTTGTCCAGCCCGTCGAGATCCGCCATCTCGGTTTCCATCGGCTTGATCAGAAGGCTTTCGCTGTCGGTTGCCGAAATGCCGGGGAACTCGACCGACACATGCAGCATCGGGATGTCGATGTCCGGCTCGCCCTCTTTGGGCAGCATGGAATAGGCAAAGCCGCCGACAAGCAGCGAAATTGCGATGAATGCCAGGACCATCCGGGCGCGGTCGGCGGCCCAATCGACGATGCCAATCACTGTTCAGTCTCCCGGTAGGTGGCCGCAACGGCGACGCCTTCGGTCACGAAATCCTGTCCCACCACGATCACATCCGCGGTTTCAGGCAGCCCGTCCAGCCAGACGCCATCCGCCTCATCCCGCAGAAGCTTCACGGGGTAGAATACCACGGTGCTGTCGGATCCGACAACACGCACACCCAGTTGACCCTGGTTGTTCAGTGTCAGCGCCGATTGCGGCAGCTTGTGCGCCAGCGAGCCGGCCGAAGAAATGGCGATATCGGCAGTCTGACCATCACGGATGCTCAGGTCCGGATTGGGAACGGTGATCTCAACCTCAAAGGTGCGGGTGGCGGGGTCGGCAGACCGGCTGAGGAAAGTGACCTTGCCCTGAACCTCCTGGCCGTTGGACAACTGGGCGCCTGCACTGGCACCCAGCGTTACTTTGTTGACTTCCGCTTCCGGCACGTAGCCGACCAGCTTGATGGTATCCAGCTGAATCACCGTGCTGCACAGGCTGCCGGGTTGCAGCAGGCTGCCAAGCTCGGCGGTGTCGCTTTCCAGCAAGCCGTCAAAAGGCGCGGTGATTGTCAGATGGCTGATTTCACGTTCGGCGGTTGCAACCGCAGCCTGGGCCGATCGCTCAGCCGCCTCTGCAGAGGCCAGCCGGGTTTCAGAGGCATAGCCGCCCTTGGACAGTTTAGACGCGGCGGTCAGGTTGATCTTGGCCTCTTTCAGCTGCGCCTGGGCCTGGAGCAGCATCGACGGACGGGTCCCGGGATCAAGCTCGCACAGCAGATCGCCCTTTTGGACATGAGACCCCTTGCGCAGAGGATCGGAGATCACGGTGGAGGTGGTTTCGGCCCGCACTTCAACCTGGCGGATGGCCTGGGTCTGGCCGCGCAGAATGACCGCGTTGCCGATGCTGCGGGCCTTGCTGTGCACGGCCACGACGCCGACGCGCGATTCTGCTGCATCTGCCAGTTGCTGCCCGTCGGCGGTTGCAGGGGTGGCCTGCTCAGCTTCTGGTGCATCCTCGCCGCGGGCGAAGGCCATCAGGTCATCACGCTCAATAACCACCATGTACAGGCTGGCAGTTACCGCCACTGCGGTCAGTATCGGTACAATGCGCATCTTGGGCTTTCCTGTTCTCTGTCTTTATCCCTGTGCGGACTGGCTCATTGGGGGTGCGGATGGCCTGTTCACAGCGGGAGTCGCGGGTATGTGATAAGGTTGATATACGAGATGTCCAATCTAAACTAAGTGGTTTAGTTCACATTTCTTGCTTTTCTGATCGAATTGGCAAAGTTTCTGGTGCAAACGGGCCACTTGGCTTGGCCTTTGAGCCGGGGTAAGAGGGGCGCAACGCATTCAAAACCGGTTCGGGCCTTGCCCGGGCTGCGCATATCAGGGGCTTTCATGAGCGATACCGACAGTTTTATCGACGAGGTGACCGAAGAGGTTCGCCGTGACAGGCTTTACGTGATGCTGAAACGCTATGGCTGGATTGGCGGGCTTGCGGTGGCGCTGATCGTCGGCGGTGCTGCGTTTCGCGAATACACCAAGGCCAAAGATCTGGCTGCCGCCGAAAAGCTTGGCGATGAAATTACGGCAGCGCTGGAAATCGACGGCAGCGAAGCACAGGCCACGGCGCTGGCGGCTGTCTCGGCAGAGAGCGCCGGCGGTGCGGCTGTTTTGAACATGCTGGAAGCGGGCGCTTTGGCGGAGGCTGGCAAGACGGCAGAAGCGGTTGCCCGGCTTGAGGCAGTTGCAGTCGATGGCGATCTGCCGTTGATCTACAGGAGCATTGCCAGCTTCAAGGCGCTGGCCCTGCAGGCTGACAGTCTGAGCGCCGCTGACCGTCGTGTCCAATATGAGGCGCTGGCCCAGCCGGGTGCGCCGCTGGCGCTGCTGGCGGCGGAACAATTGGCGCTGCTGGATGTCGAAGAAGGCAATACGGAAGCAGCGGTAAACCGGCTCCGGGACATCGTCGCGGATGCAACCGTCAGCGCAGACTTGAAAGAACGCGCGTCTCAGGTGATTGTGGCGCTTGGCGGCTCGGTCAACGGGGACGCTGCGCCGGAGGGGTAAGGGCGCGCCGCAGATGGGATCTTGCGGTATAAGAACGGCAGACAGGGCAGGGCAATGACATTATTCAAATCTTTCACCCGGGCACGGGTTCTTCTTTGCACCACCGCAGCTGTGGCCGTTCTGGCTGCCTGTACGGAAGAGGAACCGATTCTGCGCGGCGAGCGCGAGGACATCCGGCCGGACCTGGCGGTGGAGACCGTCAATCAATCCCGCGCCATTTCCCTGCCCAAGCAGGTTGCCAATTCCAGTTGGGAACAGGGGCATGGGGCCGAGGCCGGGCGCACGTCGCACCCGGCACTGGCCGCCGCGCCGCAGCGCATTTGGTCGGCTGCCATCGGGTCCGGCGACAGCCGTCGCCAGCGCATCACGGCGACCCCGGTTGTCGGGGGCGGGCGCATCTACACGCTGGACAGCGCGGCCAGAGTTTCAGCGGTTTCGCCACAGGGCCAGGTTCTGTGGCAAAGTGAACTGCTCCCGTCGACTGATGGCGAAGGTCAGGCGACCGGCGGCGGTTTGGCTTACCATGATGGTGTTCTTTACATCTCCTCGGGTTTCGGGGTGCTGACTGCGCTGAACGCGTCTGACGGCAATCTGGTCTGGCGGCAGGAACTGGAGGCGACGGGCTCTGGCCAGCCGCGCGTCAGCGGTGGTCTGGTGTATCTGGTCGCAGGTGATGACACCGGCTGGGCGGTGAATGCCAAGGATGGCCGCATCGCCTGGCAGATCAATGCATCGCCGTCACCGGCCAACGTGCTGGGGGCACCGGCGCCGGTTGTGACCAGCGACCTGGCCGTCTTTGCCTTTGGGTCCGGCGATCTGATTGCCACGTTCCGCCGCGGCGGCCTGCGCCGCTGGAGCGCCTCGGTTTCCGGGCAGCGCACCGGGCAGACTTTGTCGCGGATCAGTGATGTGACAGGCGCGCCGGTTGTGTCCGGCAACCGGCTTTATGCCGGCAACAACTCTGGCCGCACCGTTGCGATCGACATGGAAACCGGCGACCGGCTGTGGACGGCACGCGAAGGCGCATCGGGCACGGCCTGGCCTGCGGGAGGCAGCCTGTTTCAGGTCAGCGACCTGAACCAGCTGCTGCGGCTGGATACCAGCACCGGCGAGGTGATCTGGGCTGTCGACCTGCCGGGCTATGTGAAAGACAAGCCTCGCAAGCGCGGCCAGATCCATGTGCATCACGGCCCCGTCGTTGCTGGCGGGCAGGTGGTTGTCGCTTCCAATGATGGGCTGTTGCGTTTCTTCAATCCGCAAGATGGCAGCCTGACCCGCACCGCCGAAGTGCCGGGCGGCGCCACCACCGCGCCTGTCATTGCCGGCACTACGCTGTATGTGGTTTCCACCAAGGGCGATTTGCTGGCATATAGGTGACCGGTGTTTCCGGGTGGCGGTTGCCGCCCGGATGCGTTATGAGCCGCGTCTGAATCGCAGAAAGCTGGTCTGATGTCTTTTACCCTCGCCATCGTGGGCCGCCCCAATGTGGGCAAGTCCACCCTGTTCAACCGCCTCGTGGGCAAGAAACTGGCTTTGGTCGATGACCAGCCGGGTGTGACACGCGACCTGCGCGAAGGCGCGGCGCGGTTGGGGGATCTGCGATTTACGGTGATCGATACCGCAGGTCTGGAGGACGCCACCGACAATTCGCTGGAAGGGCGCATGCGACGCCTGACCGAGCGGGCGGTGGATATGGCCGACATCTGCCTGTTCATGATCGACGCGCGCACCGGTGTCACGCCGACGGATGAAGTCTTTGCTGATATTCTGCGCCGCAAGTCCGCCCATGTGATCCTGGCCGCCAACAAGGCCGAGGGCAACGCAGCCGAGGCAGGTGTGCTGGAAGCCTATGGGCTGGGACTGGGCGAGCCGCTGCGGCTGTCGGGCGAACACGGCGAGGGGATGCCGGATCTCTATGGCATCCTGCAGCCGCTGGCGGAAAAATTCGAGGCTGAAGCCGTCGATCACGCGCCGGTCACGGATGTCGAGGTCTATGAGGAAATCGGCGAGGATGAGGAAGAGGTTGTCCCTGTTCCCACCGACGCCAAGCCGCTGCAGGTGGCTGTTGTTGGCCGCCCGAATGCAGGCAAATCCACTCTGATCAACAGGATTCTGGGCGAGGAGCGTCTGCTGACCGGACCAGAAGCCGGGATCACCCGCGATGCGATCTCGCTGAAGATCAACTGGAAAGACACGCCCATGCGCGTGTTTGACACAGCAGGCATGCGCAAAAAGGCCAAGGTGCAGGAAAAACTGGAAAAGCTTTCCGTTTCCGATGGCCTGCGCGCGGTCAAGTTCGCCGAAGTTGTGGTGGTGCTGTTGGATGCCAGCATCCCGTTCGAACAGCAGGATCTGCGGATTGCCGATCTGGCAGAACGGGAAGGCCGCGCGGTGGTGGTGGCGGTCAACAAATGGGATTCCGAAGAGCACAAGCAGGAAAAGCTGCGCGATCTCAAGGAAGCCTTCGGCCGCCTGCTGCCGCAATTGCGCGGCGCGCCGCTGGTGACTGTGTCCGCCAAGACCGGCAAGGGGCTGGACCGGCTGCATGAAGCCATTATGCGGGCCTATACTGTCTGGAACCGCCGGGTTCCGACAGCTGCGCTGAACCGCTGGCTGGTTGGCATGCTGGAACAGCACCCGCCGCCAGCACCGCAGGGCAGGCGGATCAAATTGCGCTACATGACGCAGGCCAAGAGCCGCCCGCCTGGGTTCGTGGTCATGTGTTCACATCCGGACAAGCTGCCGGACAGCTATAACCGGTATCTGGTCAACGGGCTGCGCGAAGATTTTGACATGCCCGGCACGCCGATCCGGCTATTCATGCGCGGGCAGGGGGATAAGAACCCCTATAAGGGCAAGCGGGCCAAAAACGCGGGCGCGCTGGAAAAGCACCTGAAGAAGCGCGGCAGCTGAGCGGCTCGTGGCGGTTCGGGGCGCATGCTCCCGCCCGGCCTGCAGCATTCACAGAATACTTTGGCCCGTTGGGCCCGGCGCCGCTCCAAGGAGCGGCGCCTTTGCGTTGCACGCCATCTTCTTCTGTGGTTTCGGCGGGCTTTCGCCGGGCGGCGGCCACTGTAGGGCGTTTGTTCCATCGGGCGTGTCCGGATGGTAACCCTAGGGTTGAGGATCTGGTCCTCTGCCGCCTTGCCTTTGGCCAAGTCGGATATATCTGAGAATGACATTGGATGGGCTGCGTCTTGTTCGCCTGTCACTCAAATCGTGCATTGACGGAAGAATTCATGGATCTGAGGGCACACACGCGCAAATACACAGTGAAGGACAACCGGCTGGCATCGCTGAGCTATTTTGGCACGTTTGCAGTCTATTTCCTGTCGCTGTATCTGGCCATCATCCACATCGACCGCTGGTATGTGATGCTGCCGGCGGGGGGTGTCTTTGCTTTTGCTGCTGTGCGGCTTTATGTGCTGCAACACGACACTGGCCATCATTCGCTGTTCGAAACCCGGTTTCAAAATGAGATCGCGGGTCACGTTCTGTCCCCTTTTACCTTTGCGCCCTTTGAGGTGATGAAGCAGAACCACAATCTGCATCATTCAAACATCGGCAATCTGGAGCACCGTGAAACTGGTGAGATCCACACGATGACGTTGCGGGAGTGGCACGCCGCCGGGGTCTGGGAAAGGCTGGGCTACCGGCTTTATCGCAACCCGTTTGTGCTGGTGCCGCTGGGCTCTGCCTTTACCTATTTTATTCGCTACCGCTGGCCCAAGAACACGGTTCATTTCGGCATCTGGGGTGTGGTCCTGCACAATCTGGTAATCGCGGCCCTGTTGATGCTGCTGTACTGGATGGCGGGGATGACGGGGATCTGGGTGTGGCTGGCGTTTTCCTTTTTGGGCGGCATGATCGGTGTGTTTCTGGTCTATCTGCAGCATAATTTCGAGGACACCTACTGGGACCGCCGCCCCGAGCTCAATCCGCAGGTGGCGGCGCTGCAGGGGTCGTCCTGTTTGGATTTCGGCTGGTTGTTTGACATGGCCGTCGCCAATATCACCCTGCATGACATTCACCATTACAACGCTCGTATCCCGTCCTACCGGCTGCGTCAGTGCCATTACAGCCTGCCACCGGAACTGGGGCTGCGGCGGATCAAGTTTTCAGAAGCGCTGCGGGCGCTGACCCTGAAGCTTTGGGATGAAGAGAAGAAATGCCTGGTGCCCTTTCCAGCATAGATGTTTCCTGCAAGGATTGCCGGGCAAACAGACGGGCAAGCAAAGGAGGCTGATAACGGCATGACAGCGATTTCAAAATTGCGGGGCGTGGGGCCGGCATTGTCCCGGATCCTTGAGGAAAACGGTGTGCATTCCGTTGAGGCGCTTGCCGGAATGGAGGAGCTGCAGCTGCGCAGCATTCCCGGGATTGGCGCTGGCCGGGCCGGTCTGCTGCTGGATGCAGCACGGGCCTACAACGGGTCCGCAGTGCCTGAGTGCAACGATCTGAATGCCCGGCTTGCAGCGGCGGAAGCCGCGCTTCAGGCGGCTGAAGAAAGGGCTGCCAAGGCACAGAACAAGGCCAGAAAAGCCAAACGTCAGGCCGCGCAGCTGATGGAGGAGTTCGCGGAGGCCAAGGTCAAGGCCAGGAAAAAGGCCAAGAAGGTCAAAGCCAAAGCCAGGAAAGCCATAGAAAAGGAAAAGGCGAAGGCAAAGGCGATCTTGGCAGGCGAAGGCGCTGAAAAGAAGAAGAAGCCGAAAAAGCGGGCATAGCTTGCTGTCTTAGGCATGAAAACCGGCAGCAGTCTGCGCCGGTTTTCTGTTTTCTGGCCCGTAGTTGGAACAGGCCCGTAGTCTGGATCAGGTCCGTACTTTGGATCAGGCCAGATTGCCGTCAGCGGTCAGGGTCAGCTTGCCGCCCAGATAGGGGGCCAGTACCTCTGGCAGCTGGACAGAGCCATCCGCCTGCTGGCCGTTTTCCAGCACTGCGATCAGGCAGCGGCCCACAGCCAGACCGGAGCCGTTCAGCGTGTGCACAAATTGCGGCTTGCCGCCATCAGCGGGCTTGAAACGGGCATTCATCCGGCGGGCCTGAAAATCACCGCAGACCGAGACCGAAGAAATCTCGCGGTAGGTCTTCTGGCCGGGGACCCAGACCTCGATGTCGTGGGTCTTGCGGGCGCCAAAGCCCATGTCGCCGGTGCAGAGCACGATGGTCCGGTAGGGCAGGCCCAGCCGTTCCAGGATGTTTTCGGCGCAACGGGTCATGCGCTCATGCTCCTCGATGCTTTTGTCCGGATGCGTGACGGAGACCATCTCGACTTTCTCGAACTGGTGCTGACGCAGCATGCCGGCGGTGTCCTTGCCTGCGCTGCCAGCCTCAGAGCGGAAGCATTGGGTATGCGCCACATAGCGGCGCGGCAGATAGCTTTCCTCGACGGTCAAACCATTGACGATATTGGTCAGCGTCACCTCAGCCGTTGGCACCAACCACCAACCATTGGTGGTCTTGTAGCTGTCCTCGCCGAATTTGGGCAGCTGGCCGGTGCCGTACATCATCTCTTCACGCACCAGTACAGGAGACCATGTTTCCGTCAGGCCGTTTTCGTCCACATGGGTGTTGACCATGAACTGTGCGAGCGCGCGATGGATGCGGGCAACCGCACCGGACAGCACCACAAAACGGCTGCCCGAGAGCTTGGCTGCGGTTTCAAAATCCATGCCCGGCTTCACGCCTTCGATCTCGAAATGCTCCTTGGCCTCGAACTCCAGTTCCTTTGGATCGCCCCAGGTGCGGATTTCGACGTTGTCGTCTTCATCATCGCCCAGCGGCACATCGTCAAACGGCAGATTCGCAATGGTCAACAGCTTATCATTCAGCTGCTGGTCCAGTTCCTTGGCCTCGGCGTTCATCGCTGCCACTTCGGCCTTCTTCTCGGCCACCAATGCGCGCAGGCGCTCAAACTCGGCTTCGTCGCCGCGGCCCTTGGCGGCGCCAACTTGCTTGGAGGCCTTGTTCTGTTCGGCCTGCGCGGTTTCAGCGGCCAGAATCTTGGCGCGCCGCGCCTCGTCCAGCGCGAGAATCCCGGATGACACGCCCGCATCCCCGCGCCGCGCCACAGCGGCGTCGAAAGCGGCAGGATTTTCGCGGATTGCGCGGATGTCATGCATGAGAGTCTCTCCTAGCGTTGAATGGTATTTGAATCAGTAGGCCTATCCTATGACGCAAGGGTGAAGAAAGGGAAAGAGGGGGAGGCCAGTGGACGCTGACTGTTCCTGACCTGCAGCTTGCCGCGAGGCCGTGCGCAGCAGCGCGTTTCTGGAAAATCGCACGGCGGGCAGAGGCGGAGCCCGGATCTCCGGTTGGTGCGGAAAGATGCCGCGCTCCGGCCTGTAAAGCCCACGCCAAAGTGATCGATCTGAACTTGCGCTGTCAGCAACTGCATCCCAAACCTGCCGGAAACAAGGGGGAGTGTTCAAATGCCCAAGGCCGTACTTTATCGCATGGATTTGCCCAACTACACCTGTGGCTACGGTACCGCCGCGCGTGATCTGCTGCACCGCGAGAAGTTCGAAGTTGAGGAGCATATACTTCGGACGCGCCGTGAAACCGATGCTTTCAAAGACAAGCACCACATCACGACGACGCCTTTGATCTTTATCGATGGTGTCAAAATCGGCGGGTTCACTGACCTGAAGAAACACCTCAAGGCACAAAAGCCCCGGCCAAAGCGGTTCTGGAAGCGCTGATTTGAGCTGTCTTGGACGCGGTTTTCAGGCTGGCGGACCGGGTTTGTGGAACGCGGGCTGCTGTCTTGGTGCCGAGGTTTCCGGGATGCGGGAATGACCCGACGGACCTGCACCGGACAGGCAGGGCGGCTTCTTATTGCGGAACAACAGTGTCAGGCGGCCGTTTGGCCCATTTGGGGCGGCGCTGAGCCTTGCAACCCTTTCCCCTAGCGCATAGGTTCCGCTGCAAAATTCCGGCATGACACCACATGCCGCATAGACAGAAGGAATATCCCATGGACGGTGGCGCAGTCGCCCAATTTCTCCCGCTTATCCTGATCTTCGCGATCATGTACTTCCTGCTGATCCGCCCGCAGCAAAAGAAGATGAAGCAGCATCAGGCGATGGTTGACGGCCTGCGCCGCGGCGACCAGGTGGTCACCCAGGGCGGTGTCATCGGCAAGGTGGCCAAAGTAAAAGAAGACGGCGAGATCGAAGTGGAAATCGCAGAAGGCGTCAAAGTGCGCGTGGTCAAGGCGACCATCGCACAGGTTCTGAACAAGACAGAGCCCGCGTCCTGAGCGTTTCCCGCAACGATCTGAAAAGGCAGGGCAATGCTGCAAATTGATCTCTGGAAGAGGGTGTTGATCTGGCTGGTATGTGCAGCTGGTATCATGCTTGCCCTGCCAAACGGGTTTTACACCCGCGTCGAACAGGCCAACGATGCCGCCGCCGACATCATCGCCAAGGGCGAGACGCCGGAGCGGCTGGAAGTTGCGGGCCAATGGCCGGATTATCTGCCGTCTGGCCTGGTGAACCTGGGCCTTGACCTGCGGGGTGGTGCGCATCTGCTGGCCGAAGTGCAGGTCGGCGATGTGTATGAAGCGCGGATGGACGCGCTGTGGCCGGAAGTGCGCGATGCGCTGCGGCCTGAGCGCGCAACTGTCGGCACATTCCGCCGTCAGCCGGGCGCATCGGATCAGATTCGTCTGAGACTTTCCAAGCCTGACGGTATGGCCCGCGCGCTGGAAGTGGTGCGCGGACTGGCCAATCCCATCACCACGCTGACCGGTGTCGGTGCCAATGATATCGAGGTTTCCGCCGAGGGCGACATCCTGGTGGTGCAGCTGAGCGAAGCGGAAAAGATCGCCTCGGACGACCGCACGGTGCGCCAGTCACTGGAGATCGTGCGCCGCCGGATTGATGAGGTCGGCACCCGCGAGCCGACAATTCAGCGCCAAGGCGCGGACCGGATCCTGATCCAAGTGCCGGGCATTGGCTCGGCCTCAGAGCTGAAAAAAATCATCGGCACCACAGCTCAGCTGACTTTTAATCCGGTTGTAGGCCGTGCAAGCGATGCGGATGCTTCGGCAGGCGTTGGCAACAAGGTCGTGCCCTCGCTGGACGAGCCCGGCGTTTACTACATTATTGAAGCAGCTCCCGTGGTGACCGGTGAAGATCTGGTGGATGCACAGCCGTCATTCGACCAGAACGGCCAGCCTGCGGTGACCTTCCGTTTTAACACCTCCGGCGCGCGCCGGTTCGGGGACTACACCGCTGAGAATATCGGCTCTCCCTTTGCCATCGTGCTGGACGATGAGGTGGTTTCGGCGCCGGTGATCCAGTCGCACATCCCGGGAGGCTCCGGCATCATCACCGGCAACTTCTCGATCGAGGAAAGCACCAACCTGGCGGTGCTGCTGCGCGCAGGCGCGCTGCCGGCCGAACTGGTGTTCCTGGAAGAGCGCACCATCGGTCCCGAACTGGGCCAGGACAGCATTGACGCGGGCAAGATCGCCACCATCGTGGCCTTTGTCGCGGTGCTGGTGTTCATGGGGCTCAGCTATGGCCTGTTCGGTCTCTTTGCCAATGTGGCGCTGATCCTGAACATCGCGCTGATCTTCGGTATGCTCAGCCTGATTGGCGGCACGCTGACCCTGCCGGGCATTGCCGGTATCGTTTTGACCGTGGGTATGGCGGTGGACGCCAATGTGCTGATCTTTGAGCGCATCCGCGAAGAGCTGAAGGCAGGCCGCGGCCCGGCCAAGGCGATTGACGAAGGCTACTCCAAGGCGCTGAGCGCCATTCTGGACGCCAATATCACCACATTCATCACCGCGGTGATCCTGTTTGCCATGGGCTCTGGTCCTGTGCGCGGCTTTGCGATCACGTTGGGGCTGGGCATCATGACGTCGGTCTTCACCGCGATCTTTGTGACCCGTCTGATGATTGTCATGTGGTTTGAACGGCGCCGTCCGAAAACGATTGAGGTGTGATATGCGGCTGAGACTGGTTCCCCAGGAGACCTCTTTCGATTTCTTCAAACGCGCCAAGCTGTGGCTGGGCATTTCGGCTCTGATGATGGTGGTGGGCTTTGCGTCCTTCCTGTTTCAGGGGCTGAACTTTGGCATCGACTTCCGCGGCGGCACCACAATCCGCACCGAGTCATCGGAAACGGTGGACGTCGGCGCCTACCGCGATGCACTGGCGGTGCACGGTTTGGGTGATGTGTCGATTACCGAGGTATTCGATCCGGCCTTCGAGGAAGATCAGCACGTCGCCATGATCCGTATTCAGGCACAGGACGACGGCGAGGCGATCTCCGGCGAGATTATCGAAACGCTGAAGGCCTCGCTTGACGCTGTCGCGCCGGGTATCAAATTCGTGTCCGTCGAATCCGTTGGCCCCAAGGTCTCGGGCGAACTGATCACCACCGCGATCATCGCGGTCGCCTTGGCCATTGCTGCAGTGCTTGTCTATATCTGGCTGCGGTTTGAGTGGCAGTTCGCACTCGGCGCGGTGGCGGCGTTGGTGCATGACGTGGTGCTGACCATCGGCGTGTTCTCGGAGCTGCAGATCAAGTTTGACCTGGCAATCATCGCGGCGCTGCTGACCATCGTTGGCTATTCGCTGAACGATACTGTGGTTGTATTCGACCGGGTGCGCGAAAACCTGCGCCGTTACAAGAAGAAGGATCTGGCAGAGGTTTTGAACCTGTCGATCAACGAGACCCTCAGCCGGACGGTGATGACCTCGGTGACCACGCTGCTGGCCCTGATATCGCTTTATGTGCTGGGCGGCGACGTGATCCGCGGGTTTGTCTTTGCGATGATCTGGGGTGTGATCGTCGGCACCTATTCGTCGGTCTTTGTCGCCTCCACCATCCTGTTGAAGCTGGGGGTAAAGCGGGACTGGACAAAACAGGCCAACACCACCGGCAACCAGTTCGGAAACATCGATGCTTGAGGCGTTCGACGCAGCCCTGGCCACGCCGGGGCTGTTCTGGTTGCTTGTCACCATGGGAGCCGCGGGTCTTGTCCGCGGCTTCACTGGTTTTGGCACCGCGATGATCTTTGTGCCCGTCGGTGCGCAGTTCCTGCCTGCGGCAGATGTGGTGTTCCTGATGGTGCTGATGGGGGTGTTTTCCACCATCACCCTGTTCCCGCAGGCCTGGAGCAATGCAGACAGGGCGGAGGTTGGCGCCTTATCCATGGCGGCTGCAGTGACTGTGCCTGTAGGCCTGTGGCTGATGGGGCAGATGGACGCGCTCACCGTGCGCTGGCTGGCCGCTGGTGTCATCGGGTTGACCCTGGCCGCTGTGGTGTCCGGCTGGCGCTGGCAGGGCACGCTGGGCTGGCCGGGGCGTTTTGCCATTGGCGGTGCAGCGGGTGTGGTCGGTGGCATGACCGGACTGACCGGCCCTGTAGTGATTGTTTTCTACCTGGCCAATGTGCGCGACGTGGCACGGGTGCGGGCAAACACCATTGTCTTCCTGGCTGCACTGGATGTGGTGATTGCGGTCAACCTGATCTTTGGCGGGCGGGCCAGCCTGCAGGCCTTCATTCTGGCAGGCTTCCTGGGCATTCCATATCTGATCACCACTCACACCGGCAAAGCACTGTTTGATCCCAAGCTGGAGCAGCTCTATCGCTTTGCCTCCTATTCCGTGATTGCGCTGGCCGTGTTAACCAGCCTTCCGGTGTTTGACTGAAAGGACCAGCGCATGCGCCTGAATGAAGTAAGCTATTCCGACGCGCAACCGGTTGACGGCTACGGTGCCGGGTTCTTCCGTATCGGCGGCCAGGTGCATCAGGGCGCTGTGCTGACCTCTGCTGCCGGCACAGCCTCCTGGGGCGGTATGCGCGACGCGGAACCGCTGCTGGCGCTGGCTGGCGAGATTGATGTGCTGTTCATCGGCACCGGGCCGGAGATCGCCCATATCCCGACTGACTTGCGCAATGCCCTGGAACAGGCCGGACTGGGCGTCGAGGCCATGAATTCTCCGGCGGCCTGCCGCACCTACAATGTGCTCTTGTCTGAAGGGCGCCGTATAGCCCTGGCTGTTTTGCCGGTTTGAAGATGAATTTCCGATGTATTTGACCTGCCGCAAGGCGGGCCGCTGCGGAATGTTCTTTTCAGGCGGCGGTGCAATGGGATAAGCGAAATTCATGACCTTGATTGTGACGGACCTGAGCGTGGCCCGCGGCGGCATCCCGGTGCTGGAGGGCGTGAGCTTTGCGCTGGAGCCGGGCAGGGCGCTGATTCTGCGCGGCCCCAACGGTATCGGCAAGACCACGCTCTTGCGCACCGTCGCCGGACTGCAGCCGCCGTTGAAAGGCCGGATTGCGGGCGCCGAAGACCAGATTGCCTATGCAGCACATTCCGACGGGCTGAAGCCGACGCTGACCGTGGCAGAGAACCTGACCTTCTGGGCCAGCGTTTTCGGGCGCAGCGGTATCGAACAGGCGCTGGACAGCTTTGATCTGCAATCCCTGCGCGACCGGCATGCCGGCGCCCTGTCGGCAGGGCAAAAGCGCCGCCTTGGTCTCAGCCGGATGCTGGTGACCGATCGGCCTGTCTGGATCATGGATGAACCAACGGTGAGCCTTGACGCAAACTCAGTGGCGATGTTTGCCGCAGCGATACGAAGGCATCTGGAGCAGGGCGGATCTGCCCTGATCGCCACCCATATCGATCTGGGGCTGGAGGCAGAGGTGCTGGACACCGGCCCCCACAAGGCCAAACCGCCCGAGATCGACGATTTTGACGGAGGCTTCCTGTGATTGCGCTTTTGCTGCGGGATCTGAAACTGGCCTTGCGCGCGGGCGGCGGTTTTGGTCTGGGGCTGGCCTTTTTCCTGATCGTGACCGTGATGGTGCCGTTCTCTGTCGGCCCGCAATCCGAGCTGCTGTCCCGCATCGCCCCTGGCGTGCTGTGGCTGGGTGCGCTTCTGGCCTGCCTGTTGTCGCTCGACCGCCTGCTGGCACTGGACTGGGAGGACGGCTCGCTCGACCTGCTGGCCACCGCGCCGCTGCCGCTGGAAAGCATTGTCACCATCAAGGCGCTGGCGCATTGGATCACCACCGGCCTGCCGCTGGTGCTGGCGGCCCCGGTGCTGGGAGTGCTTTTGAACCTGCCGGCGCCGGGCTTTCTGTGGCTGGTGATCTCGCTGTTGCTGGGCACGCCTGCGCTGTCCGTCATCGGCACCTTTGGCGCTGCATTGACCGTTGGGCTGAAACGCGGTGGCCTGTTGATGTCATTGCTGGTGATGCCGCTGTATGTGCCGACGCTGATCTTCGGGTCTGAGGTCGCCCGCCGCGGCGCCGAGGACATGGCAGTGCAGACGCCGCTGTTGCTGCTGGCCGGGATCTCCGCCGCCTCCATCGCCTTGCTGCCTTTTGCCAGCGCCGCCGTTCTGCGCGTCAATTTGCGCTGACCGCATGCCGACCCCGTGAATTGAGAAACCCGAGAACAAGAGCTAAATAGCCATCATGTCGATCTGGGAATACGCCAACCCGAAGAAATTCCTGACCACCTCTGAGAAGGTGATGCCGGCCTTGTGGGTCAGCTCTGCGGTGCTGATTTCCGCTGGCCTGATCTGGGGGTTCTTCTTTACGCCTGACGATTACCGGCAGGGGTCTACTGTCAAGATCATCTTCCTGCATGTGCCGTCCGCCCTGATGGCGATCAATGCCTGGTTCATGATGCTGGTTGCCTCGCTGGTCTGGGTGATTCGCCGCCATCATGTCAGCGCTTTGGCCGCCCGTGCCGCAGCGCCCATTGGCGTGGTGATGACTGTGATTGCGCTGATCACCGGTGCGTTCTGGGGCCAGCCGATGTGGGGCACCTGGTGGGCCTGGGACCCGCGGCTGACGTCCTTTCTGGTGCTGTTCCTGTTCTATCTCGGCTACATCGCTTTGTGGGAGGCCATCGACAACCCGGACACTGCTGCAGACCTGACGTCGATCCTCTGCCTGGTGGGTTCGGTCTTTGCCGTGCTCAGCCGCTATGCCGTGAACTTTTGGAACCAGGGGCTGCATCAGGGGGCGTCGCTGTCGCTGGATGAGAAAGAGAATGTGCACGATGCCTTCTCTTCGCCGCTGTATGTCTGCATGGCGGGGTTTGCCCTGCTGTTCCTTGCGCTGGTGCTCTATCGCACCGGAACTGAAATCCGCGCCCGCCGCATCAAGGCATTGATGGCGCGCGAACGGCTGGAGGCCTGATGCCCGATCTTGGAAAATATGCCGATACGGTGCTGTCGGCCTATGGCGCCTCGCTGCTGCTGCTTGCGGCTTTGGTGGTGTTGACCATCTGGCGCGGTCGCAAAGTGCGCCGGGAGATGGAAACTCTGGAAACACGGATGAAACGCAATGGCTAAAATCTCGCCTCTGATGGCGGTTCCCGGTGTTGTGTTTGCAAGCTTTGTTGGTTTGGCGCTTGTTGGCATGTTTCGCGAAGACCCCAATAGCCTGCCGTCTGCCCGGGAAGGCCAGCCCGCGCCGCCGGTGGTGCTGGACGAATTCCCCGGCAAAGAGTTGTTCAGCGACGCGACCCTGCGGGACGGCAGCGTGAAGCTGGTGAACTACTGGGCCAGCTGGTGCGCGCCCTGCCGGGCGGAGCATCCCAACCTTGAGGCGCTATCAGCGGAAGGCATTCCAGTCTACGGTGTCAACTACAAGGATCAATCGGCCAACGCCGAGGCCTTTCTGAGCGAGCTGGGCGACCCTTACGCGGCAATCGGCCGGGACGAAAAAGGCCGTATGGCAATCGATTGGGGGCTATACGGCGTGCCGGAAACCTATGTCGTGGACGGCAACGGCAAAATCATCCTGCGGTGGGCAGGCCCCATCACTCAGCGGGTGATCGACAGCACCCTGCGCCCGGCAATGGAAAAAGCCGCCGCCGGGCAGTAATCAGCCGTCAGGGTTGGACCGGTTCAATCAACGTATAGCTGCTGAAGTCGGGCTCGGCCTCTGCCAGCGCATAAACACGATCAAGGTGTTCCTGCTTAGACCGCCAGATCAGGTATTCGCCGAATGCTTCTGAATCCTGCCATCTCTGGAATACGGAGATTTCTTCCCGTTCCGGCGCCAGCAGGATTTCCGCCTGCAAACATCCGTTGTGTTTACGGGCCTCCTCCACCATCTGAGTGATAAGTGCCGTCAGCTCAGTGAATTTTCCTGGCCTGGGGCGCAAGCTGATGATTACTGCTTCTGCCATTGAATCCTCTGGGATTTATGAGTGCTGGAAAGGGTCCCAGCTCCCCGGAAATTTCTGGTAAATTTGCGTTTTAGGTCAACCAAAAATACTGAGATCCAGATCCAGCCCGGTGCCCAACCAGATGCCATGGTCGCGGTGATCAGCAATGGCATCGCCGGTTTCCGGATGGGCAAAGACCACCAGCCCGTCCCGGTTCAAGGCCAGCCAGGGCAGCAATTGTGCGAACTGATCCGGTGTGGCCGCCAGCTGGCAGGACCACATGGGATGCGGGCCGACAGGCTTTTCATGGACGCGGCCCATTTCCACAGCAAAGGTATCCGCAGCGCGCTGGCACAGGCTGCGCGCCTGTTTGACCGTCTCTGCGTCAAAGTAAACATGGGCGTGATAGCCGCTGATGTTTTCTGTCTGTTTCATGGCTGCAATCTCTTCCTGCCAGTGCACAGTTGCAATGGGCTAAACCTGAACAGATCCTGTGCAGCCCCCGTTCAGGTCGAGGCTATGGCACCGAGAAAGTGCGGAACTCCTGTTCCCGACGCATGGTTGCGCTGCGGGCATCCAGATCGCCGCGTTCGGCGCGCCAATCCATATAGTGGTTCAGATGCTCGGCCGTTTCCCACAGGTGGAAAATGGCAATCTCGAAGCGTTCCCGATCGATACCAACATGGGCGTCCAGACAACCGGGAAAGGAACGGGTGGCGGGCAGCATGTCCAGGACTGCGTTGAGATGGCCATCGAATGTTTCGATGTCGGGATAAACAACTACAAAAGCTGCCTCTTTCATGCGGGGGGCCTAGCCTTGTTAGTGATCTGCTCAAATCATTAGGTGTATTTTTGATGCACCTTTGCATAAGTATGCAATGCCGTACAGCCGTTAAAAGCTGTTGAAATTACACGTAAAAAGTGTGCCTCGGATGCGCTTGTCAGACAATGGGTGTTCTTCTTTTGTCTGCGGGGGCAGCACACACAGACCCTGGGGCCAAAAACAAACATGCACCCCGAAGGGTGCATGTTATTAGGTGCAAAACCCAGTTGGATTTTATGACTTGGCCAAGTTGCGCAGCACATAGTGCAGAACGCCGCCGTGTTCGATGTATTCAATCTCAGGCGCGGTATCGATGCGGCACTTCAGGGTGATTTCTTTCACCGAACCGTCGGCAAAGGTGATCGAGCAGGGAACTTCTTGCAGCGGTTGGATGGTGTCCAACCCGCTGATCGAGACGGTTTCCTCGCCGGTCAGACCCAGGGATTTGCGGCTGTCGCCACCGGTGAATTCGAACGGGATCACGCCCATGCCCACCAGGTTGGAGCGGTGGATGCGCTCAAACGATTCGGCAATCACGGCTTTCACGCCCAGCAGCGCCGTTCCCTTGGCCGCCCAGTCGCGCGAGGAGCCCGCGCCATATTGTTCACCGCCGAACACCACCAGCGGGGTACCGTTTTCCTGATGCGCCATTGAGGCATCAAAGATCGAGGTCTGTGCGCCATCGGGGCCTTTGGTGTAGCCGCCCTCGACGCCGTCCAGCATCTCGTTCTTGATGCGGATGTTGGCGAAGGTGCCGCGCATCATGATCTCGTGGTTGCCGCGGCGCGAGCCATAGGAGTTGAACTCACGCGGTTGCACCTGACGCTCCAGCAGGTACTGGCCGGCCGGGGTGGTGGTGGCAAAGGAACCGGCGGGGGAGATGTGGTCGGTGGTGACCATATCGCCCAGAACCGCCAGAACCTTGGCGTTCTCGATATTTGAGATGGTGCCCGGCTCCGTGCCCATGCCCTGGAAGTAGGGCGGATTCTGGATATAGGTAGAGGCTGCGGGCCAGTCATAGGTTTCCGCGTCGGTGGTTTCCACCGCCTGCCATTTTTCGTCGCCCTTAAAGACGTCGGCGTATTTCGACTGGAACGCCTCGCGGGTGACGGTCTGTTCGACCAGCTCTGCGACTTCCTGTGTCGAGGGCCAGATGTCCTTCAGGTAGACGTCATTGCCGTCCTTGTCCTGCGCAATCACGTCAGACGCCAGGTTGATGTCCATAGTGCCGGCCAATGCGTAGGCCACCACCAGCGGCGGCGAGGCCAGGTAGTTGGCGCGCACATCGGGACTGATACGGCCTTCGAAGTTGCGGTTGCCAGACAGCACCGAGGTTGCCACCAGATCGCCCTCGGCAATGGCCTCGGAGATCTCCTGCTGGATCGGGCCGGAGTTGCCGATGCAGGTGGTGCAGCCATAGCCCACCAGGTTAAAGCCGACCTTGTCCAGATCTTCCTGCAGGCCTGCAGCCTCCAGATAGGCGGAGACAACCTGCGAACCGGGCGCCAGCGAGGTTTTGACCCAGGGCTTGCGGTCGAGACCGAGGGCAGCCGCCTTGCGCGCGACCAGACCGGCGCCGATCATCACATAGGGGTTGGAGGTATTGGTGCAGGAGGTGATCGAGGCGATCACGACCTTGCCCGATTCCATGGTGTAGTCTTCGCCTTTGACGGCGACTTCCTTGCCCATCGGACGTTTGAATGTCTCTTCCATCTCATTGGCGAAGGCCGATTTGGCGTCGGTCAGCGCAACATAGTCCTGCGGGCGTTTCGGGCCGGAGATGGCCGGAACGATAGTGCCCATGTCCAGGCTCAGGGTGCTGGTGTAGACCGGATTGTAATCCGCGTCGCGCCAGAAACCGTTTTCCTTGGCGTAGGCTTCGACCAGCGCAATGCGGTCTTCGTCACGGCCGGTGTTGCGCAGATAGCGCAGGGTTTCGCCGTCGATCGGGAAGAAGCCGCAGGTGGCGCCGTATTCCGGTGCCATGTTGGCGATGGTGGCACGGTCGGCCAGCGGCAGCCGGTCCAGACCAGTCCCGTAGAATTCGACGAATTTGCCAACCACGCCTTTGGCGCGCAGCATTTCCACGACCTTAAGAACCAGGTCGGTGCCGGTGGTGCCTTCGACCATCTCACCGGTCAGCTCAAAGCCGACAACTTCGGGGATCAGCATGGAAATCGGCTGGCCCAGCATCGCTGCTTCGGCCTCGATGCCGCCAACGCCCCAGCCCAGCACCGCGGCGCCATTGACCATGGTGGTATGGCTGTCGGTGCCGACCAGCGTATCCGGATAGGCGACTTCCTCGCCGTTCTGGTCGGTGTCGGTCCAGACGGTCTGCGCCAGATATTCCAGGTTTACCTGGTGGCAGATGCCGGTGCCCGGCGGCACAACGCGGAAGTTGTCAAAGGCGTTCTGGCCCCATTTCAGGAACTGGTAGCGCTCCATGTTGCGCTCATACTCGCGGTCGACGTTCATCTGGAACGCGCGCGGGTTGCCGAATTCGTCGATCATCACCGAGTGGTCGATGACCAGATCCACCGGCACCAGCGGGTTGATCTTGGCGGCAGAGCCTTTCAGGCCGACGATGCCGTCGCGCATGGCCGCCAGATCCACAACCGCTGGCACGCCGGTAAAATCCTGCATCAGCACGCGGGCCGGGCGATAGGCGATCTCACGCGGGTTCTTGCCGCCCTGGGCGCCCCATTCGGCAAAGGCCTTGATGTCGTCCGTGGAGACGGAAAAGCCGCCGTCCTCGAACCGCAGCATATTTTCCAGCACCACTTTCAACGCGGCGGGCAGTTTGGAAAAATCGCCAAAGCCGGCCTCAGTGGCGGCGGGAATGGAGTAATAGGAAATCGACTTGCCGTTGACGCTGAGTGTTCGGCGCGCTTTGGCATTGTCCTGACCGACGGTGATAGGCATGTTTGGCCTCCCTCAAGAATTTCAGATCGGGAATTCGCTGCCTGCTAAATGCATGAGGAAGATTAAGCATTCAATAGCACAAACGCCGCAGGGGGTGCTTTTGTATGCAATCGTACACATATTTTGCGCTGTGCTGCCTCTCGGTGCCCTCAAAAATGATTGATTGGCTAAATCGGCGGCACATCTTTAGACCAGAAGCCTGAAAAACATAGAAAGCGATTCATGAGATTCCTGGTGCCGCTCGCGGCTGTTCTTGGACTAGCCTTGCCGGTGTACGGCCAATCCGCAGCGGAACCTGTTGTGGTTGAACTCTATACCTCGCAAGGCTGTTCTTCCTGCCCGCCCGCAGATGCGCTGCTGCACAAGCTGGCAGAGCGCGAAGATGTGCTGCCGTTGGCGTTTCATGTCGATTATTGGGACTACATCGGCTGGAAGGATGCATTCGCAAACCCCTCGCACACCAAACGGCAGAAGGGATATGCCCAGGCGGGCGGGCGGCGCATGATCTACACCCCTCAGATGATCATCATGGGCCAGGACGATGTGGTTGGCGCCGACAGGATGAAAGTAGAGGATGCCATCGCCCGCCATCAAAAGCAGCCGCGGCCTGTATCGCTGTCTGCGAAACGGCAGGGGGAACAGGTGGTGATCCGGTTGCAGCCTAGGGCGCAATTGTCCGAAGACCGGCTGCTGGTACAATTGATCCGATATACGCCGCAGCAGACTGTCAGCATCAATCGCGGAGAACTGGCCGGACGGACACTCAGCTATGCCAATGTGGTTGAAGACTGGCAGATTGCAGCGGAATGGGATGGGGCAGGCGACCTGGAAATCGCAGTTCCGGCACCTGGCAGCGCAGCTTCCGCCGTGCTGGTGCAGGCGGCCCCGTTCGGCCCGGTCATTGCTGCGGTTCGGGTCGACTGATCTGCCGCGTCAGCCTGCGTCCTGCCTGGGCTGTTTTGCCGCTTTTCCAACGGGCACATAAGGTTTCCAGCGGCGGTGAATCCAAAACCACTGCCCGGTGTGTTTGCGGACGATACCCTCCAGATCGGCGCTCAGCGCCTTGGTCATGGTCAGCGGATCAGAAGCCGGCACTGCGGCGTTCATAATGATCTCAAAGTCCAGACCGTTTTCCTGCCTGACCGCATAGACGGGAATCAGTACGGCCCCGAATTTCAGTGCCAGTTCCGCCGGGACAGTAGAGGTGACTGCAGGCTTGCCAAAAAAGTCGATCAGCTCACCACCCTGGGCATGCAGATCGGTGACAATGGCGGCGATACCGCCTTTTTTCAGATGCCGGACCAGCTCCACCATGCCGCGTTTGCCCTGTTCAAACAGCGGCTCGCCATTCTGTTTGATGGCGTCCACATAATGTGTGTTGAAATAGGGGTTGGCCATTCGGCGATAAAGCGCGCCCATTTCGTGACCGCGGGCGACCAGCGCGGCACGGGCGGCATCGTAATTGCCGAAATGGGCGGTGGCCAGCAGCACCGGGCGACCTGCTGCGCGCGCCTCCTCCAGAGCCTGCAGGCCCGGACCGGAGATCGGCGCGGCATGGGCGCGGTCATGAAAGGGCTTGCCAGCGTAGATTTCTGCAATCATCCGGCCCGCATTGTCGCTGACATTGCGGTACAGCTCTGCCGGGTCCATGTCCGCCAATTCCGGGCTGACCAGTTTCAGGTTGTTGCGCACCCGCTTGTCAAAGCCTGCCAGCCGCCCCATGGCAGTGACAAGCCGGCCCATCATCGGAACCCGCAACCGGTAGGGCACCAGCCCGGCGGCCCGCAGAAGGCCGCGCAGAAACAGGTTGCTGCCAAAATATTTGACATGGCTCCAGGTGGAGAGCTGGGAAGGATCTGCGGGCATGGCGTCTGGATGGCTGCGGCGCGGAACTGCGCCCGGAAGCCTGCATCATACGCAGCTGATGCAGCAGGTACAAGCTGCGCTGGCACAGGACTGGCACAGGGCTGGCAGAACTTGGCCAGCCCTGATGGCTGGCGTTAGCCGGCGTCCTCTTCTTCGTCCTCGTCGGTCGATTTCAGTATAATTTCGCCGGTGGTGGCCAGATCGCGCATGGCGGAAACGATCAAGCCATAGGCGGTTTCACCCTCGCTGCGTTTGACTTTGCCTCGTTCAGCGACTTCCTCTCGGATATTGTCCGCCATGCGGCTCGACATATTCTTGAGCAGGAACTCGGAGGTGGCCACGTCCTCTTCGTCGGTGGCAAAGGCAATGGCGGTGACCAGATCGGGCTGCGACAGAACGCGGATCAGTTTGGGGACATCCATCGCCTGCATTCTCTCGGCAATAAGTGCGAAGGTGAAGATCGCCTTGCGGACCGTGACGGCGAATTCCTCGTCTTCCTCATCCAGTGCGGTCAGCACTTCGTCGCGCTTGGCGGCCGCGGCTTCGGTCAAAATGCCGCCCAGGCGCTGGCCGGGTGTCTGATCGAAGGCAAGATCGGGCCGCGATTCAACCTGGGCAGCCAGCGACAGGCCGATGCGGTCCACCGTGTCCGGCGTTACATTGGCGGTTTGACTGACGGCATAGGTGATGCGGCGGGCCGTGGGGCCGGGCAGATGTATCAGCATCTGGGCTGCCTTGGCGGTGTCCAGCTTGGACAGCAGCACTGCGGCGACTTCCGTGCTTTCGGCCTCTGCCAGCTCGGCGAGATCTTCGGGTGGCAGTTGCTTCAGCCGTTCCCAGGGGTCGCCGAACTGTCTTACCCCGGCTTCCCGGCGCAGGCGGCTGTGGGTATGGCGGCTGATCTTGCCTTCCATCGCCGTCAGGGCGCCGGCCAGCCCGTTGGGGAAATGCAGGCCGATATTGTCCAGAAGATCGGCGAATTCGCCCGCCACGGCGTTCAGCGTGTCGCGGTCAACAATCCGCATCCGTCCCATCTGCTGGGTCAGCTCCAGCTGCAGATCGTCGGGCAGCTCTTCGAGCGGAATCTCCGCGCCCTCATTCAGCAGCAACCGCACGATGATGGCCGCCTTGGCCTTGCCGCTGAGCCCAGAGGCCGCGGCCGGATCTGCCAATGCTCCGCCGCCCATCCCGCCACCGAGACCGCCTGCATCCAGGCCGCCCAGTGGCGCAGGCGCGGCGAAATCGCCCATGTCCATTCCGCCCATTCCGCCTCCGCCCAAGTCCAGTGGAAGCGCCAGCATATCGTCTTGAGGCATTCTCGCACCCTAGATAAGATTCTTCTCAATCGCTGGGTGCAGAATAGGACGGAAGCCGTAAAGAAAGGCTGAAGCCTAATAGTTGTAGGTGGCGCCGGTTTGCAGCGCGCTGTGCAGCGAGGCTTCTGCCCAGGTGCCTGCACCGCCGCGGGCCCTGATTTCCTTCCATTGGGCAAGAGCCGCGCCGTATTTCCCCTGTTCAACAAAGCCTTGCCCCATGTACGAACGGGCCAGGATGTTGTCCGGTTCCTGTGCCAGCGCCTGATCATAAAAGGCCTGGGCCAGTTTCAGGTTGCCCAGTTTGCGGTGCGTGAACCCCCAGTAGGTCAGCACCATGCTGTCCTTTTGATCCGCCATTGCGCCCAGCACGGCCTGCGCATCCTCCTGGCGGTCGGCATAGGCCAGTTCCCGCGCGGCCTCAAGCAAGCCTTCCTGATTCAGCGAGGACTTCTGAGGCCGCACACAGCGTTTCTTTTCCTCGTCCCAGACCCGCTTGCCTTTGCAGGTCTTGGTGGTCTCAGAGGGTTTGGGCGGGTTCCAGTCGTTGCCGCTGGCGGCAAGGGCTGCAACCGGAAGGGTCAGGGCAGCGGCCAAGGCGATAATACGCATGTCGTAAACTCCAAATGCAATCTCTGACACAGTTTAACCTCAGAACCGGGGCAGCGGTCTGTATTTTTGTTCACAAAGGCGTTTTTAGCAGACAAACAAAACGCCCCACCGGAAGGGCGGGGCGTCTGACAATCTTTCTTTAGTATGGCTTATTCGCCGAAGACCCGCTTGAAGATCGTATCGACATGTTTGGTGTGATAGCCCATGTCGAATTTTTCGTTGATCGCGTCTTCGCCAAGTGCCGCAACAACATCGGCATCCGCCAGCAGAAGTTCACGGAAATCAACGCGCTCTTCCCAGACCTTCAGGGCATTGCGCTGCACCATGGCATAGGCGTCCTCGCGGCTGACACCGGCCTGTGTCAGCGCCAGCAGCACCCGCTGGGACATCACCAGACCAGGGAACTTGTTCATGTTGTCCAGCATGTTCTCGGGGAAGACCAGCATCTTGTCGACAACACCGGCCAGCCGGTTCAGGGCAAAATCGAGGGTGATGGTGGCATCCGGACCGATGCCGCGCTCGACGGAGGAATGGGAGATGTCACGCTCATGCCACAGCGCCACGTTTTCCATTGCCGGGATCACCGCCATGCGCACCAGGCGCGCGAGGCCGGTCAGGTTTTCGGTCAGAACCGGGTTCTTCTTGTGCGGCATCGCCGAGGAGCCTTTCTGGCCCATCGAGAAGAATTCCGCGCCTTCCAGCACTTCGGTGCGCTGCATATGGCGGATTTCCACGGCGATGTTTTCGATCGACGAAGCGATGACGCCGAGGGTGGCAAAGAACATCGCGTGGCGGTCGCGCGGGATCACCTGGGTCGAGATCGGTTCCGGGCGCAGGCCCAGCTGCTCGCAGACATGATCCTCGACCGCCGGGTCGATATTGGCAAATGTGCCGACCGCGCCTGAGATCGCGCCGGTGGCCACTTCCCAGCGGGCCTTTTCCAGACGGTTCTTGTTGCGATCCATTTCCGCATAGAAGCGGGCAAAGGTCAGGCCCATGGTGGTGGGCTCGGCATGGATGCCGTGCGAGCGGCCGACACGCACGGAGTCCTTGTGCTCCAGCGCACGTTTTTTCAGAGCAGCCAGCACCTTGTCCATGCCCTCGAGCAGAATGTCGGCAGCACGCACCAGCTGCACGTTCAGGCAGGTGTCCAGCACGTCCGACGATGTCATGCCCTGATGCACAAAGCGGGCTTCCTCGGAACCGACATGCTCTGCCAGATGAGTCAGGAAGGCGATGACGTCATGTTTGGTGACAGCTTCGATTTCGTCGATGCGGGCGACGTCGAACTCCACGTCTTTGGCTTTCCATACCGCATCGGCGTTTGCGCGCGGGATCACGCCCAGGTTGGCCATGGCTTCGCAGGCATGCGCCTCGATCTCATACCAGATCTTGAATTTGGTTTCGGGGGACCAGATGGCGACCATCTCGGGGCGGGCATAGCGCGGGATCATGGGCGAAAGCACCTTTTTGTGATTGTGCAGCAGATGCCCGGCCTCTTAGATCAGGAGAGGGCAGACAGCAAGGCTGGGAGAGGGTGATGAGGCAGATTGCCCTGATGATTGCGGTATCATGTGCGGTTTCACCGCTTTGAGCCGGGAATTTGCGGGTCTTCATCAGTGATGAGGCGCAGGGCGCGCCGGACGGGCGCAAAAGACGGGTGCGCCGGCCCGCGGCCAACTCCGTGGGTTTGACATGTATTGGACAGCGATGCTGTCTCTTTGCGTCGTTTCAGAGTGGACGGCGGCGCCCCTGCCGGTCGCCACGTCTGGCAAAAACAGAGGCTCCCGCCTGCGGTACGGTCTTCTGGCGAAGACCTGCCGCAGTTGGGCCCGGCACCGCGCTTGGGCGCGGTGCCGGGCCCAAGGCCGCTGCTGTTGCAGATTTTCTGCAATGGCCGGGGGCGGGAGTACCCCGGCTCCCCCTCAGACAGCGGTCGAATGCTGTTTGGCGTCCAGATGGGTCACCACTTTGGCGCCGCTCTCCAGCGTGCGGTGCACCGGGCAGCGGTCGGCTATTTCCATGAGCCTTGCCCGCTGCGCATCGTCCAAGGGGCCGCACAGGTGGATGACCCTGGTGAACTGGTCGATCTTGGCAGGTCCGGTGGGCTGAGCGTCCTGGGCGTGCACCTTGTCATGGCTCACATCCACGCTGACCCCTTCAAGCGGCCAGCCCTTGCGGCGGGCATACATCCGCAGGGTCATCGAGGTGCAGGCCCCCAACCCGGCCGCAACAAAGCCGTATGGCGACATGCCGCGATTGGTGCCGCCGTAGGCCAGCGGTTCATCTGCATAGGTGTGGTGATAGGGGCCGGACTGTACATCCTGCAAAAACCCCTCGGGATCGGCTTCTGTCACCCGCAGGATGCCTTCCGGCGCGCCGGGCGGAGGTGCGGGCGGTGTCATTTTCACATAACGCCCGGCCCAGGCAGCGATGACTTCCGCTGCATATTCCGCATCTGCAGGCCGCGAGATCAGGTGGTCGGCATCGTCAAGTGTGACAAAGCTTTTGGGATGTTTCGCAGCGGTGAAAATTGACGCCGCATTGTCGATGCTCACAGTTTCATCGCGCGGAGCGTGCAGAACCAGCAGGGCGGCTTTCAGCCCGGCGATAGCCGGCTCCAGCGCTTCAGCGCTGATATCGTCGACGAACTCCTTGCCGATGACAAAAGCCCGCCCGCCGAGGCAGACTTCTGCCTTGCCGCTGGCTTCAATCTCCGGCAGCGCCGCGTCGAAATGATGTGACACATGGCCGGGGTCAAACGGCGCTCCCAAGGTGACGACGCCCTTGACCGTCGGGATGCCAGCCCGGGCCCGCAGCACCGCAGCACCGCCCAGTGAATGGCCGATCAGCAGGGACGGTGCCATGCTGCGCCCGGCAAGATACTGGGCGGCCTTGATCAGGTCCGCCACATTGGAGCTGAAGGTGGTGTTTTCAAACTCTCCCTCTGAATGGCCCAGGCCGGTGAAATCGAAACGCAGAACTGCAATCCCCATGGCCGCCAGACGCCCGGCAATCCGCCGCGCGGCCGGTATGTCCTTGGAGCAGGTGAAGCAATGGGCAAAGAGCGCCGTGGCCAGTACCGGCCCCTCGGGCAGGTCGAGGCGGGCAGCAAGAGTGTTTCCGGCGTGGCCGGGGAAGGATATCCGTTCCGTGGGCATGGGCGTGGCCTTTGTTGGGTGTTCTGCATAGATTGAGCACTGTTTGGGTTCTGAACAAGGCAATGGGACGGAACGTCACGGGAAGGTGAAGGCAGATGAGCAGCAGCAGCCTTATGGGGATCGGATGTTACAATCCACAAACCGCACGCGACTGTGATATGTGGCAAAGGTTACAGGATTTTTGTGCCAGCGCACCGCAGCCCTTTGGCAGGGACCCGCAAACAGGCCATGTGACCGGATCCGCCTTTGTGATGTCTTGGGATATGCAGAGCGTGCTTTTGACCCATCACCGAAAACTGGGCCGCTGGTTCCAGCTGGGCGGCCACTGCGATGGCATTGCCGATGTGCCGTTTGTGGCCCAGAAAGAGGCCTATGAGGAAAGCGGGCTAACGCGGATCAAGCGGATGTCGGAATGGGTGTTTGACGTCGACATCCACGAGATCCCCGAAACCGCACAGGAAGCCGCGCATCTGCATTTCGATGTGCGCTACCTGTTTCAGGCAGAGGCCGGGAAGATTTCTGCCAGTGAAGAATCCCACTCTCTCGCCTGGGTGCCGCTGAAGCGGTTGGCAGAGGTGACGGGTTCTCCTGGGGTGCTGGTTCTGCGCGACAAGCTTGCGCCGTTCCTGCAACGCCATTGCTAAGCGGAGGCGCCTGACGGCGCCACAGGCTGTTCCGGCCTCTCCTTGCGGGAGAGGCCGGCATTTGGGCTCAGGCTTCGCCCAGCAGCGCCTTGTCAAAGGGGTAGCTGGTCAGGTTCTCATAGCCGTCGTCGGTGATCAGCACCTGGTCTTCCAGCTTGATCGAGAAATCGCCGCCCTCAGGCGAGACCAGCGCCTCGACGCAGAGCACCATGCCCGGTTCCAGTTCATAGTCGAAGGCGCCGTCGACCATCTGGTCCGGGTAGGCGACCAGTGGCCATTCATCACACAGACCAACACCATGCATCATGCAGCCATATTTCTGCTTCTGGAACTGATCGTCCAGCAGATGGCAGCCGCGTGACAGTTCTTGAATGTTCACCCCGGGTTTCAGCATTTCCATGTTGTGGCGGATGTGTTCGATCCCGTGCTGCATCGCATAGATCATATCGGGCCGTGGCGTGTCATCGCCGATCCACCAGCTGCGGGAGATATCGATGCAGATGCCGTAGGAGCCGACCAGATCGGTGTCAAAGCTGATCATCTCGTTGTTCTGGATGATGCGGGGACCGCATTCCTGGAACCACGGGTTGGTGCGCGGGCCGGAGGCCAAGAGCCGGGTTTCGATCCATTCGCCGCCGCGGCGGATGTTTTCTGCGTGCAGAATCGCCCAGACGTCATCCTCGGAGATAGTGCCGCCGGGAATCTGTTCGCGGGCGAATTTCTCCATGGCTGCCACCGCGGTTTCGCAGGCGTGATGGGCGCAGCGCATCGCCAGGATTTCATCCGGGCCTTTCACTGCGCGGCATTTCTCTGTCAGTTCTTCGCCGGGGAAGATCTCCAGCTCCTGCGCCTCTAGTGCCCGCAGGCCATGCAGCATCACCTTGTCCACCGCCAGCCGTTTATTGCTGCCGCTGTGTTCTTCCAGCAGGATGCGCACCTCGTTGGAGAATTTGTCGGCGGCCACGTCGATCTTGTCGCCACGGTCGAAATAGAACAGGTCTGCGCCCGCGCGCTGCTCGCGCACCAGAGGGTTGAATTCGCTGAGGAACGGCGACTGTTTGTAGTCCCACAGCACCATATAGCCGTCGGCGCAGATCAGCAGTGCGCGGAACGGATTATGGGTGTTCCACAGCTGCATATTGGTGCTGTCGGTTGCATAACGGATGTTCAGCGGATCAAACACCAGCAGGCCGCCATAGCCGCGGTCGTTGATGAACCGGGTCAGCCGTTCCCAGCGGAACTTGCGCAGCGCCTGAAGGTCGGGCAGCTGCAGCCCGGCTGCGGCCCATTCAGAGAAGGCCAGTTGTGTGGGGCCGATTTCAACCCGGTCATTGTCATTCGGGGTGTTGTCGCCCAATGTGGCGCCGCGGGTCGGGTCGATCTTTCGGATGTCGCGGTAATGCTCATTCATGCTGGGATGTCCTTGCTGCACAGGTGTGTCCAGCGTGGCGCCCCATCTTTTCGGAATCGCGGCTGAAAGCGACGGATTCTGACGTCGTTTCTGACCTAGCCTGTCGGCAGAAGAGCCAGCCCCTTTCTCTGCCGACAACCAGCCCTTATGGCACCAGCGACCGGGCGGCCAGGACCATGCCTGCGCTGTCCAGATACAGAACCAGAGCAGTCAGCAGCAGCATATGGGTGATGAAGCGCAAACGGCGCGGCCCCGAGAAGGACAGGGCTGCCAGCGCAGAATCCTGCAGCTTGCGCCCCCAGCTGCCGCGCAACTCTGCTGTGGGGATTGTGACCATCAGTCCAGTCCGCGATTTGCCGGAAACCTGTGCATCGAAACTTTCGGGATTGGGCCGTTCAGCCTGCTGAAACGCAAGTTCGCAATGCGCTTCGAGCGCCAAGGCGGTCTGTTCAACCGGGGTAAAACACTCTCTTCCGCGTGGCTTGGACGGTATCGCCCATTCAGCCGCAGATGAACTGTCTTCAGCGGCGTCCTTTGGCGAAACAGAATGCCCCGCATCGGCTGTCTGGGGATCAAATGCGCTCTGGAATTGCTCGCATGTCAGGGTCACCCCAGTATCAAGCCACTCCACTGAAGTTGCCTCGACCTTATCCACCAGGCGCCTCAGCATGGCGGCAAGAATCAGCTCGGAAATTTCCCGGTCGCAATAATCAGGGTAGGTCGGCGTCAGCGACAGCTCCAGCAGCGCCGAAGGCTGCATGACACTGCCAGGCAGTTTTCTGGTGCGACACAGAGGCAGGCGGCGCACGCGCACAGTCACCTGTTAATGGTCGCATTGAAGCCTGGCCGTATTTTCGGCCCGTGCCTCTATCTGCTCAGCCGGGTGGCCGAAGTCATCCAGCGTGTCGACAACCGTGGTCACCGCTTCGGACATCGTTCCGCTGTCGCGGCCTTCCAGCCCCAACCGACCTGTATATTGCACATCTTTCGCCACTGTCCGGATCCTCCATTCAGGGTGCCGTTACAGGAAGATTAAAATTTGAAATAGTTGAAAGTAGGGCGTCTGTGACTGATTTTCCGGAAGTTGTGCTGGTCTGTGAAAATGAACTTAAGAAGTGATCAATTGTCTGAAAAGTAATGTAAATTTTGAGTTATCCAGATTGGCGGACGCTGGATTGCGGCTCAACTGTGGCGGGAGGTCGACACATTGATGCCCAAAGGCTTGCAATCTTCACGATAGCTGGAGATTGTTTTACTCGGCGGGAATAACAGAAAACGCCCGCCGGGCAGGGCGGGCGCAGTCATGCCGGGTTTCAGGGGCGCCAGTCTTCAGCCGTCGATCTGTTTCCCCATGATCGCCAGCGACTGCTGGTAGACGGTGGCGGCATTCCATTCCTTCAGCACGCGGTAGTTTGGCTCCCCCTGCTGATAGCCTTTGCCGGGTTTCCAGCCCTTTTTGCGCAGGTAATTGGCGGTGGAGGCCAGAGCATCGCCCATATTGTAAAAGTCGACGCGACCGTTTCCGTCCCAATCCACGCCGTATTTCAGTGCGTTGCCCGGAAGGAACTGGGTGTGGCCAAGCTCGCCGTGTTTGGCGCCCAGAGTGGCGGGGCTGATGGCCCCCTGATCCACCAGTTTCAACGCCCCCAGCGCATGGGGGCGGAAAAAACCGGAGCGGCGGCAGTCATAGGTCAGCGTGACGATGGCAGAGACCACCTGGCTGTCGCCCATGTAATTGCCAAAGGCGGTTTCCATCCCGTGAATGGCAATCAGAATACCTGCGGGCACGCCGTATTTGCGTTCCAGCGCTGCGTAGAAATCCGGGTTGCGGGCTTTACGCTTGCGGCCCTGGGCGACGATCGTGGCAGATCCGCGGATCTGCATGAATTTCTCCAGCGAGTATTTGAAACTCTTCTGGTTGCGGTCGGCTGAAATTGTCCGGCGGGCATATTGGGCATTGGCCAGGGCCTGCAGGCCATTCTTGCGCACACCTGCGCGTTTGGCCACGCGCTGGAATTCCCGTTTCCAGGTGTCAAACCCGGCAGATGTGTTGCCGCAGTCGGCAGCCATAGCCGGGGCGGCGAACAGGGCGGAGATCAGGGCAGGGGCCAGCAGTCGGCGCATGAAGGAAACTCTCAAATTGTGACTCTTGCCCTGCAGCCTAACGCGCTGGCCGATCTTGTCTAACGGGAAAAGCTGCCCTTGCTTCCCATTCGCTTAGGCAAAAGCCGTTCCTGCCGCCAGGGCAAGGCCGTCTGCGACCGCTGTCATCGCATTTTCCGTTTCCAGCCGTGCATTTGGACAAAGGATGCGCATTTCAGCCTGCACGGCCGTCAGCAGCGAAGAGCCGCCGACCAGAACGATCCGCTCCACTTTTGCCGCAGGCAGGCCTGCTTGCGCCAGGGTCTCTGCTGCGCAGGCACCAATCGCCGCGGTCTGATCCGCCAATGTCTGCGCCACGACGGCGTCATCCAGCGGCACCGACAATCCGCGTTCCAGAAGCTTCAGGTCAATCAGGGCCGATGCGCTGCCGGAATTGGCGCGAATCTTGCCGTGCTCCACGGCAAACGCCAGCTCATGGCCCAGCTCATCCTCCAGCACAGAAACCAGCCGCTCCAGCTTTGCCGGTTCCGCCGCATTGGCCGCCAGGTCCCGTGCCGCGCGGCGGCTTTCCGGTGCATAGAGAAAGGGGATCATTTGCCAGGTCGCCAGATCATAAAACAGCCGGTTCGGAGCGGGCAGGGTTCCGCTGCCGAACGTATTGCGGATCTGGCTGCCCAAGCCCAACAGCGGCATGACATGGCGTATGCTCAGCTGCCGGTCAAAATCAGTGCCGCCCAGCCGCATGCCGTGCGAGGCCAGAATGCGGGTTGTGCCGTCCGCGTCCTGTTCAAAGGCCGTAAAATCCGAGGTGCCGCCGCCGATATCGACAATCAGCCCTGGCCCCGGCGCAGGCAGGGCGGCCTGCAGGGCGGCCTCTGGTTCATACATGAACATCACATCCTGAAAGCCAGCCGCCAAATAGCAGGCGCGCAGGTCTGCTTCGGCCTGCGCGTTGCGACCCTCGTCCTTGGAATGGAAGCGAACCGGACGCCCGGACAGCGCATGGGTGAACTCCATATGTGTTGCCGCTTCTGCCCGCTGCTTCATCTCGGCCAGGAACCGCGCAATCAGGGTGGCAAAGCTCAGGCGTTCGCCGCCCAGCCGCCGCTCCTCTTGCAGCAGTGGCGTGCCCAGCAGGCTTTTCAGCGCACGCATGAACCGGCCTTCTTCGCCGCTGATCAGCGCCCGCGTCGCACTGTGGCCGATTCGCATGGCGCCTGCGCTCTGTGCAAAGAACACTGCCGTGGGCAGGGTTTGCTGCCCCGGTTCCATTTCCACCAGCCATGGCTGGCCGGCAACTGCAATGCCAGCGGCTGAGTTGGAGGTGCCAAAGTCGATGCCAAGAGTGTTTGGAGGTGTCATGGAAGGCTCCTGTCTGCCAAGCGCGAGCCGCGCTGGATAAGGAATGCCTGTCTCAAGAGCAAGCCCTGCAAAGGAAAAGGGCGCCCCGCGGGACGCCCTTTTCGTGTCTGATCTGGCAGCTTAGCAGCTGTAGTACATGCCGAATTCCACCGGGTGCGGGGTGTGCTCGTACTTGTGGACCTCTTCCATCTTCAGCTCGATATAGCCGTCGATCTGGTCTTTGGTGAACACGTCGCCCTGCAGCAGGAAGTCGTGGTCGGCGGCCAGCGCGTCCATGGCTTCGCGCAGCGAGCCGCAGACGGTCGGGATGCCTTCCAGCTCTTCGGCCGGCAGGTCGTACAGGTTCTTGTCCATGGCTTCGCCCGGATCGATCTTGTTCTTGATGCCGTCCAGGCCGGCCATCAGCAGCGCGGCAAAGCACAGGTAGGGGTTCGCCGCCGGATCGGGGAAACGGGCCTCGACGCGCTTGGCTTTCGGGCTTTCGGTCCACGGGATCCGCACGCAGCCGGACCGGTTGCGGGCAGAGTAGGCGCGCAGAACCGGGGCCTCAAAGCCGGGGATTAGGCGTTTGTAGGAGTTGGTGGACGGGTTGGTGAAGGCATTCAGGGTCTTGGAATGCTTCAGGATACCGCCAATGAAATACAGCGCTTCCTGGGACAGGTCCGCATATTTGTCGCCGGCAAACAGCGGCTTGCCGTCTTTCCAGATCGACATGTTGACATGCATGCCGGAACCGTTGTCGCCATAGATCGGCTTGGGCATGAAGGTTGCCGACTTGCCGTAGGCATGCGCCACATTGTGGATGATGTACTTGTACTTCTGCAGCTCGTCGGCCTGTTTGGTCAGGCTGTCGAAGATCAGGCCCAGCTCGTGCTGGCAGGAGGCAACCTCGTGGTGGTGCTTGTCGACCTTCATGCCCAGACGTTTCATGGTCGAGAGCATTTCAGACCGCAGGTCCTGTGCTTCGTCAATGGGGTTCACCGGGAAATAGCCGCCCTTCAGGCCCGGGCGGTGGCCCATGTTGCCCATTTCGAACTCGGCGTCGGTGTTCCAGGAACCGTCGGTTGCGTCTACTTCATAGGACACCTTGTTGATGGTGTTGGAGAAGCGCACATCGTCGAACAGGAAGAATTCCGCTTCCGGCCCCATATAGGCCACATCGCCGATGCCGGAGGACTTGAGGTAAGCTTCGGCCTTCTGGGCGGTGCCGCGCGGGTCGCGCTCATAGGCTTCGCCGGTGTCCGGCTCGACAATGGAGCAATGGATGCACAGGGTTTTTTCCGCGTAGAACGGATCGATATAGGCAGAGCTGGTGTCCGCCATCAGTTTCATGTCGGAGTTCTCGATCGACTTCCAGCCGGCAATCGAGGAGCCGTCGAACATAAAGCCTTCTTCGAGGAAGTCTTCGTCCACCAGGTCCACGTCCACGGTCACGTGCTGCAGCTTGCCGCGCACGTCGGTGAACCGGATGTCGACATAGGCGACGTCTTCTTCTTTGAGTGTCTTGAGAACTGCGTCTACGCTCATTCCCTTGGTCCTTCTGATGTAGATGTCAGGATGTTTTTGAAGTCTTACAGCGCGTCCGGGCCGGTCTCGCCGGTACGGATGCGAACGGCTTGCTCGACGGGCGAGACAAAGATCTTGCCGTCGCCGATCTTGTCGGTTTTGGCCGCGTCGACAATGGCTTCGATCGCCTGGTCGACCTGATCGTCGTCCAGGACAACCTCGACCTTCACCTTGGGCAGAAAGTCGACCACATATTCGGCGCCGCGGTAGAGCTCAGTATGGCCCTTCTGGCGGCCAAAGCCCTTGACCTCGATGACAGAAAGCCCCTGCACGCCGACGTCCTGCAACGCTTCCTTCACCTCGTCCAGTTTAAAAGGCTTGATGATGGCTTCGATCTTTTTCATGCGCAGGCTCCTCGCAAGCTTGTTGGGGGTGTCATTTCACTTCTAAATGAAGGCAGCAATGCAGGAGGCTGCAGCTGCGGCATTTGAAGGCAGGATTTGAAGCTGTCTGCCTAAAAAATAAGCACTGCGCCCGGAAATTGCGCAGAATTGAATCGGAGAAGGTCAAAAAATGACTGAACTGCTGACCGCAGCCCAGATGCGGGCCATTGAACAGGCCGCGATTGAGTCCGGCGAAGTGACCGGCTTGGAGTTGATGGAGCGGGCCGGGCAGGGGGTGGTTGAGGCCATTTTCGAGGAGTGGCCAGAGCTGGCGGAGTCTGTTGACGCCGGGCGAGGGGCCAGCCCCTCGCGCTCCCCGGAGTATTTGGGGAAAGATGAAGGGGCGCGCCGGGCCGTGGTCCTGTGCGGGCCGGGCAACAATGGCGGCGACGGTTTTGTGGTGGCACGGCTGTTGAAGGAGCGCGGCTGGGAGGTGGAGGTGTTTCTGTATGGAGACCCGGACAAGCTGCCGCCGGATGCGAAGGTGAACTATGAGCGGCTGGGTGAAGATGCTGTAAAGGCTTGGAGCAAAACTACCGTTGGCAATGCTGAAGGGCATCTTTTTGTGGATGCAATCTTTGGTGCCGGATTATCCCGTGCACCGGACCGCGATACTCTTGAGCCGCTGACCAAACTTTATACAGAAGGCAAAACGTTTGGCCGGATGGTAGCGGTTGACGCGCCCACAGGCCTTTGCATGAACAGTGGGCGTCTCCTTTGCCGGGAATATAGTGGTAATTGGAGCTGGCTTACAGTCACCTTTCACAGGCCGCGCATCGGGCATTTCGTGGAGGACGGGCCGGAGTTCTGCGGTAACTTGCGAACCATTGACATCGGGCTGGGCTGGACGAAAACTGGCACCGTGACCCGGTCCTGGCATGGGGATTTCCCAGGTTTGGAGGAGCGCGGGAAGGTGGGGGATGTTTTTGTTTCGCTTGTTAGTGGCCATCAGCGGATAACGTCTCTGCCGAAAAGCCGGGAAGAGCATAAATACAGCCACGGCCACGCTCTTGTCCTCTCTGGCGGTCACGGCAAGACCGGCGCCGCCCGACTGGCGGCCCGTGGCGCCTTGCGGATCGGGGCAGGGCTGGTCACCGTTGGCTCGCCGCGCTCGGCAATGTTTGAAAATGCCGTCAATCTGACGGCCATCATGCTGCAACAGATCGATGGCGCGCATGGGGTCAGCGAAATGCTTGAGGACACGCGTTTCAACGCCATCTGCCTCGGCCCCGGATTGGGACGTGGCGCGGATACCCAGGCGGTGGTGATGGCAGTGCTGAAGGAGCAGCGTGCGACTGTTCTGGATGCTGATGCGCTCACACGTTTTGAGCGAAAGCCAGAAGCGCTGTTCGACCTGTTGCATGAGACCTGCGTGATCACCCCGCATGGCGGTGAATTTGCCAAGCTGTTCCCGGATCTGGCCGAGAAGTTGAACGCGCCCGCCACCGCAGGCCCCGCCTATTCCAAAGTGGACGCCACCCGCGAGGCTGCCAAACGTGCAGGCTGTGTGGTCTTGTTCAAAGGGCCGGATACGGTGATCGCTGCGCCGGACGGGCGCTGCTCGGTCAATTCCTCCCATTACGAACGCTCCGCGCCCTGGCTGGCAACTGCCGGGTCAGGCGATGTGCTGGCGGGGTTCATCACCGGGCTGATGGCGCGCGGGTTTTCACCGATGCAGGCGGCGGAAACGGCAGCCTATATCCATGTGGAATGTGCGCTGGAGTTCGGCCCCGGCCTGATTGCCGAGGATCTGCCGGAGCAGATCCCAGCCGTGTTCCGTAAACTGGGATTATAAGCGGCTTAGGCTGCCGGGCGCAGGTCTTCTTGCGGCGCGGCGGCGGCTGCCAGTTCCAGCCCGCCAGCATAGATCACATGTGGGCGGGAAAACTCCAGCACCGTCAGATCCATCATCTGCAGGCCCAAGTCACGGATGAATTCTCCGTCCACCAGCTCATAGGCTGGCACCACCGCCTGCGGCTGGCCGAACATCGCCTTGGCGCGCCAGTCGCGCACCAGGATGCGTTGATCCCAGGGCACCACCAGATCACCGTCTGCGCGTGTGTCGCCCAGCGAGCCGGCGGCAAAGCAAACCGCCTGAAGCATCGCGCGGCGGGTTCTTGCGGCCTCTACCTGGGCCATGCCTTGCGTGCGGGTGATTAGGCTGTCGCCGGATTTGATTTCCTCAGCCGCGCGCTCCCCCTCGCGGGTCAGCACAAGGGTGCCGCGCAAGAGGCTGATGTTCTGGCTGCCTTGAAACAGCCGTCGGGGCTGTGATTGCCCACGCATCGCCATTTGCGCGCGCAGGGCCGCATTTCCAAACGGTTTCATAGTGTTGCTCGCTTTGTCTGCCTCAGACTTTTTTGCCAAACTACTGCACAAGCGGATTCCGCGCCCAGCCTTTTGCGCAAAAACCCGCCGATTGTTGCCATATTCCGGACGGATTGTTGCTGTTTTGCACAAGGGCAGTTTCGACACGATTTCCCCTCGCATCCCTGACCAGGCTTTGCTATTCACCGCGTCACGCGGCGGGCTTGTCCCGGCGCAGTGCGGGTGTGGCGGAATTGGTAGACGCACCAGATTTAGGTTCTGGCGCCGCAAGGCGTGGGGGTTCGAGTCCCTTCACCCGCACCATTTTACATTTCATCGTAAATTCTTCCAAAAATCTAAATATATCAGATGGTTGCGCGGTTCGAACGCCTGTTTCCTTGGTGTATGGAATGAGTGGCTTGAAGGCCAGTTTCAACACAATACGCTTCATGGTGAAGCTACCGCTTTCGTATATTTTCCAAGGGTTTGACAGGAATTCCATGGCTGGTTCGAACACATCTTTGAACTGACGCTTTGGTTTCACGCTTTGATCGCGTTTTTCTTCCAGAATTTGCTTCTCACGCTCTAGCTCTTCAATCCGTTTTTCGAATGCTGCAACCACAGTTGTGCTGTTGCTGGCGACGATCTTATCAAGTGTCTGCTCGATCTGCTTTTCACAGGCTTTGATCTGGCGAGTCACCTCAGCCTTTTGCCCTTGCTGCTGCTCTAACCGCAGATCCCATGCGTGCTTTAGCATAGACGCCGCGATCTCAAACAAAGACTGGCTTGGGTGCAATTGTTGGAGCGCGTTCTCGACCGCCCCTTCCACATCTGTCCTGCGCAGGGACTTACGATACATCTCACAGCCCTTGGTATGGCAGAGGTAATATGGATGTTTGTCCCCATTGCGGCTCTTGGACCAGCAGGCCGTCATTGGCGCTCCACAGCAGCCGCAGCTCATAAATCCACGCATCGGGAAATCCAGATTGATATCCTTGCGTGCTGGCGCGATAGGACGCGCGTTTTTGCGGGTTTGGATTGTCTCAAAGGTTGCTAGAGAGATAATCGGCTCGTGATGGCCCTTGCGGCGTGTCACACCCCATGGGTCATGTTCGATGTAACCTGCATAGATTACGCGGGCGATCATGTCGCTGATGCGCTGCTGTCGAATCTGACCAATGGGCAGGTCTTTGGGGTATGCGGGTTGAGCTTCAAAGAACCGCCTCAACTCTGCTTGGCTGGCAATGCGACCAGAAGCGTAAGCTTCCAACCCCTCCTGTATAATCGAGGCCACTGGTTCATCACGGACCAACAGTTTGCCGTGGGTTTTGGTTTTCTCATAGCGATAGCCGATAGGTGCAGTGAACACCGCATAGCCGTTCATCATCCGCCCCTTCATGCGGTTGTGGGTTTGTTCAGCGTTCTTCTCCCGTTGGTGCTGTGCAACTGAGGCCAGCATATGTTCCACCAGTCGCGAGTCACTATCTTCACCAAACTCAATCGATGGGCTTTCAAGAATACCGCCTGCCTCAGACAGGGTTTGGCGCAGCTTGATATGCGCCTGCACATCGCGGGCAAATCGGCTGATATCGTCAATAATGACAACAACGCTGTCTTTGGGATGCAGGCGCAAGAACGCCAGCATCCGATCCATTGCGGGGCGGCGCTCAAACTTCCCTGACATATCGTCAGAGAAGACCTCAACCACGTTGTAATCCTTATAGGTCGCATATTCGCGGCAGCGGTTTTCTTGTGAGGCTAGCCCGTCGCCTTCACGGACTTGCTTAGCTCCTGACACGCGCGTGTAGATAACTGCTTTTCTGGGTTTGTTTGCTCCTATCATTGGTGCTCCTTTCTGCCGATCTCATCCTCAATCAAGGATACCACATCCAAGGGATCGTCCGTGTCCAGCTCTTGGGGTTCTCCACAGATTTGCTGCACGGGGTTCAGGTCAAATCCGAGATCCACGAAGGTCACAACGATGGACCAGAGGGTTTCGATCAGCTCTTTTTGTTGTTCAAGCGGCATGTCGCTGCCCTCAAGCATGGCGGCGTAGACTTCCCAATCAATGCTGAGGCTTGGGCGGGGTGATGCTGTGGCATCGGACACATTTGGCGGACAGGTCATGCGCGCTCCTTTCTTCAAATCAATTTTGGGGAAATGTGGTTCTCATGTCGCCTGTTTCGCACGGCGCACAATAAGAACAAATATGGAACATATTTACACAGATCCCTCGGTCACGCAAGGAATATCTTTCAATGATCCTAGGCGCTTAACCTGTCCGTAGCATGGCAAGCCAATGGTGATCTTGGGTAGAGACGCGGTAAAAAACGGTAATGCCTGCGCTTGGAATGCGGCCCTGCAATGCATATGCATTGAGGTGCAGGATTTTGATCAATGAGGCTTTTCGATTTATGTCCGTAAACTGGTTACAGTCAACAACCGAGCAGCGAAAAGCCCTTTACAAGGTTGCAAAATCCGTTGCCTCGACCACGCCTTTGACGCTTGAGCGGTTTTTGAACAAAGCCTTGGGCATCACTG
>MDLF01000002.1 GCA_001730095.1 Rhodobacteraceae bacterium (ex Bugula neritina AB1)
GAGTTCACGCTGAACATCAGCTATGGCGGGCTGTCGAAGAACAAGGAGAACCTCGACGGGATTTCCATCGGCGCCTTTGAAATGGCGCAGTTCTGCGCCGGGTATCACCGCGACAAGAACCCCTCGATCACCGTTTTGGAACTGCCGTTTCTGGGCGTGAACACGCTGGAGGAAGAAGTGGCGGTGGCCAATGCGGTCTATGCGCATCCGGCGGTGCAGGCGGATCTGGCGCGCTGGAATGCCAAGCTGCTGATGACCTCGCCGATGCCGCAGTACAATATCGTCGGCACCGGCGAGCCGCGCGATGAACTGGGTGAGTTCAAGGATATGCGCGTGCGCGCCACCGGCGGCATCGGCAAGGCGTTCTCGGCCGTGGGCGCCGTGCCGACATCGGTGACCGCGACAGAGGCCTACAACGCAATGGAATCCGGTGTTGTCGACACCGTCGCCTTTGCCCAGCACGCGCATCTGGCCTTTGGCACCATCAACCGCGCCGACTGGTGGACCGCAAACCTGAACCCCGGCACCGTGAACTGCCCGGTGGTGGTCAATACCGATGCCTATGACGCGCTGAGCGACGCGGAGCGCGCCGCGCTGGACAGCTCGATTGCGGAGGCGATCGATCACTATCTGGCCAACTACGGCGAGCTGCTGGCGAAATGGGACAGTGTTCTGGCCGAGAAGGGCGTAGAGAAAGTGACCATTTCCGAGGACCAGCTTGCTGAATTCCGCAAAGTGGCCGCCGACCCGATCCGCGCCCAGTGGATCGAGGACATGTCAGCGCAGGGCCTGCCGGCGCAGGAGCTGTATGATCTGGTTCAGAAAACACTGAGCGATCACCGCTCAGGCAGTTAACCGCGATAGGGCAGCGCCCGACCCTGGGTGGGCGCCCAAGCGCCCCCCTTCGGGAGGGTCGGGCGCTGCCCGGCCTTCAGCCGGGCGATGGGTGTCTATCTCACTGGTTGGAGAACGATGGAATGGCGGCAGGAGCAGCAGTCCTGGAGGACGGCAGCCTGATCAGCAGGCTGGACCGGATGCTATTGAATGCAGAGCGCTTGCTGGCACTGCTGAGCGGGCTGGCGGTGTTCTCGCTGATGATCCTGGCAGTGGTTTCAGTCGGCGGGCGCAACGCCGCCAATGCACCGCTGCCCGGTTATGTGGACTGGATCGAACAGATCATGCCGCTGATTGCCTTCATGGGCATTGCCTTTGTGCAGCGGGATGGTGGCCACATCCGCATGGATATCTTCATCGGCGCCCTGCGAGGCCGGGCGCTGTGGCTGTTTGAGCTGATCTCGGTCCTGCTGATCTTCCTGCTGATTGCCGCCTTGGTCTGGGGCAGCTGGTCGCATTTCCTGCGCTCCTTTGATTTTGCCGCGCCCTGGTGGAGCCGCGACAGCTCCATCGACATCGGCATTCCAATCTGGCCGGCCAAGCTGCTGGCGCCGGTGGCCTTTATGGTTCTGGGACTGCGCCTGATGCTGCAGATCTGGGGGTACGGCCGTGCCTTGGTTCTGGGGCTGGAGGCTCCGGTCGCGGTGCCGCTGATCCAGAGCGCGGCAGAGCAGGCGGCCGCTGAAGCGGAGCAGTTGGAAGGCCATGACATCGACGGGCTGGCAGACGTTGCAGCGGGACAGAAAATGCACGACGAGGATCCGCACTGATGGAACCCATTGAAATCGGCCTGTGGGTGACGGGCGGCCTTCTGTTGATGGTGGTGCTGGGCATGCGGGTGGCCTTTGCGGCCGGTCTGGCTGGGCTGATCGGCCTGATCTGGATTTTCTGGGCCAAGTTCGGATATGATCCGGCGCGGTTCGGCAAGGCGCTGACAGTGTCGATCAAGATCGCGGGGCAGGTGCCCCATTCCAAAGTCTCCAGCCAGGCGCTGAGCCTTATTCCAACCTTCATTCTGATCGGTTATCTGGCCTATTACGCTGGATTGACCAAGGCCTTGTTCGAGGCCGCCAAACGCTGGCTGGCCTGGGTGCCGGGCGGGCTGGCGGTCTCTACGGTCTTTGCCACTGCAGGTTTTGCTGCCGTCTCTGGCGCCTCGGTGGCCACTTCAGCCGTCTTTGCCCGCATCGCCATCCCGGAGATGCTGAAGATCGGCTATGACAAGCGCTTTGCCGCAGGCGTGGTGGCTGCTGGCGGCACATTGGCCTCGCTGATCCCGCCCTCGGCTATTCTGGTGATCTATGCCATTATTGTTGAACAGGATGTGGGCAAGCTGCTGCTGGCAGGGTTCATTCCCGGAGCGTTTTCGGCAGTGATCTATGGGCTGCTGATTGTCGGTATTGCAGTGATCTTCAAATCCGTCGGCCCGCCGGTCAGGGGCTTCACCTGGGGCCAGCGGTTTGCGGCGCTGCCGGGCGCGCTGCCCATCGTGCTGGTGGTCGTGATCATCATCTGCTTTGTCTACAACCCCTTTGGCGGCGATGCCTGGGGCACCCCGACCGAAGGCGGCGCCATAGGTGCCTTCATCGTCTTCCTTTATGCGCTGAAGGAAGGGATGAAATGGGCGGAATTGAAGTCTGCGCTTTTGGAGACGGCCAAGCTCACTGTGATGATTTTCACCATCATCTGGGGGGTTCTGATCTATGTGCGGTTCCTAGGCTTTGCTGACCTTCCCGGTGCGTTCTCCGACTGGATCACCGCGCTGGAGATGCCACCCATGCTGATCCTGATCTGCATCCTCTTGGCCTATGCGGTGCTGGGCATGTTCATGGACGCAATCGGCATGCTGCTGCTGACATTGCCGGTGGTTTACCCGGCGGTGATGGCGCTGAATGGTGGCGAAAGCGTCGCAGCCGCTGACAGTGCATTTGGCATGTCCGGCCCGATGTGCGCGATCTGGTTCGGCATTCTGGTGGTGAAAATGGCTGAGTTCTGCCTGATCACCCCGCCCATCGGATTGAACTGCTTTGTGGTCGCCGGCGTGCGCGATGACCTGAGCGTGCAGGACGTATTCCGCGGCGTGACCCCGTTTTTCATTGC
>MDLF01000003.1 GCA_001730095.1 Rhodobacteraceae bacterium (ex Bugula neritina AB1)
CCGCCACTGCCCGGCATAAATGCCGTGCCAGGCAGTGGCTCCAGTTTGCCATTGGGGCCACGAAAATCATAAGACAAGCGCGGGCCCGCCAAGTTCCGCCACAGCATTTTCTGGGGCAGGGTGCGGATCCGGGCTTGTGGTGTCGCGGTGCAGGCGCGAACACAGGAAAATCAACAGTGCCAGAATTGCTGCAATGGCAAGGTACACACCTGTGAACGAACCGGTCACCGATTTCCCCCAACCCGCCAGAAAGTTCCCCAGCATACTGCCCAGCCCGAGAAAAATGTTGCAGCCTGAGAATATCCCCACTCTGAGATTTTCCTTATAGGTCTTTGTCACATATGCGGGTACCAGCCCGAAGACGCCGTTGAAGGCGATACCGAACAGGAATGCGGCACAATGGACAAAGGCCAGGCCAGTCCCAAACAGCAGGCACAAGGCAGCTGTGAGGATCAGGATATACATCAGTGCCAGGGTTGCTCTGACCCCAATATGGTCGCCAATTGCGCCAACAGTGACGCCGCCAATCATACCCAGCAGCCCGATCAGCATCCAGGCCTGGCCTGCCACCTCAACTGAAAGACCCAACTCCGACTGCAAGAACAATGAAAAGTAGTTGAGAAACGGGATGCTCGAACAGCCGGACAGGAACATGATCGCCCAGACCAGCATCGGTCTCGCAGCAAGAACTTCTTTCAGAGAACCGCTCTGCACCAGCTGATCAGCCGTATCCTGGGCAGGGCTTGACGGCTGGCGTCGCAGCAGTCCGCTCCAAGCCATCAGTAGCAGGCAGGCAATAGAGATCAAAAATGTCAGCGCAGCCGTGATTTCCCACAGGTCTCTCCAATGTTGGCGGGTCAGGAAATAGGGAACCAGGAGTCCGTTCAGGAAGACGCCATAGTTGGTGCCGCTAGCAATCAAACCCAGCGCCTTGGCCCGATGGGCAAAGGGAATGGTTCTGCTAATCACGCTGACCATTGGCGTCCACGCGGAAGCGGTGCAGGCGCCCAGAACCACAAATATCATTGCGATGACTGCCAGGCTGTCTGCAAATGACAGCGCAAACAGTCCCGCCGCACAGAGAAACGCGGAAACGACAATGACAACTGCTGCACTCAAACGGGGAGCAAGCACGCCGCTCAGAAGAGCGGCGGCAAGAAATCCGATCTGCGAGACTGCGGTTATGGTTCCAACCGCGGTATAGTCAAAGCCGATTTCCGCCTTCATTTCGGCAACGACTGCGGGTAGCAGATACAGTCCGAAACCATAGGTGGCGCCGATCACGCAAGTGAACACGATCACGATCAGGACGGCCAAGACCCGGCCTGGGCCTTTGTCTTTGGTTTTCTCAGCAGCCAGTGTCATTCTTTTGCGAACCTCAGGCGTGGGTCAGGCGGAACACCATGCGCGATGATCCAGCCTCGTAAGGGGTGAATTTGTAGTCGCGGTATACCGCAACGGCCTGTAGCCCTGCGGTGGCCGCCATCTGCTCAAACTCCTCAAACGCGTACAGGGAAAGCGTGATCTTGGAGTTCCAGTTCCTGCTCAACCCGCCATTGTTCCAGCGTTCATAGTGGTAGTGGATATTGGCGGCGGCTTCGTCCACTGTCTGCACCCGCGCGCGCTTCAGCTTGCTGCCATCAGGCAGGCCTCGCGTCCATTCCGCTATCATTTCGCCCATCGGCAGCTCAGGATCAAAGTAATCCGGATGCACCGCCGGGTCTTCTGACGGATCCTTGGCAAACAGGCTGAGATCAATGATCAGAGTGCCGCCAGGGCTGAGGTGCGCCTTCATCGAGTGCAGCGCCTCGATCGCGCCCTGCTTGTCCGGTATCAGCTGGAAAGCCTCCCGGGGCGAGAAAATGAGGTCGAACTGTCTGTTCAATCCGATACGGCGCATGTCAGCAACGCAAGCTTCGATATTGATGATGCCGTGTTCGGCCGCGCGACCACGCAGTCTTTCAACCATGCAGGGCTCAATATCGGCGGCCGTGTACGGCTTGCCTTCACCAGCCAGCACCAGCGCATTCCGCCCGGTGCCGCAGGGTATTTCCAGCACGCTTTCCGCGCCCTCCGCGATCAGCGCTCTGTAAAAATCATGGTCCACCGCTTCGTCGTATTCGACCTCGTAATATATTGCCCGGTCGGAGTAATCGACGGAAAGAGTATCTGCTGTAATCATCTGTTTCAGTTCCGGTATTGATAGGTCTGTCAGCGGTTCTCGAGCGTGATATGCCTGAGAACTTCGGGGTGGACGCATTGATGGTTCCGCACGACACAGCCGGCGCGTGCTACCGGATCTTCCTCTCCGCCATAGATACCTTGGGCAAAGGCAAGCAAATTTCGCCACACATTATAGCTGGTGGCATGGGCAGCGGTGCGCGGCACCGACGCAGGCATCGCGTCAATCTTGCAATGCAGGACGCCATGCCGCTCATAGAATGGAGCTTCATAAGTGGTGAGCTTGTCAAAGCTCGGCATATAGCCCGAGCCGTAACCGCAAGTCACATCGACAATGACCGAGCCCGGCTTCATTTCCTTGACAAGTTCCTCGGTCAGCATCGGCGGCGTGTCGTGGGTGGAGATCAGGATCGCGCCAACCACCACGTCGGCCGTCAGAACCTCGGCCCTGAGCGCCTCAGGGGTGTTGATCCGGCAATTGACATTGCCGGGCACACTGGCCTGAAACTGCCGGAGCCCTTCCCACCGGGTGCCGAACACCGTCACGTCAGCGCCCATGGCTGCTGCAAGCCGGGCCGCCGCCCCGCCGGCATTGCCGTAGCCGATCACCACAACCTTTGGTTTGGGCGCTCCCGGCGCACCACTCAGCAGTACGCCGCTACCGCCCATGTGGCTCTGCAGATGGTAGGCCGCAAGCTGGATGGCCAGTTTGCCAGAAATTTCATTGTCCGAGACAGGAACCGGAAAGGCGCCGTCCTGGGTCTGGAAGAACTCAAGAGCATAGGCCGCCATGCCGCTGGCCCTCATGGCTTCGGTCATGTCCAGGTTGCCTTCGGCATGCATGAAGCAGGCAAGGTGCATCCCTGGGCGGAAAAACCGGTACTCATCCGGACCTGGGGCTTTGTACTTCAGCACGACATCGGAGGAATGCCAGGCATCTTTGGTGCTCACGATTTCCGCACCAATATCCCGGTAAGCGTCATCCGGGTAGCCAGACAGCTGCCCAGCCCCGGTTTCGACAAAGACCTGATAACCGGCCTCTGTAAATTCGCATGCTTCCTTTGGCAGGAGAATGACACGCTTTTCGCCATTGCGGGTTTCTTTTAGAATCGAAACAGACTTACCCAGCATTTTTAAACGTTCCCCTGCGGTGTTCGGTGACTTCAACAGCTGCAGGGGTGAAGTCCTCCTTTAGGCTCTCGATGGCCAAATAGGGATCGACGTGGTTCCCACAGACGAAGATGTCCAGCGCGGCATAGCCGAGCTCCGGCCAGGAATGGATGGAGATGTGAGATTCGGACAACAGCACCACCCCGGTTACCCCCATGCTTTCTCCAAAATCATGGGTGTTCGACCCCAGTACCGTGGCACCGGTTTTTTTTGCGGCCAAAACCATTGCTTCCCGGACGGTTTCGGGGTCGGAAATGTTGTCTGCCCCGCAGAATTCGGCAATCAGATGTCGGCCCAAATAGCTAGGGGCCGTATGCGGCTCAAACTTGTTCAGTGCGTAATTCACATAACTCAAGCTCCCGTTAGGCGGGTAGTATGTGCAATAAAATCGCTTCTTATATGGCATTTCCGACAGGAAAACACCCCTGCAGCGACAGGGACGCGCATTCCGCAACCTAAAAGAGGTTTAACCGTGCAAGTCAGGGCAAGAGAGCCGTCTTGTGAATTCGGTAGTTTAGCCGAGGGACATGAGCAGACCTGTCCTGCTGACTTACAAGACTGCGAACCGTCCCAACTGTTACCCTGCGTTGACGCTGCACGGCTCTCTGACAAGCTGGTTCGCCCCTTCGATACTCTGGAAGGCAAAGCCGTGGAAAACCGCAGCCGCGTGGCGACCAAAATGCACTGCGCTTGGCATACCCTGGACGGTGATCATAGGGTAAGCCCGCCTGCAAAAAGGGGACTCTGGACTCAGATCGATTTGTGCAACTTGTATACTTACCGATCAATCCAACTCAATAATCTACGTAGTACGTTTGCTTTGACTGGTCGGCGCTCTTGGCTTGCGGACGCTTTCAACCTGCTGTCTCTTGTCGTTTAGGAAACCACAGTACGGGAGGCTCTAAACCCCCGGCGGCTCGGCGGGTGGCACAAAGCTCTCCATATCCTCTGCTTCCAGCACAGCCCGCAGGCCCTCTCGATAGGTCGGATAGAGCAGTTCCACGCCCAGCTCTTCCTTGATGCGGCGGTTGCGGACGCGTTTGTTCTCGCCGTAAAAACTGCGTGCCATCGGCGTCATGCCGGCCTCGTCAAAGGGTACCTCGGCCGGCACCGGCAGGCCTAGTAGTTCCGCCGCATGACCCAGCACATCCTGCGGCGGCGCCGGGTCGTCATCGCAGACGTTGTAAATCGCACCCGGTCGCGGCTGCGCGATGGAGGCCGCCAGCACCTGGGCAATGTCGTCCACATGAATACGCGAAAACACCTGCCCCGGCTTCACAATCCGCCGTGCCTTGCCCGCCATCAGCTTGGCAAAAGGGCCGCGACCGGGGCCATAGATGCCAGCCAGACGGAAAATATGCAGCGGCAGGCCGGCAACTGCCTGCCATTGCGCCTCTGCCAAGGCGCGCCAGTCGCCGCGTTCGCTGGAAGGGGCGACTGTGTCCGCCTCATCCACCCAGCCACCATCACGATGGCCATAGACCGCTGTAGTCGACAGGTAGCCGACCCATTCCAGACCTTGTGCTGAGCTGATTGCCCCCCCTATGGCAGACAATACAGGGTCTCCCTGCGCATTTGGTCCGATGGAATTCAGGATATGCGTCACACCTTCAAGCGGCACCTGCTGCCCCGGCCAGGTGATCATCTCCACACCTTCGGCTGTAACCGGCTCACGCGAGGTGCCAATGACACGCCAGCCCTCAGCCAGCAGCTGCGGCGCAAGCACCCGGGCGGTATAGCCAAATCCAAGACAAAGCAGCGTTTTCCTCATGGCCCCTAGATGCGTTGGCGGCGCCTGCGGTGCAAGGGTTGATTCGAGTCCTCTTCCGCCTTTTCATGGCGCCCATGCACACACAGAAACCGGGACTTTCAGACGCCTACGCCCTGCAGACGCCCTCGGATTCGAAACGGCTCTATGCAGGCTGGGCCAGCTCATATGATCAGAATTTTGCCGCCGAGCAGGACTACCTTCTGCCCGGTTTGACAGCCAAGGCTTTTGCCGCCGCCGGAGGCATGGGACCCGTGCTCGACGTCGGCGCCGGGACCGGTTTATGTGGCTCTGCACTGCGAGAACTGGGCATCAGCCCTATTGATGCCACCGACATCAGCCCCGAGATGCTGGCCGAGGCCCTGCGCAAAGATGCCTATCGCGATGTGATCGAGGCGGATCTTCTGGAAGGTATTCCTGTGCCTCGCGGCACCTACCGCGGCGTGATTTCTTCCGGCACGTTCACCCATGGCCATGTAGGCCCCGGGGTTTTGCCCGCTCTTTTGCGGGCAGCAGCTCCGGAAGCTCAGTTTGCCGTCTCGGTGAATGCAAGACACTACGAAGAAGCAGGCTTTGCTGAAGCTTTCGACCGGCTGCTGCGCGGGCAGTGGATCAAGGATTTCACCTTGCCGGAGCTGCGTATTTACGGGCCGCGCGCCACAGGGCGTCACAAGAACGACACGGCCCTGATTGCCTTGTTCCGGAAGGTTTGAGAGCACATTCGCCGTGCGCAGCACGGCGCCTGGCCCAACTGTGCGGGGACATCTTCAGATGTTCCCGAAACAGGCGGGAGCTCCCGCGTCTTTGGGCGGCATCTGCGATGCCACCCGCAGCCTTGGGCCCGGCAGCGCGCCTGAAGGCGCGCTGCCTCAGCGCCCTTTCCAGACCGGGTCGCGCTTTTCAGCAAAGGCGCGGGCGCCTTCCAGATTATCCTCGGAACCATAGAGCACATCCACCGTCTTCAGCTGGCGCCGGGTGATGCGGTTCATGGCATCCTGAAACTTCGCGTCTTCAGCATCACGCACGATCTCTTTGATCGCCGCGTAAACCAGCGGCGGGCCAGAGGCCAAAAGGCGCGCCAGTTCCCAGGCGCGGTCCATCAGCTGGTCCGCTGCCACGATCTCATTGACCAGCCCCCAGCGGTTGGCCTCTTCGGCATCGAACCAGCGGCCGGTGAGCAACAGCTCCATGGCGATGTGATAGGGGATGCGTTTGGGCAGCTTCACACTGGCCGCATCGGCAACGGTGCCGGACCGGATTTCCGGCAGCGCAAATGTCGCATGGTCTGCCGCAATGATCATATCCGCCGACAAGGCCAATTCCAGCCCGCCGCCGCAGGCAATGCCGTTCACCGCGGCAATCACCGGCTTGTTCATGCCGCGCAGCTCCTGCAGCCCGCCAAACCCGCCAACGCCATAGTCGCCGTCCACGGCATCGCCATCCGCTGCCGCCTTCAGATCCCATCCGGGGCAGAAAAACTTTTCTCCACCGCCAGTCAGGATCGCCACCCGCAGTTCCGGATCGTCCCGGAATTCGCGGAAAACCTCCCCCATCACCCTGCTGGTCGCAAGATCGATCGCATTGGCTTTGGGCCGGTCCAACGTGACTTCCAGAATGGCACCATCGCGGCGGGTTTTTACGGGGCTTTCACTCATGTCGTCTCCTCCTGGCATGTGGCATGCCGTTTCGTTTCAGGGCCGAAGCCTCAGTATTTCCGGCGCATCAGCGCATCGGCTGCCACCGCATCAGACGGGGTGCACAGAAGCGGGTTGATCTCGATCTCCTCCAACCCCGCTGCATTCTCTATCACATAGGCCTCAACCGCGCGGATTGCGCGCAGGATCGCCTCGCGATCAGCAGCAGGCGCACCGCGATAGCCGTCCAGCAGTTTGGCCACACGCAACGATTTCAGTGCTGTTTCAACCTCAGCATCCGAAGCCGGCAACAGGAAGGACGCGCTGTCCTCCATCAGTTCGGTCAGAGTACCGCCCGCGGCCAGAGTCATGACAAAGCCATGCGCCGGGTCCTTGACCACACCGATCAGCAGCTCGGCAACGGCGCCGGTCGCCATTTCCTCCACCAAAAACCGCGAGGCAGGCATATTGAAAGCGGCGTCGCTGACCTCCTGGCCGGACTTCAAGTTCAGCACAACGGCTCCCGCTTCGGTCTTATGGGCCACGCCTTCGCCCTTCAGCACCACCGGAAAACCGACATCTACGGCCACCGCACGGGCATTGGTGGCCGAAGCCGCGCGTTTGAAACGCGGCACGCGCAGGCCGTATTCTGACAACTGGAATTTGGCCTCCGCTTCCGGCACCAGATCCGGTTCCACAATTGGGGTTGGCAGCAACAAGGGTGCCGGTGCATCCGGCAGCGGCATGCTGGCGGCCTCACAAGCGGCAATTGCCTCGCTGAGACCCGCAAAGGGCACCACACCTGCCGCCATCAGCCGCGCGGCAACATCTTCCGGCAGCAATTCCGGCAGGGTTGCCACCAGTCCGACATTGGCGCCGGTGCTCTGATGCGAGCAGATGGCAGCCTGAATGGCGCATTCCCAGTCGGAGGCATCACAGCGATCATTACGCGGGAAATCAGCAATCAGCATTGTCATTGCCAGCTGCGGATCCATCATCGCCGAAAACGCCTTGGTCATCGCCTCGCCGTCGCGCCAGATATAGGTGTGATAGTCGAGCGGATTTGCCAGCGCCACCATCGGTCCCAATGCATCCCGCAGATCACTTTTCTGCCGCTCGTTCAGCGGGGGGAATTCAACGTTGTGCGCATGCCCGGTGTCTGCGGCCAAGCTTGCCTCTCCTCCTGAACAGCTGATGGTGGCAATACGGTTCGACGGAAGCCGTCCCGTCACATGCAGCAGTTTCAACGTCTCCAGAAAGGACGGCAAATCATCCAGGCGCGGAATGCCAAAGCGTGAGAGCAAAGCCCCAGCGCCCGCGTCACCACCTGCAAGCGAAGCGGTATGAGACACAGTTGCAGCTTGAGCTTCGGCTGATTTGCCGACTTTCAGCGCAATGATCGGCTTGCCCAGTTCACGCGCCCGCGCCGCCAAAGCTTCAAACGCGCGCAGGTCGCCAAAACCTTCAATGTGCAGGCCCAACGCGGTGACGCGATCATCTGCCAGCAATGCTTCGCCGATGGCAGCGATGCCCGACTGCGCCTGATTACCGGCAGTTACCACATAAGCCACTGGCAGGCCGCGCTTCTGCATTGTCAGGTTGATCGCGATATTGGAGCTTTGGGTGACCAACGCCACGCCTTTTTCCGCCCGGGCGCCACCATGCTGGTCTGGCCACAGCAGCGCGCCATCCAGATAGTTGATGAAGCCATAACAGTTGGGGCCAAGGAAGGGCATTTCACCTGCCGCCTCCAGCAGCTGCGCCTGCAGGTCTGCGCCCTCGGCATCCTCAGCGGCAGCTTCCAGAAAACCAGAAGCAAAGCACACAGCTCCGCCAGCACCACGCGCCGACAGCTGCCGCACCACCTCGATGGTGACAAAACGATTCACCCCGATAAAGGCTGCATCCGGTGCGTCTGGCAAGCTGTCCACATCCGTGAAGGCGGACAAGCCTGCGACCTCAACTGATTTGGGGTGGACGGGCCAGATTGTGCCCTCGAACCCCATTTTCCGGCATTGCTCGATCACCAGGCGGCACCATGTGCCGCCGCCGATCACAGCAATGTTCTTCGGGCGGAAGAGACGGGATAGGTCGCGTGTCATTCTTTAGCGGTTCCGCTGTTTGAGAGTTCGGGAGCCTCCGGCGGGGATATTTTCAGCCAGAAGAAGAGTAAGAGTTCATTAACCAGAATCGGCAACGTTGTTTGCGCGGTACAGGCGGGGACGCCGATGACCGCGCCAGGAGAAGGCCCCCGGTTGCGGCGCTGCCCTCCGGGGGCTGGATCTGATCTCAATCTTCTTCTGGCCTTAAAATATCCTCGCCGAAGGCGAAACATGGCGTTCGGTTTCAAGATGTCGGCCGGTCGAGATGGCCTAGATTCAAGTCCGGGTCAATCCGGTCACGCACGCGGGTTTTCAGCTCTTTCGCGTCAGGAAAGCCGCCGTCCCGTTTGCGTTCCCAAATCAGCTCCTTGTCTACATGGATCTCAAAGACCCCGCCCAGATCTCCGGGAACCAGTGTCACCCCGCCCAAGGCGCCCTGGAAAGTCTGCAGCAGTTCCTGCGCCATCCAGCCTGCCCGCAGCAGCCAGTTGCAGCCGGTGCAGTAGGTAATGGTAACGGTGGGTTTCTCTGGGGCGGTCCCGGAGTAGGTCATGGATCAGCCTCCGACGGCGCGCAGCATCTCGCGGCTGATGATGTGCCGCTGGATTTCACTGGTGCCTTCCCAGATACGTTCGACCCGCGCGTCGCGCCAGATGCGTTCCAGCGGCAGCTCGTCCATCAGGCCCATGCCGCCGTGGATCTGGATCGCCTCATCAGCCACCATCGCCAGCATCTCTGTGGCCTTCAGCTTGGCCATCGACATGTCGGCCTCAGTGACGGTGCCCTGGTCGAATTTCCAGCCCGCCTCCCAGGTCAAGAGGTTCGCCGCCTTCAGCTCCAGCGCCATATCGGCCAGTTTGAAGGAGATGCCCTGGAACTTGCCGATCTGTTGACCGAACTGCTTGCGCTCTGCCGCGTAGCTGAGTGAGTGTTCCAGCGCCCGTTCCGCGCGGCCCAGACAGGTGGCTGCGACCTGTAGGCGGGTGGCGCCCAGCCAGGTATTGGCAACCTCAAAGCCCTTGTCGACCTCACCCAGAATAGCCGAGGATGGCAGGCGGCAGTCGTCGAACTCCAGCACCGCGTTGGTATAGCCACGGTGGCTGACGTTGCCGTAACCGTCGCGGACCTCGAAACCCGGCGTCCCCTTGTCGACAAAAAAGGCGGTGATCTTTTTCTTTGGCCCACGCGGGGTGTCCTCAACGCCGGTGGCCATGAAGCAGATGGCAAAATCGGCGATGTCGGCGTGGCTGATGAAATGCTTGGTACCATTCAGGATCCAGTCATCGCCGTCCTGACGCGCGGTGGCCTTCATGCCGCGCAGGTCCGAGCCCGCATCCGGCTCGGTCATCGCCAGACAATCCCATTTCTCGCCCTTCATGCAAGGGAACAGGTATTTTTCCTTCTGCTCCTCGGTGCCTGCCAGCAGAATGTTCGAAGGCCGTGCAACGCCGGTCCAGTGCAGCGCGTAATTGGCGCGGCCCAGCTCCTTTTCATACATCAGCCAGGTCAGGGTATCGAGACCGGCACCGCCCACCTCCTCGGGCATGTTGGCGGCATAAAGGCCAGCCTCCATCGCCTTCTTCTGCACATCGCGGATCACATCCATGTCCAGATGGCCGGTGCGCTCAATCTCCGCCTCATGCGGATACAGCTCCTTCTCCACAAAGGCACGGGTGGTCTCAACGATCATCGACTGTTCTTCGGTCATACCGAACTGCATGGCGGTCTTCCTTCGGCAAATCTGTTGCCAATCAGAATAGGCGCCTTGCGCCCCCTCATCATGCAAAGATAGAAGAAATCATGCACAATTGGGAAAAAGATAACGCTGCAGCGCGGCAAACAGATGTGCTGCTGTTTGATGCCTTCTCGGCCCATTGCTTGGCCAATACTGTCGAGCCGCTGCGGGCTGCCAACACATTCGCCGGGCGGCAGGTCTATGCCTGGCGGTTCCTGACGCTGGACGGCGAACCGGCTGTATCGTCGTCTGGCATGGAAGTGCGGGCGCATGGGCGGCTGGCAGACTGCAGCGGGGATCTGCTGATTGCGATGCCGTCTTATGACTTTTTGCGCCACACCACAGTGGCCACCGCGCGGGCGCTGAAATCAGCCTCCCGCCGCTATAATGTGCTGGCAGGCTTTGACACCGGTGCCTGGCTGCTGGCGCAGGCCGGGTTGCTGGACGGGCGACAGGCGACGATCCACTGGGAGGAACTCAACCGATTTACCGAGACCTTCCCGCAGGTGCAGGCCGAACGCGCGCGGCAGGTCTGGGACGGCGACCGCATCACCTGCACCGGTGCGCTGGCGGCCTTTGACACCATGATGAAACTGATTGGTGAACAACACGGCGCCGCTCTGCGGCTGGAGGTCGCCACCCTGTTCATGGCGCCTGACGCGACCGAAACCCAGGACCCGATACTGGTGCGTGGCAAATCCGTCGCCCGCGCGGTTGCGGTGATGCAGGCCAACCTGGAGGCCCCTCTGCCCATCGCCGCGGTGGCACGTCAGGCGGGCCGCAGCCAAAAGGATCTGGAGGTCCGGATGAAGGCGGAACTCAGTGCCACGCCACAAGCCGTTTACCGGCGGTTGCGGCTGATACAGGCCAGAAAGCTCGTGTTAGAGACAGTTCTGAGTGTATCTGAAATTGCCCTGCGCTGCGGCTATGACGACCCCAGCGCCCTCACCCGCGCCTTCAAAGCAGAGTTTGGAACCACGCCGCGTGCCTTGCGCAGCAGCTAGCCCTGTTTGGCCGTCATCCATTGGTTCAGCCGCCACAAGCCCCAGGCCAGCGGGATCGCTGCCAGCCCGCCGATTACATAGGCCAACGGTTCATCCGCGAAGGTTTCGAACATCTGCGTATAGCCGTGGATCGCGGCAAAAGTCAGCGCCGCATTAAACAGACCGCGCTGATGCCGCTGCGCAGCCCAGAAGATCACCACTGCCAGTATGGCGGCCCAAAGCACGGAATAGACACCTTCGGAGATGAACAGCGCGCTGTCGCGGAAGGCATCGCGCGCCGCAGAATACGTCTCCCAGTCCTTATACCCGTCTCTGTAACGGCCCGGCCCCCAGACGGTTTCTCCCACCACATCGCCCCACAGCGACCCAACAAGCGCGCAGAGATTGGCCACCACAAAGCCCAGGGTTGCCAAGATACGCAGGTGCCGGGCGTCACGTTCAACCAGGCGGGAGGCGCCCCAGACACAGAGCACGATCAGCAGCACCATCTGCAGGATCGTCAGCGTCGATTCCGGCGAATAGAACACATAGGCCGCGTGGAAATAGCTGGTGCCGGTCTCCATCATCTGCGCAAAGGGGGCAATCGCCAGGGCAGTGACAAAGCGCACGTCCACCAGCCAGCCGACTGCTGCCAGCGCGGCGGCATAATACAGCAGCGCAAGGTTCCGCAGCGGCGAGCCGATTTCATACTGCTGCAACAGCAGTTCTATCCCCGCCAGATGCATCGCAAGCCCCATCAGCAGGATCGCCCCCAGCACAAATCCCGCAGACCAGGCGCCGTGCCGCCAGCGCCAGGTGCAGATCAGCGCCACCAGCGCGCCGACGGGCAGCATCACCCAGCCGGCAATGTCTTCATATTTGTCCGCCAGCTCGATCGAGGCACCGCCCATTAGCATGCCAGCCCCGATCAGCGTGGCTGAATTGCCAAACATCCGCAGCGTCTCGCTACCGCGCGCCAGAACGGCCAGCCCGCCGCCCAGCATCAGGATACCGGTTACTGCCACCGCCAGCGGATCCGCCAGCCAAAAAATGAACCCGGCAGTGGCCGCGATGATCCCGAAACACAGGATCGCATTCACCGCCAGCGAAACCATCACCTCGCGCGAACGCGCCTCTATCCTGCGGGCCTGATCCGCAGTCAGCACCCCCTCCTCAACCAAAGCAGTTGTGTCGGCAATGGCGTGCATCAGCGGTCCCTCTCGGCATCAAAGTTGTCGGCCAGCATGGACTGGCCATCAAACAGAGGAAAGGGGAGGAATTCCCTGCCCTTACCCCTTGGGTTGGCTCGGCACCCAGGCATATCCGTTTTCGCACAGGATATAGGCCTCGCGCAGGCCATGCGGCTTGTCGGTGGCAGGCTGAAAGATCGTGAAGCCTGCGGCCTCTGCCCGTGCTACGGCGTCATCTGGATCGGTGTCATAGAGCCGGATTTCAATCCCTGCGCCGCGTGGCGGGTTCTCCGGCAGCAGCCCCAGCAACGGATTTTCCACATAAGTGCCGTCCCTGTGCAGCTGAAACACCTGACTACCGTAGTTGACGATAGCAAAGTCCCGCGTGGCCTGATGACCCTTCATGGCGAAAACAGTCTCTAAAAAGGTGATTTCAGCAAGAACATCGCGCACCAGCAAGTTGATTCCGATCCCGCGCAGAGAACGACCAAAGCTGTCTGCGTCCACAGTCTGGTAGTCCATGCCAATTCCTCCGCAAAAGAAACTCTTGCAACCTGTCGCTGAAACCCACGCGGCCACAAAACAAAATGCGTCAACCTTCGGCGCATTTCCACCGCCTACATACAGCTTTGATGACAAAGCCGGCAATCCGCTTGCCTTCCCGCCCGCAATCGGAACAATTGGATTATGTCAGAAAACATTTTTCCGAGCTGGCCCGACTCCGCCCCGAAACTTATTGATGTTGCTGCCGGACGCGCCCCTGCGGACGTGGTGATCCGGCAGGGGATCTGGGTCAATGTTCACACCCGCGAGCAGCTGCCCGCCCATGATATTGCCATTGTGGCCGGGCGCATCGCCTACGTCGGGTCTGATGCCTCTTATTGCACCGGCCCAGACACGCAGATCATCGAGGCCAAGGGCCGCTACATGATCCCCGGCCTGTGCGACGCACATATGCATATTGAGAGCGGCATGCTGACGCCCGCGGAATTTGCCCGCGCGGTGATCCCGCATGGCACCACTTCGATGTTCACAGACCCGCATGAGATCGCCAATGTGCTGGGTCTGGACGGCGTGCGCTATATGCATGACGAGGCGCTGATGCAGCCGGTCAATATATTCACCCAGATGCCCAGCTGCGCGCCGTCGGCGCCGGGTCTGGAAACCACCGGCCATGAAATCACCCCCGAAGATGTGGTGGAGGCGATGGAATGGCCCGGCATCATCGGGCTGGGCGAGATGATGAACTTCCCCGGTGTTGCAGGTGCCGACCCCAAGATGCTGGCCGAAATTGCCGCGACCCAACGGGCGGGAAAAACCGTAGGTGGCCATTACGCCTCCCCTGATTTGGGTCCGGATTTCGCTGCCTATGTGGCCGGCGGCCCGGCAGACGATCACGAGGGCACCTGCGAAGCCGACGCCATCGCCCGGGTGCGCCAGGGGATGCGCTCGATGATGCGGCTGGGCTCTGCCTGGTACGACATCGAAAGCCAGATCACTGCCGTCACTGAAAAAGGTCTGGACCCACGCAGTTTCATTCTGTGCACCGATGATTGCCACTCTGGCACACTGGTCAATGACGGCCATATGAACCGGGTGGTGCGCCATGCCATCGCCTGCGGCTGTGATCCGGTGGTTGCCTTGCAGATGGCGACCATCAACACCGCCACCCATTTCGGGCTGGAGCGCGAGATCGGCTCGATCACCCCCGGACGGCGCGCTGATGTGATCCTGACCTCCGACCTGCGTGAACTGCCAATCGAGGTGGTTATTGCCCGTGGCCGGATCGTGGCAGAATCAGGCTCTATCAAGGTGGATTGCCCGCATTTTGACTGGCCCGCCAGTGCCCGTGGCACGGTGCATCTGGGGAGTGAACTGACAGCCAAGAACTTTGAGCTGGCCGCGCCCGAGGGCGCCAATGTGGTCACCGCAAATGTGATTGGCGTGGTCGAAAATCAGGCACCGACCAAGGCACTGCAGGCTGAACTGCCGGTGCAGGACGGACTGGTCGAGGGTACAAGTGAGGTCTGCCAGATTGCCCTGGTCGAACGCCACCGCGGCACTGGCGGCGTCACCAATGCCTTTGTCTCAGGCTTTGGCTATACCGGTAAAATGGCCATGGCCTCCACCGTGGCACATGACAGCCACCATATGATCGTGGTCGGCACCGACCGCGAACAGATGGCGCTGGCAGCCAACCGCCTGGCCGAAGTCGGCGGCGGCGTCACCCTGTTCTGCGAGGGCGCGGAGCAGGCGCTGGTCGAACTGCCAATTGCTGGCCTGATGTCCGACAGCCCCGCCACAGATGTCGCCGCCAAAGCCGAACAGCTGGGCGAGGCGATGCAGGCCTGCGGCTGCAGTCTGAACAACGCTTATATGCAGCATTCGCTTTTGGCACTGGTCGTGATCCCGGAACTCAGGATTTCCGACCTGGGCCTTGTCGATGTCCGTACCTTTCAGAAAATTCCGGTGATTGAGGCCGCGCAATGATAACAACAAAACACCCGGGGCACCCGGCCGACGAAGTTTTCAATGATGCCACCAAGGCAGTGGAGCGGCTGGAACTGCTTTATAATCAGGCGACTGGTTTTCTCTGTGATGAATTTGTTCGGGCAATGGCGGACGGCGCCCCGGGCAACCAACGCATCCGGGCCTATTACCCGGAAATCCGCTTCTCCACCTCCAGTTTTGCGCAGGTGGACAGCCGTCTCAGCTTTGGCCATGTGTCATCGCCCGGCACCTATGCCACCACGGTGACGCGGCCCGATCTGTTCCGGAATTACCTGATTCAGCAAATCTCCCTGTTGATACGCAACCACGGCCAGCCAGTGACCATTGCGGTCTCGGACACGCCGATACCGGTTCATTTTGCGGTGGCCTCTCGGCCCGACCTGAGCGTGCCTCAGGATGGTGCTGCAGGCTTCACTCTGCGCGATGTTTTCGACGTTCCGGACCTGTCCACAACCAACGACGACATCGTCAATGGCACCTACCAATCCGCCAACGGCACCGGCCCGCTCGCGTTGTTCACAGCCCAGCGCATCGACTATTCTCTGGCCCGGCTCAACCATTACACCGCAACCAGTGCCGAACATTTCCAGAACCACGTTCTGTTCACGAACTACCAGTTTTACGTGGCAGAGTTCGAAGCCTATGCCCGTGCGCAGCTGGCTGATCCGACGAGCGGCTACACCGGTTTTGTCAGCACCGGCGACCACGTGATCACCGATCCGGCGGCTGAGATCCCGGACGTCAGCAAGCTGCCGCAAATGCCCACCTATCACCTGAAGCGGGCAGACGGGAGCGGCATCACCCTGGTCAACATCGGTGTCGGCCCGTCCAACGCCAAAACTGCCACCGACCACATCGCAGTTCTGCGTCCGCACGCCTGGCTGATGGTCGGCCATTGCGCCGGTCTGCGCAACACCCAGGCGCTTGGGGATTTCGTGCTAGCGCATGGCTATCTGCGGGACGATCATGTGCTGGATGATGACCTGCCGGTCTGGACCCCGATCCCGGCGCTGGCGGAAATCCAGGTCGCACTGGAGGAAGCCGTCGCAGAGATCACCGAATATGAAGGCTTCGACCTCAAGCGGATCATGCGCACCGGCACCGTCGCCACCATCGACAACCGCAACTGGGAGCTGCGCGACCAGTCCGGCCCGGTGCAACGCCTAAGCCAGTCCCGCGCTGTGGCGCTAGATATGGAAAGCGCCACCATCGCTGCCAATGGCTACCGCTTCCGGGTCCCCTACGGCACGCTGCTGTGTGTTTCGGACAAGCCACTGCACGGAGAATTAAAGCTGCCGGGCATGGCATCAGACTTCTACCGGACACAGGTTGCGCGGCATCTGCAAATCGGCATAAGAGCCATGGAACGCCTGCGTGGCATGCCATTGGAGCGCCTGCACAGCCGGAAATTGCGCTCATTCGACGAAACAGCCTTCCTCTAAGGCCGGTTTTCGCGAATTTCCTAGAAAAAATGCCCCTTTTTGCCTGCTCTGCGCACTCAAGAAGTTGTGTTATGCCACAACATAACGATAATGTCCCGCAATGAGGCCCCACAGTTCGGGCAGTTTAAGGAGACGAAGAATGTCCAAACCGATGACCAAAACCCAGCTTGTTGCCGCTCTGGCCGAAGAAATGGGCAGCGACAAGAAAGTCGCAGGCTCCGCTCTGGAAGCGGTCTGTTCGCTGATCACCCGCGAAGTGTCGGGTGGCGGTGCTGTGACTTTGCCGGGCGTCGGCAAGATCTACTGCCGCGAGCGCCCCGAGCGCGAAGTGCGCAACCCGGCCACCGGTGAGAAGTTCACCAAAGAAGCCGACAAGGTGGTGAAAATGACCATCGCCAAAGCGCTGAAAGACAGCGTGAACGGTTGATCCCGGACATATTCCGGATGGTTTCAGGGCTGCCCTCTGCGGGCGGCCCTTTTCTTTTGCCCCGCAAGCCCGGCCAACAGTTCGCCCGCCAGCGCAACGAACCAGATTGCTTGCACTCATCCAGCAATTCCCCGAAGCTCTGCCGCGGGAGAAAGGATTTCACGATGGATGCGCGCGCAATCGCCATGGGGCTTGCCTTTGCCCTGATGTGGTCTTCTGCCTTTACCTCAGCCCGGATCATCGTCCAGGACGCCTCGCCGCTGTTCTCGCTGGCGGTCCGGTTCCTGATCTCCGGCCTGATCGGCGTCGCTATTGCGCGCGCCATGGGTCAGACTTGGCGACTGACACCGGGGCAATGGCGTGCCACGGTGATTTTCGGCCTCTGCCAGAATGCGCTCTATCTCGGCCTCAACTTCGTTGCCATGCAATGGATCGAGGCCTCTCTCGCCGCCATCATCGCCTCCACCATGCCGCTCCTGGTGGCGCTGGTCGGCTGGATGCTGTTTGGCGAACGGTTGCGGCCCCTGGGCTACGCTGGGCTGGCAGCGGGCGTTCTGGGTGTCGGGATGATCATGGGCACACGCCTCAGCGCCGGGGTGGACATGCTTGGCGTCGGTCTTTGCGTGATCGGCGTTCTTGCTCTGACCACTGCAACGCTTGCCCTGCGCGGTGCAACGTCAGGCGGCAACTTCATGATGGTCGTCGGCCTTCAGATGCTGGTAGGCTCTGCCATTCTGTTTGCCGCCGCACCGCTGACAGAGGAGATATTCGTCATCCCCACCTGGCGTCTGGCTGCGGCGTTCGCCTACACCACCATCGTGCCGGGACTGATGGCCACCTTCATCTGGGTGCTGCTCCTGAACCGCATCGGTGCGGTGCGCGCCGCCACCTTTCACTTCCTGAACCCGGTGTTCGGCGTAGCGGTTGCCAGTGTCCTGCTGGGCGAAAAGCTGGGGCCGCTCGATCTTTTGGGCGTGGCCATCGTCACTGGCGGCATTCTCGCCGTGCAGCTGGCCCGCCAGACCGGAAACCCGCAGACCAAGCCCTCCCGCGCGGCAAGTCCGGGCTAACGCCCGCCCCTGCCCCTTGGGCCCGGCGCCGCTGCCGCGGCGCGGCCCCGTTGCAACCCGTCGCGTTAAGAGCGTAACCTGCGTTTCAACGACTTAGCAGGAGGACGCGGCATGAGCGCGCAACTGACCCAAGTGCTGGCAGCCATTGACGCCGCCAATGCCAAGGACCCCGCACAGGAAGACGGCCAGCCCGCCGCGCTGATCTACGGGCAGCGGATGAGCGCGGAACAGGAACGCCTGTACCCGGACGCATCGGAGCCACTGCAGATCGCTGCCCGTGGTCAGCATGTGGAACGCTGGAAGCTGGAGCGCAGCACCTACCCCGAAGGCCGCACCGGCTATCTTGCCTGGCGCAAGGCCGAGGCGGAGCACCATGCCGAAGTCGTCACCCAGCTGATGCAGAAAGCAGGTTACAGCGCTGCAGACACTGACGCCGCCGCCCGCATGCTGCGCAAGGAAGGCATCAAACGGGATGACCAGGTGCAGGCGCTGGAAGACATCATCTGCTTTGTCTTCCTGAAATGGTACTTTGCCCCCTTCGCCGCCAAACACCCAGGCGACAAGGTCCAGCGCATCGTCGAAAAGACCGCCCGCAAAATGTCCGCTGACGCCCGCGCCCGGGTGCTGCGAGAATTCGATCTGCCCGGCGATCTGGCCAGCGCCTTTGCCTCCTGACCGGCCCCCGTTACACGGCTTTGCGAGCCGCCTGTAACAGGATTTGCATTTTCACACCCAGACCCCATGTTCTGCAGCACATACGAACAGGCGGGAGGACATCATGACCAAATACTTCAAAAACCCGGACGCCATTGCCGCCCTTTCAGAAGAAGAATTCTACGTCACTCAGAATTCCGGCACCGAACGCCCCGGCACCGGCAAGCTGCTCTCCAACAAGGAACCGGGCATCTACGTCGACATCGTTTCGGATGAGCCGCTGTTTGCCTCCTCCGACAAATATGAATCCGGCTGCGGCTGGCCCAGTTTCACCAAGCCAATTGAGCCCGCGCATATCCAGGAACTGGAAGATCGCGCCCTCGGCATGATCCGCACCGAGGTCCGCTCGACCCATGGCGACAGCCATCTGGGCCATGTGTTCCCGGACGGACCGACGGACCGCGGCGGCCTGCGCTACTGCATCAACTCCGCCTCCCTGCGCTTTGTGCATCTGGACGACATGGAGGCCGAAGGCTATGGCGCCTACATCAACCAAGTGGAGGTCGTGAAATGAGCAGCACCGAACGCGCCGTCCTGGCAGGCGGCTGTTTCTGGGGCATGCAGGAGCTGATCCGCAAACGCCCCGGCATCATCAGCACCCGCGTCGGCTACACCGGCGGCGATGTGCCCAATGCCACCTACAAGAATCACGGCACCCATGCCGAAGGGATCGAGATCATTTTTGACCCTGCCACCACGACCTTTCGGGAACAGCTGGAGTTCTTCTTCCAGATCCACGATCCGACCACGCCGAACCGTCAGGGCAACGACCTCGGCGCCAGCTACCGATCGGCGATCTACTACGCAGACGAGACCCAGAAACAGGTGGCCCTCGACACCATCGCCGATGTCGACGCCTCTGGGCTCTGGCCCGGCAAGGTGATCACCGAACTGGAGCCGGTTGGCGATTTCTGGGAAGCCGAGCCCGAGCATCAGGATTATCTGCAGCGCCTTCCCAATGGCTACACCTGCCATTTCGCGCGCCCCGATTGGGTGCTGCCAAAACGCGACGCCGCCACAGAATAGGCTCTAACCAAGCTGTTTTCAGCCCCGCCCTCAGACGGGGCTTTACATTTCCAGCGCAATTCAAACCCCGGCGCTTCTTTCTGGTCAGAAATACCCCCGCCGGAGGCCGCGGGTTCTCGTAGAGAACCCGCTTGCCTGAAACACGGTCAATCGTGCGCCACTCGTGGCCGCCCGCTGGCTTCCACCGTCAGCGTGCCTTCCACAAAGACCTCCCGCGATTCCACCTGCGCTGTGCGGATATCCCTCTCCACATGCACGTGGATATCCTCGGCACCGGCGTCTTCCGCCGCGCCGCGCGCCCCATCCGTCAGCGCTACCTCCAGCGCCGCCAGAGCCTCGTCTGGGTCCTGGTAATCCTTCGGCCCACTCTCCAGATGCACTCGGTATTTGCCCTCAGACGGAGAGGTCACAGTGCCGCTGCGCCGCATGGTCACACGCCCCACCACCGCGCCGATGGCATTGGCAACACCTGCATGCTCCGGCAGGATCATGTTGCAATGCAGCCGCGCACCCACCGCAGGGTAGTAACTGGGGGCGGAGGCACCCAATCCCACCACATCCACATTCAACGATGCATCCAGCGACAGCAGTCCACGGTGCTTGACCAGCCCCCTCTGCAGCAGCACATGCCGTGCCAGCTGATCGGCCGGCAAACCGAAATCCTCGACCTCTTCCGCAAAAACAGACTCTAACAGGGTCAAAGCGGTCTGCTCCGTCAGCTGATCAATGATCATCTGCGCCAGTATTTCTGCATCTCTGGCCACCATATCGCCGCTGCCCACCCGGCGACGAGCAAACAGCGTCAGCGCCTTTTCTGCCGCCTCCCGGTCCCAAGCATCGACCCGGCCCAACACGTGACTGGCGTCCGACGGCGTCACCCCCGAAACCTGTACCAGCCCGCGGTCCACCAGCCGGTTCAGCGAACCATGCTCCATCCGGGTACGCAGGATCTGCCCCAAGGGATGCACCTGCATTCCGATCCGCGCCAGCAGCCCGGCGTCGCGCTCGCTCAGGCCCGCCACCGGCACACCCGGCACAGCCCGTACAAAGCGCCCGTCAAATTCGCCTACCGTCGAATTGCGCAGCTGTTCATCCAGTGCCGCATGCACCAACTCTGGCGCGTCGGCGGCAATCAGTGACACTGGCACCACCCGTCGCGGCCCCAGTGTCAGCCCGCCAGAAAGCCCGCTGGTGTTCAGATGCACCTGACTGTCACCGCCCAAACCGGTGGTGCGCATTGCCACCGCCTCAACCATGGTGCGAAAAGCACCGACGCGCGCGCCCGCGGGATCAATCGCTGGCTTGCCGTCCTTGATCAGCGCCACATCCGTCGTTGTGCCGCCAATGTCACTGACCAGCGCATGATCTGCCCCGGTCATCCAACGCGCGCCCACGATCGAAGCCGCAGGCCCTGAAAGAATCGTCTCAATCGGCCGCTCCCGCGCCTGCTCACCGCTCATCAGCGCACCGTCGCCGCGCACCACCATCATCGGCGCCTCGATCCCCAGGTCGCGCAGAGTGTCCTGCGCCCGGCCGATCAATCGGTCGATCATGCCGATCAACCGCGCATTCAGCACCGCTGTCACCGCCCGCTTGGGTCCATTCAGCTTGGCCGACAGCTGGTGCGAGCAGGTGGCCGGCGCGCCGGTCATCTCGTGAATGATCCGGGCGGCCTCCACCTCATGCGCCGGATTGCGGGTGGCAAAAACACTGGCCACCGCAAAACCCGTTACCCCCTGCCCCTCGCTGCGCAGGAACATCTCCAGCGCTTCCGTGTCCAAGGGCGTGGCTTCACTGCCGGCATGGGTGTGGCCACCGGCAATCACCAGTGCAGGATCGCCCTTCAGCGCATCCCGCAGCCCGTGCCGGTCCAGATCCGCCTCATTGAAACCGATATAGATCAGTGCCACTCGGCCGCCTTGCCCCTCGACCAGCGCATTAGTGGCCAAAGTGGTGGAAAGTGCCGCCAGCGAAACCTGCTGTGGCTGCACCCCGGACTGATCCAGCACCGCCCGGATTGCCCCACCAACGCCAATCGCCAGATCCTGACGTGTGGTCAGCGACTTGGCAGAGGCAATCACCTCCTTCTCGTCGCGGATCAGCACCGCATCCGTATAGGTTCCGCCCGTGTCCACACCCAGCAGCAACGCCATGCCCATCCCCTTCAAAGTCTGTTCGCCGGACCGGGTGTAACGCCTATTTGCGGCCCGTCCATCCTGTTTGCGTCACCAAAGCCGTTGAACCGCCCATCGCGCCGCATCCGCCACCGCCGGATCGGGATCTTCCGTCAGCCCCTGCGCCACTTCCCGCAGGTCCGGCAGGCCAGAATTGCCAATGGCGTACAGCACATTGCGCACAAAGCGGGCGCGCCCGATGCGCTTGATCGGCGAGCCGGAAAACTTCTCCCGGAATGCCCCATCATCCAGCACCGCAAGCTCCGCCAGCTTCGGCGCCTTCAACTCCTCCCGCGCGGCATAACGCATGTCGCTGGCCGCCACCGCAAACTTGTTCCAGGGGCAGGCAGCCAGACAGTCGTCGCAGCCGTAGATCCGGTTTCCCAGCTTGCTACGCAGCTTCTCTTCCACAGGCCCCTTGTGTTCAATCGTTAGGTAGGAAATGCAACGCCGCGCATCAACCTGATAAGGCGCCGGAAAAGCATCGGTCGGGCAGCTGTCCAGACAGGCCCGACAAGAGCCGCAACGGTCCCTCTCTGACTTATCCGCTGGCAACTCCAACGTGGTAAAAACCGACCCTAAAAAGGCCCAATTCCCCCAATCCCTGCTCACCAGATTGCTATGCTTGCCCTGCCAGCCCAGTCCAGCTGCCTGGCCCAAAGCCTTCTCTGGCACCGGCGCGGTATCGACAAAGACCTTCACCTCACAATCCTCACCGGCCGCGGCAATCAGCCAGCGCGCCAGCCGCTTCAGCCGCTTCTTGACCAGATCATGGTAATCCTTGTTGCGGGCATAGACCGACACAGCGCCGCGGTCCGCCTGCCCCACCACCGTCATCGGATCCTCGTCCGGCGTGTAGCTCTCGGCCAGCATGATCACCGAGCGCGCCTCGGGCCACAACAGCGCCGGATCACCCCGCCAATGGCTGCGCTCCTCCATCCAGCTCATCTGCCCGTGATAACCCGCCTCCAGAAATGCCTGCAGCCGTCCAGGCACCTGCGGCACATCCCACGGCCGACAGACCCGGCAAGAGACAAACCCCTCCGCCAGCGCCTGCGCCACCAGTTTCTCCTTGATGCCGGACCCGTCTTTCATCTTTGCCTAAATACTCCGGGGGAGCGGCCTGCAGGGCCGCGGGGGCAGCGCCCCATTGCCCGGTTGATATCAGAAATCCAGATCAGTGTAATGCGGCGGTGGACGGAACCCCGGCACCTGATCAGCCAGAATCGACCGGAAGGCAGGCCGCGACTTGATCTTGGCGTACCAGTCCTTGACCACCGCCGAACGGTTCCAATCCACATCCGAGATATAATCCAGCGCCGACAGATGCGCTGCGGCGGCGAAATCTGCCAGTGTCATCATGTCCCCAGCCAGCCAGCGCCGGTGGTCCAAAAGCCAGGCCATATAGTCCAGATGGTACTTGATCGCCTTTGCCCCGGCCTTGACGTTGCGGCTGTCGGGATAGCCCTCGCCGGTGATCTTCTTGTTCACCCGTTCGTAAAGCAGCTTGGACGTCACCTCATGGTGGAATTTGTCGTCAAACCAGCTGACCAGCCGGCGCACTTCGAATCGGGCCGCGGCATCCTTGGGCATCAGGGGCGGCTCAGGCCGGGTTTCCTCCAGATATTCGCAAATCGCAGCGCTTTCGGCCATCATCTGCCCGTCCAGCCGGATCACCGGCACCTTGGCGGCCGGGTTGCGGCGCAGGAAATCCGGATCCTGCTCCCAATAGCGCTCCTCGACCAGCTCAACCTCGATTTTCTTTTCCGCCAGCGACAGCCGCACCTTGCGGCAGTAGGGGGACAGAGGAACGTGGTATAGGCGCGCCATGGCTACAGAAAGTCTCCAGAAAACTTACAATGGTTGCCCCAGCAATGCCTTGACGGAAGCAAAGATTCAATCCTCGAAACAGGCCGCCCGCCCGTCTGCGCGGATGGTGGCCGCCCCATCTGCGATCTGGGCTGCCCGGCGCTGCAGAAATTTGCTGGGTCTGCGCGCCGAACGCTCCTTGGGGTTGGGCAGCACAGCTGCAATCAGTGCCGCCTGCCGCCCAGTCAGCTCATCCGGACCGACCCCGAAATACTTGCGCGCCGCAGCCTCGGCGCCGAAAACGCCCTCATCCATTTCAGCCACGTTCAAGTAGACCTCCAGAATGCGCCGCTTGCTCCAGGTAATCTCCACCAACGGGGTCAGCAGGGTTTCCAGCAGCTTGCGCGGCCAGCTGCGGCCCTGCCACAGGAACACATTCTTTACCACCTGCTGCGAAATGGTTGATCCGCCACGGGCGCCCCCGGCAGCAATCGCGGCCTGAATGGCTCGGGCATCGAACCCCCAATGGCGGCAGAATTGCGCATCCTCCGCCGCCACTACTGAGCGCGCCACCACTGGGGCCATCTCGTCCAGCGGCACCCACATCCGGTCCACTTCACCCAATCGGCGCTGTTCGGCCCAGATGGTGTGGGTGATGGGCGGGTTCACCACCGAATACAAAAGAACAAGAAACAGGAACAGCGCCGCAACCGTCAGCACTGCCCGCAGCACCCAGCGCCGCAGCCAGCGCAGCGGCTGAAACCTCAGCGTCGCTGTCCTCTTGCTGCTCTTGGTTTTCTTCTTTTTTGCAACTGCCTTTGCCATGCCCCTCTATAGGACAGCAGCCCCCCGGGAACCAACCGCCAAAAGAAAAACCCCGCAAGCATTTGCCTGCGGGGCGTGTTCACAAGTCTCTAGGCTGGCTTATTCTGCCGGAACAGCTGCCTGTTCCTGCAGCACCGGATGCGGCAGTTTGCCAAGCATCTCCTTTGGGCAGACCTGCAGGAAGTTCGCCTTCTCAACATCCCAGTTCTGCAGGATATCCGCAGCTTTGCGGCTGCCGGTCTCGTTCAGATGGCGGGCAATCAGACCTTTCAGCTCCGCTTCCCAATGGGCCACGGTGACCGGACAGGTCACCAGTGATTCCATGTTCATCACGGTTTCAGCCTTGCGTTCAGGATCATAAAGATAGGCCATGCCGCCGGTCATGCCGGCCCCAAAGTTGGCGCCAACCGACCCCAGGATCACCGCAACACCACCGGTCATGTACTCGCAGCCATTGGAGCCGCAGCCCTCGATCACCACCGATGCACCCGAGTTGCGGACCGCAAAACGTTCGCCCGCACGGCCGGCCGCAAACAAATAGCCATCGGTCGCACCATACAGGACCGTATTGCCAATAATGGTGTTCTCGGATGCCATCAACGGGCTGACCTGCGGCGGCCGCACCACGATGGTGCCGCCCGACAGGCCTTTGCCGACATAATCGTTGGCATCGCCTGACACTTCCAGTTTCAAACCCGGTGCGGCAAAGGCGCCCAGCGCCTGACCGGCTGAGCCCTGCAGCTTCACCGTCAGGTGATCCGACTGGAAGGAATTCCGCATGCCGAAATTCCGCACAATATGGCTCGAGGTGCGGGTGCCAACCGTGCGATGGGTGTTCTGGACTGCATAGGACAGCTGCATTTTCTCGCCATCCTGCAGAAAGCGGGCCGCGTCGCGCACGATCTCGGCATCCAGCGTGTCCGGCACCTCATTGCGGCCCTTTTCGCGGTTATAGACAATATCCGCTGCGCCATCGACGGTGATCAGCAACGGGTTGAGATCCAGATCATCCAGATGTGCAGAGCCGCGCGACACCTGCGCCAGAAGATCGGCGCGCCCAATAACCTCGTCCAGCGACCGCGCACCAATGGAGGCAAGGATTTCCCGAACCTCCTGGGCATAGAAAGTGATCAGGTTCACCACCTTGTCAGCATTGCCGGTGAACTTGCCGCGCAGCGCTTCGTCCTGGGTGCAAACGCCAACCGGGCAGGTGTTGGACTGGCACTGGCGCACCATGATGCAGCCCATGGCGATCAGCGCCGCGGTGCCAATGCCGTATTCCTCGGCACCCAGCATCGCAGCCATGACAATATCGCGACCGGTGCGCAGACCACCATCGGTCCGCAGCGTCACCCGGTCGCGCAGGTTGTTCATCGCCAGCACCTGATGCGCCTCAGTCAGGCCCATCTCCCACGGCAGGCCCGCATATTTGATCGATGTCGCAGGCGAAGCCCCGGTACCGCCATTGTGGCCCGAGATCAGGATGATGTCGGCCTTCGCTTTGGCCACGCCCGCGGCAATGGTACCCACACCAGAGGACGCCACCAGCTTCACCGTCACCTTGCAGCGCGGGTTGATCTGTTTCAGGTCATAGATCAACTGCGCCAGATCTTCGATCGAGTAGATATCGTGGTGCGGCGGCGGCGAGATCAGGGTCACACCCTTGGTCGAGTGGCGCAGACGGGCAATCAGGTCGGTGACCTTCATCCCCGGCAGCTGGCCGCCCTCTCCGGGCTTGGCGCCCTGGGCCACCTTGATTTCCAGCTCTTCACACTGGTTCAGGTATTCCGCGGTCACACCGAAACGGCCCGATGCCACTTGCTTGATCTTCGCAGAGGGGTTGTCGCCGTTGGGTTCCGGCACGAAATGCGCCGGGTCTTCACCGCCCTCGCCCGAGTCCGACTTGGCGCCGATCCGGTTCATTGCCACGTTCAGGGTCTTGTGCGCCTCGGGGCTCAGGGCGCCCAGCGACATGCCCGGGGTCACAAACCGCTTGCGGATCGAGGTGATCGATTCCACTTCCTCAATCGGCACGGCGTCACCCAGCGGCTTGATATGCAGCAGATCGCGCAGATGGATCGGCGGGTTCGATTGCATCTTGGCAGAATATTGCTTCCACAGCTCAAATGAGGCTCTGTTGCAGGCCATTTGCATCATATGCATGCTGGTGGCCTCCCAGGCGTGGGTCTCACCCGACTTGCGCGCCTTGTAGAAACCACCGATCGGCAGCACGTTTTCCGCGGTGTTCCAGGCCTTGGCGTGGATTTCCTCCGCCTTGGTCTGAATCCCGGTCACACCGATCCCGGAAATACGAGAGGTCATGCCAGGGAAGTATTCTGCGCACATGGCGCGGGACAGCCCCACCGCCTCAAAATTCAACCCGCCGCGATAGGACGACACCACCGAAATTCCCATCTTGGCCATGATCTTGAGCAGACCCTGATCAATGGCTTCACGGTAGCGCGCGACGTTTTCGGTCAAAGTTCCGTCCAGCAGGCCGCGCTCAATGCGGTCAGCCAGCGAATCCTCGGCCAGATAAGCGTTCACAACAGTGGCGCCGCAGCCGATCAGCACGGCAAAGTAATGCGGGTCGATACATTCAGCAGAGCGGACATTCAGCGAGCAGAAGGTGCGCAGCCCCTTACGGGTCAAATGCGAATGCACGGCAGAGGTCGCCAGAATCATCGGCATCGCCACTTTGCCTGCCCCAGAGCGCTGGTCGGTCAGCGCGATATGGCCGGCACCGGAGCGCACGGCTTCCTCGGCTTCGGCCCGCACCCGCGCCAGCGCCGCGCTCAGGCTGCCCTGACCAGGTTCAAAGGTACAGTCGATCTCGGCCAATGGCGCATTCATCTGCCCCATCAGCATGTCCCATTGGGTGTTGCCGACAAAGGGGCTTTCCAGCACCAGGATCTCGGTCTGGCTGCTGTCTTCGTCCAGCACGTTCTTCAGGTTGCCGAACCGGGTCTTCAGCGACATCACCCGGAATTCGCGCAGGCTGTCGATTGGCGGGTTGGTCACCTGAGAAAAGTTCTGGCGGAAGAAATGGCTCAGCGGGCGGTACATTTTGGACAGGACCGCCGACGGGGTGTCGTCCCCCATCGAGGCCAGCGATTCCTTGCCGTCCTCAGCCATCGGCGCCAGAATCTGCTCCAGTTCCTCGACGGTATAACCTGCGGCCACCTGGCGACGACGCAGTTCCTCGCCGCTGAACAAGGACTGTTCGGTGGCACTGGCCAGAGTGGTATCCAGATCGTTGATCCGCTTGACCCAGTCACCAAAAGGCAGCGCCTTGGCCAGCTTGTTCTTGATCTTGGTGTCGTTGTACAGTTTGCCCTTCTTCATATCGACAGCCAGCATCTGACCCGGGCCCAGCGCTCCCTTTTCGACCACGGTGGCCTCGTCGATCGGCACCATGCCGGCCTCGGATCCGGCAATCACCAGCCCGTCGCCAGTCACCACATAACGCATCGGGCGCAGACCGTTGCGGTCCAGCCCCGCGCAGACCCAGCGGCCGTCGGTCATGGCCAGCGCCGCAGGACCATCCCAGGGTTCCATCACCGAGTTGCAGTAGGAATACATGTCGCGCCAGGCCTGCGGCAGCTCTACCGCCTGCTTGGACCAGCTTTCCGGCACCAGCATGGTTTTTGCCATCGGGGCCGAACGGCCCGCGCGCACCAGAACTTCGAACACACCGTCCAGCGCAGCCGAGTCCGACGCACCCCCCGGCACGATCGGCTTGATATCCTCGGCATGGTCGCCAAAGGTCGCGCTCGCCATGCGGATTTCATGGCTTTTCATCCAGTTCAGGTTGCCCTTCAGCGTGTTGATCTCGCCGTTATGGGCCAGCATTCGGAACGGCTGCGCCAGCCACCACTGCGGGAAAGTGTTGGTGGAGTAACGCTGGTGATAGATCGCAAAGGCGGACTCAAAGCGGTCATCCATCAGGTCCGGGTAGAACACAGCCACCTGTTCTGCCAGCATCATCCCTTTGTAGATGATCGAGCGGCAGGACAGAGATGCGATATACAGGCCTGAAATGGCGGCTGCATTGGCCGCCTTTTCAACCCGGCGGCGGATCACATAAAGTTCCCGCTCAAAGGTTTCCTCGTCCACGCCTTTGGCGTTGGAAATCAGGATCTGCTCGATCTCAGGCCGGGTCGCATTGGCCTTTTCACCCAGACAGGTCACATCCACCGGCACATGGCGCCAGCCATAGATGGAATAGCCCATGCGCAGCACTTCGGTTTCGACAATGGTCCGGCAGCTTTCCTGGGCGCCGAAATCCGTGCGCGGCAGGAACACCTGACCCACTGCCATCAGCTCATCCTGACGCGGTTCGTGGCCGGTACGGCGGATCTGATCATAAAAGAACGGAACCGGGATCTGCACATGGATGCCTGCGCCGTCGCCGGTCATGCCGTCGGCATCCACCGCGCCGCGGTGCCAGATCGCCTTCAGCGCGTCAATGCCGGCCTCAACCACCTTGCGGCTGACCTTGCCGTCAATTGAGACCACAAGACCCACACCACAGGAAGAATGCTCTTCCGCCTCGGAGTACAGGCCGTTCTCAGCCATCCATTTGCGCTTGGCTTCCTCGGCCCGCACCCAATCGGCATCATATTTGGTCATTGGCTGGTTCCTTCTACGGAGGGGGCAAACATCTCGATCACGTCAGCGCCGGTCAGTTTTCGGCTGTCGCAGTCGAACGCATAGCCCGCTGGCTTTTTGTCGATGTAAAGTTCCAGGCGCAACTCGTTGCCGCCTGCGTTTTCAAACAGGCCCGCCGACATCTGCGTCTGGCCCTTATGTTCTCCTGCGGTCATCCGGTACCACAGCGCCGATCCGCATTTTCCGCAAAACGCGCGCTCCGCCCAGCCCGAGGACTCATAGGTCTGCACTGGCCCAAGTGCCGCATAACCGCTGGCAGCCTGAAAGCTGAGGTATGGGCCACTGGCCCACCGCTGGCACATTTCGCAATGGCAGGCGGAAATAGACGCGCGCGCAGGCGTGGCGGTGACCGTCACCGCGCCGCATATGCATTGTCCCTGCAATTCGCTCATATCCATTGTCCTTCTGCTGGCTGGGTCAGCTATGCTGACCTTGCTGCGGAGTTTTTCGCTGCTCCGCCGGCGCACAGAGGCTGCACAGGCGGCGTACGGACGGTACTGCCTTATTCTGCGGCCACCGCGGCCTTGGCGTTGAATTTCTCCAGGATCGCCTCGGCACAGTCGCGGCCGTCCTTGATCGCCCAGACCACCAGCGAGGCGCCGCGCACGATGTCGCCCACCGCATAGACGCCGTCCAACTCAGTGGCGCCAGTTTTGAACGCAGTCTTGACGGTTCCCCAGCGGGTCACCGGCAGCTCCGGCTGGTTCCACAGGGTCGGCAGCTCCTCCGGCTCAAAGCCCAGCGCCTTGATCACCAGATCCGCCTCTTCCACATAATCCGCGCCTTCAATCACTTCCGGCGCCTGACGGCCCGAGGCATCCGGCTGGCCCAGGCGCATCTTCTGCACCATCACGCCGGACACTTTGCCGCCCTCGTCCGTAAAGCCCTTGGGCGCCGACAGCCATTCAAAGATCACGCCTTCTTCCTCGGCGTTCTGTGTCTCGCGCTGGGAACCCGGCATGTTGGCGCGGTCGCGGCGGTACAGGCATTTCACGCTGGTCGCGCCCTGTCGGATCGAAGTGCGCACACAGTCCATCGCCGTATCACCGCCGCCGATCACCACAACCTTCTTGCCTTCGGCATTCAGATCACCGCTGTCGAATTCGGCAACATCATCGCCAAAGCTTTTCTTGTTGGAGGCACACAGGAAGTCGATCGCCTTGACGATACCTTCGGACCCGCTGCCCGGCATGGCCAGATCACGCGATTTATAAACGCCGGTGGCAATGATCACCGCGTCATGCTTGCCGCGGATTTCTTCGAACGAGATGTCCTCGCCAACGTTGCAGTTCAGCACAAAGCTGACGCCACCGTCAGCCAGCAGCTTGTTGCGGCGCTCAACCACGTCCTTTTCCAGCTTGAAGCTGGGGATGCCGTACATCAGCAACCCACCGGCGCGGTCGTAACGGTCATAAACGGTGACCTGCACGCCGACCTTGCGCAGCATGTCCGCCGCCGCCAGACCGCCGGGGCCTGCGCCGATAACGCCAACACTCTCGCTGCGTTCGGTCAGCGGAGCTGCCGGTTTCACCCAGCCGTTTTCCCAAGCCGTGTCGGTAATGTATTTTTCAACCGAACCAATGGTCACAGTGCCGTGGCCAGACTGTTCAATCACGCAGTTGCCTTCGCACAGGCGATCCTGCGGGCAGATGCGGCCGCAGATTTCCGGGAAGGTATTGGTGGCCTGGCTGGTGGCATAAGCCTCTTCCAGACGACCGGTTGCAGTCAGACGCAGCCAATCAGGAATGTTGTTGTGCAGCGGGCAGTGGCTCTGGCAGTAGGGCACACCGCACTGGCTGCAGCGGCTGGCTTGCTCTGCGGCCTTGGCGGCAGCGTACTCTGCGTAGATCTCATTGAAGTCTTCTTTGCGTACACTCGCGTCACGCTTTTGGGGCATGTCGCGTTCGATCTGCACGAATTTCAGCATCGGTTGCTTGGCCACGGGCTGGACTCCATCGTTTGTCTGGCTGCGCTGGCACCTCTTCAGGCACTGGTACGCTTTACGTCAATATTGCTGACCTATTTTGCCAGCACTTGATTTCTGATACCGTGTTTCGCGGAAATGTACAGGATTTTTAGGTCCATGTCGGACCTTAATAACCGCTTCCCAAACCAGAGACGGGATTTATACAGAGTCGCGACAGTTTACGGCCCATCCGCGGCCAGCAAAGGATGATTTCAGCATGCCGATTTTCCAGCTGATCCTGATTGCATTGATCCAAGGCATCACCGAATTTTTGCCTGTTTCCTCCTCTGGCCACCTGATTCTGTTGCCAGGACTCACAGGGCTGGAGGACCAGGGCCAGGTCATTGATGTGGCGGTGCATGTGGGCACATTGGCAGCGGTGATGATCTACTTCTGGGGCGATGTCCGCGATGGCCTTGCCGGTCTCCCCCGCGCCTTGACCGGGCGCATGGACACGCCGGGTTCGCGGCTCGCCATGGGTCTGATTGTGGCGACCATCCCCACAGTTCTGTTTGGCGCAGTGCTGCATTTCACCGGGCTCAGCCATGCGCTGCGCTCGATAACCGTCATCGGCTGGACCATGCTGGGATTCGGATTGGTGCTATACTGGGCCGACCAGAAAGGTGCAGAGGCCAAAAAGGCAGAGGACTGGGGCCTGCGCGACGCGCTGGTCATGGGGCTGTGGCAGATGCTGGCGCTGATCCCCGGCACTTCACGCTCTGGCATCACCATCACCGGCGCCCGGCAACTGGGCTACACCCGCGCGGATGGCGCCCGTATTGCCATGCTGATGTCGATCCCGACCATCATCGCCTCTGGCGTGCTGCTGGGGGCAGAAGTTGCACTGGAGGCCAACACCGCCCTGCTGCGCGATGCGGGTATTGCAGCGGTTCTGGCAATGCTGTCCGCCCTGGCGGCCCTCAGCCTGATGATGAGGCTGCTGCGTTCCGTCAGCTTCACGCCTTATGTGGTCTACAGAGTGTTCCTGGGCGTGATCCTGCTGACCATTGCCTATAGCAGTTGATCCCGAAAAGACAAAGCGCGGTGGCAGCCACCGCACTTTCGACCATCGGAAAAGCGATCCCGATCAGACGCCATTCTTACGGAGATTGCGCGCCGAACTGGTCATTTCGTCGTACTGGCCCGACGGACGGAACTTCCACAAGTAATCCGGCAGCACAGAGCCAACCGTCACCGGCTCGATGCCGAGATCCGCAAAGCCCTTGGCGCCCTCAGACGCCACGTTGTCCGACTTCAGGCTTTTCAGCTGATCGCGGGTCAGCATCTTATTCTCAATCAGCTGGAAGCTGGCGAATTGCAGCACGTCGAAACCAAAGGCCACCAGCTTGGCGACAAACCCCGGCAGCGACAGGATGACACGGCGGCGGTGGATCACCTCAAGCATCTGCGCCATCAGCGCGCGGAAGGTTTTGACCTCTGGCCCGCCCAGCTCATAAATGCCAGCCTCTGCCTCGCCCACGGCCGCTTTGACCGCAGCCTTGGCAACATCATCGGCAAACACCGGCTGGAACTTCGTGCTGCCTGCCGCAATCGGCAGGACCGGTGACAGGCGGGTCATGCCGGCAAAACGGTTGAAGAAACCGTCCTCTGCTCCGAAAATCACTGACGGGCGCAGGATCACCGCAGCAGGGAAATGCTGCTGCACGGAGGCCTCACCCGCGGCCTTGGTGCGAGAATACTCACTGTCTGCCTCTGGATCAGCGCCAATGGCCGAGACATGCACCAGGCTGGCCACACCCAGATCAGCGGCGATGCGGGCGATCCGGCCTGCACCCTCTGCATGGATGGCGCCAAACGTGTTTTTGCCCAGCTCATTCAGAACACCAACGCAGTTGACCACCGCATCCGCCCCCTGCATCACCGATGCGACTGACACGTCGTCGCGGATGTTGCAGAACACCGGCTCCACCTGGCCCGGCACGCCGTAAGGCTTCACATGCATGGCTTCGTTGGGACGGCGTACGGCAACCCGTACCCGCCAGCCTTCCTTGGCCATGCGCCGCGCGATGTAGCGGCCCACAAAACCGGATCCGCCATAGATCGTGACCAGTTTGGACATCTTTTGGCTCCTGAATTTAGCTGCATCTAGCTGTATCGTCGCAACGGGTGTCGGACAAGGCGCAATTGGCCGCTGCAACGGTCCAAGCGGCCTGCCCGCATCAGTTTTTCACCCTGAAGTCCGCCGCGACGCAATCTTGCCCCAAAAAACCTGAAGAATCCGTTTGACGCCCCAAAAGAAGCTGCTTATACGCCGGTCCCACGACACCTGCCCAGGTGGCGGAATTGGTAGACGCGCTA
>MDLF01000004.1 GCA_001730095.1 Rhodobacteraceae bacterium (ex Bugula neritina AB1)
TCTTTTTGTCGCCCCCCCTCCCTTCCGGGGAAAAACGCGGATGGGTGCGGGTGGCAGGCGTCAGGGCCAATGGGTCGTTTCCTTGACCCATTGGAACAAACCAAAGCGAACGCGGATAGGTCGGGCGAACATCGGCCACCGCATCACCACTTAGGAGGCCAACTATGGTTTATTATCAATGCAACGGGTGCGGAGCAGCGGAAACGCTGACTTCTATGGTGCCTGACTCTTGCTCAGCCTGCGGTTCCCGTGCCGTCGTCAACATGTCCATTCAAGCGGCTGCAATCGCGGAAGCGAACGATGCTTTCCGCGCCGCAATCCCATTCCAAGGGCATCAGACCTATGAGGGTCAGGTGGTTTTCAGCGGTGGCGTTGAAGAAAAAGGGATGCTGTTTGTTGCCCTTGCGACCCGAGCCGTGGCTGAATTCACGGACTTTAGCCAATTGAATGATCCGAGCGGTGATCACTCGTTTGGTGTCGTCCACGTCAACGAGGCGGAAGTTTTCTGGGCAATCAGCCTCTACAACAAAACTTACGATGCCGCCGCAGACGATCCGCTTGACGATGACGATACGCGGCGTGTGCTGACCATCTACCTGCCCCACGAACACTGAAATCGGCAAAGCCCGTAGGTGCTACCGCGCCGGGAGGGAGGTGAAGTCATGAGCATTGAACAGATCAATCTGCGCAAGCGTGAAGCCTATGCGCTGATCAGAAAGGGAGGTCTCTCCGCCAAGATCGGCCTCGCCTTTCTGAAATCACACGGAGCCGCCTAAGCGGCCACGCCTCAGCCCAAAAGGGCTGGGGCACCAATAACACGAAAATTCACCACGTTACAAGGAATGCCCAAATGTCGAAGCACGAGAACATCAAACCCCTCGAAGCCCGTTTCCCGCTGGAAAAACTGACCCTCTCCCCCATGAACCCGCGTCAGGATGTGCCGGAACAGGACATCAAAGACCTCGCCGGAACTCTCTGGGCCAAGGGCATGATCCAGTGCCTTTCCGGGTATACCGAGAATTTGGACGGGGCCGAAATTGTTGCCGGTGGCACCCGATTGCGGGCGCTGCAATATCTGGCTGAAACCAAGCCGGATTTTGCAAAGGTTCGCCCCGAACTGGCAAGCCCGCTGGTAATGCTGGCACCCGACCGGGAAACCGCCGCCGACTGGGCGAAGATGGAAAACGTAGTCCGTAAGAACCTGCCCCCAGCGTTGGAAATCCGCACTTTCGGTGAAATGCGCGCCGAGGGCAAAGAGGTCAGCGCCATCGCCACCAATTTCGGCGTGACTGAAAAGCATGTCTACCGCCGCCTTGCGCTGGCCGATTTGCCGGGGCCGGTTCTTGATGCTCTGGCCGCGCATGAAATCAATCTGAGCATGGCGACATGTTTCACAATCTGCGACGACGAGGCTCATGCCCTTGCTGTTTTGGATCGGGTGCGCGGCCAAAACTGGTCTGACCATCGCCTGAAAGAAACACTGAAACCTGACAGTGTTACGGTCTCTGACCGCCGGGCATCCTTTGTTGGTAAAGAAGCATATGTGTCCGCAGGCGGGAAAATCGGCGGCGACCTGTTTGCCGAAGAAGACCTGTTCGACAGCCCCGAAATCCTGAGCCAATGTTTCGAGACCGCCCTTGGCGAGGCCGCTGAGGAAGTCAAAGAAGCAGGCGGGTGGAAGTGGGCCACACCAGTTTTGGGTTCCTATGTTGAGACATGGAGCGGGGAGTTCTCCAAATACGAGCGTATCTGGATGGTCCGAGGCGAATTGTCCGAAGATCAAGAAAATCGCTATGACGAGTTGAAGGCCCTCTACCGTGAAGATGAATTGGATGAAGCTGGCGAGACTGAACTGGACGGCCTGCAGGACATTCTTGACGGCCAGTTCACCGAGGAACAGAAGGCAAATGCAGGCGTGTTTGTTTACGTGAACCGGGAAGGCGTCCTGACAGTCGAAACAGCCTTTGTGAAACCCGAAGACCAACAGGCGGCTATCGAAGCCGGCGTTCTAAAACGCTCTGCTGCGAGCGCTGCACCTAAGAAAGAAAAACCCGCCTTTTCCGCAAAGTTCGTATCCGACATGGTGGCGATCCAGCTAGCGGCGACACAGACGGCGCTTCTGCGGAAACCCGAATATCTGCTTGATCTGCTTGGGTTCCACGTGTCACCGGCATCCGGTAGCCGCGATATTCTGGGGCTGGGCAAGGGCTGGGCGCAGCCGAATACACCGGAAATCTCGGACAACTTTATCCTTGATCCACGCCTTGGCGGTGAACGTGATGAAGCCGCTGAACAGATGCTGGCCGACTTGCGGGAAATGGCTTCCAAAGGGCAGGTCGAGGCTTTTGCAGCTTTCCGCGAAGCTGGGAAGAAACTGCGCAATGGTGAAATCACAGCCTTCCTTGCCCGCCGGTTCCTGACCCAGAAAAAGCCGCTGATGGACGTGATCATGAAGGACGTGGGTGCATCCATTCGTGAAGTCTGGACGCCCTCACAGACCAATTGCTTCAAGCGGCTGAACAGTGACCAGCTGACCGGCATTCTGCAGACTGTGCTCAGCTTGCCGGAAGACAGTGAAGTCCTTGCCGCGTTCAAAAACCTCAAGAAGGGGAAGAAGGCTGAGCAGCTGCACAAACTGTTCAATGATGCAGACTATCAGGAAAAAACTGGCATCACCGCCGATCAGAAGAAATGCATTGATGCTTGGGTGCCTGCCTGTTTCCAAGATTGATCAACACCGGCGGGGCGCAGAAGCGCCCTGCCCCACCGCCGGAGATTGGACAGATGCGTTTCAAGCCTTTGCCCCGCCACGAGTTTACGGACACATCGAGAAAACGGGCTGCTCTGCGTCGAAAGCAGCGCATTGAGCGGGAATCCCTGCCTCTCTTTGCAAACCAGATTGCAGAAGAACAGCCAACCGAAGACCAAGTGATGTATGAACGTGCACAGCGATGGGCAGACCAGGAAGCCAGGGAACGCAGTGAACGGGCTGCAGAGTGGCGAAGAGCCCGCCGAATGATTGACGCCCTGCCTGACAGTGAGCGCCGGGCCGTGCGGAGGGCATGGAATTGCGCCCCCTACCCTGCTGATCCGTCTTATCTGCTGAGCACTCTGCACAGCTATAGCCGTGGCAAGATCGACCTGAAGCAACCTCCCTTCCCTCTGTCGCGCACGGATGCTTCAGGAGCGCGGATTGCCAATCTGTTCGCAACATCAGACCTGTTCGTGACGATCCTGCAGGCGCGCAGCATTGCAGAAAACCCGGACGCCTACCCTCTGGCCGAACGGCATGCGGCTTACCACCATCTGCAGGCGGCGGCGTCCAGCAACAAAGACCGCACCGAAGCGATGCGAGACCGTGTAAGGGCGTCAGAGTTGTTTCTGCGCCTCGGAGAATTGGAGGAGGAAATCCATGCCTGATTTCACCGCCAAGTCTGAAGCCTGCCAATCCTTGCGTTCGG
>MDLF01000005.1 GCA_001730095.1 Rhodobacteraceae bacterium (ex Bugula neritina AB1)
TGCGCGGTACGGTTTCAACGATTGAACTTGAAATCTCGATCGCATTGTCAGGTGGAGACTGGCTGAACGTCGGGACTCGGTTCGAGCGGCCACCCTGGCAAGTTTCGGCAGCCGCGTTGACCTCGTTCATCATTTCGGGTGGGCTAATTGTCCTGGTCATCCTCTGGTTTGTTATCGCCAAACTGACACGTCCACTGACCGCGTTGACCCGCGCGACCGAGAGCTTTGGGCGAGGCGGCGATATAGACGAACTGCCTAAGTCAGGACCATTGGAAGTGCGACGACTGACACAATCCTTCGACACGATGCGCGGGCGCTTGAGCAGGTTTGTTTCAGACCGAACCCTGATGCTGGCGGCATTGGCCCATGATCTGCGATCACCTCTTACCGCGCTGCGTGTCCAGTCAGAAATGGTCGATGAACAGGAGACACATGCTGCTTTGGGCCGATCCATCGCCGAAATGTCCGACATGATTGATGCTACGCTGGCTTATGCCAGTGGGGTTGGCGAAAATGAAACCGTGCAGGACGTGTCTCTGAGAGAGCTTATGCAACGCAGCGCGGAGCATTGCGAAGTGACCTTTGATGAGGGCCCGGATATCACTCTCCAGGTGCGCCCCCTTGCAATGGGACGAGCGCTTAGGAACCTGATCGAGAACGGAACCAGATATGGAAAATCGGTGACCGTAGGTTGGCAAGCGAGTTCATCACAAGTGTCAATCTGGATTCGCGACAAGGGGCCCGGGATTCCGGAAGAGAAGCTTGATCAGGTTTTCGAACCATTTGTACGGCTTGAGGAAAGTCGATCCAAGAAAACGGGCGGAACAGGGCTCGGGCTGTCAATCACCCGCAGTGTTGTTCTTCTTCATGGCGGCCAATTGTCTTTAGAAAATCTGCCCGAAGGCGGGCTGGAAGCGCGCGTGGTTTTGCCTTTGTGAATGTCGAGTTCTCGGCGGAATTCGCGCGCCCCGCATGCCTGTTACATATTGATACATCACATCAACAACGAGCGATGCTAGACCACCAAAAAGGCTTCGTTGAGGTATCGAGATGACACGCAAGAACCCACTTTGGACACGTAGAAGTGCCCTGATCGGTGGCACTAGTTTTCTGGCTGTGCCCGCTATTGCGCGCGCGCAAGACCTTCAAGACGGATCGTCGGAACGCAATATCGCGTCGTTCTCGCCACACGATTGGCGTGATCATTTCGATGATCTAGGCCGCGGGATCATCATCTCGGATACGATCACACGCGCTTTACAGCACTGGACAGCGGACGGCGAAATGCGGATTTATCCGACGTCAGTTCCGCTGACAGATGAGCTGACACGCCGTGGCTACACCACGGTTGTCGAAAAGCGTGAGAACCCAACATGGCGGCCGACCCCTTCGATGTTGGAACGCAACCCCGAATGGCCACGCGTGGTTCCGGGCGGCGATCCGATCAATCCGCTTGGCACGCGCGCGTTGTATCTTTCTTGGACCTACTACCGAATTCACGGAACACAGGACACACGCAAGATTGGCCGCCGGTCGTCGAACGGGTGCATTGGCCTTTATAACGAGCAAATCGAAGAGGTTTATGACCGAACTCCGGTCGGCACGCAGGTGAAGTTGATCTGATGGACAAGTCAGGACTTTTTATCGGCTTGTTCTTCGTCGTCGGGCTTGGATACGTCGGTTATCAGAATATCATGAAGCCTGACTCGGTGGGCCATTCCATGACACCGCCGGACCTGCGCGGAGTAGCGGCGGGCGCACCCCTCGCGGAAGTGGCCGTACCAAGCGAGTTCTCCGAAGCGGCTTTGGTTGGTCAGAACATCTTCAATCTGAAATGTGCGGTTTGCCACGGAGAAAATGCCGCCGGACAAAACGGCGTCGCGCCGCCCTTGGTGCATCGGATCTATGAACCGTCCCACCATTCCGACATGGCGTTTGTCTTGGCTGCGCGAAACGGTGTCCGGGCACACCACTGGGATTTTGGCAATATGCCCGCGGTCGAGGGGCTGACAGAAAGTGACGTGAAGATGGTTGCGACCTATGTTCGGGAACTGCAACGCGAGAACGGGATCAACTAAGCGTGGCCCGTCCGTTTTCATTCCTTTGTTTCGCACTGGTCGGGTTGACGGTGTTCTTGCTGGCTGCTGTCGTACCAGCGGAAGTCTCTGCCCACGTTGCTGTGCATGAAACACCTGACGTCGTTCAGGACATTGGCTCCGACGAACCAGAACCCCACTGTCACGGCGAAATCGAGTGTGTCGTAACACTTTATCCGGCAACGATGGAAGGCTTGGTCCCTTTTCCATACCTTGCGTTGGCTCATGTAGCGTCACGAGAAACTGAGCTGTCTGGAGCAGCTTATCGACACGATCCTCCAATTCCCATTCTCAGCTGATTACGATCGGTTATGAAATGAAAATTGGAGATGAAACATGAAATCGAGAACAAAAACAACAACTGCAGGTATGGCACTTGTGGGGATCTTTGCAGGCGGCATCGCGCTGGCCCACTCCGGCGCAACCGGCGTGGTCAAGGAACGAATGGACGGCATGGTTGCCTTGCGTGACGGTGTTCGCGAGGTCACGCCGATGATGCGTGGTCAAGCGGACTATGACGCTGATGCGGTCGCCGCCTTCGCCCGAACATTGCAGGAGCATTCCGGTGAGGCGATGACCGAACTGTTTCCCGAGGGTTCCGGCGGCGGGGTTTCCAAAGCTCAGGACGCGGTCTGGACCGATTGGGAGGAGTTCGAGGCGCTCGCGATGCGGCTGGAAGTGCTTGGAGAGGCGCTTGAACGCGCGTCAGCCAATGCCCCTGCCGGCGGTGGCGGCGCAGCCGCAACGGATATGATGGGCATGGGGTCCGCCATGACGGATGACACCGGCATGGGTGGCATGATGGGCACGGCCCAGCCTATGGCCATGGATTTGGACTCGCTGGCCGAGTTGCCCGTGGACCATCTGTTCCTTCAGGTCAGCCAGACCTGCTCAGCGTGCCATACCAAGTACCGCGCGGAAGGAAACTGACGTGGGGCGCCGTTGGAAAGGCGCAGGTGCGATCGCCGCTGCATCGGTGGTCGGACTTGGCGCAGTCTATGCGTGGCCCATTGGCACGCCGCCACCAGAAACCCTCACGTCGCTGGAAGGCGACGTGAACAAGGGGGCCTATCTAGCCCGAGCGGCGGGGTGTATCGCCTGTCATACCAATCCCGAAGGCGGTGCGCCTCTGGCGGGTGGCGTGGCCCTCGATACGCCGTTCGGAACGCTCTACTCACCAAATCTGACGACCGATCCGGATGCAGGAATTGGTGCCTGGTCGATTGAGGACTTTGCGGTCGCAGTCCGGCAAGGTATCTCGCCTGACGGCGAGGCCTATTACCCTGCGTTTACCTATCCGTTCTACGGGGATTTGTCAGATCAGGACATTGCCGATCTGTGGGCCGCG
>MDLF01000006.1 GCA_001730095.1 Rhodobacteraceae bacterium (ex Bugula neritina AB1)
GGCATCCGTCTTTTGATTCACGCTAAAGCGGGACCGACTGGAAGTCGGTGGGTTTACTCCAGGGAGTGGATACTAAAGTGCTCTTTTTCAGGATGCAGCGGACCTGTGGTTCACGTTGCGGCGTAGCTCTTTAGTCGTTCTTCCAGAGTGCCGCTGTGCAGTTCAAACATATGGTTGTCGTGGTCATAAAAATAGATCGAATGCCCCTCGCCTTCGACACGTGAGCGCCCCTCTCGCACCTCAAGACCGAGCGCCTTTATGCGCCGCAGTCTGTCGTCATAGTCGTCTGGTGCCATCTTGAAAGCGACATGATTGTAGGTCTTCTTTGGAAGCGGTTCGCCCTTCATAGTGGCGACCCAAATGCCTCCAATATCGAAGAAACGTTCTTTTGAGAGCGAGAATGTCTTGTCGCCACTGTCATAGATTTTCTTGGCATCCAAGACTGTCGTAAGTATCTCTTCCATCTTGTCAAGATTGCTCACGATGAACGTCACATGGCTTAAACCCTGAACCACTACATTGCCTCCGAAACACCGTTTCTCGACACATTAGCAGACGTTCGCGCAATTTCAGCAAAATCCGCGGAACAGAAATTGCCACCCCCACCTCCCAAAAGGAAACTCCCGCAGGACAAGCGGGAGGTCAGGCGCTCAGAACACTTTGTAAGTCATCGTCGTCAGCGAGCGTTCGATCCCGTCGATCTGCAACAGCTGGTCGTTGATGTACTTGCCGACATCCTCGCCAGCCGGGATGTAGAGCTTCATCAAGAGGTCGAAATTGCCGCTGGTGGAGTAAAGCTCGGAGTGGATTTCGCACCGGGCGATCTCTTCGGCTACCTTGTAGGTGGTGCCGGGCTTGCAGCGGATCTGGACAAAGACGCAGGTGGACATGGGCGGCCCTTTTGAATGGTCACGGATTTGCGCCCAAGCTCGCATGCGCTGCATCCGGGCGCAATAGGCCGGGAAAGGACCGGGTTTGCTGCAACAGATTGCCCGCATTGCACATTGCCGCACTTGAGCCATACCCCCTGCCCGCCCTATAAGCGCCCAGGCAGATGAAAGTTCTTGCAGCATGACGAAGGATAAGCCGCTGATGCGTATAGCCACAGTGACCCGCAAGACTGCGGAAACCGATATCACGGTCGAGATCAACCTGGATGGCACCGGGGTTTACGACAACCAGACCGGGGTCGGCTTTTTCGACCATATGCTGGACCAGCTGGCACGCCATTCGCTGATCGACATGACCATCCGCGCCAAGGGCGATTACCACATCGACGACCATCACACGGTGGAAGACACCGGCATCGCGCTGGGTCAGGCGCTGGTGCAGGCGCTGGGGGACAAGAAAGGCATCCGCCGTTACGGCGAATGCCATCTGCCGATGGATGACGCATTGGTGCGCTGTGCGCTGGACCTGTCGGCGCGGCCCTTTCTGATCTGGAATGTGGCGCTGCCCACGCAAAAGATCGGTGCCTTTGATACCGAGCTGGTGCGCGAGTTTTTTCAAGCCTTAAGCACCCATGGCGGCATCACCCTGCATATCGACCAGCTGCACGGCTTCAACAGCCACCATATTGCCGAGGCGGCGTTCAAGGCAGTGGCGCGCGCGCTGCGGCTGGCGGTAGAGACCGACCCGCGCAAGGCGGATGCGATCCCTTCGACCAAGGGCGCGTTGTAACCATGTTGACCGCGATCATCGACTATGAATCCGGCAACCTGCACTCGGCTGAGAAGGCGTTCCAGCGCATGGCGCGGGAGATGGATGCGGGCGAAGTTGTGGTGACCTCGGACGCCGATGTGGTGGCACGGGCCGACCGGCTGGTGCTGCCAGGTGACGGCGCCTTTCCCGCCTGCGCGGGCGAGCTGCGCGGTCACAAAGGCATCTATGACGCCATGGTCGAAGCCGTGGAGCAGAAGGGCCGCCCCTTTCTGGGCATCTGCGTCGGCATGCAGCTGATGGCGACCACGGGGCATGAATACCAGGAAACGTCCGGTCTGGGCTGGGTCGGCGGCGATGTGGTCAAGATCGAACCGTCAGACACCTCTCTGAAGGTGCCCCATATGGGTTGGAATGATCTGGTGATCGATCATCCGCATCCGGTGTTTGACGGTATCCAGAGCGGCGATCATGTGTATTTCGTGCACTCTTACCATTTCCGCGTGACACAGGCTGCCGAGCGTCTGGCGCATGTGGATTATGCTGGCGACGTGACCGCCGTCATCGGCCGGGACACGATGCTGGGCATGCAGTTTCACCCGGAGAAGAGCCAAGCCACCGGGCTGCGGATGATCGGCAACTTTCTGACCTGGAAACCCTAGGAGGACGGCGCTGATGCGCCGTTGCCTCCGGCGGGGGTGTTTAAGACCAGAAAGAAGGCTTGGGGGTCACGCAGCAGACCGCAGAGACACCGGCGCGACGCCATAGGCCTTGCGGAATGCACGGGTAAAGCCCTCTGGTGATCCATAGGCATAGCGGCGGGCGACCGCCTCGACCCGGTCTCCGCGCATAAGATCCTGACGCGCCAGGATCAGCCGCCAGCGGCGCAGGTAGCCGATTGGGGTTTCGCCCACTTCTGCCGCAAACAGCTCAGCAAAGCGCGACAATGACAGCCCTGCCTGCTGGGCCAGGTCGGCATTGGTCCAGAGACGGCCCGGGCTATCGTGCATCGCAACGATGGCCCGGCTGAGGCGCGGATCGGCAAGCCCCGCCAGCAGCCCCGGCTCAGTTGTGCCGCGCTGGATCTGGTTGCGCAAAAGGCGCACCATCAGCACCTCGCCCAGCCGGTTGATCACCGATTGTGCGCCGCAGTGCTGGCCCTCTGCCTCGTCCCGCATCAACCGCACCAGCCCCTGTGTCTCGGCATTGCCGGTGATCTCATATTCGACCACCGGCGGCAGTGCAGCCAGAAATGGGTTGCTTTGCCCTGACCACTCAACCCGCGCGGCCCACATGACCGTACCCGGAACCGGGTCCGGCACGGGGCTGCGGGTGCGATAGAGAATCCGCACCGGCTCCCCCGCCGCATCCGCCAGGGCGATCAAATTCGCCGCCCCCGGCGCTGCTGCCTGCACCGCGAGCTGAAAGCGATCCATCAATGTCGTGAGGCGGTCCATGGATTTCGGTGTTTCCATCAGGTTTTTCAGATTTAGCAGACGTTAAACTGGGCAATACCATTGAGCAAGACCCTTCACCACATAGCCTAAAAGGACCACATACATGCTGATCCCTCGCCAGAAGACCCCCGGGTTGACCTTGCCGACGCTGGACCATGGCCAGTTCGACCTTTCGTCGGAAACCGCAGAACGCGGCACGGTCATCTGTTTTTACCGCGGCCTGCACTGCCCGCTGTGCGCAAACTATTTGAAGGAGTTTGAGAAGAAGGTGGCAGATTTCGCCGAGCGCGGCGTCAATTGCATCGCCATCAGCTCTGACGGTGAAGAGCGCACCCGCGCCATGGCCGACAAGATCGAAGCAAAGGAACTGCGGTTCGGCTATGATCTGCCGCTTTCTGTGGCCAAGGATTGGGGGCTTTATATTTCCACTTCGCGCGGCAAGACCTCAATCGGGATTGAAGAGCCTGCGCTGTTCTCGGAACCTGGATTGTTCCTGGTGACACCGGAGCAGACCCTGTATTACGGCGCTGTTCAGACCATGCCGTTTGTGCGGCCGCATTTCGCGGAACTGGTCGCGGCACTGGATTTTGCGATCCCGAACAACTACCCGGCGCGCGGCGAATACACCGGTGAGGTGTAAGCATCACCGCTGCCGCCAAGGCCGGTACAATTCACCGGTTTGAACAATAGACAAGGGGTCCGCTTCAATGCATACGGAGGCGGACCTTTTGTCATTCCGGCAGCGCTCTTGCACATCCGTTTCGAAAAATACGACCACGCCGAAGGCAAGCACCGCTATTGCCTCTTGAGCCTGACGCCGACGCTGTTCGGCGACTGGTGTGTTGAACGTGTCTCTGGGCCGCTGAATGCGCCGGGCGGCGCGCAGAAGCGGACCTATTTTGCGGCGCAAGCCGAGGCTCAGGCGATTTTCGAGCGTTTCCGGGACCGGCAGCTGAAACGTGGGTTTGCGCCGATCCCGGTGCAGCTGGGACTGCTGTGACTGCGGCCCCGCAAGGCGTTTACTGGACTCGTGTCCAGGTTTGTTTAGAGCAGATCAGCCCGCCCGCAACGCAGCCGCGCAATGCCAGGCTGCTGCCTGCGAGATCCATCTTGCCGATGTAGATCTTGTCGTTGGAGGGCCGCCAGACCTTGCCCTCGTAAGATCCGTCCCCGTTCGGCACCATGTCGATCACCAGCGTCTTGCCGATATTCGGAGATCGGTATTCCCCGTCGCTATTGAAGGTGCGGGCAATCTTGCCGCAAACCGCGCTGCCGCATTTGGCCATCTGGATATGGGCATAGGAGCCGTCGTCCGGTTCGGTTTTCCAGACGCCCAGAACCGGGTCCGCCGCGGCCGCGCTTGCCAAACCCAGGGCAACAGCCAGGCCTGTCAGAAGATGTTTCATTCCGTTTCCTCCCTGTTTTAGCGGCAGCCTGTCCCTGATGCGGTCTTTGAGGCAAGGTTGACTTCGGGTCGCGTTGCAATCTGCCCTCACGTTGTGCAAAACACCGCCAGCTTGATTTCACGAAGGACCGCCCGGATGATCCTCTACCCCGCGATTGACCTCAAAGACGGCCAGGCCGTGCGCCTGCTGCATGGCGAGATGGACAAGACCACCGTGTTCAACGACAACCCTGCCGCGCAGGCGCTGGAGTTTGTCGAGGCAGGCTGCGAGTGGCTGCATCTGGTGGACCTTAATGGCGCCTTTGCCGGCGAGCCGGTCAATGCCGCCCCGGTCGAGGAAATCCTGAAGCAGACCAAAGTGCCCGCGCAGCTGGGCGGCGGCATCCGTGATATGGCCACCATTGCGCGTTGGATCGACAAGGGGCTGGCCCGTGTCATCCTGGGCACCGTGGCGGTGGAAAACCCGGATCTGGTGCGCGAAGCCGCCCGCGAATTCCCCGGCAAGGTTGCCGTCGGCATCGATGCCCGCAACGGCAAGGTTGCCACCAAGGGCTGGGCCGAGGAAACCGACGTGATGGTCACCGACCTCGCCAAATCGTTCGAGGACGCAGGCGTTGCCGCCATCATCTATACCGACATCCTGCGCGACGGCGCCATGAAGGGGCCGAATGTCGAGGCCACCGCCGATCTGGCCAGGGCTGTCAGCATTCCGGTGATTGCCTCCGGCGGCGTGTCCTCGCTGGACGACCTGCGTGGGCTGAAATCCTGCGGTGCGCCGCTCAATGGTGCGATTTCAGGCCGGGCGCTTTATGATGGGGCAATTGATCTGAAAGAGGCGCTGCAGGTTCTGAGGGCATAACAGTTTGCCGTTGCTCAGAACCCTAGGCGGTATCATCTTTGTTTTTGCGCCGGTCTGTTTCTGGGCCTGCATTCTTTTGGCAGCAAAGCTTATGGAGGCCGGCCTGCCCGGATGCAGCTTCAGCGGTGCCGGCGCTATTGGCTGCGGGCCGCTCGGGCATTGGCTTTATGATATGGCGCTTCTGTTTACCTTCTTTGGCATCATTGCGCAGGTAATCTGGCTGATTCCTGCCGCACTGATCACAGGTATTTTCTTGTGTCGCTGAAGGCTTACAGCCTCTTAGCCCTTCCCGGCGCCACAAAACGCCGGGAGAACCAAGTGCCCTAGACAGCTTACTGCGAGGCGGCAGCCGTCAGCTTACCCAAGGCGCCCTGCATTTTGGCGATGAAACCAGCATCAGCGGGGATATCGAGGCCAGAGAACATGTCCGCAGGATCCTCGTAACTCAGCCAGACTTGACCCTCTGTATCTTCATAGGCCAGCACTTTCAGCGGCAGATACAGGCCCGCCCGGATGTCGGCCTGCATTGCCGGGGTGCCCAGTTTCGGGTTCCCGAATACCAGCAATTGCGCGCCCGCCAGCTCCAATCCGACCTTTTGCGCACCCGCGGCATGGTCCACGCGGGCAAAGACAGTTGCGCCGGCACCTTCGACTGCGGCCTGCAGCGCATCCATGGTTTCAGCTACGGGTTTCTGACTGGGCACTTTCATCAGTTCGGCGGCGGCGGGGATTGCGGACATGAGGGCGATGGCTCCGGCAAGGATAAGGTTTTTTGTCATAACAACTGCTCCAAAATTGTGCGGTGATGTGAGGAAAACAAGGCAACAGGCCTCGGTTGGCAATTCACGTTTTCGGCATCGGCAAACCTTTGCAGCTTGGGCAACAGAACAAAGGGGGCGCCCTCCTTAAACTTCCATTTCTGCCCGGGCTCCCTATGTTGAAAACGTCAATTCTGCACCGGCACTTATGCCGGAAATGGCGCTGTTACTGAACCTTTTTGAAAAGATTTTCCTGATGGACATTTTTCTGACAGTGCATTTCATCATTGCCACCCTGCCGCTTCTGATCTGCTTCCTGTTTGCAGTGCACGATTCAGTTTTTCGGCTGCCGAGCCGGGCCGTTTTCCCGCCATTTGCAAACCGGTGGACAGGCTATGGCGGCGCTTGGATTGTTGTGCTTTTGATCGTCTATTGCTGCGCCTGGATCGTCTTCACCTTTGGCGGATGTGATGGAACCATCAAGGGATGCTGCACCTGCGCTCATATTCCGAGGCCCGTTGGAGACTATGCATATACCCTGATGTTTTTTGGCTTCATTTACATTGTCACCACGCTGGTCCCAGCGCTTGTTCTGCTGGCCGGAGCAGATCTTGCATTCCGGTTCCGGCTCAAGAAAGCCACCGCACCCTGAAACCGCTGTCGCCCCGGACCAAAAAGCACATCCGCCACCATATCTGTTGCGATTCCAGCAGTCATTGCGTACCCACGGGCCAAGCAGACCGAAAGGCCCGATCCATGCTGAAGACCCGCATCATTCCCTGCCTCGACGTCGCCGACGGGCGCGTGGTCAAGGGCGTCAATTTTGTCGGCCTGCGTGATGCAGGCGACCCGGTGGAATGCGCCAAAGCCTATGACGCGGCGGGTGCGGATGAGATCTGCTTTCTAGATATCCACGCGACCCATGAAAACCGGGGCACCATGTTCGATATGGTCCAGCGCACGGCTGAGCAGTGCTTTGTGCCGCTGACCGTGGGTGGCGGTGTCAGAACCAAGGACGACGTGCGTGCGCTGCTGCTGGCAGGCGCGGACAAGGTCTCGTTCAACTCAGCCGCCGTGGCCAACCCGGATGTGATTGCCGAAGCGGCGGATCAGTTCGGCAGCCAGTGCATCGTCTGCGCCATTGACGCCAAGACGGTTGAACCCGGCCGCTGGGAGATTTTCACCCACGGCGGCCGCAAGCCCACCGGTATCGACGCGGTGGAATTTGCCAAACGGGTCACGGCCAAGGGCGCCGGGGAGATCCTGCTGACGTCGATGGATCGCGACGGCACCAAGTCAGGCTTCAACTTGCCGCTTACCAAGGCGATTTCCGATGCGGTCGACGTGCCGGTGATCGCCTCGGGCGGCGTTGGCAATCTGGACCATCTGGTGGAGGGTGTGACCAAAGGCGGCGCATCCGCGGTGCTGGCGGCCTCGATTTTCCACTTCGGCGAATACACGGTACAGGAAGCCAAGGAACACATGGCCGCCGCCGGCATCCCGATGCGGCTGAACTGAGGGGGCATGGTATGAGCCTGCTGCACGATCTCGAAGCCACCATTCTGACCCGCAAAGACGCCGACCCGGACACCAGCTGGACCGCCAAGCTGCTGGCCAAGGGACCGGAGAAATGCGCAGAGAAATTCGGTGAAGAAGCGATTGAGGCAATCATTGAGGCAGCAAAGGGCAACAAGGCCGGCCTCGCCTCTGAAGGCGCTGATGTACTCTACCATTTCCTGGTGATGCTGGCCGCCCGCGATGTGGCACTGGATGATGTCCTGAAAGTGCTGGCAGAGCGTCAAGGCCTCAGCGGCATTGCCGAGAAAGCCGCACGCCCCAAAGGGTAATCTTCGGACGCAGCAGGCCAAGGGAGGCGCAGCTGCCGTGCGCGCGCACGGCTTGCCTTGGCGCGTGCTGAACGACTACCGGCTGGCGCCGGTAGGATCAGCGATATGGTTTTCAAGGTACT
>MDLF01000007.1 GCA_001730095.1 Rhodobacteraceae bacterium (ex Bugula neritina AB1)
CGCGGTTCCTTCCGTTCGCTGCGACTGCGAGGTTTTGGAACCGGTGAGCTCACACATTCGGGACAAACCTGCCACTGGAGAGCACAGTTCCTTCAGCTGAGATCACCGCTTCGTTTGTTGGCACAGTTGATCCAGTCAGAGGCAAAATCGACTAGAGATCGAAAATCGCATACCTTGCAATCGGCACCTCCGAATTTTCCGAAAGAAACAGCGCCGGTCTTTTCGAACGCCTCACCAATTGCCGGAAACAGCCGGTTCATATCATCTGCTACGTCGGGTGTTTCGATCCATGATCCGTTGGGGCCACCGTTCTTGAAGCGCCGCGTCTTGGTCCGCTTGTGTTGTGCAAAGGTCTCGGCTGTGTGAAGGGCTGAGCATCGGTTCCAGCCGACCCCGATCAGCAAGATCTTCATGGCATGGCGACCACGGAGCTTCCCAAGGGGCGTTTTCTCTCCCGTTGCCCACGCGAGGCTGTGTTCCTTGAGAAAGTCGTTTGCTTTCTTGCCATTGAGGCAGATCGATACAGCCGGGTGGTCGCTGCGTTGGGTTCCCGGCCAGGTTCTGAAAGTCTCCGCAATGACACCCATGCCAGACGTCGGGGATTTCGCTACATCGAAACCGGGAACCGCGTCTTCGATTTCTGCAATCTGGTCTTGGGTTAAGCGGGACGGATCAACTCCAGCAGGAAAGTAGGCGTCGGAAGAGAAACCGGGCATTCCTACAAGACCTGTTCCACCCACCGTTTTCAGAAGGCTTTCCACAATTGTTCGGGCACCGCCCACGGTAGCGCCTACGGCACTCATCGAGCCATGCACAAAAAGCCCGTCTCCCGCGTGAACGCCGAGCGAAATAAGATCATCGAGAAGGCTTGTCTGGGTATGAAATACGGCAACCATACGCCTGACTATCACCATTTCTGCGGAGGCAACATCCGTCAAAGTGGGCTCGCAGCCAGAATTCGCCGCTATCCATTTGAATGGCTGGTGTCGCTATCGCGTCACAAAAGGGTAGACCCACATGAGACAGTCATAAGTGACAGATTGCAGTGTCACATATGGGCCTCACTGCGCCATAAGTGACACTTTCTTGGTCGGGTGGACCCAAAAGTTACAGGCCAACGTGAGGTGCTCATGTCATGTTCTTCATAACGCCCATTTGTGCAGCTTCGGGGCGGTTGGGCCTACCTAGCCGATGGATTCCGGGCGCCCTTTGTTCTTGCGGATACCTTCTCGCTCTCTGCGGACTGATCCGACAAAGGCCACGTAAGCAGATCCGCATCAGCTCTATCGAAGGAGGTGTTTGGACCTTCTTTCACCGGATGGTGAGCGCATCAGGTCCGTTTTCAGATTGTCTTTGCTTTCTGTGCTGGTAATGGTGCCCACAACCATAGACTGTTTCTGATTTTGTTTTCTACCGTTGACCACGCGCGAGCCATCCAGCTTTTTCCTGACGCATTCCGCGAAGCTATTGCCGAGCGGTGTTGATTGGCCGTGCCCTGGGGAACTCTATGCTGAAACCCCATGTGGCATCCCTTCTCCGTCGTGTTTCGAACACCCCACATATCTCAATCCCGCTTGCCAACCGGCCTGCGGCCTTCAAGCAGAAATACGGCTTCCACGCCTGCGGCGCGAACCCTCCGCATTTCAGCTTGATTGGCACCGGGATCGTGCGGGGTCTTTTTTATCGAAACACTAACAAAGAAGGTCAAACCAATGTTTCAATTCGCAGAATTCACCATTCAGGGCTACGTCGGCAAAGTCACCATCACAGGCAACGTCATGCGCCTCAACATCGGGGCAACTAAAAGCTGGAAAGACCGCGAGACCGGCCAACGCAACGAGAAAACAAAGTGGAACACAGTCACCGTTTTCGAGAACAATCCCGGTTTCAGCTGGCTCAAAGACAATCTGAAAAAGGGCGACCTGGTTCACGTCCGCGGTGAGATGGAAAACACCTCTTACGACAGAGCTGGCGAGACCGTCTACGACGTGTCCCTTATCGCAGACACTGTTGCGGTCATTCCGACCGGCAAACATGCCGGAGGCGAATGACGCCGGAAACATCCTGCAGGGCAGATCATCTGCCCTGCAGAAGCCGCGCACAGAGAGTGCGCCGCCCGCATCAAATCGCTTATCTGCATCAGATTAGCGAAATGATGCTTTTCTTTTTTCGGTGGCAAACTATGATCGCGGCAAGGTTGAATTTCAAGGAGAGCCAAATGTTTAAGCGCACGTTTTTTCTATCCGCCGCCGCAGCAGCAGGGCTGCTGGCACCGGCCGCACCTGTCCAGGCTCAGGGCTTTGACATGGACTGCAAAGTTATCCTTTGCATGGCTGGCGGGTTTCCCAGCGATTGCGGGGATGCCTACAGATACATGATCGACCGGATCACCCGGTTTCCAAAGCCCCTGCCCCCTTTCGGCATCTGTTCCCAGGACGACGGTACACCCTACCGGGCCGTTGACGCGCCTTACGCCTACCTGCAGCGCAACACACCCGCCGGATGGGACTGCCCCGACACGCACCGGCTCTATTTCCGGCAGAATGGCGACCGCGACAGAAGCAACAACATCACCACGTTTTGCTATACCCACACCACAACGACCCGTGGCCGCGGCCGCGATGAACCGGACCAGGTTGTCTTTCACGGGCGGATCCCCGCAAACCATGTGAATTTCCAGGTTCAGGTGACTGTCGAGCCCGGTACGCCGGATTCCTACACTTCGCCGCTCTACAGGCTCAATTATTCCACCGGATATGTGGACCCGGCAATTGGCGGGTAAAGCGCACAGTCTGATCGCCGCTGTCGCGGCGATCAGCTTCACCGCCCTGCCCTGCATCGCTCAAGACCAGCAGTACGAGGGCGACATTCTTCTAGGTTCCTGCTTGCCGCCCGAAGATCCATACCCGTTCGAGCCGCCGGAAGATCCAGAGCTAAGGCAGCTGATCAATGAAGAATACCAGCAGTATATTCGTGATGCCGAGGACTACATAAACTGTCTCAGGCAAGAGCATGGGCTGGCGATTAAGAAGACACGCGAAGTGCTAAATCGCTACGTTGAGTTGTTCGGCCAGGAAGCCGCGCTTCAATCAACGGGCCAGTAAAAAAGAAGAAGGCAGGAAACCTGACGATGAATGACGAGCAGCTGAGTGAAATGGTGAGCGAGCTGAACCGGGGGGCCGAGCTGATAGACACCAGCGAAACCGACTACGAAAAGCTGCCCGGCGCCGCGATCATTTCACGGGTTGGCCGCGCCCTGGCTGAAGCGGGCGGAAAAGAGCTGTTGGAGCAGGCTCATGCCAAAGTCGATCCGCAGTTCCAGCGTACAATTGATTTGCAGTGGTACGGGCTGGCCGATACAAACGGAAATCAATGGTTGCCTTAATACGCAGCTGGGTTTCCTGACAAACCTCGGTGAATTGGGCGGGTCTTCGGAACCGCCCTTTTCCGTTCAGGCCGCGAGTGCCTTAGCTAGGGAGAACACATGTTCCCGGCTTCTTTCTGGAATGGCATAATAGTTCCGGACCAGATCAATAGCTTCTTTTCCGGCAAGCAGGCTTTCATCAGCAACAGTCTTCAGGGCTTTGCCTTCGGGCTTGTCCAGTCCTTCAAAGAAGAATGAAACATGGACTTCAAGCGCGAGAGATATGTCCCAAAGCCTCGATGCGCTGACGCGGTTGCCGCCAGTTTCATATTTCTGGATCTGTTGGAATTTGACACCGGATCGTTCACCAAGTTCCTGCTGTGTCATACCTTTAAGCCAACGCTGATGCCGAATGCGTTTGCCCACATGAATGTCGATCGGGTTTGCCATAATCAAATACCTACTATTTCGATGGCATCTGTCTACGCATTTTGGATTAAGGTTCAACTGAGGCGTGTTCACAATGCGTCGAGATCACCCGAATGGCTGCTACTATGCGGCGGGAGAAGCCAAAGATTCAGGGTAGCTGTATGACAGCAGATCAGTTTCTTGAACTGGACTTCCTCGCTATAATTCTAAATCAAGATTGTCCGCTTATGGCTGGGGAAGCGGCCTGCATTGTTTGAGTTCTTGTTTGCCAATATTGCGGGCCGCAACTTCACTGGAATTTCTGATCGTAGGTTCATCATGGCAAATCCCGTGCTTACGCCCGGGACCGCGCCTGTCTTATGAATTTCGTGGCTCCAATGGCAAACTGGAGCCACTGCCTGGCACGGCATTTATGCCGGGCAGTGGCGG
>MDLF01000008.1 GCA_001730095.1 Rhodobacteraceae bacterium (ex Bugula neritina AB1)
CTTGTCGTAACCTTGGGCCGCGTTGGTAAACCCTGACCCAGAGAAGGCCGCAGTGGCTGTTGCACCGAAATTCCTCATAGACTGAGAGGCAAGCTCCGCCCTTCAACATGCCATCAAGCCCCTGCTTTAAAACATATTTTACACCAAGGGCAAAACCATGCACCTCTCCTCATCATTCAGAGGATTGTTGCCAGTTAAGACTTTGAATGGTTTGAGGATGCGACAGCGCCCGGTTGCGTCCGGCACAGGGCACGCGGCAAGGTGGGTTCACGCTTGCAGCCGCCAGTCGTCTTTGCCGGGCTGCTCCGCTTCCTCCCAAGTCGGTTCCGCCGTGGCAGAATCTGTGCGGAAAGCCCCAAGAGCACTGGCCATAGCCTGCGCTTCCTTGGACAGCCCGTGGCTGGAAGTGGTGACTTCCTCAAACAAGCCGGCATTCCGGGTGGTGGCGTCGTCCAGGTTGGCCATCGCAGAGTTGATTTCCTGCAGGCTGCCGGATTGTTCAGAGGACGCTTCGGAAATCGTTTTCATCAGATCTGCGGCACTGACAACAGACCCTGAGATTTCGCTGATGGCTGCGCGGGTCTGTTCAACCAGATCGGCGCCCAGCTCAACGTTTTGACCCGCTTCATCCACAAGAGCGGCAATTTCAGTCGCCGCCTCTTTGGAACGGTGCGCAAGGGTGCGGACCTCCGAGGCAACAACTGCAAAACCTTTGCCGACGTTGCCGGCGCGGGCGGCTTCGACACCGGCGTTCAGTGCAAGCAGATTGGTCTGCTGGGCAATCGCCTCGATCATGCCGATGATGCGGGAAATTTTCTCTGAGCTTTCTTTGATCGCCTCCATGGCGCCATAGGTGCGCTTTACCACTTCGATACTGTCGGTCGCGTTGCGCCGGGCCGCTTCAACAGACGCGGAAGCCTCGCCCGAGGCCTGAGCAGTGCCGGTGATCAAAACCGACAGCTGATTCACTGCTGCAGCGGTGCCCGCCAGGGTCTGGGCAGTGCGTTCGGAACGCTCTGACAGATCGTTAGAAGCGGCGGAGATTTCAGCACTGACGCCGACGATGGACTGACCGTTGGCGCTGAGACTGCGGACCGAAGCTTCGAGTTGTTCCAGCGCCGCGTTGAAATCGTCGCGCAGCTTGGCATAGCCTTCCCCCATCTCGTCGTGGATGCGGATCGTCAGATCCCCCTGGGACAGCCGCTCCAGCCCCTTGCCAATAGCAGTCACGGCGACCGTCTGTTCTGCCAGGTGGGCATTGCGTTCTTCGTTGGCGGCGGCTTCAACCTCAGCCTTTTCCACCAGCCCGTCGCGAAACACAGCCAAGGCCGTAGCAATCCTGCGGATTTCGTCGCTGGAGCGCTCGTAGCCCTTTACCGGGCGCAAGTTGCCTGCCGCCAGCCGTTCTGTTGTGCCGCTGATGTCCGACAGCGGGCGCAGGATCAGGATACGGGCCAGGATCAGGGCCAGCACGAACACCCCGGCAGCGACCGCCGCCAGGATCTGCAACTGCCGTTGGGCATTTGCTACGTCGGCCGCCAGACCTCCGGCAATCGAGGCGATTTCCAGCTGGCTTTCGTTGCCCAGAGCGGTTGCGCCGCCCGCAAACTCAAGCACCGCCTCCACCGTTGCCATAGTGGCGTCCGCAGCGGCTGACGCGGCCTCCAAGGAGGCAATCTTCAGTACAGGCAGCCCTTGCTCTGAAACCGCAAGCGCAATCATCCCTTCCAGTTCAGACGCGAAAACCCCACCGTTGAACCCGGTGAAGCCCTGCAGCACGCGCGCGGCCTGCTGCAAAGGCTCCGCAGCTGCGGACGCAGCGGGAATGCTGGCGGCACCGGCCACTTCCATCGCCGCAATCTGGAACGCGTTGATTGAGCCATTGATTTCAAGCAGTTTCCCAAGCACCCCGACCTGATTATCCAGCAAGTCCTGAATTGCACTTCTGTTGTCTGCCCCTGCCTGGGCCGCAGCCTCAGCCAAAGCCGCCACTTTGCGGTCCATAGCCTTGGTCAGCGGACGCACGCTGGCATTGCGCGCTGTAATCACCTTTTTGCGCATCCCCCGCAGCTCGCTGCTGCTGGCCGTCAGGGTTTTCTCAAACATTTCTATACCGCTGCGCACCTTCTTGCCCCGGAAAGCATCCAGGCCCAGCTCCTCAAGCCTTGCCAGCACCGGCGCGATCCGCTCCAGCGAGTCCTGCGCCACTTTTCTGAGAGTCCGCTTGGTCGCTGCGTCGCGCACGTAGCTGAGCGACAGTGCCGCACCGGACAGGATGCTGATATCCGCCCGCGCCTCCATCAGCTCCTGGACCGCACCGAATTCATGCATCACAAGATTTTCCAGAACCGCATCAACCTGGTCAATGGTTTGCTCACCGCCGGCCTGCAGCCCGATACGTGCCTCGGATGCCACCGTAACCAGCTTTTGCTGCAAGGCCTGGCTCAGGGTTTGCAGGCTGGCAATCTGCTGGTCGATGCCATGCTGGTTCCGAAACGCGCCCTGGCGAGCGGCGATCAGATTGTGCAGCATTGCCGATGCCGCAGCTGCGCCTTGGGCAAACTGATCGCGCTCAGCGCCGGACAGGCTGCCAACTGTGCTTTCAAGGTTTGCGATGGCTTCAGCAGCCTCCTGTTCGGCCACTGCCAACTGATCGCCGGCTTGCGACTGCAGAACACCAATCATTGCGTTCTTGGTTTTGCTGGCTGCATTGACCAAGGCACTGCTGAGTTCCAGCTGCGGTACCTTCTCACCGGTCAGGATCTCCATCTGGCGGCCCGCCTGGGCAAACACCAGGGTAACCAGAACGCCGCCAACCGCGGCTGTGGCCCCCATTGCCATCAAAATCAGCGTTATTTTGGCGCCAATACTGGAGAACAGCCGAAACCTGCCTTTGACCGGGAGGTCTTTCGTAGAACTCATACTATCACCCAAGCCTTTTGCCCGTATCTTGCGCTCCCGGGCCATTTCTGCGGCGCAGGCACACAGCGCAGCGGCCTGCTTCTGCTCTAAAGAAAGGGGGAAGACGTAAAGAAAGGGTGAGAATGGCGCAAATATTCCTGCGCATTTTAGTAATCCTATTGCGGAGACCGTGCCGCCGCCTAAGGCCGCGACGGCCGACCGGGACCGGCCGAAGCCCGCCTTACTCCGGCACTCCGGCCTGCCGCAGGGCGCTGGCCCACTCCTGACCAGCAGGGCTCATTGCAGCCGGATTGTCGCGCTGGAACTGCGACAGGCTGAATTCCGGTGCCGCTTCCAGCAGCTCTTGCACAGTGCTGCGGGCCTCTGCGTTCTGGCCCGACATCTGCTGGGCGATCGCCTTGGAGCGCAGTGGAACCGGGAAGGCGCCCTTGGCCTGCAGCGAGCGGTCCGAGAGTTCAATAGCGCGGCCAAAGTTGCGCGCCGACAGGTTGGCCAGCGCCGAGAGCGCATCGAAATAGTAACACTGCGGCCCCAACGGCGTCAGCCGACGGGCAGCATCGGTCATCTGCACCGCTTCGTCAGCCATATCCTGATAGGCCAGCGTCGCCCCTTTGAGCAGCAGCGCCAGCGCCTCATTCGGGTTGTCGCGCAGCGCCAGGTCATAAGCATCCAGCGCCTGATCGAAGCGGAAGGTGAGATGGCTGCAGATCAGCCCTTTGAGCGTATGCGCCAGCGAAAATCCCGGAGCCGCATCGATTGCCGCATCCGCCAGCTGGCTGGCAAGGCGACAATCCTCCACTCGGTTGCTGGACAAACCGCGTTCGACCCGCATCACATTCCAGAACCCCATCCAAGTCAGCGGCAGCGCATGGCCGGGCTCGCGCTCAAGCAAATGGGCGAGAATGCTGTTAGCCTGCTGGAACTTCTGCAGGCTCATTTCCTGCATCAGGGATATGGCCGCCATCAGTAAGGTGTGGCTTTCCAGCTCCCGCAGCGGCTTGAAATCCGCCAGCCGCACCGCTTCTCCTGCGGCGGTCTGGCCAATCTGCAGGGTTGCATCGCGCAGAACTGCGCTGCGGCCTTGCATCAGCTTGTCCATCGAACCTTCAAAGCGGCGCGACCAGATCACTTTTTCCCGCACCGCGTCATGCAAGTCGATCTCAGCATGAAAGCCACTGCCACTGCAGGTTACGGCGCCTGACACCAGGTAATCTGCCCCCGCCACCGCAGAGACATCCGCAGGCCGCACAGTGCCGGGGTTGAATTGGCGGGAAGCCAAATAAGAGGTGACGGAGAACGCCCAGCTGCGGGACAGGCAGCGCGACAGCTCCTCTGAGACCAGCGACCCCAGCGGCGCGGTGGCCTCTCCTGGCGATCGGTGTGCAAAGGGCAGCACCGCAATGGAGGGCAGCAACCCGTCCAAAACTACCCGGCCCGGCGGTGCGCCGATCCGTGCTGCCGGGGCTGCTGGCCTTAGTGAGCACTCTGCCCTTGTCTCTTCCAGCCAAACGTTGAACACCGCCTCATGCGGCAGCTCAAACCCCTCCATGAACTCGGCATTGCCGGTACGGCTGTCCAGCGCAACCCGATCCAGGTCCAGAATGACCCGCTCCCGGTTGGCATAAAGGAGCCGGGCGGCCTCTGGCCCCAAATGCCGGCGCAATGTTGACAAAGCAGTGCGCAGGCTGGCTTTGGCCTGTTCCGGCTGCGCCAGGCACCACAGCGTCTTTTCCAAAAAGGCCCGTGTCCGGATCCCGCCTTCGGCGGTGGTCAGCAAAGCCAAAAGAGCTTGATGCTTGGCGCCAAGCTGGAGACAGGCTCCATCCGCATGGAAGACACCAAAAGCACCAAACCGGCGAATATTCAAAAGGACGGTCATCCGCACCCCCACTTAACGCGTGATACATTCAATATTAAAGCACCGTCATGTTGAACATCTTTAGGTTGTTTTGCAATCATTGATTGCTAAACATACTATTTGCACACCCACAATCAGCAAAGACTGTGCAGGCAATCCTCATAATGTACTGTAAATTAATAATATTACCACACGCCCCTCTTAGGAAGATTGATTGTTTTCGACTGCCCCCTCCGCTCCTTTTCGACATGAACGCGTTGAATAAACACGCAAAGCGCGCATCAAAGGGGCGTTGTTGCAGAACTCCCTCTTGCGGCCTGACGCCCCCTTCCCCTCTGGACGTAGGCTCCAGTCTCTTTGAATTTCAGAGCCAAACGGTGACGGCGACAGCCAGAGCAATGGGTTTTGCCGCCCCAACGGCGTGAGAGTTTCCTTGTTTGAAACCAGTGGGGTGGCAACAACGCATGAGCCGTTGCTCCCCAAAGACGTACGAAGACCAGAAACCGGACTTCATACAACAGGGCACCGAGGCAGCGCGCGTTCAGCGACGCGGCAATCCAAGTTTGTCTCACGCTTACGATACTTCGCCAGATCGAGCCATGGGAACGCCACCGGTCCGAGAAACCATGGCGAGGCAGGCTCGTCCAAAGCGTGTTGCAGCTGGCAAGCTTTGACTGGAACATACTGGACTTCAGAATTCTGTGTCGCCCCCGGAAAACGTTGTACGTCGCCATCATCCCGCCGCGTCAGAATGCCCAACTTTGGAAGCCATCCACCACGGGAGCTAACGCACGAAACGAAGCTGTGCGAGCCTGCAAATATACTGGACGGGCACTCTGGCAAAGGTAGACCGGCTCTCACCGCCGAAGTGTGCAACAAGCCCCCTACCAGCGCAGTCACGGGTGCGGATGCCATGGCCCTCTGCGGATCACCGCTTGCCTGACAAATCCTTCAGTATCGGGCAATCCGGGCGGCTGTCGCCCGCGCAGCCCTTGACCAGTTCATCCAATGTGTCCCGCATTGCCTGCAGGTCGGCAATCTTGGCTTGGATCTTGGCCAGATGCTCCTGTGCCAATTGTTTTACATCAGCACTGGCGCGGCTTTCATCCTCATAAAGCGCCATCAGGGTGCGGCAATCCTCGATGGTGAACCCCAGCGCCCGGGCGCGGCCGAGAAAGGCCAGCTTGTGCAGGTCAGTCTCGGCAAAGCAGCGGTAGCCGTTGGCGCTGCGATGCGGCTTGATCAGGCCGATGTCCTCGTAATAGCGGATCGTCTTGGCAGGCAGGCCCGAGCGACTGGAAACATCCCCGATATTCATGCACGCACCTCCTGTTTGCCGCCTGTCTCGGGTACCGGTGCGGCCCGCTCTTCATCTATTGCAGGTTTCAGCCTGCGCAAACGCAGCGCGTTCGACAGTACAAAAACGCTCGACAGTGCCATTGCACCGGCCGCCAGCGCGGGCGACAGGAGCGGCCCGCCAAAAGGATAAAGCACGCCTGCCGCCACCGGCAGCAAAAGCACATTATAGCCAAAAGCCCAGCCCAGGTTCTGGCGAATGTTGCGCATGGTGGCACGGCTGACAGTCAGCGCGTTGACCACACCGCGCAGATCGCCGGAGACCAGCACCACATCTGCTGCCTCAATTGCCACATCGGTGCCGGTGCCGATGGCGATGCCCGCATCCGCTGCGGCCAAGGCCGGCGCGTCGTTGATACCATCGCCGACATAAGCCAGCGCACCATGTTCCGTCTGCAACTCCTGAAGGGCTGTGACCTTGTCTGCAGGCAGGCATTCAGCCTTGACCGCATCAATGCCAAGGCGCGCGGCAATTGTCTGTGCTGTGGCTGCTGCATCGCCGGTGATCATCGCCACCTTCAATCCCTGATCATGGAACGCCTTGATCGCAGCCGGAGTGCCGGGCTTGACCGGATCTGCCACCGCCATCACCGCCGCCGCCGTACCGTCAATGGCAGCAAAAAGCGGGGTTTCACCGCGCTCAGCCAGCCTTTGCCCCTCTGTCTCCAGCGGACCAAGCGTGATGCCTTCGCGTGCCATCAGACGGGCCGCACCGGCCAGCACCGTGCGGCCCTCGACCTCTGCCCGCAGGCCATAGCCGGGAATGGCCTCAAAGGCCTCAGCCTTGGCCAGCCTCTTGCCTGCTGCAGCCGTGATGGCGCGGGCGACAGGGTGTTCGGACTGCGCCTCGGCGGCCCCCGTCAGGCGCAGCACCTCTTCACGGGTGAAGCCCTCAGCGCAGATCAGCTCGGTCAGCGCCGGGCGGCCTTCGGTCAGGGTGCCGGTCTTGTCGAGTGCCACCACGCGCACCTCCTGCAGACGCTGCAGCGCGTCGCCCTTGCGAAACAGCACCCCCATCTGCGCGGCACGGCCAATGCCAACCATGATCGAGGTCGGTGTTGCCAGCCCCATGGCGCAGGGGCAGGCAATGATCAGCACAGAGACCCCAGCCACCAGGGCCAAGGGCAGCGACGGCGCCGGGCCGAACACCGACCAGGCCAGCACTGTCAGCGCCGCAGCAGCCATCACCGCCGGCACGAACCACAGGGTGATACGGTCGACCAGCCCCTGCACCGGCAGCTTGGCGCCCTGCGCCTGCTCCACCATCCGGATGATCTGTGCCAGCACGGTATCGCGCCCCACACGGGTTGCGCGGAATTCCAGCGCGGCGTTACCGTTTATGGTCCCTGCCGTCACTTCATCGCCGTGGGATTTGGCAACCGGAACCGGTTCGCCAGAAATCATGCTTTCGTCAATGTAGGAACTGCCGGAACTGATCTCGCCATCCACTGCAATCCGTTCGCCCGGGCGGACCCGGATCAGATCGCCAACGCCAATCTCCTCGACCAGGGTTTCAATCGGATCACCGGCCAAGACCACCATGGCGGTTTTCGGCTGTAGTCCCGCCAGCTTACGGATCGCAGCACCGGTGCGGCCTTTGGCACGGGCCTCCAGGAAGCGCCCGGTGAGGATCAGCGCGACAATCACTGCGGCTGCCTCATAGTAGACATTGGCGGTGCCGGCAGGCAGCAGGCCGGGCGCAAATGTGGAGATCATGGAAAATCCAAAGGCCGCTGAGGTTCCCAAGGCCACCAGCGCATTCATGTCGGGGGCACCCCGGAACAATGCCGGGAACCCTTTGGTGTAAAACTGCCGCCCCGGCCCCGCCAGCACCGCAAAAGTCAGCACAAATTGCAGTAAATTACTGTTTTTTATACCGATGTTTTCCATCACCCAGTGATGCAACGCCGGGATTACATGGCCGCCCATCTCAATCAGGAACACCGGGAGGGTCAGCAGTGCGGCAATCAGAACCTGACGGCCCAGCGCGAAAACAGCCTCCGCATTGCGTCGGCTGGCTTGCTCTGCTTCATCCTCTGCCGGGCCACTAACGCGGGCGGGATAGCCTGCCTTCGTCACTGCGCGGGCCAGGTCCGCGGCGCGGACCATGCCTGTCAGGTAGCGGACCTGTGCAGTTTCATTGGCGAGGTTGACCTGTGCCCCAAGCACCCCCGGCACCGCCAGCAAAGCCCGCTCAGCCCGGCCGATGCAGGACGCGCAGGTCATTCCGCTGATCAGCAATGCAGCCTCCGATTCCGCTGCCGGATAGCCCGCGGCAGTCAGGGCGCGGGTCAAATCCGCCAGCAGCACCGTTGCCACTGCTTCCACCCGGGCCGTGGCATTGGCCAGATTTACCGACGCGCCCAGCACCCCTTCAACCCCCGTCAATGCGCGTTCGGCCCGACCAGCGCAGCCCGCACAGCTGAGACCGGTGATTTGTAAGGCGTAACGGGTTGTGTCTGGCATCGGGAAACCGCCGGAATTTGGTACTTTGACAGGAGATATGAGGGTTCCAGTCAGGGGAAGGTCAAGAGGCAGCGGCCAAAAACCTTCCCAAAACAGAAAGCCAACAGGCAAGCCCCTGTAAGGGAGAGCTTTTCCAAATTCGGGAATGGCGCGGACTGCCAGTCGGCTGTCGCATCCGGAGTAAAGCCCGGCACATCTTCCCTGTTAGGATGCCGAGGCAATGCTTGCGTGCAGTGGCCCGCAAATGTAACGCTGAACCGGACCAGAAACGGCATCGCCGCTGGCAAGGAATTCACCCCGGGCGTGACCCGGCGAATAACGACGAAGGACCAAACACATGATCAAGACCCGCGCTGCCGTTGCGGTGGCCCCCGGCAAACCGCTGGAAATCATGGAAGTGAACCTGGAAGGCCCGAAAGCCGGCGAGGTTCTGGTGGAAATCAAGGCGACCGGCCTGTGCCACACCGATGAGTTCACCCGCTCTGGCGACGACCCTGAGGGTATCTTTCCGGCGATCCTCGGCCACGAGGGCGCGGGCGTTGTGATTGAGGTCGGCGAAGGCGTCACCAGCCTGAAGCCGGGCGACCATGTCATTCCGCTTTACACGCCGGAATGCCGCGAATGCGACTACTGCCTGAACCCCAAGACCAACCTGTGCCAGGCAATCCGCTCCACCCAGGGCCAGGGCCTGCTGCCCGATGGCAGCACCCGGTTCTCGATGCAGGACGGCACCCCGATCCACCACTACATGGGCTGCTCCACCTTCGCCAATCACACCGTGGTGCCGGAAATCGCGCTGGCCAAAATCCGCGAAGACGCGCCCTTTGACAAAGTCTGCTACATCGGCTGCGGCGTCACCACCGGCATCGGTGCTGTGATCAACACCGCCAAGGTGGAAATTGGTTCCCGCGCGGTGGTCTTTGGCCTCGGCGGCATCGGGTTGAACGTGATCCAGGGCCTGCGGCTGGCCGGCGCCGACCAGATCGTCGGCGTTGACCTGAACCCCGGCAAAGTAGAAATGGCTAAGCATTTCGGCATGACCGATTTCGTCAACCCGGCTGAGGTCGAAGGCGATCTGGTGGCACATCTGGTGGAACTGACCGGCGGCGGCGCGGATTACACCTTTGACGCAACCGGCAACGTCAATGTGATGCGCACCGCGTTGGAATGCGCCCACAAGGGCTGGGGTGAATCGATCATCATCGGCGTGGCGCCTGCCGGTGCCGAAATCTCGACCCGCCCGTTCCAGCTGGTCACCGGTCGCAGCTGGCGTGGCACTGCGTTTGGCGGCGCATCGGGCCGCACCGACGTGCCCAAGATCGTCGACTGGTACATGGACGGCAAGATCGAGATCGACCCGATGATCACTCACAAGCTGACACTGGACCAGATCAACGAAGGTTTCGAACTGATGCACGAAGGCAAGTCGATCCGGGCTGTGGTTGAGTTCTGATACCGGATTCATGTGAAACAGGAAAACGCAGGCCATTGGGCCTGCGTTTTCTATTTGAGAGAACAGCAGGACAAGCCTGCCATCAGGTTTCGGTGGTGGCTTCCACAGCGTCCAAGCGAACACCGTAACCCCAGAGGCGTCTAAGGTGTTTCAGCACCTCCTCCTGGTCATCTTCATCCAGGTGAATGCCATCGCGCACGGTATGGGTCAGCTTCAGCTCCCGGTCGCCGCGCAAGTCGGCGTCGGTCACCTGGATGTCCGCCTCCAGATACGCAAGGTCATACTGTTTCGCCAGATCACGGCGGATCGCCTTGTAGCCGGCCCGATTGTGGATCTGGCTCACCACAAGGTTCGGCAGCTCAGCATCATTGGTCAGGGTGAACAGCTTGAATTTGCGGATCAGATGCGGTGACAAGAACTGCTGGATGAAGCTTTCATCGCGGTAATTGGCCCAGGCATCGCGCAGCACCCCGCGCCAATCAGGGTTGCCGGCAAAATCCGGGAACCACTCCCGATCCTCCTCTGTCGGCTCCTGGCAAATCCGGCGGATATCCTGCATCATCGCAAAGCCCAGCGCATAAGGGTTGATGCCGGAGTAGCGCGGATCATCATATTCCGGCTGCATCACCACATTGGTATGGCTGTGCAGCATCTCCATATAGGCGCCCTGGGTGATCTGGCCCTGCTCATACAATTTGTTGATGATGTAGTAATGCACAAAGGTCGCGCAGCCCTCGTTCATCACCTTGGTCTGTTTCTGCGGATAAAAATACTGCGCCAGCATACGCACGATGCGCAAGATCTCACACTGCCAGGGTTCCAGCACCGGGCTGTGTTTTTCCAGGAAATACAGAATGTTCTCCTGCGGCAGGTTCATCATCTTTCGGCGCGCGCTGAAATCGGTGTCCTCGACCAGTTCCAGCTTGTCCCGGCGCAACGTGGAATCAGTCCAGATGTCCAGCACGCTCTGGCTGCTTTCATATCCCTCGCGCACTTTCTGCATTGCCACCAGTTCCTCATTGGTGGGTTTGGGCGGTCGGCCGTAACGGAACACGCCCTGAGACTGCATCGCATGGGCCGCATCCAGCACCTCTTCGACAGCCAACGGGCCATACCGTTCTTCGCAGGCCGCGATATAGTTTTTGGCAAAGGCCAGATAGTCGTGAATGCCGTCAGCGTCGGTCCATTGCCGGAACAAGTAGTTGTTCTTGAAGAAATGATTGTGTCCGAAGGCCGCATGCGCCATCACCAGGGTCTGCATCGCCATGGTGTTTTCTTCCATGTTGTAACTGATGCAGGGGTTGGAATTGATCACGATCTCATAGGCCAGCCCCTGGCGGCCTGTGCGATAAAGCGCATCATCGCGGGCGAAGTGTTTGCCGAAAGACCAATGCTGATACATCAGCGGCAGGCCGACACAGGAGTAAGCGTCGAGCATCTGCTCGGCTGAGATGATCTCGATCTGGTTGGGATACACATCCAGCCCAAGGTCGCCCAGCGCGATCTCTTCGATCGCGTCACGCGCCTTTCCCATCAGCTCAAAGGTCCACTCCGGCCCGTCAAACAGCGGTTCGCGCGCCTTTTCAGCTGCCTGCATGCTGCAATCCTTTCACCTTGGGGAGAAAAAACTCCCGGAAAATCGGATAGATATGGCCCGGCAGCGAAACCCGTTGCATTTCAAAATGCTGGGCCTGCGCTTTCACCTCACGGAAATTCTGCCACAGGTCTTCGCCTGCTTCAGGGTTGGTGAGCAGCATTTCCGCCGCCTCGTCCACGATCTCGAGGTAAGCATAGAACTGGCAGACCGGCAGCAGATCGTTCAGCAGCAGATTCTTGCAGCGCACCGAGTCATTGCCAAAGTTTTCACCATCGGAGGCCTGGGCGCCGTAGATGTTCCACTCATCCGGCGGATAGCGTTCCTCGATGATCTCCTTCATCTTCTCCAGTGCGGTAGACACAATGGTACCGCCGGTTTCACGGGCATAGAAGAACGTATCCTCATCGACTTCCTGAGCGTGATGGGTATGGCGCACGAACACCAGTTCAGTGTGTTCATAGCAGCGTTCAAGGAACAGATGCAGCAAAAGGAAGAAGCGTTTGGCCAGATCCTTCTCGCGTTCCTGCATGGAGCCGGAGACGTCCATCAGACAGAACACCACGGCGCGGGAGTTGCGGATCTTTTCCGGCACGAAAGTGTCATAGCGCAAGTCCAGCGGGTCGATGTAACCGACGACCTTGCGCTTGCGGGTGATGCCCTCAAGCCTTTTGCGCAACGTCTCCAGAACCTCCTCCTGCGACGGGGTGCGCTCCTCCAGCGCCTCCAGTTCAGCGATCTGGTCCTCCAGCTCGCGCTGGGATTTGGTCGTCGGGCGCTGCAAGGCAATACGCCGCCCCAGTGAGTTGCGCATGGTGCGCACCAGATTGAGATTATTCGGCGTCCCTGCCGTGGTCAGGCCTGCGCGGCGGGTCCCGATGGTCTCTGTCTCCACCGTGGCTTTTTCCACCAGATCCGGCAGCTCCAGCCCTTCAAACAGGATCTCCAGATATTCTTCCTGCGTTAGGGTAAAGGAAAATTCATCCTCCCCGTCCCCGTCCTCAGAGGCCTGGCGGCCGCTTTCTCCGGCGCCGCCCTGCGGCCGTTTGATCGTGTCGCCAACAACAAATTCCTTGTTGCCGGGCAGTACATGGCGGCGCAGGCCGCCCTTGGAAGAATGAAAGAACCGCGGCTCTTTCAGCCCCCGTGTTGGAATAGTGACCTGTTCGCCTTCGTCCGGGAGACCGCTGCTGCCCTGGATCGACTTGCTCCGGACCGACTGGTCAACACGCTCCTTAATGTTCTCCCGGGCCCGCCGCAGGAACCGTTGCCGGTTCCCGAGACTTTTGCCCTTTGGATTGGCGCGCCTGTCGATGAAATGATGCATATTGCACAGCGCTCCTCTTTAGCCCGCCTTGTTGACACGCATGTACCATTCAACCAGACGCCGCACCTGACGGTCGGTATAGCCGTGGCCACGCATACGCTCGACGAACTCCTGGTGCTTGCCTTCGGTCTTGCTGTCCTTCTTGGACCCGAAGGAGATCACCGGCAGCAATTCTTCGACCTGGCTGAACATGTGCTTTTCGATCACATCGCGCAGTTTCTCATAAGAGTTCCAGGCCGGGTTTTTGCCGGTATTGGCCCGATGGCGCAGGGCAAATTTGACAACCTCGTTGCGGAAATCCTTGGGATTTGCGATGCCCACCGGCTTTTCGATCTTGGAAGGCTCAGCGTCCAGAACTTCGCGGTTGTACAATTGGCCGGTGTCAGGGTCCTTGTAATCCTGCTCTTCGATCCAGGCGTCAGCATAGGAGATGTAGCGGTCAAAAACGTTCTGGCCGTATTCGGTATAACTTTCGAGGTACGCCTTCTGGATTTCGTTGCCGATGAACTCCTCATAGCGCGGCGCCAGTTCGGTCTTGATGAACTCAAGATACTTCTGCTCCGTCTCCTGCGGGAACTGCTCGCGTTTGATCATCTGTTCCAGCACATACATCAGATGCACCGGGTCCGCCGCCACCTCGTTGGTGTCGAAGTTGAAAGTGGTAGAGAGCACCTTGAAGGCAAAGCGGGTGGAAATGCCGTTCATGCCTTCGTCCACACCAGCACGGTCCTGGTATTCCTGCACCGTCTTGGCCTTGGGGTCGGTGTCCTTCAGGCTTTCACCATCGTAAACCCGCATCTTGGAATAGAGGTTCGAGTTTTCATGCGGCTTCAGACGCGTCAGAACCGAGAAGCGGCTGAGGATCTTCATTGTCTCAGGCGCACAGGGGGCATCCCGCAATTCGCTGTATTCAATCAGCTTTTCATAGATCGAGGTTTCATCCGAAACCCGCAGGCAATAGGGTACTTTGACGATCGACACCCGGTCGATAAAGGCCTCGTTGTTTTTGTTGTTCTTGAAGCTCTGCCATTCGCTTTCGTTCGAATGCGCCAGGATCAGGCCGTTGAACGGGATCGCACCAAAGCTTTCGGTGCCCATATAGTTGCCTTCCTGCGTCGCCGTCAGCAACGGGTGCAGCATCTTGATCGGCGCCTTGAACATCTCGACGAATTCAAGCACCCCTTGCGTTGCCCGGTTCAGCCCGCCGGAGAAACTGTAGGCATCCGGGTTGTCCTGGCTGAAATGCTCCAGCTGACGGATGTCGACCTTGCCCACGAGGGTCGAGATGTCCTGGTTGTTCTCATCGCCGGGTTCGACCTTGGCCACACAGATACGGCGTAGGCGTGACGGATACAGGCGAACAACCGTGAACTTGTTGATATCTCCGTCAAATTCATCCAGCCGCTGCACCGCCCAGGGTGACATCAGCCCCGGCAGCCGGTGCTGGGCAATGCCGTATTCCTCTTGGAGAATTTTACCCATGCGGACCGGGTCGAACAGGCCAAGCGGGCTTTCAAAAATCGGCGAAATCTGATCGCCGGCTTTCAGTACGTAGATCGGCTGGTCTTCGACCAGGCGCTTCAGTCGCTCTGCCAAGGAAGACTTGCCGCCGCCGACCGGGCCAAGAAGGTAAAGGATCTGCTTTCGTTCCTCCAATCCCTGGGCGGCGTGGCGGAAGTAGCCGACAATCCGCTCGATTGTGTCCTCCATGCCGAAGAAATCGTGGAAGGCTCGGTAGCGCTTGATTGTCCTGTTCTGAAAGATCGGCCCGAGCCGGGCGTCCTTGGACGTGTCCACAAGCTCCTCTTCGCCAATCGCCTTCAACATCCTCTCGGCGACGTTCGCATACATGCTGGGATCGTCACGGCAGGCATTCAAATATTCCTGCAGCGGCATCTCCTGCTCGCGCGTTTCGCCGTACTGCTCTGCAAAAAGTTCGGCAATGTCTTTCATTTTGAATCAAGCCTCCTGGTTTACTGGCGCCGTTCCTCCTGGCGTTTCTAGTTAACGCACGGACAGAGTGTGCCCAGCACGTGGGCATGTATGTCCGCGTTAGTGTTGAGTTCTGATTTCTGCTCGGCGCCGCTTCTGGCGTTATGCGTCCGGTTGGCCGCTCTTGGCGGCGGCCTGCGCCCGGGTTCCAGGCTATCGGCGTCGTATCGCTTACTTTCGAGCTTACACCAATTACGAACTTCTTACTATCTGAAAGTGGTGTATTTTTAATTAATTGCCAGAAACTTTTGCGAGAAATTGTAGTCACATTACAGCGATCACTGTCAGCGCATGACGTCGCTGCGTTGCAGCATCTGCGGGATAAAAACACAAAAACCGCCTGTGTATTCAGGGCGGTCAAAGGCAGCATTCCAGACCCGTGCGACCGGCAGAAAACACAGCGCTGACGAGAACTATTCCACTCAGCAGATACACTCCGAATGCCCGCCGATATGGCAAACGCAGCATCGCCGCGGCATGAAAAACCTTTAGGAATCTGCGGCAAGCAAGACACGGTGCCATGAAATTTGCCCCGCCAAACGCCCGCACGCACTGGACAGAACGGCAAAATTTGTCGCATTGTAGCCTCAAAATGGCCGCAGAAGACGGTCGTGAGGCGAAACACAGGCAACGAAACCATATGCTGCGGACCGATTTCCGGGCCGCGGCTCAAGTGAGATGGGCGGTAATTCATGAGCACGGTCGCATTTATCACCCGCGATACGGCGGGCACCACACAGCATGGCAATTTTTCCGAGGGCACGCCGGCACGCATTGATGCAGGCCAGTCCAAGGACATTTCCCTGAATCTCAGCCCTGCCGATGTCGAGAGCTACGCCCGCCAAGGCAACAATTTGCACATCACTCTGGCAAACGGTCAGGAGCTGGTGCTGGAGAACTACTACGCCTTTGGCGCAACCGGCGGCAAAAACCTGTTCCTGAGCCAAGAAGGCCAGTTCGTTGAAGTGGTGCTGGAGGACAAATCCAGCGGCATGCTGTTTGCGACCTATGAACCGCTGGATCTGGCTGGCAAATGGAGCGCCTATGACGAGATGGTGTTCCTGGACGTTGACCGGATCGAACCGGTGGTGGCACCGCTCGTGGCGCCGCTGTTCGGCGGCCTGGGCGCGGCAGGTGCTGCTGCGGGCGTCGTCGGAGCCGCAGTAATTGCCGGCAGCGGCGGCGGAGGTGACGACGATGGCGGCGGCACAGGTGGCGGCAACAACGGCAACACATTTGTGGCTATCGACAGCGGCCTGGCTGGCGGCGACGACGCCATCAGTGCAACCGAAGCCGCTTCTGGCGTGACCCTGACTGGCACCGCTGAGGCTGGCTCCACTGTAGAAGTCACCTTTCAGGACGTGACCCGGACAGTCACAGCTACAGATGAAGGGACCTGGAGCGCAGATTTCGAAGCCTCTGAGATTACCGGCGGCGAATATGATGCGCCGGTCACTGTGACATCTACAAATGCTGGCGGCGACACGGCAACAGCCACGTCCACGCTCCATATCGACACGGAAACCGAGGTTGCAGTTGATGCCGGCCAGGCTGGCGGCGACGACATGATCAATGGCGCAGAGGCCGCGGACGGGGTGACCCTGACTGGCACCGCTGAAGCCGGGGCCAGCGTGGAGGTGACCTTCCAAGGGGTCACGCGTACGGTAACGGCCACCGACGAAGGGACCTGGAGCGCCGCTTTTGCCGCGTCGGAAATCAGTTCCGGTGAATACGACGCAGAAGTGACCGCCACCGCAACCGATGCCTATGGCAACACAGAAACTTCTACTGGAACAGTCCGTGTAGACACCATCACCTCGGTGGCCATCGACGCTGATCAGGCAGGCGGTGACGACATCGTCAACAATGCAGAAGCCACAGCGGGCCTTACCCTGACCGGCACTGGCGAGGCTGGTGCGTCGGTCAGCGTCACCGTTGAGGGCGTGACCCGGACCGCCACGGTAGACGCCGATGGCAACTGGGCTGCAGAATTCGAAGCCGGATCTCTGCCTGCCGGCGAATATGATACAACGATCAGCGTCACTTCGACCGACGAAGCAGGAAACACTGCAACCGCCACAGCGGACCTGCATGTGGATACCCTGGTCGACCCGCTCACAGTCGAGACAGCGACCGTCGAGGGGGATGGCGTTGTCAACGAGAACGAACACAGCGACGGTGTCACTCTGACCGGAACCGTAGAGCCCGGTTCAACCGTGGTTGTGCAGCTGGGCGATGCGACCGAAACTGCAACCGTGGACAGCGACGGCAACTGGAGCGTGGATTTCGCGGCCTCTGACATTCCGCAAGGCAGCTACGAAGCCGATGTTATCGTTACTGCAACGGACACAGTCGGCAACACAGCGGAAATCACCGACACCCTGACCATCGACACTGAGGTCGTGCCGTTCGAGGCTGACAGCGTAACCGATGATGACATCGTGAATGTCGCCGAGCAGTCTGCGGGGCTGACCCTGACCGGCACGGTGGAACCCGGCTCTACGATCGATGTCACCATTGAAGGCGTGACCCGGGCTGCATCCGTCGATGACGATGGCAACTGGAGCGTGGAATTCGATGCCGGCGACCTGCCGGAAGGCACCTATGAAGCCACGGCAGAAATAACCGCGACCGACCCGGCCGGAAACACCGCCTCTCTGAGTAAAGCCTTCAGCGTCGACACCGACTATGACGCTCCGAACGTTGGCGAAGTTATCAGTTCCGGCACCGGCGTTAGCAGCTTCTTCAGCGAGGATTTCGCAGCGGGCGACACCGTGCATGAGCTGACCAGCACAGGCGGCGTTTCGGAGGTCAGCGGCACTCTGACAGATCTGGGCGGCGGAAGGACCCTGTTTGACTTCGACGCAGAGGTTCCGGACGGCTCGCAACTGGTGGTAAACCGTGTGGATGCAGCAGGAAACAGCTCAGGCACTTTGGTTGCGTTCCAGAGCGATGCCGATGAAACGGACCTGGACCATGTGGGACTGTCCGGGTTCAACATCGGCGAAATCAATCTGATCCATGCAGACAATGCCGACCTGACCCTGACCGAAGCAGACATCAACAGCCTGTCGGGCAATAGCAACAGGCTGGTTGTGCACGGCAGCAAGGATGACGCGGCCGGAGAGCAGGACACGCTCACCATTGCCGGAGCGGCCAAGACAAGTGAAACCGAGACCATCGATGGCGAAACCTACGCCGTCTACACTCTGGGTGACGACGGCACTACGGTCGTGGTCGATGAAGACATCAACACCATAATCTGATTTTCCGGCCTGGCAGCGGTTACTGCCGCCAGGCCCAACACATCAAAAGCCTTGAACAAAGGGCAAAGGGCAAGGGGCAGGATGCAACCGGGACGCTTTCTTTGCGCCATCGCAGCGATGTGCAGCCTAATCGGCTGCACACCCGCCCCTTTTGGCACTGCCGGAGATGCGCCAGAAGGCGCTCCGCGCAGCAATTTCGCGCAGACTGGAGAGACCTCCTCTGCGGTGATCAGCGCACTGATGGACCGCCGCTCGCTGCTGACAGAAGACAGCGCCTACGGACAGGTGGCCACCGCCGCCATCGCAGCTTCCTCGCGCGCGACAGAAGCAGAGCTGATCAGTGCCAAACTGCGAGCCGAAGCTGCGTCTAAGAACTGGTTTCCGACCCTGGGGCCATCTGTCAGCCTGACCGACCTGGGCGATCTGGTTGCCGGCCTGCTGATTGAGCAGGTGCTGTTCGACAACGGCCGCCGCAAAGCGGAGCGTGAATTTGCGGCCGCCGATGTCGAAGTGGCTGCCGTCAGCCTGTCGGAGGACATGAACGGTCGCGTGGAAACCGCCGTCGGGCTTTATGCTGCGGCGCTGCGCGGCGACGAAAAAGCCGCCTATGGGGATCGCGCCTTGCGCCGGATGCAGGAGTTCCGCCGGATTGTGCAAGGCAGGGTCGATGGCGGCGTATCCGACCGTGCCGACCTGAATGTCGTGGACAGCAAGATCAGCGGCATCCGCACTTCCACCGCCACTGCACAGGACGCTGCGGCCACTGCACGTGCAGAGTTGCAGGCCATGACGGGACAAAGTTTCAGCCAGAAACCTTCTCATCTGTCCATTGGCACACCGCCCGGACAGGGACAGTTCCTGTCCGTGCTCAGGGCAGAAGCCGAGGCCGAACGCACGATTGCACAAGCCAAATCCGGCCGCGCCGGACTGCTGCCGCAGATCGCCGCCTCTGGCAACGTGACGTCAGATGGCTCTGGTGCAGGCCTCACATTGGGCGTGGGCCAACCGCTGGGTCTGGGCACACCTGCAGCCATTCAGGCACTGGAAGCTTCCAAGGAGGCCGCAACCCGCCAAGTCGGCGAAGCCGAAGAAGCCGCCCGCCGCGCCTATAGCCGCCAAGTGCAGCAGATCGCCTCCTATCAGCGGCAGGAAGGCGAAACCGCGGTTTTGGTGCGGCGCAGCCGCGAGACCTATGACTTGTTCCAAAAGCAGTTCGAGGCGGGCCAGCGCCCGGTCATGGATGTCATCCAGGTCTATGAAGAACTGGTGCGTCGGGAGCAGGCCTTTATCGATGCAAAATACGAGGTTGTGCTGATCCAGCTGGCGCTGGCACGCGATCTGGGGCTTCTGGCTGATGGGGACAAGATTTGACCGACACCACGCAAAAGCCTCCGCATCCCCTGCCCGCCGCCGGCAGCAAACCAATGCTGCGGGCCGTTCCGGCAGCCCCTCCTGAAACCACGGCACAAAGTGGAATGCAGACTGCCGCGGAGCCTGCCCCCGGCCCTTCCTCCGCCCCCGGTTCCGCTCTTGGTCCGGCTGCGCAGATAAAGCCGAAAACCGACAACCGCCCCAAACCACAGGACGCGCAGCCTGAAGTCGGCTCTCTTCTGGAAGGCGCAGCCGCGCGCATCCAGCACCGCGCCAGCCTGATTGCCACCCTCGCCGCCTTGAAAGGCAGTGAGGTGCCAGTCAGTGATATCGCCGCTTTCCTGTGGAAGGAAACGCCGGGCGATTTGTCACTGCACACGCTTGCCAAAGCCGTGCAATCCACGGGGCTGCAACCCAAGGTGCTGGAAAAACAGAGCCTGACCCCGGCCCTGTGGCCTGCCCTGGCGGTGATGTCAGGCGGCCAATGCGTGCTGGTGCTGAGCCAGGCAGAGGACGTGCTGACAATTTACGACACGTCCTGCGCGGACAACCGCACTGAAGTGCCAATGGCGGAGTTCTCGCCATATTTCACCGGAACAGTTCTGTCCGCCCGCCCCTCACTTAAGCAAATGGCGGCCAAACATACGCCGCAGATTGATCCCGGGCACTGGTTCTGGAGCGAATTCCCCAAGTACCGCCGCCAGGTCGGCGAGATCATGCTGGGGTCGCTGGTCGCCAACATCCTCGCGGTGTCCGTCGCCCTGTTTTCCTTGCAGGTTTATGACCGAGTGGTCCCACACCAGTCGCACGCCACCCTATGGGTGCTTGCCATCGGTGCCTTCCTGGCAATTGCACTGGAAGCGATGCTGAAACTGGCCCGCGCAAGGCTGACAGATTCAGCCGGACGCCAGATCGAACTATCGGTGCAGCACAACCTGATGCGTCGCCTGATCGGTATGCGCTCCGACAAGAAGCCGCTGCCGCCTTCCGGCCTGTTTGCAGCGATGCGCGATTTTGGATCAGTCCGGGAATTTTTCACCTCTTCGACCATCTCGACGCTGGCTGATATCCCCTTTATTGCCGTGTTTTTGCTGCTGGTTGCTTCGATTGCGGGGCCCGTGGTCTGGGTAATCATCGCGGGCGGCATTCTGATGCTGCTGCCTGCCTACTTCATGCAGAAGAAGATGATTACATTCACCCGGCAGACACAGGGCGCCAATGCCAAGGCCGGGCGGTTGCTGCATGAGGTGGTCACCGAACTGGACACCGTGAAGACCCAGCGCGGAGAGGAGCGGGTGCTGCGGCTGTGGGATGAGCTGAACACGCTGTCCTCCCATTCCGCGACCGAGCAGCGCAAGCTGTCCAGCGCTCTTACCTATTGGTCGCAGGGCGTGCAGCAGGCAACCTATATCACCGCCGTGGTACTGGGCACCCTGCTGGTGTTTGCCGGTGAATTCACTGTTGGTACCATCATCGCCACCGGCATCCTGACCAGCCGCACGCTGGCGCCGCTGACACAGTTTGCCGCCACCCTGGCCCGCTGGAGCAACGTCAAGGCGGCTCTGGAAGGGTTGGATGCCATTGCTCAGGCGCCGCAGGAGAAAGAACAAGAACGCACCTACCTGCGCCGCCAGAAGATCGAAGGCCGGTTTGAGCTGCGCGAGATCATGTTCCGGTATGAAGATGATGCCGCACCGACGCTGGATGTGCAGGCGGTGGCTGTCACGCCGGGCCAGCGGATTGCAGTGCTGGGCGTCAACGGCTCCGGCAAGTCGACCCTGCTGAAGCTTCTGTCAGGGCTTTACGCACCCGACCGGGGCCGCATTCTGCTTGACGGCACTGATATGGCGCAGATCGACCCACGCGACCTGCGCGCCAACATCGGCTACCTCAGCCAGGATGTGCGGCTGTTTGCAGGCTCGCTGCGCGACAACCTGAACCTGAACCAGCTGGAACGCGACGACGACCGGCTGATGGAGGCGTTGGAATTTGCCGGGCTCGGCGCCCATGTGCGCAACCACCACAAAGGGCTGGATCTGGCAATCAGCGACGGCGGCCATGGGCTGTCGATCGGCCAGCGCCAGTCGATCGGCTGGGCGCGGCTATGGCTGCAGAACCCCTCTGTTGTGCTGCTGGATGAACCCACAGCGGCCTTGGACCAAACGCTGGAACGCACCTTGGTGAGCCGCTTGGAAAGCTGGCTGGAAGGTCGCACCGCAGTGATCGCAACCCACCGGATGCCGATCCTTTCCCTGACCAACCGAACCCTGATCCTGCAATCAGGTCGGATGGTGGTGGACGGGCCGCGTGATCAGGTTCTGGCCCATCTGGCCGCCGGAGAGGGTAAATGAGCATGGCGCTGCACGACCCCTATGGCAATGCCGAGACGCCGCGCAGCGCCAGCCGCATAATCTACCTGGCGCTGGCAGCCGTTGCCACCTTCCTGATTTGGGCTGCCTTTGCCTCCATCGACGAGATTGTGCGCGGTGAAGGTCAGGTGGTCTCGTCCTCCCGTGCGCAGATCGTGCAGAACCTCGAAGGCGGCATCCTGGCAGAACTGCATGTGCGTCAGGGCGATATCGTCACTGCAGGCCAAATGCTGGCCAAGCTGCAGGACACCAAATTCCGCACTGCTGCGGATGAGCTTCAGAACCAGATTGACGCGCTGGAGATCAGACGCCACCGGCTGGAAGCACAGATGAAAGGCGCTTTTGAATTCGCCGTGCCGGATATGCTGGCGCAGCGTTCACCCGGCATCCTCGCCTCAGAACGCGGACTACTGACCGCGCGGCAGACAGATTTTGCCAGCCGCCGCGACAGTGCCCGGCAGATCATGAACCAGCTGAACGCAGAGCTCGCCAACATGGAAACGCTCTATAAGCAGAAGATCGTGGCACTGATAGAGGTGAACAAGGCGCGCAAGTCAGCCACCGATGCGCGCGCCAAATACACCGAAATCGGGACACACGCTGAACTTGAGCAGGCCGAGGAATACGCCCAGACCTTGCGCGAGATCACCACTCTGCGGCAGGAACAGCGATTGGCGGTGGACCAGTTGAACCGCACCATCATCACCTCGCCGATGGCAGGGATTGTGAACAGTCTTGCGGTCACGACAATTGGCGGTGTTATCCGCCCCGGAGAGGAGATCCTGGAAATTATCCCGCTGGGCGAAGAGCTGTTTGTCGAGGCACGCGTAAAGCCCGAAGACATCGCCAGCGTACAGCCCGGCCAGGATGCCACGATCAAGCTGTCGGCCTATGACTATACCATCTACGGCTCGCTGCGCGGCAAGGTCGATTTCGTCTCTGCCGATACCTTCGAAGATGAACGCAACCCCCGTGCCGAGTCCTACTACCGGGTGACGGTGCGGGTCGACAAATCCGGGTTTAACGAACGTCAGCAATCCATTGAAATCCGCCCGGGGATGCGGGCCACAGCAGAGCTGCAGACCGGGTCCAAAACCGTGCTGCAATACCTGCTGAAACCGCTGTACAAGTCCCGCGAAGCCCTGCGCGAACCGTAAACCGCGCCATCATGCAGCGGCCCATCAGCCTGGACAGGCAGAACCCGGCTGATCAGCCGGCCCGGCGGATCAGGTCGCGGAGCGTCGCATCCAGGGCTGTGCCGATCGACACTGCACGGTGCCCCATGGCGGCCTTGGCCGATATCACTGAAACCAGACGGGGCGCCTGGCCTGGGCGCCTGGTCAGAACGGGCGAACCAGAGGCCCCGAAGTCCACCAAGCAGGACATCACCAACGTGCGGCTTTTGCGGGCCAGAACGCTGCAAGAGCGATTCAGTTTGGGTCGTGTCGCGTGATTCTGCGTGTAGGACAGAACGTCCAGAGTATCCCCGCGCTCAGCCCCCACATCCATGACCAGCGGAGCAATCTGGCTGCGGCTGATCGGCCGGTCCAGACGCAAAACAGCTATGTCACTACCAATTTGATGGGTGCCGGACGGGCGGTACTGGTACTGCGGATGCAATACAGCCTTTACCACCTGCCGCAAAGCAACGGCGCGGCGCCCGGAAAGCCCGGCCTCGAACCGGATGCTATGCGGATCAATCCTTGCCCCCGTTTGGGGATCAAACAAGCAATGCGCAGCTGTCAGCACCAGCTGCGGCGCCACCAATGCGCCGGTGCACATGGTTTTATTCGCGATATTCAGCCGCCCGACGGCGTCCAGCCCTTGAATTGATCCAGCACGCTGCCGGGGTTCTTCCGCGGCTGTGCTGAATGGCGTGCCCAGGGTCAGGCACGCCGCAATTGCAGCAATAATCTGTCTCATAACCCACTCCAGGTTCCCACGAAAGGGATCGTCATTCAGGCGTGCGGCCGGAATGAGACCCAAAATCGACGGGCTGAGACTAAAAAGTGGGCAGAATGCGGCAGCGTTAACAATTCCCTAACCCCCCGGTTATTGATGCTTAACCATGGCAAAAAAACCGGGGGCTTGGCCAGGAAAAGTAAACAAACAGTAAATATTTTTTCCAACCCGCGAACAATAAAGAAGATTTCTGCGGCTGAAACAGGCGCAGCCCGGCCCGCACAGGCTTCGATTCGGCCGTCCAACGGCCGGTTTGGTTAACATGCCTGGCTGCAGGAAGCAGTGCTCTCGGCACACAGCACGCAGGCTGCTCAGCCCATTCGGCGCCCAAAACCTTAATTTCACCTCTCTCGTCAGCCCCAAAGGCTCACTGTGAAATTTGGCGGTTGCTCCCAACCCGGCATGACCCAGCGGCGCCGGGTTTCAGATGGGCTTCCCAGCCAGGCTTAGAAAGTTATGCGACAGTCAACCAATCCCGCAGGCTGCCTGCCCTGCGCAGGGCACGTGCCTGACCTCAGGCGGCTGTTGCATGGCGACAGAAAGTATCAAATTGAACAAATTTCGCCGCCAACCTGCCCGACGTTAATGAATAAAAAATCAATCTGGCGTTGTATCCATCTCAAACGCAGCTTTCTGCGCGGCGTCAAGCCGTCAGCCTTCTGTCAGAAGTGAAACATATCGATGTTCAAAAACCTGAAATTGGCCCGCAAGCTTCCCCTACTGATTGTCGGCGCAGCACTGACCGTAACGATTGTCCTGATTTCCTTCAGCAGCAGCTACTTTCGCCGCAGCATCGTTCACGATGCCGAGATTGTTCTGCAATCCCTGGTCCGGGACCGCGAAACCGCGCTTCAATCCTATTTGAAATCCATTGAAGCCGCGACTTTGACGGTCTCTTCCGTGCCCTCAACGGCCAAAGCTATGAAAGACATGGGAGCAACCTGGAGCAGCCGCAGCAGCGGCGACCAGGCGGAGGTCAGCGCCCTGTCGATGTTCGCTACGGCTGCATCGCCCTATGACATTCACTTCGACCGCAATCACACCGCCTTTCAGGCGATGATGGAAAGGCTTGGCTTTTACGACATTTTCCTGATCAACCCCGAAGGGGACGTGATCTTCTCGGTCACCAAGGAAGCAGACTATGCCACCAATCTGATTTCCGGCCTTTACAAGGAAACCGGGCTGGCTGAGGCCTTTGAACTGGCCGCCCAGGGAGAAAAAGAGCAGGTCTACTTCTCCGACATCGCCCCCTATGCCCCAAGTGCGGACGCTCCGGCGGCCTTTGCCGCCACCCGCATCCTGGACAGCAACGGGCGCTATCTCGGAGTTTTTGCGCTGCAGGTCGCAATTGATGAGATTTCCAGCATCACGACCACGTTCGGCGGTGATCTTGAAACACTCGACATCTATCTGGTCGGACCGGACTTCAAGGCTCGGACCATGTCCCGGCAGGATGGCGGCCATGGTCTTCTTGGCGACGTCGGTCGGCTGCCACATATTCAAGATGCCATCGCAGCTGCGCCTGAGCATTCTACAGAGGCGGACTCTGCCCATGCGGTATCGTTTTATCCCGCCATCGAAAAACCCGGCGGCCGGATCGTATCCGCCGTCGCAGAGCCAGTAGCCTTTCGCAACTTGCAATGGGCGCTGGTTGCAGAACTGGACCGAGCAGAAATTCTCGCCCCGGCGAACGCGCAGCGTCAGATCATGATCATGATTTCGCTGATCTGCGCCGGTTTTGTGTCGCTCTTTGGCTGGCTGTTCGCGCGGTCTGTGACCCGACCGATTGACCGGATCTGCACCGATATGGAGGCCGTGTCCTCGGGCGATCTCGACATCGAGGTCGACGCGGCAAACCGCGGCGATGAAATCGGTAAGATCGGCCGGACCCTGGTCTCCATGCAGGACGACCTGAAGCTGGCCCGCGCCGCCGAAGAGGAGCGCGCCGAGATGCAGCGCCAGCAACAGCAGGTGGTGGAAAACCTCAGCGCCGGCCTGGTGCAGCTGGCGGATGGCGATTTCTCGCAGCCGATCACCTCTGCCTTCCCGGAAGAATACGAGCAGCTGCGGCAGAACTTCAACAGCACCGTCAGCAACCTCAGCGGCACTGTGCAGCAGGTGATCGAAGCCTCCGGCAGTATCCGCAATGGCGCCGCCGAGATCAGCCAGGCCTCCGACGACCTGTCGCACCGCACCGAAAGCCAGGCGGCAACGCTGGAGCAGACAGCTGCGGCACTGGATGAGCTGACCGCCAGCGTCAAATCCGCCGCCGACGGCGCCCGCAGCGTCGAAACCACCATGGCCGAGGCCCGCACCGAGGCGGAGAACAACCGCGAAGTGGTGCAGAGCGCGGTCTCGGCGATGACCGAGATCGAGCAGAGCTCGAACCACATCAGCCAGATCATCAGCGTGATCGACGACATCGCCTTCCAGACCAACCTGCTGGCGCTGAACGCCGGCGTCGAGGCGGCACGGGCAGGCGAGGCCGGCAAGGGCTTTGCGGTGGTTGCCAGCGAGGTGCGCGCCCTGGCGCAGCGGTCCTCTGACGCGGCGATGGAGATCAAGACGCTGATCGGCGACAGTTCCAAACAGGTGGAGCGCGGCGTCGATCTGGTCGGCAAGGCCGGCGAGGCGCTGCAGAGCATCGTCGAGCAGGTCACCCATATCTCGCAGCTGGTGTCTGGCATCGCCGAAGGCGCCGCCGAACAATCGACCGGCCTGCATGAGATCAACACCGGCGTGACCCAGCTGGATCAGGTAACCCAGCAGAACGCAGCAATGGTGGAACAGGCCACTGCGGCTGGTCACATGCTGAATACCGACGCAGGCAAACTGGCGGAGATGGTCGCACATTTCCGGGTCTCCGGCAGCGCAGCACCGGCCGCCCGCCGGGCAGCCCCCGCTGCCGCAGCACCGGCCGCACCGGCCGCCAGCCCGGCCCCTTCCGCACATGGCGACAACAGCTGGGACCTCGAAGCCAGCCCGGCCCCAGCCGCCGCGGCAGCCGACAGCGGCAGCAACGCCGCACGCGATCTCTGGCAGGACTTCTGAAAAATCCAGAAGGCGCCGCAAATAATGCGGCGCCTTCAGACTATGGCAACCTGTGCCTGCAATTCTACGGGCACTGCAACTTGACGGGGGATTCCATTGTCTTCGCGTAACTTATTGATAATTACCACAGACCGTAACTTTGCCCGAACTTTGCAGGGCTATATGGAATCGGCCAATCCCGGCATGAAAGTGCTTTTGGCCAACAATCTGATGATGGCCTACAATCAGGCAGAAGCCGCGCAGCCGGTGTTTGCCTTTGTCGAAGACGGGTTCACCAAACTGCCCGAATTCGAGATGATGATGGCGTTGTTCTCTGCCATGGACACCCGTTGGGTTTCCGTGATGGACACCCAGGGAGCGACTCCGGCCCGCAAGTCCTCGCCGCTTCTGGACGTCGGAGCAGGCATCTTTGAGCTGACGAAATCCGACCATCCCAGTCAGTTTGCTCAGTATCTTGACATGATGCTGAATGCACCGCGCCGCAACCTCGGGTCCGCGGCGAGATCTGCAGCAGCCCGACCCGCAGTGGCAACAGGCGGCAGCAAGAAGCTGATCCTGATCGGGTCTTCGACAGGTGGGGTGGAGGCTTTGCGCAGCGTTCTGGTTGGCTTTCCATTCGATTGCCCGCCAACCCTGATCGTGCAGCATACCGGCAAGAATTTCGGCTCTGGCCTGGTCTCGCTGCTGGATCGGATCTGTCCGGCCCGCGTGCGCCCTGCTGAAGACGGCACCACATTGGAGCCCGGTCATGTCTATATTGCGGCCGGCCAGCGCCGACACATGGGTTTGACCAGCCGCAAACCGTTGCGGCTGCGGATGAAGGAAGGTCCGGATATTTCCGGCCACACCCCGTCTGTTGACGCTCTGTTCACCTCTGCCGTGCCATATGGAAAAGACGTCATCGCCTCCATCCTGACCGGCATGGGTCAAGACGGGGCCAGGGGTCTGCTGGAGCTGCGCAAGGCCGGTGCAAAAACCTTTGCCCAGGATGAAAAATCCTCGGTTGTCTATGGCATGCCGCGCGTGGCCTGGGAAATGGGCGCTGCCCAGCAGCAAGTCCCGCTGGCCCGGATGGCCAATACACTACTACAGGCTTGCAAGGCCTGAACGAACTGCAGGAAGGGATCTGACTTTGACGACTGTTTTCGCCACATCGAAATCCGTAACGGTGCTGCAAGGGGAATACCGGGTGAGCACGGATCCGAAGATCATGTTTTCCACGGTCCTTGGCTCCTGTATCTCGGCTTGTATTTATGATCCGGAAAATGGTGTGGGTGGAATGAATCATTTCCTTCTGGCCAATTCCCGCCAGGGGGGGGCTGCCAACGCACGCTACGGCATTCACGCGATGGAACTGCTGATCAACGGCATTCTCAAAAAGGGCGCCATCCGATCGAATCTGAAGGCGAAGGTGTTCGGCGGCGCCAAAATGTCGGCAAACCTGTCCGACATCGGTGCAGCCAATACCGAGTTTGTTCAGCAATTCCTGCGGGACGAAAGCATCCCTTGCGTGTCCTCCAGCGTCGGCGGCACCTCGGCGCGCCGAGTGCGGTTCCATGCCTGCACCGGCGCCGCTCAGCAAACCCATGTGAAGGACGACCGCAAACTCGGCGAACTGGAGCAGCGCGCGGCAGCTCGTCCGGCCCCCGTTCCTGCACCCGCAGCCGCAGGTGCCGCTGCAGGCGCCGTCGATCTGTTTTGACCTGCGGACCGTCCTGGCGCTGTGCCTGCGCCGGACCCCCGCAAGACGCATCGGACCAGTTTCCGTTTGCCGGAGCCTGTCTGCACAGGTAGTCCCTTAGGGGAGATGAGCGCCTGTTTGACTTCAGTACTGAATGCATTGGCTTCGCCGGTTTTCCGGCGAAGCCTTGCTGTTGCCTGGGTCTTGGTGCTGAGCCTGGCCGGGCAATCACAGGCCGACATCACTGTTTTTGCGGCCGCCAGTACAAAGACCGCTCTGGACGAGGCCGCCACCGCCTTTGAGGAGCGCACCGGCCTGCAAGTCACGCTCTCCTATGCCGGCTCGCCGGCGCTGGCCCGGCAGATCCAGCTGGGCGCCCCGGCAGATATCTTCATTTCCGCCAACCCGGGATGGATGGATGTTCTGCAGCAGGACGGTTTGACGGACCCCGCCACACGGCAAGATCTTCTGTCAAACCGGCTGGTTCTCATTGCACATGGCGACAATGCGCCACTGTTGGATCTGGAAACCAGTGATCTGGCTCAGGTGCTGGGCGACGGCCGCCTTGCGATGGCGCTGGTCGATGCCGTCCCGGCCGGGATTTACGGCAAGGCTGCACTGGCCTCTCTGGCACAATGGCCCGCCGTTGAGCCCAAGGTGGCGCAGACGACAAATGTGCGCGCGGCTTTGGCTTTGGTCGCCTCAGGCGAAGCGCCTCTTGGCGTGGTTTATGCCACGGACGCCGCCGCAAGCCCGGCGGTTTCGGTCGTTGCGGCCTTTCCGCAGGGCAGCCATCCTGAAATTGTCTATCCAGCCGCTGCAATAGCCGACAGAGAGGGCACCGGAACCCAGGCATTTCTGGATTTTCTGCGCAGTCCTGCGGTCATGGAGATTTTTGAGCGCCACGGCTTTGGAGTACCAGGCAGGTGAGCGGCGGAGCGGCATGGCTGGGGCCAGAAGAATGGCAAGCGGTGCTGCTGTCGCTTCAGGTCTCAATCTGGGCAACGCTGGCGGCGCTGCCGCTCGCGGTGTTTGTGGCTTATGCCCTTGCGCGCTGGCACTTCCCCGGCAAGCAGATCCTCAACAGCCTGGTTCATCTGCCGCTCATTCTGCCGCCTGTGGTGACCGGCTATCTGTTGCTGATGGTGTTTGGCACCAAAGGCCCGGTTGGCAGTGTTTTGCAGCAGGTCGGTATTGTTTTTGCCTTTCGCTGGACCGGTGCCGCGCTGGCAGCAGCCATCATGGCCTTTCCACTGATGGTGCGGGCAATCCGCCTGTCGGTGGAGGCCGTGGACCCCAAGCTGGAACAGGCCGCCGCAACCCTGGGGGCCTCCCGTTTGATGTGCTTTGCCACGATCACCCTGCCAATGATCCTGCCGGGGCTGATCGCTGGCACGGTTCTGGGCTTTGCCAAGGCGATGGGCGAATTCGGCGCCACCATCACATTTGTGTCCAGCATCCCGGGCCAGACACAAACGCTGCCCTCTGCGATTTACACCTTTCTGCAGGTGCCGGGCGGTGAAAGCGCGGCGCTGCGCCTGACGCTGGTTTCGATTGCCGTTGCTCTCAGCGCGTTGCTGCTGTCGGAGCTGCTTGCCCGCCGCGCCGCTGCGCGAATGGGGGGTCGCTGATGCTGACGGTTTCGCTGCGCCATGCCCTTCCCGGGTTCGAGCTGGATGTGGAATTTGAGGCGCCACCTGGCGTCACCGTTCTGTTTGGACGCTCCGGCACTGGCAAGACAACGGTCATACAGGCCGTGGCGGGTCTGTTGCGGCCCAGCCAGGGGCGGGTGGTTTTGAATGGCAACGTGCTGCTGGACACGGAACGTCACCATTGCCTGCCGCCGCACAAGCGCCGCATGGGCTATGTGTTTCAGGAAGGGCGACTGTTTCCGCATTTGACGGTGCGCCAGAACCTGCTGTTCGGACAATGGTTTGCGCCGCGCGATGCCAGCCGGGAAAGCCTGGACCGCGTGGTGGACATGCTGGGTATCGGGCCGCTTCTTACGCGGCGGCCCAGCGGGCTTTCGGGGGGGGAAAAGCAACGGGTGGCAATTGGCCGCGCCCTTCTGTCGGCCCCTCAGATGATCCTGGCGGATGAACCGCTCTCGGCATTGGATGAGGCACGCAAGGCAGAGATCCTGCCCTATTTTGAGCAGCTGCGGGACGAAACCGGCATCCCTATCCTTTATGTCAGCCATTCGGTGGCCGAAGTGGCCCGGCTGGCGACAACAATTGTGGTGCTGCAGGACGGCAAGGTGCAGCGGCAGGGCCCTGCCGCCGAAGTGCTGGGCGATCCTGCCATCATGCCGACGGGTGTCCGGGCCGCCGGGGCGTTGCTGGAGGCAAAGGTTGTCCGGCACCACAGCGACGGTTTGACGGAATTGGACGCAGGAGGCGTGCCGCTGTTCCTGCCGCAAATCACCAAGACGCCCGGCAGTATCACCCGCGTCAGAATTTCAGCCCATGATGTGATCCTGTCGCGCCAACCTCCTGAAGGCTTGTCCGCGCTGAACATTTTACCGGGTACAATTGAACAGATCCGCACCGGCAGCGGCCCCGGCGCCATTGTTTCGCTGAACACGCCTGCAGGCCGGGTCCTTGCACGGGTGACCCGGCGTTCGGCACAGGCTTTGCACCTTGATCCCGGTACAGATTGTTTCGCCGTTGTGAAAACCGTCTCCATCGCGCCTGAGGATATTGGCGGCGGCGGATAGAAGCGGTCTCTGCGGTCTTCAAAAATACCAAGATAATCCTTCAAGCATTCTTGATACGGAAATAAGTTCGGTTGCTCCGGGCAGACGGGTATCAATGGGGCAGCACTTCAGCAGGAAAGGCAGCCGATGACCCAACGATCCTATTACGCACCGGAAGGCGGGCTGCCGCCGCAAACCCAGCTGCTGACTGACCGTGCAATGTTCACCGATGCTTATGCGGTGATCCCCAAAGGCACGATGAGCGATATCGTGACCAGCCTGTTGCCGTTTTGGGACAAGGCCCGTTTCTGGGTGCTGTCGCGGCCCCTGTCCGGCTTTGCCGAGACCTTTTCCCAATATATCGCCGAGCTGCAGCCCGGCGGCGGCAGCGACCACCCGGACACCGAGCCGGGGGTTGAGGCGGTGCTGTTTGTGGTGCAGGGCGCCATGACGCTGACCATCGATGGCACCGCGCATGACATGGAGGAGGGCGGCTATGCCTTCCTGCCGCCACAAGCTGTCTGGAGCCTGCGCAACACCGGCGATGCGCCTGTGCGGTTCCACTGGATCCGCAAGGCCTATCAGGCGGTTGCGGGGCTGGATGCACCCGAGGCCTTTGTCACCAGCGACAAACATGTCGAACCGACCCCGATGCCGGAAACCGAAGGGAAATGGGCAACCACGCGGTTCGTAGACCCGAACGACCTGCGCCACGACATGCATGTGACCATTGTTACCTTTGAACCCGGCGCAGTGATCCCCTTTGCCGAGACCCATGTGATGGAGCACGGGCTTTATGTGCTGGAAGGCAAGGCGGTTTATCGGCTGAACCAGGATTGGGTCGAGGTCGAGGCCGGCGATTACATGTGGCTGCGCGCGTTTTGCCCGCAGGCCTGCTATGCAGGCGGTCCGGGCAAGTTCCGATATTTGCTGTACAAAGATGTGAACCGCCACATGCCACTGGCACCGCTGCGCTGAAAGCGGGCGTAGCGCCCGGCCCGGATATGTGCCCGGGCGCTGCCCGGCTTGTCAGCCGGGCGGGGTCTCATCTGCCGCAGATGCGCCCAATCCATAGGAGAGTTTCTGCGCGGCTTCCCTGACCAGAGCGCCGATGCCGGTGATGCCGCCGTCCGGCATCCGCGCCGTGGGGCCAGAAATGGAAATCCCGGCCAGCACCTCATTTTGCATCCCAAAAACCGGCGCTGCGACACAACGCATGCCGGGCGCCTTTTCCTCATCATCAAAAGACCAGCCACGGTTGCGGATCTGCGCCAGATCTGCGCGCAAAGCCTCCGCCGTGGTCAGGGTTTTTGCTGTGAACCGCTCCAGGCTGCGCCCGCGCAGAAAACGGATGAGCTGATCTTCTTCAAAACAGCTGAGCAAGGCCTTGCCAATGCCCGACGCATGCATCGGTGAAATTGTTCCGGGCGGAAAGAAAGCGCGGATCGATTCATGGGTTTCCACCTGGCTCACAAACATCACATCACCGCCCCGTTCGATGCCGAGGTTGGAGGTCTCCCCCGTGGCCTCCATCAGCTCGCGCATCACCGGCCGGGCGCGTTCAATGACGCTGGAACGGCGCAGAAAAGCAGAGCCAAGGCGGAAGGCCATGGCACCGATATGCCAGGTCTGGCTTTGCGGTTCTGTTTCGACAATCTGGCGCGCCTCCAGGGTGGCCAGCACCCGGTACATGGTGGCGGCCGACTGGTCGAGTGCAGTGGAGAGTTCGGTCAGCGTCATACCGCCGGCACCGGCCAGCGCGTCCAGCACATCCAGCGCCCGGTCAAGCGATTGAATGGTGGCTGGCTGGTTGGCGGAATCAAAGCTTTTTGGGCGGCCTTTGCGGCGCGGCGGCTGGGGCATTTCCAGGCCTTTCTAGGCAATTCAAGCAGCAGCTTATGGATAATTATGAAAATCACTTCTGTACAGTGAAAAAACTAAAGTGCTTGAAATTATGAAGTTTTTCTCCATTTTTCCAGTTTTTGAAATCTTTTTTCAAAAAAATTCACCTGCGGACAGCTTCCCTTTACTGTGAAGGAAATCGCCACAGGAGGGCACGAAATGAGCTTTCAAAACCCAGTTTTCATCCCCGGTCCGACCAATATGCCCGAAGCCCTGCGCAAGGCTGTGGACATGCCGACACTGGACCACCGCTCGCCGCTGTTCGGTCAGATCCTGCACCCGGCACTGGCCGGGGTAAAGAAGGTTCTGAAAAGCGAAAGCGCCGAGATTTTTGTCTTTCCGTCGACCGGAACTGGCGGCTGGGAAACGGCAATCAGCAATACTCTGAGTGCGGGAGACAAGGTGCTGGCGGCGCGCAACGGCATGTTCAGCCACCGCTGGATCGACATGTGCCAGCGCCACGGGCTGGACGTTCAGCTTGTCGAAACCCCATGGGGCGAAGGCCTGCCTGCGGACCGCTACGAGGAAATCCTGACCGCAGATACGGCGCATGAGATCAAGGCGGTTCTGGCAACCCACAACGAGACCGCAACCGGCGTGAAATCCGACATTGCCGCTGTCCGCCGCGCATTGGATGCCGCCGGCCACCCGGCGCTGCTGTTTGTCGACGGCGTCAGCTCAATCGCTTCGATGGATTTCCGGATGGATGAATGGGGCGTCGATATTGCCGTCACCGGCTCGCAAAAAGGCTTCATGCTGCCACCCGGCCTGGCCATCGTTGGCGTCTCACCCAGGGCGATGCAGGCGGTAGAAACCGCGACCCTGCCGCGCACCTTCTTTGATATCAAGGATATGGCCAACGGCTATGCCAACAATGCCTATCCCTACACACCCTCTGTCGGGCTGCTGAACGGTCTGAACATGGCGTGTGGCATGCTGCTGGACGAAGGGCTGGAGAATGTCTTTGCCCGCCACCACCGGATCGCCGAGGGCGTCCGCGCGGCCGTCCGGGCCTGGGGGCTGGAGCTCTGTGCTGTGTCGCCCGACGTCTATTCCGACAGCGTCAGCGCGATCCGCACGCCGGCAGGCTTTGACGCCAATAAATTCGTGAGCCTGGCGGCGGAGAAATACGGCGTCGCCTTTGGCACCGGCCTGGGCGCCGTCGCAGGCAAGGTGTTCCGCATCGGCCATCTGGGCAGCCTGACCGACGTGATGGCGCTATCAGGCCTCGCCACCGCCGAAATGGTCATGGCCGACCTCGGCCTGAACATCCAGCTGGGCTCTGGCGTGGCGGCGGCGCAGGATTACTACCGCGGCACCCAGGCCAACAGCACCAAGGCTGCCGCCTGATGAAGGATACCGCGATGTATATCCCGACCTATGAGGACATGCTGGCGGCGCATGAGCGCATCCAGCCCCACATCCGCCGCACGCCGGTGCGCACCTCTGCCTACCTGAATGAGCTGACCGGGGCGGAGCTGTTCTTCAAATGCGAGAACTTCCAGGAACCGGGCGCCTTCAAGGTGCGCGGCGCCAGTAACGCGGTGTTCGGGCTGGACGCGGCGCAGGCCGCCAAGGGTGTGGCGACGCATTCCTCGGGCAACCATGCCTCCTGCCTGTCTTATGCCGCGATGCTGCGCGGCATTCCCTGCAACGTGGTGATGCCGCGCACCGCGCCGCAGGCCAAGAAGGACACCGTGCGCCGTTACGGCGGCAGGATCACCGAATGCGAGCCCTCGACCTCCTCGCGTGAGGAGAGTTTTGCCAAAGTGCAGGCCGAGACCGGCGGCGATTTTGTGCATCCCTACAATGACCACCGGGTCATCGCAGGGCAGGGCACCTGCGCCAGGGAGTTTGTGGAACAGACCGATGGCCTGGACATGGTTGTCGCACCCATCGGCGGCGGCGGCATGATCTCCGGCACCTGCCTGACGCTGTCGACCCTGGCACCGGAAACCCAGGTGATCGCGGCAGAGCCAGAGCAGGCCGATGACGCCTACCGCAGCTTCAAGGCGGGTTACATCATCGCCGATGATGCGCCCAAGACCATTGCCGACGGGCTGCTGGTGCCGCTGAAAGACCTGACCTGGCATTTTGTCTCGGGCCACGTCAGCGAAATCTACACCGCGTCGGATGCCCAGATCATCGAGGCGATGAAAATGATCTGGAAGCACCTGCGCATCGTGATGGAGCCATCCTCGGCGGTGCCACTGGCCACCATACTGAAAAACAAACAGGCCTTCGCGGGCAAACGCGTGGGCCTGATCGTCACCGGCGGCAATGTCGACCTCGACAAGCTGCCCTGGATGAACAGCTAAACTGGGGAATAGAACCATGAACGCACAGACCAAATTCGAAGAGCTTGAAGTCGGCTATGACGTCCCGGCCATTCCCGGCATGGACGAGGCTGACATCCAGACCCCGGCGCTGGTCCTCGACCTGGACGCGCTGGAGCGCAACATCAAGAAGATGGGCGATTATGCCAAGGCGCATGGCATGCGCCACCGGGTCCACGGCAAGATGCATAAATCCGTGGATGTGGCCAAGCTGCAGGAACGCTTGGGCGGCGCAGTTGGCGTCTGCTGCCAGAAGGTGTCCGAGGCCGAAGTCTTTGCCCGCGGCGGCATCAAGGACGTGCTGGTCTCCAACCAGATACGTGATCCGCGCAAAATCGACCGGCTGGCCCGCCTGCCCAAGCTGGGCGCACGCATCATCGTCTGCGTTGACGATCCGGCCAATGTTGCCGACCTGTCGGCGGCGGCGCAAAAGCGCGGCACCGAGCTGGAAGTCTTTGTCGAGATCGACTGTGGCGCCGGCTGTTGCGGCGTGACCACGACTGCGGCGGTTGTCGAGATCGCCAAGGCAGTGACTGCGGCAGAGAACCTCAGGTTTTCCGGCATCCAGGCCTATCAGGGCGCAATGCAGCACATGGACAGCTACGAGGACCGCAAAGCCAAGCTGGACATTGCCATCGCACACGTGGCCGATGCGGTAGAGGGTCTGAAGGCCGAAGGCATCGCCTGCGAGCTGGTCTCCGGCGGCGGCACTGGCTCTTACTACTTTGAATCGAACTCGGATGTTTACAACGAATTGCAGTGCGGCTCCTACGCTTTCATGGACGCGGATTATGGCCGCATTCTGGACAAGGACGGCAACCGGATCGACCAGGGCGAATGGGAAAACGCCTTCTTCCTGCTGACTCAGGTGATGAGCCACGCCAAGGTCGGAAAAGCCATTGTCGACGCAGGCCTCAAGGCGCAATCCGTGGACAGCGGCCTGCCGGTCATCTTTGGTCGCGACGACGTGGAATACATTCAATGCTCGGATGAGCACGGCGTGGTTTCAGACCCTGCCGACGCGCTGAAAGTTGGCGACAAGCTGCGCCTGGTCCCCGGCCACTGCGACCCGACGGCGAATGTGCATGACTGGTACGTGGGTGTCCGGGGCGGCAAGGTCGAAACCGTCTGGCCTGTCTCGGCCCGCGGCAAGGCTTACTAACCACCCCATCCCCAAACTGGCGGAGCTGCGCACAGCCGCTCTCCGCCGGCTTTTTGCTGAGGAGAACCAGACATGTATATCGTTCCGGAAAAGGAAATAGCGGGGCTGATGACCCGCGAGGCCGCCTTTGCTGCGGTCGAGAAAGTCTTTGCCGCCATGGCATCGGATGATGCCTATAACTTTCCTGTGGTGCGCGAGGCGATTGGCCATGAGGACGCGCTTTATGGTTTCAAGGGCGGCTTTGACCGCGCGGGCCTGACGCTGGGCCTCAAGGCCGGCGGCTACTGGCCGAACAACCTGGAAAAACGCGGGCTGATCAATCACCAATCTACCGTGTTCCTGTTTGACCCGGACACCGGCAAGGCCAAGGCGATGGTGGGCGGCAATCTCTTGACCGCGTTGCGCACCGCCGCGGCGTCCTCGGTCTCGATCAAGCATCTGGCCCGCAATGACGCCAAGGTAATCGGCATGATCGGCGCCGGCCATCAGGCCACTTTCCAGCTGCGCGCAGCCCTTGAACAGCGCCCGTTCGAAAAGGTCATCGGCTGGAACTACCACCCCGAAATGCTGCCCAATATCGAAAAAGTCGCGGCTGAGGCTGGCGTACCGTTTGAAGCGGTGGATCTCCCCGGCATGGCAGAGGCGGATGTGATCCTCTCCATCACCTCGGCCTTTGCGCCGTCGCTGCTGGCCGACCATGTCAGCCCCGGCACCCATGTCGCCTGCATGGGCACCGACACCAAAGGCAAGCAGGAGGTCGAGGCCGAACTGCTGGTCAAGGCATCCGTGTTCACCGACGAGGTGGCGCAATCCATCTCCATAGGGGAGGCACAGCACGCTGTGGCGCAGGGGTTGATCCGGGAGTCCGACGTGGCCCAGATTGGCGCGGTGATCAACGGCACAAATCCGGGCCGCACTTCGGCCGATCAGATCACCCTGTTCGACGGCACCGGTGTCGGTCTGCAGGACCTGGCTGTGGCGGCTTCGGTTGTTGATCTGGCGGTGGCGCAGGGCATCGCCATCGAGGTCGATTTCTGAGCCTCGCCCAGAAACACATTCTGCACGTCTCCGCATCGCATCACAAAGCGGCAGGTTTCACATGGGCTGCCCCGCCGAAACAGCAAAGCCGACCCGTCTCAGGGCCGGCTTTGGTATTGTCAGATGCAGTCCGAAAGCCGCGATCAGACGCGGTCCTCATGCGGCAGCGACCCTTTGCCATGGCCGCTCATCCCGCCGGAGACTTCCTCAGTGGCCTCATCCGCCAGCTCTTCCGGCAGGATCAGGTTCAGCACGATGGCAATCAACGCAGCAGGCAGAATGCCCGAGGCCGCCAGGATGCGCAGGGTATCAGGCAGATACTGCAGCGCGTTCGGCGACCCCGGCTTGAGGTTCATCACCTCCAGCTGCAGGCCAAAACCGATCGACAGCGCGATCGCAAAAATCACCATGTTGCGGCGGTTCCAGACCACGTCCGACAGCATCGAGACACCGGCAGAAACCACCATGCCGAACATCACAATGACGCCGCCGCCCAGAACCTCGATCGGGATGGTGCGGATCAGCGCGCCAACCTTGGGGATCAACCCGCAGACGATCAGGAAGATCGCGCCGATGGTCACCACATGGCGGCTCATCACGCCGGTCATGGCAATCAGCCCGACATTCTGGCTGAAGGAGGTGTTCGGCAATCCGCCGAACAGGCCGGCAACCGCAGTGCCGACACCGTCCGCATAGGTCGCGCCCTGGATTTCCTTGTCGGTTGCCTCGCGGTGCGCACCGCCCTTGGTGATGCCGCTGACGTCGCCGACGGTTTCAACCGCGCTGACAAAGGACATCAGGCAAAAGCCGATCACTGCGGCGGTGGTGATTTCAATGCCGTATTTGAACGGGTTCGGCAGACCAAAGGCCGCCGCCCGGTCCCAGCTCTGACCGATGCTTTCAAAGGTGACGAGGCCAAAGAACATCGCATAGACATAGCCGACCAGAATGCCGATCAGCACTGCCGAGACCGACAGCATGCCGCGAGCAAAGAATTTGAGCCCCAGGGTCGAGAAGATCACCACCAGCGCCACGGACCAGTTCAGCAGGCTGCCGTATTCTTCCTTGCCAAAGGCCTTGGCCGGGACGCCGCCAGCGGCATATTCGATGCCGACCCGCACCAGATAAAGACCGATCATCAGCACCACAAGGCCGGTAACCAATGGCGGCAGGGCAAAGCGGATGCGCCCGATCACGGTGCCAAGGGCAGCGTGGAACAGCCCGCCAATCAGCACCCCGCCGAAAATCGCGGGCAAGGCTTCTACACCCTTGCCGGCAACCAGCGGGATCATGATCGGGATGAAGGCAAAACTGGTGCCCTGCACAATTGGCAGCCGGGCGCCCACGGGGCCCATGCCGATCGACTGGAGCAGCGTGGCAATGCCGGCAAACAGCATCGACATCTGGATCAGATAGCTCATATCCGGGAAGCCCTGCGCGCCTGCATCAGAGCCAAAGCCGAAACCGGCGGCGCCAGAGATGATAATGGCGGGCGTGATGTTCGATACAAACATCGCCAGCACGTGCTGGATGCCCAGCGGCACTGCCGTGATCAGCGGCGGGGTATAGTCCGGATCGCGCAGCTGCGCCGGCGTTCCAATGGAAGTATCAGCCATGAATCGTGTCTCCTGTCGGTCATGGGGATCTCGCCGCTTCTTGTTTCTTTGAGCGGCTTCAGGGTGTTGCGGTCAGTCAGAGACCACAGTGAAAACCTCCTTGAACCAATGCTCTTCGAGGTTCGGGGTGGCGCCGATACGGTCGACCACAATGTATTGTCCAGGCGCACCAAGCGGCGCGAGCACCCCGTGCCAGATGCTGCGGTAAAGGTTGATGGACTGACCGGGCTGGCTGATAAAGGCTTTCAGATTGACCGGGTTGCCATTGTCATCATCGGCGACAACAACCAGCATCGGCACGCCGCTGACGGGCACAAAGGCCTGGCTGCCTTCGGGATGGCGCTCGACCATGTCCACCTTATGCGGCAGGTGGCGGGCCTGGGCATCAAACAGGCTGATACCAGCCCGGCCATCCTCGCCGAAATCAAGGGTCGCCCGGTCGTGATGGCGACCGCAAAGCCCCTGATTGATCAGCTTGTCCGGTGCGCCGTTCACATCGATCACATCACCATAAGGCGCAAACGCCTCTGCCGTCAGCGGCACCGCTGTCAGCCAGCGGCTCATGGCAGCAGATCCTGCAGCCGGAACCGGGCGATACGTTCGACCTGACGGCAGGCCTCGCCGAACTCAGTGGTGCGGTCGTTGTGGATACGGCGGTGGAAGGCCTCCATGATCGACGCCTTGTTGTGATCCCGCACTGCAATGATAAAGGGAAAGCCGTGTTTCCCGACATATTCGGTATTGAGCCGGGTAAATGTGTCCCGTTCTTCATCTGTCAGCAGATCAAGGCCAGCGCTGGACTGTTCCGCGGTGCTCTCTGCTGTCAGACGGCCGGCGGCTGCCAGCTTGCCCGCCAGATCCGGGTGCGCAGTCAGCACGCCCAGACGCTCTGCCTCGGATGCGGTACGGAAGATCCGGCACAAAGCGTTGTGAACCCCCGCCGCGCAGTCATGTGCCGGACCTAGTTCCAGATCATAGGCGCGGTCGGCAATCCAGGGCGAATGTTCAAAGATCGTGCCGAACTTGGCAACAAACGCCTCGCGCTCCATTTGGCTCGGCCGTGCGCGCTTGACCGGCGGATGGGTCTCAGCCCAATGTTCCGCAATGTCGATCCGGCGCGGGCACCAGACGTCCGCGAACCCCTGGATGTAGTCGAGGAAACGCTTCAGCCCCGCGATCTTACCCGGACGACCCACCAGCCGACAGTGCAGCCCGATGGTCATCATTTTTGCAGCCCCCGCCTCGCCCTCGGCATAGATCACATCAAAGGCGTCTTTCAGATACTGAAAGAAATGCTCGCCGGTGATCCAACCCGGCGAATTGGCAAAGCGCATGTCGTTGGCTTCCAGCGTGTAGGGGATGATCAGCTGATCGCGGGCGCCGGTTTCCAGCCAATAGGGCAGGTCGTCGTCATACGTATCGGAAATATAGTCAAACCCGCCTTCCTCGGCCACCAGCCGCACCGTATTTGCGCTGCAGCGGCCGGTGTACCAGCCGCGCGGGCGGGTGCCGGTCACCTCGGTATGCAGGCGCACGGCTTCTGCAATCGCAGCGCGCTCCTCCTCTTCAGGCATGTCCTTGTGCTCGACCCATTTCAGGCCGTGGCTGGCGATTTCCCAACCTGCGTCCGTCATCGCCTGCACCTGTTCCGGGCTGCGGGCAAGCGCGGTGGCAACGCCATAGATCGTCAGCGGAATGCCGGCCCCGGTGAACAATCGGTGCAGCCGCCAGAAGCCGGCACGGCTGCCGTACTCATAGACCGATTCCATATTCCAGTGACGCTGGCCCGGCCATTGCGCGGCACCTGGAATATCCGACAGAAACGCCTCAGACGCCGCATCCCCGTGCAGGATGCAGTTCTCGCCGCCCTCTTCATAATTCAGAACAAATTGCACGGCGGCTTTGGCCCCATTGGGCCACTGCGGGTCGGGTGCGGCAGCACCGTATCCGCGCAAGTCACGAGGATAGCGCGTCACGACTGGTCTCCTGTCTTTTATTCCTTATAGAACAGAACAATCCGGGTAGGCTTTCAGTAAATTTTTGAAAGAACTTTTTGACTCTTGCCGCTGTATGGGGCGGGCAGAACCAAGCATACCTAAAGAAACAGATATGACAGGAGGCTCAAATGGCCGGATTTCTGACCACCCATGTGCTGGACACTGCCCGCGGCTGCCCGGCAGAAGGGCTGAAGATCGATCTTTACCGGATCGACGGCAGCGCGCGCATCCATCTGCGCAGCCTGACAACCAACAGCGACGGTCGCACCGATGAGCAGATCCTGCCCGCAGGCGAATTTGCCACCGGCACCTATGAACTGCTGTTCCACGCAGGCGGTTATCTGCGCGCCACCGGCCAGGCCGACGCCGAGCCATTGTTCCTGGACGAAGTGCCGCTGCGCTTTGGTATGAGCGAAGCAGACAGCCATTACCATGTGCCGCTTCTGCTGTCGCCCTACGGCTATTCCACCTATCGCGGCAGCTGATCCCGCAAAATCTCCTCTTCCGGCTTGGCATCCGCCAGCAGTTCCCGTCACAGGTACCTGGGGCGGGCTTTTTCATTCCGGAGGCAGGGAAGCCTGGATATGGTCCACCATGAAATCCATGAACAGCCGCACCTTCGGGTCCTGGTGACGGCGATGGACGTAAAGGCAGGCCATCTGGATCGGGACCGGCGGCTCCTCTGCCAGCACCGGCACCAGCCGGCCTGAGGCCAGGTGTTCGGAAATCTCAAACACCGGCTTCAGAATGATCCCGTGCCCCTCCAGCGCCCAATTGGTCAGCACATCGCCGTGATCCGATTCAAACGGCCCGGTGACTGTCACCCGTTTCACCCCGTCGCGGCTGCGTAGCGGCCATTGGAATTCGGGCGCGCCGGGATAGCGCAGGTTCAGGCAGTCCTGCGTCTCGGTCTTCAATTCGTCACTGCTGACAGGCTGGCCGCGCCGCTTGATGTATTCCGGCGAGGCGCACAGCACCCGGGGGCAATCGGTGATCTTGCGAATGCGCAGGTTGGAATCTTCCGGCACCCCAAGAAAAAAGGCGGCATCCAGCCCCTCGGCGGCCAAATCCAGCTTGCGGTCCGACAGCCGCAGCCGGATGGAAATCAGCGGATAAGCCTCACTGAACTTCGGCACCGCGGGCGCAATCAGCCGCTGCCCCAGCCCCAGCGGCGCCGCCACATACAGCGTGCCGCGCGGCGTTTGCGTGACACTGCTGATATCGGCCTCTGCCTCATCCACCGCTTCCAGGATTTTGACAGCTCCGTGATAGAACAGGTTGCCCTGCTCTGTCGGATTAAGCAGCCGGGTGGTGCGCTGGAACAGCCGCACGTTCAGGTGGTCCTCCAGCTGCGAAATCCGTGACGAAGCAACCGCCGCCGAAATCCGCATGTCGCGTGCAGCAGCAGACATGTTGCCAAGTTCATAAACCCGGACAAAGGTGCGGATATTGTCGAGATAGGCCATTCACGTATTCTTTGACTTATTTTGAAACAGCTTGGGTTTTTTACCTAATACATGAAAATAAGGGCATGCTCTAGTGTCCTTGCCAAAGCTTATGAGGAGAGAACAATGGAAGAGCTTGTGATCATGTGGGACTGGCTGGGCTTTGCGGTCCGCTGGCTTCACGTCATCACCGCCATTGCCTGGATCGGATCGTCCTTCTACTTTGTCGCGCTGGACCTTGGCCTGCGGAAGGTGCCGCATCTTCCGGTGGGCGCGCATGGCGAGGAATGGCAGGTCCATGGCGGCGGTTTCTACCACATTCAGAAATACCTGGTGGCGCCGGAAAACATGCCGGACCACCTGATCTGGTTCAAATGGGAAAGCTATGCCACCTGGCTGTCGGGCGCGGGCCTGTTGATGATTGTCTACTGGGCCGGCGGAGAGCTTTACTTGATCGACGCCAGCAAGGCCGACCTGGCCCTGTGGCAGGGCATCCTGATTTCCGGCGCCTCGCTGACCGTCGGCTGGCTGGTTTATGACGCCCTGTGCAAATCACCGCTGGGCGAACAGCCAACCGTGCTGATGGTGCTGCTGTTTGTGCTGCTGGTCGCCATGGGCTGGGGCTACAACCAGATCTTCACCGGCCGCGCGGTAATGCTGCATCTGGGTGCCTTTACGGCGACCATCATGACGGCCAACGTCTTTTTCATCATCATGCCGAACCAGCGTATCGTGGTGAAAGACCTGCAGGAAGGCCGCACCCCGGATGCCAAATACGGCAAGATCGCCAAGCTGCGCTCGACACACAACAACTATCTGACGCTGCCGGTTGTGTTCCTGATGCTGTCCAACCACTACCCGCTGGCCTTTGCCACCGAATACAACTGGCTGATCGCGGCGCTGGTGTTTCTGATGGGCGTGACCATCCGCCACTATTTCAACAGCAACCACGCAGGCACCAGCAACCCGACCTGGACCTGGCCGGTGACTGCCATCCTGTTCATCGGCGTGATGATCCTGAGCCAGGCTCCGTTGCAGCAGGACACCTACGAAGAATCCGAAGCGCGGGAGCTGAACAAGACCGAACAGGTCTTTGCCGGCAACCAGCATTTCGAGGACGTGATGAATGTGGTGCCGGGCCGCTGCGCCATGTGCCACGCGCGCGAGCCCTACTATGACGGCATCCGCCGCGCACCCAAGAACGTGCTGCTGGAGACCCCGGCGGATGTGGCGAAATACGCCAAGGAGATCTACCTCCAGGCCGGTGCCACCCATGCGATGCCGCCCGCCAATGTCACCTATATGCAGGAAGATGAGCGCGCCCTGATCCGCCGCTGGTACGGCAGCGCCTCCAGGGATCTGCCCTTCGCGCTGGCGGCGAACTGATCCAATTTGCAAGACAATCTGAAACGGCCCTGCCTGCGCGGCGGGGCCGTTTTCCTTTGACAGCCTGCGTGCATCGCCAATGCGCCGGGCGGCCGCCAGAATGCAAGGCTGCTACTTTCCGCTACCGAAGCGCCGAAAGGCCGCCAGCCCCTGTTTCACCGCATAGTCCACGAACAGGCGGATCTTCGGGTCCTGCAATTTGCGGTGCGGGTAAAGACAGCCGAAAATGGTCGGCTCCGGCGGCGTGTCCGGCAGCACCTCGACCAAGGCACCGCTCTGCAGATGCGCGGCGACGTCAAACCGCGGCTTGTTGACGATGCCGCGCCCGTCCAGCGCCCAGTTGGTCAGCACATCGCTGTCATCGGCGTCAAATTTGCCCGAAACCTCCAGCTTGCGCGGGCCGTCGGGTGTTTCCAGCGTCCAGTAGTATTCAGGCGAACGCGGATAGCGCAGCAGCAGGCAGTTGTGACCACTCAGCAGATCCTCAGGTGTCTGCGGGCTGCCATACCGCGCCAGATACTCCGGCGCGGCACATAGCACCCGTTTGCAATCGGCGATCTTGCGCATCTTCAGGGTGGAGTCATGCGGTGTGCCGATAAAGAACGCCACATCCAGCCCTTCCGCCAGAATATCCACCTTCCGGTCCGACATCCGCATGCGGATTTCAGTGGCAGGATAATCCTCGACAAACCCTGGCACCAGCGGCGCAATAATGCGGCGGCCGACACCCAGCGGCGCGGTCACCCGGATCACCCCGCGCGGTGCGGCGGAGAATTGCGAAACCACTGCCTCTGCGTCTTCAATCGATTCGAGCACCTTCTTGACTTCGGTATAAAACAGCTGCCCGGCCTCGGTCGGGGTCAGCGATCTTGTGGTGCGGTTGAACAAACGCACGCCAAGATGTTTTTCCAGCTCCTTGATCCGCTTGCTGGCCACCGCCGGCGTCAGACGCAAATCGCGCCCGCCAGAGGTGATGCTGCCCAATTCGACAACCCGGCAAAAGACGCGCAGAGATTCCAGATACGACATGTTTCACAGTCCTTTGCGGGGCATGTTTGCCACTTGCCACTGATGCAGCCCATCGGCAAACATGCTGGTTCCGGCATCTGGCAGCCTAACCATTTTCAACAGGCTGTTGAAAGCATTTCGCGATTGCAGCCGTTAACCGTGGCAGTCAGACAGGGTAAAAATGTCATACGCGGGCCAGTTCGGCCCAAGAGACACTCGGGAGGCCCCATGGCACATCAAACCAGCATACGCTTTCTTCTGAACGGCAAGGGTATCGTGCTGGAGGACGTGCCAGCGACCACCACCCTGCTGGATTTCCTGCGGCTGGAACAGCGCCTGACCGGCACCAAGGAAGGCTGCGCCGAGGGCGATTGTGGCGCCTGCACCGTGCTGGTGGGGCGGCTGCAGGACGGCGCCCTGCGCTATGAGGCGGTGAACGCCTGCATCCGGTTTCTGGCCTCGCTCAACGGCTGCCATGTGGTCACGGTTGAGCATCTGTCCGGCCCGAACGGTCGCCTGCATCCGGTGCAGCAGGCGATGGTCGAACATCACGGCAGCCAATGCGGCTTCTGCACGCCCGGCTTCGTGATGTCGCTGTATGCGCTGTGGATGGAAAACCCGCAGCCCACAGAGACACAGGTGGAAACCGCCGTGCAGGGCAACCTCTGCCGCTGCACCGGCTATGAGCCGATTGTGAAGGCAGCACTTGCAGTGAACCAATACGGCACCCCGGCCAATGACTACCTGACCACTGAACGCGCCAGCCTGACAGCCCAGCTGCAAGCGATCCAGCCCGAAGCCCGCGTCGTGACCGGCCCCAAGGACGACCGCGCCATCCTGCCGCTGGATGCGGCGGATCTGGCAGAGGTGCTGGCAGAAAACCCCAAGGCAACCATTGTTGCAGGCTCCACCGATGTGGGCCTCTGGGTCACCAAATTCATGAAACCGATCTCGCCAGTGGTGTTTGTCGCCCATCTGGAGGAGCTGAAGGCGGTTGAGCAGACAGATGAGGCGCTGACCCTCGGTGCCGGCGTCACCTATACCGAAAGCGAAACCGCGATCCGTGATGCCTTCCCGCATCTGAGCGCATACTGGGACCGCATCGCCGGCTGGCAGGTGCGCAACATGGGCACCATCGGTGGCAATATCGCCAACGGCTCCCCCATCGGGGACACCCCGCCGGTGCTGATTGCGCTGGGTGCCGAGGTGACCCTGCAGAAAAAGGGCGGCTCCCGCACCCTGCCACTGGAAGACTTCTTTATCGACTACGGCAAACAGGACCGCGCGCCGGGCGATTTTGTGGCCGCCATCCGCATTCCGCTGCGCCGGGACGGGCAGATCGATGCTGCCTACAAGATTTCCAAGCGCCGGGATGAGGATATCTCCTCAGTCGCCGCCGGGATCAGCGTTACTGTGACCGACGGCGTGATCACCTCTGCCCGCATTGCCTTTGGTGGCATGGCGGCAACGCCCAAACGCGCCGCTGGCGCTGAGGCCGCGCTGCTAGGCCAGCCCTGGGGCGAGGCTGCGTTTGACGCGGCAGCGGCGGCGGTGAAGCAGGACTTCACCCCCTTGAGCGACTGGCGCGCCTCGGCTGAGTACCGCGCGCTGACAGCCAGCAACCTGCTGCGCCGCTTCTATCTGGAAAACGATGCGGGAACCGCCGGGGCCGTCCGGCTGGCCGTCGCCTGAGGAGAGAGAAGATGAAAGACCATCAGACCATCAGCGGCGCCGTGCATCATGACCGCCAGCACGACAGTGCCATCAAACATGTGACCGGGCGCGCCGAATACACCGACGATATCGCCGAACCCTATGGCACGCTGCACGCTTACCTGGGTGTCTCCACCGTGGCGCATGCCAATATCAAAGGCATCGATTTGTCAGCTGTGCGCGCCGCACCCGGCGTGGTGGATGTACTGACCGCCGATGACATCCCCGGCGTCAACGACATCAGCCCCACCGGCAAGCATGACGAGCCGGTATTCCCGACAGAGAAAGTCGAATTCCACGGCCAGCCGATGTTTGCGGTCATCGCCGAAACCCGTGATGCCGCCCGCCGGGCGGCTGAGCTGGCGCAGGTCGACTACGAAGTGCTGCCGCATGCGCTGGACGCAGGCTCCGCGCAGGAGGCCGGCTATCCCATGGTCACCGACCCGCTGAAGCTGGAGCGCGGCGATGTGGACGCGGGCCGCAAGGACGCCCCCCACCGCATTCAGGCGCAGATGACTGTGGGCGGCCAGGACCACATGTATCTGGAGGGCCACATCGCCTTTGCCATCCCCGGCGAAGACGAGGATGTGACCCTGCATTGCTCCACCCAGCACCCCAGCGAGGCGCAGCATATGGTGGCGCATGTTCTGGGCGTGGCGAACAATGCGGTGACCGTCAACGTGCGCCGCATGGGCGGCGGCTTTGGCGGCAAGGAAAGCCAGATGAACCTGTTCTGCGCGGTGGCTGCGATTGCCGCCAAGAAACACAACCGCGCCGTCAAGATCCGCCCTGACCGCGATCAGGACATGACCGCCACCGGCAAACGCCATGACTTCGTGATCGATTATGACGTGGCCTTTGACGGCGACGGCCGCATCCAGGCCGTTGAGGGCAGCTTTGCCGCGCGCTGCGGCTATTCCTCGGACCTGTCGGGGCCGGTCACCGACCGGGCGCTGTTCCATGCGGATAACGCCTATTTCTACCCGAACGTGCTGCTGAAAAGCCGCCCGATGAAGACCAACACGGTTTCGAACACCGCCTTCCGCGGCTTTGGCGGCCCGCAGGGCGTGGTTGCTGCCGAACGAATGATCGAAGAGATCGCCTATGCCCTCGGCAAGGACCCTTTGGATGTGCGCAAAGCCAACTTCTATGGCGAAGAGGGCCGCGACCTGACCCCTTACCATCAGAAGGTGGAGGATAATATCCTCGACCGGCTGATCACCGAACTGGAAGAAAACGCCGGGTACCGCAAGCGCCGCGAGGAGATCATCGCCTTCAACAAGGACTCGAAGATCATCAAGAAGGGCATTGCCCTGACGCCGGTGAAATTCGGCATCTCCTTTACCGCGACCTGGTACAATCAGGCGGGTTCCTTGATCCATGTCTATAACGACGGCTCGATCCACCTGAACCACGGCGGCACCGAAATGGGGCAGGGCCTGAATACCAAGGTGGCGCAAGTGGTGGCCGATGCGTTCCAGGTGGATTTCGAACGCATCAAGATCACCAAAACCACAACCGAGAAAGTGCCCAACACCTCTGCCACCGCGGCCTCTTCGGGGTCGGACCTCAACGGCATGGCAGCCTTGGATGCGGCGGAACAGATCATTGCCCGGCTGACCACATTCGCCAAGGAACATGCGCTCGACAAATGGGGCGAGGAAGATGCCGAAGTCGAATTCCTGCCCAACCGCGTGCGCGTCGGCAGCAAGGTGATCGCCTTTGATACGCTGGTGAAAGAGGCCTATATGGCCCGCGTTCACCTGTCGGCAGCGGGGTTCTACAAGACGCCGGAAATCCACTGGAACCGGGAGGAGGGCAAAGGGCAACCGTTCTTCTACTACGCCTATGGCGCGTCCTGCTCGGAAGTGTCGGTCGACACGCTGACTGGCGAATACCGGGTGGAGCGCACCGACATCCTGCATGACGTGGGCCGCTCGCTGAATCCGGTTCTGGACAAAGGCCAGGTCGAGGGCGCATTCATTCAGGGCATGGGATGGTTGACGACAGAGGAACTGTGGTGGGACGGCCAAGGCCGGTTGCGCACCCATGCGCCATCGACCTACAAGATCCCGCTGGCCTCTGACCGGCCCCGCATCTTCAACACACAGCTGGCCGAATGGTCGGTGAACAAGAAGCGCACCATCAAACGGTCCAAGGCCGTGGGTGAGCCGCCGTTCATGCTGGGGATTTCTGTCTTTGAGGCCCTGTCGATGGCGGTTGCCAGCACCGCGGATTACAGGATCTGCCCGCGCCTTGATGCGCCCGCCACGCCAGAGCGCGTGCTGATGGCGATCGAAACCCTCAAGGGGCAGGGCTGAGCCATGACCCGCCGCCTCTCCCTCCAGGACTTTCTGGCCAGTCGCAAACATGTGGTGCAGGTTAGGCTGACCCGCGTTCGCGGATCCTCCCCGCGCGAGGCTGGCACCAGCATGTTTGTGGCGGCAGATGGGCTGTGGGGCACTATTGGCGGCGGCCAGCTGGAATATATCACCATCGACCACGCCCGGCGGATGCTGAGACAGCATGTGATCAGCGACACGCTGGATGTGCCGCTGGGGCCGGAGATCGGCCAGTGCTGCGGCGGCCGGGTAGAAATGTCGCTGGCGCAGATGCGCCAGGCCGACCGCGATGCCGCGATGGCCCGCCAGCAGGCCGAAGACCAGGCGCTGCCGCATGTCTATGTGATGGGCGCAGGCCATGTGGGCCGGGCGCTGGCGGATCTGTTCCAGCATATGCCGCTGCGCTGCATCCTGATCGACCAGCGCGCCGAGGAACTTGCCCTGTGCAACGCGGACGTTGAAATCCGCCAAAGCGCCATCCCCGAGATCGACATCGCCACGGCCCCCGCGGGCAGTGGCTTTGTGGTTCTCACCCATGATCACGCGCTTGACTTCCTGCTTGCCTCTGCTGCCCTGCAGCGCGGCGATGCGGGCTATGTCGGCCTGATCGGATCGGCCACCAAGCGGGAGAAATTCCGCCGCTGGTGCCGGGACCATTGCGACGGTCTGGGAACAGACCGTCTCATCTGCCCCATCGGGGCAGGCGGCAGCCGCGACAAGCGGCCCAGCGTCATCGCGGCCTTCGTGGCAGCGGAAGTGATCGCTGATCTGACCTCTGCAACTGCCGCGACCGCTCCAGAACGGAGCATGGAAATGCCCCCAAAGGGCAAGCAACCGGACGCAGAGGGAGACACGGCTGGAGCACCCAGCCGTCAAGGACTGCGTCCTCTTGACAGGAGGAGGCCGCCATGACCGGGCGGAGCTACACGTACAAACTGTTCGCGCGGAATGACTTCAGTGCATTCTGGGCGCTGTTCACCGACAATCTGATCAACCTGATCGTGCTTTCGGGCATCTGTCAGTTTGTGTTCAACATGCCTGCCGACATCGTGTTCGGCCGCATCGTGCCCGGCGCCGCAGTGGCGATCCTGGCCGGTATCGCGGTTTACACCTGGCTGGCCAAACATGTCGCCGAAAAGGAAGGCCGCGACGTGACCGCGCTGCCTTACGGCATCTCGACCCCCGTTATGTTCGTCTATCTGTTCGGGGTGATCGGGCCGATCTACTGGTCCACAAATGACGCGATGCTGGCCTGGCAGGTGGGTATCGGCGCGGGCTTCATGGGCGGCATCGTCGCCGCCATGGGCGCCATCGTCGGCCCCTGGCTCAAGCGGGTGACCCCGCGCGCAGGCATGCTGGGCACTCTCTGCGGTATTGCGCTGGTCTTCATCGGCACCGTGCCGCTGGCCACGATTTTCGAGGACCCCTTCATCGGCTTTGCCTCGATGATCATCATCCTGTGGGGACTGGTGGGCCGCCACCGGCTGCCGTTCAATATCCCGGCGGGCCTCTTGGCCTTAATCGTCGGCACTGTTGTGGCGCTGGGTATGGGCAAGGCGTCGATCTCCTTCGACGGTGTGGGCGTCTACCTGCCTATCCCCTATTTCGGCGACCTGATTGCCGGCATCCAGCATCTGTTTGCCAACCCGGAACTGTTCCTGGTTCTGGTGCCGGTGCAGATCTACAACTTCATCGAAACCATGAACAACGTCGAAAGCGCCGAAGCCGCGGGCGACCATTACCCGGTCGGCGTCTGCCAGGTGACCGATGGCGTCGGCACCATGATCGGTGCGGTCTTCGGCTCGCCGTTCCCGACCACCGCCTATATCGGCCATCCGGCCTATAAACGCATGGGGGCGCGCTCGGGCTATATCATCGGCGTTGGCCTGGTGATCCCCTTTGCCGCCTTCTTTGGCCTTCTGGCGTTCCTCAACAACCTGATCCCCGTGGCCGCTGCCGCGCCGGTGCTGGTGTTTGTGGCGCTCAGCCTGGTGACCAATACCGCACATTCGGTAAAGACTGACCATATCGCTGCGGTGACCATTGCGATGATGCCGCATGTCTCCTCCTTCCTGGTGATCAAATGGGGGGCGCTGGCCGGCGCATTGGGCGCATTGGGCGCCACCGGCATGGCCCAGCTGGGCGATCCAGAGCTGACCGCAGCGCTGCTGCAGCAGGGCGCCCATTACGAAGGCCATCTGGCGCTCAGCCAGGGGGCGATCATCACCGGCCTGATCTGGGGCGCCATCGTGGCCAGCGTGATTGACGGCGATTTCCGCAATGCCGGCGGCTTTGCCCTGGCAGCGGCGGTGATGTCGCTGGTCGGCGTGATCCATTCCGCCAGCCTGCATTGGCCAGAGTTCAGCGGTATCGCGCTTGGCTACCTGCTCGCTGCCGGTTTCCTGTTCATCTACCCGATCTTCCACAAGGCGGATGCGCATGAGGAAGAAGAGGACGACAGCGTGAAACCGCATGTGCCGCATGTGCCAGCGGGCGAATAACCCCCAATGACCCTCTAAAAACAATGGGCAGGGGGCCGCGCGCCCCCTGCCTGCGAACCAAGGACAACACTGACATGACACCGAAACAGACGCTGCTGCGTGGCCGCGTGCTTTCCTTCACCGCCGAACCGCAAGGAGCTGAGGACACCAGCGCCTATGCGTTCATCGAAGATGGCGCACTGCTGATCGCCGACGGTATGATCCTGGCCAAGGGCAGCTATGATACGGTTTCGGCGCAGGCGGCCGACGCCACGGTGATCGATCACCGCCCGCATCTCCTGATGGCCGGCTTCATCGACACCCATCTGCATTTCCCGCAGGTGCAGGTGATCGCCTCCTGGGGCTCGCAGCTGCTGGATTGGCTGAACAATTACACCTTCCCGGAGGAGCTCCGCTTTGCCGATGCCGGCCACAGCGCCGAGATGGCCGGGCATTTCTTTGACCTCTTGACCGCCCATGGCACCACCACCGCGGTGGCCTATTGCTCAGTTCACAAAACCTCCGCCGAGGCCTATTTCACCGAGGCTGCCCGCCGCAACATGCGGATGATCGGCGGCAAGGTGCTGATGGACCGCAACGCGCCCGACGGGCTGCTGGATACGCCAATCAGCGGCTATGACGACACCAAGGCGCTGATCGCGAAATACCACGGCCAGGGCCGCGGCATGTACGCAATCACCCCGCGCTTTGCCATTACCTCCACCCCCGATCAGATGGCGATGGCAGGCGCCTTGGTGAAGGAACACCCGGACTGCTACGTGCAGACCCATCTGTCGGAGAACCACGACGAGATCGCCCTCACCGCAGATCTCTACCCGCAGGCGCGCGACTATCTGGACGTTTACCAGTCCTATGGCCTGCTCACCGAAAAGATGCTGCTGGGCCACTCGATCCACCTCAAGCCGCGCGAGATCGATGCGCTGGCCGAGACCCGGGCCAAACCGGTGTTCTGCCCGACCTCGAACCTGTTCCTGGGCAGCGGGCTGTTTGATGACGCGGGCCTGCGCAGCCGCGGCATTACCAATGCGATTGCCACCGACATCGGTGCAGGCACCAGCTATTCGATGCTGCAGACCCTGAACGAAGGCTACAAGGTCCTGCAGCTGCAGACCCAGAAGTTGCACCCTTTGCGCGCCTTCCACTGGATCACCCGCGGCAATGCGGTTGCGCTGGGGCTGGAAGACAGGATCGGCACGCTGGAGGCAGGCACCGAAGCCGATATCGTCGTGCTCGATTCCCGCGCCACACCCGCGATGGACCTGCGGATGCAGCGGGCCGAAACCCTGTCCCAAGAGCTGTTCATCCTGCAGACACTGGGCGACGACCGCTCAATTGCACAGACTTATGTATCCGGCCAACCGATGAAACCCTGAACCAGCCGCCGCGCACATCAACCCGCGGCGGCCTTTCCATATTTTACATAACTCCTATTACAGGATATTTGCATGTAGCCGGGTGCGCGCTATTTTGAAGTGCGACTCCTATTAGAAAACAATGAGTTATCTAATAGGAGGAATATTGCATGGGAACGGTATATACGCAACTGAGCTTACAAGAACGGCGCAGGATCGAAGACTGGTGGCTTGCAAAGGTCCCTGTCGCTGAGATGGCGCGCGTTTTGAAGCGTCACAAGTCGACGATATTCCGAGAGATCAAACGCAACTTCTGGGCCGATGATGCCTTTCCCAAGAAGTACGCGGGATACTTCGGCATGGCAGCACACCAGCGCACGCAGCAACGCCGTTCCACGCAACGCAAGCTGATCAGACATCCCGATCTGTGCAAGCGCGTCATCGAACGGATCAAGCAAGGATGGACGCCCGAGCAGATCGGCAACCGGATGATCTATGAAGGTGCTACGCTACGCGTCTGCCAGGAGACGATCTACCGCTACATCTATTCTAAGGAAGGCATGGACCAAGAGCTCTGGTGGTACTTGCCCGAAC
>MDLF01000009.1 GCA_001730095.1 Rhodobacteraceae bacterium (ex Bugula neritina AB1)
GCCATGAGCTACAAGAGTGACATCGAGATTGCGCGTGAAGCGCAGAAGAAGCCGATCCAGGAGATTGGTGCGAAGATCGGTATTTCGGACAGCGATCTGCTGCCCTATGGGCACGACAAGGCGAAAGTCAGCCAGTCTTTCATCAACTCTGTTCAGGACAAGGCAGACGGCAAGCTGATCCTGGTGACTGCGATCAACCCGACGCCGGCAGGTGAAGGCAAGACCACCACCACCGTGGGTCTGGGCGACGGTCTGAACCGGATCGGCAAGAACGCGATGATCTGTATCCGCGAAGCGTCCTTGGGCCCGAACTTCGGCATGAAGGGCGGCGCTGCAGGCGGCGGCTATGCACAGGTCGTGCCGATGGAGGAGATGAACCTCCACTTCACCGGCGATTTCCACGCCATCACCTCGGCCCACTCGCTGCTGTCGGCCATGATCGACAACCACATCTACTGGGGCAACGAATGCGACATCGACGTGCGCCGGGTTGCATGGCGCCGGGTGGTCGACATGAACGACCGCGCCCTGCGCAGCATCACCGCGTCTTTGGGCGGTGTGTCCAACGGTTTCCCGCGCGAAGCAGGCTTTGACATCACCGTGGCATCCGAAGTGATGGCGATCCTGTGCCTGGCGAACGACCTCAAGGATCTGGAAAAGCGCCTGGGCGACATCATCGTGGCCTACCGCCGCGACAAGACCCCGGTCTATTGCCGCGACATCAAGGCAGAGGGCGCGATGACCGTTCTGCTGAAAGACGCGATGCAGCCGAACCTGGTGCAGACCCTGGAAAACAACCCGGCCTTCGTGCACGGCGGCCCCTTCGCCAATATCGCACATGGCTGTAACTCGGTCATTGCCACCAAGACCGCGCTGAAGGTTGCCGACTACGTCGTGACCGAAGCAGGCTTTGGTGCCGACCTCGGCGCCGAGAAGTTCATGAACATCAAATGCCGCAAGGCAGGCATCGCACCGTCCGCGGTTGTGCTGGTTGCCACCGTGCGCGCGATGAAGATGAACGGCGGCGTGGCCAAGGCCGACCTGGGTGCGGAAAACGTCGAGGCGGTCTCCAACGGCTGTGCCAACCTCGGCCGCCACATCGAGAACGTCAAATCCTTTGGCGTGCCGGTTGTTGTGGGCATCAACCACTTCGTGACCGACACCGATGCCGAAGTGCAGGCGGTCAAGGACTACTGCGCCGAGCATGGTGTCGAGGCGGTTCTGTCGCGCCACTGGGAGCTGGGCTCGGAAGGCTCTGCGCCGCTGGCCGAGAAAGTGGTTGAGATCGTCGAAGGCGGCACTGCCAACTTTGCGCCGATCTACCCGGATGAGATGCCGCTGTTTGAGAAGATCGAAACCATCGCCAAGCGCATCTACCGCGCCGACGAGGTGCTGGCGGACAACAAGATCCGCAACCAGCTGAAGGAATGGGAAGACGCAGGCTACGGCAACCTGCCGGTCTGCATGGCGAAAACCCAATACTCCTTCTCGACCGATCCCAGCTTGCGCGGCGCGCCCACCGGCCATTCGGTGCCGGTGCGGGAAGTCCGCCTGTCTGCGGGCGCGGGCTTCATCGTTGCGGTCTGCGGCGAGATCATGACCATGCCGGGCCTGCCGCGCAAACCGGCAGCGGAAACCATCTGCCTCAATGACGACGGCCAGATCGAAGGCTTGTTCTAAGACGCAAAATGCGCTTTTTGCGGCCCGGGGAGACCCCGGGCCGCAAGAGTTTCAAGCGCAATCCGAAGTCTGAGGCACCGCCACTGGTCCGAGGGGACGAAGACGGGAACCGGGTTTTGGAAGGAAGTGCGCGACCACTGAGAATGGTCAGAGCCTCATTTGGCCCAAAGCAATGAAAGCCGAGGCTCTGACATATGACCAAACTGACACCGCCAGAAGATTGCTTTTCGATGGAGGCGCTGCGCGCGGAAATTGACAGGCTCGATTGTGAGCTGGTGCAACGTCTGGCCGTCCGGGCGGGGTATATCGACCGGGCGATTGCGCTGAAGCAGCTCAGCGGCTGGCCGGCGCGGATCCCGGAGCGGGTCGAGGAAGTGGTCATGAACGCCCGCGCCGTGGCAGCAGGAGAGGGGCTGGACCCCGATCTGATCGAAGCCCTGTGGCGGCAGCTGGTGGATTGGTCGATTGCCCGCGAGGCGCGGGTGATCCGGGAGGAGTGATGCTGAGCAGGGCCACCTGCGGCTCGGGCATCGCGACCAACTGAAGTGAATAGACGGGCCGGAGGCCTGCGGCAAAAGGAAGAGATCAAATGGCAGCAACTCTGATTGACGGCAAGGCCTTTGCGGCCAAGGTGCGCGGCCAGGTGGCCGAACATGTGACGCGGCTGAAAGAGGAAAACGGCATCACCCCCGGCCTGGCGGTGGTTCTGGTCGGCGAAGACCCCGCCTCCCAGGTCTATGTGCGCTCCAAGGGCAAGCAGACCGTCGAGGTCGGCATGAACTCGGTGGAGCACAAGCTGGACGCAGAGACCTCCGAGGCGGATCTGCTGGCCGTGGTCGAGCAGCTGAACAATGACCCGGCGATCCATGGCATCCTGGTGCAGCTGCCGCTGCCGGGGCATCTGGACGAAGATCTGATCATCAACTCGATCGCGCCGGAAAAAGACGTGGACGGTTTCCACATCTCCAATGTGGGCCTTCTGGGCACCGGTCAGAAATCGATGGTGCCCTGCACGCCGCTGGGCTGCCTGATGATGCTGCGCGACCACCATGGCAGCCTGTCGGGCATGGATGCGGTTGTGATCGGCCGCTCCAACATCGTTGGCAAGCCGATGGCGCAATTGCTGCTGGGCGACAGCTGCACCGTGACCATCGCGCACAGCCGCACCAAGGACCTGCCCGATGTGGTGCGCCGCGCCGACATCGTGGTGGCAGCCGTGGGGCGTCCGGAAATGGTGCCGGGCGACTGGATCAAGGAAGGCGCCACCGTCATCGACGTGGGCATCAACCGCATTGAGCGGGACGGCAAGAACAAGCTGGTCGGCGACGTTGATTTTGCCTCAGCCGCGGAGCGCGCCGGCGCCATCACCCCGGTCCCCGGCGGCGTCGGCCCGATGACCATTGCGTGTCTCCTGGCCAACACCGTCACCGCCTGCTGCCGCGCCAACAACCTCCCCGAGCCAGAAGGCCTCACGGCCTGAACGGCACCGCAGAACCGCAACAGCTGAAACAGATACTCCCGCCGCATCGCCTCCCCTCTCAGCGGCAAAGCCGCCTGACGGGCAGCGGGCGGGAGTATTTTTGGATAGATGAAAGCCTGGGCTAAGCGGAGAC
>MDLF01000010.1 GCA_001730095.1 Rhodobacteraceae bacterium (ex Bugula neritina AB1)
CCGATGTTTGCAGGCAGAGCGACGGATGTTTGCAAGCGCCTACAGTTAGGCCTCACCTCAGGGTTTGTGCGCTGAGTTACGGTAGACATGAACGAAGCGGGAACGATGTACTCTGTCGTTGAGCTGATCATCGTTTTGCCCGGGTTTTGGTCACGACACCGCCGAGAGAGGTCGTCATTTCGTGGTGTCGATCCCAGAAGTAGTTGCCGGTCAGGATGATGTGTACCCAGCCGAGTGGGGAAACATGCCTGAGCAGGTTCTCGTCGATCGACACCTCGGTTGATCTGAGTTGGTCGACTGCGCTTGCGATCTGCCTTGTGTTCCAGAATATGATGGCGGCAATGACGAGGTTCAGCGCGGCGGCCCGGTTTTGTTGTGCCTCGGGGCGACGGTCGTGGATGCGGCCCTGGGAATGCGCGAAGACCGCATCGGCGAGGGAATGGCGTGCTTCCCCTTTGTTCAACCCGCCCTGGCACCGTCGCCTGAGCGTGGGGTCTTCCAGCCAGTCAATCATGAACAGGGTCCGTTCGATCCGACCGATCTCACCTAGAGCGAGGTGCAGGCGGTTCTGCTGGCGATAGGCACCGAGTTTTCTGAGCATGTCCGAGGGACGAACGGCGCCGGTCTTGATGGACGCGGTGAGGCGCAGGATATCGTCCCAGTTTTCGGTGATCACGTCCTCATTGATCGGCTTGCCCAACAGTGGCGCGACACCAGGCCAGTTCCCTGGCCGCCTGAAGCAGGCGAGCTTGCGATCTGGAAAGTCCCTAATACGCGGGACAAAGCAGAGACCGAGCAACATGAACAGGGCGAAGACATGATCGGAGACCCCGCCCGTGTCGGTGTAGTGTTCTGCGGGCGTAAAGGCGGCGGCGTTTCCCAGCAGCCCGTCGAGAACATGCGGGGCCTCGCCTGTGGTTGCCCCAATCACGTTGGATGCGAACGAACCATACTGCCCGGACAGGAAGGAATAGATCTTCAGGCCTGGATCAGGGCCGTATTTGGCATTGATCTCGCCAGACCGGCGTCCAGATGGGAAGAACTGACCATCGGAAGAGGATGTGCCGATGTCATCCCAGACCCTGGTGAACGGATGCGCGTGGTGAGCGTCGATGATCCGGGTCAGCGCGGCAGCATAGGTCTCGGGCCGCAGATACCATGTCGATGCCCAGTTGATCTGGGAATATGTCACGCCTGAAGATGCCCGCGCCATGCGTTCGAGGCCGAGATTGGTGGCTCCGGCCAGGATGGCGGCGAGCACAGCGCCGGGGTTTTCCGGCGCGCGCCCTGTCCTTAGATCCCGGAAGGCGTCAAGAAAGCCGGTCTCGGTCGCGACCTGCCACAGAAGATCCGTGATCCGGATAACCGGCATCATCGCATCGATACGGCGATCAAGCGCTGTCGCCTCTGGCGGAGTTTCGGGTTCGAGCGGTGTGATCGACAGCCTACCTGCTTGCAGCCGTACGCCTTCCAAGCGATCACCCTTGAGGTGGCGCTCCAACCGGGTCAGCCGCGCGTCGAGATCAGCCCTTCGGCGCTCCAGCCAAAGCCTGGCGTCCATCTCCAGGCCAGTGTCAGCGAGGATGTTGCGGGCAGCGTCTGATGGCAGAAGATACGCGTCGAACCGGCGGTAACTGCGGGTACCTTGGACCCAAACATCCCCGGCCCGCAGCCGGTCACGCAATGTCGAGACCACGGCTGTTTCATAGCGGTGGCGACCAGGGGCCCCTTCGACTTCTTCGATCAGACGCCGCCAGTGACGGGCCGGGAATGGCATGGGTCGGTCATCCGGCAGTTTGCGTTTTCCAGTGCTGTTGTGATCGCGCAAGAGATCGATGGCGCACAGCAGGCTCTTGCCCGCGTTTGCGGAGTGGAAGTCGAAAGCGTCCAGAAAGGCCGGAACAAAACGGCGCAGATACGTGTAGCGCCGGGACGCGGCGATCAGCGGGTCTTCAGCCGCCAACTCGCCGAGGGCGCTGACCTGGCCACGCACCTTCAGCAGGGTCCACCAGCCGACCGTGTCCTGGATCACATCAAACGGATCGCGGTCTTCATCAACCGCTGTCTGGATCGCGCCAATCGTGTCGTCGAACAGGCGCATCAGTTTGCCGACCTGGTTGGCGGACGCATGGAACTTCTGCTCCTTGCTGCGGCGGGATCGGGTGAACACCGCACCGATCAGTTTCTCGAACATCTCGATCGCCGCGTCGGACAGCGCGATTTCCAGATCGCGCACCTGTGCGGCCAGCGTAGCGCGGCGACGACGGGGGCCATAGTCACTCAGATGATAGGCCGGGGCGACACCGCCTTCGCGGGCGAATTTGGCCATGCGATCCGGGTGAACGCCATCGCCCAGGGTGCCTGGAAGGGTGATCTCCTGCACAAAACGGCGCCGGTCGAGAATGGCCAACAGGTTGTCCGGGCTTGGTGAGGCCAGGATATCGCGCAGCCAAGCCAGCCGGGTTGATCCCAGATCGGGGTTCATGATCAGCAAATCATCCAGGGCTTCGATATGCCGGGGCATGAGCTGCCCGATCACTCTCTCGGCGGCTTCCCGGCGGGCCTGGGCGCGGCCCGCGATAACGATCCGTTCAAGTGTGTCCGTGCTGGGCAGCACGAGACGCGCATTCCGGCACCAGTCCAGAAGGGCCGACATGATCCGCCGTCCGCTGTCAGTTCCAAAGGCAGCCTGTGCAGCAGCGGCTTTGGCCGGGCCGTAATCTGATCGGATGAAGGGCCGCAGGTCAAGATGCCCCATCGCGATCGCGCGATGATCCGACCGCGAAGCCGGGCGCGGCGTGTATGCCGCGAGGCAATCCGGGGGCACGCCGATCAGTTCAGCAATCCAGGAGATCAGGGCATCGGGTATTTGTTCCGTATCCCGCCATCCAAATCCTGGCGCGCGCAGCAGACCGAGGTGCAGGGCCAACCCAAGTTGATTGCCTGGCGTGCGCCGGGTTCGGATGAGGGCCAGATCGTCCGCATCGAACGCATAGATGCGTGCGATCTCGGTTGGATCGGCAGGAATGGCGAAGAGCGCATCCCGCTCGGCGCGGGACAGGATGGATCGTCTGTTTGGCATGTCCGGAAAAGGGTCTTGACAGTTTCGGGACGCGTCGGATTATCGGGACAGATAACGGGACGCAATCGGCCTGTCGCCAGACCAAAAATCCGGCCCCGGCTAAACCGGCCCGCAAAGGAACCTTTTAGGGACAGCGACGAGGATGACTGAGCGACACCTCGCTGATCTGGAGAACGCACTCACCCAAGATCATTGGTGTGTCATCGACAGGCTTGAGGGGGATGATTATCGGGTCTCCGGTTTCTGGATCGTCGCCCGCCCGGATGGATCAAACAGAATAACGCTCGCTTTCGACGGGCTGGACGATATGCGAGTTCTTCCTATGGAAAAGGCCTATGGCTGTACTGCGCAAGGCGTTGCAGACGGAGAACTTTGTTTTGCGCGAGGAGCATCCTGGAAGGCAGAACTCCGCGACTTCATGAATGTTCTGAAAGAGCATGCGGACAGCATGGCTGGCCGTACATGAGTAGCGTTCTGGGATATGCGCGCGTATCCACAGCGAAGCAGGACCTCTCCGCCCAGCATGATCGGCTCCGCGAGGCAGGGGCGATCCGCATCTTCGACGATGTGATCTCGGGGAAGAAATTCGATCGCCCAGGCTTGGCTGCGCTGATCGACTACGCCCGGCCCGGCGACACGTTAACCGTGACCCGGCTGGACCGCCTTGGGCGCTCGCTCAAGGAATTGCTGGAAACCGTAGAGGATCTGAAGACCAGAGGCATCGGCCTGATTAGCCTGGAGGAGCGGATCGACACTACCTCAGCAGCGGGCGAGTTGGTGTTCCACGTTTTCGGTGCCATCGCCCATTTCGAACGTCGTCTGATCTCGGAACGTACAAAGGACGGCCTGGCAGCCGCCGCCAAGAGCGGTCGCCGTCCCGGACGACCCAAAGCCGACCCAGAGAAGGTCGATGCCGCGCTCAAACTGGTGAAAGCAGGCCTTTCTCCGCGCCAAGCCGCAAAACAGATCGGCATTGGCCGTTCAACGCTATACAGGATTGTCGCCGAGCAGTAGCCGAGGTTCTCTATCCGTTCACGTCTACCGTAACTCAGCGCACAAACCCTGAGGTGAGGCCGAGAAGGTCGGCGGTTCATCCCCGTCTCGGAGGTACCTGCAGGATCGATCCCAGCCAAATGGCGAGAGACGGTGATCGATGCCAAGGGTCGCCTGAACGTCATCTCCTATGAGCTCTGTGTGCTGACACAGTTGCGCGAGCGTATTCGGGCGAAAGAGATCTGGATTGATGGTGGCGACCGCTACCGCAACCCTGATGACGACCTGCCCAGAGATTTTCCCGAACGCCGCGACACCTACTATGCGCAGTTGAACCTGACCCAGG
>MDLF01000011.1 GCA_001730095.1 Rhodobacteraceae bacterium (ex Bugula neritina AB1)
TCAGAGCGCTTCCAGGAAGGCGAGCAGCTCATCTCCCGGTCGGTATCGTCCGCCAGTGCTGTTGACCGGCTTTGTCAGCGCCATCGCTCTTTCCTTCAGCTCTATATCGGCGTGGATGTAGACCTGCGTCGTCTCGACCGATTCATGGCCCAGCCAAAGTGCGATAATCGTTCGATCCACACCACTCTGCAAAAGCTGCATTGCGGCTGTGTGGCGCAAGACATGCGGGGTGACGCGCTTCAATCTGAACGTCGAACTGGTCAAGGTGGCGGTGACTGAGTGCTTCCGAACGATCCGTTCAACCGCATCTCTGCTGAGCGGCCTGCCGCGGATCGTTGCAAACAAAGGATCGGTGGGTTCGGCTTCAATCTGGGCAAGCCAGGATCTCAACGCATCCCGACTGTCTGCCCGAAGTGGCGTCGCGCGTTCCTTGCGGCCTTTGCCCATGCATCTCAGATGCGGCCCCGTACCGAGTTCAACATCCCTGACGCGCAAGCCGATCAGCTCCGATACACGCAGGCCGGTTTGGAGCATTGTGAGGAGCAGGACCCGATCTCGCCGACCAAACCAGGTCGATTGATCTGGTGCATTCAGCAAGGCCTCCATTTCGTCACGGGTCAGGAAGTCCACGACACGTTTTTCATGCCGCTTGGAGGGCATCGCCAGCACCTTTTGGCAGTGATGCAACAACTGGGGCTCACAGCCCGCGACATATTTGAAGAAGGATCGAATGGCCGCGAGGCGCGTGTTCCGGCTTCGCGCGCTGTTGCCGCGTTCCTCCTCGCAGAAGGTCAGGAACTGCCCGATCATGTCGGCGTCTACGTGGGCGACGTGCAGTTCAGTCGGCGGTAGCTTGGACTGCGCCTCCGCGTATTTCAGCAAGAGACGGAATGTGTCGCGATAGCTGGCAATCGTGTTTGGGCTTGCCCGCATCTGGGTCAGAAGCCGCTCGGTGAAGAACCGCTGCACGTAGACGGGCAAGGGATAGGTTGCGATCATGATGCGCCCTCCAAAATCCGTCGTTCTGCACGCTCCGCGGCCAACTGCATCAGCTCGGGCACGGCCTCGATGTACCAGAATGTGTGCTTTGGCTCGGTATGGCCGAGATACGTGCTGAGCTTGTACATTTCAGTCTCAATGTTCCGTCCATCCCGGAACCAGTCCAGGATGGTGTGAACAGCAAATGTGTGCCGCAAATCATGGATGCGTGGCCCATGCCCGTGGCGGTTGAAGGCTTGCTGTGACCGAAGGCCGATGTTTCTGCTGACCTGCGCGAAGTTGTAGCGCGCGCCGCAATCCCCTGCCGGTTGACCGTCTTCTTTGATGAAGAACCGCGAGGCTTGCTGGGCAACCAGCCGATCTCGCAATCTGGCATAGTGGGCAAGTTGGGCAACTGTGTCCCCTTTGACAGGTAGCTGCCGATCCTTGCCGTTTTTGGTGTTTCTGAGCGTGAGCACGGCCCGATCCAGATCGACATCCTGCCGATCAAGCGACAAGGCTTCGCTGACGCGCATACCCGTTACCGCGATCAAGCCAAACAGGGTCTGCCACAATGCGGCACGGAGACCATAGGGTGACGGCAGCCGACCGGCCTCAGCAACAATATCTGCAATCTGCGTGGGCGCATAGATGTAGGGGACACGCCTTCGGTAACGACCAATGACGAGTTGGCTGGAAGGAACCTCCGTCCGATCGTCGTGCTCTGCAAGCCAGAAGGCGAACCTGCGCACCATTCCAAGACGTCGAGACCATGTGTTGTCGTCCGCACCGCCGTAGTTCGCTTTCCAGTCGAGGAACAAGGGCGTCGTGATCCGATCGAACCCATTCTCATCGCCAAAGCTGGCGAACTTGCGCAGAACCCGTTCGTCAAAGGAGAGATCAAACCCCATCGAGCGGCGCAGGGCCAGATATTCATCAAGTCTTTGGGAAAGCGTCTTCATTGGGCGTCTCCCGAAGTTGGCCAAGGCCGCGAGATCGAGCGCAGGGCATCAACATCATGCTGCGCATAGATCGTTGTGGTCATCGCCGACCGGTGGCGCAAAACGTCGCCGACCTCGGCCAACGACGCGCCCTTTCGCAGCATGTCGGTGGCCAGGCTATGCCTGAGAATGTGGCTGCCGACATAGGCTTGTGGTGGACTGATACCGGTCGCGTCATAGGCATCCCGCAATATCCAGCGCAGGATTTGTGCGTCCTTGAACCTCTTGAACGGCGGTTTGACGGAGACGAACAGCGCCCGATCCGGACCTCGGCGCTCATTCTTGATGTAATCGACAATCGCCTCGCCAACCTCAGCCGACATCGGCATCCGATCATGCAACTGCCTCTTGCCGCGGATCAGGATTTCTCCGGCCCGCCAGTCGATATCATCCAGTTCAATGGCCGTCACTTCCGGCGCTCGAAGGCCAAGCCGGGCGATCAGCATCAGCATAGCATAGTTGCGTCGGCCCGTTTTCTTGTGGCCGCGCACCACCTCGATGAGACGATTGACCTCTTCCGGCTCAAGATATCGCGGAATGCCGGTTGGTTTGGGCTGGCGCGCCTTTGGCACGGCAGCGCTCAGGTTGCGTTCAGTCTTTCCGCTCCAGAACAGGAACTGGAAGAGGTTGCGAAGATGCGACGGACCTGTCTTGTCCCGCGGCGCGTTTTGTTCCTTGCGCAACCAGAGTATGAAGCCCGTGATGTCGTCGGGCGTGATGCTATTGAGATCACCTAGACCGGCGCCGAACTTCGCTGTCAGGAACCGATCAAAGAACCGCAGGCAATGGTAGATGGTCTCCTCGGACAGGCCGCGTTGGACCCGTAGGTAGGTTTGATATTCTCGTTTCAGCACTGCCCTTGGCGACATGTCTAGCGGCGGCTCAGAGCGCGGCGGTGCCCCCGCATGTTCGATCAGATAATCCCTGAATCGGTTGAGCCGGTATCGACAGTGCTTCTGGTCTTTCGGGAAAGCAGCGCCGATGATCGGCAACGTAAGTTGATCGATGCAATCATCCGTCAACTTGGCGGGGCAGAGGTCTGCCTCCAGCAGCGCCGCCCAAAGCGCCTCGGCCGTAGCCCGGTACTTTGCTACGGAACCGGGACTGTAGCCATCCTTCACGATCTGAGCGGCGAACCTTTTTGCATAGTTATCCGCATATTGACTGGCAGTGGCCGTTGGCCCGCCTTGTGTATTGTTTTTCATAAGTATTTCCTTCAGTTGCTTGAAGGGAGTGCTTATGCCAGATCATCGTGGTGGATGTTCACGACGCTGCTTCGCGACACGTAGTCATTGGTGAAGCCGACAATTCACAGAGACGGGGCCAAACCAGCATGGCTTTCCCGAGACCTGCCAAATCAATCACAGGCCCTCATCAAATAGGTCAGGTATTGATCTATACCGTCTAACGGAAGCGCCCCGGAAGCCAACCGGCGAACGAGTGCCAAGGTTGCGACAGTCAGATAATGGGCAAGCAATTCCGTGTCGCTGCCATTGTCAGGAGGCTCCGCCCGGAGTTCGGTAACGATCTCAGCTTCAATCAATTCTCCGATTTCCGGCTGCGTTTGCGCCAAAGACGTCAGCAACATGACCATATCAGGATCGCTGTCCGCCAGCGAAAGGATCATGGCAAGACAGCGCCTCAATCGCTCTCTGCCACGCGGTCGTTGAGCGTGCTGGTGGTCGAAGCGCGCCTTTATGTCTGCAGCGGCCTCAATTGCCACAGTGGCGGTGAGCACATCAACGTCATCGAAGTAGTTATAAAACGAAGTACGTCCGACATTGGCTTCGGCACAAAGTGTCATCACATTTACGCTGGCCACACCCTCCCGGCCGATCAAGGCTTTGGCTGCTTCGATCAATGCGGTTCGCGTTCGGCGTGCTTTGGGGGTGAGGTATTCGAGTGACGCCTTCAATACGTTTTTCCTTGCCACATACTGGTTTCTGACATAACCGTCAAATATAAATGACACAACTGTCAATTATGAGGTGTCCTATGGTGGACCTTGTGACCAGACTCGCAACAAGACGGGGATTGATCGTCCTTTTGATCGCCTATGCCATCGTGTTCGGGATGATCCTCTGGTCGCTCAACCAACTTTCCGAAGTAAGTGGCGGATACGGAATCCTGGACTTCGAGCCAGGATACTCTCTTGATCGCGTGAATGAGATTCTGGGCAGTTACGGACCAGAAGGAATGGCTCTCTATGGTCGCATACAAGTCCTCGATGTCTTCAACCCCGCGCTCTATTCGCTTGTCGCCGCTACATTAACTTATCTTCTCTGGCGGGACCGTGGACCAGATTGGCTGTGCCTGATGCCGCTTTTGGGTGGTCTTGGAGACTATGCCGAGAACGTAACGCTTTTCATGATTGCGCGCGCATATCCGGAACTACCCGTTGGCCTCGTTCAGGTCAGCTCAATGCTTAGCCTGATCAAGAATGGGCTTCTCGTCATTGGATTCGCACCTCTGATTATCGGCGTCATACTATGGGTCATTCGAAGAGTTCGAGGAAACGCGGAATGAGCCCAAAGATCTCCTGACGCTCAGATTTCCGGTTTCATGCCCCCCC
>MDLF01000012.1 GCA_001730095.1 Rhodobacteraceae bacterium (ex Bugula neritina AB1)
CAGGAGCATCGCAGAGGCGCGCGTTCAAGAGCAACAATGAGATCGTCTAATAAAGAGGGTAACGACATATGGCAAAACCTGATCAGAATGAGATGGTGGTTATTGTTGAAGACAATGACGATGATTTTGAGGCGATTGAGCGCGCCCTGCTACATGGCGGTAATTTTGCGGGCACGATCAAAAGATGTCTGTCAGGTCAGGCGGTGCTGAACTTTCTGAACTCCCTTGAGGTCCGCGGAGCGTCGGATGACGGTCTGCTTCCCGGTCTGATCATTCTGGACCTGAACCTGCTGGGCCTGACCGGTCACGAGGTTTTATCTCATATCAAACGTGATCCTCGCTGGCGCATGGTCCCCGTGGTGGTGCTGACCTCCTCCACGGCACCGCGCGATGTCGATGCCTGTTACCGTGCAGGCGCAAATGCCTATCTCCGCAAGGAAATGGAACTGGATACGCTTTATGCAGCGGTTGCGCGGCTAAAGGAATTCTGGCTTGAGGCTGCAGTTCTGCCATCCCTCCGATGAGGGTGTTTTATCTTTGATTTCAGGCTTTTGTCCGGGGTTTGTCGCACTGAACGAGAAATGGCGATCCCGGAAGGACTCGAACCCTCAACCTGCTGATTAGAAGTCAGCTGCTCTATCCAGTTGAGCTAAGGGACCGCTTGGCGCCAGTTATGACAGGCTGCTGCCGGGGGTCAAGCCGCAGCGCGCAGGTCCAGATGCATAAAGACCGACCAGGGATCTTCGGCGTAATCTGCAAACGGGGGACAGGGGACAAAGCCGAAGCTTTCATAGAGCCGGCGGGAGGGCAGAAAATCCTCGGTGGAGCCGGTCTCCAGATAGAGTGCGGTGGCCTGTTCCCTGTGGGCCAGGTCCAGCAGAAAGGTCAGCATGGCGCGGCCGGCGCCGCTGCCACGGGCCTCAGAGAGCGTGTGCATCGATTTCAGCTCGCGGCTGCCATCGCCCAGATCCCTGAGCGCCCCCATGGCCAGCGCCTGCCCGTCCCGGTGCAGCAGAAAGAACTGCACCTCTGGGCCTTCCAGGCCGCTGGTGTCCATGGCGTGGCAGCTTTCCTCGGGCGATTGCGCCGCCATCTGCGCCAGGTGGCGGCGGATCAGCGCGGCGGCCTCCGGGCTGGAGGGGCGGGCAGCGGAAATCTTAAAGGCGGCGGAGGTCATTGTCGGGCTCCAATCAGGCTGGCTGCCCTAATGTATTATCCGGTCTGTGGCAGATGGCAATCAGCCAGCCGCCCGGCACGGTCCTGCGCGGCGGCGCCTGCCTGTTTTTTGGGCGCTGCCGCCGCATATGTCAGCCGTAGAGGTGGCTCCAGCTGGCGGCCAGGGCGCGGGCGGCCTCTGGCGGCAGGGCCATCAGCAGAAGGGCGCCGCAGTCAGTGGCGGCAAGGATTTGCAGCTGCGGTCCGGCGGGCAGCAGCAGGCATTCGGGCTTTGGTGCGGGCATCCGGGCCGAGGCCGGGCGGGCGGCCTTGGACATCAGCGCCTGGCGCACCGCGTCCAGTTGGCTGAGCAGCGCCTCTGGGCCGCTGGCCTGTGGCTGGCCTCCGCCGCTGGGACAATAAAGTGTGGCGCTGGCCCGTATGCTGGCCCGTTCGCAGGCCTGTGATGCCTCCAGTGCGGCGACCTGTGCCCGGAACCGGTCCAGCTGGGTGCTGCCGGTGGCTGCGGTGAGGGCGGCGGCCAGTGTCTCGGCTGAGCAACTGCCTGCGTCCTGCGGTGCGGCGCAGGGGCGGCGGCGGAAGGTGATCGCCTGACCCACCAACTGCCCGTCCGCCTGAGCCTCCAACCGGAGCAGGTGGCTGGCAAAAAGCTGCGCTGCTGCTGCTGGATCTTCGGCGGCCGCGGGTTCATCCGCTGCGCTGTTCAGGCTGAGGCCGGCCAGCCGACGCTGTGCGACAGTCAGGACGGCGGCCCGGCGGCCACCGATGCACAGGGTGATTTCACGGGGCAGAATGGTTTCGCTGATTTCACGCAGCACGGCGGCCTGGAAGCTGCCCGTGCCCGTGCCCTCGCCAGTGTCCGTGTCCGGATCAGTAGCCGTATCGGTACCTGTGCCAGGCGACGCTCCGGCGGGCTGGGCCAGACGGATCAGGGCCTGAAGCAGCGGACCGGGCAACGCGGCGCCGGCGGATTGGCGGGCTGGCTTAGCCATCATTGCCACCGTTCAGCTGTGCCAGCAGCTGCCGGGCCGGGGCTGCCAGGCGGGCGGCTGCCCCGGCATCAGCACAGACGCAGAGCACTGCATCGCCGGAACCGCCGACAGCGCGCAAGAACAGCCGGGCCTCGCCGGGCGCCAGTACCAGCACGTCCTGGGCTGCGGCTGCCGCAACACTGCCGTTGGCGCCCGCTGCGGCATCCAGAGCCAGAAAGCCCCGGCGGGCTTGCTGGCACAGATCGTCGAGGTATTCCTGGGGCCGGGCGGTTTCGCTGCTGCTGCGCAGCACGATGCTGGCGCCAAGGTCGCCAAAAGCGGCCAGGCGGCAGCCGGGATCCATTTGGCGCAATGCATCGAGCTGGCAGGTCAGAGTCATTGGCGGTTTCCGCAGCGGGGCGGCACATCAGTTGGTGCAGGGCTTGGCAGCATGGCGGTTTCAGTCTCCGGCAGAAGGGGTTTCGGGACGCCGGCTGCGCCGGGACGGCGCGGAGACCCGGCGTGGCACAACGTGCAGGCCGCTGGTGGCATCCGCTGGGGCAGCGGTTCCCCGGGGCTGCGGCTGGGCCTGAGACTGAGACTGAGACTGAGACTGAGACTGAGCAGCGGCATCACGCAGGCCGCCAATATCAAGCACCTCGGCCCGCAGCATCTGGTCGGGCTGCAGCGCCGGTGTCGCGGCGGCGGGCTGCTGGTGCGGCCTGGGACGGTGCGGCTCGGACCAGTTCAGCAGGAGGTCGACCAGATATTCGATAAAGCCGTCGGCACCGCTGTTTTTCCACGCGTCCATGTCCTCGCCCGCGGCCAGAGCCTGGCTCAGCGACAGCGGGAACACCGCGTTGAAGCCGTCGCCGGCTTCCTTGTGCACCCGGCGCAGCACCCGGTCGCGGTCGCGTGGGGTTCTGAGTTTGTCGAAATGGGTGACCAGCAGGGTGCTGGGGGCGTCGAGCCGGGCAGAGATTTCTTCCCATGCGGCGGCCTCCGACTGGCGCCAGGCCTGGGTGGCATGGGTGCACCAGATCACGCTGTCCACCTCGGGAAGCAGGTTCTGCCAGACGCTGGCTGGCATATTGGGGTCGGAGATCCCCGGCATATCGATCAGGTCGCAGAGCTCCAGCGGTTCGGCGGGCAGGGTCAGCCGGATCAGCGCGGTGGTTTCCAGCGGTGCTTCGGCCAGATCCGCCAGCGCCACCGGACTCTCGCTGCCGTCGGGTCCAACCAGGCAGGCGCCTTCGTCCCCGTGGGAGATCCAGACTGGCGGCAGGCGGGTGGCGGTGACCTTGGTGGGCAGCGGCTGGCGGCCGACAAGCAGATTGGTCAGAGTGCTTTTGCCGGCGCTGAATTCGCCCATCAGCGCCAGCCTTGGCTTGCGGGCAGCGGCGGCTTTGGATGCGGTGGCGGCAGGGGCGGGCTGCTGGGCAGCTTGTGGGGTCATTCCGTGAAACTCCTGAGTGTTTCCAAGGCTGTATTGGTTTCGGTCTGGCGCTGCCCGGCCTGATCCCCGGTAAACAGCGCCTGCATGTCGCCGCCGCCGCTGCTGCAGTCGGCAATCTCCAGCAGGATGTCGCGCTGATCGTCAAAGAAGCCTTGCAGCCGGGCCAGGACCGCCGCCTGGGCGTCCGCCGTTTGCACAGTCTTGAGCTGGGTCATGAAGTCCTGTGTTTCGCCGGCAATCAGCGTGCGGAACTGTTTGGCAAAGGCTTTGTAGCCACGGGTGCGGCGCCACCAGGATGCCCACCAGCTGTCATTGAAATCGAGCGCAATGGATTGAGCCAGCGCCACCGGAGAGGCGGGCTGCGGCACCTCGGGGACGGCCAGCTGGATGCCTTCAACCGCAGGGCCGAAACTGTCGTATAGCAGCTCTGCCACGTCCCGCACGGCGCCTTCGTAGCGTGTTTGCGCGGTGGTTTGCAGGCGGCTGGCCATGACAGAATAGGCGGAACGCAAAAGCATCCGCAGGCCGGCCGGGTCATACTCCCAATGGCAGTCCTCGCCCCATTTTTCCAGATGGTCGATCAGCGCGTGGGTGGCGCGGTCGGTGAATGTGGCATGGGCCCGGTCGGCGCGGTCGCGGAAGCCATCCAGCACCCGCCCGGCTTCGACTTCCAGCGTCTCGAGATGGGTCCGGCAGATGTCTTCAAACGCGGTGCGGATGTCGTGCATGTGGGCACCGCCGCCACCGCCGTCGCCCTGCACCATGACGGCGTTGGCGGCCTGCTGGCCGGTGGCCGCAGTGGTCGCGGTGGCGGCAATGCGCGCCAGCAGCGGATTTCCCAGATCGGTGACGATGCGTTCGCTGACGGCGCGATTGAGGGCCGGGAGGCCGGACAGTTCCCAAACCATGTTCTGTGGCGTCGCCTTGGCATGGGTGGCGTTGACCGAGGCTTCGGCCCAATTCAGCAGCGCGGCAGAGCTGGTGGCATCCATATCCTCCATCCCGCCGGTCAGCACCTTGTTTGCCCAATAGGCGCTGCCAAAGATGATCTCTGCCGTCTGCGGGCCGTGATGGGTGTCGAGCGTCTGCCGGATGCTGGCTTCGATCTCGGCGATCTGATTTGCCGGGTCGGCCAGCTCGTCGATGCGGTTGACGAAAATCACCACTTCGCGCGATTTGAGGTTGGAGATCATCCGGATCAGCCCCATGTCGACCGACGTCAGCGCCTGGCCCGCCGACAGCACCACCACGCAGATGCGGCTGTCGCGGATGGCCTGGATGGTGATCTGCTCGCGCATCATGAAGGTGTCGTTGACACCTGGTGTGTCGCGCAGGCACAGCCGGTGCGGCACTGACTGGCTATTGAGATACAGATCGGCGGCGCGGGTGATGTCGGCAAAGCGGCCCTGCTCGTCCAGTTCGCCCAACCCGTCGTCATCAAAATCATCGCCAAGGCAGATATAGCGTTCGATCAGGTTCTTGTCGAAATAGCCGTAGTCGTGTTTCTGCCCCATCAGCAATTCGAACTTGCGGCCCAGACGCTGGCGCGAGCGTTCGCGCATTTCTTCGATCTGGGTGCGGATTTTCTGCAGCTCACTGCCCGCGCCGGCCCGGCCCGCCATCTCGCCGATACGGCCGCCCTTGGTGGTCAGCCGGTCCCATTCCTCTTCGGTCATGAACTGGAAACTGGCCTTGTTCTCGGTGCGGGTTCCGCCCGGCTCCAGATGCAGCGAGGTGACAACAGAGGTCCAGGGGTTCACGTCGGAGGGCAGCAGATCCGCCCAGCCGGCCATGGCGTTGATCAGCGAGGTTTTGCCGGATTTCACCTGCCCCAGCAGGGTGACGGATGGTTCAAAGGCGGCCAGTTCCGCTTGTAGGCGGGTCAGGCTGCGCTGCACCCGTTCGCCAGAGACATCATGCAGGGCGGCCAGCGCGCCGTCGAGCCTGCGGCCCCTGCGGGCAAAAGCCGCCAGCGGTTCCAGCCCGGCGCTGAGATTGGTGGGGCGGGCAGAGGCGCGGATGTCGGTGGCGCTCTCTATCTGGGTTTCCATGTGCATTGCGGAGCCTGTTTGATGTTTTGTTCTGGTGTTTTCTGCTGCCCGGCGGGCGGGTTCCAGCGGGGGATATGGGCAGTGCGGGGATTACTCTGGCGGGTCTTCCATCAGTTCCTTTTTCAGCTGGATCAGCAGTGTCACCGCGTCGACCGCCGCATTTTCATCTTGTTCCAGCTGGCACAGCATCAGCATTTCCTCGCCGTCCTGCACGGCGGTGCGGGCGGCTTCGGCTGCGGCACCGGCGGGCAGGGTGTCGAGTGACTGCGACAGGCTGCGGATCATCTCCATGCAGTTCGCCAGCACCGGGCCGGCCTGGGCGCCGCCTGCGGCTTCGGCCTCGGCCAGCATCGCCTGGGCGCCGGTTTGCAGCTGGTCGAGCGCGGCGGCGAGGCAGGCGGTTTGCGGTGCGGCGCGGGACACTGCCGGGGCCGATGCTGCCGGGCCCTGTGTTGTGACTGTTGCTGCCGGTGTGCTCTGCGGTGGCAGGGTGCCACCGAACTGGCGGATCAGCAGCTCTGCCTGATCGACGTCCGAGGCGCGGCCCAGCTGGACCTGACGTTGCACGTCTTCGGCCAGCTGCTTGCCGCCGCTGGACCGCCAGAGACCGTCCTGCGGGGTCTCTGCAGAGCGGGCGGTGAGCCCCTGGATTGCGGCGACCGGATAGACGCCGAGGAACTCTTCTGCGGCCACCGGCTGCAGGGCCTCGATCACAGCGGGCAGGGTGCCGCGCATCACCTGGCGGTCGGCCATGGTGAGAACAAGGAAACTGTGATCCTTTGTGCTGTCGGGCATCGCGGCCCAGAGCGCCTGCTCGGCACCGGAAAAATCCTGGCTGCACCACAGGAAGATGTCGGCGCTTGCGGCGGCCTGCTGCAGCATCTCGTGCTGCGCGGCCTGCGGGCCGGCCAGCGGCAGTTCGCGAAAGCTGTGCCAGCGCAGCCGCGGGTCGGGCAGGGTCTGGCGCACCCGGCGGGCGTCCTGCGGCAGCTCCTGCTGTGCCAGCAGCCCCGGCAGCTGCAGGCGCTGACCTGCGGCGGTTTCAATTTCAACCTGTTCCCGGGCGCCATGGCAGACATCGATCAGCAGGCCATTGCCGCTACGGCCGATCACCACCCGGCTCAAAAGCATGTCGATCAGGGCGGATTTACCGCTGCCTGGGCTGCCCGCGACCGCCACCCGCACCGGCTGGCGCAAGCGCTGCAAGAGCTGGCTGCCCCAGCCGCAGATCTCTGACGGCAGCTGGCCTGCGCTGAGCGTCTGTTCAAGCTGGCCTGCCAGCGGGCTTATGTCTCTCTGAGGAAGGCTCACGCGGATGCATCCGTCTTGCTGCGGCCAACCTCTGGCGCCGCGCGCCAGGAAGAGGTGGCCATGAAGGTGACAACCCGGCGGCCAGTCCGCTGATGGGCGGCAGCGGGGGAGGGTTCAGGCGGCGGCGGGTCTGCAGCCTGAACCTGCGCTGTATCGGGCTGCTGCGGTGGTACGGCGGCATTTGCGGCAGCGGATTCAGGCTGCACAGGCAGCGGTGCCTGCGGATCAAAGGGTTTGATCACGCAGAAGGCGGCGTTGTCCTGCTCTGGCGCATCCAGAACCTTCAGCCGCCGCATCAGCGCGGCCCCGATGCGGGCGCTGGAGCTGTGGCATTCGGCGTCCAGCACTTCGGCTATCTCTTCTTCTGTCAGGAACAGAAGCCCGTCGCTGGCAGCCAGCACGATATCGCCGTGCTGCAGCCGCACCGGCGCGCTGCGGCAGTCGATCTGCGGAATGTCGGCGCCGGTCAGCACCGAGGTGACGCAGTGTCGGTCCGGGTGGGTGGCGGCCTCGGTTGCGTCCATCCGGCCCCGGGCAACCAGCTTTTCCAGCTCTGCCGCCATGGAATGATCGGCATTGAGCCGGATCAGGGCGCCGTCGCGGAACAGGTAGAGCGGTGAATCCCCGACTGAAATCCAGTACAGCCGGTCACGAAACAGCACCGGCGCCAGCAGGGTCGCGCCCATGCCGCGGGCCTGCAGCTGCGGCTGATGGCTGGCGTATTCACCAAGGCAGGCGTTGGCGCCATCGGCGGCGCCATGCAGGATTTCGCCGATGGCGGGCTCCAGCTGTTCCGGATCGCCCGCGCGCAGCTTCAGCTCTGCGAATACTTCGGTCACCACGATCCTGGCTGCGACATCGCCGGCCGCATGGCCGCCCATACCGTCGGCCAGCACTGCAAAACCGGTGCCGGAGCCAGCCAGAAAGTCGGCGGCAACGGCATCCTCCTGACGCGCGCGGCGGCCCTGGCTGATGGCGGTCGCGGCGTCGTATTCAAGTTCAGCGGAGTGCAGCATGGGCGCTTTCATCCTGCTGCGGCTCGTCCCAGCCGAACCCGGCCCCGCACAGCGGCACGAAACGCAATGTGGTTTCGCCGATGCGGATCTCATCCCCGGCTGACAGCTCTTCGGTGCTGAGCACCGGGCGGCCATTGCGGCGCACCAGGTTGGCCTTGCCGCCATGGCCGATGTAAAACGCCTTTTGCTCTGGGTCATAGGCGATGGCGGCATGGTTGTCGCGCGAGATGCTGTTGTCGCCGAAGTCGATCCGCACGGTCTGGTCTTCGCCGCGGCCGATGACAGAGACGCCGTTGAACAGGGTGAAGGCAGCACCGCGGCCCGGGCCCTGCACCACCGCCAGCCAGCCAACCGGGAACTGGGTGTAGCCGGGGGCGGAACCTTCGGCGCTGCGCGAAAACGGGTCGCCGCCGGGCGCCTGCGCCGGGCTGAAGCCCAGCAGGCGGGTTTTCACCCGGCCGCCACGGCTGGCACCACGGCCCATCGAGGGTGCGGGCACGTCGATCGGTGCGGGGTCAGCCGTGGCGGCCTGCGCCGCTGCGGGTTGCGGCACCGGTTTCGGGGCTGCGGAAGGGGCCGGAGACGGGGCGGGCGCCTGTATCTGCGGGGCCTCGGGTGCAGGCTGTGCCTCTGCCAACGGCTGCGGAGCAGGTTCGGGTCGGGGATCAGGTTGGCGCACTGGCGGTGCCTTTGCGGGGGCGGGTTCCGGCTGCGCTGCGGTGGCGGGTTTGCGATGAAAGACCCGGTGGGTTTCAGAGGGGGTCGCATCCGGCTGCTGCCGCAGGCGGCTGAAATCTGCGTCTTCGGCAAAGGGCTCCGCCGCGGCGTCTTCTGCGGCCTGGCGTTCGGGGCCTGAGACCTTTGGCGCAGCGTCCGGTGCCGCCGCCGTCGGCTCTAAAGCAGTCTCCTGCTCGCGGGCAAAGAAGGCGGCAATGGTGTCCTCTTCCGGGGCAGGGCGGTCCTGGCTGTCCAGAAAATCCTCTGGGCTGTCCTGGGGCGCGCTGCCGGGCGCGTCTTCCGACAGGTCCTCGTCCAGGAAATCCTCGGGCAGCGTATACTTTCCGGTGGCGGTTTCCGGGTCCGGGTCAAGCTGGAAACCCGGGTCCAGACTGAAGGGCGCAGCGGATTGTTCCGGTTCCGTCGCTGCCTGTGGCGCGGCAGCGAGGCTGTCGAACGGGTCGCGCTTTGGCGGCTGCACGGGGGTGGCGTCGGGCAGGACCGCTGCCTCCGTCCGCACCCGCTCCCGCTTTTCGCCGATGATATCCTTGATGAACTTCATTGCCGTTTCCTTCAGTTCTTAACGGTTGCCGGGGTGCCGTCCTGGAACCCGAAAATCCTGCGCAGGCGACCTGCGAATGAGGGTTTGTCCGCCGCGTCGAAACTGCCGCTTGCGGTGGCTTCGGGCTGGGCTGCGACCGGAGTGTTGCGGCTGCGCCGTGGCCTTGCGTCTTCTTCGGCCAGCCATGCCTCCAGATCGCTGATCGGCTCGCCGAACAGATTGACCATCCGGCGCGGTTTCTCGGGTGGCGGCGCCGGGGCCGTTTCCTGCCGGGAAAGGCGCGGCTGGCCGGGGGTGAGGCTGGAATTGGTGGCGGCCACCAGATCGGCGATTGTTGCATCCAGCGCGCCGCTGTCGGTGGGCGCGGGCTGAGCTTTGGGCGGCAGCGCGTGACCGGCTTCTGCCGCCGCAGGCACGGGGTCTTCGGCATCGCAGTCTGCCAGCATCACTGCCCATTCGCGCGTCGATTGGAAGCGTTCGGCCGGCAGCACCGACATTGCCTGATCGACGCTGGCCAGAAGCGCCGGGTCAGCCGCCCAGGGCCCGCCGAGCAGCGTCGGGCAGGGGTCCGGGTTGCCGGCCATCACGGCAGTCAGCCGCTGCTGGCTGCCGACCGGTGGCGCGCCGGTGATCAGGTAATAGAAGGTGGCGCCAAGCGCATAGATGTCGCAGGCCGGGCGCTGCGGCAGGTCGGGCTTGTACAGCTCATGCGCGGAGTAGCCGTCCTTGACGGCCAGCAGCGTCGGCAAGGCGGTGTCATCCTTGGGGGTGCTGCCAGCGGCGGCGCCAAAGTCGATCAGCGTCAGGCTGCCGTCCTGACCCAGCAGGAAATTGTCGGGCGAGATGTCGCGGTGCAGGATGCCCAGGCCGTGCAGGCAGCCAAGCGCCTCCAGCGCCTGGGACAGGATCTGCCGCAGCACCGGGGCGTCCAGCCGTTCCGGCTGCTCTTCGCGCACGGTCAGCAGGTCAAGCCCGTCAATGAACTCCATTGCGATATAGGCGGTCTGGTTTTCCTTGAAGACCTGATGCACGCCGACAATGCCGGGGTGTTCGGCGCGGGCCAGCAGATGCGCCTCGCGCAGAAAGGCGCGCAGCACATTGCGGCAGGATTTGGCGTGTTCCGGCGCCGCCGGTTCCACGTCGGCGCCATTGCGGCGGCACAGCCCTGCCGGATAACATTCCTTGATCACCACCCGCCGTTCCAGACTGTCGCGGGCCAGATAGGTGATGCCGAAGCCGCCGCTGATCAGCGGGCGCTCAATCTGGTACTGGCCCTGCAGCAGCTTGACGCCGCAGGGCAGTTCGCAGGCATGCGCCGGATCGGCGGAAGATAGATCGTGCGGCACGGCGTCAAGTCCTCCTGGCAGCGTCGTCCCGGCCAAAAGGGCAGGGGCAGAGCTTAACGCTGTCGGCGGAATGGGGAATGATCGCGGCCACAATCGGGCAATTGGGGCGGAACCGCCGCATTTTCGCCGCAATCCTTTCCAAAGGGTAGCAAACATTGGGCTATTCGGGCGTCGGCGAGTTGCTTTGAAGTTAGTTAAACTGCCTGCCTATCGGCCTGCAGGAGGATGGGGTGCCGATCTGTCGGCGTTGACCGCGCGGACGCGGCCGGGAAAGAGCGTGGTGGCGGAGAAGCTCACTCATCATCTGCAAATCCCCGCCGGTACACAGCCTGGGCCTGATCCTGGGCGGCCTGCTGCCGGATGCGCTGGAGGATTATTGCCGCAGAAATAGCCCCAAGGCGCTGGCTTTCTGAGTGTCGTGTAACAAAAATATTGACTCGCAGGACCCGTCTTTACCAGGCTGTCACTGGGTGCCCGGGTTGGGCCGGAGCCAGCGGTTCCGGTGCAGGCTGCGGCGGGCCTTTCCAAACAGAAATTGGCAAGAGGGGCGTCAGATGACAAAGATCCTCACCCTGCAGGACAGCTACGCCGCCCGAACGCGGATTGCCGGGCGAATCCGGCGGACTCAGCTGCTGGACTCGCCTGTGCTTAGCCGGATCAGCGGTGGCCGGGTGGCGCTGAAGCTGGAAAACAGCCAGATCACCGGCAGTTTCAAGTTGCGCGGCGCCACCAATGCGGTGCTGTCCCTGACGCAGGCGCAGCGCGCGGCGGGTGTGGTGGGCGTCTCGACCGGCAACCATGGGCGCGGTCTGGCCTATGCGGCGGCGCAGGCCGGTGTGCGCTGTATCATCTGCATGTCCAAACTGGTGCCGCAGAACAAGGTTGAGGGCATCCAATCCCACGGCGCCGAGGTGCGCATCGTGGGACACTCGCAGGATGATGCGCAGGTGGAGGTGGACCGGCTGGTGGCGGAAGGCATGACCATGCTGCCGCCTTTTGACCACCCTGACATCATTGCGGGCCAGGGCACCGTTGCGCTGGAAATGCTGGAGCAAATGCCGGATCTGGACACCGTATTGGTGCCCCTGTCCGGCGGCGGGCTGATTTCCGGCGTGGGCATGGTGCTGAAGGCGGCCAACCCGGAGATCCGTGTCATCGGCATCAGCATGGAACGCGGTGCGGCGATGCATGCCTGCCTGCAGGCGGGCATGCCCGTTCAGGTGGAGGAACTGCCGACGCTGGCGGATTCTCTGGGCGGCGGCATCGGGCTGGACAATGCCTATACATTTCAAATGACAAAGGCGTTTGTCGATGAGGTGGTGCTGGTGACCGAGGCGGAAATCGCCGCGGCCATTCGCCATGCCTATTTCGAGGAGCGCCAGATTATTGAAGGCTCCGGCAGCGTTGGCATTGCAGCGTTGCTGGCGGGCAAGATCGACGCCCCGGGGCGTTGCGTGTCGCTGGTCAGCGGCCAGAACATCGCCATGGACCTGCACAAACGCATCATCGACGGTGAAGACGTGGATGTGGAAGCCGAGACAAAGGGAGGCGCAGATGCCTGACATCAGAATCCTGACCGAGGCAGAGCTGCGCGCATTGGTACCGCTGGACTTGGATGCGGTGGATTGCGTTGAACAGGGCTTCACGACGCTGGCCGGGGGTGGCGTGTTGATGCCGCCGATCATGACGCTGCCGGTGCCGGATCATAACGGCGAGGTCTGCGTGAAAACCGCCTATGTGCCGGGCATAGACAGCTTTGCCATGAAGATGAGCCCCGGATTCTTCGACAATCCCACGATTGGCCTGCCCAGCACCACCGGGCTGATGGTGGTGTTTTCCAGCAGAACAGGCCTTCTTCAGTCGCTGTTGCTGGACAATGGTTATCTGACCGATGTGCGCACCGCAGCGGCCGGCGCGGTGGCGGCGCGCCATCTGGCGCGGGCGGATGCGGCGCATGTGTGCATCATCGGCGCCGGGGTGCAGTCGAAAATGCAGCTGCAGGCGATGACCCTGGTGCGCGATATCCAAAGCGCGGTGATCTGGGCGCGCGACGGGGCCAAGGCCGAAGCCGCCGCCGCCAGCCTGCGCGGCGAGCTGGGGATTGAAATCACTGTCAGCGCGGATATCGCCCAGGCGGTTGCCTCCGCAGACATCGTGGTCACCACCACGCCCGCCGCAGACCCTGTGATCCGGGCAGACTGGCTGCAGCCGGGGCAGCTGGTGATCGCCATGGGATCGGATCAGGAGCACAAATGCGAGCTGGAGCCAGCTTGCCTGACCAGGGCGGATCTTTATGTGCCGGACAGCCAGTCCCAATGCACCGTCAAAGGCGAGCTGCGCAGTGCCGTTGCGGCAGGGCTGATCGCCCCGGAGCAAAGCTTTGCCGAGCTTGGCAGCATCACCGCAGGTCAGGCCGCTGGACGCCGCACGGACAGCGACCTGATCATTGCCGATCTGACCGGCACCGGTGTTCAGGACACCGCCATCGCAACCCTTGCAGGCCACCGCGCGGATGCGGCGGGGGCCGGTGCCGCTTTCACCAGCTGATCAATCAGGAGCCACGCAAATGGCAGACCCCACGCTGTATTTTACCCGTGCAGAATATCAGGCGCGGCTCGACAAGACCCGGGCCGAAATGGCCCGCCGCGGGCTTGATTTGCTGATCGTCACTGATCCGTCGAACATGAACTGGCTGACCGGCTATGACGGCTGGTCCTTTTATGTGCATCAATGCGTTGTGCTGGGACTGGAGGGCGCGCCGCTGTGGTACGGGCGCGGGCAGGACGCCAATGGCGCGCTGCGCACCTGCTATATGGATCCCGCCAATATCATCGGCTACCCGGACCATTACGTGCAGTCGACCGAACGCCATCCGATGGATTACCTGTCGGCGCAGCTGAAGGATCGCGGGCTGGACGGCGGCAGTATCGGCGTTGAGATGGACAATTACTGGTTCACCGCGGCGGCCTTCCTGTCGCTGCAAAAGCATCTGCCGAATGCGCGTTTTGCTGATTCCAATGCGCTGGTCAATTGGCAGCGGGCGGTGAAGTCCGAAGCCGAGCTGACCTATATGCGCCAGGCCGGCAAAATCGTTGAACGCATGCATCAGCGGATCTTTGATAAAGTCGAGCCGGGGATGCGCAAATGCGATCTGGTGGCCGATATCTATGACGCGGCCCTGCGCTATGACGCGGGCCTTGGCTTTGGCGGCGATTATCCGGCGATTGTGCCGTTGCTACCGTCCGGGCCGGATGCCGCCGCGCCGCATCTGACCTGGGACGACCTGCCGATGAAGCCCGGCGAAGGCACGTTTTTTGAGATCGCCGGTGTCGTGCACCGCTACCACTGCCCGTTGTCGCGCACGGTGTTTCTGGGCAAGCCGACGCAGACCTTTCTGGACGCAGAGAAAGCAGTGCTGGAGGGTATGGAGGCGGGGCTGGAGATGGCCAGGGCCGGTAACACCTGCGAAGACATTGCCAAAGCGTTTTTCAAGGTGCTGAAAAAATACGGCATCGAAAAGGACAACCGCACCGGCTATCCGATCGGCGTCAGCTATCCGCCGGACTGGGGCGAGCGCACCATGTCGCTGCGTCCGGGCGACACCAGTGTTCTGCAAGAGAACATGACATTTCATTTCATGACTGGTCTCTGGATGGAAGATTGGGGTTTCGAGATCACCGAAAGCATCCGCATCGGGGCAAACGGGCCGGAGTGCCTGTCGAATGTGCCGCGCAAGATGCTGGTAAAGGACTGACCCATGAAGGCAAATCCAATTTCCCCCACTATCCCGCTGGATCAGGATGGGGTGCAGCACGGCTTTCTGAAACTGCCCTACAGCCGCGATGATTCTGCCTGGGGATCGGTGATGATCCCGCTGACGGTGATCAAAAACGGCGAAGGCCCGACGGCGCTTTTGACCGGGGCCAACCACGGCGACGAATACGAAGGCCCGATTGCGCTGCAAGAACTGGCGGCCACCACCAAGGCAGAGGACGTCACCGGCAGGCTGATCATCGTGCCGGCCTTCAACTACCCGGCCTACCGGGCGGGCAGCCGCACCTCACCCATCGACAAGGGCAATATGAACCGGGCGTTTCCGGGCCGCCCCGACGGCACCGTGACCGAGAAAATCGCCGATTACTTCCAGCGCACGCTGCTGCCGCTGGCGGATCTGGCGGTGGATTTCCACTCTGGCGGCAAGACGCTGGACTTCGTGCCCTTTGCCGCCGCCCATATTCTGGACGACAAGGCAACGCAGGAAGCCTGCTTTGCCGCGATGAAGGCGTTCAACGCGCCCTATTCGGTGGAGCTGCTGGAGATCGACAGCGCGGGCATGTACGACACCGCGGTTGAGGAGATGGGCAAGGTTCTGGTCACCACCGAACTTGGCGGCGGTGGCTCCTCCACCGCGCGCAGCAATGCGATTGCCAAGAAGGGGCTGCGCAATGTGCTGATCCATGCGGGCATCCTGCAGGGCGAGATGCAGATTGATGAGACTGTGAAGCTCACGATGCCGGATGATGACTGCTTCCTGTTCAGCGAAGGCGACGGGCTGTTTGAGATCATGGCGGATCTGGGCGAAGCGGTTGCCAAGGGTGACCTGCTGGCGCGGGTCTGGCCGCTGGACCGCACCGGACAGCCGCCGGTGGAATACCGCGCCCGCCGCGCAGGACTGGTGATCAGCCGCCACTTCCCCGGCCTGATCAAATCCGGCGACTGCGTGGCAGTGATTGGAGTGACCGGCAGCTGAACAAAAACTGGAAATAACCGGACGGGCCGTGTAGGCCTGTTTTACCTTGGCAATAAAGGCATTGCGCGCTGCTGCTGAGGGTCGGGTGGAGATGTCCGCCAATCCTGCGCAGCACCGGCGCTGGATCCGCGCAGACCTCCTCCTGAATATCAACCGGCGGCGCGCCGCCTTATTTGTGAGGATGACCGATGCTGAAAAACGACCAGCTTGACCAGTGGGACCGCGAGAACTTCTTTCACCCCTCGACCCATCTTGCCCAGCACGCCCGCGGCGACAGTCCGAACCGGGTGATCAAGACCGCCTCTGGCGTCTTTATCGAAGACCGGGATGGCAACAGGCTGCTGGATGCCTTTGCGGGGCTTTACTGTGTGAACGTGGGCTATGGCCGCCAGGAGATCGCCGAAGCCATTGCGGATCAGGCGCGGGAGCTGGCCTATTACCATTCCTATGTCGGCCATGGCACCGAGGCCTCGATCACATTGGCCAAGATGATCCTGGACCGGGCGCCTGCGAATATGTCCAAAGTCTATTTTGGCCTCGGCGGCTCTGACGCCAATGAGACCAACGTCAAGCTGATCTGGTATTACAACAATATCCTGGGCCGGCCCGAGAAGAAAAAGATCATCTCTCGCTGGCGCGGCTATCACGGCTCTGGTCTGGTCACCGGTTCGCTGACAGGTCTTGAGCTGTTCCACAAGAAGTTCGACCTGCCGGTGGAGCAGGTGATCCATACTGAGGCGCCGTACTACTACCGCCGCGCCGACTTGGATCAGAGCGAGGAGCAGTTCGTGGCCCATTGCGCTGCCGAACTGGAAGCGCTGATCGAGCGCGAGGGTGCCGACACCATCGCCGCCTTCATCGGTGAGCCGGTTCTGGGCACCGGCGGCATTGTGCCACCGCCCACGGGCTATTGGCAGGCCATTCAGGCGGTGCTGAAGAAGCACGACATTCTGCTGGTGGCAGATGAAGTCGTGACCGGTTTCGGGCGCCTTGGCACCATGTTCGGCTCTGATCACTATGGGATCGAGGCCGATATCATCACCATCGCCAAGGGTCTCACCTCTGCCTATGCTCCGCTGTCCGGATCCATCGTTTCAGACAAGGTCTGGAAGGTGCTGGAGCAGGGCACCGATGAAAACGGCCCGATCGGCCACGGCTGGACCTATTCGGCGCATCCGATCGGGGCGGCGGCAGGGGTGGCGAACCTCAAGCTGATTGACGCGCTGAACCTTGTCAGCAATGCCGGCGATACCGGCGCCTATCTGAATGCGATCATGGCCGAGGCGCTGGAGGGTCACGCCAATGTGGGCGACGTGCGCGGCGAGGGGATGCTCTGTGCGGTGGAATTTGTGAAGGACAAGGACAGCCGCACTTTCTTTGATGCCGCCGACAAGATTGGGCCGCAGATTTCGGCCAAGCTGTTGGAGCAGGACAAGGTCATCGCCCGCGCCATGCCGCAGGGCGACATCCTGGGCTTTGCGCCGCCGTTCTGCCTGACCCGGGCCGAGGCCGATCAGGTGGCCGACGCCACCCTGCGCGCTGTGAAGGCAGTGCTGGGCTAGGCTTTGGTTCCGGCAAATATCCAGGCAGGCGCGCAGACCGCGCCTGCTGTCCTCAAAGTGCAGCCGCCTGCGGCAGGGGCAGCTTCAACAGAAACTCGGTGGCAAACCCCGCAGCTGTGGGCGCGTCCAGAAGCTCCAGCGATCCGCCCATCAGATGTGCCAGGTCGGTGCAGATCCAAAGACCCAGGCCGGCCCCGTCATGCGGGCGGCTCATGCCCTGCTTGCCCTGGGTGAAGCGTTCAAAGATCTGCCCCCGCACCTCAGCCGGAATGCCTTCGCCGGTATCCCGGATGCGGATTTCCAGCCCGTGCTTCGACCCGGCAAGCGGGCTGACCGCAATCTGCACCTTGCCCAAGGCGGTGAACTTGGACGCGTTGTCAGTGAGATTGCCGATAATCTGGGAGACCCTGCCGCCGTCCAGATAATACTCCGGGTCAAGGTCCGGAGACAGTTCCAGCAGGGCGGTGACATCGTCATCCCGGCTGCGGCGGTGCAGCGATGCTTCGGCGGTCACCAGCCAATGCCGGGTCAGCCGCCTGATATCGGTCTGGTGCGGATTGATGGTCACGGCCTTGGCCTCCAACTTGGCGGCCTCCAGGGTATTGCTGACCATTTCTAGCAGCCGCTGGCCCGCCGACAGGGCGGTGCGGGCGTGCTGTTTGCATTTCGGTGGGGTATCCGGCGCGATCTGGATCAGGTGCAACAGCCCCAGCATGGCATTGAGAGGCGTGCGCAATTCGTGGCTGGTTGTGGCCAGGAAACTTGTCTGGACCGCCAGGGCGTCCTTTGCTTCCTGCTCTGCGGCGCGCCGTTCCGAAACTTCGCTCTGAAGCTGGGCCAGCTGCTCTCCGATCCGGGTTTCATGCCGGGTCAGGCTGGTTTCGATCCTGTCCAGCATGCCGGTACCCTCTTCTGCGGGCGGGCCGTTGTGCTGGTCGCAGCCATCTGGGCTCAAGGCGGCCAGCCGACGCAGCACGAGCCTGTTCACGCAGCAGAAAAGCGCGGCGGCAAATGTTCCGAACACAAAAAGGGCTGCGGCAGCCAGCGCCCAGGGGGATGGCAGTTCAGCCTGCAGCGGTGGCGTCAGGAAAACCGCCAGCCCCAAGCCTGTGAGCCCCGCAGCGGCAGCAGAGAGCAATGCAAAGACCCGCAGCACTGTGTGGGTCAGGGGATCGGCGGGCCTGAACATGAGCATTTTCCGGTGCGGCTGCGTCTTGATCACTGGGTGGCTGCATTCCCGTTCTGAATCCGGAGAACCTCTCCATCCGCATGCAGTTCTGCGAGCGCCCGGTTGAATTCTGATACATATTTGTCGGCGCCGCTGGCTTTGGAAAGGCCGAAATAGGAATAGCGGGCGGAAATCGGCGAGGCGGCGGGCACAATCTGCCCTGCCAGCCCTGCTGATTTCACTGTGAAATGCCCGACCTCCTCGCTGATGGCAATCAGGTCCACCCGGTTTGATTGCAGCAGCTTGAGCAGCGCCGGAACATCGCGGGCGCGGGTGATCGGCTGTGCTACGGACAATGCGGCTTCCATTTCCTCATCGATGAAACCACCATTCAGCATCCCCAGGCGCAGGTCGGACAACGCGGGGAAATCACTGCCGCCGCCAGGCAGACCCTGGGGAAACCGTGAGCTCAGAAACCAAAAGCTGTCCTTTTGCAGGAATGCAGCCTCGCTGAAGGTCAGGTAGGATGCTCGTTCTTCATTCTTGAACAGCGGCAGGATGCCATCCATATCGCCGCTGCGCGCCAGTTCCTGGCAGCGTTTCCAGGGCAGGATCTGCACCCGCGCCGACACAGCGTCGATCCGTTGGGTCACTGCGGTAAGCAGTTCAACCTTGGTTCCGCCCTCAGGTTCCCCCGACTGGCCCAAAGTGTAGGGCGGATAAGGATCATAGCAAAACGACAGTTCAGCCCCTGCCAGCGCGGCGCGGGGAAAAAGGAACAGCCCCGCAATCGCGAGTTTCTGGAACATATGGATCATCAATGCTCTCCTGGTGGTTTTGCCAATGTCGGTTTTTGTCAAAGTTTTCTTGTTTCTACTTGTCAAAAGTTAAAGCATTTGTGCAACAATCCGCCAAATAAACTTATCAAAAGCAAGGAGCTGAAGCATCGCTCGCCACAGAAGATGCCAAGGCGCAGCGAGGCAGGCTGAGGTGGGGAATGATATGAAGACCAGCACAGCGGAAGGGGGCTCATGCCGCAAATAGTACCCGCAGGCCTGTTTGCGCGGCTGCGCGACAGCTTCCGCTTGGGTGCGCAAAGCCCGGTGGGCCGCCGGTTTGCAGTGCTGGCAGTCCTGTGCAGCAGCGTCATTGCCCTGTTCATGACGGCGTTGCAGCTGTTCCTGGACTACCGGCGCGACCGCGAAGAGGTTTTTCAGTCGGTTGCAGTCATCGAAACAACGGTGTTGCCAGCCATGGCCGAGAGCCTGTGGCTGTTTGACGATGTTCTCATCCGCTCGCAGCTGAACAGTTTGATCAATGTCAAAGGTATCCGCCACGCAGAGCTGCGCGACAGCGGCGGGACGGTCTGGTCCGCAGGCCGGCGGACAGATGCGCCGGGCCAGGATTTTGACATGCCGGTCGTGCGCGGCCAGGGCGAAGCGGAGCAGGTTCTTGGCCAGCTGTCCGTGCAGGCCGACTTTCAAGAGGTCTATAGGCGCACCCTGAACCGCGCCGGCGTCATTCTCTTGTCCAACGGGGTAAAGACGGCGGTGGTGGCGGCATGTCTTTTGGTGATTTACCAGTTGATGATCGGCAGGCATCTGGTCAGCCTGGCGCGCCACGCGAATAATCTGCAGCCAGGCCGCCAGCCGGGGCGGCTGCCAGAGCACGCCGGCAAGGCGGTGGGCGAACTGGCGCAGCTTGCAGAGGCCATCAGCCGTTCAGCGACGGCGTCCTACAGCTATGCAAGCGAACTGGATGCCAGCAACCAGCGGCTGCAGGAGGCAAACAAAGAGCAGGCGGAATTCACCTATGCGGTGTCCCATGATCTCAAGTCCCCGTCCAACACGATCGGCATGCTGATTGAAGAGCTGGAGCAGCTTAGCCTGGAGGATGAAGGGGCCCTGCAGACCCTGGCCGACATGAAGCGCACCAACACCCGCATGGGGCAATTGGTGGAGGATGTGCTGAACTATGCCCGGATCATTGAAGAACGCCCGGTCTTTGAACAGGTGGAGATGGGGCCGCTGCTGGAGGCGCTGAAGGAGGATCTGGCGGCAGATATTGCGCGCAGCGGCGCGGACATCCGGATGGAAACGCTGCCGCCGGTTCACGGCCACGCGCTGCAGTTGCGGATCCTGTTTCAGAACCTGTTGGCAAACGCCATCAAATTCCGTGCCCCGGACCGGGCACCACGGATCGAAATCCGCATGGTCCCACCGCGCAGCGGCGACAGGCCGGACCAGGTCCGCATTTCGGTGTCAGACAATGGCATCGGCATTCCCGCTGCGCTGCGCCAGAAAGTTTTCGGATTGTTTCAGCGGCTTCACGCAAGTTCAAGCTATACGGGTTCTGGTCTTGGATTGACAATTTGCAGAAGAATCGCCTCAAATCACCACGGCAGCATCACAGTTACCGACGGGATCAACGGCGGCACCGCCTTTGAAGTCCTGCTATGGTTGAACGAACTGCCTTGAACGACATCCGCCAGTCGGGCGGCAAAGGGACAATAGAATGACGAAGCGCATTAAACAGGCGATCATTATTGACGACGATGAGGTCGATCAGCGGATCTACAGGCGGGTTATGGACCGCTCCGGACTGGTGGATAACGTCCTGTGCTTCACTTATGCGGATGAGGCGCTTGCCCATCTGATCGCAAATCCGGACCTTGAGGTGGATGTCATCTTTCTGGACATCAACATGCCGCGGATGAACGGCTTTGAATTCCTGGATGCCGCAATGCAGGAATTCGGCAGCGCCTTTGCCAGAATGGTGGTGGTGATGCTGACCACCTCGCTGCATCCAGAGGATGAGCAGCGCGCCAAAGGCATGGAGGTTGTCAAGGAATTCATCCGCAAGCCGCTGACGGTGGAGCATGTCGCAGAGGTTGCCAAATTGCTGGAACAGCGCGAACCGCAGTAGGCCGATCCCAGCGTTTGATCCCGCTGTGCGGCCTGCCCTGCAGCTGCAGGCCTGAACACAGCCGGTCCCGGGCCGGTCTCAGGTCGGCCTTGGGCGGGGTCTTCCCAAAGATTTCAGCGCTCCCAGGCCGGTGGACAGCCCGCCGATCCGGGGGCGTTTATTGTTTCCACCTGTTAACCAATATCCGGCGCAGGCCCCGATTCCCGGTGGCAGAGCGCCGTTTTTCCGCCGTATTTGGCCCCATGCGCGGCCTGCGCCTTTGGTTGAGTGTCGCGGCCACCTGAATTCGGTGCCTGGGCAAGCCGCCAACTACCGGAAAAACAGGTGAAAAAATCCGACCCTCTCCGTTCGCCAATATTCCCTCTTTGCGCCTTATTGTTGCCGGGTTCTCAACAGATCAGATTAACAAAGAATTAATGCATCGAGCAGGCAGCAGCAAAAGCAGCGGTCACAGAACAGTGAGACGGGAGCAAGAGAATGGCACTCAATACGCTTGTCGAAAATTCAGCCGAAATGGAGCAGCAGGATGACCTGCAGCCGGGCACCACGCTGCTTCACGGCCAGTACACGATCACACGCTTTCTCAACAACGGCGGCTTTGGCATCACCTATCTGGCTAAGGACAGCCTGGACCGGACGGTTGTGATCAAGGAATGTTTTGCGGATGCTTTCTGCCGCCGGACCCAGGCGCAGGTCAGCGCACGGTCCCGGGCGCATCAGGGCGAGCTGAAGTCGATCATCCGCCATTTCATCCGCGAAGCGCAGAGCCTGTCGAAGCTGAAGCACCCCAACATTGTCGGTGTGCACCAGGTGTTCGAAGACAACGACACCGCCTACATGGCGATCGATTATGTGGACGGACGCGACCTGCAGGACATTCTGGATGACGCGGACGCCACGCTGACCCCGGAGCAGATCACCAGCATGACCCGCAAGCTGCTGGAAGCCATCGGGTATGTGCATGACGCCAATCTGCTGCATCGCGACATTTCCCCCGACAACATCCTGCTGACCAAGGACGGCGAGCCGGTGCTGATCGACTTTGGCGCCGCCCGCGAAGACACCAGCGCGGATGGCCGCAAGCATTCGGCGCTGCGGGTGGTCAAGGACGGCTATTCGCCGCAGGAATTCTATATCGCCGGCAGCGATCAGGGCCCCTGGAGCGATCTCTATGCGCTGGCAGCCTCGCTGTACCATGTGATCAAGGGCGAGGCGCCGGTAAACGGCCAGGCCCGGCTGGTGGCCATCGCCGAACAGCGCCCCGATCCGTATGAGCCCCTGGCCGGTGCGGTTGAGGGATATGGCGACGGGTTCCTGGAGGCCATCGACAAGGCGATGAACACAAAACCGGCAATGCGCCTGCAGACCGCCGGGGACTGGCTGGCGATGCTGGACGGCAAAGCGGTTGAGCTGGCCGCGCCGCAGGCGGCCAACAGCACGGCTGCGCCGGCCGGTGCGGACACAAAGCGCAGCCGCCTGCCGGCAGTCTCTGTTCTGGCGGTTCTGGCCGGTCTGGGCGTGGCAGGATATGCCTACTATGGCAGCACCGGTGCTGATGCGGTTGCGGAAGCGCCGACGGCAGCAGTGGCAGCAGCAGAAATCGCAGAGGCGACGCCTGCAGCGGCAGATCCCGCCCCGGCGGCTGAGGAACGGGCCGCTGTGGCAACAGCAGAAACGGTGGCAGCAGTTGACCAGCCTGCAGTGACTGAGGCACCGGCGGAACCCGCCGCGGCCGAACCGCAGGCAACCGCCGCAATTGAGGAACCGGCACAGCCCGAACCGGCGGCAGTGCAACCTGGGCCCTTTACAGGTCATGCGGTCAGCTATGCCCTGTGGGATGTCTCGGTGCCCTTCGAGTTCGAAGAAAAGACCGTGCGCAAAGCCCGGGTGGTGTCGATCACCGGCACCGGGGAAAACACCGATCTTGGCAAGACAGGCAGCTGGATTGCGCCGGGCGTGGATATTCTGACTGTCAACAACCATCCGCTGACAGCAGATGCCCCGTTTGCCTCGCAGATGCTGACCGCGATGCAGATCGATCCGGACGGCTATACCCGCGCCTCCATCCGTTACAGGGATGCGGAAACCAAACGGTTCGAAATGGGACTGCTGGCATTGCCGGTCGTGCGCCGGACCGGGATGAACAGCGGTCTGCAATTCGAAGCCCGGATGCAAGACGGCGCGTGGGTCACAGCTGTCAGCCAGCAGGCTGCCCAAGGGTCTGCGGATTTGCAGCCCGGAGACATCCTGCTGCGTGAAACCGCAACCGGCACCCGCCTGACAGAGGCAGAATCGCTGGCTGAGATCATGCAGGCGCTGAAGGAACAGGGGGCTGCCGAAGCACGTTTTGACATTCTGCGCGGCGAAGAGACAGCCACGGTCAGCCTGACACTGGCCGGGCAGAGCTAACCTCTCCAAGACTTCCACCTGACCACCAATAACGGGCGGCCCGCCTTTCCCGCGGCCGCTCACCGGGAGAGCTTTGCCTCCTGCACCGACAAGGACAGATTACATGCGGACAACTGCTAAACTCATGGGCGCTTCGCTGATCGCCATCGCCGCCGCCGGGCAATCCGCCCAGGCACAGGAAGCCTGCCAGGTCTATGAGGTCCAGGCCAACGACAACCTGCGGGAAATCACCGAGAAGGCCTATGGCCACTCCAAGTTCCGGGTGATCTACAACGCCAACCGGGACGTGATCGGCCGCAACCCCAACGTCATCGAAATCGGCATGCGGCTGGTGCTGCCCTGCGCTGATGGAAGCCTGCCCGCAGAAGCGGTGGCGGCTGAAGCGGTGGCGGAAGAGGCAGAAGTGCTGACGGCAGCTGCCACCAAAGCAGGCACCGAGGCACCGCAAGCTGACGCCCAGGCAGAGACTCAGGCTGAAACACAGACTGAAACTGGGGTTGAAACACTGGCCACCGCCGAGCAGGCAGAAACCCAGGCGGCCCCTGCAGCGGCAGAGCCGATGGTGCTGATCACCGGCAATGATTTCCCGCCCTTCACCGGCGAGGACCTGCCCGGCCGCGGCATGTTCACCCAGCTGATCGAAACCGCCGCCCTGCGCAGCGCATCGGACACCGAGGTCTCTGTGACCTTTGTCAACGACTGGGAGTCGCATCTGGAAACCCTGCTGCCGGCGATGGCCTTTGAAGGCTCCTTCCCCTGGCTGAAGCCCGACTGCGAGGAATACGCTGTTCTGTCCGAGGGCGACAAGGTCCGCTGCGACAGCTACCGCTTCTCTGATCCCTTCTATGAAATTGTTGACGGCTTCTTTGCCGCCACCGGCAGTGTCTATGCCGACGCCTTTGACTATGGCGCGCTGAAAGGCGCCCGGATCTGCCGCCCCGAGGGCTATTCCATGGCTCATCTCGACACCGTGGGTCTTACGGCTGAAACCGTGAAATTCTACCGCCCGGTGCAGATTTCAGAATGTTTCACCGCCCTGACCGCCGGGGCCGTGGATGTGGTCGCCCTCGACACTCTGGTTGCCAGCGACACGCTCGCCACCATGGGGCTGGCCGGCCAAATCAAGGAAAACCCGAACCTTGGCGAGGTGAAATCTCTCCATGCCATCGTTCACAAGGATCATCCACGGGCCGATGAAACCCTGGATCTTCTCAATCGCGGACTGAAAGAAATGTCCGTTTCCGGTGAATGGTACGCCATCATCTCCAAGGCGCTGCAAAGCGAAATCAGACCTCTGACGAACTGACTGACCTCCCCCCAATCCCCTAATCCCCCAAGATCACTGCCTTCAGGCCTCTGGGCGTCACGGCGGTGCCATTGAAAAGGAACTAAACTCATGACGATGATCAAATCCCTGGTTCAATACAGCGCAACCACCGTAACCGCCGCCCTGTTCATCTCCACCTCTGCGGCTGCGCAGGAAGCCTGTGCCCCCTATACCGTTCAGAACGGCGACAGCCTTGGTTCGATTGCCATGTCCGCCTATGGCTCCTTCGATTATCAGATGATCTTCAACGCCAACCGCAACGCGATTGCCAACCCCAACAGCCTGGCCCCCGGCACTGTGCTGCAGATCCCCTGTGAAGACGGACGTCTGAGCGCGGACAGTGATGTGACGGAAATCATTTCGGAAGAAGAGGAAAAACAGGCCAAGCGCGCCAAGTCCAGCGTCTATGAGCCGCCGATCAAGATGGTCTCTGCCAACGGCTGGGCGCCCTTCACCGGCGAAAGCCTCAAGGGTGGCGGCATGCTGGTGCGCCTGGCCACCACCGCGCTGAACCGTGGCGGCAACGACCGGGAGTACAACCTGAGCTACGTTGATGACTGGCAGTCCCATCTCGATACGCTGCTGCCGCTTGGCGCCTTTGATGTGTCGATTGCCTGGTTCAAGCCGGCGGATTGTTCCAACCCCGAGACAATGGACGAAAACACCAAATACCGCTGCACGCAGATGAATTTCTCGCTGCCGATCTATGAATCTGTTTCCGCCCATTTCACCCTGCATGACAACCCCTATGCCAATGTCCGGGACTATGCGGATTACGCCGGGGCGAAAATCTGCCGCCCGGATGGCTGGTCCATGTCGGAACTGTCCAGCAATGGCCTGGTTGAACCTTTGATCACCCTGGTGCAGCCGGCCGATGGCACCGATTGCATGCGGGCTGTCTTGAATGGCGAAGCGGATATGGGGCTGCTGGATCTCGAAGTCGGCGATGCCGCGATCCAGGAACTTCCGGAAGCGGCGAACAAGGTTCAGCTGAACCCGAACCTGTCGCAGCTGCAGTCGATCCATTTCGCAACACATAAAACCAACCCGCGCGGCCGCGTTTACCTGTCCCTGCTCAACAAGGGCCTGAACGAGATGCGCGAAACCGGCGAATGGTACGCGATCATTGCCGACAGCCTGGCCGAGTTCAACAAGATCGGCAGCTAAACCATTCTTCCGGCCATGCCCTGCTTGCTGCGGGCATGGCCGGGACATCCGCCCGGAGCATGGAACAGGCGGAGCAGAATCCGCGGCAGCGGCAGACAAAATCAGGGGCAGCCGGGCAGTTACCAGACCCGCTTTGCTACCTGTGAAGAGCAAAAAGGCAGACGACATGGGATTTTTCGGAAAACTTATTGGACGCCAGGACACGCACAGCGGGCCTGAACCGATGGACAGGCTGCGGGTCGCAGATGAGACGATGCAGCAGGAAGTACTGCAGGCCGTGGCACAGCACACCCGTACCGTGGAGCTGGATCTGGATCTGAACCCGCAGCCGGACCAGTACGACAGCAGCCAGCCAGAGACCGCTACCGCTGCCGCGGATCCGGTTGCCGTTGCGGGCATCTGGGACCTGGATCCGGCTTCTGCTGCCCCCGCAGCCCCGCCTGCGCCGGCAGCTGACGAGACCGCTGCGCAGATGCCGCAGCCTGGCGGCGAGATGCCGGATCTCACGGCCCATGTCAGCGTGGCCCCCGCCCGCAAACGCCGTGCCAAGACCCGCCTCTTGGGCTTTGACACCTCGGATGGCGATGTCGTCAATCTGTTCGACAATTCCGCCCCCGCGGCACCGGTTCGCGACACAAAATTCCCGGTGGGCTGGCTCGTGGTCGCCGACGGACCCGGCTATGGCGAAAGCTTCACGCTGCAGGCTGGCATGTCTGCCATCGGCCGCGGCGAGGATCAGGCGGTTGCGCTGGATTTCGGCGATACTGCAATTTCCCGCAACAACCACGCGGCGATTGTCTTTGACCCGGAAACCTCGCAGTTCTTCCTGGGCCACGGCGGCAAGAGCAATATCGTGCGCCTGAATGGTCAGCCGGTGATCAGCAATGAAGCGCTGAAGAGCGGCGATCAGATCCGTCTCGGCGAAACCACGCTGCGTTTCATGGCGCTGTGCGGCGAAGACTTCAACTGGACCAGCGCCGGCACACAGGAGGCAGAACATGTGGAAATCGCCTGAACCACGCTTTGACGTTGCTGCCGCCATTTGCCAGGGCGCACGCGACTATCAGGAAGACGCCATCATCACCGATTTTCCGGCAGGCACCGATATCGGCATGGCCGTTCTGGCGGATGGCATGGGTGGCCATGCTGCTGGCGATGTCGCCTCCAAAATGGTGGTGACCGAGGCCTTCAGCAATCTGAAGTTCGAGAGCGTCAATTTTGCCGAGTATGAAAAGCAGATCCCCTATCACCTGACCCGCGCCGCGTCAGAGGCCAACAGCTGTGTGCAGGACTATGTCCAGGACAATCCCAGTGTGCGCGGCATGGGGGCCACCCTGGTGTCGGTGGTGATGATCGAGGACCGCCTGTACTGGCTGTCGATTGGCGACTCGCCGCTGTATCTGATGCGCGGCGGCAAGCTGCAGCAGCTCAACGAGGATCACTCGATGGCGCCGCAGATCGACATGATGGTCAAGGCGGGGCTGCTGGACGAGGCCGCCGGACGGGATCACCCGGATCGCAACTGCCTGACCTCGGTCATCCTGGGCGACCGGGTGACGCGCACCGACTGCCCCAAGGCGCCGTTCCGGCTGGAAGTCGGGGATCTGGTGGTTGTCTCCAGCGACGGGCTGCAGTTTCTGGAAGATGCGCGGATCGGAAAGATCCTGCACAAATACCGTCGCCGCAAGAGTGCGGAAATCGTTGAACGGCTGCTGGCGGCGCTGGATGAACTGGCGGACCCGGATCAGGACAATATCTCCTTTGCGGTGATCAAGCTGAACCACAACAAGCCGGTGACCCGCAAAATGCACCGCAAGCCGCTGGATCTGGTCGGTGACCAATCAGCCACTGCAACCCGTGTGGTGGCGATGAACAGCAATTCCAGCGACGGGCCGTCGATGCCGGAACAGGAGGCCAAGGTGGTTCGGCTGGCCGGGAAAGGGCGCTAGGCATGGCACAAGCGCAGAGCACCGAAACCGCTGCCGCGCTGCGGTGCGCATTGGCAGAAGGGCAGATCCCGGCCCGCCTGCAGGCTGCTGCCCAGAGCGTGCTGGACACGCTGGAGCAGCCGGTGCGGGTGACGCTGTTCGGCCTGCCCGGCGCGGGCAAGTCCAGTGTTGTGAACCTGCTTCTGGGCAGCCCGGTGCTCCCGGCGGGTGCGGCGCTGCCCACCCTGCAGATCACCAGCGGCGCAGCCGCGGCCTGCAGCGGTGTTTTGGCGGACGGCAGCCGCTTCAGCCTGCCCGGGTTCGACACCGCGGCGCTGGCTGCAAGGGCTGCGGTCTTTGCCGAGGCACAGTTGCCGCTGCCTGCGCTGAACCGGATCAACGTGCTGGAAATTGCAGCGCCGGATGCGGTGGCGCTGGACCGGGCGGTACCCTGGGCTGCGCAGAAAACAGACATCGCCCTGTGGTGCACCCAGGCCTTCACCGCGGCGGAACAGGCTGCATGGGCCAGAGCCCCGGAGAAGATGAAGGACAGCGCAATCCTGCTGGTTGCCAAGGCCGATGAACTGGCGGCTCAGGGGCGGCTGCAGCCTGCGCTGGCCGCCATTCAAAGCGCCGCAGGTGAGCATTTCAATCAGGTGCTGCCGCTGGCCGCTCTGGACGCGCAGGCGGCGCGGCGGCAAGACGGCACCGTGGACCGCGACCGGTTGCGCCGCACGGGCGGACAGGCGCTGATTTCCGCGATCATGCACGAGGCGAACCTACGGCAGCAGGCCGCGCTGGACCGGGCCGGCGACCTGCTGAGAACATGCGCAGTGGCGCCCGCAGCCATCCCGGCTGCAGCACCCGCACCTGTTCAGACCGCTTTCGAACCGGAACCCGCGCCCGCGATGGCGCCGCCGGCACAGCCGCCGCAGGACGGTCCGCCCACCGTCCAAGCCGCGCTGCCGGGTCCGGTCCCCGTCCAGGCGGCTGCAGCGGAGCACTCTGGCCTCAGCCCGCAGGTGCGACAGGCCTACGGCGCGGCACTGGACTATCTGACAGAACAGGGGCACAGCCTGGGCCAGGCCTGGCAGGGCACTGCAGACCAGAACGCCCCGCGGCTGATCCGGGACACCCTGAAATCGGTGCAATGGCTGGGCGACTATCTGGAAGACTGCGACAGCAGCGGCGACAGTGGGCTGGCAGGCATACGCGGCGCGGTCTCTGAGGCCGAAGACCTGATCCAGCTGATCCAGGTGGAACAGGACGACACGTCGCTGTTTGATGCCACCAGCATCCTGCTGCAGCTGAAACGGGATATGCAGGCACAGCTGGCCGCCTGATCCCGGCCTGCAAGAACGCCAATCAGGGTTTTCACCTTATAGGGTGAAAACCCGCTGCCACATGCCGTGCAGTGCTGCCAGATCGTCCCGGCTGTGGGCAAAGAGCGCGCATTCGCCTCCTGCCCAGACCACCGACACGCATAGGCCGCCCTCCAGAACCGGGCCAAGCGACACCAGCCGTGGCGTTTCCAGCGGGCCTGCATGTTTGGCAAAAGAGGCCTGGAAACGCTCCCATTGGACTTCGGCAATCTGTTGCAGTTCGGTCAGAACCGCCTGATCCGCAGCCGCACCCATCCAGGCGCCGCCGGAATGCAGCAGGCAGGCCGCATAAAGCTCGGCGCTGGCATCAATGAAGAAAGCCATGGGCCGTTCCTGCTCGGCCGGGTCCAGGTCCATGATCTCTTCCAGCATCGTCAGGGGCAGCCCCAGGCTGCCCAGACCGCTGTCCGCAGCGGCGGCGGCAAATCCGGTTTCGACCAGAACGGGCTGTTCCATTTGCGCCAGCCGGACCATCGCCGCAGCCACCGCTTCCAGAACCTCCGGCTGGTCATGCGACAGGGCGGTTCCGATCAGCGGCTGGGCTTCAGCCAGATCGCTGCTGGCCGAAACCAGCGACATCAGGCGCCGTTCGGACACCACAAGAGCAAGATGGCTGTCGCCGGCATGAAAACACAGCTGCCGTTGCAGAACCGTGGTGGCAATCTCTTGCAGGATGGCAGGCAGCGGCGGCGGAAAGCAGCCGTTGGAAATCACCCGTTTGCCATCCCGGAACACGGTTTGGCGGGCGCCCAGGGCAGCCAGGTTCCCGGCAATTGCGTCGTCGTGTGTCACTTTGAAAATCCTGTTCGAAAGGCGTCTTGCACGGGTCTGTCAGCCCTCTGCGCTGATCCGGACCAGACAGGCCTGTGCGGCAATCTGAAAGGCGGCCAGATCCAGTTCGGGGGCGGCCAGGCACAACAGCGCATCTGTTGGCTGCTGCGGTGACTTGAAGGCAAGCAGGAGCCGGCCGGTTTCCCGTGCCAAGGCAAAGTCCGGCGCAGCAGCGCCAAGCGGCGGCGTGCCGTCCCCGCCCAGCAGGCAACCTGCCTGGGCACACAGCTTGTCCAGCGCATGGCGGTCCAGCGTCGACTGGCTGTTGGCCACCAGGACCATGCCCGCAGCCAGATCCGCATAGGCCACCGTCCCGCAGGCGGGAAACTGGCCGTGCAACGCATCAAGTTCTTCCGATACAGTCATAAAAGCGACCTTGCCTGAAGGGCCGGTTCTGGCCGGCCCGCAGGACAATTCACAACCGCAACGGCGGCTGGATTACAAGCCTCTTTTTCAGCTCTCCAGCAATTCCCGGCGCAGGGACGCAAGATCGCTGTCCCTGCGCGCGTCGGGACGCGGTGTGCGCTTGGCGCCCTGGGGCCGCACCCGCCGCGGAACAACATGGCCGGTTGGCACCTCCTGCAGGCTGTCTGCCTGGACCGGGGCCTGGGGCTGTTCCAGCACCGCCGCCAGCGGCGCGACAAAGGAAGAGGCAGGGGCAGGCGAAGCTGCGGCGGCTGCGGCAGCTTGCAAGACGGGCGGCGTGCCGCCCTGCTGGGCCGCCTCGACAATCGCCTCCAAGGCTGCAGTGAAGTCTTGGGCGCCGGAGGTTTCCCAATCCGGGCTGTCAGGTTCGGCCGCCAGCGCCTGGGTCAGCGAGATCGGGCAAACGCCGGCAAACTGGCCCTCGGTCTCGCGCGTGACCCGGGTCTGCACCCGCAGCTTGTCCAGCGGCGTGGTCAGCTTGTCGAACCGGGTGATCAGCAGCAGGCTGCGCTGGCGCACCTCCTCAGCCACCAGCCCCCAGGCCGCCGCCTCTGACTGCCGCCAGGCCTGTGTTGCATGGGTGCACCATAACACGCAGTCCACCTCGGCCAGCATCCGTTCCCAGACCTCTGGTGGCATGTTGGGGTCGGAGATGCCGGGAAAGTCGATCAGATCGCAGGCTTCCAGCACCGGCGCCTCGCAGCTGATCTGCACATACAGCGTTTCTTCCAGTGGCACCGCCTCCAGCGCCTGCAGCGAGACCGGATGACGGCGGCCGTCCAGCGCCTTGCGCGAGGGCGCGGCGTCCCCTTCGGTGATCCAGACTGGCGGCAGCCGAGTGGCGGTGACCTTTTCGGGCAGAATACGCCGCCCCAGCAGCAGGTTCGACAGCGTGCTCTTGCCGGCGCTGAACTCGCCCATGATGGCAATCCTGGGTTTGCGGTCCAGTGTCTGCGGTTGCGTCATGCGGCGGCTCCTTTGCGGGCGGCTTGCGCCGGTTCGTCTGTCTGTTTCGCGCCGTCTGGCGCCAGTTCCTTCAGCAGCAGATCCAGCAGTTCTGCCTGCTCCTGCTGCGCGGTGATTCCGAACAGATTATTCAAGTCGTTCACGCTGATCCTTGTCTTTTCAGCCACATCCATCAGCAGCGCCCGCTGCTCGGTGAAAAATGCCATCAGGCGTTCGCGGGCGTCCTGGCGGATTTCAGCTGCCTGCTGTTCCTTCAGTTCCTGAACGATCGGCGCCGTTTCCGCCTTGATCAGATCATAAAAGCCGCTGGCATAGGCCCGGTATCCGCGGCGGCGTTTCCACCAGCTTTTCCACCAGGAGGTTTGCAGATCCAGGGCAATAGTGGCACCGATCGCCACCGGCGGCGGCACTTCGGGCACGGCTGCGGGGGCGATACGGAAATCGCTGACCTGAATCGAAACCGCCTGCTGGTAGGTGTCGAAGATTGCCGACGCGGCATCGCTGTAGACCTGGGTGCAGGCCGCCAGCAGGTTCTTGCGCATCACCTGATAGCTGGACCGCAGCAAAATCCGCAGACCGTCGGGTGCATATTGCCAGGTTTCGTTTTCGCCGTAGTTTTCCAGATGCTGCAGCAGGGACGCCACCGCCCGCTCCAGAAACTTGTTATGCGCCTGGTCAACCCTGGCAGAGAAAGCGGCAAACACCTGATCCAGCGCGGTGTCCATCTGCGCCATGCTGATGGTTTCCAGCCGTCCCAGCAGCTGGCTGAGTGCCGCAGGCTCGATCACCGAAATGCGGTTGCCGTCGATCCGCATAGAGGCCACGGTGCAGGCTGTCTTCATGCTGGACACCTGGTTGGCCGCGCGCTGACGGGTCTCGGACAGAAGCCGCGCACCGGCGCCTTCGGTCAGACGCGCGCCAATGGTTTCAAACAGCTCGGGCACGCCGGAGAGCTGCCACATCTGCTCTGGTCCGGCCAGCGCATCCGGCCCGGCATATTGCCGCAATGAAGCGGCGCTGTCATGGCAGAGCGGATAGGTTTCCGGCGCCAGGGCGGCATTGGCCCACAGGGCGCTGCCAAAAACGATCCTGGGGTTCTCCGGGCCGTTCATTTTCTCCAGGGTCGCCAGGATGCTGTCGCGGATATCCGGGATCTGGTTCACCGGGTCCGGCAGCTCGTCTATCCGGTTCACAAAAATCACGATGCCTTCCGACCGCACATTGGAGATCATCCGGATCAGGCCCATGTCAACCGAGCTCAGCGCCTGGGAGGCAGACAGCACCACCACGCACAGGCGGCTGTTGCGCAGCGACTTGATGGTGATCTGCTCACGCATCAGGAAGGTGTCGTTGACGCCGGGCGTGTCGCGCAGGCACAGCGGCACCGGCAGCGAAGGCAGCGGCAGAAACAGGTCGGCAGATTTGGTGATATCAGCAAAACGGCCCTGCTGATCGCTGCTGCCTGCCATTTCGAAATCATCGCCCAGACAGACATAACGCTGCATTAGATCGTCATCCAGATGCCGGTAATCATGCTTCTGGCCCAAAAGCAGCTCAAACCGGCGGCCCAGCCGCTTGCGGGTCTTTTCGCGCATTTCCGCGACCTGAGCCTGGATTTTCTGCAGCTCCTCAGCAGCGCCTGCGCGCATCGACAGCTCCCCGATACGGCCGCCGCTGGACACCAGATGGTCCCATTCATCGCCGTTGAAGAACTGGAAGGAGGCCACCGGGTCGCCATCCTTGCGCGGTGCATTCAGATGCAGCGAGGTGACAACCGAGGTCCAGGGGTTCACATCTGCAGGCAGCAGGCCGGGGCGGGCCACCATTGCATTGACCAGAGAGGTTTTGCCGGATTTGATCTGCCCGATCATCGTGACGCTGGGTTTGAAGTCTTCAAGCTCTTTCAGCAGGCGGCCGGTCTGGCTGCGGCCACCCGCCGCTTCCAGCGCCTGGACGTCCAGCAAGAGATCTTGGAGATCCTCGATTTCGCCGGCAAGACTGGCAAGGCGGGCATGGCCTTGTTGCAGAAAAGGAAAACTTCCGGGATCAGCGGGCTGACAATCGGTGGTCTCATCCATGATAGATTTCGTCCTTGTCGGTCTGAACGAGCAGCGCAGGATCCGGGATCAAAGCCGCCTCTACTTTTCTGAAGACCGAACAAACAGCCATGAAAGGCAAAATTTGGGCAGACTAGGGCTGACAATTTGTTTTTGCGGAAATTTTAAGAAATTTTTAAACAATTTGCACAGCGCCCCGGCGGCGGGCGGCGGCGCAGGCCGTTCCGGCAGGGGACGCCAGGACAGCGGCCAGGCCGGGTCGCTTGGCGACAGTGACCCGAGGCAGGAAGAAAAATCTTTCAGATAAATCGCTTAGGTCATGACACCCGCTGGCCGTCATCACCAAAGTAATAGGCCCGCGCCGGGTCGTATCCGAATTGGACGTCATCGCCCGGCACAATGGTGTGCTGGCCGAACAGCCGGATCGTCAGCGGCGCCGTGGCGGTTTGCAGGATCACATTGGTGTCGCCGCCCAGCTGCTCCACATGGGACACGGCACCGGCAATCGGTCCGCCGCTTTGCAGCCGGATGTCTTCGGGACGCAGGCCCATTTCGCGTGGATCACCCGGCGACAGCGCTGCCGCAGGCAGGAAGTTCATCGAAGGCGCCCCCAGGAACCCTGCGACAAACCGGTTGGCGGGATTGTTGTACAGCTCCATCGGGCTGCCAATCTGCTCTACCCGGCCGTCGCGCAGCACCACGATCTTGTCAGCCAGGGTCATTGCCTCTGTCTGGTCATGGGTCACATAGATCATCGACGCGGACAGCTGCCGGTGCAGGTTGGCGATTTCGATCCGCGTGTTCATGCGCAGCGCCGCATCAAGGTTCGACAGCGGTTCGTCAAACAGGAACAGCCTGGGCTGGCGCACAATGGCCCGGCCGATGGCGACGCGCTGGCGCTGACCGCCGGACAGCTCGGACGGGTAGCGGTCCAGATAGGGCTCCAGCCCCAGCATCCGGCTGGCCTCGGCCACCCGTTCCTCGATCACCGCCTTGGGCTGGCGCTCCTGTTTCAGCGCCAATGTCAGGTTGCCGCGCACATTCAGATGCGGATAAAGCGCATAGCTTTGGAACACCATGGCGATACCGCGTTTGGAAGGCGGCGTCTGGTTGACCAGCTCGCCGCCGATGCGGATGTCGCCAGAGCTGGCATCCTCCAACCCGGCGATAACGCGCAGGAGGGTGGACTTGCCGCAGCCCGACGGGCCGACGAACACCACAAACTCGCCATCTTCCACTTCGAGGCTGATGTCTTTCAGGACGTGGACCGGGCCAAAGGACTTGTTGACATTGTTCAGGGACAGGGCGGTCATTGGGCCTCCTCCTCCAGGGATACGGGCTGGCCGGAGCGGATGCTTTGATCCGCGGCCAGACAGATGGCGAGTGATTGCACGGCGTCGCACATATGGCGGCTGAGATCGGTGTCTTCGGCGATGGCGCGCAGCACAAATTCCTGTTCGGCATTACAGAGCTCTTGGTGGCCGGGTTCAGCGGGCATGTCGATCATCCGGTCCCCGTCGGGGCGGTGCACCAGAATGCTGCCGACGCGGGTGTGCCCGTCCACATCTGCCGATGCGCCCTTGTTTCCTTCGGTGATCGATACAGAGCCATTGGGGGTGATGATGTCTTTTACGAAAAACGCGGTTTCCGACATCATCGGTCCCCAGCCGGCCTCGTACCACCCGGTGGAGCCGTCCGCGAAGACAACCTGGAACTGGCCGTAATTGTACATGTCCTGCGGAATTTCATCCGAGAGCCGCAGGCCCATGCCATGCACCCTGACCGGGGCGGCATCAGTGATCTGACACATCACATCAACATAATGGACGCCGCAGTCGACGATCGGGCTGGTGGTCTGCATCAGCGCCTTGTGGGTTTCCCATTCGGCGCCGGAGGATTGCTGGTTGAGGTTCAGGCGGAACACATAAGGGCCGCCAAGTGCGCGCGCTTCGGCAATCAGCCGCTGCCAGCTGGGGTGATGGCGCAGGATGTAGCCGACGACGAGTTTGCGGCCCAACCCTATGGCAGTGTCAACCACCCGCTGCGCATCGGCGACAGTGGTGGCCAGTGGTTTTTCCACAAACACATGCGCGCCAGCCTCCATTGCTGCGCAGGCATAATCCGCGTGGCTGTCGGAATAAGTGGCGATCACAGCAAGGTCTGGTCTGGTCGCTGCCAGCGCGCGGCGGAAATCGGTGAACACCGGATAGCCTTGCAGGTCCGGGTGGCTGACAGTGCCGGAGCGGTTCACCAGCCCGATGATTTCGGCGTCGGGGCTGCGATGGTGGGCCAGCGCGTGGGACAGGCCCATATTGCCAAGGCCGGCGATCAGGACGCGGGTCATTTCACAGCTCCGGATGTAATGCCGCGGATCAGCTGACGCGAGAAGATCACATAGAGAACCAGCGCCGGCAGAATGGCCATCGACAGCGCCGACAGAACTGCGTTCCAGTCGGTCACGAACTGGCCGATAAAGACCTGGCTGCCCAGCGTCAGGGTTTTGGTTTCCTCAGCCGGGGCCAGGATCAGCGGGAACCACAGGTCATTCCAGATCGGGATCATGTTGAACACGGCAACCGTGGCCATCGCCGGGCGCACCAGCGGCAGCACCAGCCGGAAAAAGATGGTGTATTCGCTCAGCCCGTCAATGCGGCCAGCGTTCTTCAGATCGTCGCTGACCTGTTTCATGAACTCGCTGAGGATAAAGACCGCCAGCGGCAGGCCTTGCGCGGTATAGACCAGGATCAGCGCCCATAGGCTATTCACCAGGCCCGAAGCAACCATCATTTCAAGGATCGCCACCGTGCCGATACGGATCGGGATCATGATGCCAAGCGCCAGATACAGCCCCATCAGCGTGTTGCCCCTGAAACGGTACTCGCTGAGCGCATAGGCCGCCATGGCACCAAACAGCAGCACGAAAAACAGCGAGGCAACGGTGACAATCAGCGAGTTCTGAAAGTAGAGGAAGAAATCCCCCTGTTTCATCACGGTCTGATAGCCGATCATCGAAAAACTGTCGGCATCCGGCAGCGCCAGCGGCTCGCGGAAGATCGCCTTGCGGGTCTTGAAGCTGTTGATCAGGATCACAAACACCGGAAACAGCGCAATCAGCACATAGAGGATCAGCGCGCCATGCATGGCATAGGTGTTCAGCGAATTGGAGCGGGCCTTGGTCATATCATCTGCTCCTTACAGCTGGTACCGGCGCATCCGGGTCTGGATGCCAAAGAGATAGACACAGACTCCCAGCAGGATGATCGCAAACATCGCCCCGGCAATGGCGGATCCCATATGCGGATCACCCAGCTGAAGCTGAAAGCCAAAAAAGGTGCGATACATGAAAGTGCCAAGGATATCGGTTGAGAAATCCGGCCCCGCCAGCGCGCCCTGGGACGCATAAATCAGGTCAAAGGCGTTGAAATTGCCAACAAAGGTCAGGATCGAGATGATCCCGATCGACGGCAGGATCAGCGGCAGCTTGATCTTCCAGAACGCCGCCAGGCCAGTGATGCCATCAACCTCGCCGGCTTCGAGGATTTCCTCGGGGATCGACAGCAGCGCCGCATAGATCAGCATCATCGGTATACCCACGAACTGCCAGACGGAAATCAGCGCCAATGTGGTCAGCGCATATTCCTCCTTGCCCAGCCAGGGCGCAAACAGGGATTTCAGGCCAACCGCATCCAGCATCGATGGCGCAATGCCCCAGATCGGCGACAGGATCAGCTTCCAGGCAAAGCCGACAACCACAAAGCTGAGGATGGTCGGAATGAAGATCGCCGACCGGTACAGCGCCGCAAAGCGCAGCCGCGGGTGGCTGAGAAGCGCCGCCAGCGCGATGCCGATCGGGTTCTGCACCAGCATATGCACCAAAAAGAACCAGAGGTTATTGCCCAGGGCGTTCCAGAACTGCTCTGACCAGATGGGATCAAAGAACAGGGTCTGGAAATTGGCCAGCCCGGTAAAGACCCGCTCCTGATCGATCCGGCTGTACAGCGCCAGACGCAGGGTGTTGAACAGCGGAAAGATCATCACGGCGGTGTAGATCAGCACGGCAGGGGCCAGAAACACCGGGATATGCCAGCGGATGCGGGGCTTGTTCATGGAATATCTCCTGAAAGGTCCGGGCGGCGGTCAGGCCGCCCGGAACTGAAAGCCGCAGCGAGGAGGACGTTACTGCTGCGGCGCGTACCAGCTGGCCAGGCCATCCTGCAGCTTGCTGCCCAGCTCCTCAGGCGCGGCGGTGCCTTTGATGGCAGCGACAGACGCACCCCAGGTCTCGTTTTCCAGGTTCGGGGTGCCGCGGGACAGAATCTGATAGGTCGAGCGGATGGTGCTTTCGCATTCGCCACGCCAGCTGACAAACTCCTTGGCCAGCGGGTCTTCCAGCGCGACCGGCTCCTTGGACAGCGGAAAGAAACCGGGCAGGGCGTTGCCAAAGATCGTCGCAAACTCCGGCGAACCGACCCAGGCCAGGAAGGTCCGGGCAGCGTCAGGGTTTGCAGTTGCTGCATTCATGCCGATACCGATGTCGGTATGATCAGAGATGTAGCAGGTGTCGCCCGCATTCTGCACCGGCGGCTTGAAGGCGCCCATTTTGAAATCCGCCAGCGCGTTGAAACCTGAGATTTCCCAGGACCCCGCCGGATAGATCGCCGCCCGGCCAAGGGTGAACAGGTTCTGGCTGTCGGGATAGGTCTGTGCCTCATAGCCGTCACCCAGATAGTTACCCCATTTGGCCAGCGTTGCATAAGGCGCGGTCCAGGCTTCATCGGTCAGCTTCTGCTCACCGGCAATCAGCGCCCGGCGGCCTTCTTCGCCTTTCCAGTAGTTCGGGCCGATATTGTTATAGCCCATGGTGGCGGCTTCCCACTGGTCGTTGGTACCCATCGCCATCGGAATATAGCTGCCGTCCGCGCGGATCTTTTCCAGCGCGGCAAAGAAATCAGCCTCGGTTTCCGGCACCTCGATGCCCAGCTCTGCAAAAGCATCGGCATTGTAGATAAAGCCGTGGATCACCGAGGCCATCGGCACGCAAAAGCTGGCAGAGCCATCGTCGGTCTGCCAGGCGGATTTGGCCACGTCAGAGAAGTTGCCCATCGCCTCCATGTCATCCAGATCGGTCAGATGCCCTGCCTCAAACAGGGCCAGCGAGGCGTCAAAGGGGCGGCAGGTGATCAGATCGCCGGCGGACCCGGCGTCCAGCTTGGAGTTCAGCACCGCGTTGTATTCCGCCGGGGCCGAGGGCGTGAACTTCACCCTGATGCCGGGATGTTTGGCCTCAAAGGCCGGAATGATCTTTTCCTGCCACAACGACAGGTCGTCGTTGCGCCAGCTTTCAATTGTCAGGGTCACGTCTTCGGCCCAGGCGGCCGTTGCCGTCAGGGCTGTTGTTGTCAGCGCAATCGCAAGAGACTTCCGTATCATCATTTCCTCCCAGGTTTCTTATTTGAATTACATGCGGGTGTGCGGCAGCTGCTGAAGCGCAGGGCCCAGCTGTCCCGCGCTGTCTTCCAGCAGCTGCAAAGCACGGGGCAGGGACGGTGCGCCCGCGCAGATCAGGACGGCCGGCTTGACCGCGCCATCTGCCTGTTCCAGTGCCGACCGGGCCGCGGCGGGTGCGGCGCCGGTAATCCGGGTGACAATGGTCTCGGCGCGGGCGCGCAATTTGGCATTGTCGGCGCGCAGGTTGACCATCATCCCGCGGTAGACATGGCCCAGCTTGATCGCCATCAGGCTGGACAGCATGTTCAAAGCGATTTTCTGGGCGGTGCCCGCACCCATGCGGGTGGAGCCGGAAATCAGCTCTGGCGGGGTTTCCAGCAGGATCGCATGATCGCAAAGCGCCAGCAGCGCACTGCCGGGATTGTTGGCAATACCGATGGTGGCAGCTCCCGCCGTACGGGCCAGGCGGGCGGCCTCCAGCGTATAGGGCGTGCTACCGCTGGCCGATACCGTAATCACGGTGTCATCCGGGGTCAGCCCCGCCAACCCCTGTGCCAGCCCGTCGGTATCATCTTCGGTGCCACCGGGCATATGCGCCGATTGCGGCAGCCCGCCGGCCATCAGGATGCGGATGCGGTCTTGGGCAATGCCGAATGTGCCGCCCAGCTCCATCGCATCGGCAGCAGCCATCAGTCCGGAAGACCCGGCCGCTGCATAGATCAGCGACCCGCCCAAGGCGAGGCTGCGCGCCATCGCCTCGGCGCCGCTGCACACCGCCGCCAAGGGATACCGCGCTGCGCCAGCCGCCTGCTGCTGGCTCTCCGCAAGCGCAAGAGCCGCCTCGTTCAGCGACGAACTGTCCAGCCTGGCGGCATCCGGATGGAGTTGCTCAGTTGTATGTGGCAGCACGTGTTCTCTCCCCATTGCCCGAAAGCATACCTATACAATACCATTTGTCTATCGAAATTTTTGCAGACCGAATTGGTAGCACTATCTGGTCAAAACGGGGAATAGTCACCTGTATTGGTTATTGTTTGGTATTTACATTGTGGCATAGGCGCCATATAGGTATCACCATGCGAGAGTCGAAGAATATTCCCGTCATTGCTGTGGACGGCGGCGGCACATCCTGCCGGATTGCCTATGCGGATGGCGGACGGCAGCTGATCGTCGAGACTGGCCCTGCCAATGTCACCAGCGATTACGGTGGCGCCATTGCGCGGCTCAAGGCAGGTTTTGCAGAGCTGGCCGCCGGGCTGGATATGGCGCCGGACGGGTTGCGGGCGCTGCCGGCCTATCTTGGCCTGGCAGGCGTGACCGGCAGCCGTATTGCGCAGCAGGTGGCTGCGGATCTGCCGCTGGACAGGGTGCGGGTGGAGGATGACCGCCACCCGGCGCTTGCCGGCGCACACGGCGGCGCCGACGGGGCGATCGCGCATTGTGGCACCGGGTCGTTTCTGGCCCTGCAAACACAGGGCAGCCGCCATTTTGCCGGCGGCTGGGGGCCGGTGCTGGGCGACGAGGCGTCCGCGCAGTGGATTGGCCGCAAGGCGCTGGCGGCCGCGCTGCAGACCTGGGACGGTCTGGCAGCGCCGTCACCGCTGACAGAGACCCTGCTGCAGGACTTCGGCGGCACCGATGGCATCGTCGCTTTTGCAGCCACCGCCCAACCGCATGACTTTGGCCGCATCGCACGCCAGGTCACAGAGGCCGCAGCGGCTGGCGACAGCACAGCCACCGCGCTGATGCAGGACGCCGCCGCCGGCCTTCTTCAGGCGCTACAGCAGATGGGCTGGACACCGGCCTTGCCCCTGTGTCTGACCGGCGGCATCGGCCCGCATTATGCCGACTGCCTGCCGACATCCGTGCGCGGCGCAGTCACCGCCCCCAAAGGCGCCCCCATTGACGGGGCCATCACCTTGGCCCGGGCTTTTCACGCGGAGCTGCAGGCATGAATGCAGCCTCTTTCCTGGCCCCCGATGACTGGCTCAAGAACAGCGAAGGTCCGCGCTATGTCCGGCTGCGGCAACGGCTGGAGGACGGCATCGAGGCCGGCGTTCTGCCGCCCAATTCCTCGCTGCCGCCAGAGCGTGAAATTGCAGAAATCACCGGCCTGTCCAGGGTGACTGTGCGCAAGGCCATTCAGGAGCTGGTGAAACAGGGCGCCATTGTCCAGCGCCAGGGCTCCGGTTCATTTGTGCGGGACGCCACGCCGCGCCTGGAGCAGTCGCTTTCGCATCTGACCTCTTTCAGCGAGGACATGCGCCTGCGCGGCATGGAAACCAGCGCCAGATGGCTGGAGCGCGGCGTCTTCCTGCCGTCGCCAGAAGAGGTGGCGGTGCTTGGTCTGGCGGCGGATGGTGAGGTGTCGCGGATCTGCCGTCTGCGCGAAGCGGGCGGGCGCCCGATGGCGGTAGAGCGCGCATCGCTGCCGCTGGACATCCTGCCCAACCCGCTGGCCGTGCGCGACTCGCTTTATGGTCTGCTGGCAGAAAGCGGCCTGCGGCCCGTGCGAGCCATCCAGAAGATTTCCGCCGTGAACCTCGAGGCGGAAGACGCGGCGTTGCTGGGTGTTGCCGAAGGCGCCGCCGGGCTGCGCATTCAGCGGATCTCCTACCTCGACAACGGCCGCGTCGCAGAATTCACCAAATCCAACTACCGCGGCGACGCCTATGACTTTGTGGCTGAGCTGCGGCTAACCCCGTGATCCGCAAGTCCGATGGAAAGGCTGCTCCGATGCCCCCGAACACCACCCAGATGCGTCAGGAAATCGAAGAGATCCCCGCGGCGGTCGATCGTCTGCTAAGCAACGGCGGCAGCGCTCTGTCCGCGGCGGTCGCCGTGGCGCGCAGCGGCGGCCTGCGGTTCATGATGTCTGCGGCGCGTGGCTCGTCCGACCACGCCTGCACCTACCTCAAATACGCCAGCGAGCTGCTGCTGGGCCTGCCGATGGCCTCGGTCGGCCCGTCGGTTGCCTCCGTTTACGGCGCCGAGCTGCAGGTCGCGGGCGCCCTGTGCCTGTCTGTCTCGCAATCGGGCCAAAGCCCGGACATCGTGGAGCTGACCAGAAACGCCCGCAGGGCAGGGGCAGGCACCGTTGCCATCACCAATGACCCCGCGTCGCCGCTTGCCAGGACGGCAGAGGCCACATTGCCACTGCACGCAGGCCCCGAACGCAGCGTCGCCGCGACCAAGACTTTTGTGACCTCGCTGGTGGCGGGCCTGTGGCTGCTGGCTGAGCTGAAGGGCGATGACAGCCTGCTGGCGGCGCTGCACAAGCTGCCAGAGCAGCTGGATGCTGCCGCCCGCTGCGACTGGAGCGCGGCCGCCGCCGCCATCACCGGCAGCTCGTTGTTCACCCTGGGGCGCGGTCCCAGCATGGCGATCTCCAATGAGGCGGCGCTGAAGTTCAAGGAAACCTGCCAGATCCACGCAGAAAGCTATTCCTCAGCCGAGGTGCTGCATGGCCCGGTGTCGATTGTGGCGGGCGGCTTTCCGGTGATCGCCTTTGCCGCCAAAGACGCCGCCGAGCCTCTGCTGGCAGAGGTTGCCGATACGCTGGCTGCCAAGGGCGCGCAGGTCTTTGCCACCACTTCGCTGGCGGCCAAAGCCACCGTGCTGCCGCATGTGCGCACCGGCCACTGGCTGGCAGACCCGGTCGCCGCCATCGTATCCTTCTATACCATGGTCGAGCAGGTCGCGATGCAGCGTGGCATCAACCCGGATGCGCCACGACACCTGCGGAAAGTGACGGAAACCGTATGAGCAGTCAGGCGATCATTTACCGCGGCGGCTCTGTCTTTGACGGGGTCAGGCTGCACCAGGACGCAGCACTGCGGCTGGAAGCAGGCCGCATCACCGGCATCGGCGCCGACGCCGAGGCTGGCGGCGGCGATACGGTTGACCTTGGCGGCGGCATCCTGGCCCCCGGTTACGTTGACCTGCAGGTGAATGGCGGTGGCGGGGTCATGTTCAACGATGATCCCTCGGTGGACACTCTGACGCAAATTGCAGCCGCACACCGCAGGCTTGGCGCCACCACGATCCTGCCGACCCTGATCACCGACAGCGCCGCCAAGACCCGTTTGGCGATTGAGGCGGCAAAAGCGGCGGTGGCGGGTGGCGTGCCGGGGATTGCCGGCCTGCATCTGGAGGGCCCGCATCTGTCCGTGGCCCGCAAGGGCGCCCATGATGCCGCCTTTATCCGCCCCATGGCGGACGCGGATCTGGCAGTTCTGGTTGATGCAGCTCAGTCCCTGCCTGCGCTGATGCTCACGGTCGCGCCGGAAAATGTGTCGCCAGCGCAGGTCAGGGCACTGGTTTCAGTCGGCGCGGTTGTCTCTCTGGGCCACAGCGATGCGGAGTATGAAACCTGCCTGACCTACGCTGAGGCCGGCGCTTCTTGTGCCACCCATCTGTTCAACGCGATGAGCCAGCTGGGCAACCGCGAGCCAGGTCTTGTCGGCGCCGTTCTGGGTTCTGGCCGCCTGAATGCGGGTCTGATCGCCGACGGCATTCACGTCCACCCCGAGGTCATGCGCACCGCCTGGGCGGCCAAACGCGGTCCCGGCCGGATCTTCCTGGTCAGCGATGCGATGGCGCCCGCAGGCACTACGCTAGAGGCCTTCGAACTGGAAGGCCGGCGCATTTCCCGCAAGGACGGACGTCTGACCCTGGCCGATGGCACTCTGGCCGGCGCCGACCTGGATTTGACCACCGCCGTGCGTGTCCTGACAACCCAAGCCGAAGTCCCGCTGGAGGCCGCTTTGGCAGCCGCGACATCCATACCGGCTGATTTGATGCAGCTCAGCAACGCAGGCCGCCTGCAAACCGACCGCCACTGCCCCCTGATCCGCATCGCACCGGACCTGAGCCGCGCGGACGTGCTCATCTAATCAACTCCACACGGCCTCTCGGAACCCGCCGCGCACATCAACCCGCGGCAGCTTCTTCTTTTGTTACCATAACTATGATTACATGCAAACACCTTGTCGGGTGGTGCGCGCTATTTTGAAGTGCGACTCCTATTAGAAAACAATGAGTTATCTAATAGGAGGAATATTGCATGGGAACGGTATATACGCAACTGAGCTTACAAGAACGGCGCAGGATCGAAGACTGGTGGCTTGCAAAGGTCCCTGTCGCTGAGATGGCGCGCGTTTTGAAGCGTCACAAGTCGACGATATTCCGAGAGATCAAACGCAACTTCTGGGCCGATGATGCCTTTCCCAAGAAGTACGCGGGATACTTCGGCATGGCAGCACACCAGCGCACGCAGCAACGCCGTTCCACGCAACGCAAGCTGATCAGACATCCCGATCTGTGCAAGCGCGTCATCGAACGGATCAAGCAAGGATGGACGCCCGAGCAGATCGGCAACCGGATGATCTATGAAGGTGCTACGCTACGCGTCTGCCAGGAGACGATCTACCGCTACATCTATTCTAAGGAAGGCATGGACCAAGAGCTCTGGTGGTACTTGCCCGAAC
>MDLF01000013.1 GCA_001730095.1 Rhodobacteraceae bacterium (ex Bugula neritina AB1)
AGAACCAGACTATCTATATCCCGCTGGGGTCTGTGCACCGCATGGAAAACCCGGGCAAGGTGCCGATGGTCCTGATCGAAGTGCAAACCGGCAGCTATCTGGGAGAGGACGATATCATACGCTACGAAGATGTTTACGCGCGGGATGCGGCGGACAGCTGAAGCTGTCTGTTCTTTGGCAGGGCGACTGATCGAGAATGTCTTGCAGAAGAGACCACCATGGCAAACTTGTTGATGCTGCAAAAGCATCATAGTGTGCCGCATGAATTGAAGAAGCATTTGATCTGATGTCTGACCACCCTTCCAAGAGCTTGCTGTTTGTCCAGAACGGGGATTACCGGGATGCATATATGCACCTCAAAGAAGGTGGATCAGAGACCTACCGTGATCAGAAACGCTCGGTTGATTATGTTGCCGGACTGGCGCGAGAGGCGAAGGTCACAACACTCGCATTAAGCAAAACGGCTCGTCGTGAGGAACTCGCGCCGAACCTGTGGGCTGCTGGTCTTTCGTATGGGGAGGCAAAGAGCTCGGCCATTGCCCAGGTTTTTGAAGAAGCCGAGCCGACACATGTCCTTTTGCGTACACCACATTTTGGTTTCCTGCGGGAGGCCCGGCGGCGCAACGTGCACATCCTGCCAAACTTTGCCGACATATTCGAGCGTGGAGGGCCAAGGACCGCCATGCGGAATTTCAGAATGCGACGAGAATTGTTGAAAAGCAAAGCACCCTGTTTTTGCAATCACAGCCTGAACGCATCGAGGTCGCTCATTGACGTTCTGGGGTTGCCGCCGGAAAAAGTCATGCCCTGGGACTGGAGTAAGGTTCCGGTTGGGGAGGGGCCTCGAAAAGCGCCGCCCGACAAGACACAGGCATCGGCATTCTTTGCAGGGGCTTTGTCGGAGGAAAAAGGCGTGGGAGACTGCCTGAAGGCTGTGGCGGTGTTGAAGGCACAGGGGATCAGGCTGGAGATGCGCTTTGCCGGACCGGGAGATATTGCGTTCTGGCAAGAACGCAGCCGTACCCTGGACATTGCGGACCGAGTGGTTTTTCTGGGTATGATCGCCAATGGCGCTGTGCGCGAAGAAATGAGCCGGCATGATTTTGTGATCGTCCCGTCCCGGCCTGCATATGCGGAAGGTCTGCCCAATACCATCTATGAAGCTCTTGCCTCGCGATCGGTGCTCATTTTGTCGGACCACCCTGCATTCACCGGTCGGCTAACTGCTGATGAAGAGGCTCTGATCTTCAAGGCGGCTGATCCGAACTCATTGGCGCAAAGTATTGCCATGGTGTTGGAGAACGGGGCAGTTTACGAAAATATCTCCGAAAACTCGGCTCAGGCGCATGATCGTCTTTATATCGGTATGGAGTGGACAAGTCTGGTGGATGCATTCCTGGCGGATCCCGAAGACCGGCTTGGCTGGGTGGCGCGGAACAATCTGCAGTACTGGCAGAGCAAACAGACCGCTTAATCCCTGCCTGATGGCGCCGGATGCGTGTCCAGAAGGCTTTCGAAGTAGCGCACCCAATGTGTTTGGCTGCTTCGGGCGCGGGCGGTTTTAAGCGCATTACACTGGCGCAGTTTGACGGGCTCTTGCCCATAGCTGAGCGTGCGGATCGCCTTGATCATATCCGCTACATTGCCCGGCTCTGTCATAAAGGCGGTTTGGTCATCCACATAATCGATGACACCTGCAGAACGGGTCACAATAAGAGGAATATTCAAAAGCTGCGCCCCCACGATCGTTACGTGCCCGCAATTGGTTTGCCCTGTCTTCAGCGGGATGATCATCCCGCCGCTCTCCTGTGCCAACCGCCAGGTCTGGGGAGCCGGCAGATTGACAAAGACATAGACGTTTTCGGGAAAATCAATGCCCGCGATGCTATGGGGACGCGCAACGAGGGCTAGTTTGATCTCGGGCAGGTAGCGCAGAGCTTCGGCCAGCACCGTATAATCGCGCCCTTCACCACCCACAGCGCAGAGATAGGGCCCGTCGAAGGGCGCAGGGTTCTCCGAACCCGGCACAGGGGCATCCATGGCCCAATGGAGCATCCGCAGCCTGTCTTTCGGGATATTAAACGTCTGACTATAGAGTGCGCGTTCAGCCTCGGAAAATACAACGAACTGCTCGATCCCTTGCAGGGCGCGGCGGAAATAGGACAATCGGTAGCCTGTGGGCAGGTCGGTGAAATTGAAGGCGAAGGCTATGTGGCGGACGTCGGGGCATAGATGACGGCGTGCTAAATTTGTTGCCGCAGTCATGGCGGGCAGATGCGAAACGAGAATGCTGTCTGCTGGCCGGGCGCGCGCGCTGCGTACCGCTTGCAGAGCGGCGCGGTACCTGCCCAGATGAGGGCGTGAGACACTGCGCTCCAGCCAGTTTTTGGGTGTGCCATGAAAGAATTCCCACGTCGCCCTCGGATCGCTCCAGACCGGTTCGAGAAAGCGCCATTCCGATGACAGGAGATCGGTATTATTGACGAAGACTGTTGTCATGTGCTCGAGTGCGGCCTTTTTGCAGAATAAAGCGATCAGTGGCGCGGCGCAGTCTTATGTCATTCCAGGCTGTTTTCGGGTTTCTTTGTTCGAACAGCATTCAACACGACGCCGATAACATTTGTGTATTCTGCAATTTCACGTTCACAAGCGTCAAAATCACCATATTTGGTGCTATTCGCTCTGGCCACGATCAACGTACAGTCGACGTTTTTCAAAAATGCGCGGGTGTTGTCGCCCACCAGTATTGATGGGGTGTCATAGATCATAATATCTGGATCGTAACGGTTTTGGACCTCTTCAAGTGTCTGGCGCGTCTGCTCGGCCAGTAGCACACGGGTGGGATCGCTTTCACGGTAGCCCGTCATAGAGACGGCAACGCTTTCACCGACACGCACCGCCTGGTCTGCGAAAGAAATATTCCCCGCCAGCATATCAGTGATATGGGTTTGCGGTTTGTATCCAAGAAAGTCACTGACCGAAGGATCCTGCAAGTCGAGGTCAAACAGCATGGTGCGCAAACCGCCCTGCCGCCCCAGACCAAGTGCCAGGTTGCAGGCCATGGTGGTTTTGCCGCTTTGGGGCATCGGCGATGTGATGGCAAGACTTCTCCAGCCATTTTGGCGCATCTGCAACAAAAGCTTGGTGCGCAGAATGTCAAAAGGGGTCGCCTTTTGGGTGGCTTCACGAGTGACCACGTGATGTGCATGCAGTGCAGGGCCAGAGAGTTCGATCTCTGGCAGGGCGCTCCAGTGATCAGAATTTTTGCTTTTGCGCTGAGGGGTGCTTTCAGCGCGGGATGGCTGATTTGGCGTACCAACCTCGCGGCTGTTGCGGGCTTTTTCAAGAGCGGCTTGTAGTTTCTCCATGGGCG
>MDLF01000014.1:0-1386 GCA_001730095.1 Rhodobacteraceae bacterium (ex Bugula neritina AB1)
GACGATTTGGTGTTCATCAAAAAGCAAGTGATAGTATTCGACACTTTTGACACTTTCATCGATGAAAATTCCGGGCAGTTCAGTCAGTTTGATCGCTGGCACCAAAACCTCACCATTTCCAAACATGCGTTCCGCAATTCGGGATTGTACCAACATTCTGTGTTGGCGAGAAACCAGAAGGTCGCGCTCAGGAAGCCCGTTCCCCAAAGCGCCCGCGATGATCCGGACAGGGCGGAGTTTTGGGAAACGCGTTAACTCTTCAAAAGAGACAACACGGTGCCCGATCCAACGGACACGTTGAAATCCGCTCGGTGTTTCGACCCGATCCGCAACAGAGATTGTGTCGATGCGTTGCCGGCCCCGAAGGGTTGAAATCAAAGTCCCGGTACAAAAGCAGGTGACATCCGTCCAATTGAAACCTGTTGTCCAATTTTGCCACCCGCCCAAGGCGTTGATGACGGAACCGGTATCAAACGCAGATCCCGGAAGAGGAGCGAAAATAAAATTACTGCCCGTATACCAAAGCAAGAAATCCTCAGTATGGCTGGTGCCGCCTGAATCTGTAAACGTTAGCTCATATGTTCCCCCTCGGGGGTTGGTATAGGTTGTCCCTCCAATCGTAACCGTCTCCGTAAAATCATTCGTGAAATACGGTGACATTTGCGGGTCGTCGTCAGAGACAGTAACCGGTAGCAACGTGACGGCACTGCCAGTACTTGACCAAACCCAACCCTGAATGTTGTAGGTAGGCATCGCGGCCTCACGCGCCCTTTTTGGTCTTCAGTTCTGCGTCAAGTTGCTGAACGAAAGCCATGATTTGATCACGCGGCATCCAGCCCATCGGTGGAGCGCCTAGGTCATCAGTGTCTGAGGTGCTGCTTGATCTTGATGTGACCGTAACCTTGTGTGTGAAATCACGCTCTCGCAAAACCTCATTGCGACTACGGGTATGCGAAAGCCCTGATCTATCAGGGCCATTCTGCCTCTTTGCCATCTCTGCCTCATGTATGCCCGCGCTTTTGCGCGTGGTTGTTATTGAGACAACTTATACACGAAATCTGGCATTTTGAATATGTCTCTGAAAAAAGCCGCACTTCGTTACTCAAGCGCCACATCACCGGGATTTTGAGCACCTTCCTGCTGTTCAATTCATCGGAGACATTATCGCTACAGGCTATGTTGCAACCAGGTAGAAATATCATCACAGACGCCTTGCGGGCCTAGGGTCAGGACCCATTAATCTAAGAATACCCGGTTGACGTTTGTGGCGGAAAAATTCTGAATGCCTTGCAATGTCGCATACAGCGCGTCGTTGAGGTAAATTTCTGTGCCTTCTCCGTCTGCGGTTGGCTGTGTTGTCACTTCAAAGAAATCTTCGGGACTTTC
>MDLF01000014.1:1437-7330 GCA_001730095.1 Rhodobacteraceae bacterium (ex Bugula neritina AB1)
CTTTCAGCACCGAGGTCGAACCGAGAGGTTTGAATGGAGATGATGATTTCATCTTCGGTTGCATCATAGTCCGTAATCGTGATTGGGTTGGTGTTCCCGCTATTCCCCTCCAGAGAGCTGGAAATCGCAATTTGGTCTGCTCCGCTGCCACCCGTCACGGTATCATGGGAGCCCGCAACTATTGTGTCGTCGCCGTCTCCTCCCAAAAGAACGTCTCCGGAATCTCGATCTACAAGCGCCGCAATTTCACCAGGAATAGCCGCGATAACGTCGGAGATTTCTTCTAGGCCTTCATTCAGAGTTTCAAAGTTAATTACCTCTTCTGCGAAGTTTTCAAGCCCAGCCTCAGAGGTGGGCATGTAAACACCACTGATTTGATCGTTTCCATTGCCGCCATCAATTGTGTCTGCTCCTTTGCCTCCGATGATAACATCTTGGGCATCGCCCCCAGCTATTGAATCACTGCCATCACCGCCAATCACAACGTCATCTCCATTACCCCCAGAGATACTGTCGTCCCCTGGCCCCCCAAGAAGAACATCGCCATCTTCTCCACCGGAAATAGTGTCGTGCCACTCTTCGCCAAAAATGAAATCCGTGCCAGAGCCGCCACCTAAGATGTCCTGACCTGGGCCACCAAACAAATAGTCATCCCCAGCTTGGCCATTAATTTGGTCTGAACCGCCCTGACCGGACAGGCTGTCATCCCCAGCCTGGCCCGTGATGGTATCATTGCCATCTTCTCCGAAAATGAGGTCGGCCATATCCGTGCCCTCAATCTGGTCTCGACCGCCTGTACCCTCAGAAGTGCTTTCGGCATCGGGATCAATATTGCCCCCACCAGATGAGTTGCCATCATCGTCGAGCAGTTCAAAAGCTCCCCAGCCCAAAGCAATTGTTGATATAATAAGCAGCGCAGCAAGCATCACCAAACCCCATAATAGCAGCAGAGCCATATTGTTCAAAAAGCCCATGAGTTCAAATTCTTAACAGATGGTTATTGAAAATATCGGGAAAAACTCTGTTGCGAATCCGGAAACCGTGATATTGAACGCGTAATCTATCTTATGTTAATTAATTTGATCCATCAGCCCGGTAAACGCCCGGGCCTGATCGTCAAAGCTGGCCACGTCATGTGGTGCCATCGGCGCAGGATGTGTGGCAAGGGTCGCCTCGAGTTGTCGGCGCAGCACGTCGGGGCCGGCCCCAATGGGGATCAGATCCTCCGCCGGAACAGTGCCATGCTCGGTCGTGCCGCCACTGTCGGTCTGGATCACGCGGATACCGCGGGCCAGAGCCTCGCGGATGGCCAGGCCAAAGGTCTCTTTCCACTGTGACATGAACAAAAGCACGTCAATCTGGGCATAGAAATCATCCATCTCATTCTGCGAGAACCGGGGATGGATTTGCCAGTCGCCGGGCAAGTCAGACAGATCATGCCCCGCCCACCAGCTGCCATCCAGCGATCCTTCCACCGCCAGCCCGCGAAAATCCTCGCGCGTGAGGCTGGCAAAGGCGCGGCGAATGACCGGCCAGCCCTTGATCTGGCTGGGCCCGCCGACAAAGCCAAAGCTCAGCCGGGGGTCGTTCTTGCGCCGGGCGGCCTGCGCCTCAAAGAACCCCGCGCCCGGCAGGCGCACGCCATTTTCCCAAACCACCCCCTTGCCCGGGGCAAAGCCCGAAGCCTCGCTCAGATCGCGGGCAAAGCGGCTGGGATAGGTCACCAGATCGGCCAGGGTGCCCAGATGCCCCAACCTGTCAAACCGGGCCTTTGCGGCGTCAAAATCCTCGACACAGCTGCGGCAGTTTTCAATCCGCACGGGGCTTTGTGCACAATAGCTCTGATCCACGCGGATCATGAATTGCCGGTCACAGATCCACCAGAAGTCATGCACGCTCAGGATCGTGGGCAAGGCGCGGTCGCGGGCGGCCTGGAATATCCCGGCCCCGATGTCCTGAATGCAATGCACATGCATCAGATCGGGGGTCAGCTGATCCATCAGCCGAGCCACCACGGCGGTGACTTCGGGGTTGTCATAGATCTCGGCATAGCCGCGCCCGGCGGGCACGTTGATCAGGTAATTGGGGATGCCAGACTGTTCGGTGCGGATCACCGTATAGGGTGCCAGATCAGTACGGCTGATCAGGGACACGGCGGTGATGCGCGTGCCGCCCTGCCGGACCAGTGCCTGCGCCACCTGTTCGGCCACCACGGTCGCCCCACCATAGGAAAACGGTGCAAAGAACACATTGACCAGCAAGAGGTGGCGGCTGTCCCTCATCCTTTGACCCAGGCCAGCACGTCGGGGTCGATGATATGCGGCTCGGGTGCCCCGCTCCAGCGGGTTTCAAGGGCTACGCGCGCGGCCTGCCCCATGGCGCGGGCGGCGTCGCGGTCCTGAGCCAGTGCCTCAAGCGATTGCAGCCAATCGGCGCCGGTCCTGGCGACAAACCCGGTTTCCCCATGGGTCACCATATTGGCCATATCGCCCACAGTGCCCACCACCGCCGGCACACCGCATGAGGCCGCATCAATCACCCGCACCGCCGATTTGCAGCGGTTGAAAAGATCATCCGTGAGCGGCATCACCGCCACATCGGCCCGTGCCAGAGACCTGAGATATTTGGCATAGGTTGAAAACCCGGTGATCTCGACCCGGTCGCGCAGCCCCTCGGGCAAGAGGCCCATGTCAAAATGCCCAAGGATCATCAGGCGGCGATTGTCAGCCCCGGCCAGAAAGGCGGTGATCTGATCGGCGATCAGCTCAAAATCCACCTCATGGCCGCGGGATCCAGAGGCGAAACAGACCCTAAACAGGCCATCATCCGGTTTTGCACCCTGCATGGCTGCACGGCCATCCGCCAACGTCGCAGCATCGGCAAAGTTGCGGCGCACATGCACGGGCCGGGGCGTCAGCAGGCGGGTATGCTCGGCCATGCCGGGAGTCGAGACGGTGATCATGTCGGCCCCGTTCATCATCTCAAGATATTTTGGCGCCTCGGCAATGAAATGCGCCTTCAGCTCAGGCTCAATGGCCTTCATGTTTTCATAGGTTTCATAGGCGGCAATGGAAAACAGCGGATCGTCCAGATCATACAGCACCGGCAATTGCAGGCGCCGTGCCTCGTAGCGGTACATCGCGGTCACGGGCATGGTTTGCAGCCGGTATTCCATCAGATGGGTGGCGCTTTGCAGCATTTCTGCACAGCGCGGCACATCCTGGTAATGGGCATAGTCCAGGTCCACATCCTGCGCCTGCCAGAATTCCGCCAACTGCTCGATGCGGTATTTGCGGCATTGCGGCAGGTTCAGATCGCCAATCAGCGCAATCTTGCGCCGCCCCTGCAACACCGCCGGGCGGGTCACGTGAAACGCCTCTGTCTGGGCCAGGGTCTGCCAGATGCCCGCCAGGTAATTCTGATCGGTCTGCATTTGCCCCTGCCCCGGGCCGGCCAGCACCGAAGGCGAGATGCCGCGCAGGCGCATGCTGGTATAAATCCGGGCCTTGCGCAGGGCGGCACGCGCGCCTTCCTCGCGGATCGAGGTGGCGAACCGGCGCACCAGTGTTAACCTGAAAAAACGTCTCAACTGCCCCTGTGCCCCGTGCCTGCCTGCTCGCCTCGTTCGATAAACCATTTCCCGATGCCATGCTATCGCATTATAGAGCGGCCATGGCGGATCAGATCACCACAGATGAGACCATCACCGTCCTGATGGGCGTGTATGACGGGGCAGAGCTTTTGCCCGCGCAATTGCGCAGCTTTGCCGATCAGAGCGACCCCGACTGGCGGCTGGTGTGCAGCGATGATGGCTCCTCGGATGGATCAGACGATGTGATCGCGGGCTTTGCAGAGGGTGTGGCTCAGGAGGTGGTGCAGATACCCGGGCCGGGCCGGGGATTTTCGGCCAATTATATGTCTATGATCGCCGGATTAGAGCCTGAGTGCGGCCTCGTGGCCCTTGCCGATCAGGATGATGTCTGGCTGCCTGAAAAACTGGCGCGGGCGCGGGCGGCCTTGGCTCATATCGCCCCAGAGCAGCCAGCGCTTTATTGTGCCCGGCGGTATCTGTGGGACGCGGATACCGATGCCCGCGTGGCCACGCCTGCCGCCCTGCGTGCGCCGTCGTTTCGCAATGCGCTGATTGAAAACATCGCGCCGGGCAACACCGTGGTGCTGAACGTCGCCGCGGCCCGTCTGGCGCGTGTCGCGGCACTGCGCACCGGCGCTGTCTTTGCCCATGACTGGTGGCTCTATCTGTTGATCACCGGGGCTGGTGGGCCGGTGATCTGTGATGATGGCCCGCCCTGTCTGCTGTATCGGCAGCACAGCGGCAATCTGATCGGCGGAGGTGCCGGGCTGCAGGCTCAGGCTGCGCGCAAACTGAAGGTGCTGCAAGGCGCCTTTGCCGACCGGCTGGCGGGCAACCTGGCGGCCATGCAAGAGATCGAGGACATGCTGACCCCGGAAAACGCCGCCGTGGCGCGTGCGTTTGAGGTCGCCCGCCGCGCAGCCCTGCCCGCGCGTCTGGCAGGGCTGCGGCGTGTGGGCCCCTATCGGCAGACCCGCATGGGCAGCTTTGGCTTTTGGGGGGCCGCCCTTCTTGGCCGGGTCTGATCCCCTGCCCCGGCTGTTGTTGATTGGCGGCGATGGCCACCCTTCAGGGGTGCCGCGTCATATCCGGCATCTATGCACGGCATTGCAGGATCAGGCCCAGATCACCGTGATCAGCGATGAAAACCACGGCGGCTATGACGGGTTGGACGGGGCCACACATATCATCGTGCCGGGCCTGCAAAGCCGGCTGAGCGCGCGCCATCTGATGCGCGGCTGGTGTGGGTTGGGCCGGGTGCTGCGGGCGCAGGGTGCTCAGGTCATCTGGCTGCATGCGCGCCTGCCGGTGCTGTTTGGCCGCATGATGCTGGCGCTCAGGCTGTGGCGGCCAAAAGCGGCCCGTGTGGTGGTGACCTATCACGGCCTGCCCTTTGGCCCCGGCCACAAACTGATGGCGGGGGGTGTTTCAAAGATGTTGGAAAAGGGGCTTCTGTCGGCCTGTCCCCCGCTTGATCTGGTGTTTCTGAGCCAGGATCAGGCTAGGCGGATGACGGCGGCCATGGGCGCACGGATGGGGCGCCACCGGGTGCATGTGCTGCCCAACAGCTCGGATCTTGGCCCCCTGCCCGAGGTGGCACATGGCCCGGGCCGGCATCTGGTGATGACCGGGCGTTGTGGCTGGCAAAAGAACTATCCGCTGGCGCTGCGCCTGTTTGCGCATCTGCCGGATGACTATACGCTGACGCTTTGCGGGGCGGGCACCGAAGCGGCGGGGTTTCAGGCGGAAGCGGCAGAAATCCTGCCCCCTGAGGCGCTGGCGCGGGTGCGCTTTGCCGGGCCGCTCAGCGATGTGCGCCCGGCGTTGGCGGGGGCAGACGGCTATCTGCTGTGCTCGCGCTACGAAGGGTTGCCGATCGGCGCGATTGAGGCGTTTGAGGCCGGGCTGCCGCTGATCCTGGGCACATTTGACGGGGCCGACGAGCTGGCCGCGACCCATCCGATGGCGCTGTGTCTGGAATTTGAGGATCTGGCACGCGATGCCGGGCAGATCACTGCGCTGCTGGAGGGCTACACGGCCCGGCGTGATGCGGCCACCCAAGAGATCCGCACCGCCTGGGCAAAAGCGTGGTCGTTTGACAGGTTCAGAGCCAATGCGCGTGCGGTTTATGACACATTGGCTGGCACTGATTGATTGGTGCTGACTGAACTGGCCCGAATGAATTGGCCAATCTTAACCGGCAGGTGGCTGTTTCAGATTGTGATCGTGGTGTTCAAGCGCTTCGTCAATATCATCGTAGAAATGCAACTGCCCGTTTTCCAAAACCGCGCCGATATTGCA
>MDLF01000015.1 GCA_001730095.1 Rhodobacteraceae bacterium (ex Bugula neritina AB1)
CGCACCCAAATAGGCATGCCATCGTTAATGAACCCGATAAACCTGCCCGACATGGCAGAATGAACGGGAACTGGCCCTGAACCGCAAAAATGCACTCTTCGCTGGTCACGATGGCGGAGCGCAAAACTGGGCCGTCATCGCCTCCCTGATCAGAAACCTGTAAACTCAACGGGATCAAGCCTTACGACTATCTGTCCGGCGTCCTGACGGCCATTGCCCAAGACCACAAAATCACACGCCTGAACGAGCTCCGACCCTGGCGTTACGCTGCCAAAGCTGATCCAGGGTGAGGCGGAGACGCCGTGTGTGGACGCCCCCGATGAATGCTAGCTTTTTTCATACCGTTTGGGCATGTGATCAGGTGCAGTCGTGTGTCCGGCCTCGAAGTTGCAGCCTTTCAAACGCTGCGGGCCCTTATGGAGATATGCAGATCGGGTCCAGTTCGCTTACCCACGCTCGGAGGCGCATCGGCGTCAATGATGGTTCTCCCGACCCGGTCTCGTGACCGTTTGCCCTTACGTTCCTCCGTCCTGCTCACATTCCCGGCGACACCCCGGCGAACTTGATCTATGCGGTCGCCATCGCCGGATCTTTGCAATCCTCACTCTTGCGCATCAGCGCCCAGGCTGTTCGGGCCATTCGGTTGGCCAGCGCCACCGCAACCAGCATGTTCGGCTTGCGTGCCAACATTCGTGCGAGCCATGAGCCCTCTGGGGCGCCTTTGCGTGCCGCCCACCGCACAACTGCTACGGCGCCGACGATCAGCAACCTTCGAATGTCGCGTTGACTCATCTTCGATGTCCGCCCGAGTCGCTCCTTGCCGCCACTCAAATGCTGTTTCGGCGTGAGCCCGACCCAGGCTGCGAAACCCCGGCCTTTCGAGAAGGTTTCCATCGGCGGTGCGAAGGTGGTGATCGCCGCAGCCGTGATCGGACCAATGCCAGGAATGGTGGTCAACCGCCTCGCGGTGTCGTCTGTGCCTGCACGTCGGCGTAGCTTGGTATCCAGGCCCGCGATCTTCTCGCTTAGATCTGCAATCTGGTTCAGAAGTTATCGCGCCAGGTCCCGCACTGTAGAAGGCAAAGCGCCGTCCTCCCCGCCAACGACTGCGGCGAGGCGGCCGACATGAGCAGGACCAACGGGCGCGACGATGCCTTGCTCGGCCAAATGTGCCCGAAGGGAGTTGATCGTCTGCGTGCGCTGGCGGACAAGGAGATCGCGGGGCGATATGCCATCGCTGCCGCCTGCTGTTCCTCGCTCTTCACGGCCACGAACCGAATGGCCGGACGCGATGCCGCTTCCGCAATGGCCTCCGCATCGGCCATGCCATTCTTCTGGCGTTTTACGAACGACTTCACGTATGTCGGCGGGATCAGGCGGAGGTCATGACCCAGATCGCTGATTGCCCGGCCCCAGTAATGGGCACTCGCGCATGCCTCCATCGCCACGACGCAGGGGGGCTGCTCGCTCATGAACTTCAGCAGCTGCGCACGCGACAACTTGCGTCTGAATACAACGGTCCCGTCCACCCCGGCACCATGGGCCTGAAATACGTTCTTGGCCAAATCCAGACCGATAATGCTAACCTCGTTCATGGACGCTCTCCTCGTAGCAGTGTTGCAACACCCGCTACCTGGGCACATTCGATGCCGCCGGGGGGGCGTCCACCCCATCGCTTACGTTTAAACTTGGGGGGTGGTTTCAGGGGCTTGCTGGGTCACCTGAGACAGGAGCTGTTCGTTGAATTTATGGAGCTTTGACATCAGGTCGTCGTCCGACGCCGTCTCGTCACGAATGTGCTCCAGAAAGCTCAGCGTGGCTGCTCCTTCCAGCAATGTGGCAAAGTCGTCTGCATCTGTCGTTTTCGGAAACAGGTTTGCAGATTGCAGATTGCGTATCAAGCGGGCGAACTGGCAGCGTTGTCGTTGCAAGCATTTCTCGTACTCGCGGGCAAAATGCGATTGTGGCTGCGTCATGAATGCCGCCACGGCGAATCGCCACATCTCTGAGGTCGGGCCGCCCACCCGATTGGTGTACAGATATCCGGTTAAGGCATTCACGGCCGCCAACGCATCTGTGTGTGGCGCATCAACAGTCTGTCGGCCCAGCGTGAAACCGTGTTCAAAATCTTCGGTCACAACTGCCAGCAGCAGATCGTTTTTCGACTTGAAGTAGGTATAAAGCGTCCCTGGCGACACGCCCGCGGTTTCCGCGACTTCTTCAAGTTTTACCGGACTGTAGCCCTTTGCCGCAAACAGCGACATGGCTGCCTTCAGCATCTCGCTGCGGCGCAGCTGCTTCTGCTTTTCTCTCAATCCTGCCATGCCGGGGATCATATCCAATCTTAGTTCCGGTACAAGTTTGAAGTCAGATTCAAAATTGAAGCCGACTATAAATTAGTTGACGGGTGAAATTTGATCATATTTACTTTCGGTCAACGGAGCACTCGAAACGGATGGTGCTCTGGACAGGGAGGGCGGTAAGGATGGTGCGCGGACAATGATTGAAATAGCCGGGTTGTCGAAGATTTTCGGTGTCGGGGCCTCAGCCTTTACCGCACTGGAAAACATCAATGTTACAATCAGGGAAAATGAGTTCTTCACTCTGCTGGGGCCATCTGGCTGCGGCAAGACAACCTTGCTGCGATCGATTGCCGGGTTTGTGAATCCATCCTCCGGCAGCCTGACGGTGAACGGCGAGGACATGCTGTCCAAACCCCCTTATGCCCGGCCCGTGAACACCGTGTTCCAGAATTACGCGCTGTTTCCACACATGACAGTGGCCGAAAATATCGGTTTTGGCCTGGAAATGCTGGGGCGCCCCAAGTCTGAAATCAAATCCGTGGTCGCAGACATGCTGGACTTGGTTCAGATGGCCCCGATGGCGGACCGGATGACCAGCCAGATCTCCGGAGGGCAGCAGCAGCGGGTTGCTCTGGCCCGTGCTCTGGCCCCCAAACCCAAGGTGCTGCTGCTGGACGAACCGCTGTCGGCACTGGACTTCAAGCTGCGCAAGGAAATGCAGATTGAGCTGAAACGGCTGCAGTCGGAAACCGGCATCACCTTTGTCTTTGTCACCCATGACCAGGAGGAGGCGCTGACCATGTCGGACCGGATCGCGGTGATGAAATCCGGGCGGATCCTGCAGATCGGCGGCCCCAAGGACATTTATGACCACCCAGCCGAGCGGTTTGTCGCAGACTTCATCGGCGATACCAATTTCGTCAGTGCAGACCTTGTGACGGAGGCAAACGGCATAGCGCAGGTGCGGCTGCCCTCGGGCAAGACGGTTGAGGCCCGCAGCCCTGCAGGCGGTGCTCAAAGCGGTTCAGTGACAATTGCCGTGCGTCCGGAACATGCGGTGCTGTCAGAGCCCGGCGCTCTGATCGATGGCAGACTGAAAAACATCGTCTATTTCGGCACTGACACCCACTATCACATCGAAAGCGATGGGCAGCCGACCTTTGTGGTCCGGCGCCAAAACCAGCCGGATGCGGTCGAACACCACCAAGTCGGCGATACTGTTGGTATCTCTTTCAATTCCGGCACCGCCCAGGTTCTGAGGGATTGACGCATGACCACTGATGCCCAGACTGAACGCAACCGCTGGCTGCTGCTGACACCTGCATTGACCATTCTGACACTGGCCGCCGCGGGTCCGCTGCTGATTGTGGTCGTCTACTCGTTTCTCACTGCCGGAGACTACGGCGGTGTGGTTTGGACCTTTTCAACCGACGCATGGTTCAGCGTCATTGCTGAACGGGACTTTTTCGACGAAACGTTGTCTTTTTCCGATGCGCATCTGTCGATTTTCTGGCGCTCCGTGAAGCTGTCATTGATGACCACTGTCGTGGCGTTCCTGGTGGGTTTCCCCACCGCCTATTTCATCGCGACCCGGCCGCCGCACAAGCGCGATTTCTGGATGCTGCTGATCATGGTGCCGTTCTGGACCAATCTTCTGATCCGCACTTTTGCAGTGATGGAGATCATCCGCAATGAAGGGGTCGTGAACACGGTGCTGATGAAGCTGGGGCTGATTGATAGCCCGATTCAGATGATGTTCACCGAATTCGCAGTCACGCTGGGCATGTTCTATGTCTTCCTGCCGCTCATGGTGCTGCCGATCTACGCCAGCATGGAGCGGATGGATTTCTCTTTGGTCGAGGCAGCCTATGACCTTTACGCCTCGCGCTGGAAGGTGCTGCGTCGTGTCATCCTGCCACTGGTCAAACCCGGCGCAGTGGCTGGCTCGATCCTGGTTTTCGTGCCATCGCTTGGGGCGTATGTGACGCCTCGCATCATGGGGGGCGGCAAGCAGCTGATGCTTGGCAACCTGATTGAGCTGCAGTTTGGCCAGGGGCGCAACTGGCCATTGGGGGCGGCGCTGTCGATCACCCTGCTGGCGATTGTGATGGTGGCGCTGATCATCTATGTCCGTTCGGCTGAAAACGGGGAGACGCATCATGGCTAGGCCCCGTTCCTTTGATGTCCGCCAGCAGACTGGTTTCACCTTCGTGGCGATCTGCTGTTTCGTACTGCTTTACCTGCCGATCATCCTGCTGGTGGTCTATTCCTTCAATGCGGGCACCAGCATTGCAATCTGGGAAGGGTTTTCGTGGCAATGGTATGAAGCCGCCTGGAACAATGAAAAGGTGCAAGAGGCCACCATCCTGTCGCTGATCATAGCGTCCAGCGCTTCGCTGGTGGCAACCAGCGTCGCAGTTATGGCGGCCTTGGCGACAACCCGGACAGGCAAGTTCAAGGGCTCCGGGCTGGTATTTGCAATGATCAATCAGCCGCTGATGATCCCGGAAATCGTTACCGCCGTGGCGCTGCTGCTGATGTTTGCGATGATCAAGGTTTCAACCGGATACACTGGCATCTGGTATCTGATTATCGCGCATTCCGCCTTTTGCATCCCCTTTGCCTATATGCCGATCCGGGCCCGGTTGCAGGGAATGGATCTCAACCTGGAGCAGGCTGCTGCCGATCTTTATGGCCAACCTTGGCAAGTGTTCCGCCGGGTGACATTGCCGCAGCTTTGGCCGGGCATTTTGTCAGGCGCGATGCTGTCCTTTGTGGTGTCCCTGGACGATGTGGTGATCACCGAATTCGTGAAATCCGCCGGTCAGGACACGCTGCCCACCTACATGCTGGGCCAGTTGCGCCGGGCCATCACACCCGAAGTAAATGCGATTTCAACTGCGCTGCTGGCGATCTCCATTGCGATGGTGGTGGCGTTTTACCTGCTGTCGAAAAGTAAAGAAAAGTAACCCATGGGAGGGAAATACATGAAAACGCTGATAACTGCATTGGGAACCGCTGCGGTGCTGGCTTCGCCAGCTTTGGCCGAGGGTGAGCTGAATGTTTATAATTGGGGCAACTACACCAATCCTGACCTGATCACCAAATTTGAAGAAGAAACCGGCATCAAGGTCACGATCACTGACTTTGACAGCAACGACACGGCGCTGGCCAAGGTCAAGGCCGGTGGTCACGGCTTTGACGTGGTGGTTCCGTCCGGCACCTATATTCCGATCTGGGCTGGTGAAGGCCTGCTGATGGAAACCAACCCCAATGAAATGGAAAACTTCAAGCACGTTGATCCGCGTTGGGTCGACGTGGCCTTTGATCCCGGCCGCAAATATTCGGTGCCTTGGCAGTGGGGCACTGTTGGCGTTGTCGTCAATACTGCAATCTACGACGGGGATCCCCATACATCGGCCCTCATTATGGATCCGCCAGAAGAGCTGAGGGGCAAGATCAATGTTGTTCCGGAAATGAACGACGTTTTGGGCCTGGCGATCAGCTATCATGGTGGCGAACAATGTACCGCCGACAAAGACATCCTGAAAAAGGTCCGTGACTCGCTGGTCGAGGCCAAGAAACACTGGTTGTCGATCGACTATGGCACGATTGAGCAATACGCCAAGGGCGACGTTTCAGCCGGCGTGTTTTGGAACGGCACAGCCTTCCGGGCACGGCTTCAAAACGAAGACATTGTATATGGCTACCCACAGGAAGGGTTCCCGATCTGGATGGACAATGTCGTTGTTCTGGCCGATGCCAAGAACGCCGAGAACGCAAAGATTTTCCAGAATTTTCTGATGGATCCTGAAAATGCCGCGCTGATTTCAAGCTTTGCGCGGTATGCCAACGGTATCATGGGGTCCGAGAAATATATGCCGGCAGATATGGCTACCGCTCCTGAGGTGATCATTCCAGAGAATCTGAAAGACGCCGGTTTCATTTCTGAAACCTGCGATCCCGCAGTGCAGCGGATTTACACCAAGATCTGGACCGACTTGCAAAAATAAATCTGCCTGATGACAGGCGGGGTGCCCTGGACGGGCACCCCCAGCATTGGAGACAACCATGCCCGATATCGTCATTTTGAATGGGCGGGTCATCACCTTTGATGGCCCGGACGCCGAAGCTTTGGCCATCGAAGGCGGCAAGATCACCGCCGTTGGCTCAACCGCTGACATTCGCGCCATCGCCGGGGGCGCGCGGGTGATCGATGCCCAGGGCGGCACCGTTCTGCCTGGTTTCATCGACAGCCATGTGCATTTGTTCGGCGGCTCCGCTGAGCTGGAATTCCTGAACCTCCATGGCGTATTTGGTGTGGAAGCGCTGCGCGCCGCCGTGCTTCCATATGCGGCGGCCCGTCCGGATGATCAGCTGTTGTTTGCCTGCTCCATTGATTACGGGCTTGTCGGGGACCGCTCACTCTCTCGCCATGATCTTGACGCTGCGATTGCGGACCGGCCTTTCGCTGCTTCAACTGCCGACCATCACACCGTCTATGCAAATACCAAGGCGCTTGAGCTGGCAGGTCTTCTGCACGGCAAAGACTGCGGCGTCGGCTCAGAAGTTGTGATGGGATCGGATGGGCTTGCCACAGGTGAGCTTCTGGAACCTGCCGCCTATGAAGCGGTGATGGCACTGACCTCGCTTGGTGGCCGCGAGATGCTGGGGATGACAACCGGTGCCGATCCGGTGCCCGCACCGTCTGCAGCGACCCGGGCATCTGACAAGGATGTTCTCGCCAAAGGTTTGAAACACTGCGCTGAGCACGGGATCACCGGGCTGCACAATATGGACGGCAATTTCTATCAGCTGGAACTATTGTCTGAGCTGGAGACCGAGGAACGCTTGCTGTGCCGCACCGAAATCCCGCTGCACCTGAAACATACCGACCCGGTGGATCGCATCGCGGAAGCCGTGGAAATGCGCAACCTCTACAACGGCGATAAGCTTTGGTCCAATCGGGTCAAAATGTTTGTGGACGGGGTTCTGGACAGCAAAACAGCCTATATGCTGGAGCCCTATCCCGGAACTGACAGTCGCAGCGAACCGCTGTTCACGCCCGAGCATTTCAATGAAGTGTGCATCCGTGCGGATGCTCAGCACTTGCAGATCGCGGTTCATGCCATCGGTGAGGCTGCGGTGCGCCAAACGCTGGATGGTTATGAAGCCGCACAAAAAGCCAATGGTACACGCGACAGCCGCCATCGGATCGAACATATTGAAACCATTCATCCGGATGACATTCCGCGCCTCAGCCAACTGGGGGCAGTGGCTTCGCTGCAGCCGCTGCATTCTCCGCGCGGCGGTTTCTTCCCGCCTTATGGTGGTGGTGATATTCTGCACCCCAGTCAGTTCGAAACAGCCTTTGCCTGGAAAACCATTCGCGACAGTGGCGCCAAAGTGGTGTTTTCAACAGATTGGCCTGTTGTTCCGGTTGACCCCATGCTTTCGATCCAAGGTGCCGTTGCGGGCGCTGAATTGCCGGAGCACTGGCCTGAGCAGCGCTTAGGCCTGCGCGAGTCGCTTGTCTATTACACCAGCAACAACGCGTGGGTCGAATTCAACGAGCAACGCAAAGGCCGATTGAAGGCCGGGATGATGGCTGATGTCGTCGTCATGGACAAAGATCTGGAGGCGCTGGAGCCCAGCCAGCTCAGCACCGCCCGTGCTGCGGTCACCATCTGCGGCGGCCGGATTACTCATCAGCTCTAAGTTGGACACGAAAGCGATGGTTTGTGCGGCGCAGGCAGCTCTTTGGGAGTAAACGTCCGGTCTGCCCGCACTGATGGCCGTTCTATATGATGGATAATCTCCGCTAGCGAACAGGCGGACATCACCAGAGGGCATAGTGAAGCGGCGCGCGTGTCGCAACGCTTCTGCAGGCCCGTGGTATTTCGCTCTGTGCGGTTGCTGCCGGGTCTGGACGCGATCCGACCGACTTTGATGCTGTAGCCGCCCCCCGACGGCATCGACGTGCCAAGGTGGGATCGCAACA
>MDLF01000016.1 GCA_001730095.1 Rhodobacteraceae bacterium (ex Bugula neritina AB1)
GCCTCCCAATATGGATTGTTGCGATCCCACCTTGGCACGTCGATGCCGTCGGGGGCGGCTACAGAATCAGAGCCTGTTCAACCCAGAAGCTTGGCCCCTGGCCACTTCCCATCTTTGACGGTGCTGACAACCATTTCTTCAATAAAGGCGACTGCACGGCTTTCTTCGGAGAATCGGGGGCTCTGTTTCAAGCCAACAAGACTGATGTTTCGCTTGAAGACATCATCCGGCATATCGACAATACGCAGCAGGTTATGCTCAATCTCATTGCTCAAATACGCGTATGTTGTGAAGGCATAGGCATTGCCGCGTCGCACCAGATCTTTGATTATGGACATTGAATCAAGTTCATAGGTGATGTTGAGATCAACACGGTACTTCTTTGCGATCTGCTCAATGCTCACACGCAGCGGATTAGGATAGCTCGGGAGGATCAAAGGAAGTGAGAGAGCTTCCCGCACATCTACCGCGTGAAAAGGTTGATACGGCATGCCACTTTCAACACCTTGGTTGGGCGCGATCAGCACAATGGATTCCTCAAAGAGCGGCACCGACCAGACATCTGGAAACTCTATGGGCTCTGGCACAACGCCAATGTCCGCCTCACCATCCTTTAGATTTGAGTAGATCGCTGGCGCCAGGGCCTCAATAATCCGGATTTTTGCAGCCGGAAACTGTTTGCTCCAACCTGAAATAAGTGCAGGGGCCACCGTTGCGCCCTCCCCGGCTGTGATACCGACAACCAGGTCCTGCACTTCGGCCTTTGCTTGTTTGGACAAGAGCTCTTTTGCCTGATCCAATTCTGCCAGCAAAGGCACAACGCGCTGCAGCAAGAACTCCCCTGCGCCTGTCAGCTCAATGCCGGCTCTGGAACGTTTCAGCAGTTTGACCCCGAGTTCCGCCTCAAGGTTTTGAATTTGCCGCGACACCGCGGGTTGAGCGATGCGCAGTCTAATGGCCGCTTTGGTTATGCTTTTAGCCTGCACAATTGCAGAGAAGTACCGAAGGCTGCGGAGATTCATGGACGGTCCAAGTTGCATGCATGCCCATACGGCATGGTTTGGATATTTTTATAGCATTTGATTTATGCACTCAAGATTTCGATGCTGACCCGGAGAAACCAACAAAAATCGCCACGGGAGGCACCCATGAACCATCTGCCCAAAGGAAAAATATCAAAGCGGGATTTCTTGCGACTGTCAGGCCGGTATGGGATGTCGTCGGTGATGATGGCAAGTGCTGCTGGCGGCGTACTCAGCCTGCCCGGTCTTGCGAGCGCAGCTGAGTCCACCTACGAACGCCGTTTTGCGAAATCTGCGCGTCATACATTGAAGTTTGGTGCGGCTGGGTTCAGCGCCAATTCAGAGGGCACGCTGGTCACTGGAGGCCTTCATTTCGCGCGCGATCTGGAAGAGCGGACAGATGGTGAAATCCGCATCGAATACATCGGTCAAAACCAAATTTGCGGGGAAGGCAGCTGCGCTGAGAAAACCCAGCAAGGTATTGTGGATGTCTTCACCGCGTCGACGCAAAACTCCGCTGCCGCTGCACCTTACCTGAATATCCTGGACTATGCCTACATGTTCCCGAGCCGCGCGGCTCAGTATCATTTCCTGTATCATCCAGACAGCCAGAAAATCCTGCGTGATCCGCTTCGCAAGCGTCACGGCTTGCAGTTTCTTTTTTCACACTGCGAGTTGCGCGGGCTGATGATGGGGCGCGCCTGGGCCAAAGATAAGCCGATTGTCACCTCCTTGGGCGATCTTGCAGGCACTAAGAACCGGGTCACAGGCACTCAGCTGGGCAGGATTGCAATGGATCTTCTGGATCTCAACCCTGTGCCTGTCGCCTGGGAAGAAACCCTGGATGGATTGAAACAGGGTCTGATCGATGGGGCAGAAACCTGGGCCTCTGCTGCGGCATATGCAAACATGGCACCTGTTCTGGGGCAAGCCGTCGACCTTCGTCTTTTCTGCGGCACTGAAGCGACATCCATGAATGCCGAAGTGTTCGATAGCCTGTCTGGCGAACTGCAGGACGCCGTAATGGAATCCGCCTATCAGACGCAAATCTATGTGCAGAATGCCCAAGAAGCCGCCCTGCTCAACGTCGTCGGCGCAAGCAACCCGCAACTGCCTGGCACAATTTTTGAGCAGCACAACGTCCCCTTTGTCGAACTCTCCAAAGATGTACTGGCAGAGGCTGAGCAGCGCACAGCGCCGGAATTCAACCCGCAGCCCTGGGAGAAATGGCGTGAACGCCTGAACAACTGGTCTGGCGGACAGGACACCTACACCGACATTCATCGCATCGCTCGTGAAATCAGCTCCGATGTCTTGCCTGAGAATGTCGAACCCCGCCGCTGGTGGCGGACAACCTAAGAGGAAAAGCTCAAAAAATGTCGCAACGAGAGTTCACTCACAAAACAACCACTGTAAACGGGCTCGACTGGCACTGGGTGGAAGAAGGCACAGGTCCGGCAATTGTCCTGCTGCATGGCATTCCTGAAAGCTGGCGCTGCTGGCAGCATCAAATCCCGACCCTGGCAAAGCAGTTCCGAGTCATTGCCCCCGATATGAAAGGATATGGCCGTTCCGGAAAACCAGTCGGCGATTATGCCGCAAGCACAGTTGCAGCAGAGACGCTCGCCTTTCTGGATGCAATCGGCGTCGAGAATTTCCACCTGGCCGGGCATGATTGGGGGGTCGTGATTGCGGATAACATCATCAATCTGGCTGCGGAGCGTGTCGAACGCTACATCCGATGCTGCCTGTCGCTGCATAACTATGATGCTCGAAATTCGCTGCACCATCAGTGGAACGGCCGCAATCCGGAAAAAGCCGGTCAGCTTATGGCGAATGCTGATGCCTATGTCCGCGTCTGGTTTGAAACCTCCTGCAAGCCTGAATACCGGCCCGATGAAGCAGAGATGCAAGAGATCATCAAAGAGTTCTCTTATCCGGGGATATCGGACGTAGTGCCGCTCTACTTTGCGCATATTCGCAAAAGCATTCCTGTGGATTACTCAAAGTTCACCATGCCGGTTCTCTACATTCATGGCGAGCATGATCCGCGCCAGCCGGTCGAATATGCGCGAGGCATGGAAGACCATATCCCGGGGCTTGAGGCTGTGCTTGTTATCGATGCCGGTCATTTTGTGACCTGGGAACGACCGGAGGATGTCACAAACGGCATGATGTGGTTCCTCCATTCTATGCTGGCTTCCGGGCTGCCTCTTTTTGACAGAACGCGCCACTACGGACTGCCAACTCGCCCCTGCGGAGAGGTTGAATCCTGGGGAGTAAACCCAGGCATCGCCGTGCAAAAGGCGAGTTGAAAGCACTGCCCACACGGTTCCCTCCCTTCCGTGTGGGCAGATTTCTCAAGGCGAACAAAACCCGAATGATTGAACCTGACATTGCGGCCTACCGGACATGCTATCACGCTTCTGAATTGAAGCGATGCGTACTGATTGAGGAGCAATCCAACCTTTCGATTGCAACCACCCGCCCCGGAAAATCCACCGCACACAGGACATTGCTCGCGAATAGAGCAGCGATCAAATCGCATATTGCACAGCAGCCGGATTTCCTAACCTCGCTGGTGCCCGTTTCTTTAGAAGACCCGCTTGCCTGCCCTGAAATCATCCAACGGATGACGGAGGCGTCTTGCAAAGCCGGTGTCGGTCCGATGGCAGCAGTAGCCGGAGCGATTGCCGATGTGGTTGGAAAATCGCTCTTGGGAAACAACGACGAAGTGATCGTGGAGAACGGCGGAGATATTTTCTGCAAGGTCGCAAAAAAACGCATCGTTGGCATCTACGCTCAAAACTCATCGTTGAGCAATCGATTGGGCGTTGTGGTCCGGCCGGAACATGGCATCCAGGGCATTTGCACGTCGGCAGGAAACAGTGGCGGCAGTCTTAGCTTCGGGAAAGCTGACGCCTGCTGCGTCATCGCTGAGTCAGCGGCTCTGGCGGATGCAGTGGCCACAGCAACAGGCAATCTCGTGAAAACCGCGTCAGGAATAGAAACCGGACTTGAGTTTGCAATGTCCGTCAGCGGTGTTCACGGCGCGGTGATACTGGCCTCGGATCGCATAGGAGCTCAGGGTGACATCGAAATCCAGGAGTTATAAATGACAAACGACCATACCAATGGCATCAGCAGGATAAACGAGCGTCTGAAACGTGGAGACGCGGTTGTTATGACGGCTCAGGAATTCAAGTCGCATGTGCGAAGCGGGCACAAATTTCAAGTTGGTGATGTCGATGTTGTGACGACGGCAACACATGGCATCATGTCGGGCACTGCCGCATCATTCAGCATTCCGGTGGCTCCTCCTGGCAGCTTTGAAAGAGCAGCGGCTGCTTGGATCAATGGCGTTCCTGCACAGCCTGGTCCCGCGCCGAATGAGCGTCTGGGGAGTGTCGATTTGATGGTCTATGGAACAACGGCCAACGGAGATACTGCGCCCCCTTACGGGGGCGGGCATCTTTTTCGGGATCTGGTGGAACGGCAGGAATGCACAATTGAAGTTTTGTCTACCTGCGGCAAACGTCTAAAGCGCCGCTTTACGCTGGATGATCTTGGATTCGCGCGCATTTACAGCATGCGCAATGCGTTCAAATCCTACATGGCGTTCGGAAACTTCCGATCCACCACCGCCCTAAAATCGATATTCAGTGTTTGGCCAATGACGGCCACATCGGGACTGACAGTGATCGGATCCGGCGAGATGAATCCGATACAAAACGATCCAAACCTGAATGCCATCGGCATTGGCAGCTTGGCCATGATCAACAACGCACCTGGCGTGGTCATCGGGTCAGGAACACTGGCCTATTCGAACCGCCCGAACCTTTCTCTGGCAGCCGATATGTTTGACATGGACCCATACTTCATGGGCGGTGTTTGCACGAGCGAAGGCGTAGAGGTTCTAAATGCTGTGAGCATCCCGATCCCCATCGTCGATGACGCAGCGCTACAGAGTGTCATCGGTGCATTGGACGAAAACTTGGTTTTGCCAGTCGCCGATGTCAGTGACCGTCAACCATTTGACGAAATGACATATGGGAATGTTTGGCAAGGGCCCGACCATGATCTGACCTTTGACCCATCCAAGCTGGATACCGAAGGCAAGGACATTGCACGGGCAGCCGCCATTTGCCCGGTGAACGCAGTAGATGTTCAAGCCAAAGAAATCGACCGGACGAGATGCATCAGATGCGGTGCTTGCACCGTGGAAATCGACAGCGACGCGTTTTCCATGAATATGGGGACGGTGGATATTGGCGGCAAAGAACATCCGATCACATTCCGCACCAGTGACCGCTTCCGGGCGATGGAGCTCGCAGAATCGCTGAAATCCAAGATCCTGTCGGGTGATGTCCCAATACGAGAAAAGCTATTGGACATCACTTGCAGGCAACCGAGCCCACTAGCGGATTGAAAATCCCGTTACGACGGCACTGATGCCCTTTGCACAAACCGAAATCCCACAGAAAACTATGGGCGGGTTCTTCACGATCCGGCCCAGAGCAACAGCTGCATCATCCAAAGAAAAACTCAAGTTGGATGTTTAAGCGTAAGCGTTGCCCTCGCCTCACGCGGGATCGACTTGACGGCTGGAAATTCCAG
>MDLF01000017.1 GCA_001730095.1 Rhodobacteraceae bacterium (ex Bugula neritina AB1)
TCGGCATGGATATCCCCACGGCCCTCAGGTGCCGGGGCCGTATCTTTCGGTGTCATTGTCAGATCTTTTCCTGTTGGTTGATTTTTGCAGCCTCGGACAGGCCGGTGCTGACATGGCGGCGTCAACGCACGCTGCTCTAAAGAAAATACGGCCGACACAACGCATCGGCCGTATTCAGGGAGAAGCCCGGTTTCTCAGATGTTGCCCGCACCCATCTCCTGGGCCACGTACTCGGCCTGGCGGATTGCCAGAGCGACAATCGTCAGCGTCGGATTACAGGCCGCCGATGAGGTAAACTGGCTGCCGTCCGAGACGAACAGGTTGTCAATGTCGTGCGCTTGCCCGAACGCGTTGACGACGCCCTTGGCAGGATCGGCGTGCATCCGGTTGGTACCCATATTGTGGGTCGCAGGATAGGCAGGCAATTCGTAGACATCCGTCGCACCGACGGCTTCGTAGATTTGCGCCGATGTCTCGTACATATGCGCCGTCATCTCGTAATCGTTGTTGTGCGGTGTCTTCGAGATGATCGGCACCGGCAGACCGTGCTGATCCTTTTCGCTTTCATGCAACGTGATGGCGTTGCGTTCCTGTGCAAGGTCCTCACCCAGCACCCAGACACCCGACATCCGGTCATAGTCTTCCAGGGCCCCGGCGACGCTGCGGCCCCAACCGGTGTTGCCGGGCTCCAGGAAAGCCGCCATGAAGGGCAGACCCAGGGACAGGAATTCCAGATAGTAGCCACCGGCAAACCCGCGCGCGGCATCGTGATAGACCTCGTCTCCGACGATCCCGGCCACCGAGGTGCCACGGTACATGCGCACTTTTTCGGGCATCACCGCATAGACGCCGCCGGTGGTGTGGTTCATGTAATTCTTGCCGACCTGGCCCGACGAGTTGGCCATCCCGTCCGGGAACATTGACGATGCCGAATTCAGCAGCAATCTGGGGCTTTCGATCGAGTTGCCTGCCACACAGACAACCCGTGCTTTTTGCAGGTGCTGGTTACCGTCCTTGTCGGCATAGACAACGCCTGTCGCCTTGCCCGATGCGTCATGCTCGATCTTCAGGACCATGGCATCGGTGCGGACTTCGCAGTTTCCGGTGTCCTCGGCGCGTGGCAATTCGGTGTACATGGTCGACCACTTCGCGCCAATCGCACATCCTTGCATGCAGAAGCCGATCTGCTGACAGGCCGGGCGGCCATCGCGCTCGACCGAGTTGATCGCCATCGGGCCCGAGCGGTAATCTGTCCGCCCGGTCCGGCGGCAGCCTTCGGCCAGTACTCTAAAGCCGTTGTTCCAGGGCAGGTGCGGCATGCCCGTGGTCTTGCCGGTCACGCCCATTTTCAACTCGGCTTTCTCGTACCATCGTGTCATTTCCGCCAGGTCGACCGGCCAGTCTTCGACATTGGCGCCGTCGATCTCGCCATAGGTCGAGCGCGTCTTGAATTCGAAATCCTTGAAGCGCAGCGCCACCCCAGCCCAGTGGATGGTGGACCCGCCATACCCCTTGACCAGCCAGGTGGGCAATGTCGGGTGGTTCACTGCCCCGTGCCAGCCGCCCGCCGAATACCGCTTGTCCAGCCATGAGATCTTGCCGAACATCCCCCATTCGTCGTTCTCGATATCGCCCAAGTCGAAGCGTTTGCCCGCTTCAAGGACGACGGATTTGATGCCCTTCTGAGCAAGCTCGTTCGCAAGCGTGCCGCCGCCCGCACCCGAGCCGATAATGACGACGACGCTGTCGTCGTTCAGGTCAAACTGTGCCATGTGGTGTTCCCCTTATCCCTCGACTTCGGCCATGCGTTCCTCAAGGCCCGGGCCTTCGGGAACGAACGTGATGTCCGAAAAACCGCGGTCGATGTAACCGCCGTGCTCGACCGAGGAGCCCTCGTAGCCAAACAGCGGCCAGATCTCCTTGTTGTCGTAGATGCCGAAATAGGCGGCCCAGCGGATGCCCTGGAAAAAGCCGTCATTCTGGAAATGGCGCAGCAAGCCTTCGCGGGCGTCGTCGTCCTGAATCTCAGTATAGGTCGATCCAAACAGCGCCTTGGCCTGTTCGTCGATCCTTGTCAGACCTTCGGTGATATCCTTGGCCAGCGCTGCGTCCTTAGCAGCATTGCTGTTGATTGTGTCTACAATCGCCTGATAGTGCGACACTTGCAGGATGTCCGGATGCGGGTAGATGTCCTGTACCATCCGCAAGAGCGTGGCCGACCGGGCGTCGCCCAGGGCCGCGAATGCTCCGCTCGCGCCGGACAGAACCGCACCGGCCCCAACGCCGACCGTGGCGGTGGTCATCAGGAACATGCGGCGACTGACGCCCTCATGTCCGGCCTTTGGCTTCCTGAGCCTGTGGAATTTGATGTTCATGCTGTTCTCCCCTTGGTTTGATTTGCTTTTGCCTTGGATTGATTTGCTTCTGGTTTGACTTGGTGGTCAGGCCATCTGGCTTATCCGGGGCCGATAGGCGTGCAGCCGGTCTTCAGCGGCCCGTATCAACGCCCCCGGAAAAGAATGCGCGCCCGCGCCATCGGGCAGCAGATCGTCCAGCGCGACATGCGCTGCTTTGGTAACGGGTGGTGCATCCGGTGCCTGTGGCGATTGCAGCCGCTCGATCAGATGCCATGGCATGGTCTCTGGCAGAGCGCACAGGATCGCTGCATGCATCAGCACGACCTGGCAGCTCGCCGGGCCCTGCCAGCGCTGGGCGGTCCCGGCCAGCTTGCGGCCCCGATGCAGCATATTCCATCTGCCGTCGCAGAACGATCCGGCGCAGGGGCCGGTTGTCGCATCGATGTCGAAACGGGTCAGGGCCTCGGCAATTGTCGCGCAGATCAACCGGTAACCATCATCGATGGTAAACCCCTGAGGGCGCGGCAGTATCATCGCCAGATTGAGCGTTCCAGGGCCTTGTGGCACCACGCCACCACCGCTTTTGCGCATCAGAACCGGCCACCCCTGGGTCGCTGCCTCCGTCGCGGCCTGACCGGATTCACAGTTCCCGAGCAATGAACCCGGAACGACCAATGCCGGATGTTCAGCAGTCCACAACAGCACTGCCGGACGCCCGCGCCTCAGCAGCGTCTCCTCGCGCCTGATGCCGCCCGCGGCCGTTTCGAAATGGGCGACGATCACAGCACAAACCCTTCGACTTCAGCGCACAGATCGGTCAGGAAAGCTGCTGCCGGAGCGCCGTCAATGGCCCGGTGATCGAAGGTCAGCGACAGGCCGGTGAACGGTCGGAATTCGATCCTGTCTTCAGATCGGATCGCGACATCGATGACACGGCCGACACCCAGAATACCGATCTGCGGGGTATTCAGAATTGGCGTGAACTGTTCGACACGGCTGAGCCCCAGATTCGAGATCGTGAACGTGCCGCCAGTCATCTCGCCGACAGTCAGCTTGTTGGTCCTGGCACGGGTTGCCAGATCCTGACGGGCTGCGCGCAACCGGGGAACATCCATATCCCCGGCATCGAAAATGGCCGGAGCAGCCAGCAGATTGCCTGGAAGGGCAATCGCGACACAGAGGTCGATCTGATCATAGAGGTGGACGGTGTCGTCCTTCAGCACGCCGTTGATGTCCCGGTTCCGCTTCAGGCTGCGCACCAGCGCCGCCATCAGCAGGTCTTCCATCGAGACTTTGACGCCCTCGGCTGCCAGCGTATCCTTTACCGCCAGCAACGCGCTTACATCGGCGCGCCCGTGGTGGGTCAGCTGAGCCGCCTCGTGCAGCGATCTGGACATCTTGGCGGCGATCATCCCCCGCGCGCCGCGCAGCGGGACGGCCTGTGCAGCCTCTTGCACGGCGACGCTCATGACGTGATGAAGCCGATGACTTCGCCCTTGTCCGCTGGCACCTCGGTCTCCTTGAGGATTGTCAGCGTTCCACTGGCTGGCGCTTCGATTTCATGCTGGACCTTGGCAGCCATGATTTCGGCGATCAGCGCGCCCTCGGTTACGTTCGCACCGTCACTCGCCAGCCAGACCGTGATGGTACATTGTTCGTCTTCTTCCCAGAGATCGGTGGGAATGGTGATATTTGTTTTCATGAACAGGGTCCCCCGTTGCCGCCCCGATTCCAGGGCGGCGGCATTAATCGGTCAGGCTATCGGGCGTCAGGCCGGGACGGCCACGCGGCACATTTCGCGTGCTGCGGCCACGATCTTGTCCGGATTGGGCAGGCAATGCTGCTCCATCACCCGGGCAAACGGGATCGGTACATCCGGATAGGCGATGCGGCGCGGCGGCGCCTTCAGGCCGGACACCCCGGTCTCGCACACCGTGGCGATGATCTCGCCCGACACGCCATAGCTGTGATAATCCTCGTCCACGACGATCAGTCGACCGGTCTTGCCGACCGAGGCCCGCACCGTCTCGCGATCCAGCGGCACCAGCGAACGCAGATCAACGACCTCGGCGCTGATCCCGTCAGCTTCAAGCACGCTGGCTGCCTTCAGGGCATTGTGCACACCCATGGCGATGGAAACGATGGTCACATCGCTGCCCTGCCGGGCAATGGCCGCCTTGCCGATTTCAATCTCGTAGCTTTCTTCGGGTACATGCACATTGGCGCCTGCCTCGGTGCCCAGCCAGCCCATGCCCTGCAGACCCTTGTGGAACATGTAGATCACAGGATTGTCGTCGCGCAGTGCTGCCGTCATCAACCCCTTGGCGTCATAGGCGTTCGAGGGACTGACCACCTTCATACCCGGCAGGTGGGCGAAGCTGCCATAGAGGCACTGCGAATGCTGTCCGGCATCGGAATACCCACCGCCGGTCGAGGTCATCAGCACCATCGGCACCTTGAAGTTGCCCCCTGAAAAATAGGTATTCTTTGCCATCAGGTTGTAAATCGCGTCGAAGCACACGCCGAAGAAGTCGACGAACATCAGTTCGACGACGGGTCGCATGCCATCCTGCGCCGCACCGACGGCAGCTCCGATAAACCCGGTCTCTGATATGGGCGTGTCACGTACACGCTCCTTACCAAATTCGTCCAGCAACCCGCGCGTATTGCCGAAAACCCCTCCCAGTTCCGCGATATCCTCGCCCATGACGAAGACTGTCGGGTCGAGGCGCATTTCCTGTGCCATGGCTTCGGCCATGGCCCGCGCGATTGTAAGTTTACGTTCGTTTTCCATTGGTTTTCCTCCCTCGATCCGTCAGGCGAACACGGCGGTCAGCGCATCCTCGGGCGCTGGATCAGCACTTTCGCGGGCAAATTGGATGGCTTCGTCGACACCCGACTGGGCCTCTGATTCCATCTGATCAAGATCAGCGGCATTGAATGTCGCCTCATCCAGCAGGCGCTGGCGCATTGCGGGAATCGGGTCCCTGGCGAACAGATCATCCTTTTCGCCTTCGGGCCGATACCCCTCGGCATCTCCCATGAAATGGCCCGCAAGACGGTAGGTCTCGATTTCGATCAGTGTCGGACCCTCACCCGCCCTGGCCCGTTCGATCGCTTCGCCCGCGACCTCGTAGATCTTCCAGGGGTCATTGTCCGAGATGTAGTGGCCTGGAATGCCGTAGCTCGCCGCGCGTACATGGTTTTTCTGAACCGAGGTGGCCGCGCTCTTGGCAACCGAGATGCCCCAGGCATTATCCTCGATCACGCAGATCATCGGCAGTTTCCACAGCGCCGCCAGGTTCATCGTCTCGTGAAAGGCCCCCTGATTGGCCGCACCTTCACCGATGAACGACACCGCAACGCCTGGCTTGCCCTGTAGTTTCCTGGACAAAGCGCCGCCGGCGGCCGGCCCCATTCCCTGAGCAATGATTCCCGAGCAGGCGAAATTTACATCCGCGTCGAACAAATGCATGTGCCCGCCACGACCGCCGGACAGGCCAGACGCCTTGCCGAAGATCTCGGCTGCCATCTTCTTCAGATCCACACCCTTTGCAATCGCCTGGTGATGGGGGCGATGCGTTGCCGTCACGATGTCTTCCGGTTTCAGATGAGCACAGACCCCGACGGCAACCGGCTCTTGCCCGTCGGACAGATGCATCTCGCCAGGGATCGGACCATCGGCCATGTTGAAGACAGGCGACTTGCCTTCCATGTAGATCTTTTCGATGGCGTTCTCGAACCGGCGGCTGATCACCATTGTCCGGTACATCCATCCCAACTCGGCTTTCGTTGGCTGCATTTCATCCTCCCAGTTTTGCCTGGGCGCAGCCAATCCTAGTGAAGCGTAAACAAAGAAGAGCCTTTACTCAGGCCAAACGTCTGGCCGGGATATCTGTCTCAGATGCAGGGGCGGTGAGACAGTTTCTGTCTCACATGGCCAGGTCGCCAACTGGAGTTTGACCGATCGTCTCATGCCGATCGCAAGTCATTTCATAGCGCGATACACGCTCATGCGTGAGATGCCGAGGTCACGGGCAATCTGGGCCTTGGGTGTGCCTGTCGCGGCGCGACGGCGGATTTCGGCGTCATCGACGGATTTCTGGCGGCCCTTGTAGATGCCTTTTTCCTTGGCGGCTTCTATCCCTGCCCGTTGCCGGTCGCGGATGAATTTCAGTTCCATGTCCGCGACC
>MDLF01000018.1 GCA_001730095.1 Rhodobacteraceae bacterium (ex Bugula neritina AB1)
TCGGCTTCTTCTGCGCTTCACGCGCAATCTCGATGTCACTCTTGTAGCTCATGGCGAGGTTCCTGCTGAGTTTGCATGCAATCGCCGGCACAGAAATGCCGGATTGGCCGTAGGCTTAGCCAATATGCGGCAAAACACGCGCTTGATTTCCGACATTATCCTGCCCTGAAGCGGCGTCTGCTCTTTCAGAGGCTGTGCAGAAGTTCCTTAAAGGAAACGCACAGCCCTGAAAGCGACCAATTACGGCGCCCAGGCGCGCTGATCCGGCACAAAGAGTGTGAGTTCACCGCCCAAAGAGAGGCTGCCCGGCCGTTCGACCCAGGCGGTGATTCCCCGCCGATTCTGTGCCGCCGGTTTGAAGCGGGCGCCAAAGCCTGCGTGGTCTTTTTCGATCTCCCGGCCAGGCAGCACGCAGGGACGGTTTTCCATATCCACGGTCAGTGTCACCCCGTCTTGCCCCTGCAGCCGAGACGACGGCGGCACAAAGGTGAAATCAGGTATGCCGCGCAGCACGATGGTGGCGCCCAGATGGGCGGGGTCCAGCCGGTCCATCCCCATATCTGCGGCGATCTGCGCCAATTCCTCTTCCGACAAAACAGTCAGCTGGCGGACGTTGCGGATTTCGGTGCCTTGCGAGTAGAGGTTTTTCACACGCACGCAGGAGGCACGGTTTTCGCCCTCATGGCGCCCGCCAGAAACTCCGGCAAACCCCAGGTCCAGGCGATCAATTGGTTGCGCCTGCAAACCGCGGTCCGCAGGCACGTGGCCCAGCCAGGTAATCCTGCCTGTGTATTCTGTTTTCCGTAGCACCGGCATTTCTGCTCTCCGCTGCCTGTCCTTCATTTCTGTCCGGCAAGCATACAAGGGCCGCGCCCCGCTGCCAGTCCGGCAGCAATGTTTTTTTGTGATACGGATCAGAAGGTTCGGGAATGAAAGCCCCCCGAAAGCCAACGGCATCCGGGGGGCAGGAACTGGGGTGTCAGGCAGAGGGTTCCGGCTCCATGCCGCCCTCTGGCGGGGTCTTTTTGGGCTTGGCCTTGGGGATTGCGGTGACTGAGGCATTGCCCTGGTCCTCGCCCTCGTCCTCGTCGTCATCCGCCTGCGGCGGCTCGCCGTTCATCACCCGTTTGATTTCGTCGCCGGTCAGGGTTTCATACTCCAGCAGGCCCTGAGCCAACCGTTCCCATTCCTCATTCTTGGCTTTCAGGATCTCCAGCGCCTTGTCATAGCCATCCTGAATGAAGCGTTTCACCTCTTCCTCGATCAGCTCTTTGGTATTTGCCGAAACCGAGAAACCTGCGGTGTTGCCGGAATAGCCTTCGTGGGCTTCGGCATAATCGATATTGCCGACCTTGTCCGACATGCCCCAACGCAGCACCATTGCGCGCGCCAGCTGGCTGGCCTGCTGAATATCGCCGGCCGGGCCGTTGGAAACATGATCCTCGCCGTATTTGATGACTTCGGCAGCCTTGCCCGCCATGGTCATTGCCAGCTTCTGCTCGCACTCATCCCGGTGGTAGTTCAGGCGATCCATTTCCGGCAGCGACACAACCATGCCCAGCGCACCGCCGCGCGGGATGATGGTTGCCTTGTAAACCGGATCGCACAGTGGCAGCGCCAGGCCGACAACGGCGTGGCCTGCTTCGTGGTAGGCGGTTTTTTCCTTCTGGTCCTGGGTCAACACCATCGAGCGGCGCTCGGCGCCCATCATGACTTTGTCCTTGGCGGATTCGAAATCCTCCATGGTGACAAAGCGGCGGCCGACGCGGGCGGCCATCAGCGCGGCCTCGTTCACCAGGTTGGCCAGATCGGCGCCTGAGAAGCCAGGGGTGCCGCGGGCAATGATGCGCAGGTCCACATCGGGCCCAAGCGGCGTCTTGCGGGCATGCACACCCAGGATCTTCTCGCGCCCCTTGATATCGGGGTTGCCGACGGTGACGTTGCGGTCAAAACGGCCGGGACGCAGAAGCGCCGGGTCCAGCACGTCCTTGCGGTTGGTGGCGGCCAGAATGATGACGCCCTCGTTGGCCTCAAAACCGTCCATTTCCACCAGCAGCTGGTTCAGGGTCTGCTCGCGTTCATCATTGCCGCCGCCGTAACCGGCGCCACGATGGCGGCCGACCGCGTCAATCTCGTCGATGAACACGATGCAGGGCGCGTTTTTCTTGGCCTGCTCGAACATGTCACGGACACGGCTCGCACCGACGCCCACGAACATCTCAACGAAGTCAGAACCGGAGATGGTGAAAAAGGGCACGCCAGCCTCGCCTGCAATGGCGCGGGCCAAGAGGGTCTTACCGGTGCCCGGAGGGCCGACCAGCAGCGCCCCCTTGGGGATCTTGCCGCCGAGGCGCGAAAATTTCTGCGGGTTGCGCAGGAATTCAACGATCTCTTCCAGCTCTTCCTTGGCCTCATCGATCCCGGCCACATCGTCAAAGGTGACACGGCCATGCTTCTCGGTCAGCATCTTGGCCTTGGACTTTCCGAACCCCATAGCGCCGCCTTTGCCGCCGCCCTGCATCCGGTTCATGAAATAGATCCAGACGCCGATCAGCAGAAGGAACGGCAGGAGTGTCACCAGGAAGGACTGGAATCCCGACTGCTGCTGTTTTTCAGCGCGCACCAGAATGTTCTTTTCGATCAGCAGCGACGTGACCTCGGCGTCACCCGGTTTGATGGCGACATAGCTTTGTCCGTCCGACGTTGTATAACGGACCTGTTCTCCATCGAGGGTCACGGCGCTGACCTTGCCGGCTTCCACCGAACTTACGAAGTCAGAAAAGGTTTGTTCACGGCTCTGCATCGTGCTGCCCGAACCGCTGAACAAATTGAACAGTGCCAGAATCAGCAGAAACAGAACAACCCAAAAGGCGATATTGCGAGCGTTGCCCAAGGAAAGTTCTCCCTATCAGATAGGCGCACCACTCAGGCCGCCTGTGTTGTGCTTAAAATAAGGATACTTCGGGCAGGTTCAATGCGATAAAAGGGATGCAAAGAACTCTTCTTCGTTTACCACCGGTTCCGCCGACCAGCCATTGGCCATTCCAGCCGCCGGTGCAGCCTCCAGCTGCCCCCCGCGCCATAGCGCCGGAGTGCTCTCCAGCACGGCGCCCGGAACGCCTGCGGAGCGCCAGTCCGGGCAGGATTGCAACCCCTCCCGGCTGAGGGGACGTACCTCGCAACCCTTTGCGTCGCCACCGAAAATATTCCACCTACCGTCCCATACCTGGCCTGGGAGGCATGCAGTATCCTTGACGGCATTGGCTTCGCGGCAGATCCAGATTTGCTTTGTTGTGGTCAGCAGGTGACAGCCAGAAACTGTGGCTGCACCGCCACCGCGCGCCGCCAGCATCGCAATCTCCATCGGAACCCGCCGCGGAGGATAAGGCGCGCCGGACACCCATTGGATGGCTTTCACCAGCAGGCGGTAGCCTGTCTCACTGGGCAATGTGCGGAATTTGCGCTGGCACAGCACAACTGCGCCGGCCTGCACATGCGCCAGGTCGCGGGCCGCCAGAAACACGTACCAGTCCAGTGCCTCGCGCGCCTTGTTCATGTTTTCGGCAACCCGGGACAGCACCGTCGGCGTCAGCCCCAGCGGCGCCAGCTGTGCCAGCGCGCGCCGCGCCCTGACCCGCTCAAACCTAAGATCGCTGTTGCTGGGATCATCGCACCATTCAATGCCACGCTCGCACAGATACTTGCGCAGCTCTCTGCGGGTTACTTCCAACAGAGGCCGCAACAGGGTGACCCCCTTGTAGACCCGGCGCGCTGGCATGCCAGACAGGCCTGCCACCCCGGAAGCCCGCGCCATCCGCATCAGCAGCGTTTCCGCCTGATCATCGGCCGTATGTGCGATACAAACCGTGGCGATGCCGTTGCGCTTGGCCCAGCTGGAAAGCAGATCGTAGCGGGCTTCGCGAGCCTGTTTTTGCAAATTACCGCTGCCAGGGCCTTCCTCCCAGCGGATTACCTCATGCGCCATTCCCAGCGCAGCTGCGGCTTGACCTGCCAGTTCGGCCTCAGCCGCCGCTTCCGGCCGCAGCCCATGATCCACAGTTGCGGCAAGAAACTCGACCTGCTCGTCTTTGAGGGCTTCCTGCAACAGATGCAGCAGAGCCATCGAATCACTGCCGCCAGAGACGGCGATGCCGATCCTGCCGGTCATCGAGGGCTGAAACTGCGCACGAAGCAGTCCCTGGATATCGCGCCGCAGCCCGGTCAAGAACAGCCCAGCTTGGTCATTTCCGCGGCAGCTTCAGCCTTCTGCGCGGCGCCTGGAAAGCGCACTCCGACCTCTGCCAGAGTGACGCAGGCCTGCTTGGCCTGCCCCAGGCGGCCCAGTGCCGCGCCAAGTTCAAGCAGTGCCTTGGGCGCCACCGGTCCGGCAGAGTTGCCAGTAAAGGCAGCCAGATAAGCCCGCGCAGCTTCGCGGGTATCGCCAAGCCCGTCGAGCGCCTTGCCGCGGCTAAACTCAGCGGCTGGCGCCAGCGGGCTGCCCGGATAGGCCTGATTGAACGCCGCGAATTTCTCTGCCGCGTCCTGATACACCCCGTCAGCCAGCAGCTTTTCGGCGGCATCAAAATCCGCCTGTTCGCCAATTGCCAGCTCACCGCCGCTGGTGTCACCGGTGCCGCTCACCCCGCCCGGGCTGGCAACGGCAGGCAGGTCTCCGCCCCCCAGCGTCGTGGTTTCCTCGAGAGCGGCAACATCGCCGCCCTCCAGCTCCACCAGGCGGAACTCCAGATCACCGATCCGGTTGGTGCCATCGGTGACAATCCTGTCGATCCGGTGATTCATCTGCTCCGTCTGCAGCGTCAGCCGCTGCAGTTCGCTCTCGATCGCTGCGACCCGGTCCAGAACCGTATCCCCCGACACATCCGCCGAGGGCGTGCCTGTCGTCGACAATTCCCGCTTCAGCCGCTGGATTTCAACATGCAGGACGGTCAGTTCCTGACGGATATCAGCCAGCGTCTGGCTGTCCTGCGCCGCCAGCGGCAGCGGCAGCAGCATTACGGAGGCGAAAAGAACGGTGCGCAGGCGCTTCATGATCTTACCCCGTCAGCCCGCCGGCCAGCACGGTGACCGCACGGCGGTTCTCCGAGTAGCAGGCCTCATTCGAACAAATCTCCAGCGGGCGTTCCTTGCCGAAGCTCACAACCTTCACCCGGCTTCCTGCAACCCCTTGCGAAATCAGGTATTCCCGCGCCGCATTGGCCCGGCGAGCCCCCAGAGCCAGGTTGTACTCGCGGGTGCCCTGTTCGTCCGCATGACCTTCGATCGTGACGACATAATCGGCATTCTGGGTCAGCCAGCGCGCCTGGCCTTGCAAAATTCCCTGTGCCTCGGACGACAGGTGGGACTGATCGACAGCAAACAGCACACGATCGCCGATGGTCTGCTGGAAATAAGCCGGGCTTGCCGGATCCAAGGCCCCTGCCCCCGCACCGACACCTGCGCCACCGCTGTTTGCCGTGTCATCCCACTGGTTGTTGCTGCAGGCCGCCAGGCCCAGAACCGCAACAGCTGCTATTGCCAATTTCAAACCGCTCATGTCGTCTGCCTATCCCTTTGTGTTTCTTAACCGGAATTTAACACATGCCCGGACCGGGTTCCATGCGGGTATACCAGCATTAACAATTCCGCTATTTTTGCAATGGTGACCAAGCCGGATCAGAGCCCCCGTCCGGTGTTTTAACCGGCTTCAGGTTGCGGCCGGTAACATCCACCGAATACAGCAGCGCCCGCCCGGCGCTGCCCTGGCTTTCACGGGTGAACATGATCACCCGGCCATTCGGCGCCCAGGTCGGCCCCTCATCCAGGAAGGACGCTGTCAGCAGCCGCTCCTCGCTGCCATCGGTGCGCATGACACCAATGTGGAACCGGCCCTTGTTCTGCTTGGTAAAGGCGATCATGTCACCGCGCGGCGACCAGACTGGCGTGCCATATCGGCCCTGACCGAAGCTGATCCGCCGCGCCTCGCCGCCGGATGCGGGCATTACATAAAGCTGCTGGCTGCCGGAGCGGTCGCTTTCGAACACAACATGACTTCCATCCGGCGAAAACGACGGCGCCGTCTCGATTGAGGGCGCCGAGGTCAGCCGCCGTTTGGCGCCGGTGCTGATGTCCATGGAGAACAGGTCGGTATTGCCGCCCTGTGTCTGGGAATAGACGATGGTGCGCCCATCCGGCGCAAACCGCGGCGCAAAGCTCATGGTGCCATCGCCGCTGGACAGGATCTTGCGCTGCACCTGACCCACATCCAGAACATGGATCTGCGGAAAGCCGCTTTCATAGCTGGTATACAGAACCCGGTCACCAGTGGGCGAAAACCGCGGCGCCAGCACCAGAGAGGCACTGTTGGTCAGATACTGTACATTGGCGCCGTCGTAATCCATGATCGCCAGCCGCTTGCGGCGGTCGTTCTTGGGACCACTTTCCGAGACATAGACCACCCGGCTGTCGAAATAACCGCTCTCGCCGGTAATTTCGCTGTAGATCGCATCGGCCACCTTATGTGCCATCCGCCGCCAGCCGCCGGTGGTTCCGGAAAACTGCAGCGCGCTTTCCAGCTCCTTTTCTGCGAATACGTCATACCCGCGGAACTGCACTGTCAGCCGGTTGCCGGTGACGCTGACGGCGCCAGTGATCAGCGCCTGGGCATTCACGGCTTTCCAGTCGGCAAATTTCACCGGGTCGTCAAAACCGGTCACCTTGGAGATATGGGCGCTGGCAGGCACCTCGCGGAACAGTCCGGTGCCGCTGAGATCCGCCGCGACCACCCGCGCGATCTGCGCCGCATGTTCCGCAGCCGAAGGCGTCTCCGGTACGAAATCCGGCACCGCATAGGGCAATGGCTCAATCACACCCTGATCGATCTCGATGCGAAGCGGGCCGGTTTGCGCCGCAGCGGTGCCTGCCCCGGCCAGTGCCGAAGCCCCGATCAGCAGAGCTGCCAGAATTTTCCTCATTTGATCCGCATCCTTTCAGGATTGAATGTCATCTCAATATCACGCCATTGCGCATATTTTTCAGGGGGAAGCTGAAACCCCTTTGCCCCGCAGCGGATAATTGCCCGCCGCGCGGCTTCATAAGCCTGTTTTGCCGCGCTTGCAGATCCGCCCGTGCTGGACAGCATCCGGATCGAGCCCGTATCAGGCTTTCCGTCCCTGGCCAGCGAGACGCCGACAACCACAGTTGTCTTTAGCGCGGCTGTGGACAGGGAGCCAACATTCCAGCAGCGCGAGACCTCAACCCGCAGCGCATCCTTTTCACCAAGCGTCAGCGGCGGACCGGAGGGTTCCGGCGCCTCCACGTCGGCGCCGCCTGCCAGCGCCTCTGCCAACGCATCGGCGACAGCATCGGAAGTATCCGCCTGTTCTGGTTCAGTTGGCTGGGCTGCCGCTGCCACCTGCGGCTCCGGCTGAGGCCGGGCCGGACGGGCCTTGGGTCGCCTGGACACCGCCGGCGCGGCAGTGGCCGCCGCATCTTCGCCTTCGTTCTCCTCGGTTACGATCCGGTCGCTGGCCGCCTCGCGCGCGGTGGCGTCCTGCACATCCTGCTCGGTCTCGGCGCCTTCATCCGGCGCGACCTCCGGCTGGACGACGTCAGCGATCCGGGTATCGGGCTCCGGCGGCGCCACTGGCTCAGGGGCGACACGGTCCACCGGGCGCGGTGCTGAGTCGGGGCGAACCAGCGGCACCAGAGACGACACGTCCGGCTCCTCTGTGGCAGAGGGCAGCTCGGCGGGCAGCTCCGGCTCGGGCGGCTGATCGGGACGGTCCGTCACCTGGGGATCCGGCTCTGCCGGGGGGACAGGTTCAGGCTGGGTGATCTCCGGCGCAGGGTCGGGTTGCGACGCAGGGTCCGCCACTGGCTGCACCGCCGCCGGTTCCAGCAGCGGTGCGGGTTCAGGCGACACTTGCGGCGCCTGGCGCTGCTGGCTCAGCTTTTCGAACTGTTCCGCCGAAATCAGCGCCACCTGCTGCACGTTGGAGGGCAAGGGCTCGGACGGAAACCAGGCGCCGAAGACAACCCAAGTCATCAACAGCCCGTGTCCTGCCAGCGAGATTTTGGTTCCGGCCTGCACCCTGTGCGTCCCCGCCTACTGCCCCGCGCCCCCGGAGGGCTGCCCGTCTAGCGCCGGGCCGCCGGTATCCGTAACCAGCCCCACGTTGGAAAACCCGCCCGCGTTCAGCGCGCCCATCACCTGCATCACATCCGAATAGGCAATCCGCCCGTCTGCGCGCAGAAACACCCGGTCGGAAGACCGTTCTGCCGCGATTGCCTGCAGCTTGGCCACCAGTTCATCCCGCGCCACCGGCGTGGTCTGGATTTCCACCCCCCCCTCTGCGGTCATGGTGACGGTCAACGGCTCTTCCTCATCGCCCGGCAGCGCGCCCGCTGCGGTCTTTGGCAGCTCCACCGGCACGCCAACGGTCATCAGCGGGGCCGCCACCATAAAGATAATCAACAGCACCAGCATGACATCGACAAAGGGCGTTACGTTGATTTCCGACATCGGGCGGCCGCCGCGGCGGCGGCGGCCCCGGCGGCGGTTGCCGCCTCCTGAAGGCTGCTGGACTGCGGCGCCCATGGCTCAGGAATCCAGTTGACGGCTGAGGATGGTAGCGAACTCGTCGGCAAAGGCCTCATAGCCGCCGATGATCCGGTCGCTGTCCGCGCTCAGCTTGTTGTAAAAGACCACCGCGGGGATCGCCGCCAGCAGGCCCAGACCGGTGGCCATCAGCGCCTCGGCAATGCCCGGCGCCACCACGGCAAGGTTGGTGTTCTGCTGCTCGGCGATCTCGATGAAGGCGGTCATGATACCCCAGACGGTACCAAAAAGGCCAACAAAGGGCGCGGTGGAGCCAACGGTGGCCAGCACCGACAGCCCGCCCTGGAGACCTTCTGTCTCCTTGGCGATAGCCACATCCATCGAACGGTCGATGCGCGCCTGCGCGCCGGGGATCAGCCCACCGTCGCTGCGGTGGCTGCGGCGCCATTCGCTCATGCCGGCGGAAAAGATCCGCGCTGCCTGGCCGGAAGGCTCCGGCCCCAGCCGCTCAAACAGCTCGTCCAGCGGATTGCCGGACCAGAACGCCCGGTCAAAGGCGTCCGCCTCCTTGCGTGCAAGACGATAATTGATGGTTTTCTGAATGATGATGCCCCAGGACCAGATCGAGGCCCCGACCAGCATCAGCATCACCAGTTTCACGGTTACGGTGGCCCGCGCGAAAAGGCCCCACATGGAGAAATCAATCTCATGCGCCAGCGCCAGAGTTTCTGCTTCCATTCGCCTGCTCTACGATTTTTCCCGGCCGTTTATCCGGCCTTATTTGACAGCAGGCTAGCGCAGTTCAACAGCAAAGGCCAATAAAACAGGCGCGCGGGCGCCAAATGTTACAGCAATGCGCGAATCTCTGCCGGAAGCCGGGCCGGTTTGCCGCCTGTGGTGATGCAAACAATAGTGACCTGCGCCCGGAACAAGGGCTGGCCGCCGCGGGTGACCTGCTGATCCAGCACCATCCGGGCAGGCGTCACATTGTGCATAGACGTCGTAACCAGCAGCTCTTCGTCGAATTTCGCAGGCGCCAGATAATCCGCCTCGATCCGGCGCACCACATAGATCAGCCCCGCCTCGCGCATGGCATTCTGATCCACGCCGATACCGCGCACCCAGTCACTGCGCGCGCGTTCAATGAAACGCAGGTAATTGGCGTGATAGACAATCCCGCCCATGTCGGTGTCCTCGTAGTAGACCCGGACGGGAAATTGGTGATCCATTACCTGTACTCCTGCCTTTGCCCGCACCCTATGAGGGCTCCCAAAGCACTGCAAGCGGCTCACCCTTCCAGCGGATATGCCGCCAGCACATCATACCGCGCGCCCTCTGGCGCCAGCGTGGACTGAAACAGAGCGAAAGCCTCTGCCGCGCATTGCAGCCGAAAACCCGCCGCTGCGGACAGGAAACGGGCAATTTTTTCCACCTGCTCTGCCTTTAGATGGCGCGGGAACCGCGCCAGCGTCACATGTGGGCGAAAGCGTTCGCGGGGCAGATCGAGCCCGGCTTGGTGGCAGGCACCGCGAACCCGGTCGCGCAGATACGCCAGCTCCGGTGTTTTCCGCACCTCTGCCGCCAAGAGCCGGGGAAGCTTGCCGCCAAAACTGTCCAGCCCGCTAAAGGTCAGCATCAATGGCGGTGCACTGATTTCTGCCAGCACCTGATGCAGGGCTTGCAGTGCGGGTTCCGGCTGGTCATCAAGGAAGGCCAGCGTCAGGTGCATGTTCACTGCTGGAACCTGCCGCCCGACGTTCTGACCTTCCTGCAGATGCGCCAGCGCATCCAGAGCTGCCTGTGGCAGCAGCAGGCCAACGAAGGCACGCATCAGCTTTGCGGCGGCTCCGCCGGGGCCTGCAGCCGGGCAAACACCCGCAGGGCGTGGGATTTATCCCCCGCCGCGACCGGCATCATCCGGTCATAGGCGGCTGCAATCACGCCGGCGATTTCGGGACGCAGGATGGTGGTGCCGGTCTCTGGCAGCACCGCCAGCGGCGAGGCCTCGGCAAAGGCGGCCTCGCTCCACATCAGCGCCACCTGCACGGCCTGGGTCAACGCCAGGGTTTCAGCAGGCATCTGCGCCATCGCGCCTTGCATCTGAAGGAACACGAAACCCGCCTTGATACCGCCCTGATCATCAAAGCGGAAGGCGCGGTATTGGCTGGCATCTGCCTCCTTTAGCCGTGCGACCAGAGGCTGCAGCTCCGGGATCAGCCGGTCAAGATCCGGCACGTCCAGCAGCTCGTCCCAATCGCGGAAGAAGAAGACCATCAGGTTCGACCCCAGTTCCGGATCGGTCTCTGCCATCTGATGGCCCGCCAGCGTCATCACCGCCTCCAGCGCGCCCTTGACGGTCTTCAGGGTCTCGTCCTGAACGCCGAACACGATCGGCGCCACCGGTCTGCCCCAGCGGGCAAAGGCGTAAGAGCCGTCAGAGCGGGTGAACAGGGCTTCGATCTGCTCTGGTGTCAGGTCGGGCAGCTGGGCGGTCATGGGTGTCTCCTTGGTTCTGCCCTGTCTATGCCGTCTGTGCTGCGCGGCGGCAAGGGGGGCTCCCGCGCCTGGCCGGCCTCCTGGCTGCGCCAGGCCGCGCGCTCCAGCCTTGGGCCGGGCGCCGCTGACGCGGCGTGGAACGGGTGGTGGGCCTACCGCAGAACATCCGGCCGACGCAGTGCCCAAAGATCTAGGCCGCGACGGGCTGGCCCCGGCCCCAGCGCCAGCCTGGCAGAACCGCCGCACCCAAGGCGCACAAACCGTACCTAATTGAACAGGTCGTTCTGGCTGCGCGGCGGCGCCATACCGAGGTGAGTCCAGGCCTTTTGCGCCAGCATCCGCCCGCGCGGAGTGCGCTGTATCAGACCCTGCTGCAAAAGATATGGCTCGATCACCTCCTCCAGCGCGTCGCGGCTTTCGCTGAGGGCTGCTGAAATCGTCTCAATCCCCACCGGGCCGCCGCCGTAGTTTTCAGCGATCAGCTTCAGATAGCGGCGGTCAGCGCCATCGAGCCCCAACAGGTCCACCCCCAGCCGAGTCAAAGCCCCATCGGCCAGCTCCCGGGTGATGGTGCCATCGCCCTCCACAACCGCGAAGTCCACCACGCGGCGCAAGAGCCGCCCGGCGATCCTGGGGGTTCCCCTTGCGCGCCGCGCGATCTCGCGGGCGCCGGCATCATCTGCGGGCGCGCCCAGTTTGCGGGCATTGCGGCTGACGATCTCAAACAGTTCATCAATGGTATAGAACTGCAACCGGGTCGGGATACCGAAGCGGTCGCGCAGCGGTGTCGTCAGCAGCCCCATCCGGGTCGTAGCCCCAACCAGCGTAAAGGGCTGCAGCTCAATCCGCACGGTGCGCGCCGCCGGACCTTCGCCGATGACAAGGTCCAGTTCAAAATCCTCCATCGCCGGATAGAGGACTTCCTCCACCGCCGGGTTCAACCGGTGGATTTCGTCGATGAACAGCACATCGCGGGCTTCTAGATTGGTCAGGATCGCAGCCAGATCACCGGCCTTGGCCAGCACCGGACCAGAGGTCATGCGGAAATTCACCCCCAGCTCGCGCGCAACGATCTGGGCCAATGTGGTTTTGCCAAGCCCCGGAGGGCCATGGAACAGCGTGTGGTCCATCGCTTCGCCGCGGCGGCGGGCGCTTTCGATGAAGACACGCAGGTTGGCGCGGGCTTCGGCCTGGCCGATGAACTCGCCAAGTCCCTGCGGGCGCAGGGCGCGGTCGTTTTCGGCGGCGCTGTCTTCCGGCAGTGGCGCGGGGCGCAGGGCGGGGTCGGCGTCGATCATCTGCGATACTCCGCATGCACCAAATTTTCGGCTGAACCGCCTGGCCGAAAGGCCGACCAGCACCCGTCCCGCCCCGACTGGGCAGGCGCCGCCCTAACCGAACTCATGCAGTTCTTTGCAGACATGCTGTTATCCCTTCGGCGCCAAAAGGCGCAGTGCGGCGCGGATCAGCTCTGCTTCATCCGCATCCGGGTAGGTGGCGGCAGCCTCCGCCACCGCGGCAGCGGCATCCGAAGGTCCATAGCCGAGGTTGCCCAGGGCCGACAGAGCCCCGGCAGAAGCAGCGGCTGCGCCGCTTGGCTTTTTGGGCGGCGCCCTGCGGGCCGGCTTGGCAGCGGCTCCGGGGTCGGCGTCATCGACCACCTCCAGCCCCGGGCCGTCCATGGCATCAACCACCGTGCCGCCCATCGCCATTACGCCCGGTGCCTTGTCCTTGAGGTCCAGTACGATACGCTGCGCGGTCTTGGGGCCAACGCCCTTGGCCGCCTTGACCGTCGCCCAGTCGCCCAATGCAATTGCGCGGCTCACCCCGTCCGGCCCCAATGCGCCGAGGATGGCCAGCGAGACCTTGGCGCCGACGCCTTGCACGGAGGTCAGCAGCCGGTGCCATTCCTTTTCCACCAGCGAGGTAAAGCCGTAAAGCTGCATCAGGTCTTCGCGCACCACCATATCGGTATAAAGCGCAATGGCCTCCCCCACACCCGGCAATGCTGCCATGGTGCGGTCGGAGCAATAGACGATATAGCCGACGCCGCGCACATCGATCAGCACATGGTCCTGCGCCCGGTAGTCGAGCCGTCCTGTCAGCTTGCCGATCATGCACGTTTCTCCCTTAGTTGGCGCTGCTGGGTGCCGCCGTAATAAGCATGGCAAATGGCAATCGCCAGCGCGTCCGCAGCATCGGCATTTTTGGGCGCGCAACCCGGCAGCTGCAGCTTGACCATATGCATCACCTGCTCCTTCTCGGCATGGCCGACGCCCACCACGGTTTTCTTGACCCGGTTCGGGGCGTATTCGCCGACCGGCAGCCCGGCCTTGGCCAATGTCAGAAGCGCCACGCCGCGTGCCTGACCAAGCTTCAGCGTGCCGGCGCCGTCCTTGTTCACAAACGTCTGTTCGATCGCCGCCTGATCCGGCGCAAAGGCTTCGATGATCTCGGATACCTGATTGTGCAGCGACAGCAGCCGCTCGCCCAGATCGTCGCCATCGGACGTGCAAACACCATTGGCAACATGGCTGAGTCGGGAGCCATGCGATTCGATCACGCCCCATCCAAGGTTCCGCAACCCCGGATCAATTCCCAAAATCCGCATGACCTGCCTGTCCTTGCCCACGTCCGGCGCTCTTGCCGGGCATTATTTTGCCCCAGCACTAGCACAAAACGCGAACATGTCCAATTGCTTTCACAGCCGATTGTTTCCGAATGCCATGCAATTACAGCCTGGAAACGACCCCTTACCCAAGCGACAACGACATTTCTGGCCCGGAACCTGGCACAGCCGCGAACCCCTTGTTTCTATGGCTAGAAGCTATGCACACAGCGCATATGACACATGCATTTTCATGCCTTGCTGTGCGGATTTTTCATCACTAGATGCCGGCCATCGCAATGACGCGAACGACTGCCAACACCTAATCAGAGGACACGGATATGGCCGCATTTGACACCACCCGCACCACCTATGGTACCACCGGCCTGTTTGGCCGTTTCGGCGCTCTGCTCGCCACCGCAGCCGGCGCATTTGCCGCCTGGAACGACGCCCGCGCGACCCGCAACGCGCTGAACATCCTGTCCGACCGCGAGCTGGCCGACATCGGCATGTGCCGCGGCGATATCGAAGGCGTCGCCACCGGTAAAACCGTCCTCTGAGACACAGCCTGTTTCTGCCCCTTCCTCCTCCCTTGGGGCAAACAGGAAACGCCGCGGTCCAGCTATGGCCGCGGCGTTTTTTGTTGCCCGCACAGCAGGCCCGCCGCAAACGCAAAGAAGGCCGCTCTCCCGGGGACAGCAGCCTTCTTGGTTTGTTACCGGAAAGTCTCTGTGCTCAGCGCAGCACCGGACCGATTTTCTGAGCAATGTATACGGACACAGGGTCTGCCTGCATGATAAAGGCCCCTGAGCGTTCAAGAACGCTGCCCTGGGTAAGCCTTGCGACCCGCTCATCATAGCTGGCAAAACCCAGCGCCGCCATCAGGAACCCCTTAAACAGCAGGAATGCCCCGGCAAAGAGCACCAAGGATCGGGCCGAAATCCGGGATTGCACCCGGCGCGGCTGAAGGATCAACAGCCCGTCCGGCCGCATCTCTGCGGAAAAGCCTTCGGACATGGCGTTATGCTTGCGGTTGATATGCTTCAAACGCGATTTGAACGTATCACGATGTTCGCCCATCACTAGTCTCCGAACTGGCCCCCACCAGCGGATGGCCAATCATTGGCTAAAAATGGGGCGAAAATGGGGCAAGCTCCTCAAATTCGCCGCAAACTTAGTTCAATCAGCTCTCTTTGCGGAGAAGTAACGTTGTCCATTCACCAATTTCGTCCCGGCGCACCGGATTGGCGCCGTGCTGTGCATAAACGCTGACCACATCATCGGCCTGTTCGTTCAGAATTCCAGAGAGAATCGCATAACCGCCGGCTCGCAGATTCGCCGTCAGCTCCGGCGCCAGAGCGACCAGCGGCCCTTTCAGGATATTGGCAAAGATCAGGTCAAAGGGCGCCTGCGCCTGCAGCTGCGGGTTGTCGAAACCGGCGGCTTCCAGACAGGTGACCTGGCCTTCCATGCCATTGGCCTTGAGATTGGCCTCGGCCACTTCAACCGCCACTTCGTCAATGTCGCTGGCCAGGATAGTGCCGTCCCAGACCCGGGCCGCAGCCATCGCCAGAACCGCCGTGCCGCAGCCGATGTCCGCCACTTTTTCACCCTGAACCCCCTGATCCAGCAGATGATCCAGCGCCTTGAGGCAGCCCAGCGTGGTGCCGTGGTGGCCAGTGCCAAAAGCCATCGCGGCCTCGATCAGCAGCGGTATTTTACCTGCGGGCAGTTTGTCGGCGTCATGGGAGCCATAGACGAAGAAACGGCCCGCCTCGACCGGCGCCAGTTCGCGGCGCACATGGGCGACCCAATCAGTTTCCGGAACTTCTGAGACCACAAAAGGCTTGGCACCATGCATTGCCGCCAGAAGAGCCAGACCGGCCTCGTCCGGGCTTTCGGTGAAATAGCCGCCAACTTCCCACAGGCCGGACCCATCCTCCATCTCGAACACGCCGATGCCTGTCGGTTCCGGCATCAGGCGTTCCATAGCCTCACCCAGCGCCTCGGCCTGGGGTTTTCCGGTGAGCGTGGTAAGGGCGGTGAAAGTGGGCATGGCGTCGCTCCTGAAACTGTTGCAAAGCGCCTAGGCTGCCACGCCGTCCACGTCAAGCGCCCGCCTGGCTTCACGCCACAGAGCGGCCGCGCTCACTGCGCGCACGGGCGCCCCGCCTCATAGCGAGGCAAAAGGGTCATTCCGCAGGCGCAGGTCGCGCGAATTTGCTGAAGACAGTCTCGTTCCCCGGCTCCGGATGGCGCGGGATCAGCAGCGACAACCCAAGCGACACCAGCGCCATCATCGCCGCCAATGCAAAGACCAGGCCCGGCTCATATACCCAGAGAAGGCCCAGCATCACCGGCAGGAAAACAGCGGCAATATGGTTGATCGTAAAAGCCACGGCCGCCGTAGGAGCAATATCACCGGGGTCGGCGATCTTCTGGAAATAGGTCTTGAGCGCCAATGCCAGAGCAAACAGCACATGATCGATCACATATAGCACCGCCGCAATTACAACACCCCAGCCGAACCAGTAGATGCCGCCGTAGGCCGCAAAAACGATAGCCAGGCCTGCATATTCAAAGATCAGCGTGCGGCGTTCGCCGAACATCGCCACGGCCTTGCCCAGCAACGGTGCGGCAGTCATGTTGATCACCAGATTGACCAGGTAGAGCCCTGTCAGCTCATGCACCTCAAAGCCGAATTTCTCGACCATCATGAAGCCCGCGAAAACCACAAAGATCTGCCGCCGGGCGCCTGCCATGAACTGCAGCGCATAATAGAGCCAGTAGCGTTTGCGCAGGATCAGTTTCTTTGTCTGCGGATGCGGGGCATCGAACTGCGGATAGGCCAGAAGTGCGAACAGCGCGATGGCGGCGGTCAGCCCACCTGCGGCCAGAAACACGGTGTTGTAGCTGAGGCCCAGACTCTCCCAGGTCAGCACGATCAGCCCGTAGACCACCAGGGTTGCCGCCGATCCTGCCGCAACCAGCCAGCCCAGCGTCTGCGGCGCACGGTCCTTGGGCAGCCACTGCAGCTGCAGCGACTGGTTCACCGTCTCGTAGTAGTGAAAGCCGATCGAGCTGAGCAGCGTCACCATCAGGAGCCCGCCCAGCGACGGGAACCAGGCGGTGACAGCAGTGGCCACACCCAGCATCACCAAAGATACCAGCCCCAGCACCTGTTCGCGCACGAACAGGATCACTGCAATCACGCCGACCGCCAGAAAGCCCGGTATCTCCCGCACCGTGTGCAGAAGGCCGATGTCGGCGCCATCAAAACTGGCGGCCTCGATCACGAAGTTGTTTAGCAGCGCGCTCCAGGTGTTGAAGGCAATCGGCATCGCCAGCGCCATCAGGAAAAGAAGCGTCACAGGACGGCGCCAGAACGGAAGGCTCTGAGCCGCAGAAAGGGGCACGGGTTTGAACATAGGCTAGGGTTTACGCCTGTTCAGCCGGTCTGGCGAGGGGGAAAACCACCTGCACATCAAGCTCCGCACCAGCGCGCAAAACCCCGCCAAACGAGGCTCCACCCTGCACTCCGGGATGTTTGCGATGAGAATTACACGGGATCCGCTCTTCATCTGGCTAAAAACAACTACCGTGTTGTTTTGGTAAAAATACGGCACCCGCGAAAGCATGGGCGATGTGCCTGTAGGCGCCAAGTGTCGGAACGCATTTTTCCCATGCTATTTTTAGCAGAGCTGCTGTTCGTCCATTACGCAGCAGATTCAACGAACGAGCCCATTCTACCGAATGCTGCGCCTGATCTCAGCGGCAGCTATGCGAGGAAAAGTTGCGTTTCCAAGGTCGGCACTAGTCGACGCAATGGATCAGCCTGTCCGGACCATTTCAGACATTCCTCAGCATCGAAGCAGCCACAACTCGGCAGGGCCAAAGCAGCAGTTCTGCGGTAGATGCACTGATTGAGGTTCACCGCCGGCAGTGAGGCTGGCATGCGTTCATCCACTTCAATCAATTACTGCGAGATACGTATGCACCTTTGCTTCCGAGTAAGGACTTTGAGCCTAATCGCGTCAGTCCTCCATTTCCCGGAGTAGTATTCAGGTGTAACAGTTTAACGAAATCAGTTTCTTGCGATGGCGCCTTTTGGCGCTTGACAGAATAAGTTCAGTTTGCCTAAGTCCCGGCCATTCTGGTCCGGCTGGGAGACCACCCGGTTAAAAGGGAACACGGTGAGGTGTAGCCAACAGGCGCCGAATCCGTGACTGCCCCCGCAACTGTGAGCGGAGAGCAATGCTGCGGTATGCCACTGCCCCAAGGGGCGGGAAGGCGCGGCAAAGCCTCGACCCGCGAGTCAGGAGACCTGCCAGGATGATCACCCTATCGCGGTGCGGGGTGCGCCGAAGATAACGGACCTTCCGTAGTGGTGGCAGTTTTCACCGTCTGCGGAGGCAAAGCCTTCCAACGACCAAAATTTGAATATGCTGCCCGGTATGGGCAGCCGCTTGGCCTGTGCTTGCTGCGTGGGCCGGGAGGAATGGAATATGCGCAAGGCAAGCCTGTCTTTAGCCGCGGCCCTGGTCGCTGCCCCTGCAATCGCAACCGCCCAGGATTCTGAGGTCACCGAACTGGCCGAGATCATCGTCTCCGGCGGCTTTACGCCGGTCGAGGCCCAAAAATACGGCCGCTCAGTCTCAGTCCTGACCAGCGAAGAAATCGAAGAACGCAGCATCACCACAGTCCAGGACGCGTTGCGCTCGGTCCCCGGCCTGATGGTGAACGGCTCCGGCGACAGTTTTACCCAGGTCCGCATCCGCGGCGCCGAAGCCAGCCACACGCTGATCTTGATTGATGGCGTCGAAGCCTCAGGCGGTGACAGCGAGTACATTCTGTCCGGCCTGGACACTGCCAATATCGAGCGGATCGAAGTCCTGCGCGGCCCGCAGTCGGTGTTCTACGGCTCCAACGCCTCGGCCGGTGTGATCAACATCATCACCAAGTCCGGCGGCATCGGCACGGAATACGGCGGCAGCGCGGAAGCAGGCTCAGACGGCTACCGCGCCTCAGCCCGGGTTTCTTCGCGCAGTGAACGCGGCGGTGTCTCCTTCAGCTTCGCCCATGACAATGACGGCGGCTACGATGCTTCCGGCGATGGCGGCGAAGAGGACGGAACCCGCCGAAACACACTGCAATTGAAGGGTGACTACCTGGTCACCGACCAGCTGAAGCTGGGCTTCAACTTCCGCACTTCGGATGAACGCTATGACAGCGACAGCGCCTCATTCACCGCAACGGATGCGGCCAGCTATATCGTGGATGATCCGACGCAATTCAGTGACCGGGATGAGCAACTGGCGCAGATCTATGCTGAACTGAACACATTGGGCGGCCGCCTGAAACACCGGCTGTCGCTGGAGCGCACTGACTTTGACCAGTCCTTCAACGGTGGCCCCCCGACAGAGACCAAGACCGAAGCAGCAAAATACCTGCTAAGCTTCGGCCTGGATGGGCAGCAGGCTGATCAGGCAGACCATCTTCTGAACGCAATGCTGGAATGGGAAGAGGATTCCAGCAGCTCCAACCCCGCCTTTGCGCGCGAAACCAATTCGATTGCCCTGGAATACCGTGGCAGTTTTGCCAACGGTCTGGACCTGCAACTCGGGGTGCGCCACGACAACAACAGCGTATTCGAAGACGCCACCAGCTGGACCGCCAGTGTCTCTTACACTTTTGCAGGCAGCGGCGTGCGCCTGCACAGTTCAGCTGGAACCGGCATCGTGAACCCCTCTTATTTTGAGCTGTTTGCCAACAGCACATTCGGCTCCACCACCTATCTCGGCAATCCGAACTTGCGGCCGGAGGAAAACCGCAGCTTCGATTTCGGGATTGAGGTGCCGTTCCTTCAAGGGCGCGGCCTGGTTGATGTGACCTATTTCGACGAGACGCTGACAGGCGAGATCGAGAGCTACATGGTGAACGCAACCACGTTCTCCTACCGCAACCAAGCCGGTGACAGTGAGCGCAAAGGCGTTGAGCTTGCAGCAAGCCTGGACGCCACCGAAAACCTCGACTTGCGTCTGTCCTACACTTATCTGGACGCCACCAACCCCAATGGATCGGTTGAGATCCGCCGCCCAGAGCACGAGCTTCTGCTGAGTGCCACACTGGATACTTTCAACGGCCGCGGCTCCGTTACTGCGGACATCCGGCATGTGGCAGGCAATTGGGACAGCCAGTTCTTTGGCTCCTTTGCCACCGCTGAGCTGCCGGATTACACCACCGTTGATGTGGCTGCTCAGTATGAGCTGACGAATAACGTGGTGCTGACCGGGCGCGTCACCAACCTGTTCGACGAGGACTACGCCGACGTCTGGGGCTACGCCAAGCGCGGCCGCGCCGCCTATATCGGCGTACGAGCCTCGTTCTGATCCATGCGCAGGCTGTCCGGCATAGCCCTGGCCCTTTTGTGGGCCGCCACCGGCGCCGTTGCCGGGCCGTCGCGCGTGGTGTCGATGAACCTTTGCACCGATCAGCTGGCGATGCTGCTGGCGGCCCCTGGCCAGCTGGCCTCGGTTTCTTACATCGCGCGGGATACACGCGCCTCAGCCATGGCTGACGCGGCCATGGCTTATCCTGTCAATCACGGGCTGGCTGAAGAGATTTATCTGCTGCAGCCAGATCTGGTGATTGCCGGCGCCTATTCGACACCGGCCACGACGGATATGCTGCGCCGTCTTGGCGTGCCGGTGGTGGTGTTCGAACCCGCCAGCGCGCTGCAGGACGTGCGCGCGCAAATCCTGCAGATGGGTCAGGTTTTGGGTCGCGAAGAAACGGCTCGCGCACTGCTGGAAGATTTCGATCAGCGGCTGGCAAAGCTGGAGCAAGCCGGGCCGGAGGCGCCGCGCGCCGCGCTTTATGCCGCCAACGGGTACACCTCTGGTAGCACGACCCTTGCGGGCCAGATCTTGCGCGCGGCGGGGCTGCGCAATGTTGCGGATGAGCTGGGCTATGCGCGCTCCGGTCATATGCCGCTGGAACTGCTGGCGATGTCGGCGCCCGCATTGCTGATCGGAACCTCGCCCTATCCGCGTGCCTCGCGCAGCGAGGATAGCCTGGCGCATCCAGTGGTGCGTCAGCTGGCCGCCCGCAGCGGCGCCGGGCAGATCCGCGACGCGGATTGGGTCTGCGGCACTCCGCATGTGCTGCGCGCGGTGGAAACCCTGGCCGCAGAACGCCGCCTGTTCATGGAAAAGGAGGGTCGGAAATGACCCGTCTGATGCTGGCGCTGTCTGCTGCGGTAGCCGCGCTGTTCCTGCTGTCGCTCACGCTGGGGCCCGCTGACGTGGGCGCGGGTGAAAGCCTGGCAGCCCTGTTTGACGAGGGTTACGGGCCGCTCACCCTGGTGATGCGGGAAGTCCGGCTGCCGCGGGCGCTGCTGGCGGTGATCATCGGCGGCGGGCTGGGGCTGGCGGGTGCCCCTATGCAGGGCTATCTGCGCAACCCACTGGCTGAGCCGGGACTGATCGGTGTGTCTTCCTCAGCAGCGCTGGGGGCGGTGCTGGCGATCAATACCGGGCTGGCGGCCAGCCTCACCCTAGGCCTGCCGCTGGCGGCGCTGGCCGGTGCGCTGGCGGGCGTCTTTCTGGTGATGGCGCTAGCCGGGCCGCAGGGCGGCTCGCTGACGCTGATACTGGCGGGGATCGCAATCTCAGCGATGGCAGCAGCACTCACGTCGCTGGTGCTGAATCTCTCGCCCAACCCCTTTGCCGCCAATGAGATTGTGTTCTGGATGATGGGTTCGCTTGCGGACCGTTCGATGCTGCATGTCTGGCTGGTGCTGCCCTTTGCGCTGACCGGGGGCGCGGTCCTGCTGACGCTGGCGCGGGGGCTGGATGCGCTAACTTTGGGCGAGGATGCGGCGCAGACCATGGGAATGAACCTGAACCGGCTGCGTCTGCTGTTGGTCCTTGGAACCGCCAGCATTGTCGGCGGCACCACTGCGGTGGCAGGCGCCATCGGCTTTATTGGCCTGGTGGTGCCGCATATCCTGCGCCCGCTAGTGGGCGGCCAGCCGTCGCGGCTTTTGTGGGCCTCGGCACTTGGCGGCGCTATCATGCTGCAACTGGCTGACATTGCGGTGCGGATCATCCTGCCATCGCGGGACCTCAAGCTGGGAGTGGTCACCGCCCTGGTCGGCGCGCCGCTGTTCCTGCACCTGATCTACAAGACGCGGAAAGGACTGGCATGAGCGTTCTTTCGGTCCGAAACCTCTCCGTCACCTTGCGGAACCGCCCGGTGCTTCGCGATGTATCCTTTGAAATCCAAGCAGGTGAGTTCGTCGGCCTGCTGGGGCCAAACGGCGCTGGCAAAAGCAGCCTGATGCGTTCCGCCCTGGGGCTGATCCCGGCGCAGGGGCACAGCTCGCTGGCAGAGATGAGCGCGTCCGACCGGGCACGCGCGGTGGCGTGGATGCCGCAATCGCGCGAAATCGCCTGGCCGATCCCGGTGGAGCGGCTGGTGGCGCTTGGCCGCCTGCCGCATCTGCTGCAGGGGCTGCGGCTGTCGCCTGGCGATCAGGCGCTGGTCGACCAGTCGATTGAGCGCATGGGGCTCGGCCCGTTTCGCCAGCGCGCTGCGTCGCGCCTCTCGGGCGGCGAGCAGGCCCGCACACTGATTGCCCGCGCGCTGGCGCAGGACACGCCGCTCTTGATGGCCGATGAGCCCGCCGCCGGGCTGGACCCGGCGCATCAGATTTCCACCATGGAGATTTTTGCCGCCCTCGCAGCCGAAGGACGCGCCGCCCTGGTCTCGCTGCATGACCTGGGGCTGGCAGCGCGCCATTGCACAAGGCTGATCCTGCTGGCCAAAGGCGGCATCCTCGCCGACGGGCGGCCCGACGAAGTGCTGACACCGGACTTGATGGCGCGCGCCTTTGGCATCTCAATCTGGCATGAGACAACGGCGCATGGGCCGGTGTTCCAGCCGCTGGAGGTTCTGTGATGGGCACGGTCACCCTGGAACGCCCCTGGATCGAGTTTGACCTCGGCGCAGAGATGCAAGTGCTGAGCTGGGCTGTGAACCGCCCCGGCCTAGTCACCGCCCGCCGCATCCTGTGGCGCGAAGTCCGCAACAGCGACCTGCCGCGGGACCTGGATGTGACCGAATGGTTCGCAGGTGAACTGGCCCAAAGGGGCTGCGAGGATGCCGTGGCCTTCCTCACCTCGCGGGATGTGCGCCGCTATTGCGAGGCCTCAGCCATTGTAGAAGGCATCAGCGCCCATGCGGTGGCCACTGTCGGCTTGTCCAACGCCGAACGGGTCGGCAGCCGGATGGACTACGCCAGCCGCAACTGGGGCACCATCAATATCGCCCTGCGCCTGTCCCAGGGGCTGACCCAGGCCGCGCTGATAGAAGCCATGAGCATCGCAGTCCAGGCCCGCACAGCGGCGGTGATAGACGCTGGCATCGTCCTGCCAGGCGGAATCGTGACGGGCACCGGAACCGATTGCGTCGCCGTGGCGGCGCCGGCCGGCACAATCCCCTATGCCGGGCTGCATACCGCTACCGGCGAAACCATCGGCAAAGCCGTTTACCAGGCTGTCCACACCGGCGCCCTGGAATGGAAATCAACCAACAGGAGGGCAGCACATGCCTGAGCTTCAACAGGTGCTGAAAGATGCGCTGATGCAAGAAGATTGCGGCTGGAACATGGGCTCGTTCGGCGCCATTGCCGAGTTCCACCATGTCTATGGCGATCCGGCGCCGCAGGAATATGCCGGGCTTATACAGGTAACCTCCCGCGGCGGTGTGCGCATCGACGACTTGGAGGGCGTGCGCCCGGTCGCCTATGAGACACTCAGTCCAAAGCCGCACCGCTGGACGCAAGCCGTGTCGCTGTGCTTGCCGCATGACGCCGCCGCGATGAACCAGCGCGGTGCGCTGACCGCGCTTGGCTCCGACGACGATGCGCTGCGCGACGAAGACCGCGGCGCCCAGCTTTTCGACATGGGGCTGGGCCAGTACCAGGCGGATTTCTGCATCCGCACAGGCGACCCTGAGCTGCTGGAAATTCTGAACGAAAACGCCGGCCGCTCGCTGTTTGAGCATGGCAACCCGGCGATGGCGGCAATCCTAAAGCACCATCCGCACCGGGTGCTGCTGACCCGCCTCGGCCGGGTCGAAGTTTATCAAATGATCGGCGGTCCCGACACCGGCGGCAAGTCTCCAGAAGGCCCGCACACCCATGTGCTGCCCAAACTGCTGCGTGCCGAGCGCACCCATTCCGCCAACACACCGATCCCAGAAGGCTGGGTGCCCTGCTGCGGCGTCCATCCTGAGAACCCGGTGATCGGTCGACTGGGCGAGGACAAGATCTTCAACCGCGCCGCCTTTGATGCCTTCCAGAAACTGCTGAGCACTTGGGGCGCCGAAGCATACTGCCAGGGCAAGCAGGCGGTCTGGGAGCTGCTGGAGACGGAAATTCCGGCTGAGGATGCCGTAGAGCCCGACACCCGCGAAGGCCGGGCCGGCTGGCGCAATGGCATCCGGCAATGGCGGGTGCTGCATGGTCCGAACCGGCTGACCGAGGCTTACGCCGAACGCTTTGACCGCGGCACTGAGCAAACTGACCCGGAAAACCCGGGCCACTGACGGAGGCTGCGATGTCCCTTGCCCCTCTCCTCGATTTCATGGCCCGCGGCGGTCCCGCCCTGTGGGTGATCGCGGCGCTGTCGGTGCTGACCCTGGCGCTGTTCTTCTGGCGGGTGATCGGGCTTGCGCAGGCGGGCGTCTGGCGCAAGTCACGGGCGGAAGTCTGGCTTGATCAATGGCCTGCGGGGGGCACCCCGCCCATCAGCGCAGGCTGCACGCCGCTGGACCGGCTAACGCAGTCCGCGATGCGGGCGCTTCTGACACCTGAGTTCAGCCCAGACACCGCGGAAAAAGAGACCACCCGCATTGCCAAGGCAGAGCTGGCGGGCCTCCGCCGGGGCCTGCGACCCTTGGAACTGATTGCTGCGATTGCGCCCCTGGTCGGGCTCCTTGGCACCGTTCTGGGAATGATCAGCACGTTCCAGGCCTTGCAGGAAAGCGGCAGCGGCGCTGACCCTTCGGTACTGGCCGGCGGCATCTGGGAGGCGCTGCTGACCACGGCTGCGGGCATGGCGGTGGCAATCCCGGCCTCGGCTCTTGCCTCTTGGATAGAGGGGCTGGCCGAGCGTGAGCAAGCCGCAATGGAGGACGCCGCAACCCGCGTGTTCACCACGGCAGCCGCCCGCCCGGTACTGCGACACGCTGCGGAATGACACTGGCCTTTGGACCATCGCGCGCGAAAAAGCGCCTCAGCCTCGCGCCAATGATCGACGTGGTGTTTCTTTTGCTGGTGTTCTTCATGCTCGCCTCGCAATTCGGCCGCGACCGGGTGGTGCCGCTGGCCATGGGCGGCGCGGGCAGCGCCTATCAGGGGTCGCCGCGGCTGGTTCTGGTGACCGCCGAAGGGGTGCGGCTGAACGGGGTTCCAATGGAGGAAGAAGCCCTGGCGGAGAGGTTGACTGCGCTGACCCACGAGAAATCGGATGCCATCATCCTGCAACCGGACACCAAGGCTTCGCTGCAGCAGCTGATGGATGCGGCTGGTCTGCTATCCGGAGCCGGCTTCACCGGCCTGGTGGTGATGGAGTGAGCGGCATGAATTTCTCAATTCCCAAGAAGCGGCAAGCAGGTGAGCCAATCCTGCCGATGATCAATGTGGTGTTCCTGCTGCTGATCTTCTTCCTTCTGTCCTCACAAATCGCCCCCCGCGCGCCCTTTGCCGTGACCCCGCCGGAGCTGGAAAGTGGTGAAGCTCCGATGCGGGAGGCGGTGCTGTTCATGGCCGCAGACGGCCAGCTGCATTTCTCCGGGGCTGAAGGGGGGGAGGCACTGGCCGCTGTTGCAGCGCTGGCAGCAGAACTTGAGGTCCTCACACTGCGTGCCGATGCCGGGGTGCCTGCCCGCGAGGTTGCGGCGCTGATCTCCCGGCTGCGCGACGCGGGCATCAAGTCTGTCAGCCTGACAGGTACAGGCTCTTGACCCGGCGCGCCTTGTTCCCCGCCTGCCTGGCCGCCGCCGCTGGGCTGCACGCCTTGCCGTTTCTGACAATGCGCGAGGGCGGCACAAGGGCAGCCGGCTTCGGCAGCAGCGGCAGCAGGCAAGTGACACTGGCGGCCGCCTCCGAGGCGCTGGCGCAGCAGGTCTCTGACTGGACCCGTCCGCCGGAGATCCACACGCCAGCTCCTGCCAAGGCCCCAGCCGACCCACCGCAGGAGCCTGTGCAGGCTGCCACTCCGGCTGCGCCTTCTGCTCCGCACGCTCCGGCAGCTGTCAGTTCGCCTGTGCTTGCCGCTGCACCCGCCGCGGACACAGCACCTGCGCGGCAAGTATCACCGCCGCCTCCACCACCTCCGCCCGCTGCAGCGGCACCCGCCCCATCCCCCGCACCTTCAACGGAAAGTATGCAAGAGCAAGCTGCCGGCAGCAGCCGCCAACAGGCCAAGGGCGACGGCGGCGCAGATGCGGCCACCACCGGAGATACAAAGCGCACTGCCAGTCTCAAGAACCGCTGGGGTGCAGCAATCATCTCGCGGATCGAGCGGCAGAAACGCCCGCCCCGAGGCGGCGGGGAGGGGACAGTACGGCTGCACCTGACGGTCTCAACCCAGGGGCGTTTGATGACCGTTTCTATTACCCGAAGCTCCGGCAACGCTAAGGTAGATCAAGCGGCAGTAGCCGCGGTAAAAAGAGCCCGTGTGCCGCGTGCTCCCAAAGCCCTGGCGCCCGGCAGCTACAGCTTCACATTCCGCACGACATTTACCGGCTGATTGCAGCTTTCTCCGGCCCTCTTCACATTGTGGAACATTTCTAGGGTGTAAGTAAGTGCCAGCTTGTTGACACACTTAGATGTTTCAACCACAAAAGCATTAGGTATGTCTGCGAAGGGTATAGAAAGAGACAAGCTTTATCCTGTCCCAAAAACTGTCATCCCAGCCCGCTGGCAACTTTCAAAGGGTCGATGTTTCGTTTTCAATAGATCGACAGACCTCCAATTTGAACGTCCGATTTAGTGGCGCAAAGTTTGTGGCTGGTTGGCTGCAGCGAATTTTTTCTTTCCACCCAGCGAGCATGAACGACCCCGGTGATCTGCTATTAGGACGAAGGTTCGCAATACGGCGGCCTGCAGCCATTGTCCCCGGCGACCGGAGTGACGGCTTTGTCCGCACCTTGCCAGTTCGCAATCATCATACTGAAGGTCTGCAAACGCTATGTTTGCAAACCGCGCCGTGCTGGTTCACCAGTCTTGAGTACAGCGTTCAGTATCACAAGGAGCGTGCGCATGATGGCGCCAAGGATCACCTTTGATGGCTTCGCGTGCGCCTTCGGTTTGGCGGCGAAGTCACGGAGCGCCGGATTGCTTCGCAGAGCGAAAAGCGGCGCCATGTAAAGCTGGGCTGGATATCCTTGCCTCCGCCAGCCACATGGCGACGGACCTGATATGTTCCAGAACCCTTTGCGTAGGGAGAATGGCCGCGGCCTCATCGTTGGTTAACCGCCCAAGTCGCGGCAGGTATACCAGACAGGCCGATGCTGTTTTGGAGCCGCCTCCTTTGGCGGGAAGTATGGCGCGGCGGGTGGTTAGGTTTATTATGACCGTCACCCCACCGCTTTCAGATCGTTTCAGGAGCCGCCCGCCCGCCAACGGTCTCACGGTTGGCCATCCGGAAAACCGGCCACCTCCAATCTGACACCGGCCGAATCAACACCAATGACAAACACAAAATCCTGTGAGTGAGCACCATGGGTGCAAAGGGGCAAAGCCTTTTGTTCTGCCTCAGAAAAAGCTTTGCGGATCGATGTCGATGCTGAGGCGCAAGTCGCCTTTGAGACGCAGCGGCGCGGTCCAGCGGGCGAGGGCCTCCTGCAGCGGCACGCCCTTTGGCGCCTTGACCAGCAGCCGCACCCGGTGACGGCCGCGGACGCGGGCGATGGGGGCTGGCGCGGGGCCAAACAGCTGGGCGCCGATCCGGCGCAGCGGACCGTCATTGCGGGCCATGGCGTTGCCAAGGTCAAAGACAGCCGCCAGATCTGGTCCAGACAGGATGATCCCCGCCATCCGGCCATAGGGCGGCACGCCCGCGGCCTGGCGTTCGGCGGCTTCGGCTTTCCAGAAGTTTTCTTCGTCCCCTGACAGGATCGCGCGGATCACCGGGTGTTCGGGCTGAAAGGTCTGCATCAAAGCCTCGCCCGGGCGTTCGGCGCGCCCTGCCCGGCCAGCGACCTGGCGCATCAGCTGAAAAGTCCGCTCTGCCGCGCGCAGGTCGGAGCCCTGCAGGCCAAGGTCGGCATCAATCACCCCCACCAGCGTCAAGAGCGGGAAGTTGTGGCCCTTGGCGACCAGCTGGGTGCCAAGGATGATGTCCGCCTCGCCTGCCGCAATTTCCTCAATCCGCTGCTTCAACGCGCGGGCGGAACCGAACAGGTCGGAGCTGAGCACCGCAATGCGCGCCTCGGGGAACAGCGCAGCAGCTTCCTCCGCCAGCCGTTCGATACCGGGACCGACCGGAGCCATCTTGCCCTCCACCTCGCAGGAGGGGCAGGCTTCCGGCACCGGTTTGGTTTCGCCGCATTGGTGGCACATCAGCCGTTTCATGAAGCGGTGCTCGACCATCCGCGCGTCGCAATGATCGCAGGCAACCTGCGCCCCGCAGGCGCGGCAGATGGTGACCGGGGCAAAGCCGCGGCGGTTGAGGAACAGGAGCGACTGCTCGCCGCGCTCCATGCGCAGTTTCATCGCCTGTTTCAGCGTCGGCGAGATCCAGGTGGATGGCAACAGGTCTTCGGAGCGCATATCCACCGCCCGCATGTCCGGCAGCACTGAAGCGCCGAAGCGGGAGGTCAGGTTCAGGCGCTTGTACTTGCCCGCCTCGGCATTTGCCCAGGTCTCCAGGGATGGCGTGGCAGAGGCCAGCACCACCTGCGCCGAGCACATGGCAGCCCGCAGCACCGCCATATCGCGGGCGCTATAGAGAACCCCGTCTTCCTGCTTGTAAGACGTGTCATGCTCCTCATCGACGATGATCAGGCCCAGATCGCGGAATGGCAGAAACAGAGACGACCGCGCGCCGATCACCAGCTGCGCTGCGCCCTGCCCAACCATTTTCCAGACCCGGCGGCGTTCGGTCATAGTGGCGCCGGAGTGCCATTCAGCCGGTTTCGCACCGAACCTCGCTTCAACCCGTGTCAGGAACTCCGCTGTCAGTGCGATTTCGGGAAGCAGCACCAGCGCCTGCCGCCCGGCGCGCAAAGCGGCGGCAACGGCCTCCAGATAGACTTCGGTCTTGCCTGAGCCGGTGACGCCTTTGAGCAACGTGGTGCCGTAGCACCCGCTGTGGACGCCTTCGGCCAGCGCTTGCGCCGCCTTGGCCTGATCCTCTGTCAGCTGCTTGGAGGGCAGTTCCGGATCCAGATGCGGGTAAGGAGTGTCGCGTGGCGCTTCCTCCTCGCGCAGGGTGCCCTGTTTGACCAGCCCTTTCACCACCGACGGCGTGACATCCGCCATATCGGCAAGTTCCCTGGGGGTGAAGGCAAGCCCGCCGTAGTCCTCCAGCACCCCCAGAACACGGCTGCGGGCATCGGTCATCCGGTCCGGCACGCCGTCGCCCCGGCGCAGGATCTTGCGCATCGAGGGCGGATCGCTGAGGCCCGGCGCGCGGGTGGCCAGTCGCAGCATCGCAGGCATGGGGGTCAGGGTGTAATCGGCGGCCTTGCCGAGGAACTGGCGCATTTCTGTTCGCATCGGCGCCACATCCAGCACCCGGATCACCGCGCGCAGCTTGGCCGAATCGAAATCGCCTGCACCCGGACCCCAGACCACACCCAGCACCTTGCGCGGGCCCAGCGGCACCTCGACGTATGCCCCAAGGAAGCAACCGCCCTCGGGGGCGCGGTAATCCAGAAGCCGGTCAAGGGGTTGCGTGGTCAGCACCCCGACCCGCTCGCCTGCCTGAAAGAACTCCTGCCCGCTCATGCTGCTGCCCATGTTGCCGCCTGTTATCCCATGAGGTAAAGGCAGATGCGACAGAGGCCAACCCATCCAAAGGACTGCCCCATGAAATTCTTCGTAGATACCGCCGAGATTGGCGCCATTGCCGAGCTCAACGACCTGGGCATGGTGGATGGCGTCACCACCAACCCGTCACTGATCAAAAAATCCGGTCGCGACATCATCGAAGTGACCAAGGAGATCTGCGATCTGGTCGACGGCCCGGTCTCCGCCGAGGTTACCGCCACTGATGCGGACACCATGATCGCCGAGGGGCGCAAGCTGGTGGAGATTGCCGAGAACATCGCAGTAAAGGTGCCGCTGACCTGGGACGGGCTGAAGGCCTGCAAAACCCTGAGCGATGATGGCCACATGGTGAATGTGACCCTGTGCTTCTCTGCCAACCAGGCGCTGCTGGCTGCCAAGGCGGGCGCCACCTTCATCTCCCCCTTCATCGGGCGACTGGATGACATCAACCTGGACGGCATGGAGCTGATCGAGGACATCCGCACGATCTATGACAACTACGGGTTCGAAACCCAGATTCTTGCGGCCTCGATCCGCTCGGTGAACCATGTACTGGACTCGGCCCGTATTGGCGCCGACGTGATCACCGCGCCGCCCGCCGTGATCAAGGCGATGGTGAACCACCCGCTGACCGACAAGGGTTTGGACACTTTCCTGGCCGATATCAAAGCGGCTGAGATCAAGATCCTCTGAAACCTTACTGCTCTGACAGTCCAAAGGCGCTCCGGGAGGGGCGCCTTTTTGTTTCACAGGTCTTGGCCCAGGTTGCTCTCCCGCGGCCCGCCCCTCCCCGGCTGCCGCCGGAGACAGCCGGGTCTTGGGCACGGCAGCGCGCCTACGGCGCGCTGCAGCGGCATTTCATGCCGCTGGCGCCGGGCAACGCTCGGCGCCCGGCCCAACGGGAGCGGTGCATGCTTGCACCGGCGACGGGCGGGAGGCCCGCTGAGCACAGTAAATTCGACCCGCTCCTCATTTTTCAGCAGCTTTGCCCATTTCCCGTGTTATACACATCGCCAAACCCGTCAGAGGTCCGGAGCCGCAAGAGTTCACGTATGAGCAGTTCAAGCAATACAGCCAGCCTGGAAGACCAGCTGCGCCAGGCGATTCTCGCCAAACCTGATGCGGTGCTGGAAGACCAGCACCTGATGAACGCCCTGGTTGCGGCGAATGAACGGGCGATGGGCTCCAACGTGGTCGATCTGCGCGGCATCGCCATGGAGCGGATGGCCGCCCGGCTCGACCGGCTGGAGGACACGCACAGGTCGGTTATTGCGGCGGCCTATGACAATCTGGCCGGCACCAACCTGATCCACCGCGCCGTGCTGCGGCTGCTGGAGCCGCGCGATTTCAACGCCTTTCTTGCGTGTCTGGAACAGGACATGCCGGAAATCCTGCGGGTCAACACGCTGGCGCTGGTGCTGGAAACCGCGCAGCCCGGTGGCGCCGAAGTGGAGCGCAAGTCCGCGGCGCTGAAGCTGGCCGGGCCTGGCTTTACAGTGAGCTATGCCGGACAGCCCGGCCATGACCGGCCTGTGACATTGCGCCAAACCCAGAGCGGCAGCCCGCGGGTTTACGGGCCGCAGGCGGAATGGATCCGCTCTGAGGCCTGCCTGATGCTGGATCTGGGCGAAGGCCGCCTGCCCGGTATGCTGGTGTTGGGCTCGGAAGACCCACATCAGTTCTCGCCAATGCAGGGGACCGATCTTCTCACCTTCTTCGGCGGCGTCTTTGAACGTGCGATGCGCTGCTGGCTGTCATGACCCTGATCTCTCCTGCCTGCCGCGACGCCCTGCAGCTGTGGCTGGCGCGTCTGGGCGGGCTGGAGGATGCCTCTGACAACACGCTGGCCGCCTACCGCGGCGATGTTACGGCCTTTCTGTCCTTCATGACCCAGCACAGCGGCGGACCGCAGGGGCTGGGGGCGCTGGCGCAGATCACCACGTCGGACATGCGCGCCTGGATGGCGTCTGAGCGCAACTCAGGCACCGGAGCCCGGTCGCTGGCGCGCAAGCTGTCAGCGGTCAAGAATTTCTACCGCTGGCTGGCAGAGCGAGAAGGATTTGAGCCGGCCGCAGTGCTGCTGGCCCGTTCCCCCAAGTTTCAAAAGAAATTGCCGCGCCCGCTGGCGCCGGAGGCCGCCAAAGCGGTTCTGCAAACCGTCGAACTGCAATCGCAACAGGATTGGGTGGCGGCACGAGACGTGGCGGTGGTAACGCTGCTTTACGGCTGTGGGCTGCGGATTTCCGAAGCATTGGGGCTGACAGGTGCGGATGCACCGCTGCCGCCAGTCTTACGTATTCTGGGCAAGGGTCGAAAAGAGCGCGTGGTGCCGGTCCTGCCTGCCGCCCGCGATGCGGTAGAACGCTACCTGTCCCTGTGCCCGCATCCGCAGGACACCACCGCGCCGCTGTTCCGGGGCGTACGAGGCGGCGCGCTGAACCCGCGCCAAATTCAGGGAGTGATGGCGAAAACCCGCGCCCAGCTGGGGCTGCCAGCGACCGCCACCCCGCATGCGCTGCGCCACAGCTTTGCAACCCATCTGCTGGAGGCCGGCGGCGACCTGCGCGCCATCCAGGAGCTTCTGGGGCATGCCTCCCTGTCCACGACCCAGGCCTATACGGCAGTCGATACAGCCCATCTGATGGACGTATACAACAAGGCCCATCCGAAAGCGTGATTTGACCAGGAGCCCCGGCCTGGCATTTGCTGCCAACAGGGGAATCATCATGCCTGAGGAACACACCGCGCCAGTTATGCTAATCAGTCTTCTGACCTGTTCCGCCTGCGGGCAAGAAACGCAGGAAGAGATGCCGCAGAACGCCTGCCAGTGGTTTTATGCATGCCCGGCCTGCCGTACCCTTCTGAGGCCAAAACCCGGCGACTGCTGTGTTTTTTGCTCCTACGGAACTGTCCCCTGCCCACCGGTGCAATCCGGGGGCAGCTGCTGCGGTTGAGAGAGCCACTGAGCAATTTACTAAAATGCACACTATTTCTCCCGGAGGCCAGCAAGCCTCTGTTAAGGCGCAGCGGGCCAGATGACAGAAACCGATCCAGAAAGGATTCTGCCATGACCTGTGCCGGCTTTGCCGTATTATTTGCCGATGGAGCCCCTGCCGCCCCTGCCCCGCCGCCTGATGTGCATCCGTGGCCGCGCAAAATGCCCCTGCAGACCCCCTATTCTTCGCGCGAAATAACCGACCCCGAGCCGCACGGCCGCCGCATGTCCGTTTTCAAACTGGCAACGGGTACGGATTTCCGCCCTATTCTGCACTGAACGGTTGCGGGTCCGGGGCAAATTCGCCATCAGGGACAAATGACACCTCAGATCCGCGCACTCTCCGTTCACCTGCTCACCGCTACCGGCGCCGTTTTTGCCATGCTGGCCATGCTGGCGGCGGCTGAAGGCAAATGGAGCCTGATGTTCCTGTGGCTAGTGGTCGCCTTTGCGGTGGACGGCATCGACGGTCCGCTGGCGCGACACTATCACGTCAAGCGTTACTCGCCGGAATTCGACGGGGTGCTGCTGGATCTGATCATCGACTATCTGACCTATGTCTTCATCCCTGCTTTTGCCCTGTTCCAGTCCGGGCTGATGGCGGGCTGGACCGGCTGGTTTGCCATCATCGTAATCACCTTTGGCAGTGCGATGTATTATGCCGACACGCGGATGAAGACCAAGGACAACTCCTTCTCCGGATATCCCGGCGTGTGGAACATGCCGGTACTGGTGATCTTTGCGCTGGAACCCAGCCATTGGACCAGCCTGATTTTGGTGACATTGCTGTCCGTTGCCATGTTCCTGCCGCTGAAATTCATCCATCCGGTGCGCACAGTGCGCTGGCGCAAGGTGTCACTGCCGATGGCACTGGCCTGGACCTTCTTTGCCGGCTGGGCCGCCTGGGTCGATTTCCACCCGGCCAGTTGGGCCCATTGGGGTCTGGTGGTGACATCCGTCTATCTTCTGTTCGTCGGCATCGCCCAGCAGATCGTGCCAGAGCAGCAGGGGGGCTCTGCGGCGCCGTGACGGCAGCTGGCTGAAGGGGCGCATCCTCTCAGGACGCTTCGAATGTCTTCACCCCGCAGCTTTTCCAGCCAGAGCGGGGCGCACGGAAAGCGTTTTGGCGGCGCAGGCTGTCAGATCAAAAGCCCCGCAGCGCCTTCGTGTTTCAGAAGTTCCACCTTGGTCTCCACTCCGCCCTTGCCGGAAAAACCGCCCAGCCCAGAGGCCCCCAGCACCCGGTGACAGGGGATGATCACCGGAATCGGGTTGCCGCCGCAGGCATTTCCGACGGGTTGTGGCGGGACGCCCAGTTCCTTGGCGATCTCGCCGTAAGTGCGGGTTTCGCCAAAGGGGATCGCCAGCATCGTATTGCAGACCGCGCGCTGAAAATCCGACCCGTCCACCTGCAGCGGCAGGTCGAACTCTGTCAGCTCACCGGCAAAATAGGCACGCAGCTGCGCAAGCGCTGCGGTGAGCAGCGCCGATCCCCCGTCAGCTTCTGCAGTCCAATCCAGGCGCACGATGGCGCCGTCCCGCTCCGAGACACTGAGCGGACCGACGGGTGTCTCCAGGCTGGCTGAAATCATTTTTTTCCTCCGGTGCATGCCTGGCAGCAAGCTCTGCCGCGCCAACGCCCGCCACAAGCCCCGGCTTCAAACCTCTGCAGCCACATTAACACTTTGTTAACCAGTGCTAACAGTTTCCTGCCAGGTTACCTCCAATTCTACTAAAGTGAATTTCAAGAACGTAGCAACAGGCCAGTCAGATGATTTCCGCAGTCTCCAATACCGCCAGCTTTCACAACAACATGCTGCAGTCTCAGGCGCGCAAGCCAGCCGATGGGGCGATGATCAATGGCATGCCTTCCGCCTCGGGCCGGGATGCGGTGCCAAACGGCTCTGCGGCTGACGCCCTGACCACCCAGTACATCGGCCCCGCCCGCGGGGCTGCGCGGGCTGAGGCGCTGGAGCTGCGCCCGGCGACAGGTTTCAACATGGATGCCTATTTTCAGGATCTGATGAACGGCTGCCAGGCCGGTCCCAGACCGGTCAGCCATATCGTGGCGGAAGCGAATTATGCCATGACCCAGCGCATCACCGGCTAGTCATCCGCATGTGAAAACCTGCGGCAGCCCCGCCGGTCACCCTCCTACAGGAGACTAGCGTTTACCCGCTGTTAAGCTTGTTGTGTTAAAACCGCTTTAAGAAAGGTTCAATGCCTCTGCGAAGGACCATCTGTGATGTTTATACCAGTATCAGGACGTATAGATCCTATCAAACCAAACCGCGGTCTTCTGACTGCACGCCCCGTTGTCCGCTCTGACAACCCGGACAAAAGCGAATCTGCCGACAACAGGCCGCGCGGCGAAGAAGACTCTCAGCAGGAGACGCTGCTCCTGGAAGACGGCGATTCAATCTGGGATACTGCCGGAACCGAAACACCGGTGCCCGGCCACGAGCTGTTTCACGAAAACGCTGTTCTGGCTGAACATCTGGTCATGCAGCACGCTTGGCCGCAGGGCAATAATCGCGCAGGCGGCGCCCTGACGGCTTCTCACGGATATGAGGAAGCCAGGACGCTGACCGCCTGACGCCGTGCGGATCTATTGCAGCTGCGCCCAGAACAGTTCCAGATGGCGCGACATGATTTCCTCGAACCGGCCGCTTTCCCGCAGTTTCTGAAGACCTGCGTTGATCCGGTACAGATGCGTGGTGCCGCGCCAGTGGCGTTTGGAAATCACCACATGCAGGCCTTCCTCTGACAACGGTTTTTCCAGCGGCACCACCGTGTCGCGCAGATCTTCTGCCACAATGGTATTGGCCCCCAGGAACAGATTCACCGCCGCGGCGTCCACTTTTCCCTCTGCCACCATACGGAAACAACCTGCCGAAGTTTCCGGCTGCACCAGAGTGATTTTGTCGCCGTCCAGCCAACGCCGATCCGGACGGTTCAAATCGTGGGTGAAAAACCCGGCCGGGCGGCACAGAGTTTTGCCTTCGACATCGGAATCCTGACTGTATTCGAAACCGCCGCCAGCCCGCACAAACAGCATAATTGGCATCGTCATTACCGGTTCGGAGAAATGGAAATTGGCGCAACGCTCATTGTCCGGCTCGGCTGCACAGTCAGGCTTCAGCCAGGGGAAGCCCATATCGAACTCTTTCTTGTCCAGCATCGGAAACAGATGCCTGGACCAGTCGTCCTCCCAGCTGACAGAGTAACTGACCGGTGCTGGCGCCAGCTCCATTGCCGCGTTGATCAGCTCTGTCACCATGCCCTGCCCTGGCAGGCTGCGATCGGTGAAGGGCGCATAGCCGCTGCCGGTCAGCATTGTCAGCTCTGCCTTTTCCTGCCGCAGCGGGGTGGCATCCGGCGCCGTGGCACCGGTGCTACAGGGGATGTACAGTTTGCGGCCCGGCAGCACGGTGGCGCCAGCCAGCAGTTCCTGATTGGCGTAATAGACCATGGTCCAGCGGTTGCGGTCGCCATAGTGGGTTTCCGCGATCGTGAACAACGAGTCACCGGGCTGCGCCACGTAGTCCACGTCACAGATCGCCCAGGCGGCAGCCGGTGTCATGGAAAGGAAGGCCGTGAGCTGCAGCAGGCGCAAGAAAAGCCTTTTCATTCCGTCTCCTCCCTCAGAACCCGGCCCAGATGCGGGCCATGTGGTCTTCCACAATAGCCTGATAGCTGCCGTCTTCCTGAATGCCGCGCAGGCCCTTGTTGATCATGGCCAGCATTTCGTTCGCGCGCGGGTGTGTCTTGTGAACCACCACGTAAAGCCCAAGCACCGACAGCGGCTGCGGCAGGACTGTGAACTGATCCTCGAATCCGTTTTCCTTCATGACGCTACGGCCGGTGAATTCATTGATCGCAACCGCGTCTGCCTCACCCGCTGCGACCATGTCAAAGCAGTCTTTCACTTTATGCGGCTGCTTGAGTGTGATCTTCTTGTCCGCAATCCAGCGACGCCCGCGTTCATCCAGGTCGAAGGTCAGGAAGCCAGAAGGGCGGCACAGTGTCTTGCCGACGATGTCGCTGTCCTGCGCATAGGTAAAAGGCCGGTCCTTATGTGCAAACAACAGCATCAGTGTCTCGAACATTGGCTCCGAGAAATGGAAATTCTGGCAGCGGTAGCTGTCAGGCATGGTTTGGCAATCGGGCCTGTACCAGGGGAAACCCAGATCCAGCAGCGCATTCGACAAGAGCGGATCGAAATGGGACGCCCAGTCGTTGACCCAATGAATCGCATACCCCTCTGATGGTGCTGCTTTGGTCATTGCCGCGTTCACGACTTCATTAATCAGGCCGCCATTGTGCGAGCCCTTGGACGTAAACGGCGCGTAGTCATCGCCGGTCAGCAGATTGATCTTCTGGCGCACTGCGGCATTGCCCGGCGCAATCTGGACCGGCACTGCCGAGGCAGGAGCAGCAGACGTGAATTCCTTACCGCCTGGCAGGCCCAGCGGCAGCCCTTCCAAACAGGCCAGAGACAGCTTCATGCCCACCCGGATTGCACCAGGTTTGGGGCCGATCTGGTCGATGTTTCGGTTGTGGATCGCGCTCCATTTGCCCGCATCCTTGTACAGCTTGTCGGCAATCACCGACAGGCTGTCACCGGATTGCACGGTATATACACCGCCGCAGGTTTCGGCAGCGGCGGAAGTGGCGAAAATGCCGGTCAGGCCGATGGCAGCGGCAGCAATAAAAGTTTTCATGATCCCCCCGGAAAGATGCGGCGCCTGATCCGCAGCGATAATGGGCGGCGCCTTTTGGTCTGATTGTCTGTTGATGATCTGCGCGGGCTGTAAAGCAGCCTGCACGGCACAGCCTTTCTGGCTCTGCAGCTGATGGTCTTAGTTTCCGACGAACAGCGCCAGCAATGTTGCGGTATCCACCCGCCCGTCATCACCGATCAAGCTGGCCGGGACAGTGATTTCCTGACGTTCGTAGGCACCATTCACCAATTGATCGATATAGGCTTCGGACTGACCCTGGGCCGCAGCAGTCAGCACCATCTTGTAAAGCGCAGATGTCTCAGCCGGTGCCGCTGGCGTGGTCTGGACACTTGCAGCAGGCTGGACCTGCTTGCTGCGCAGCGCCGCCAGCGTGCCTTCGGTAATGCGGGCCACCAGTGCGTCTTCGCTGCTGGCAACCATACCGTCGGCCCCAGCTGCCGCGGCAGCCCCTGCCAGCTGTGCTTCTGCGGCTGGGTTCGACTGTCCTGCCACCGATTGAGCATCCGGCACCGTTGTGCCGCCAAATTGGAAGTAGAGCAGCATCGCCGCAGCCACCGCAAGCCCGGCCGCGGCCAGCGCAAGCTTCGGCAATGCAGAGCCGTCACCGTCCTGCACCTGGTCTCGCTGCTTTGCATCCGGAGCCGGTTCCGGTTTCCGCGTTGCAGGCTCAGCGGAATTGACGGCCTTGGCCGGTTTTACCTTGTCAGCTGCGGACGTTTGCTCTGCGCCTGGCGCAGTGCCGCTCGTCACCAAACCAATTTTCATAGTTTTTGGTGCCGACACCCCGTCAATCCGGACTGCCGTGCCGCGTGCCTTGTCCGGCTCCACCGCCGACTGCGCATCTTCTTTCAGCTTCAACATACAAAACGGCCCCCTGCCCCACGTCATTCCTTGAAAGAATGATTTAAAAACCTGCGCGGAATTAACAAATTGTTAACCAATTGTGGAAAACTGGTCAACATCTAGCGGAATGAGATGAGGCATAGCACAAGCAATTTCCCGTAAAACCTGCGGCGGGACGCTGGTGCATTGCACAAAAAGACAACGCCCGACGATCAGGCCGGGCGTTGTGAACAATGCAGAGATGGTAAACGGCTTATCCCAGAGCGCTGTCACAGCGGCCGCAGACGCCGTCATGCCCATGGCCGCCAACATCGGGCAGGATTTTCCAGCAGCGCTGGCACTTGCCGCCATCAGCCTTTTCAAACACCACCGACACGCCATCCACTTCCGGCATGCGGAAGGCTTCGGCGGGGGCCGGATCGTTTGTCAGCTGAATATCCGAGGTGATGCAGACATCGGCGAAATTCACCGTCTTCAGCGCCTCCAGCGCCTCTTCGTCACGCACATGCACAACCGGGGCTGCCTCCAGCGAGGCCCCGATCACCTTGTCGGTGCGCTGCACCTCCAGCGCCGCGGTCACCACGCGGCGGGCCTGGCGGATCTTGGACCATTTGGCGGCCAGCGGCTCGTTCAGCCAGTCCGCTGGGGTGTTCGGGATGTCCTGCAGGTGCACAGAGCTGCCCGCGCCCGGGTATTTCTCCAGCCAGACCTCTTCCATGGTGAAGACCAGGATCGGCGCCAGCCAGGTTGTCAGGCGGTGGAACAGGATGTCCAGAACGGTGCGCGCAGCACGGGCGTTCAGCGTGTCGCCGTCGCAGTACAGCGCATCCTTGCGGATGTCGAAATAGAAGGCCGACAGGTCCACGGTGGCAAAGTTGAACACCGCAGAGAACACCCCCTGGAAGTCAAACGACTGGTAGCCGGTGCGCACCTTGTGATCCAGCTCCGCCAGGCGATGCAGGACCCATTGCTCAAGCTCGGGCAAATCCGCCGGTTCAACCCGCTGATCCTCGCTGAAGTCGCCCAAACTGCCCAGCATGAAACGCATGGTGTTGCGCAGGCGGCGGTAGCTGTCAGCGGTGCCCTTCAGGATCTCCGGCCCGATCCGCTGGTCGGCGGTATAGTCGGTCTGGGCCACCCACAGGCGCAGGATGTCGGCGCCATATTGTTTGACGACTTCCTCTGGCACGATGGTATTGCCCAGTGACTTGGACATTTTCATACCCTTGGCATCCAGCGTAAAGCCATGCGTCACCACATTGCGGTAAGGGGCGCGCCCCTTGGTGCCGCAGGCCTGCAACAGCGAGGAATGGAACCAGCCGCGGTGCTGGTCAGTGCCTTCCATATAGACGTCAGCGATGCCGTCTTCGGTGCCATCTTCGCGGTCGCGCAGCACAAAGGCATGGGTCGAACCGGAATCGAACCACACGTCCAACACGTCAAACACCTGATCATAGGCCTCGGGATCGACAATGCCGTCCAGTATCTTGGCCTTGAAGCCGTCAGTGTACCAGACGTCGGCACCGTGCTCTTCGAACGCGGCCACGACGCGCTTGTTCACATCCGCGTTGCGCAAGAGGAAGTCAGCATCGGTCGGCAGCGCGCCCTTCTTGGTGAAGCAGGTGAGCGGCACGCCCCAGGCGCGCTGACGGCTCAGCACCCAGTCGGGGCGGCTTTCGATCATCGAATGCAGGCGGTTGCGCCCTGTTTGCGGCCACCACTTCACCAGTTCATCAATGGAGCGCAGGGCACGTTCGCGGATGCTATCGCCCATCTGGTCCATTCCGTCGTCCATCTTGCGGTCAACGGAAGCAAACCACTGCGGCGTGTTGCGGTAGATGATCGGCGCCTTGGAGCGCCAGGAATGCGGGTAGCTGTGCTTGATCTTGCCGCGCGCCAGCAGGCCGCCAACCTCAACCAGCTTGTCGATTACCGCCTTGTTGGCATCGCCCTCGCCGCCTTTGCGGTTCAGGATGTATTTGCCGCCGAAGAACGGCAGATCCGCCCGGAAGCCGCCGTCATCCATCACATTGTAGGTGATCACCTGCTCCAGCATGCCGAGATCACGGTAAAGCTCGAATTCTTCCATCCCATGCGACGGCGCGCAGTGGACAAAGCCGGTGCCTTCGGTGTCGGTCACAAAATCAGCGGCGCGGAAGTCGCGGATTTCATCCCATTCGCCATTGCCGCCCTCGGCGCCCTCAAGCGGGTGTGTCAGGCCGATGCCTGCCAGATCAGAGGCCGGAACATCTGCGACACGGGTATATTGATCCTCGCTCAGGCGCGCGCGTTTGAACACGTCAGCCGCCAGATTGTCGGCCAGGATGTACTTCTCGCCCGCAGCGGCCCAACACTCATCCGGCGTGCTCGTGACTTCATAGAGGCCATAAGCAATCTCGGCGCCATAAACGACGGCCTTGTTCGACGGGATGGTCCAGGGGGTGGTGGTCCAGATCACCACATTGGCACCTGCCAGCGTGTGGTCCGCAGGTTCAGCCACCTTGAACTTCACCCAGATGGTGAAGCTTTCCTTGTCGTGATACTCCACCTCGGCCTCCGCCAGGGCGGTTTTCTCGACCGGCGACCACATCACGGGCTTGGAGCCCTGATACAGCGTGCCGTTCATCAGGAATTTCATGAACTCGTCGGCAATGACCGCCTCGGCGTGGTAGTTCATGGTGAGATACGGGTCAGCCCAGTTGCCGGTGATGCCCAGACGCTTGAACTCCTCACGCTGGATATCGACCCAGCTGTCGGCAAAAGCCCGGCACTCCTGGCGGAATTCGACCACCGGTACTGCGTCCTTGTTCTTGCCCTTCTTGCGGTACTGCTCTTCGATTTTCCACTCGATCGGCAGGCCGTGACAGTCCCAGCCGGGAATGTACCGCGCATCAAAACCCATCATCTGATGCGAGCGGACGATCATGTCCTTGATGGTCTTGTTCAGCACGTGGCCGATGTGCAGGTGACCGTTGGCATAGGGAGGGCCGTCATGCAGGGTGAAAGGCTTGCGCTCTGCGTCGCTGCCCCTGGCCGCGGCGGCTTGCTCGCGGAGTTTGTCATAGACGCCGATCTGGGCCCAACGTTCCAGCCAGGCAGGCTCGCGCTTGGGCAGCCCTGCGCGCATCGGGAAATCGGTTTTCGGCAGGTTCAGAGTGTCTTTGTAGTCAGGCGTCTGGGGCGTGTCGGCGCACATCGGGGGCGTCCTTTGGATGATCAAGGTCGGAAATTGGGATATTCGGTTCGGCGCGATGGCTCAAGCGCCTTTGCCCGGCGGCTCAATGGTTTCAGAGCGCCGGGGATATAATTCGAATAATGATGGCCACGAGTAGGGACATGAAGCGCCTTATAGGACGGCGCTGCGGCGGGGTAAAGCGACAGATGCGCCGCATTGTGGCGAAGGCAGCAGCGAGTGGAACGACCTGCGCCGGTCACCGCACCAGCCAAACGCCCAGATCCGGCCGCGCCATCATCAGCCAGAGAATGGCCAGCACGGCGGCAAAGGCAGGAAAGCCACAAGCGAACCAGATTGCGAACAGCCGGTGATAGCGCGCTGGCAATTCTTCGCCCGCCCGTGCTGCCGCACGCGCCAAATCGCGCAGCCGCAGCTGTATCCAGACTACAGGCAGCCAGAACAGCCCGGTCAGCACATAAAGACCCAATGACAGCATCAGCCAGCCGACACTCAGCGGCCAGCCCAGCCGCCAAGCCAGCAACCCGCCTGTGACGGGCTGCGCAATCACTGCCGTTGCAGTGAACAGCAAATCCGCCACGACCACCACGCCCGCGGTGTGGGCAATCAATGCCGCATCCCGTGTCCGATGCGCCATCAGCATGAAAAATGCGATGCCCGCGCCAGTGCCCAGCAACACACAGGCGCCGATCACATGCAGCCAGCGCAGGATAAGGTCCAAGTCCATCCTACCGCTCCTCTAGCAGCTGATGGGTGATCAGAGCCAGCATCAAACCGGGCAGCACCTTGACCAGCGGCCCCATCGGGTCAGCCCATATCTGCGGGGTGACGGCAGAGGCCGCCCCCAGATAGATCAGCGAGACTGCTGCCATGCCCAGACAAGCGCGTGCAGCCCAGGGCCGCCACAAGATCGCCAGCCCCAGAACGATGTCAGCAAGCGACCAGAACAGCACGCTGAATTTGGCGATCAGACCACTCCAGCCCGCTGCCGTCAGCACCTTCGCCGCCGCTTCCAGCTGCCAAAACCCGATCAAACCGGAAGCCAGCCAGAACGTGCTCAGAACCGCCACCGCAATTGGCATCAACAGTGCCATCCGCGCATCCAGCCGTTGTTCACGGCCGGATTGCAGCGATTGATATATGGCCTGCAGAGGCGCCACCCCCTGCCCCACAGCCGCGCGGTAAGGGGCCGGATTACCGCACACACCGCTGCGAATTTCGGCAATGGCCGTGGAGCGCAGAGGGGAGCGCCAACCCAGTCGGCCCAGCGCGTCGGCGCAGGCAGCCACCGGCGGCAAAAGACAGGCAGGAACCTGCAGCACCAGTTTTGACGGGGCAAAGCCCAGCCAGTTGCGGGTTTCTGCCACCACATCCTCCAAACTATGCGGCTGATCCTCAACCAGATCATAGGTACCTTGCGGCAGCGTTTCTTGCAGTGCAGCCGTTACCGCTGCCGCCAAATCAGCCATGCCAATGCATTGCACCGGCGCATTTGCCAGCGCAATTGGCTGCACCAGCGGCACCGCCGCCAGCATCCGCAAGAGCCTTGTGCCGCCATAAGCGCCCTGCCCGATCACCAGTCCCGGCCTCAGAATCCAAACTGCGACACCTGAAGCACGCAAGGCCGCATCCCCCCGCCCCTTGCTGCGCATAAATTCCGTGCCGGCCTCGGGCCCGGCACCAGCGGCCGAAACTTGCACAACCGGAATGCTGCGCTCCGCACAGGCCTGCCCCAGAGCAGCAACCGCCATATGGTGCACGGTTTCCAATTCTCCTGCCGTGCTGTCCTGCAAAAGACCAGCGCAATTCACCACGGCGTCGACGTCCCGCAGATAGGGCGCCCAGTCTCCCGGCCTCCGCATCTGCAACAGATCACCTTGCATAAACGACACGCCTGGCAGCACACGGGCCGCTTGCTGTGTGCTTCGGCCAAACCCTGTCACATTGACACCAACAGCCTGCAGGGCGCCAACCACTTCTGTGCCTATAAAGCCATAGGCACCCAGAACCAGCACGCGTTGACCAATCTCCGCCATAAATCAATACCTTTTGGCAAATCCTCCGGCCACCATACTGCTGGCAGCCGCGAGCGCCAGAGGCCAAAGGCTAAGTGTCACAGAAGATGCGCCTCCTTCCCTCTTCCGTCAAAGCCTCCAGCGACTTATCTAGCACAACATGGCAGACCGGAGCAGAACATGAGTGAAGCCGAAACACCGAGCCCGCTGGCGCGGTTTGACATCACCGCGGCGGAGATTTCCCGCGTGGTGGCCGTGTTCTATATGCAGGTGCGCGCTGATGATGTGCTGGGGCCGGTCTTTGCTGCCCATGTTGCTGACTGGCCAGAGCATGAGGAAAAGATCGCAGGCTTTTGGCGCAATGCGATCCTGCGTGAGCGCAGCTACAGCGGCAATCCGATGCGGGTGCATGTCTCCCGGAGGGATGTGAAGGCAGAGCATTTTCCACGCTGGTTGGGGCTGTTTCACGAAGTTTTGCGAGCCGAGCTGCCTGAACGCACCGCAGTGCAATGGGGCGCCCTGGCAGATCGTATCGGCGAAGGGTTCCGCACAGGCGTGGTGGCGATGCGCCAGCCCAAGGACCAGCCGCCCAAATTGTTCTGAGGAGTGCCTGCGAGCACTCCCGCGCCCGCAGGTGCACGTCTGGCGCCGCCCGCCTTGGCCGCCTTGGGCATGGCTCATGCTGCGCATGAGCCTGAGTTGCACGCTATTTCTTCTGTTTGGCAAACAATCCCGTCAGCGCCCGCTGCACCGCTCTGCGGGTGCTGGGTTTGTGCTGCGGCGAGAATGGCATCGGGCGGCAGACCTCCATCGCGGCGATGCCGACGCGGGCGGACAAGGCGCCGTTGACCAGCCCTTCGCCGAAACGGCGGGAGAGTTTTGACAGAACCGAACCGCCCAGCACCGGTTCCAGCAGGTCATCCCCGGCGGCTACGGCGCCGGTGGCCGCCAGATGCGCCAGCACCGTCCGGGTCAGGCGCCATGAGCTGAAGTAACCGGGCCGGCCGCCATAAATGGCGGCCACCCGGCGGATCATACGGAGCGACGAGACCAGCGCCGTCAGCACATCCGCCAGCGCCATCGGCACCAGCGCGGTCACGGTGGCGACCTGACGGGCAGCAGCTTCAACTTCCCGCAGGGCCAATGCATCAAGCGGCGCCAGCAGTTCATCCTCGACCAGCAGCAGCAGCGCATCCCCATCCATCACCTCTGCCTGCCGTTCTGCCAGCCGCGCCTGGTTCCAGATCAGATCCTCACGCTCCTTGTAAAACGCCTCAAGCCGGGCGGTGTATGCCTGGGCTGCTGCCAAATCTTCTGTATCTGATGCTTGCTGACGCAGGGCATCCACACGCCGCAGCCGGGACAGGGCGGCCAGCTCACGCAATCCCATAAGCGATGCCATCAGAACCAGAACAGCCAGGCCAATGCTTATGGTCCAGCCCAGCACCGGAAAGCGAAGGATCAGCCCAGCTGCAAAATCCCAGGCGGCAACCGACGCCATAGCGCCGAACAGTGCCGCAAGAAGCGACCAGAACCAGCGCGCCAGCCGTGAAGGTCTTCGCGCGGCAATTCTGGCAGCTTGTTCCATAGCCAAGGGCTGCCCGCCCCCTGCTGCAAGATCCGGCACCGGCGGCGCATCGGAAACCCGCGGCGCTTGCGCTTCATCTTCCAGATCAAACAGAACCGGTTTTCCGCTCATGCTGAAGCCTCCTGAAGCTTGCGCCATTCATATGAGATATCGGGCAAGCCTTCCTCATTACCTGATCCATCGCCCCGGCCTGTTTCCGTGAAACCTTCGCGCAGGTAAAATCGCTGCGCACGGGTGTTGGCTCTAAACGTATTCAGCACAAGCCGCGGCGAGGCCGCCTTGGCCGCATCCAGAAGCGCCTTGCCTGCTCCCTGCCCACGGGCCGACGGCGCAAGGTAGAGCGAGCAGATTTCCTCGCCCTTGCGTGCAAGAAATCCCAGAATGCGCCCGTCTCGCTCGGCCACTGTTACCCAGTCACGGTCAATCATCATGCCGCAGAAAAAGATGACTTCGGCTGCAGAATAGAGCTTGGGCATCCAGCCGGTGTCGTGCTGAAAACCAAAGAGGATGTCTCCCATGGCGCCCGCATCAAGCGGGTTTGCAGGGCGCAGCACCAAAGTCACAATGCATCTCCGATCAGGAATTCGGCAGCACGATCCAGACGGATGTGCGGCGGCCCGCTGCCCTGTTTCAAAGTGCGCGGTGCGGGAGCGAAGGACATCGCCTGATACTCCCCTTCCAGCCAGCACTCTGCCCCCTGACGCGCAGGCATCAGCAATTGGGCAGGATCCTGCGGCAAAGCGCCGGGGTAAAAGGCGGCCTGCCTGCCGTTCCGCAGCAGGGTGCCGCGCACGCAAGGCAGCTCGGTGCCGTCATGGCTGCGCATTTCTTCGGTAGTGGTGCGCAGGGAGGCCATGGCCAGCGCCGTGGTTTCGGCGCCTGCAAAACGGGCGCGGTCCTGCGCGTCACGGGTCAGCGCCTCTATGATAGCAGTCATCGCCCCGTGCTGAGCATGATGCAAATGATCTGCCTTGGTGGCCGCAAACAGGATCTTTTCCACCCGTTTACCGCCCAGAAGCCGGTTCAGAAAGCGGTTCCGGCCCGGCTTGAAAGCGCTGAGGATATCCGTCATCGCATGGCGCAGATCCTCCACTGCCTGCGGGCCAGAATGGATGGCCGACAGCGCATCGACCAGCACCACCTGCCGGTCGATACGCGCAAAATGGTCACGAAAGAAGGGTTTCACCACTTTGGATTTATAGGCCTCAAAGCGCCGCTCCATCTCTCGCGATAGGCTGCCGCGCGGCGACCGGGCCTCGGACGGCAGGGGCGCGAAGGTCAGCACCGGCGAGCCTGCCAGATCTCCCGGCAACAGAAAGCGTCCCGGGGTGCAATCGTAGAATCCCGCCGCGCGCGCCGCAGCCAGGTATTCGGCAAAGGCAGCCGCCAGCGCCTGGGCTCGCGGTTCATCATGTGTCTCTGCAGGAACAGCTTTGGACATCTCTGCCAAAAAGCGTTCTGCCTGTGGACGGCTGGCGATGCGCGACAGGACATCTTCGGACCATGCGGCATAGGATTTGTCCAGCAGGGCCAGATCCAGCAGCCATTCGCCGGGGTAGTCGACAATATCCAGATGCAGGGTACGCGGCCCCTGTAAGCCTGCCAGCAGGCCGGCGGGCCGCACCTTCAAGCTAAGACGCAGCTCTGACACCGCCCTTGTGCTGTCCGGCCAATGGGGTGACGGCCCGGTCAGTGCCGCGAGGTGGTTTTCAAAATCGAACCGCGGCACGGTGTCGTCTGGCTGCGGCTGCAGGAATGCAGCCTCAATCCGCCCTTCGCGCGCAGCATTCAGCTGCAGCATACGGCCACGATCCAGCAGATTGGCCACCAGTGAGGTAATGAACACTGTCTTGCCAGAGCGCGCCAGCCCTGTAACGCCCAGCCGAAGCGGCCGGTCGAACAGCGCTGCTGAGACACCGCTGGCTGCGCTCTCCACGCTGCTCATCACCCCGTCTGCAAGGGAGGTTATCACCAAGGTCCTGATCCTGCTCTGTTCTTGCTGCTGACAAGATAGACAGCATGCCGCCGGGTTACCAGAGTTCACGCAGGGCTTGCCCCGGCTTGCCCCTATTGCTAGGTGGCCGCCATGCCGCGTTTTGCTTTGAAAGTCGAATATCATGGAAAGCCCTTTGCCGGCTGGCAGAGGCAGAAAGACTTGCCGTCGGTACAGGGTGCGATCGAGGCTGCGCTGGCCAAACTGCAGCCGGGGGAACACACCATTGCAGCGGCCGGACGCACCGACACCGGCGTGCATGCCCTGGGACAGGTCGCCCATTGCGACATGGCCAAAGACTGGGATCCGTTCCGCCTGTCGGAGGCGCTGAACTACCATTTGAAACCCGCCCCGGTGTCGATTGTGGATTGCGCGCGGGTTGACAGTGACTGGCATGCGCGGTTTTCGGCGGTGGAGCGGCAGTATCTGTTCCGCATCCTGATCCGCCGCGCACCTGCAACGCATGACGCAGGCCAGGTCTGGCAAATCAACCATGACCTGGATACGGACGCCATGCAGGAAGCGGCCAATCATCTGACTGGCAACCATGACTTCACCACTTTCCGCTCCTCGATCTGTCAGGCGGCCAGCCCGGTCAAAACACTGAATGAGCTGACCTTGGAGCGGGTGCAGGGCTTTTCCGGGCCGGAAATCCATTTCCACGTCCGCGCCCGCAGCTTCCTGCACAATCAGGTCCGCAGTTTTGTCGGCACGCTGGAGCGAGTGGGCGCCAGCGCGTGGGAACCGGCGGATGTGAAGGCCGCACTGGAGGCCTGCGACCGGGCCGCCTGCGGGCCAGTCTGCCCCGGTCATGGCCTTTATCTGGCGCGGGTTGGCTATCCGGACGATCCGTTCGTCTAAACCAAAACAGAGAGGGCCATCCGGGCACTCCCTGCGCACCGTCCCTACACCTTCTGTGCAACAGACGAATTCCGGCCGATGCCACCTTTGAATGGCCACACGGGTCTGTCATACTCACGTAACAAACACCGAGACAGCAGCTGTCTGGAGGCGGCTCCCCGCTGCAGGCCTGCCCAAAAATATGAGGCAAGACCCCGAATGCCCGCTGCAACAAAACCGCCGCTTTTGGCCGTGCTTATCGACGCCGACAACATCTCTGCCAAACACGCCGAGGCGATGTTCGAGGAAATCGCTTCGTTCGGCGAAGCCAGCATCCGCCGCATCTATGGTGATTTTGCCGGTGGCGGACCGCAGGGCTGGAACAAGGAAAAACTGGCAGCACTGGCCATTGTGCCGCACCAGCAGTTTGCCAATACCACCGGCAAGAACGCCTCAGACATTGCGCTGGTGATTGACGCGATGGACATCCTGCACTCGGGCCGCTTTGACGGATTTGTGCTGATTTCCTCGGACAGTGATTTCACCCGTCTGGCCAGCCGCATCCGTGAACAGGGGGTGGATGTGTTTGGCATGGGCATGCGCAAGACGCCTGCTGCCTTCGTACAGGCGTGCAAGCGGTTCATCTATGTGGAGAACCTGCTGGAAGAGCCGACAAAACCAAAGGCAAAGCCCAAAAAGGAAGAGAGCAACGGCAATGCCCCCACTGAGCTGGCAGATCCAACCAAACTGGTGGTGCGGGCCATGGACGCAATCGGCCAGGAAGACGAGTGGTTCACATTGGGCCAGATCGGCCAATACATCACTGCTGCGTTTCCGGACTTCGACACCCGCAGTTATGGCAAACGCAAACTGAGCGACCTGATCACCACGCTGAAACTGTTTGAAACCAAACGCGGTGACGGCAACCAGATCCTGGTGCGACGGCTGGACTGAGCCTGCGATTACCATCTTTCGATTGCACGAAAACCGTGGCTTACTCCGGTCAAAGCGACGCGGCGACGGAAAGGAACGCATATGGCAATGCTGATCAGCATCGGCCACGACGGCTGGTACACCGAAGAGCAGCTGGCAACGGAGCTACATGCGATGGCACCCGGCGCTGATATCCGGCCCGCCTCCAACCCCGGAAATCTGGAGGATATTTCGGTGCTGGCCGTCTCAGCGCTGAAAGGCGACCTGCTGGCGCGATTGCCAAACCTGAAGCTGGTGCAGAAACTGGGCGCCGGGGTGGAGACCATCGTGGCACACCCAAGCCTTGCACCGCATGTGCGCGTCACCCGGCTGCGACCGCTGGAACCCGCCCATGAAATCGCTGAATACTGCCTGGCCTATGTGCTGCGCAGTCAACGCAACATGGCAGCGCATGAAGCTTCCCAAAACCACAGCGCGTGGCAGCCGCGGGCGCCGCGGCGTCCGCAGGAAACCACAGTGGGCGTGCTCGGTCTGGGTCACATCGGCGGCATGACCGCACGGCTGATGCGCGACCTGCGGTTCCGGGTTCTGGGCTGGAGCCGCTCTCCCAAGCAGATCGAAGGTGTGGACTGCCGCCACGGCGCGGCGCAGCTGCGCCAGATGCTGGGTGCTTGCGATTATCTCTGTTCGATCCTGCCCTCCACCCCGGCCACCCGTGGACTGATCAACGCCGACACGCTGGCGGCGATGAAGCCGGGCGCCACGCTGATCAACGCAGGGCGCGGTGATCTGGTGGATGAACCGGCGCTGCTGGCGGCGCTGGACACAGGCACCCCCGGGCATGCGGTTCTGGATGTGGTGAGCAAAGAGCCGCTGCCTGCGGACAATCCGCTATGGACGCATCCGCAGGTCACCATCACCCCACATGTCTCCGGCTGGCACCTGGGCGACGCATTGAAAGATGTCACAGAGAACCTGCGGCGGCTGGAAGCCGGAGAAGACCTGCTGCATGAGGTCGACCGGCAGCGCGGCTATTAATCCCCCTTCGGACAGACGCGCCTGCGGCTTCTTTCTGGTCCCAAATACCCCCGCCGGAGGCACCGGCTTTTTCCAGCAGGAAAAAGCCGGATCCAAATCAGCAGCCGGATCAGCCAATGAAATCCTTGTAGCCAGCCTCGTCCATGTAGTCGTCCATCGGCGACAGGTCAGAGGGTTTGATCTTGAAGAACCAGGCGTCGCCCTCAGCGTCCTCGTTCACCTTGCCGGGGTCGTCGGCCAGCGCTTCGTTCACCTCGACGATCTCACCATCCAGCGGAGCCAGAATGTCCGATGCCGCCTTCACCGATTCAATCACCACGATCTCGTCGTCCTTTGACACCTCAGTGCCTGGCTCGGGTAGTTCGACATAGACCACCTCGCCCAGCTGCTCGGCGGCGTGGGCGGTGATGCCGACGATGACCAGATCGCCTTCAGGCAGCAGCCACTCGTGTTCTTCGGTGTATTTCATGGGGATGTGTTCCTTCGAAGAGGCGTGGGTTTTGAATAGGTTAAGCGGCCGGAATTGGCGCCGCGGATCGCAAGGGACAATCCTCGCATACGCGGGTATACGGTATCAACGGGCCGGGCGGGCGATCAAGACGACAAATCACCAGGACGCAAGAAACTGCGGCTGTGGTTCAGAACAGGTTGAAATATTCCGCCTGCTCCCACTCGCTGACCGTATCCAGGTAGCGCTCCCATTCAAAGGTCTTCAGCCGAAGCAGATAATCCACGGTGTCCGCTCCCAGCGCGTCGCGGCAGAGCGCCGAATTCGCGAACCCTTCCAGCGCCTGGCCCAAAGACCGCGGCAGGCGTTCGGCGTCTTCGCTGTAGGGTGACAGGGTGGGTTTCGGCGCCTCCAATCCTTCCCGGATCCCGGCCGCACCTGCAATGATCTGGGCCGCCAGCGCGTAATAGGGATTGGCCGAACTGTCCGGCGCGCGGTTTTCGATGCGGCTTGCGGGGTCTTGGGTCTGCATCAGCGCGCGCAGCATGGCGCCGCGGTTATCCTCGCCCCAGCTGATACGGTTCGGGGCCAGCTGGAACGGCAAGTAACGCTTGTAGCTGTTCACCGTCGGCGCGATCAGCAGCGAGGTTTCAGCGGCATATTTCAAAAGCCCTGCCATCCAGGCGCTGGCGGGCGGGGCCAGCATCCCTGCGGTTTCCGGCATGAACAGATTGCGCCCGGCCGCAAGATCCTGCAGCGACTGGTGCACGTGCCAGCCGTTAGCCATGGCGTTGTCCAGCCGCGGTTTGGCCATAAAGCTGGCGTGCAGTCCGCGTCTGGCGCAGACCTCCTTGACCATGGTGCGAAACATCACCATGGCATCTGCCTGCGCCATCGCACTGTCAGGGGCAAAGGTGAACTCGACCTGGCTTGGGCCCATTTCGATTTCCACCGAGCGCACGGGCAGACCCAGCTTCTGCGCGTTGCGGCGCAGCAGGTCCAGCACCTCCTCCACCTCGCCATAGCGGGTTTCGGTGAGATACTGGTAGCCCTGCGTGAGGTTGCGGGTCTGCACCGGAGTGCCGGGGCGTGCGGCCTGATCATGGGCTGCGGATTTGTCCGCCAGTTCGTACAGGTGAAACTCCACCTCCAGCCCAAAGGTGGCCGCCATCCCCTGCGCTGCCAGCATCTCCACCTGTCTGTGCAACACAGCACAGGACGCAAAGGGAACGGGCCTGCCGTCGGGGTAGACCGGTGTGCAGAAAATCCAGGCAGAGTGGCCGGACCACGGCAGAGCGCGCCAGGTATCCGGGCGCGGCACCAGCAGAACATCGCCTGCCCCCTGCATCGGGCCGGCCAGCCCGGCGCCATTCTCCCACACCGGAAACGCAGTGCGATGGGACGTGTCTTTGAGCAGCAGGGTTGCCGGCACGCTGAGGCCCTGGTCGAAAATTCCGGCCAAAGCCTCTGCCATCACCGTCTTGCCGCGCAGCAGCCCATGCTGGTCCGGAAACAGCACCCGCACCGTTTCAATCCCGTCGAACTGGGCGCGAGAGGTGATCTCCGCCGCTTTACGGCAGTCCTCTGGTGCCAGCAGACCCAAGCGGGCCAGTTTTCCAGATGTGAAATTTTCTGCCATTGTCGGGCCTCGTTGCGCGGCGTTGGTTGAAATTGCACCGGAAATGCCCGCAGGTCCAGTCTGCGGCGACTTTTACCGCAACCCTTTGCGAAATCTGGATATTCAGGGGGACTTTCATCTTGACTGCCTTCGCAAAGCGCACATTGATGCCAGTATCCGCACACTGCCCGGCCGGGCAGCGGCACTTTAGGATCAGATTGGGACGGCCAAGTGATGACAGCGGCAGAACAGGACAGAAACATTTCTTCGAGCTTTGCCAAGGGGCTGGCGGTTCTGGCCGTGTTTGATGCCGCAAACCCCAGCATGACCCTGGCAGAAATTGCCCGGCGCAGCGGACAGGACCGGGCAACAGCCCGGCGCGGCGCGCTGACACTGGTTCAGGCGGGCTACCTGCGCCAGGACGGGCGAAAGCTGTCGCTGACCCCGCGGGTGCTCGCGCTGGCAGGCGGTTTTCTGCAGGCCAATCATTTCGGCCGCCGGGTGCAACCGGTGCTGAACCGACACGCCCGGCAGATGGAAACCGAAGTGACGCTGGCGATGCTGGATCAGGGACGCGTGCTGCTGCTGGCGCAATCCACCGTCGAGCACGGCCATATCACCTATGGGTTCACTGCCGGCTCGCATATCCCATTGGCGCACACCAGCCTGGGCCGGATGCTGCTGGCCGGACTGGGAGAGAGAGAGGCCGCCGCCGTGCTGGCAACAGCAGACATTCCGCGCCATACCAGCCAATCGCTGACCGAGCCGTCCGACATTCTGGACCGTGTCGCAAATGCGCGGGAACAAGGGTATTGTCTGACGGACGGCGAGTTCGAAGCCGGGATCACCGGCTATGCGGTGCCGGTGTCTCGACCTGGCCAGACGCCAATCGTGGCAGGCTGTTCTGCGCCGCGGGGCTCAAAACCGGAGGCGGATGCGGACCGGCTGCTGCGCGGGCTGCAGCTGTGCGCGGCAGAGCTGCGCCAGGCGGAAGCCGTGAACCATCTTTGATCCCTTGGCGGCAAGCCACTCCTTGCAAAGCCCCTGCCCTGCGCTAGGCTGAGACAGGAAAATTCTGCAGGAGCATTTCGATGATGAAACAGACTGCATTGGCCGCGGCGCTGTGCGCCATTCTGGCCCCGGCGGCCTGGGCCAAGGGCGTTGAGGGTAAGCAGGTCACAGTGCTGGGCCGCGATTGGGTGGTCGCCCCGGTTGAGGACACCCCGGGCCGTTTTAGCGCCACCCGGAAGAATCTGGAGCATCTGGCCTTTCGCCCGCCGGCGGTCCTGACCGCACGCCAAGCGGTGCGGGCCTTGCGCACGGCAACCGGCTGCAGTGTCGACCTGAACACACTGGTGCGCAATATTACCGGCACTTATTCCGCCCAGGTGATCTGCCGCAAATAGAAACACGCCTGACGCTTGCGCGGTTTGGCTGCGGTTTTCTGAAACATCCTCTTGGGAAATGTGATCATTTTCCGAGTCCAGCGGATTGAGCGGCGCCTGAGCCCCTGCCATAGATTGCGCATGAAACTTGCTATCAACGGATTCGGCCGCATCGGCCGCGCCATCCTGCGCCAGATCCTGACTTCTGCGCGCGGAGACGGCATCGAGGTGGTGCAGATCAATGACATCGCGCCCTTGGATATGTGCGCCTATCTGTTCCAGTACGACAGCACGTTTGGCCCCTTTGCCCATCCGGTGGAGCATGGCAGTGATGCGCTGCGAGTGATGGGCCGCTCCATCCCGGTCAGCCATGAGCCCGATCTGACATCGGTGGATCTCAGCGGTGTGGATCTGGTGCTGGAGTGTACGGGCATTGCGCGGACCTCCGATGTCGCAGAACGCGGGCTGAAGGCAGGCGCCGCCAAGGTGCTGATCTCCGGCCCCTCCCCCGCAGCTGAGCTGACTGTTGTTCTGGGCGCCAATGAAGAAACGCTGGGCGATGCCCGGATCGTTTCCAATGCTTCCTGCACCACCAATGGCCTTACGCCGCTGGTCAAGCTGCTGGACAGCATCGCCGGCATCGACACAGCGCATATGACCACCATCCACTGCTACACCAACTCGCAGCCGATGGTGGACGCGCCGCGCGGCGATTTTGCCCGTTCACGCGGCGGCGCCCAGTCCATGGTGCCGACCACAACCTCAGCCATGCATCTGATTGACGAGGTGCTGCCACATTTGAAAGGCAGGGTCAGCGGCGCTGCCGTTCGGGTGCCGACAGCCAGTGTTTCGGCCGTGGATCTGGTGGCGCAGCTGAAGACGCCGATGAGCGAAGCAGAATTCACCACCGCCCTGCACAAAGGTGTTGCCGCCTCAAAGGTGCTGGGCTGGACGGATAAACCGCTGGTCTCTTCCGACTTGCGGGCGCGGCCGGAATCTCTGGTCATTGCCGGACCGGAAACCCGAATGGCAGGCGATGCCCAGGTGCGGGTATTTGGCTGGTATGACAATGAATGGGGGTTTTCGGCCCGGATGCTGGATGTGGCGCGGCTGATGACGGGTTAATCCCCCCGCCTTTTGCCATTCTTTCGGATCGCTATTCTTTCGGGCGACGACTGCCCGCCAGGCGCAGCCAGCGGAAGATCAGCGTCAGCCCCAGCATGCAAACTGCAAGGCCAATCAGATCACCAGCGGCATAAACCGCCATCACCGGCAGTTGATCCCCAGGAAAGATCAGGCCGGAAAACACTGCAGACTGCCCAGCGGAATTGATTAGCGATGCCAGGGCGCCAACAGTCAGCAAACTGGTCCAGGAAATCCGGCGCGACCGCCCGGCATAGAGGTTCCAGCCGACCCGTTTTACAATTTCAAATGCGGCCAAGGCCGAAAGCGCGCCCACGGCAATGGATTGCAGCAGCACCGGCTCCATCAGCTGGCGCACACTGGCATCCGTGAACATCAGTTCTGACAGAAAGGCACCTGTGGCCAGCGGCAGTACCGCCCGCCAACCCAGCAGCCAGACTGCCAGCACCCGAACCCCGTGCGGCAGATAGATCAGACTGGCAAAAACGGTAATCTCAGGCAGGAAGATCGCCTGTACAGGTGTCACCACCCATGCAGTCAGACCGTGGCAGACGACATAGACTGCGGTGATCACCGCAAAACTCTGGAGATCAACCAAACGCTGCATAACCCGTAGCATAAGACCCGTTTAGACAGCATATTGCAATTCTGCAATCAGTTGATTGCGCTGCCGGGTCGCTTCATTTCGCCGACGGGTCAAAGTTTACAACGTAATGTTTGGCCTTACTGCCGCCCGCCCGCTTGATCAGCCCCAGCTCAAGCAGCGATTTCAATGTGCGGTGAAACGTGGCCTGTGCGAGCCCTTTGACCAAACGGTGATTGCGGATCTGTTCGGACTGTACTGGCTTGCCCGGCGTTTCTGTGAGCGAATTCGCAGCCAGCAGAACATCGCGCTCAGAGCGGCTGAGGCGGTCCAGGCCCAGATCACGCTCCATCTGATGAAGCATGTCACGTAGTTCGAATATTGGTCTCAACCGGTCCAAAACCGTTCTCCCGGATCCAACAGCACTGCGCCCCACAAAGGACAGATGAAACGACATCACGCATCTTTATCAAAGTGACAATTACTTGGACAGTAACGCCATGCGTGGTATCATTCCGGTCTGGCTGGCTGCGTTGTGAGTGGCGGCTGCGCCTGACGTTGCTCTTGTTCTTTGTTAACCAGTTACAGCCCCTGCGGGGTAGCTCGCAGGGGCTGACTTTGCTTTAGCACAGAGCACCTGCGGCTTTCCAATGCTCTTTGCCGTTTCCAGCCGCAGTATCGACCGTGCGCGATAATCCGCCACCGCACAGGGCTGGCGGATTGCTGCCGCTTTGCCGGTTCCATCCTGCATTTTCCCCGTGCTAGGCTTGGCGACAAGCGCCTGAAGCCCTGCCGGGGTCAGGCGGAATTTTTCGCCCGCTGCCGGAGCAGACATGAAATTTCCCTTCCGCCCGCGCCTGTGTGCGTGCGCCTTAGCCTGCAGCCTTCTGCCCCTTGTGCCGCTGCCAGGCCATACTGCTGAAACCACGCTGGCCGCCCCCGGCGCAGATAGTGAGCTGACAGAAAAGCTGCGCGGCGCTTCCGCATCGGTCGCGGCCAGCGGCGACACCAATGTGCAAGAGCTTCTGGCGGCAGCCTTGTCGGATTACCGGACGTTGGTGCAAGTGCTGTATGATGCAGGCCACTTCTCGCCGGAGGTGAACATCCGGCTGGATGGGCGCGAGGCTGCGCAGATCCAGCCCCTGAATCCGCCAAGGCACGTCCAGAAGGTCGACATCACTGTAAAACCCGGCCCTCAATTTTTCTTTGGCACAGCTGAGCTGACACCGTTTCCGGCAAACAGCGATGTCGAAATCCCCGAAGATTTTGCCCGCGGCAAGCCAGCGGGTACCGGGGTGATCCGCGATGCCGCCATTGCAGGCGTCCGCGCGTGGCGCCGCAGCGGTCACGCCAAGGCAGACGTGGCAGAGCAGAATATCACCGCCAATCACCTGCAGGCACGGCTGAATGCACAGCTGCGGCTGGCGCCGGGGCCGAAACTGCGCTTTGGGCAAATGCGGGTCACTGGCGATACCGCCGTGACCGAAGACGCCATTCGCCGCATTGCAGGCTTCCCGACCGGAGAAGAATTCCATCCTGATCCGGTTGCCAAATCCGCAACCCGGCTGCGCCGCACCGGCACGTTTTCCAGTGTGGTCCTGCGCGAGGCAGAGCAGCCGAACCCGGACGGCACTCTCGATTTTGTGGTTCAAGTGGAAGATCTGCCGCTGCGCCGCTTGACCTTCGGCGCCGAAATCAGCTCCTCTGACGGGCTGGAGCTGTCGGGCAGCTGGATGCACCGCAACCTGTTCGGCAACGCCGAGAAGCTGCGGATTGAGGCCCGCGTCAGCGGCATCGGCAGCAGCAGTGACATCGATGGGCGCATCGCGGTGCGGCTGGACCGGCCCGCAAAACTGGGGCCGGATGACAGTATCTTCTATCTGGCAGAGGCAGAGCGTCTGGACGAGGAACATTATTCCGCGACCCGCATGTTTGGCGCCATCGGCGCGCGGCGGACGTTTTCGGATACATTTTATGCCGAAGCATCCCTTGGCGTCTCTTCCACGCTGGCAGAAGACGTATTCGGCAAGCGCCGGTTCAAATACGTGGCTGGCAGGTTCCGGGCCGAATATGACGCTCGTGACAGCCGCGTGAACCCTGCCTCGGGGTATTTCCTGCAGGGGTCGGCCACGCCTTTCATTGGATTTGACGGCAGCAAGACCGGCGTGCAGCTGAAGGGCGAAGGGCGGGCCTATTACGGGCTGGGTGCAGATGACCGGATTGTGCTGGCAGGCCGGGTGCAGCTGGGGTCCGTAGTGGGGCCATCGCTCAGCGAGATATCCCCCACCCTGCTGTTCTTCTCTGGCGGTGCAGGCACCGTACGCGGGCATGAGTATCAGTCGCTGGGCGTGCCGGTAACTGGCGGCACCGCGGGCGGGCGCAGTTTCGCCGCGCTGTCCGCCGAAGTGCGCGGCAAAGTCACCGACAAGATTTCCCTTGTTGGGTTTTACGACCTTGGCTTTATCGACGCTGACAGTTTTGTTTCCGGCTCCTCCGAGCGCCATGCCGGCGCCGGTTTTGGCCTGCGCTATGATGTCGCTGGGATCGGTCCAATCCGGCTTGACCTGGCCTATCCGGTGGATGGCGGCAGCGAAGATGGGCTGCAATTCTATATCGGGATAGGACAGGCGTTTTGAAACAGGTTCTTTGCTACGCGCTCGCACTGGGCCTGACTGCGGCGCCGGTTACCGCGCAGGATGCCTCCGAAGAGGACGCTGGCGGGCTGCTGGTTGATTTCCTGGAGGACACGCTGTCCAGCGACAGCCGCTATATCAGCGTGAGCGGTGTTGACGGCGCGTTTTCCTCTGAAGCCAAAATCAGAAAGATCACAGTCGCAGACGAAGACGGCATCTGGCTGACAATCGAAGGCGCGGTGCTGGATTGGAATCGGCTGGACTTGTTGCGTGGTCGCTTCTCGGTCAATGAGCTGTCAGCGGAGCGCATCGAGATAGCGCGCGCGCCTGAACCGCTACCGCCCGACCCGGAATTGCCAGCAGCCGAGACAACACCATTTGCTCTGCCAGAGCTGCCCGTGGCCATCGAACTGGGCCAGATCAAGGCTGCCCGGATCGAATTGGGTGAGGCATTGGCGGGAACAGCCGCCAGCCTGCGGGTTGAGGGCAGTTTGAAACTGGCCGACGGCGCGCTGGACACCAAGCTGGAGGCCGCGCGGCTGGACAAGCCCAGCGACCATATCCGGCTGTCGGCGGCCTATGCCAATGAGACCCAGCTGATCACCCTGGATCTGTCGGCCGATGAGGCGGCGGGCGGGCTGATTTCGCGCGGGCTGGATCTGCCGGGCAACCCCGAACTGCAGCTGACGGCCAAGGGCAGCGGCCCGGTGACAGACTTCACTGCAGCGATCAGTTTCAGCACGAACGGCACCGAACGGCTGGGGGGGCAGGTTGTACTGGCGGCTCGTCCCCTGCCCCAAGACGTGGCGCCGGAAACGGCCCGCGACATTGGGTTTTCTGCCGATCTGGGCGGCAATATAGACGTGCTGCTGCCGCCTGTGCACCGCCCCTTCTTCGGCCCTGGCCTGCGTCTGAACGTCAAAGGTCTGCGCGAGGGCAGCGGCGCTGTAACGCTGGACACGTTGGTCCTGCGCACCAATGCATTGCGCATCACCGGCGCCGCAGGGCTGAGCGCGGACGGCAAACTGGCCACCGCCAACCTGAAATCTGCAATCACGCCCCCTGCTGGACAGGCTGCAGTCACGCTGCCGACCAGTGACGGGCAAACCACGCTGGCAAAGGCAGACCTGCAGCTGCAAAAAACACTCGACGGCCGCTGGGTGCTCGATGGTGTGCTAAACCAGCTGAGCCACCCGGGCGCCCTGGTGGATACTGCCGAGATCTCGGGCCGCGGCACGCTGGATCAAAGCAGTGGCTTTGCACTGGAGGGCCGCCTGAAGGCTGGCCTCAGCGGGTTCCAGCCGCGCAACCCGGCGCTGGCCAAAGCCACCGGCAATGAGATCCGCTTTGAAGGCACCCTCAGCACCGATGGCCCCGGCGCACTGCATATCACCGACATGGAACTGCGCGGCAGTGATTACCGGGCTGCAGGCGATCTTGCCTTTGACGGGCTGGAAGAGGGACTGAAAGTCAGCGGCGACCTGACTGCCAGGGCAAGCGACCTGAGCCGGTTCTCCGATCTGGCAGGCCGCCCGATAGGCGGCGTGGTACAGGCGCAGGTCAGGGGCGCCTTTTCGCCACTGACAGGTGGTTTCGACACTGATCTTTCGGTGCAGACGCGCGATCTGTCAGCCGGAATTGCTCAGGCAGATGAGCTGCTGGCGGGCACCACCACGCTGGCACTAAAGGCCGCGCGGGATGAAAACGGCATAGCTATCGATCACTTCGACCTGGCTGGCAGCGCATTGAAAGCCGCTGCGACAGGCACTCTGAACAATCAGGCCGGAAAGCTGAACATCACCGCCCGCCTGAACCGTTTGGAAGTGCTGGTACCACAAGCCCCCGGAACGCTGGAACTGGCCACGACCCTCAGCCGGACAGGCGATACTTTTAGCGGCGTGGCGGAGCTGACGGGACCGCATACCTCTGCTGCCAAACTGACGGGTTCCGTCACTTTGGCAGGGCAGGCTGACATCAGCTTCCAGGCCATGCTGAGTGAATTGGAACGCTTTGTTCCGGAACTGGCTGGCAAGCTGCAGACCCAAGGCACCGCGACCCGGCGCGCAGGCGAATGGCAGATTGACGGCGAAGCTGCAGGCCCTGCTGGAATTGATGCCAGGCTGGCTGGCCGCATCAGCGAAGACGACGGCAGTGCAGACCTGCGGTTTGACGCGGAGATGGCAGAGCTGCAGCGGCTGCTGCCCGATCTGCCCGGCCGCCTCGCAGCCACCGGCACCGCCGCCCGGCGCGCAGGCATCTGGACGGTGGACAGCACCGCCAGCGGCCCGGCCGGTATCGACAGCCGTATCCAGGGCAGCTGGGACGAAACGCAAGGCACCGCAGACGCAACTGCCAAAGGCACCCTGCGGCTGGAAGGGTTGAACCCGTTTCTGTCACCCAACCTGTTGCAGGGGCGCGCGAATTTCGACATGAGCCTGCGCGGGACCCTGGCATTGGACAGTGTCAGCGGCACCATCTCTGTCCCTGGAGCGACGCTCGCCATTCCTGCAGCGGCCCAGCGTGTGGACGATATCAATGCGACGGTCTCTATCGCACGGTCTGCGGCGCAAATTCAGGTTTCGGCCCGGCCGCGAGACGGCGGCACAGTGCGGATCAGCGGGCCCTTGGGACTGCTGCCGCCATTCAACAGCAACCTGCAAATTGCCATTGGCGATGTCGTGGTCACTGACCACCTGTCTTATGAAACCTTGCTGAACGGCAGCCTGGCGATGTCCGGCGCCATGGCGGGCAACAACCGCCTGACGGGCCAGATCAATGTAGGCGAAACCAATATCAATCTGAACACCGCAGGCGGTTCGGTTTCCTCTGCTCCGATCCCGCCGATCCGCCACAAGGGCGCCCCGCGCGGGGTGCGCCGGACACAGGCCCGCGCCGGACTGACCGCCAGCAGCAGCGGCAGCGCAGGTGGTTCCGGCAGGACAGACCTTGATATCATGATCAGCGCGCCCTCGCGGATTTTTGCCCGGGGCCGCGGCCTGCGTTCGGAACTTGGCGGCCAGATCCACTTGCGCGGCACCACCGCGCGGCCCTCGCCCGCCGGCCAGATCAGCTTGATCCGGGGTACTTTTGACGTCCTGGGCCGACGACTGGAACTGGACGAAGGCCGGATCACGCTGCTGGGCGATCTGAAACCCTATCTGGAGTTCAAGTCCACTGCCGCCACCGAACAGGGTACTGCAACTCTGGAAATCTCCGGCCAAGTCGACGCGCCGGAGATCAAGGTCAGCTCGGACCCGCCGCGGCCCAGCGAGGAAGCTTTGGCGCTTTTGCTGTTCGGCGACAACATCGGCGACATTTCACCACTGGCCCTGGCCCGGCTGGCCGGTTCGGCGCTGACACTCAGCGGTCGCGGCAACAGTGCGCAAAACAAGCTGCGCCAGGCCACCGGGGCGGATGACGTCGACATCGGCACCGACAATCTGGGCGCCGGGCAGTTGGGGCTTGGCGGCTATGTGGCGGAAAACGTCTACACCGATTTCAACGTCAACACCCAAGGCGACAGCGAACTGTCCATCAATCTGGATGTGACCAAGAGCCTGACGGTGCAGGGCACGGTGGACAGCGAGGGAGAGACCGGCGTCGGACTGTTCTTCAAGCGTGATTACTGAACCGGCGCGGCATTCATCCGGCGTCCTGACTGGACCACCCGAAAGGCAGCAGATGCTTGCAGACCGCGGCAGAAGGCTGCAAGTTTGCTTCAAGGGACATCGGCCAGACACAGGACAGCGACAGAGTGGGCAGAACCTTCACCCAAAAACAGGCAAGCCGCGCCAGTTTCCGCGCCTATGCGGCGGACCTGTACCGCATGGAGCACTGGTGCCTGTTTTCCGACATGGATGAACCGCTCGATTTCGAAGGCCGTGAAACCGCCGGGCTGACCCGTTACCTGACCGGACAAGACGATACTGCGCTTCAGGCCGAAATGCTGGAGATGTTTCCCAACGGCCCACTTTCCGAGGTTGCGGGCCAGTCTTATGCCAATTCTGTGCAAAGCTTCCGCTTCTCGGACATCAGCGCCGCCCGGGCAGTGGAATACACGTCTGAGAGCACTGGTTTTGCCTACGACTTGCGCCAGAACACTCTGCCGCAGGCCAAAGGCCGGATGCTGTCTGGCGGCCCTCGCCAGTCGCCAGAGTACCGGGCCTTTCTTGCCGGAGCAGCCGCATGAGTTCCGCCGCCATTGCTGCCGTGGTCATTGGCCGGAACGAGGGCGCGCGGCTGATCCGCTGCCTGCGTTCTCTGCAAGAGCAGGTTCAGCAGCTGGTTTACGTGGACAGCGGCTCCACCGACGGCTCGGCGGCCGCCGCACGGGATCTGGGCGCAGAAGTCGTGGACCTGGATCTCAGCCAGCCTTTTACCGCTGCCCGCGCCCGCAATGCCGGGCTGGCAGCGCTGCAGCCCGGGATCGCATTTGTGCAATTCGTGGATGGCGACTGCGAGGTTGACCCGGACTGGATCGCCACTGCGGCGCAATTCCTGCAAGCACACCCGAGGATTGCAGCGGCCTGCGGGCGGCGGCGGGAACGGTTTCCCCAGGCCTCTGTCTATAACCGCCTGTGCGATGCGGAATGGGATACCCCGGTCGGCGAGGCCCAGGCCTGCGGCGGCGACGCGCTGATGCGGGTGGCCGCGGTTTACACTGTCGGCGGCTACCGCGGCGGGCTGATCGCAGGCGAAGAGCCGGAACTGTGCCTGCGGCTGCGCCGCGCGGGCTGGCAGGTCTGGCGGCTGGACGCAGAGATGACCTTGCATGATGCGCAGATGCTGCGTTTCAGCCAATGGTGGAACCGCAGCCGCCGCGCTGGCCACGCCTTTGCCGAAGGCGCCGCACTGCTTGGCGCCGGACCGGAACGCCACTGGGTCACGGAAACCCGCCGCACGCTGATGTGGGGGGCTGTCCTGCCTGCCGCCATTTTGATGGCCGGGCTTCTCAGCCCTTATCTGCTGCTTGCGATGGTGATCTATCCGGCCCAAATCCTGCGCCTGTCCCGGAAGATGGGGTTTGAACGGGCGCTGTATTCCTTGCTGGGGAAATTCGCAGAGGCCACCGGTGCTCTGGAGTTCTATTGGCGCCGCTGGCGCGGCACTGCACGCGGGATATTGGAGTATAAATAACCGTCTTCCGATGGGGGCTTTGCCCCTCTTGGCCTTGCGGCCAATTCACCCCAGGATATTTAAGACCAGAAGAAAACTGGGGTTCTATTTCTTCTGGCCTTCAATATCCCGAAACGCGCGGCAGAGCCTCGCCTCCCCTGTCGGCACACAGACGGCAAGTGGTGTGTTCAGCGCGCCCGGATGCGCCAGGCGACGTAGATTTGGCGTGGCAGTATTGCCAGGCATTTGCCGTAGCGCGGCAGCAGCCGTACCGGATTGGACAGCGCCCGCCACAGCCACTCCATCGCAATGGCGCGGACCCAGGCAGGTGCACGTTTCTGGTGGCCGCCCAGGAAGTCCAGCCCGGCGCCGACCGAGGCGAACCCAACGTGAGGCGCCATGCGGCGGCCGCGCTGAGCCAGGCGTTCTTGCTTCGGGGCGCCGAGCGCCAGGAAACACAGGCACGGGCCTGTTTGGTCCAGCCTGTGCAGGATCTGATCGCCTTCGCTGCCATCCGGATCGAAACGGCCGGAAGGCGCATGGATCCAAGCGATTTCCAGACCCGGCACCGCCGCCGTCAGCGCTGCTTCCGCATCTTTCAGTGCCTCTTGGGTGCTGCCAGCCAGAACCACCGGGACAGCGGCTTGCGCTGCCAAGCGGCACAGCGGCAGTACCATGTCGGAACCGGGCATAAGCTCCACCCGGCGGCGGGCAATCCATGACAGCCACACAATCGGGCGGCCATCCGCCACCACCAGGTCCTGCGCCTGATAGGTTGAAAGAAACGCCTCTGCTTCCTGCATCTTGACCAGGTGGTCCAGGTTCACCGTTGCCAGCGCAAATCCCTGCTTTGTCGCAAACCGGGCGCGAATCTCGGCCTCCAGCATCGCCTGCGCGGGCATGTTCACCGCAACCCGGCGGCCGTGCAATTCGAAAAACATGGCTCTCCCCGTTTCCGTTCCGGACCGTCATACCGCCGCCGCCACAGACAGGCCAGTCTGCGCAGGCCGACGCATCTGCTGGCGTGGCATAGCTGCACTCTGTTTACCTGTTCTTTGAAATCCGCGCGACAGCAGGGTCTGCAACAGGTAAACTTTGATGCAAATACAAGGGAACTGAAGGAGCTCGGGGCATTGCCCAACGCTTTGGCCTATTTGATGCTGTTGGCCTGGCCACTGGTCAGCCTGATCCTGTTCCGGCGCCTGCCGCTGGAGCGGGCTATTCTATGGTGCATCATCGCAGGCTATCTGCTGCTGCCGCCACTGGCCGAGTTTGACCTGCCGCTGGTGCCCGATATGGACAAGTTTGCTATCCCTTCAGTGATGGCTTTTCTGTTGTGTACGTGCGTTCTGCGCAAACCGGTACCGCTGCTGCCGCGTCACCCGACAGCCAAGCTGCTGACGCTCCTGTTTGTCTTTGGCGTCATTCCCACCGTTTTGACCAACGGCGAGCCGATCCTGTTCCGCCGGATCGCCAATTCCGATCCAATCATTTTTCTGACAGATCAGCTGCCGGGGCTACGCTGGCGCGACCTTGGCTCTGTTATCATAAACCAGATGATTGTTCTGATCCCGTTTCTGCTGGCCCGCCGCTACCTGTCCACGCCGGATGCCCAGCGTGAACTGCTGCTGGCACTGATGATCGGTGCGCTGGCCTATAGCATCCCGTCCCTGATCGAAATCCGCTTCAGTCCGCAGATCAATGTCTGGTTTTACGGATTTTTCCAGCATGATTTCAGCCAAATGATCCGCCAGGGCGGTTTCCGCCCCATTGTGTTCCTGCCTCATGCCTTGTGGCTCGCATTCTTAATGACGTCGGCCGTGCTGGCAGCCGTTGCGCTGGCCCGCGCGTCTCACGGCAAGGACAGGCTGCGCCTGGCGCTCGCGGCGGCATATCTGTTTGCGGTGCTGGTGCTGTGCAAAAGCCTGGCCTCACAGGCATATGCTTTGGCCTTTACACCTGTGATCGCGCTGGCGCCATTGCGCTGGCAGCTGCGGGTGGCGCTGCTGCTGGGGGGGATTGCAGTGGCTTACCCAGTGCTGCGCAACACAGGATTGGTTCCAACTGAAGCATTGGTGGCCCAAGCGGAAGCAATCAGTGCTGAACGTGCCCATTCGCTGAACTACCGTTTCGAAAACGAAGCGCAACTGCTGGCGCGGGCCGCTGAAAAAACGTGGTTTGGATGGGGCGGATGGGGCCGCAATCTGGTGCGGCATGAGGAAACCGGGCAGATCCTGTCGGTCCCCGACGGACGCTGGATTATCGTTTTCGGCACATTCGGCTGGCTGGGTTATATCTCTGAGATGGGGCTGCTGACGGTGCCTCTGCTGCTGCTGGCCCAGGCGGCACGACGCGCGCCCAGGGGCAATGTATCGCCATATGCCGCGCCGATCGCCCTGATCCTGGCCGCGAATTTGATGGATATGCTGTTGAATGCAACGCTGCTCCCGATCACTTGGATGTGTGCCGGATCTTTGCTGGGCTATGCAGAAAGATTGCGTTACCCGGGCTTGTTCGACAGGAAACCCGCGCTATTTGGCGGCGCGCAGGCACTGGTGACAGGCATGGCCCGGCCGGAAGGGCGCAGCATTCTATGATGCCGCAATCTTTCCACTTTTGCGGCCAAAATTGACGCAAAGCGTCCATAGGACAGCCGCATCGATTGACGAAAGTACATTTGAGTTCTTCCGGCCCTGCACAACTGATGGGGATCTCCGCCGCAAGGCCGGACCAGCCGCTGGGGAGAACCCTGGCACCAAAATTCACCCCGCCCGACGGGCTCTGCCATTTCTGCGAAGCGGACTGGCAGGGGGTGCCGGGCTGTTTGCGAAGGGTCAGTGGGGCCAAGTATTGACGATACAGGATGAGACATCTGCAGCCGCGAGCGCTGCCGGGGATATTGCAGCCGGAGACATTGCGATTGTCGGGCTGTCCGTGGATGTGCCGGGTGCAGGCACTGCCGAAGCCTTCTGGCAGAACTTGCGCGCTGGCATCGAGTCCATCGATGTGCTGGACCATGAAACGCTCCTGGCAAACGGCGAACGCGCCTCTGTCCTGGCTGATCCGAATTATGTGCCTGCCACTGCCCCATTGCGGGCTTTTGATGAATTCGACGCTGAGTTCTTTGGCTTCAGCCCGAAAGAAGCCGCCATCCTCGACCCGCAGCACCGCAAATTCCTGGAAGTGGCGTGGTGCGCAATGGAAAACGCGGGCCATCCGCCTGAAAGCATTGCAGGCCCGATCGGCGTTTATGCGGGCTGCGGCATGGGCAGCTACTTCTACTTCAACATCTGCTCGAACCCAGGCCTGGTTGATGACGTGGGTATGTTCCTGCTGCGTCATACAGGCAACGACAAGGACTTCCTGTCGACCCGCGTCAGTCACGTTTTTGACCTGCATGGGCCATCGGTCAATGTGCAAACCGCCTGCTCCACCTCGCTGGTTGCGGTACATTACGCCTGCAAAGCCTTGCGCGAAGGCGAGTGCGATATGGCGCTGGCCGGTGGCGTGACCATTGAGCTCCCGCAAGGGCGCGGCTACCTTTATAAAGAAAACGAAATCCTGTCGCCTGACGGCCACTGCCATGCTTTTGATCACCGGGCACAAGGCACCGTTTTTGGCTCTGGCGCCGGGGCGGTGGCATTGCGGCGGCTGGAAGATGCGGTTGCTGATGGCGACCACATCTGGGCGGTGATCAAAGGTTCAGCCATCAACAATGACGGCGCCGACAAGGCAGGCTATCTGGCGCCCTCTGTCGGTGGTCAATCGGCAGCAGTGCAGCAAGCGCTGCAGACCGCAGGCACCCCGGCAAACACGATTGACTACGTTGAATGCCATGGCACCGGCACCTACCTGGGCGACCCGATTGAGGTCTCAGCCCTGACAGACGCCTACCGCGCCACCACCCAGGATACCGGTTATTGCCGCATCGGCTCAGTCAAGACCAATATCGGCCATCTGGACACTGCCGCCGGTGTCGCCAGCCTGACCAAGACTGCGCTGGCGCTGCACCACAAGGAAATCCCGCCATCACTGGGGTACGAGGCTCCGAACCCAGCGATTGATTTCGACACTTCGCCCTTCAAAGTAAACGCCGCCCTCACCCCATGGACCCCGCATAAAGGGCCGCGCCGGGCCGGCATCAACTCGCTGGGCGTCGGCGGCACCAACGCGCATGTGATTCTGGAGGAAGCGCCAGAGCGTGCGCCCTCCGAGGAAAGCGATTTCCCATTCCAGATCCTCTGTGTTTCCGGCCAGTCCAAGGCGGCGCTGGACGCCAACACGCAGGCACTGGCGGAGTATCTGAAAGCCAACCCCGAGGCTGATCTCGCCGATGTGGCCTATACCCTCAAGGAAGGTCGCCGCGGCTTTGCCAAGCGTCGTGTTCTGGTCGCCGAAACACCGGGCGACGCGGTTGACCTGATCGCGGAGAACGACCCGCGCAAGGTCTTCACCCACGACCAACTGGGCAGTGCGCCCGAAGTGGTTTTCATGTTCCCCGGTGGCGGCGCACAATATGCGGGCATGGCGCGCGACCTTTATGAGACCGAGCCGGTCTTTGCCGACTGGATGGACCGCGGGCTGGAACATCTGCAACAGAGCCTGGACTATGACATCCGCGCCATCTGGCTGCCGGAAGAAGGCCAAGAGGACGCGGCCAATGCCAAGCTGCAGCAGCCGTCGGTGCAGCTGCCGCTGATCATGATCGTCGAATATGCTTTGGCGCAGTTGTGGATCAGCTGGGGCGTGAAACCCGCCGCGCTGGTTGGCCACTCCATGGGCGAAAATACCGCCGCCTGCCTGGCTGGTGTAATCAGTTTCGAAGATTGCATCGAATTGGTGCTCCTGCGCGGCCGCCTGTTCGACACGGTGCCTGCGGGCGGTATGCTGTCCATCGCCCTGCCCCTTGCCGACGTTGAAGAAATCATCGGTGATGATCTGGACATTGCCAGCGTCAATGCGCCCTCGCTCACCGCTGTATCCGGCCCGCAAGGCGCGCTGGACCAGCTTTCTGCCGATCTGACCGCGCGCGAGGTGGAGCACCAGCGCATCCAGATCGATATCGCCGCTCATTCCCGGATGCTGGATGGTATCCTGCAGGAATACGGCGATTTCACCCGCTCGCTGAGCCTGTCTGCACCCAAACTGCCAGTGATTTCCAACCGCTCCGGCGCCACTCTGACCGCAGAACAGGCCACCAGTGCGGACTACTGGGTTGGACAGCTGCGCAACACGGTCCGCTATGCGGACTGTATCGAAACGCTTTCGAAAACCCCAAACCGCGTGTTTCTTGAAGTCGGTCCCGGCAAGGCGCTCAGCGCGCTGGCACAAATGTCGCCCGCGGTTCAGCCCGGTCAGGTCCTCAGCTCTCTGCGCCATCCCGATCAGCAGGTGATGGATGACACGTACTTCTTTGGCGTCATTGGCCGCCTTTGGGCCTGCGGGCTGGAGGCCGACTGGCAACAGATCTGGGGTGACGCACGCCGCAACCGTTTGCCGCTGCCTGGTTATGCGTTCCAGCGCAGCCGTTACTTCATCGAACCTGGCAAGCCCGCAATAAAAGAAGAAACCACACCCGAACGCCGCGAAGACATCAAAGACTGGGGCTACCGCCCCGCCTGGCGCCCGCAATTCGCCAATTGCAGCCTGGACCTGCCCCAAGAGCTGGACCAGGAACTGCACAGCTGGCTGATCTTTGAAGATGACACCGGCCACGCCGCCCGCGCAGCAGAGCGTCTGGAGGCCACCGGCCATACTGTTGTGAGGGTACGCCCCGGCGACACCTATGCGCAGCTTTCGCCACTGTCCTACATTCTGCCGCCGGAACAGGGCCGCGCGGCCTATGGTACCCTGCTGGCTGATCTGTCTGAGGCCGGATTGCTGCCGGACCGCATCGCTCATTTCTGGCTGGTGACAGAGGGCGAGACATTCCGTCCAGGCTCCTCCTTCTTTGATCGCAATCTGGAGATGGGTTTTCACGCCCTCACCGCACTGGCGCAGGAGTTGGGCAATGCAGATTTGCCCGCCCCGGCGCATCTGACCGTCTTCACCACCGGCGCGGCACAGGTTCGAGACGAGGCGCTGCCCTACCCGGAAAAAGCAATGATCGCAGGCCCGCTGGGGGTGATCCCGCGCGAGCTGCCGGGGCTGACCTGCGCCACTGTCGACATCGAACTGCCGCAGGTGCCGAAAGGCCTGTTTGCCCGCCGCACGCAGGTGCAGACAGGCATCACTCTCCGACTGCTGGAAGAGTTGATGGCAGAGCCTGAAAACCTGTCCGCCGCCTGGCGCGGGGAGAAGCGGTTTGAGCTCAGCTGGCGTCCGCAGCCGCTGCCCGCTCCAGAAACACCACCGTTCAAACAGGGCGGCCACTACCTGATCACCGGCGGCTATGGCGGCATTGGCCTCACCATTGCGGGCCATCTTATGCAGGGTTATGGCGCCAACGTCTCGCTGATATCCCGCGATGGGCTGCCACCGCGCGAAGATTGGGAGCGGTATCTGGCCAGCCACAGTCCAGCCAACCGCACCGCCCAGCGCATCCGCGCCGTCATGGCACTGGAGGCGGATGGCAAGGGCCGCGTGCTGCCGCTGGCCGCCGATGTCTGCAACAGCGGCGATTTGCGCATTGCCCGCGAACAGGCCGAAGCGGCCTTTGGCCCCATCACCGGTGTCATACACGGGGCCGGCGTCATTGATGACGGCCCGCTGCTGGCAAAGGATGGGGATCAGATCGCACAGGTTCTGGCCCCCAAAGTCAGCGGATTACGCGCATTGGACGCCGTGTTCCCGGATGGAAGCCTAGAGCTGATGGTGCTGTTCTCATCTTCCTCCACCGTGACGCGGCCTGCAGGTCAGGTGGATTACATCGCTGCCAACGAATACCTTAACGCCTGGGCCAAGCACCGTGCCGACGGGCAGACACAGGTCACTGCCGTGGACTGGGGCGTCTGGGCCGATACCGGCATGGCGGCGGATGCCATGGCTGGCCGCAACTCGACTGCAGGCGCCAGCGAACCTGAACCTTGCCCCCAGCCGCTGCTGCAACAGCAAGCCTTTGATGCCGCAGGCAATCGCATTTTCACTCCCCGTTTCAGCACCGCGGACTGGCTGCTGGATGAGCACCGCACAGCGGACGGCACTGCCTTGGTGCCCGGCACCGGATACATCGAAATGGCCGCCGAGGCGCTGGCAGCCATTGGCGTGCAAGATCCCTTCGAAATCCGGGATCTCTACTTCCTGCGGCCGTTGATCGCCGACCCAGGCAGCCCGCGTGGTACACTGGTAAAGCTAGAAGCTAATGAAAATGGTTATGAACTGTTTGTTTACTCGGAATTTACAAATGGTTACGGTTTGAACTGTCAGGCAATGCTGGCCTTACAGGCGGCGGCAGAACGCCCCGCCCCCCTTAACCTTCAAACGATTTTCACCCGATGCCCAAAAGAGCAGGCGCCTGAGCGCGGGCGCCTGCGTTCGCCGCAGGAGGCGCATCTGAATTTCGGCCCGCGCTGGCACGTGCTGAACCGCGCCGCATTGGGCGATAGCGAAGGACTGGCAGCTTTGTCTCTGCCGCAGGCGGCAGTCCAGGATGGCTGCCTGCTGCATCCAGGTCTGCTGGATCTGGCCACCGGCTGGGCGATGAAGCTGATTCCGGGCTACGAAGGCAGCGCGCTGTGGGTACCAGTGTCCTACGCGACAATCCGGGTATTTGCGCCTCTGACAGCTGACATCTTCAGCCACATGCGGCTTTCTGGAACCCCTGAAAACTGCTCTGCCGCCTTTGATGTGACCATAACAGATGCAGACGGCGCGGTCCTGGTGGAGATCGAGAGCTTCCGGATGCAGCGCCTGGCGGGCGGTTTCGACACCGCAGCGGAACAGGGCCAACAAGATGCCACGGCCTCGCAGCTGGGCCTGGAACCTGCCGGCAGCCCGCAGCCGCTATCGCCAGAGGAACGCCGCCTGCAACTGAACATCTCCAATGGCATCAAAGCTGAGGACGGCGGCCCGGCGCTGGTGCGCGCCTTGGCCTCCGGCTTGCCGCAGGTTGTGGTCTCCTCGCTGGACCTGCCCGCGCTGATTGCCCAGGCGGACCAAAGCACACCGGCGACGGCAGAGGCACAGACCTTTGACCGGCCTCAGCTTGACACCGACTATGTCGCGCCCCGCAACCCGGTACAGGAGCAGCTGGCCCAGCTTTTTGCCTCGCTCCTTGGTGTCAGTCAGGTCGGGATCGAAGACAGCTTCTTTGACCTTGGCGGCCATTCCCTGATTGCTGTGCGGCTGTTTGCCCAGGTGAAACGCGCCTTTGACGTGGAGTTCCCGCTGTCGGTCCTGTTCGAAGCTCCCAGCGTTGCCGCCTTGGCGGAACGGATCATCGAACGCAGCGGCGGCGGCGTGTCCGCAGAGCCAGGCGATGCACCGCAAGCGGCAGAAGACAAGCCGCAGCACACCCATCTGGTGCAACTGCATCCGGGTGATGGCACCGGGCGGCGGCCCTTCTTTCTGGTGGCGGGCATGTTCGGCAACGTCTTGAACCTGCGCCACCTGGCGCTGCTGGTGGGCAAGGACCGCCCAGTCTACGGGCTGCAGGCCAAAGGTCTGGTCGGCAGTGATGCCCCCCACGACCGGATTGAGGACGCCGCCCGCAGCTGCCTGCAGGAAATCCGCCAGGTGCAGCCAGAAGGCCCGTATCTGCTCGGCGGCTTCTCTGGCGGCGGCATCACCGCCTATGAGATGGCGCAGCAGCTAAAGGCCGCAGGCCAGGACACTGCCGCGCTGATCCTGCTGGATACTCCGCTGCCGGTGCGCCCTGCCCTGAACCGCAAGGACAAGGCCCTGATCAAGCTTGCGGAACTGCGCAGCAAGGGAGCTGCCTATTTTGCCGAATGGGTCCGGAACCGCATCGCCTGGGAATTTGAAAAACGCCGCACCAGACCAGCAGAAACCGGTGCCTTGCCTGAATTCAATAACCGCAAGATCGAACTGGCCTTCCGGGCGGCAGTGGAAGCATATGCGCTGAAACCCTGGGACGGCCCGTTCACCCTGTTCCGCCCGCCGCTGGACTGCAAGTGGCAGGTTTCAGGCGGCAACTGGATCAGTAGCGAGCGGGAATATGTCTTCCACGACAACGATTGGGCCCGTTGGGCGCCCGCCGTTGAAGTGGCCGAGGTGCCCGGGGATCATGACAGCATGGTGCTGGTACCAAACGTCAGCGTTCTGGCTGCGGGCGTCAAGGCGCGGCTGGATGCTGCGGACCGCAAGGCAGCGCCCGGGCCTGCCCGCACCATCCGAGCGGCGGAGTGAACGGCATGGCTCAGCAGAACATCCTTGTCATCCTTCTGAATTTCCGCACACCGGACATGACCCTCCAATCCGCCGAAGCTGCCCTGCGCGAACTGGAAGACCTGCCTGGGGAGCTCTTGATCATAGACAACGGGTCCGGCGACGGCTCTTTTGATCTGATCCGCGCTGAAGCTCAGGCCCGCGGCTGGCTCGACAGCAACCGGGTCCGGGTGATCGCGTCGCCGGTGAATGGCGGCTTTGGGGCGGGCATGAACATCGGCCTGCAAACAGGACTTTCGACTGGCTGTGCACCAGAGTTCTATTACCTCCTGAACTCCGACGCCTTTGTGCAAGGCGAGACTATCCGCACCTTACGCGACTTCCTCATGGACCATCCCGGCGCCGGGCTGGCCGGTTCTTATGTGCGCGGCACCGACGGCACGCCGCACCGGACTGCCTTCCGCTTTCCCTCTATTGCAGGCGAATTCGAGGCCAGCGCGCGTACGGGCATCTTTACCCGGCTTCTGAAGCCCTGGGTGGTCGCCATGGAGATGCCGCAGGTCGAGCTGCAGGTCGACTGGACCGCCGGTGCCAGCCTGATGATCCGCCATGAGGTGATCGCGGCGGCGGGCGGCTTTGATGAAAGCTTTTTCCTGTACTTCGAGGAAACCGATCTGTGCCACCGCGCCGCCCGTGCCGGCTGGCGCACCCATTATGTGCCCGCCAGCGAGGTCGCGCATATCGGTTCTGCCTCCACTGGCATGAAAGACTGGCAGTGCACACCCACCTACTGGTTTGACTCGCGCCTGCATTACTTCGTCAAAACCCATGGCCGAAGCTATGCCGCTGCTGCCACGCTGGCCCGCATCAGCGGCAGCCTGATCTACGCCTTGCGGCGCCTGATCCAGAACAAACCACAGGCTGATCCCCCGCATTTCCTGCGGGATCTCTGCCTGCACAGCCTGCGTGCGCTTCTGGCGCCGCAGCGCACATCATCTACGGAAACGCGCCCCCCTTCTCCGTTGGCAAAGGAGCAGAAATGACCGCATTTACCTGTGCCCTGATAGGCAATGAATCCCTCCTGATCGGCTGCGCCGATGCACTGATGGCGCGCGGACACCAGGTCCGGGCCGTGGTGTCAACCGACGCGGATATTCGCGCCTGGGCCGCGGACAAAGGGCTTGTGTCTCTGGACAACCCTAGCGATCTGACCGGCGGCTTCGACTGGCTTCTGTCCATCGCCAACCTGACCGTGATCCCGGATGCGGTGCTGTCGCAGGCCGCCAGGGGGGCCGTGAACTTCCACGATGGGCCGCTGCCAGCCTATGCCGGTCTCAACACGCCGAACTGGGCGTTGATCAACGGCGAGCCGCAGCACGGTATCACCTGGCACCTGATGGAGAGCGGCGTTGACGAAGGGGATATCCTCGCCCAGCGGCTGTTTGACGTGGCAGATGGCGAAACTGCCTTCAGCCTAAACTCAAAATGCTATGCGGCCGCAATGGACAGCTTTGGCGAAGTCATCAGCCAGCTGGAAAGCGGAGATCTGAAGCGCCAGAAGCAGGATCTGAGCCAGCGCCGCCTGTTTGCGAAAGCCGACCGTCCGGCGGCCGGCGGGATGCTGGACTTTACCCGTCCCGCTGCTGAACTGATACGGCTGGTACGGGCGCTTGATACCGGCGGGTATTGGAACCCGATGTGCGCTGCCAAGCTGCGGGTCGGTGAAATTGTTGTGCTGACCGGTGCGGCGGCCTTCGCTGAAGGCTCTGGCGCCCCTGGCACAGTACTGGCGACGGACCGGGACAGCCTGACAATCGCCGCCGCCGACGGTGCCCTCACCCTGTCGCGGCTGACCACCCCCGCAGGCCAACCTGTCGCGGGTTCCAAACTGATATCCGCCGGAGAACAGTTACCCTGCCTGACCGCAGCAGACGCTGACGCACTCACCACCCGTCTCGCTGCACTTCAGGGCGGTGAGAGCCATTGGCGCCGGCAGCTTGCTATTATGCAGCCGATGCAGATGCCGCTGGCTGCTGATACCGGCGGCAACGGGCTTATCCGTCGCAGCATCGCCTGCCCCGCCACTCTCTCTGAGGAACAAGCCACCGCAGCCGCCCTGGCTTTTGCTCTGCTCAGCTGCGATGGCGACACCGGCGACGCGGCGCTGTCTGTGGAAGGGATGGACGGCCTGACCGGCATGATTTCTCCCTGGGTTCCCTTACAGGTCCGGCGTCAGGACAGCGTCTCGGAATTGGTGGAGCGCAGCGCACAAACCATTGCCATGGCGCAAAAATACGGAAGTTTCGCCGAGGATCTGGTGGCCCGCGCACCGGAAATCACGACACAGGCCATGCCGGGCATTGGCCTGGTGCTGGGCCACGACGCTCCTGTTGACGGCTGTTGCGTTACCGTCTCCCTAACGGATAGCGCAATGGCGCTTCACTGCGATGAGGCTGCGCTGACATCCCGCGCTGTGGACTTGCTTGCCGCAAGACTGGAGCTGGTCCTGGATGCCATCGCCGGGGATAGCGGCCGTCTGATCGGCGATCTGCCGATCCTGCCGGAAGCAGAACGCAAGATGCTGCTGGAAGACTGGAACCAGACCGCAACGGAATTCCCCGCAGATCTGACCATTCACGCAGCTTTTGAGGCGCAGGCCGCCAAGACGCCGGATGCCACTGCGCTCGTGTTCGAGGACCAGCGCTTTACCTACGGCGAAGTCAATACCCGCGCCAATGCAGTCGCCGGGCGCTTGCATGAAATGGGCGTAAAACCGGGCGTGCATGTGGGCATCCACATCCGGCGCGCGCCGGAACTGGTGTTTGCCGCGCTTGGGGTATTGAAGGCCGGCGCCGCCTATGTGCCGCTGGACCCGGCCTATCCCGCCGACCGGATAGCGCATTACATCAAAGACAGCGGTGCGCAGGTGATCGTGACCCAAGCCGCGCTGGCCGCCAGCCTGCCTGCCTCGGGCGCACAGCTGCTGGACATTGAAACAATACCCGCAGGCTGCCGTGAAAACATCAATGGCGGCGCAGCCGGGAGCGACCTTGCCTATTTGATCTACACCTCCGGCTCCACCGGCCTGCCGAAGGGGGTGATGATCACCCATGCCAATGTGTCGAACTTCTTTACTGGCATGGACCAGCGCATCCCGCATCAGCCCGGCGATGCCTGGCTGGCAGTCACAAGCCTCAGTTTTGACATTTCCGTGCTGGAGCTGTTCTGGACTCTCTCGCGTGGCTTCAAACTGGTCTTGTCCAGCGACGAAAGCCGCCTGGAGCTGTCCAAGGGACCGGTGGCGCTCAGCGACCGGAAAATGGACTTCAATCTGTTCTACTGGGGCAACGACGACGGGCCGGGGCCGCAGAAATACCATCTGCTGCTGGAAGGCGCCAAGTTTGCTGATAGCCACGGTTTCAACGCCGTCTGGACGCCGGAACGGCATTTCCATGCCTTTGGCGGACCATATCCGAATCCGTCGGTGACGGGTGCCGCCGTCGCCGCAGTGACGCAGAACATCGGCGTGCGGGCGGGCTCCTGCGTCGCGCCGCTGCACCATTGCGCACGGATTGCAGAGGAATGGGCAGTGATCGACAATTTGACGGCAGGGCGTGCGGGCATCGGCTTTGCCTCCGGCTGGCAGCCAGATGATTTCATCCTGCGGCCCGAAAACACCCCGCCGGCCAACAAGCCTGCCCTGTTTGAAAGCATTGAAACGGTGCGCAAACTGTGGCGCGGCCAGGAGGTTGCCTTCCCCCGCAAGGACGGCAGTGACCACAGCATTGTCACCCAGCCCCGCCCGGTTTCCAAGGAACTGCCGGTTTGGGTCACAACTGCCGGCAACCCGGAAACCTGGCGTGAGGCGGGCACAATCGGGGCAAATGTACTGACCCATCTGCTGGGCCAGAGCATCGAGGAAGTCGCCGGAAAAATCGGCATCTATCACGACGCCCTACGGGCAGCTGGGCATGACCCGGCTGATTTCAAAGTGACACTGATGCTGCACAGCTATCTTGCAAAAACCCGTGAGGAAGCGCGGCAAGTGGCGCGGCAGCCGATGAAAGACTACCTGCGCTCTGCCGCGGGGCTGATCAAGCAATATGCCTGGGCCTTCCCGGCCTTCAAAAAACCCGAAGGCGTGAAAAACCCGTTTGAAATGGACCTGGGTTCGCTCTCCGAAGAAGAACTGGAAGCAGTCCTGGACTTCGCTTTTGACCGTTATTTTGAGGATTCCGGCCTGTTCGGCACTATCCAGGATGCTTGCCAGCGGGTGGAGCAGCTGAAGCGCATCGGCGTTGACGAAATCGCCTGCCTGATCGACTACGGCATTGCGCCCAATGTGGTGCTGGAGGGGCTGAAACCACTGGCCGAAGTGCTGCGCCTGTCGAACGCCCCGCAGGACCTGTCTGCGGATGACTTCTCGCTTGCGGCGCAGATTGTGCGTCACGGCGTCAGCCACATGCAGTGCACCCCGTCGATGGCGCGGATGATCGCTGCGGACACGGATGCCAAAGCCTGCTTGGGCCACTTGCGGCATCTGCTGATCGGCGGCGAGGCGCTGCCCGGCGATCTGGTGCAGACATTGCAGGAGGCCACCGGGGCAGACCTGCACAACATGTACGGCCCGACCGAAACAACGATCTGGTCAACGGTGGAGAAGATCCAGGGGCTGCCAGCCAGGACTGCCGGGATCGGCACACCGATTGCCAACACAGAGATCTATGTCCTGGACGAAAAACAAAGGCCTGTTCCCATGGGAACCCCGGGCGAGTTGCATATTGGCGGCGCGGGTGTGGCGGCAGGCTACTGGCAGCGTCCGGAGCTGACCTCTGAACGCTTTGTAAAAGCACCGTTCGCCGCAACACCGCTGTACCGCACCGGCGATTTGGTGACCTGGACACCGGAAGGCGGCCTGATGTTCCTTGGCCGAACCGACCATCAAGTGAAGATCCGCGGTCAGCGGATCGAATTGGGCGAAATCGAAGCAGTGCTGGCCGCGCAGCCCGGTATCACCGGCGCAGTCGCCGTGCCACGCGGCGCGGCTGGCAGCGAACAGCTGATTGGCTATGTGACAGTCTCGGCACCGGTTGCCGAAGACGCGCTGAAACAGGCGCTGACTGCACGTCTGGCAGAGGTGATGGTACCCGCCCGCATCGTCACGCTGGAAGCTTTCCCGCTGACGCCGAACAAGAAGATCGACCGCAAGGCACTGCCGGACCCGCAACCTGCACGGATTGAGGCCGCCCCTGCAGCAGCACTGGAGGCCGGGGCCCAGGCAAGGATCGCCACGGTCTGGAGCCGCATCCTGGGCGTCAGCGGCATTGGCGCACAGGACAATTTCTTTGCCCTTGGCGGCCATTCCCTGCTGGCGGTACAGGCACATCGCGAACTGCGCGCGGAACTGGAGGCTGCATCGCTGTCGATCACGGATATCTTCCGCTTTCCGACCCTGGCCGGGCTGGCTGCCCACATCGAAGGGCTTGCAGGCACCCCGGCAAATACGGAACAACAGCCTGAGACAGCCGCAGCCCCGGACCGCGGCGACATGATGTCAAAGCGGCGGGCGATGCGGGCAAATCGCAGGACAAGGACCGGATGACAGACAGCAACAGCAAACTGGCAGAGCGGCTGGCCCTGGTCCGGCCGCTGTTTGCCGCCGATGTCGCGCTGGCGGGGGCAGATCCGTTGGACGCGCCACCCGCGCCGTTTGCAGCAGAGGCCGCCGGGCTGTCACCCAACGCTGTGGCGAAGCGGCGCAATGAATTTGCAGCAGGCCGCAAGGCCGTGCGGCAGGCAATGCAGCAGCTGGGGGTGCCGACAGAGCCGGTTCCGGTCGGCAGCGACCGTGCGCCGGTCTGGCCCGCAGGTCTGACCGGTTCCATCACCCACACCAAAAGCTGCGCCATGGCGGTGCTCACCAGGGTCGGCGCGGTGCAGGCGCTGGGACTCGACGTAGAGGAAGACACCCCTCTGAAAGATGAACTGCTGCCCGCGATCTGTTCGGAGCGAGAGCAGGCCTGGCTGAAACGGCAGGACAATCCCGGCCACATGGCCAAGGTAATCTTCTCCGCCAAGGAAGCCGCCTATAAATGCCAATATTCGCTGAGCCGGGCGTTCTATGGCTTTGGCGGAATGGAGCTGGAGTTTGACTTGGACACAGGCGCCTATCAGGCCTTCTTCACCGCCGACCAGCCACCGTTCCGCCGCCGCGAGTCGGTTGGCGGGCGTTTTGTTGCCGGGGCAGGCCTGATCATCACCACCGCGGAAATCAGGGAGCGCAGATGATGGGACGGCGCGGGTTTCTGGCCTTGGGGGCCGCCGCGACGATGTTGGGGCTGATGGCGTTTGCAATCCGCAGCCGACCTGTACCAGTGCCGCCACCGCTGGAACCACCGACAGGGCCGCTGAAGGTGTTTCACCTGGGCCATTCGCTGGTCGGGCCGGACATACCGCATATGCTGATGCAGCTGGCACCCGAGGGTCATGCCTATAACAGTCAGCTGGGGTCTGGCACCTCGCTTCGGGCGCATTGGGAGCCAGAGGAGGAAATCCTCGACTTTGAAACGGCCAACCGGGCGCCAGCCTTTCGCGATGCGAAAGAAGCCATCAGATCAGGTGGTTACGGTGCGGTGGTGCTGACAGAAATGGTCGAACTGCGCGACGCAATCAAGTATTTTGATGCCGCTGAGTATCTGGGGAAATGGGCAAACCTGGCGCGTGAGGGGGCACCGGAAGTGCGCTTGTATCTTTATGAAACCTGGCACCGGCTGGACGACCCTGATGGCTGGCTCGAACGGATCGGCAGCGACCTGGACGCCCTATGGACGCGTAAACTGCTGGGGCCGGACAGCCGTCGCAACGCGCAGCATCCCGTCTACCTGATCCCCGGCGGGCAGGTGCTTGCGGCCATTGTCCGCGCCGCCGAGGCCGGCGAAATCCCCGGACTGGCCTCACGTGACGGATTGTTTGCCCGCAAGCCCAGCGGCGATCTGGATACAATCCACATCAACGATCTGGGGGCCTATGCCGTGGCGCTGACCCATTATGCTGTGCTGTATCAGCGCCCGCCCCAGGGACTGCCGCATCAGCTGACCCGCGCCGATGGCACCCCGGCACAGGCATTCAGCCTGGCAGCCGCAGCCAAGGTACAGCAGATCGTATGGGATACCCTGCGCGCGCTGCCGCGCACCGGCATCGCCGCTGCGGGAGGGATCAAATGAAGCTGGACGCGCTGATCACCTCTGTTGTGATGGTCGGCCATTCGCTGTTCGGGCCAGACAATCCGCAGATGCTGGAGCAGCTCCTGGACACAAGTGCGGACGCCAGAGTCGAGGCGCAGATCATCAACGGTGCACCGCTGAGCTACAACTGGCAGCACAGCAGCAGGGCTGAGGGCATTGATGCCCGTGAACGGCTGAAGACAAGCGCTGATGCAGTGATTGTCACAGAGGCCATTCCGCTGGCCAATCATCTGAAGTGGAGCGGAACCAGCCAGGCGGTCACGCACTTCTACGAACTGGCCCGCGCCGCGAACCCGGACGTGCAGTTTTATCTGCAGGAAACCTGGCACAGCCTGGACAGCGGCACCGGCACTGAGGTGCCGTTTGACGAAGGTGCAGGAATATCGTGGCGAACCCGGTTGACGCAGGATCTGCCCCGCTGGCAGGCAGTGGCAGAGGAAGTGAATGCTGCCACAGGCGGCAGCATACAACTGCTGCCCGCGGGTCAGGCAATGGCGCGTCTGGACGACGCCATTCAGGCTGGTACCGTGCCCGGACTGGTCAGCATACGGGATGTCTTTGCGGATGACATCCACCCGAATGCGACCGGTTTCTATTTCCTGGCCCTGCTGCAATACACGGTGCTGACCGGGAAAAACCCCGCAGATCTGCCGCATCAACTTAGGAACCGCTGGGGCAAACCATATCCCGCGCCCACGCCCGAACTGGCAGCGCGCCTGCAAGAGATCGCCTGGGCGGCAGCCCAGGGGGAGAGCCTGCGCACAGCGGCCCTACCGCCAGATCCTGCGCCGCTGCCGCAGGATCCACCCGTACCGCTGCTGAATGCTTCCATTCGGGAAAACGCGCCATCTCTACAGCCGACGCGCCAGCCCATCGCAATCAACCTGACGGGTATAGCCGACTGGAGCACGCAGGCCCCGTTTCTGGATCACTTCAAGACTGCCCGGCCATGGATCGGCCACATGCCCAGACGTTGGGGTGGCGCGACCCATGGCGATCTGCTGGCCGCGGGGTACCTTGATCCCGCCGGCTGGCCGACGGGCATCCCGCCGGAGCTGAGCTCCATTGGCACGATGATCTTGACCGACTTACCTCCCGAGGCGGCAACGCTGGCGGGCCGCTACGTACTGCGGTTTGAAGGAGAAGGGATTGTCGAGGTTTTGGGGCGGGCCGAAAACGTCCGCTATGGCAAGGGAGAAGTACGGTTCGATTACACTCCCGGCCCTGGCTCGGTGGAGATACGCATCCAACGGATGGGTCGCGACGGCAGTTACGTGCGCAATATCACCGTTGTAAAAGAAGCACATTTGGCCGCCTACGAAGACGGCGAACTGTTCAACCCCTTGTGGCTGGACCGCCTGGACGGGTTTGCGGCGCTGCGTTTCATGGATTGGATGGCAACCAATGACTCGCAGCAAACACAGTGGGCGGACCGACCGCAGCTCTCCGATTACACCTGGGCGCTAAAGGGGGTTCCCGCCGAAGTTTTGCTGACGCTGGCCAATACCATGGGCGCTGATCCCTGGTTCACCCTGCCGCATAGGGCGGATGACAGCTATGCCCGGCAGTTTGCACAGCTGGTGGAACGCGATCTGGATGAGGATCTGCGCGTTTATGCAGAATACTCCAACGAAGTCTGGAACTGGCAATTTCAGCAGGCCGCCTGGGCCGATGCCCAGGCACAGGAACGCTGGGGGCGTGACGGGCAGTGGATGCAGTTCTATGGCGGCCGTGCGGCAGAGCTGGCACAGATCTGGGCTGATGTCTTTGGCAAGGACAGCCACCGGCTGGTGCGGGTGATCTCCACGCAAACAGGCTGGCTGGGCCTGGAAGAGCAAATGCTGTCAGCGCCGCTGTGGCAAGCGGAACAGACCGGGCGCCTGCCGCCTGCGGCCTATTTCGATGCCTATGCGGTGACCGGCTATTTCGGCGGTGTGCTGGGGCTGAGAGACAGGGCCCCGCAGGTCCGGGCTTGGATTTCAGGCAGCCGGGAACAGGCGCAGGTGGTGGCCACAGAGCGCGGATTATCGGGCACTGAAGCAGCGGCATTCACAGCGCAACATCAGTATGATGCCGCCAGCGCCCAGGCCGGAGCAGAGCTGCGCGACGGCCTGATCTCGGGCGACAGTTCCGGCACGCTGACGGATCTGCTGGGCCGTGTCCTGCCCTACCAAGCCGGGATTGCGCAGGACCACGGGCTGGAGCTGATCATGTATGAAGGCGGCAGCCATGTGGTTGGCATAGGCCCGATGGTTAACGATGAGGCGCTGACCGGCTTCTTCACTCATTTCAATTACTCACCAGAGATGGGCGCGCTTTACCAGGAGCTTCTGGCGGGCTGGCAAGCGGTTGGCGGCAGTCTTTTCAACGCCTATGCCGATGTGGCGGCGCCCGGCAAATGGGGCAGCTGGGGCGCCTTGCGCACCCTGAGCGACCGGAATCCGCGCTGGGATGCATTGGAGGCCGTGAAGTGACCCCTCGCATCTCCGTACTGATCCCGGCCCACAACGAAGCGGCTTACATCACCGGCTGCCTGCGGTCGGTATTTTCCTCCGGCCCGCTGCCTGTCGGTATGGCAGCCGAGGTTCTGGTGCTGGCCAATGGCTGCACCGACGATACTGCCGCCCTGGCACGTAGGGAGCGCGCCCCGGATGGCTGGCACTTACACGTGCTGGAGTTGCCGCAGGGCGGCAAGCTGAAGGCCTTGAATGCAGGTGATGCCGCAGCACGCGGTGATATATTGATCTATCTGGACGCCGATGTGCAGGTCTCGTCCGAGCTGATCCCTCTGATTGCAGCAGCCCTTGACCATGAGACGCCGTGTTATGCCAGTGGCCGCCCGCAGATTGCCCCCGCCCGCAGTGCGCTGACCCGGGCCTATGCAAGGCTCTGGAGGCAATTGCCTTTTTTCACCAGCCCTGCGCCAGGGTTCGGTTTCTTTGCGATGAACCGCGCCGGGCGCCAGCGCTGGGGGGATTGGCCGGATATCATCGCCGATGACATCTTTGCGCGGCTGCACTTCCGCCCCGCAGAGCGGGTCCAAGTGCCTGCCGCCTACAGCTGGCCAATGGTCGAGGGGTTCCGGAATCTGGTGAAAGTGCGGCGACGGCAGAATGCCGGGGTGACCGAAGTGGCAAAAAAACACCCTGACCTGATGCAGAACGCCGACACGCCACGCACCGGTGCCGGAATGGCCGTTCGCCTGCTGCTGCGCGACCCGACCGGTTTTGCGGCCTATGGCGCCGTTGCACTGGCAGTAAAGACGCCTTTGTTTGCCTCCCGCACCCGCTGGACCCGCGGCCGTTAAGCCCCCGGACGGATGTTCTCCCGCCCCCGCAGGATGTCCTGGCTGCGCCAGACCACCCTTGGCGGCCTTGGGCCAGGCTCAGCGCCAGGGGCGCTGAGCCTGGCCCAACGGGAACGGTGCATTTCAAATGCGCCGTGACGGGCGGGAGCAGCATGCGGCTTCTAGCCTGCGATGCTCGCCCGGAAATGCGCTGCCAGCTTGCCGGCTTCGCGAGAACTGACGTGGCGCTCCAGCACCCTGGTGCGGCCGGTCTGGCCCATGGCCGCTCGCTGGTCCGGCGAAGCCTGCGCAAGTTCCAGAACCGCCTCTGCGAGTGCCGTTTCATCACCGGCAGGCACCAGCCAGCCGGTTTGCCCCGGCACCACCAGTTCCGGCGTGCCTGCAATATAGGTGGCAATCACCGGGCGGGCAGCGGCCATTGCCTCCATCACCACCATCGGCAGCCCTTCGGCAAATGAGGGCATCACCAGCGCATGTGCGCGCGCCAGCTCTTCCCGCACGCCCGCCTCTGCCAACCAGCCGGTGAGGGTGATGTTCTGCTGCAGCCCCAGATCCGCAATTGCGGCTTCCAGTTCCGGGCGCATTTCACCATCCCCAATAAGCGCGAGATGCACATCCGGGATTTTCTGCACCAGCCCGGCCATCGCGCGGACCAGCACCATCTGGCCCTTCTGCTCGACGAACCGTCCGATCGCCGCCAGCCGCAGCGCCCCCTGCGGCAATGGCGCCGGATCTGCGAACCGTTCAGGCTCGATGCCGCAATGCACCACCTTCAGCCTGTCCCATTTTGCAAAAGGCGCCCAGCGGCTCAGCTGGCTCTTGCCGAAACTGCTGACCGCCACGGTAAAGGCCGCCCGGCTGACCTTATCCGCCAAAGAAAGCGCATGCGGGGCGTCGAACTCTTCCGGACCATGCACGGTGAAACTGTAGCCAGGCCCGCCCAGCACATGGGCCAGCATCGCCACCGCTGCCGAATTGGTGCCGAAATGTGCGTGCACATGCTGCACACCCGCTGCCGCACAACGCCGTTTCACATGCGCAGCTTCCCCAAGGTAAATCAGATGCCGCAAAAAACCCCGGCCCGAAGCCCGTGCCAGTTTCAACGACAGCGCCAGGGCATGCGCAAAGCGACGCGGAGCTGCCAGCGCTTCGCGCGCCAAGTCAGCCAGCAGGCGGGCGGCGCCGGCATGAAGCACGTATTCAGTGCGTTTGGCTTCCTCCTGATCACCGGGATCAGTCAGTGCCGTTTCCGAGGGGCGCATTGCCAAGCGCAGAACCTCTGCGCCCTGCCGTTCCAGTGCTTGCAGCTCGCGGCGGATGAAGCTGTGTGAGGGCTGCGGATAGGTGTTTAGAACATAGGCGATCTTCAACGCTGCGGGTTCCCTGCAAAAGGCATGTATCGGCAGCAGGTTAACTGCGGTTCAGCGGCTTGCCCAGCACCGCTTGCCGCTTGTCTTCGCATCGTGGAGAATGCGGCACAGATACCCGGATTGTCACGCCGTTTGCGCGACAGGTGCAGCTCAAACCCGCCAAGGCCGCCAGCGCGATTGGCGCCTCTGTCTCCGCGGCCTGGCCTGCGGCACTGTGAATTTGGGGAATGGCGCTGGCAAGCAGCAGGTTGTTTCGCATGTTGCCGGCCAGGGAAGGATGAAACGAACCCTGCGCTCGGCCTCCTGGCTGATGATCGGGGATGGCGGCCCTCAGGCCCTGCGGCTGGCGTTCAATCTGATTCTGACCCGCATTCTGTTCCCCGAAGCCATTGGGCTGATGGCGCTGGTCACTGTGGAGGCGATGGCGCTGCCGCTGTTTTCAAACGTCGGCCTCGGGCCGCCGGGAACCCAGAACAAGCGCGGCGACGATCCTGAGTTTCTGAACACCGCCTGGACCATCCAAGTATTCCGCGGCTTTGACTTATGGGCGCTGACAGCATTGCCGGTCTTCGCCGGTGCTGGTGCGACTGGCATTGGCCAATCATCGCCGAAACAGCCGGAGCGCTGAGCGCTGAGCACGCCCCGAGAAGCGCCGCTTCAGACTGAAAACCAGCCATCCCAGAGAAGCAGGACCAACAAGATGCCCCGCCGGCAACCGGTTAACGGTAACAGCTTGCCTAAACTCAAGCCCTGCGCCGGAACAGCCCTGTCAATCCCCGGGGCGGCGGGCGGGTGTCCATCTGCGGGATCGAAACAACCGGTGCCAAGCCGGTTTCGCGTTCCATCTGCGCCGCAGTGCGCAGCACCGGATGGCGCAACTCCTGCAGGAAGGCCGTCAGCAACGCCAGGATCAAACTGGCCGCAGCCCCAATCAGTGCCTTGGTTTTGCGGGCACCGGTCACCGGGTAATCCGGCAGCGGCGCTGGTTCGATTACCGTCAGACGCTCTGCCTGGCGGCTGGTTTCCAGCCGGAAGCCAACCTCTGCTTCGTTGCGCCGGGCGTTCATCTGCGCCAACTCCCCTTGCAGCTGCTCCAGCCTGCGGTCATATGCGCCCAGCCGACGCTCTACCTCTGGCGTGGTTTGCAAAGAGGCTTCAAGCTCCGCCCTGCGCTGTGTCAGCAGCGCCTCTTGTGCATCTAGCGTAGCAAGCTGTTCTTTTGCCTCTTCTTGAAGACGGCGGGCAGTAGCCGGGCGTTCCTTGGCCTGAGCCTGATCCGCGGCGCGGCGGATTTCGATCCGTTCGCGGGCGATTTCCAGAAGGCCGTTGTTCATGGCGGCAATCTCTGCGCGGCGAAATTCGATGGTGCCGGACAAAGTCACGTCATTTGCGTTGCGGTAAGCGGCGATCTCATCCTCCAGCACCATGACCTGTTCCGCAAGAACAGCTTCTTTCTCCTCAAAAAAGCTGAGGGTCTCACGGGCCTGTTCAATGCGGGTTGCAATGCTGAGTTCAATGGTGCGACGGCCAAATTCTCTTGCGACCTGCTGCGCTTGTTCCGCGGTGGGCATCCGGGCAGTAATAGTGAGCACAGAGATCGTGCCGTCATCGGCAAAGCCTTCACGGGCGGCAGCAACGCCGGTGATCTGGACAGCGGTGCGCAGTTTGACGACCTTCTGCAATTCGGTCAGCGCGTCCAGGTCGGCGTACAGGCCGAATTCCTCCATGATTTCCAGCAGCGTACTGCGCGCCATCAAACGCTGCTCGATCAGCTGCATGCGGCGGGCAGAGGAACCTTCGACGGTGGATTTGGCCAGCTCTCCGGCGATCTGCGGCTGGGTGATCTGCAGCACCTCGGCGGTTTCGTATTCATGCTGCTGACTGGCAGCAAACCATAGCGACAAAAGGCAGCCCAGGACAAACATGCAAGAGATGGTGAACAGCCTGCGCCGCACCATGTCGAGAAAGTCGCTCAGTGTGTAGATCGGCCCCATTTATCTGCTCTCGATGCTGCCGGCCTGACCGGCCCTTGCCGTTGCTTCCTGGCCGCCTGCAGGCTGCCCTTTGGGATTTTACACCATAGCAAACGGGCGAAACTATGGCGTTTTCCAATCAGACCAGTGGGCTGTCAGCTTTGCGAGCGCGGTTCAGAACCACGCCCAGCAGCTGAGTGTGGCCAGCCAGCATTTTCTCGCAAGCGGCCAGTTGTGCGGCAGTGCTGGCCGTGCCGTCGGAGATCAGCAGCACCCCGTCCACCTGCGGCAGGAATGCTGCAGTGTCGTCATGCTCCAGCACTGGTGGCAAATCGAACAGGGCTGTATCGGCGTCGCTGTGCAGCATCAGCTCGTCCAGAACCGCGCCGCAGCTGCTGCTATGCAGGATCTCAGCGGCATCCTGCCCCGCCGCTGCATTCAAGCCTACGGCCAGGGACGGCAGCGGACGCAGCAAATGTTCTTCCAGGGGGACGGCACCGGAAAGGAAGGCGCCCATATCCGCCTGAACAGGAATCCCCATCGCTTGCGCCACCCCGGGGCGGCGGAAATTCATGTCCATCAGCATGGTGCGGCTGCCGGGCACCCGAGCCAGACTGAGCGCAAGGTTCACCACCGAAAACGTCGTGCCGCAGCCTGCGGTCGGGGCCGTCACCGCCACCCGTTTCCAGCCGCGCGCCTTCAAAGTATGCAACAGCCGTGTGCGCAACAAATCAAAGGATTTGGCCGCGGGCGCGGTACGGAAGCGGCTGACCAGTGGCAGATGATTTTGCGCCCCTGTGCCGGTATCAAAGGGAATCTGACGGATACGGTTCCAAGGTTCCGGCAATGTGGCGGGCAATTGAGACGAACCGGGCGCGGACGGCGCTGCCAAGCGGTGCTCGGCTTCTGCTTCAGCGGAAGAAGGGGCAGCAGCCGCCGGTGCGCGGCGGCGGAACCGCTTGAAACCTTGCGCGCTCATGCCGTCCTGATCCTTTTTCAGTGTCTCCTGCGGGCCAAGCACAGGTTCGGAAGGAATGGCCCCTGATACTGCAAAATGCTTCACAACCCTGCTCCCTGCAATGGCCGGGTGATCTGCTGCTTGCGCCTTGCGCCCGGGCAGCCAATCACATGGACCTTAATATCCCGTGCCTTTCAGCACCACACCGGCGGTCCGCCAGATCAATGCCAGATCACCGCCCAGCGACAGCCTGCGCCAGTAACCTCTGTCTGCCTGTGCCCGGCTGGCAAAACTGCCTTCGTTGCGGACCGATACCTGCCAGGCACCGGTAATCCCCGGCCGCAAAGCAAAATATGCGCGTGCATCGCCATAAAGCGGCAGTTGCTCTGGCATCATCGGTCGCGGCCCGACCAAGCTCATGTCCCCCATGAGAACATTCCACAGCTGCGGCAGTTCATCCAGCGAGGTTGCACGCAGGACCCGTCCCACGCGGGTAATTCGCGGATCGCTTTTGAGTTTCTGGGTTTCATCCCATTCCCGACGCAGTGCCGGGTCGGCATCAAGATAATGCTGCAGCAGCTGATCCGCATCGCGCACCATGGTGCGCAGTTTCAGAATACGGAATGTCTGGCCGCCACGGCCCAGCCGCGCTTGGGTATAGAAAGGCTTGCCGCCTTCCAGCCACAGCGCCGCAGCACAGAGCGCGATCACAGGAAACACCACCGGCAGCCCGAGCAGCACCAGCAGCAGATCCAGCCCGCGCTTCCCTCTTGCAGCATACGTCCTGCCATCTTGCCCAAGTGCAGGCTTAGCCGACCGCGACGGCGCAAACCCGCTCAATACGGCATTCATGTTTGCCGTCTTCACATGCAGTGAATTAAGAAACGGAACGGTCGTCCCAGACCAACCGCCTTCCGTATCAACACGCACATAAGGAAGCCCCACCCCTCCGGGAACCATGTCTTTCATTCCACACCCCTTGTTCCGGCAAAGACAGCTGCCGGTCTGCCGCTGAAAGCGACAGTCATTCAAAACTCGCCCTTACAGTCCGCAAGCCAATGGCCGCGGAATGCTTAGTGAGGTTTTCAGATCCAAAACGCGGCGCACGCCCCCGCACCCGCGTGTTTTTTTTGCTGCCGCCTTATCCCCTGGCAGCGGTGCAATCCTGCTCTCTGCCCTAATTAGGACAAATTTAGACAATGGCGCGTAAAAATCGCGCTTTTCCGGAAAAACACTCAAAATCACGCCTATAGAGGCATCCAGCGGGAAACAATCGGCAGACCATTCAGGATCTGTTTCGCAATTCAGCCAGCTTGATCCAGAATCAAATCACCTTTCAGGTGAGGTAAGCTGCATCTTTGCGAGATCGTTGGGACGCTTTTTTGCGTTCAGGGCGTGCTCAAAACAAAAAAGGTGCACCTGGCAATTCTCTGTATCCGAATTGGCGGCCTGCCCCTGACGGTCTTTTCAGAGAAAACTCGCTGCCTGCTGATTACTTATCTCCTGAATTCAAGACAACTCCCCATAATCAGCAATCGCGTAGCCATATGGTGGCCCGGCCCATTGTATCCGCATTGCCCACCGGGCCGGGCAGGATCGCAGACCGTTTCTGCACCAACGCCGATCCATAAAAGAGCGTGGCAGGGGCATACCTCCTGCCCTCTTTAACGCAGGACGAAGACAGGCCGCGCCCTTGCCCGAAGGTCGAAACACCGCCATAAACCGACCAACACCATAGCAAGGAAAGTGAGGGCATGATGCAGCCCCCTGACAGCGGCACCAGCTGGCTGGCCGCCAATCTGGACGGAAACATGCTGACTGCATGGAGTGTGACCGGCGGCGCCGCAACTCCGGCACAGGTTCTGCAGCTGCCGGACAACAGCCCGGCTGCGCTGGCTGAAAGCCTGCGCCAGCTGCGGACAGGCGAACAGCAGCCGGTTTTATTGGGCGGCAGCACCTTGGCGCCGCTCCAGCAAGTTCCGGCTGCCCCTGCAAGGCTGGCTCCGGCGCCAGTTTCGCAGGGCGGCCTGAACATTCATGCGCTGCCAGGGCTGGCCCAGTCCGCGCCCGTCGGGATGATCCTGGGGGCCACTGCCCGGCTCCGCGGATTTCTGCAGCTGAACCCGGACTGGGATGGCGTGGTCTGCCTGCCGGGCAGCACCGTGACCCATTGGGTTCAAATCAGCGCCAAAGAAGCCGTCAGTTTTCAAAGTGCGCTGACCGGGCAGCTGGCGGCAGCAATCGCCCAACCAATACTACTGGAGTCCGTCGGCGGTTTCACCAAAACGGCGCTGGCGGAAGCCGCTGCAGACAGCGTTGCCAAACCGGAGTTGCTGGCCGGGCGACTGGCAGCACTCCAGGCTGGCGTGTCGCTTGGCCAGATCCCTGCAGAGACCGCACGCGGGCGGCTTTGGGGGCTCTTGCTGGGGGCAGAGCTGGCTGCAGCGCGCCCTTATTGGCTTGGACAGAACCTTGCATTGGTGGCCGAAGCCCCGCTGCAACCGCTGTATGCCGCGGCGCTGGAGGCCCAAGGCCTGCCGGTTACGACAGCAGACCCGCTTCGCATGACATTGGAAGGGCTGCGCAGGGCCTGGTCCCCGGCCTGATCACCGCATCCGAATGCCTTCTGACACCGGCGAGCCACATTAGGAAGACCGGCGGCGTATGCCTGCGTCTGCAAATTCCCAGGACAGTACCTTGCTTTTTTCACAGACTGGGTCACAGCACTGCGGTCCGTTGCCTGTTGCTGCTCTACTGATCTGCCGGGTCAGTCCTGAAGCGCGCCCCTTTGGCAGGCGGTGTTTCGGGCGGACCGGCAAAGCACTGGGCGATACGCATCCAGCTTTCCGCAGCTGCGCCGGAAACCTGCAGGCTGGTGTCGTCGATGCTGCGCACCTGGGTGACCACCTGGGCAAACTCCACTGCCCGCCCTTTGACGCAGACCGCGCTCTGCGGCGCATTCCATTCCCAAACCACCCCTGACGGTGCGGTCAACTGAACAAATGGCGCAGGCTCCGGCGCCTCCAGTGCACGGTTGCGGAAACTCCATCCATAGGTCACCACCCCGAGGTGCACGATGTTGCGGATACGGTCCTGTTCCTGCCGTTCTTGCGCCAGCAGATCAAACACTTCCTGACCGTGCGCCCAGGTTTCCATCTGCCGCGCAGTGATAGCGCTGAGCGCACTCATGTCCGGACCGATCCATCTCAGGCGCGCCTTGGGGTCTGCCGCTGCAAAAGCATCGGCGCAGCGTTCTGCTCCCGCCAACCAGCCGTCGAACAACGCCCGGCCGCTTAGACCGTTCAGCCAGGGAAACTGACACGCCAGTATCGAGCGCCCCGCCTGCATGTCGCGCTGAACGGGCGCCATGAAGGCATCAAAGGCCTCCGCGCCCTGCAGCGATGCCTCAGCCGCCGCGTTGAACAGATGCAAATGGCCCAGCACATGATCAATCGTCCAGCCTTTGAACTGGGTTTCGCGATGGAACTCCGCCTCTGGCAAGTCTTGAAGGATAGCTGCCAGGGCCCGGCTCTCAGCCCGGAAATCTTCAGCCTGCTGCATCTCCCCTCCTGTTTTGTCGCGCCACAGAGGTTAGCCAGGCATCACACCGCGTGGAAACCCGGACGGCACGTCACATGGGCCGCCGACGGCACCTGCCGCCTCAGGGCAGCGGGTCCGTTTTGAACAGGCGGATTTTCAGCCCGCCATGGGCCACTGGCGCGCCAAAGGGCAAAAACGGCAGGTTGGTGGCTTTGGCCAGAGAGGTTTCCGAGGTGACGATGCCCACGCGCCAGCCGGAAAACCGTTCCATCAGCACCTGCCCCAAAGCACCATAAAGCGCATAGAGCAGTTTCTTGTTGCCGATCCGGGCGCCGTAGGGCGGGTTGACGATCACCAGACCGGGCAGGCCCTCCGGTCGCTGCAAATCGCTGACGGCAGCCTGGGTAAATCGGGTGATATCCGCAACGCTGGCACGTTCGGCATTGGCGCTGGACATCTCCACGGCGCCTGTGTTGCGGTCGGAGCCATAGAACAAAAGATCTGTCTCCTGCACTGCGCCCGTCTGCTTCAGTTCTTCCCATGCCGCCGCGTCAAACGTGGCGAGATTTTCAAACGCAAAGCGTCGGCTACGGCCCGGCAACAGCGCCTTGGCGATCTCAGCGGCCTCGATCACGAAAGTACCTGAGCCGCACATCGGGTCCACGACCGGCTCCCTGCCGTCGAACCCGCATTCGCGCAGGAACAGGGCGGCCAGGTTCTCGCGCATGGGCGCCTTGCCGACCGCGGATTTATGGCCGCGCTTGTGCAACCCCTCGCCCGAAGTGTCGACGCTGAAGACGCACAGATTGTCTTCGATGCGAAGCTTCACGGTCAGCTCTGCGTCTTTGGTCACCGGCGCATCAAGGGTTTCGGCAATTGCCTTTTCTACCCGCTGGGCAGCGGCGCCGGCGTGATAGATCTTGGACTTCTTGTTGGTCGCAACCTCCACTTTTACCGGCACATCCGGGCGCAGCACGTCGCCCCAGGGAAACTTGCGCGACCGCTTGTCGAGCTGGGCCAGATGGAAGGCCCGGAATTCGCCAATCCTGGCCAGAACCCGTGCGGCGCCACGCACCGACAGGTTGGCCCGCCAGACATCCACCCAGCCCCCCTGCACCGTAACCCCGCCGGGAACCGCCTTGGGCGCGGCAAAGCCCAGTTCCTTGGCCTCGGCCAGCAGCGCCTGCTCCAGTCCCGGCGCTGCGGTCAGGAAAATCTCAAAAGTGTCATTCTGCGTCATGCCGCCCTCTTTAGACGCAAAGCCTGCGCACGGCGACTGTTTTTTCCGATCCCGCCAGGGAAGAGTTTTCCGTCACGTCACAACCGGGAATGCTGCATTGCGGCACGGCCTCTGAACGGACAATTCTCCCACGGACACGTTGAATACACCAATTTTTTCAATTACATTTCCATTACTAAATTTTTAGTTTGACAACATATTCCAACCTATGAAAGCTCTATGCCAGTCAGGTGCAGCCAATGCGCAGCTGGCCTCAAGAGACTTTCAGGGAGGAAGAGATGCGTAAGTATCTTCTCTCCGCAGCAGCCGTTTGCGCGGTGGTTGCGGGATCAATTGGCTATGCCGACGAAATGGCGGCCAAAAAATGGATTGATGAAGAATTCCAGCCGTCGGTCCTGACCAAAGATGAACAGCTTTCGGAAATGCAGTGGTTCATCAAGGCCGCCGAACCTTACAAAGGCATGGAAATCAACGTGCTGTCGGAAGGCATTCCGACGCATTCCTATGAATCCGAAGTGCTGACCAAGGCGTTTGAGGAGATCACCGGCATCAAGGTGAACCATCAGATCCTCGGCGAGGGCGAAGTGGTTCAGGCCGTGCAGACTCAGATGCAGACCAAGCGGAACCTTTATGACGGCTACGTCAATGACTCCGACCTGATCGGCACCCACTCGCGCCTGCAGCTGGCCTATAACCTGACCGACATGATGGCAGGCGACTTCAAGGATGTGACCAATCCGGGCCTCGACCTGGGTGACTTTATGGGCACCCAGTTCACCACCGGCCCGGACGGCGACCTGTACCAGCTGCCCGACCAGCAGTTCGCGAACCTCTACTGGTTCCGCAAGGACTGGTTTGACCGCGAAGACCTGCAGGCCGCGTTCAAGGAAAAATACGGCTATGATCTGGGGGTGCCGGTCAACTGGTCCGCCTATGAGGACATCGCCGAATTCTTCAGCGAGCAGGTGAAGGAAATCGACGGCACCGCGATCTATGGCCACATGGATTACGGCAAGCGCGCGCCGGATCTTGGCTGGCGGATGACTGATGCCTGGCTGTCGATGGCGGGCGCCGGCTCCAAAGGCGAGCCAAACGGCGTTCCGATCGATGAATGGGGCATCCGCATGGAAGCCGGTACTTGCAACCCGCAAGGCGCCAGCGTCAGCCGCGGCGGTGCTGCCAACGGTCCGGCGGCGGTCTATGCGATCCGCAAATGGGACGAATGGCTGCGCAAATACGCCCCCCCGGGTGCCGCATCCTATGACTTCTACCAATCGCTGCCGGCCCTGGCACAGGGCAACGTGGCGCAGCAGATCTTCTGGTACACTGCGTTCACCGCTGACATGGTCAAGCCGCAGTCCGAAGGCAACAACACTGTCGACGCCGAAGGCACCCCGCTGTGGCGGATGGCGCCCAGCCCGCACGGCCCCTATTGGGAAAAAGGCCAGAAGGTCGGCTATCAGGACGTGGGCTCCTGGACATTCCTGAAATCCACGCCCGTCGACCGCGCGCAGGCGGCCTGGCTTTATGCCCAGTTCGTTGTGTCGAAAACCGTGGACGTGAAGAAATCCCATGTGGGTCTGACCTTCATCCGCGACAGCTCTATCAACCACGAAAGCTTCTCTGAGCGCGCACCCAAACTGGGCGGCCTGGTCGAGTTCTACCGCTCGCCGGACCGTGTGGCATGGTCGCCGACAGGCGTGAACGTGCCTGACTATCCGAAGCTGGCCCAGATCTGGTGGCAGCAGATCGGTGACGTCAACTCCGGCGCCTTCACCCCGCAGGAGGCGATGAACCGCTTGGCTGAGGAAATGGACATCACCATGGCTCGTATGCAGCGCGCAGATGAACAGGCCGGCGTCTATGGCGGCTGCGGTCCGCGCCTGAACGAGGAAAAGGACGCGGAATGGTGGTATGCCAATGGCGGCGCCAAGCCGCCGCTGGAGAACGAGAAACCCGCTGGCCAGACCGTCAACTATGACGAACTGGTGGCCCGCTGGGCAACTCAGTAAGCCACTCCTCCCGGTCCGGCCAGCGATCCCCATCATCTGGCCGGACTTGTCAGGGCCCCGGAAGACTCTTTCCCGTCATCCGGGGCCGTTTCCCCCAAGATACTGCGTGCGCCTGCCCTGCGCACAAACAGGCCGCCTGCCGGAAAGTCAAAGCAAGATGGCACTCGAACTAAAAGACGTGACCAAGCGCGTCGGCGCCATTCAGCACATCAAGGAAACCTCGCTGCTGCTGGAACCCGGTCACTTCAACGTCCTCCTGGGCGCCACCGGCTCAGGCAAGACTTCTCTGATCAAACTGATGGCGGGCCTCGACCCGATGGCCAGCGGCCAGGTGCTGATGGATGGCGAGGATGTCAGCCGTCTCAGCACTCAGAAGCGCAACATCAGCCTGGTGCATCAGTTCTTCATCAACTACCCGCATATGACGGTTTTCGAGAACATCGCTTCGCCGCTGAAAGTGGCCGGGATGGCGAAGTCGGAAATCGCAGACCGTGTCGAGGAAGCCGCCGCAATCCTGCAGCTGAAGCCGATGCTGCACCGCCGCCCGCATGAGCTGTCCGGCGGCCAGCAGCAGCGCTGCGCGCTGGCCCGCGCAATCGCCAAGGAAAGCCGCGCAGTGTTCCTGGATGAGCCGCTGGCCAATCTCGACTACAAGCTGCGCGAAGAACTGCGCGACCAGCTGCCCGAACTGTTCGCAGGCCGCGGCGCAGTGGTGGTCTATGCCACCTCCGAACCGGAAGAGGCGCTGCTGCTGGGCGGCAAGACTGCGCTGATGCGCGACGGGCGTGTCACTCAGTTCGGCGCCACCGCCGAGATCTACCGCAACCCCGGAAATATTGATGCGGCACGGGTGTTCTCCGACCCGCCGATCAACACCGCCAGGATCATCAAGCAGGGCAGCATGGCCCGCCTTGGCGCAGGCGTCACCTGGGAGCTGAGCGGCAGTGCAGCGACCCTCAGCGATGGCAGCTACACCATCGCGGTCCGCCCCCACCACGTGCTTCCCGTCGCCCGCGACAGCGCCAAAGTGCAGCTGTCGGGCCGGGTTCAGGTCACCGAACTCTCCGGCTCCGAAAGCTCGGCCCATTTCGACATGGGCACAGGATCGGACACCGGCAGTTGGGTCTCGCTGGCCCATGGCGTCCACCCCTACCGTGTGGGTGAGCTGCACGACTTTTACATGGACCCCGCGCAGGCATATTTCTTTGCCCCCGACGGCAGCCGTGCGGCATGAGGCATCAATGGCTAAAATAACACTCTCAAAACTGCGCCACAGCTATCTTTCGACGCCAAAATCCGACTCGGACTATGCGCTGCAGGAAATCGATCTGGATTGGAACGATGGCGGCGCTTATGCGCTGCTCGGCCCCTCGGGCTGCGGCAAATCCACCCTCTTGAACATCATATCCGGCCTGCTGGTGCCGTCGGAGGGCAAGATCCTGTTTGACGGCCAGGACGTAACCGCCTTGCCCCCGGATCAGCGCAACATTGCCCAAGTGTTCCAGTTCCCGGTGATCTACGACACCATGACGGTCTACGACAATCTGGCCTTCCCGCTGCGCAATCGCGGCCGGGATGAGGCAACTGTGCGCCAGCGGGTGATGGCCATTGCCGAAATGCTCGAGGTCACAGATATGCTGGACCAAAAGGCGGCCGGCCTGTCGCCTGACAACAAGCAGAAGATCTCCATGGGCCGCGGGCTGGTGCGCGAAGACGTGAACGTGGTGATGTTCGACGAACCGCTCACTGTGATCGATCCGCATCTGAAGTGGAAACTGCGGAGCAAGCTGAAAGAGCTGCACCAGCGTGTGAAGGCGACGATGATCTACGTCACCCACGACCAGACCGAAGCGCTCACCTTCGCTGAACAGGTGGTGGTGATGCAGCTGGGCGAGGTGGTGCAGATCGGCACGCCCGTCGAACTGTTCGAACGCCCCGCCCATACCTTCGTTGGTCATTTCATCGGCTCGCCGGGCATGAACATTTTACCTTGCACGCTGCAGCACGGCGCCGCTGTTTTTGCTGGCCAAGCCATTCCGCTAGAAGGCCCCATCCAGGGTGAGGCTGGAGGCCAAAGCGAAATCGGCATCCGTCCGGAATTTGTCTCCTTGGCGGATCACGGCGTGCCCGCCACAGTCACCAAGGTCTCAGATGTTGGCCGCCATACGGTTGTCCAATGCGAGGCCGGCGGCTGCCGTATCAACGCCGTCACCGAAGGCGGCACCCCGGCAAAAGGCAGTTCCGTGCATCTGGCCTTCCGCCAGGACATGACTCGGCTTTATGTGGATAGCTGGATTGCCACCGCCCCCGCTGCAGACAAACAAGGAGCGGCCTGATGAAAACCGAAAACCAGAAAGCCTGGTTCTTTGTGCTTCCAGTGCTGCTGCTGGTCGCCTTCAACGCGCTTATTCCGATGATGACGGTGGTCAATTATTCGGTGCAGGAGACCTTTGGCGACAACGTGTTCTTCTGGCAGGGGCTGGACTGGTTCCAGCAAATCTTGCGGTCTGACCGCTTCCATGCAGCGCTTGGCCGCCAGTTCCTTTTCACTTTCCTGATCCTGATCATCGAGGTGCCCCTGGGCATTGCCATTGCGCTGTCGATGCCGCGCAGCGGTTTCTGGGTGCCGGTGTGCCTGGTGCTGATGGCATTGCCGATGCTGATCCCGTGGAACGTGGTGGGCGCGATGTGGAACATCTTTACCCTGCCCGACATCGGCCTCTTGGGCTATTTTCTGAACCACGTTCTGGGCATCAATTATGACATGACCCAGGACCCCATTGCGGCCTGGGTCACCATTGTCACCATGGACGTCTGGCACTGGACTTCGCTGGTGGTACTGCTGGCCTATGCGGGGCTGGTCTCGATCCCCGACGCCTATTACCAGGCGGCCAAGATCGATGGTGCTTCCAACTGGGCGGTGTTCCGCTTCATCCAGCTGCCCAAGATGAAGACGGTGCTGACCATCGCCATCCTGCTGCGCTTTATGGACAGTTTCAACATCTACACCGAGCCCTTCGTGCTCACCGGTGGCGGCCCCGGCAACTCCACCACGCTGTTGTCAATTGACCTGGTGAAAATCGCACTTGGCCAATTCGACCTTGGCCCCGCTGCCGCCATGTCGCTCATCTATTTCGCAATCACCCTGTTGGTCAGCTGGCTGTTCTACACGCTGATGACCAAAGACGACCTGAACTAAGGGAGGGATCAAGATGCAGAAGCGGTCCATCGTCCCCATCGTCTATATCCTGTTCCTGATGCTGCCGATCTACTGGCTGGTGGCCATGAGCTTCAAGACGACCAATGAAATCCTGTCGGGCTTCTCGCTGTTCCCGCAGAGCTTCACACTGGAGAATTACACCACCATCTTCACCGATCCCAGCTGGTACTGGGGCTATATCAACTCGATCCTCTATGTGACGATCAACACGGTGATCTCGGTGGCGGTGGCGCTGCCGGCGGCTTATGCCTTTAGCCGCTACCGGTTTCTCGGCGACAAACAGTTGTTCTTCTGGCTGTTGACCAACCGGATGGCCCCGGCTGCGGTGTTTGCGCTGCCGTTCTTCCAGCTCTACTCGGCAGTGGAGCTGTTCGATACCCATCTCGCCGTCGCCCTGGCGCATTGCCTGTTCAACATTCCGCTGGCGGTCTGGATTCTCGAAGGTTTCATGGGCGGCGTGCCCAAGGAGCTGGACGAAACCGCCTTTGTCGACGGCTATTCTTTCCCGCGCTTCTTTGCGACGATCTTTGTGCCGTCGATCAAGGCAGGCGTGGGCGTGGCGGCGTTCTTTTGCTTCATGTTCTCCTGGGTGGAGCTCTTGCTGGCCAAGACCCTGACCGCTGTCGCTGCCAAGCCGATTGCCGCCACCATGACTAAAACCGCGTCTTCCGCGGGCTATGAACTTGGACTCTTGGCAGCCGCAGGCACTCTGACCATCATTCCAGGCGCCATCGTGATCTGGTTTGTCCGCAATTACATCGCGAAAGGTTTCGCGATGGGGAGGGTTTAAATGCTTTCATGGATGGCCTGGACCTGGCCCACTGCCCTGGTGTTCATCGGTATTTTCAGCGCTATCGGTGTACTGATCATCGCCGAAATCCGCCAGCCCGGCGGCGCGGTCCGCAAGGGCGTGCTTGGCCTCACCACCACCCGCGGCGACCGGCTGTTCATCAGCCTCCTGGGTACGTCCTACATCTTCCTGGCCTGGCTGGGCCTGGTGGGGATGCCGCTCTGGTGGCCGCTTGGCCTGTCGATTGCCTGGGGCATCTTCTGCTTCTGGAAAGTCTGACTGTCCTTCGGGTCAAGGGGGCCAGCGGCCCCGCCGCAGGCGGCTTGCCCTTGACGCGATACCCCCAAAACAAAATCCGAACAGGCCTTGAAGGCAATTCTGCCCTTCAAGGCCATCTCAGCAAAAATTCAAACACCCACCCGAAGCGCCACAATCAAGATGACAAATCACTCCGCAACCTGCTGCAAGGACTCGCGCGGTAGCGCACATTTTGACAACAAAACCCCAGCCGCCACGCATCATCTAAAAAAATAGTTTTCACGGAAGCCTGCTTCCCCTAGCATGACTGGAACAATCCTATGAGCCGGACAGCCAAGGCGATGCGCAAGAAACAGGACAATTCCCTTCTGACAGAAGTCGAACTGGAATTCATGACCGTTGTCTGGGACATGGGCGGTGGCACCGTGCGCGATATCCTGGCGCAGCTGAACAAGGCGCAGGAACGTGCCTACACCTCAGTGGCCACGGTTCTCAAGATCATGGAACAAAAGGGCTTTCTCAGCAGTGAGCGCAGGGATCGCTCTCTGGTGTACCGTCCCGCCGTTCCCAAGGCAGAGTATCAGAAAACATCTCTGAAAAACCTTTCGAGCAAGCTTTTCAACGGCGCGCCCGCCGCCTTGGTGGCGCGGCTGGTCGATGATGAGGATGTGACCGACGAGATGCTCGAGGAGATGCGGGCGCTCTTGGAGGAAAGGCTGGGGGACAATGCCAACTGATGTTCTGCTGAATGCCTATATTGATCTGAATATCCTGCTGCTGGCAGGTGCCGCGCTTTGGATCGGCGCGCGCAGGCTGCTGGGACGCAGCAAACTGGGCCGCGCTTACCAGCCGCAGCTGCGGCTGCTCAATGGAATGACGGTTCTTCTGGCCGCCAGCCCGGTGCTGATCCATGCTTTCACCCATTTCGTCATCCCCCATCCGCCGAATTTTTCCGACATGCTGGTCTCGCAGTATCTGCAAGGCCATGTGAATATGAGCGCGGGTGAATTCGAAGCCCTGCTTGGCCTGCGCGAGGACGCCGTGCGCGGCCTGACCACGCTGCAGCCGCTTTGGGCACAGACCTTTGCGGCCGCTTTTGCAACAGGCGGTGCAGTCTGCCTGGCTCATGTGGCTGTTTCGGTGTTCCGCCTGCGCCAAAATCTTGCATCTGCCTTTCTCTGGAAACGCATCGGGTCGGTGCAGTTGATGGTCTCAGATACGGTCCGGGTGGCCTATTCCACCCGCGGGCTAAGCCACCGATATGTCGTACTGCCAGCTGCCCTGCTGAATGATCCCCGCGACTTGCGCCTGACCATTGCCCATGAGCTGCAGCATTTCCGTCAGCGCGATATCGAATGCGAATTCCTGCTGGAGATGCTGCGACCGCTGTTGTTCTGGAACCCCGCCTTCTACCTGTGGCGGCGCGAAGTGCGGCTGTTGCGCGAGTTCGCCTGCGACCAGGCGCTGATGGCACGGCCGGATTTTGATGTCCGCGCCTATTGCGAATGCCTGATCCGTGCCTGCGCCCATGCCGCCCGCAGCCCCGCGATGTTCACCCGCCGCAGCCCGGCAGTGGCGCTGGTCGACCGCCGTGAAACCCGCCGCGGGGCCTCTTTGCAGCGGCGCATCCTTGCTGTGACAGCTGCGCAACCCCAAGGCCCGAATTCGCTTGGCTGGGGAGTCGTCTCGCTTGCAATGGCCGGGGTGGTGCTGGCGACAGCGATGCTGCTGCAACGGCCCAGTGACTGGAGCCATGACCGCATCATGCTGTCGACAATCGTGAACTTGGAACGCATGGCCAGCCGCAACACCGCACCCGAATTGGCGATCAGCGCTGTGAACGGCGGCTTTGCAGTCCCCTCGCAGTAAGCCTCAGACCACCAGCAACCGGCCACCGGCCGACTTGACACGTCGGCAGTCAAACTGGCCTGCGCACCCAAGGTCTGCTCCGACCTTGGAACCTTCCCCATTCGCCTTCGACTCACCTGGCCCCTGACCTTTGGTGTTTCCGGTCGCCTCCTGTGTGACAGCATCCGCTCTCAGAAAACCCACAAGCACAGGCAAAACTCCGCAAAGCTGGCCCCGCAGCATGAGCGGAGAAAGGACCAGCAGAGTGTCACAGCGGCAATGTGCCGGGCAAACCAGACTGTGCCGGCAACCGTGTGCCTGAACCGGCCTTGCAGTCGCAGGATCATGGCAGTCGGCACCAGCCCGGTCCAACACTGGGGCACGGCACGCATAACACTGCGGCCGCAGGAAGACCCGAACCAAAAATGGAGTGTCTCACATGAAACAGCTCGCATTCTCCGCCGCAGCACTTGCTGCCCTGATCGCATCTCCGCTGGCGGCGATGGAACCCATCACCCAAGCCGATACTGACGGCAACGGCACCTATTCGCTGGCAGAGCTGCAGGCGGCGTTTCCCGATCTGACAGAAGAAACCTTTGCAACCATCGACGTCAATGCCGACGGCGAGGCGGATCTGGCTGAGGTGACGGCAGCGGAGGAAGCTGGCCTGTTGCCCACGGCCGGCTGATCCCGCGGCAAGGCGGCGCCCCCCGAAAAATCAGCCGCCTTGCCACATTTGGCCCTCTCAGATTTTAGCGCTGCAAAGCCCCGCAGCGCAGGGCTTTTGATTGTGTCAACTTACCTTAGCTGCCGTCGGCCTGCCGTTTCAGCCTCTCGATATGGCGGGCGAAAACATACGTCGCAGGCATGCCCAGCAACAGCCCCCAGGCCACCGATTCATAAGGGCTCAGCACCCGCCAGCCGATCCAGCTGGCAATCAGCGAGGCGAAGAAGATATTGACCGCCGCAGCCCCCGCCCCGAACGGGTAGAGCGCGGCCAGCAATCGCCAGGAGGGCTGCAGTGTCATCTCCGGCTCACCAAGTATTGGACAAACCCCAAGCTGACGACCAGCGCGATGGAGCCGACCAGGAACCAGAATTCCGCCGTTTCGGTCTGCGGCTGCGGGATCGGGCGCTCAAATGCGGCGGCAAAGGCGCTGGAAGGCGCCAGCAGGGCCAGAGAAAGACTGCGTTTCATCTCAGTTCAGTGCTCCATGGTCAGGGATTGATAGATTTCCGGCAGAGCGCGCGGCAACCGGGCCGGGTCGGGCAGCAAAGTAAACCCCGCGCGCCCGAAGATCCGGGCAAACCAGTCCTGCCCGTCGGCGTCGATCACCACGCCATGCACCGACTGGCCCAGGGCGCGGGCCTCGCGCACCGCCATGCGACTGTCTTCGATGCCATGCACGCCTTCATAGTGGTCAAGATCGTTGGGTTTGCCATCAGTCAGCACCAAGAGCAGGCGCCGTTCAGAGCCCTCGTCGGCCAGCCGGGCAGAGGCATGGCGGATGGCGGCGCCCAGTCTGGTGTAGTGGCCAGGCTTAAAGCCGCCGATGCGGGCGGTGACCACCTCGGACATCGGGTCTTCAAACCCTTTGGCGCGGGTCAGAAAAACGCGGTCGCGACGCAGGGAGGAAAAGCCCCAGATGCCCAGGCGGTCGCCCGCGGTGGCAATGCCGCCGGCCAGGGCCGCCAGGGATTCGCGGGCGGTTTCGATCACCGGGCGGTCGCCGACCGTGGCCTCGGTCGAGCGGGAACAGTCCATCAGCACAGCCACGCTCAGGTCGCGGGCCATCGGGCGGCTGGCCTGCCAGACCCGGTCGCTGCCCTGCTGGCCGCAGGCTAGATCGACATGAGATTTCACCACCGCTTCCAGATCCAACTCGTCACCATCCAGCTGCCGCGGCAGCATCACCCGGCGCGGGTGCAGCGGCGCAAACTGGCGGCGCACCCGGGAAACCAGCCGCGGGTCGGGCTGGAAGCTGTCCGCGGGCTTACCTTCGGCCTCCAGCACGCAGGTATGGGCCGGCATGTGCTGGCCCAGCCGGTGGTTCCATTCGGGGTAAGTGAACTGCCCAGCCAGCCGTTCATGCTCGGCGTCCTGCGGCGACAAGTCCAGCGAGATCCGCAGCTTTGAGACCGCGCGCTTCATATGTTGCGAAAGGGTGAGGTTATCCTGATCCTCTGCCGCTTTCTGGGCATTTTCGTTGTCGTCGTCATCCACCATCCGGTTGATGTTCAGGCTTTCAGCCCAGGACAGGATGGATTCAAACCGGTGGACGATGAAGCTGTCCTTGCGCCTGGTTTGGTCCTGGTCCTGCCGCTTGGCTGTTTTGCGGGTGGAAACGGCAATGCCGGGGGTTTTCATCTCTTCCGCCTCAGGCGCTGCCCCCCTGCCCGCCTGCGGAACTGCCAAGCGCAGCCAGAACGGCACCGGCTGATAGGTCCGGTATCCGAGCGGCGCGGTGCAGGTGCAGGGTTCGGCAATCCGGCAGTCAGAACCGATCTGATCCAGCACCATCCGTTCAATCCGCGCCTCAAACCGCGGCAGGCCGCTGCGCTTGCGGGTCTCGGCCATATGGGCGCAGAACGCCCCATAGGCAGACCGCAGACCCGGACAGGCGGCAAACACCCGATCGGCTGCGCGGGCATTGGCCGCGATCTCCAGCTGGTCGGCCTGATAGCGGTCCTCATTGCGTTTCGGCAATTCGATCATGGCGGCCATCGCGGCCAGCCACAGATAGGCCTTGCGGTTCAGCGCCCGGCTGGGGAAGGCAGATATTTCCGGCGGCAGACGCAGGCGTTCGCCGTCGAAACCGGCCACATACACCATTTCCCGCGGGGTGCCGATGCGGCGCAGTCGGTTCGGGCGGTGGTCCGACAGCACCGCAGGCGCCACCTGGATTTCCACGCCCCCGGCCCCGCCCAGCGCCCGGAACAGCGCGGCCACGCTGGCGCGCATGTCCTCAAACCGGACAGTGTGTACGGCCCCATCCCCGGCAGCGCCGATCCGTGTGGCCATGCCGTGCCACAGGTTGCCAACCGTTTCCTCGGGTTCCAGAAGGTCGAGAGCGTGGATCATCGCATCACCCGTAAACGCTGGCTGCAAGGTCGCGCAGCGCTTGGCTCACATCGGCTTCGTCGCTGAGAGGCTCGATGATGGCGGCCTCTACCGCGCGCTCCACGCTCATGCCTTTGGCAATCAGCGTGGCGGCATAGATCAAGAGGCGGGTGGAAACCCCCTCCTCCAGGTCCATGCCCGACAGCTTGCGGATATGACCTGCCAGCCGCACCAGTGCCGCAGAGCGATCTGCGTCCAGCCCGCTTTCAGCCGCAACCACTGCGGTTTCGGCGGAGGCCTCAGGGAAGTCAAAGCCGATCGACAGGAACCGCTGCCGGGTCGAAGGTTTCAGCTTCTTCAGGATGTTCTGGTAGCCAGGGTTGTAGCTGGCGACCAGCATAAAGGGTTTGGGGGCTGACAGGTCTTCGCCCGTGCGGTCGATGACCAGGCGGCGGCGGTCGTCGGTCAAGGGGTGCAGCACCACGGCCACGTCCTTGCGGGCTTCGACCACCTCATCAAGGTAGCAGATGCCACCTTCGCGCACCGCGCGGGTCAGCGGGCCGTCAACCCAAACGGTTTCGCCCCCCTTTAGCAGGTAGCGCCCAATCAGATCGGCAGCGGACAGGTCGTCATGGCAGGCGACAGTGTGGAGGGGCAGCCCAAGCCGGGCTGCCATATGTTCCACGAACCGTGTCTTGCCGCAGCCGGTGGGCCCCTTCAGAAGAAGGGGCAGACCGTTGGCTTGGGCCATTTCGAAGACGGTGCATTCATCGCCTGCGGGACGGTAGAATGGCACGGACGGCGTGTTTATCGCATTCATGGCTTATTTATCGCATTCATGGCTTATTCTCCCGGTACGGCCGAGCGGCCCGGCTTGATGACTTCGCGGCGCACCACCACGGTTGCGTAGATGAACAGAAGTGCCCCCAGCACCACCACCACGCCAGATCCAAGACGCATCAGATAGAAGATGCCAAGCTGGTCCTGCACATCCATATAGTAGTCGCCAACAATGCGCAGCATGTGGGTCTGGATGGTTCCGGCAAAGGTCAGCACAAAGGTCATAAAGGCCATGCCACCGGTCATCAGCCAGAAGGACGCCATGTTCAGCACCTGATTATAGGGGTCACGGTTCCTGAGCTGCGGCATCGCATAGGTGAACATGGCCAGGTTCATCGCCACATAGGCACCGTAGAAGGCCAGATGCCCGTGCGCCGCAGTGATCTGGGTTCCGTGGGTATAGAAGTTCACCCCGTGCAACGTGTGCAGGAAGCCCCAGACGCCGGCACCGAAGAAGGCAACGGTAGAAGCCCCCAGCGACCACAGCAGTGCCGCCTTGTTCGGGTGATTCTTGCGGCCCTTCCAGACCATGACAAAGGCAAAGCTCATCATTGCGAAGAAGGGGATCACTTCCAGGGTCGAAAAGATCGAACCGATCCACTGCCAGTAGCCGGGGGTGCCGATCCAGAAGAAGTGGTGGCCGGTACCAAGGATGCCGGAGAACAGGGCCAGCGCCACGATGACATAAAGCCATTTCTCCACCACTTCGCGGTCAACGCCAGTCAGCTTCAGCATCAGGTAGCCAAGGATCGCAGCCATAACCAGTTCCCAGGTGGCTTCCACCCACAGGTGGACAACAAACCACCAATACATCTTGTCGAGCGACAGGTTGTCGGGGTTAATAAAGGCAAAGATCCACAGCAGCGACAGCAGCCACAGCCCCATCAAGAGGATGTTGGTGATCGCAGTCTTGCGGCCCGCCAGCACGGTCAGCGAGATGTTCACCAGGAAGATCACCGCCGCAACCAGAATGCCGAACTTGACCCACAAGGGCTGCTCCAGGAATTCCCGCCCGCCGTGGATGCCGACGAGATACGAGCCGACCGCGCCCAAGGTGCCAACGACCAGAATGGCCAGCTGTATATAGGCAAGCTTCACTGAGAACAGCTCACGCTCGGATTCCTCGGGGATCAGGTAATAGGCGGCGCCAAAGAAGCCCAGCAGCAGCCAGACAATCAGTGCATTGGTGTGCAGCATCCGCACGATGTTGAATGGCAACAGCTCGCTCAGCGTGTTGGGCCAGACATAGATCCAGCCCGCCAGCAGCCCGCCCAGCACCTGAATGGCAAACAGGCCCATCGCGACCATGAAATAGGCATAGGCCACTTTTTGAGATTGATACTTCATTGTTTTTCTCCCTCAGCCTGCATCATTCGGCGGCCAGTTCTGGGTATCGGTCTGATCCGCCCAGCGCAGGAATTCGGACAAGGCCTTGGTCTCTTCGTCCGTCAGCTCGAAGAACGGCATCTGACGGCGCCCCTCAACGCCGGAAGGCTGTGATTTCATCCAGCCGTCCAGCATTTCATAGGCGCCTTCCGGATCGTCCAGCACACCCCAGCGCGTCATCACATTGCCCACCTCGGGTGCGAAATAGGCCCCTTCGCCGTGCAATGTGTGGCAGTTGATGCAGGAATGGCGTTCCCACACATGTTTGCCCAAACGCACCTCGTCGGTCAGCTCCATGCCAGCGGTGGATGTTTGGGTGATATAGCGGTGGCTGTGCGCGGTCATGGCCACGAACACGACGACGAAGAACAAGGAGCCCCCGTAGAACACATTCCTGGCCCGCGACTTGGTAAGTATCTCTGACATATCGCGGTCCTGAGTACAGTTGCGGATGCTTTCTGCCTAACCCCGCGCACTGCCGGCGTTATTGTCCAAGCGCAAAGACCGCGCCCATTGCTGCACGCAAGATGCAGGAAAGGAGGAAGCCCATGCGCCGCCCCGATTTCGACGACCCTGACCTGCCGCTCGCGGAACTGTTCCATCGCTGGCCCGCCTGCGCTGGCAAGTTCATGGAGCAGCAGATGCTGTGTCCCGGCTGCCCCATCGCCCCCTTTCACACGGTTATTGATGCATGTGAGGAGTATGGGCTGGAGGAGATGGCATTTCGGGAAACCCTGAGAAATGTCCTGATCGTCTGAAGCGGGTTCTGACAGGTTGCTGACCCGCTCTGTTTCCGCCGGTTGTGATCCGTCAGAACAGCTTGGCCCGTTCTCTTAGTGCCAAGGGCTTGCAGCGGAATTTTGCCTACAAAAGCTTCTATCGGTCAAATTCTCCCTGTTTCAGCAGCATCTGAGCGGACTAATCATTTTATTCTCATTTCACGAAACAGCGCGCTGCCAGAGGGGTGAAGTTCGACCAACCCTGCAGCTAATCCATTGTTTAAAAAATAATCCAATCACGGCTGCGCAAGACGATACCATCGCCATCATCGCCGGAATGGTTGACCGGACACAGGCGACCATCCAGTTCCAGCCGGACGGCACCATCATCACTGCAAAACCGAAACTTGAACGCATTGGGATACACCCTGGAGGACATCCAGGGAAAGCACCATTCCAAGTTCGTCGTCCCGGAACTGGTCGCATCCGAAGATTACAAAACCTTCTGGTCAGATCTTGCCAGCGGCAAGGTTTTCACCGACCAGTTTCCCCATGCAACGAAATCAGGCGATCGGCGAAAGGCGGCGGCCATCTGACGCAAGAGGTTTCCAAGTTCAAGGACGGAAGCGCAGGTTCAATACCAGCCGTCCCGGAAACGAAAATCGCTGCGCCGACTTCAGCACAGGATGCCGCATCCATGCAGGATGACCTGCCCGTGGTACAAGGCTGGGATAACATCTGATCTGTTCAAGTTTCTTTACGGCGGCGCATGCCCCTCCCCCTGCGCCCCGCTCAGCATCATCAGCCGGTGCGGATCGGTCACCACGATGTGTTTGCGGGTGGACTGCACGATGCCGTCCTTCTCCCAGGCCGACAACAGGCGGCTCACCGTGTGCAGGGTGGTGCCGGTCATCTCTGAGATATTGCGCCGGGTCACCGGGAACGCGATCTCAATCCCCGCGTCCACCTTACGGCCCGACTGGCTCACCATCCGCAGAAGCGCTGCCGCCACACGTTGTTCAACCGCCTGGGTGGCCAGTTCGGTAATCCTGGTCTGCATCTCTCCCAGCCGCCGCCCCAGAGTACTGTAGCTTTCGGTAGCAAATCCCGGATACTTGGCCATGAATTCACCCCACAGCCGCACCGGCCACGATAATGCCAGCGATTCAGAGGCCGCCACTGCAGTCGCCGGATAGGTGTCGCGGTTCAGTGCCGGCGCAATGCCGAACAGTTGGCCGGGGGAAATATGCAGCGCAATAATCTGCTCGCCGCCTTCTGTTGTCTTCACCACGCGGATGTAGCCGTCCAGAAGCAAATGGAACCGCTCAGCATCATGGCCTTCGCGAAAAATCTCTAGTCCTTCATCATACCGCTTGGGCAGCGCCTGATCGAGAATTTCGCGGATCTGGCCGCGCTCCAGAAGGCTGAAGGGAGGCAGCCCGGTCAGAAGGCTTTCGTCGAGCTTGGACAAGAATGCACCGCAAGTTTGCTGAAGGACAAAGTGGTCGCCTCGCAGTTATCGCATAGTGGCACCAGAGGAAACAACCGTGCGGGAAACCGGGCATCCGGAATTGGGGTGCCTCCCTCTTGCATGTCTTTTGTCAACAGGGGAGGCGCAGGGGTAATTGCTCCATCTTGTCGATGGAGTGATGTCTGCCATAGGATTGGGTGGGTCAGGCTGGGTGAGCCATTCGGATGGCGACGGTCTATCAGTCTTGCATTCGCGGATCGGAACCGCATGAACGTGCTACGTCGCAGGCCTTTCTCTTTACTCCCTCGCGGGCGTCGGCAGATCCTGCCCAAAGGGCGAAGCGAGAGTTGCCTTAACCGCAGGTTTCACCCGGCCTGACCCGCAGCCCTAGCCGGAGCTGGGCTGCATCTCTTGCCCCAGGGCCCAAACGAACCCGGCGAGTTCGCGCGCGATGGCGGCAACAATGACGGTCGATTTCTTTCCTCGGGCCTGAAGCGATCGGTATCGCTTGCACAGCCGTTCTTGTGTTTTCCAGGCCAGATCGCGCACGCATTTTGGCTGGGTTTCGAGAACACGCGCCTTGTGCTGGGCAACTTTCGCCGGGAAGCGATAGGACCAGGCCGCCTCGATCAGCATCCTGCGAGCTTCACGGTTCCCGGTTTTGGTGATGCCGCCCCGGCGGATGGTGCCGCCGCTCGAGTATTCAGACGGCGTGAGCCCGAGATAGTTCATCAACTGGCGAGGTTTGTCGAACCGACTGATATCGCCGATGGTGGCCGCAAGCGTCGCCCCAGAGACCAAGTCGAGCCCTCGAAAGCAGCGGAGCGCATAGACAAACTCTCCGAGCGACCAGTCTGGCACCAATTCTTCGATCCGCTTGACCATGTTGTCGCGCCGTTCAACAGCGGTCCAAACCGTTTGGACATAGTCCTGGAACACAATTTGCTGCGCCGGTTCGTCAAAGCTCTGGGTCCCAAGCCACCGGCTATGGATTTTTGTCCAGGGTTTGCGATTGGGAGGATAGGTCCGGCCGTGCCGCAACAGAAACGAAGAAAGCTGATGGCGGGCTGTTGTCACCTGTCGCACAGCGTCCATTCTCGCCCGGATCAGATCACGCATGGCTTCATGTCGGCCGTCTGGAACCCATACCGGCGTCAGTTCGCCCGCCCGATGCAAGACGGCCAATCGCTGTGCATCCCGCCGATCCGTTTTGACCTTGTCCCCAGGCGCCACCGCGATCTTGGTCGGGGCGACGACGCTGCATTCATGCCCCGCCCCTGTGAGTTGCCGATAGATACCGTAACCACAGGGTCCAGCTTCATAGCAAAAATCCAGCGCACGACCGCGTTCTGACAATCGTCGCATCAGGCTTTCCACGGCGACCGGTGTGTTTTCAATGTCCCCAAGAAAGCGCACCTCGCCAGTGCGCCCATCTTCGGCCAATCCAACTGAGACGTTGCGTTTGTGAACGTCCAAGCCAACAAATAGTCTCTGCTCCATTCCTCACCCTTTTCATTTTGCTGCCAAATTCGATGACATCAGCATAGTTCGGGGTCGAGCGAAGCAGACTCCTTCATCTCGTTCAGCGCATTAAGGGTATGCGGCCGGATCCGCCGGATCCGGATCCAGTCCCGGCAGCTTGGGGTTCGGACAAGCCGAACGCCGCTTCGCTGCATCAGGGGGAAGACGCCGCCTTCCCCCTCGGGCAACCCCATTAGACAGCACCGTGTCCTCGGCTACGCCTGCGGGCCGCACCACTGATGTCGAATGGCATTGCCTCGCCCCCATCCGCGTTCGCCACGTGGCAGATTTCCGAGACGAGGCCCTAACGGGCTCCGCTCAGAAATCACCAACAACGGTTGGGCGGCAGCGGATGACAAAAGACATACGTACTCCCCTGCCCGTCGGCGCTGATCCATCTGGCTTGGCGGAAGATTGCGTCCCTTGCGCCAGACCGGCGGGCGGCACCGACCAATGCCGCCCGTCATTTCCTGACCGGACGCATGGAGGCCGGCATGGCTGCGCGAACCGAATACACTGGACCAGTTCTCTTTTCCTTCGGCTTCAGGCCGTTCTTTCTGGGCGCCTGCCTGTTTGCCTTGCTGTCGATCCCTGCCTGGCTGCTGATCTGGCGCGGCGATGTGGAGTACTCAGGGCCCTTTCTGCCTGCTGATTGGCATATTCACGAAATGATTTTCGGCTACGCCGCCGCAGTTGTGGCGGGATTTCTGTTTACCGCGGTTCCGAATTGGACAGGGCGGATGCCTTCCCGCGGCTGGCCGCTGGCGCTGCTGTCCGGCCTGTGGCTGCTTGGACGGCTGGCGGCAGCGGGCTGGCTGGGACTGCCTGCACTGGGGGTTATGGCAGTGGATTGTGCCTTTCTTGCTGCGGTCATAGCCATGATCGCAGCAGAGATCATCGCCGGCAAAAACTGGCGCAATCTCAAGGTTCTGGTGCCGGTCACCCTGTTGGGTGCCGCCAATGCCTGCTTTCACATCGAAGCGTATACTGCGGGAGAAGCGGATTTCTCACGTCGTCTGGGTATTGCGGTGCTGATATTCCTGATCATGCTGATAGGCGGCCGTATTATTCCCAGTTTCACACGCAATTGGCTGGCAAAAGCCGGCTCGGAAAAGATGCCCGCGCCCTTCGGCAGGATTGACGCGGCGGCACTGGTCTGCGGCGCTGCGGCGCTGCTGGCCTGGACGGCAGCACCCTGGTCCGCTGTAACCGGTGCGCTGTTGTTGGCCGCGGGCCTGGTGCATGCGCTGCGGCTGGCCCGCTGGCGCGGAATTGCCGCCTGGCCGGACCCGCTACTGCTGATGCTGCATGTATCTTACGCTCTGGTTCCCGCTGGGCTGATCGCAGCGGGCGGCGCGCCCTTTGGCCTGCTGGAACCCGCTGTAGCCGCGCATATTCTGGGCATTGGTGCCATCGGCGCCATGACGCTGGCGGTGATGATGCGCGCGACCATGGGACACAGCGGTCGCCCTTTGGCTGCCGGTCCTGTTCTGACGCTGGCCTTCATGCTGGTGCTGACATCCGCCGCAACGCGAATTGCCGACGGCACAGACTTTATTGCAGGCTGGGATGGTATCACCGTCTCAGTCGGCCTCTGGACCGCAGGATTTGCCCTTATGGTGCTGAAGATCGGCCCCTGGCTGGTTACCCCCAAGCTCGGTTCTAAGAAGGCAAACCGGCCGCAAAGTCAGCCTTCGACAGCGGGGCAAGCATAGCTCACGATTATTTAACGGCCTTCTCAGATGATACCCTTCCGGTTAACAATGTTCTGGAAGGTAGAGAGGAGATCCTGAATGTGGTGGAAACCTGCGGCAGCTGCCCTGGTGCCGTTGCTGTTCTGGACAGTCCAAAGCCTGGCCCAAACGGCCGGGCTTGATGTGTTCCGGCGTGTTCTGGACAGTCCAAAGCCTGGCCCAAACGGCCGGGCTTGATGTGTTCCGGCGCCCTGAGACGGTGCCGTTTCCCGCCTCTGCACCCTACGATCGTGAAATCGCTGCTCTTGGCAAGATGCTGTTCTTCGATCCGCGCCTTTCAAGCGGCCGGAACATCAGCTGTTCCAGCTGCCACAACCCGTCTTTTGGCTGGGAAGTCCCGGCACCCAAACCCATTGGCGCGGCCAATAAGCCTGTGCGCCGCCACGCACCAACACTGATCAACGCCGCATGGATCACCCCGCTGCATTGGGATGGCCGCTCAGAGAGCCTGGAGGAACAGGCCATCGGGCCGATAACCGATCCAACAAAAATGAATGCAACTTTCGAAGGCATCACTCAGCGGTTGTCAGCAGTGGAGGATTACAGAATCTGGTTCGCCCGGCTGTTCCCTGAACAAGGCATCGGCAAAGAGACCGTTCTAACCGCTTTGGCCACCTATCAGCGCACCATTGTCAGCGGCAGTGCCAGCTTTGACCGCTGGGTGGAGGGCGATGAAACCGCTATTTCTGATGCTGCCAAGCGCGGTTTCGAGCTTTTTGCTGGCAAGGCGAATTGCACGGTCTGCCACTCAGGCTGGATGTTCACCAACAATCAACTCTATGACATCGGCTTGGAAACCACCGACTTAGGCCGCGGCGCCTTGGAGCCGTCCGATCCTGATCAGAAATACCGCTTCAAAACGCCCGGGCTGCGCAGTATCGCACTGCGCGCGCCCTACATGCACAATGGCTCGCTGCGTTCCCTAGAGGAGGTGATCCGCCACTATGCCTCAGGCGGCGCTGCCGCAGAAGGCAGACCCACAGACATCTCTGCGTTTGATATCTCCAGCAATGAAACTGCCGACCTCATTGCTTTTCTGGAGACACTGACGGGCACAGATTCCAATGTTCCAACCCCAATCCTGCCGGCCAACTGATGTATTGGGCTGGAGAAAACCGCTTATGAACATCAAACGGTCCATCGTTTTGCCCGTCCTGATGATCGCAGTCGCGGCAACTTGCGCGTCAATGCTGGTCGGCGGCATGGCAATTTATGCGTCTGCCCGCAAGGATGCCGTTCTTGAAGCATCGCTGGAGGTCTCCCGGCGCACCAGCAGTGTCATAGCAGGAATAACCACCGCGGAAGAATACGCACAAGACGTGCTGAAAACGACGCGGCTGCATCCGCAAATTGAGGTCGCGCGCAATTTCCAAGGCCATTTGGCTACCATCGACCAAGAACTGTCTGCACTGATGGATCTGCCGCTGCCGACACCGTTGCGGGCAGAAATCCGAGCGCTGGACGATGCCCTGGAGCGATGGTGTTCCAAGGCCGTTGTGCTTTTGGGCATAAAACCGAAACCGGAAATTCCCACGCTCAGTGCCCTAGCCCTTAGCAGCGAGGCCGTTACATCTCAGGCCCGGCATGTTAGTGAGCTCACCACTCAGCACGCGGAACGCGCCGTAGCAGCGGCAAACGCGGCGCTCACCCGCATTCTCGTGTTGGGGCTGACCGGCACTACCCTGCTTATGACCGCTGCGCTAATATTTGCCATGCGCAAGGCGCGCAGTTTTTCTGCGGCGATGCAGCGAGCTACCTGCAAACTGCGGCGGTTGGCAGCCTGGGAACACCCGGCAGCACCGGATGGCGACAATGAAATCGCCGCCGTTTTCGCCGCGCTCGATACGCTGGAAATCAGCCTGCTGGAAAAGAAGCGGATCGCTGACCGGTTGCTGCAGGAAAAAGCCAGGGCAGAAGCCGCCACGGAAACCAAGTCGCGCTTTCTCGCCACCATGAGCCACGAAATCCGGACCCCCATCAACGGGGTGCTCGGCATGGCCGAGGTGCTCAGTGAAACAGCTCTTTCGCCGGAACAACAGTCATGCACCAGCACTATCCTGGCCTCCTCGGAAGCTTTGTTGCGTATCGTCAATGATATCCTCGACTTCTCGAAACTGGAGGCCGGCAAGACACAAATGCTGAACCAGCCTTTCAACCTGCGAGACGTGATTTATGAAGTCGCCGCACTGATGTCGCCCAGCGCCGCAGCCAAGGGCCTTGAGATCTGCATCGACATTCCCGAGGGCAGCCCGGCAGTCTTTTCCGGCGACGGCGGCCGTGTGCGGCAGATTTTGATGAACCTGGTTGGCAACGCGGTCAAGTTCACGCTCAAGGGCCACATCAGCATTACGCTCAACTACGATGCCAGCCACGAAATTCCGCTTTGCATTGATGTGCAGGACACCGGTGTTGGCATCCCCAAAGACAGCATTGGCCAGATTTTCTACGCCTTTGAACAGGTCGAGAGCACCACGGCCAGGCGGTTTGAAGGAACCGGCCTGGGGCTGGCGATTTCCTCGCGGCTGGCGCATGCAATGGGCGGGCGGATTGATGTGGCTTCTGAACCCGGCAACGGCTCTTGCTTCACGGTCTGTTTGACCCTGCCGGTGGCCGCGCCAATTCCAACACGCTCACAACCATTGGCTGGCAAAGAAATTATTGTCCTGGCCGATCTGCCGTTCTCTCGGGACGTACGGTTGCGGCAGCTGGAATACTGGGGTGCTGCGGCGACGGCCGCAGACGGGCCGACAGAGCTGTTGACCCAGCTCAAAGCCAAGGCCGCCGCTGGGCGCCGTCCCGATCTGGTTCTTGTCGAAGCCAGCCAGACGCTCGAAAATGCCAAAATGCTCTGCCAGGAGTTACATGCGCTGCCCGGCTACCGCGAATTGCCCGTTGTCTATTGCACAGAAGGCCTGCTGCTGCCTGACTTCCAGGCGCTCAGCGTTTGCAAGTCTGTGCATGTGCTGATGAAGCCTGCCCGAGGTCTGCATATCCTCCAGACGCTGCAACAAGCCTTGAATTCCGCGCCGTCTTTGGCTGCTGCCATCAGTCTACCTGGACTTGGATACCCGAAGGACAAGTTCAATCAGCTACGTGTTCTGGCAGCAGAAGATAACCGTACCAACCAGCTTGTTCTGAAGAAGATGCTTGCCCCAACCGGCATTCAACTAACCATTTGCAGCAACGGCCAGGAGGCTGTTGATACGTTTGCCGCCCAGGACTTCGATCTGGTGCTTATGGATATGTCTATGCCGGTCATGGATGGGTTGGAGGCAACCAGGCGCCTGCGTGAATGGGAGCGGGAAAATGGGTGCGGTCCCTGTCCAATTGTAGCGCTGACAGCAAATGTCCTGAGCACCGATGAAGCCGCCTGCCGGGCAGCGGGAATGGTTGGCTTCATCACCAAACCCGTGCGCAAAAAGGAACTGCTGGACCGGATCGCGGAATGGGCCCATCTGCCGGACACAACAGACACCGCGCCCCAATCTACAGGAACCTGAGTTCAGCTCCTTCCTGCAAACTCCTGAAACTGTCTGAAAAAGTCATGTAAATCAGACTGTTAATTTAAATTCACAATTTATCACAAAAATATGATAAACTGACAGATGATCCTGTGTTCCGGCAGTGTTTTTCGCTGGAACCGGCAGGTGAATGGCCACCGCTTGGCACTGGGGAGTGTGCATGGCGCGGCGGCGTTTCTAGTAAAAGTAACGAGTGATTGGGGGATCACATGTCCGACTTAAAGATTGGGGCCGTGCGCCCTGCCGATGGCATTTCTGCACATCCTGACCATCCTGACTGGGGCGCAACAAATTCTGCGCTGCTTCTCATGGCACCCAGCGACCTGGGACCGAATGGGGAAATGGGCGGCGATGACCGGCCCAACCCGCGCGAAGTATCAAACATCCTGTCGCAACAGCACGGCAGCACGCAAACAACCGGCGGCGCTTCCGATTTCCTGTGGATCTGGGGTCAGTTTCTGGACCACGACCTGTCGCTTTCCGGTTCAGAAGGCGAAGTCACCGCGCATATTGAAGTTCCGGCAGGCGACCCGTTCTTTGACCCACTCGCAACCGGGCAGGCCATCATCCCATTTACCCGCATCGAGCACCATCACGACGGATACCATAACGAGATCACGGCTTATGTCGATGCGTCGATGGTTTATGGCTCGACCGAAGAAATGGTCAGCGCAATGCGCGGTTCTGGCGGGAAGCTGAAGATGACCGCAGACGAGTTCCTGCATCGTGACGGCGACGGTTTTCTGACCGGAGATGTCCGCGCCGCTGAAAATGTCGCCTTGACGTCAATGCACACGCTGTTCACCCGAGAGCACAACCGGCTAGTCGACGAATTGTCCACAAGAAACCCGGCGCTGACGGGCGATGAGCTATTCGAGGCAGCCCGCGCCCGTGTCGAGGCTCTGGTGCAAGCTGTCACCTACAAAGAGTTCCTGCCAATCCTGATCGGCAAAGATGCCATTGGCGCTTACGAAGGATATGATGCAGAGGTAAACCCCGGGATTGCCATCGAGTTTTCGGCGGCAGTTTACCGTCTGGGGCACACGCTGCTGTCAGCAAATCTGCAACGAGTCGCCGAGAACGGCAAGCAGCTGGACCCGCTGCCCCTGCGAGACGCCTTCTTCCAGCCGCATCTGGTCAGCCAAAAAAACATGATCGAAAATGTGCTGCGCGGTGCGGCCATTCAAACCTCGGAAGCTATCGACACCAAAGTCGTTGAGGATGTCCGTTCCTTTCTGTTCGGACCACCAGGCGCCGGCGGGCTTGACCTTGCTGCTCTCAATATTCAGCGCGGCCGTGACATGGGGGTTGCCAGCTACAACAACCTGCGCGAGACCTTGGGACTGTCAGAAGCCAAGACCTTTTCAGACATCACTTCTGATGCGGCACTGGCAGCCAAACTCAAGCAGGCCTATGGCGATACAGACCTGGTGGATGCATGGATTGGCGGCCTTGCAGAAGACCCGTATGGCAGCGGCCTCCTGGGCGAAACCTTCACGATCGTAATGGCAGATCAATTCACCCGGCTGCGTGACGGTGACCCCTACTGGAGCGAAGGGCGCGACGGAATCTCCCAAAGTGAACGGGCTGAGCTTTGGAACACCAGCCTGTCCGACATCATTGTGCGAAACACTGATATCAACCAACTGCAAAAAGACGTCTTTGCCGCGATGGACCGCACTATGGGCACCAATGGTCAGGACGACTTGACGGGCACCAGCGCGCGCGATTTCATTCATGGGCGCAATGGGGCCGACAGCCTGTCCGGAGGCGCCAACGACGATGAACTGCGCGGTGGCAGCGGCTCGGACATTCTGAAAGGCAACCGCGGCGATGATTACCTGTCTGGTAACCGCGGCCAGGACCTGTTGAAAGGCGGTCTGGGGGACGACCTGATGTTCGGTGGGGCTCAAGCGGACCACCTCATCGGCGGCAGTGGCAATGACGATCTCTATGGTGGTTCTGGCAGAGACCTGCTGCGCGGCAACCTCGGCAATGACACCCTTGATGGAGACAGCGGCCACGACGTTCTGATCGGTGGGAAAGGGAACGACCAGCTCACAGGTGGAGCCGGAGCTGATTGCTTTGTTTTCCTATCATCGCATGCAGGCGAAGATACCATAACCGATTTCGAACTCGGCCAGGACCTCATCAAGGTCGACGGCCCTACCCGCCATTCCTTGCGGATCTTCAACCTTGGCGACGAACTCGAAGTTTCCGATGGCAGCAACTGGTCCGTAATCCTGCAGGATATCAGCCTGGATGACTGGCTGACCTCCGGTGCCGGTCTGTTCTGACTTAGACAACCAGCAGCTTTCGCCACCGGAAACAGCTGGTTGTCGACCTCTCGCCCAATCAGGCACATGGTGACGCCGATCGGAAACTTACCGATCGGCGCGCAGGCCGGATGTCGTAACTCCCCAACACGCTGACGCAATCGCAAGATAGGAGCACACCGCGCCAAGACTAACATCTGCGACCAAACTGCCGTGCGGATGCTGCCCCCATTCCCGCGGCTCGCAGCTTCGGGGAGGAGGCGACGCCATGAAAGACAAGACAACGACAACTGAACAGGCAATGGCGCTGATCCGCGACGGCGACGTCGTGACCACCACTGGGTTTGTGCAAAGCTGCATCCCCGAGATGCTGCACGCAGCGCTTGAAAAACGCTTTCTGACCGAAGGCGCCCCGCGCGACCTGACCCTGATCATGTGTGCCGGCGCCGGGGACAGCAAAGGTCTGGGCACCGGACGACTGCATCACGACGGTCTCTTGCGCCGGGTGATTGCCGGCAACTTCGGCCGCATGCCGAAGGTTGCCCAGGCCGCGCAAGAGAACAAGATCTGCGGTTACAACCTGCCGCAGGGGGTGATTTCCCAGCTTTACCGTGCCTGTGCCGCCGGCCAGCCGGGGCTGTTCTCCAAGGTCGGCCTGCACACCTATGTCGATCCGCGTCATGGCGGCGGCAAGGTCAACAAGGTGACCGCAGAGGACATCGTCCGCTACCACGAGGTCGATGGCGAAGAATGGCTGTTCTACAAGGCGACAAAGATCGACGTTGCCTTCATCCGCGGCACCAGCGCCGACCGCTCCGGCAACATCAGCATGGAGCGCGAGGCGCTGACGCTGGACTGCCTGGCCCAGGCAATGGCCGCGCACAACAACGGCGGCATCGTCATCGCACAGGTGGAGCGCATCGTCGAAGATGGTTCGATCAAACCCAAGGACGTTAGAATCCCCGGCCTGCTGGTAGACTGTGTCTGCGTCGCAGATGATCCGGAGATGCACCGGATGAACTACGGCGTGCAGCACAATCCGGCGCTGTCGGGGGAAATCCGGGTGCCGGTTGAGGGTATCGCCAAGATGCCTCTGGACCAGCGCAAGATCATCGCCCGCCGCGCCGCTTTTGAACTGCCGCCCAACGGTGCAGTAAACCTCGGTGTCGGCGCACCAGACGGTGTGGCAGCAGTGGCGAACGAAGAAAAAGCCACCCCCTACATCACTCTCACAACCGAGGCCGGCGCGGTCGGCGGGGTGCTTGCGGGCGGCTCCAGCTTCGGGTCTTCTGCCAACGCTGACGCGATCATCGATCAAAACCAGATGTTCGATTTCTACGACGGCGGCGGGCTCGATCTCACCTGCCTCGGCATGGCCGAATGCGACGCCGAAGGCAGCGTCAACGCCTCCCGCTTCGGCGGCCGCCTCAATGGCTGCGGCGGTTTCATCAACATCTCGCAGAACTCCCGCGCCGTGGTCTTTGCCGGCACCTTCACCGCAGGCGGGTTGAAAGTTGCAGTCGAAAACGGCGAACTGCGCATTGTTCAGGAAGGCCGCAACAAGAAATTCGTCCGCCTCATCGAACAGATCACCTTCTCCGGGCCCTACGCCTCGAAACGTTCGCAGCCAGTGCTGTATGTAACCGAGCGCTGCGTGTTGCAGCTGACTCCCAAAGGGCTGGAGCTGATCGAAATCGCCCCGGGCATCGATCTTCAGCGCGACATTCTCGATCAGATGGAGTTCAAGCCGATCATCGAAAACGTCACCGTGATGGATGCCCGCATTTTCCGCGATGAGCCGATGGGGCTGATGAAGGATCTGCTGAATCTCAACCTTAGCGAACGCGTCACCTATGACGCAGCCCGCCACACTATGTTCCTCAATCTTGAGGGCTGGAGCGTCCGCAAAAAGCAGGACATCGAGGATCTGGACCGGGTGCTGCAGGAGGCCTTTGACAAGAGCGGCCGGGATGTCAGCATGGTGATGAACCAGAATGGCTTCCGCATCGCCGAAGACCTGCAGGACGGCTATGCCGCCACTGTTGGCCAGACGCTGGAGAAGAACAGCGCCTCAATCGCCCATTACACGACCAGCGCCTTCATGCGCCTGAAGATGCAAGGTGAACTTGCCAGCCGCAGTGTCCAGCCCCATATTTTCGAAAGCGGCGAGGAAGCGCATCAGGCGATCTGGGGTTCCTGACCCGGGCCACCCCGACACGATCCGGCGGCACTGCCCGCCCCTGCGCCGGCCCTGTTTCGGGCCGGCCTTCTCCCCAGGCACACAGAGCAGGCTCCGGCCACAAATTTTCGGATTGCCCTGCCGGTACAGCCAAGAAACCCCGCGAAAAATTCCGCCATAAGGTATTGAAAATAGTTACATTTTCAGGGCCACCTCCACACCTCCCTGCGCTATCACGGGAACGCATCTGGACCTTCTGGCAAAGCCCTACAAAAGAACCGCATTTTTTTTCAAAAACCCTCTTGCACCCCTCCGCAACAAACTTTAGACAGCGCCTCACCGATGGGGTGTAGCCAAGTGGTAAGGCAGCGGTTTTTGGTACCGTGTACCGTAGGTTCGAATCCTACCACCCCAGCCATTTTCCATGACTAGTTGACAAAATTATGAGCTTTCTAAAGCTCACATTAGACAAAGTGTAACCGTCCGGTCTGCCCGCACTGACGGTGGTCGTTAGTGAGTGATAATGTCCATTAGCGAACAAGTGGACATTATCGAGGTTGGGTATGGCAAAGCGGCGCAGGCGGCGGACTTGGTCTGAAGACGAGAAGCGGATGATCTGCGCGCAGACGCGGGTGCCTGGTGTATCGGTTGCTCAGGTTGCACGGCGCTACGATGTGAACGCGAACCAGGTCTTCAACTGGCTGAAGGAACCACGGTTCGCGGCTGAGGCTGAAGAAGAACCCGTCACCCGGTTCCTGCCGGTCGAAGTTCTGGATGCTGAGCCTGCTTCAGTCCAGCCGGATGCCGAGGCGCAGATAGAGGTGGAGCTTGCCAACGGCCATCGGCTGAAGGTTCAGGGCGGCTTTGATCCCGATGCGCTCGCCGCTTTGATCCGGAAGCTGGCTTCGTGATCCCGGTTCCGGCAAGCACGAAGATCTGGCTGGCCGCCGGAGTCACGGACATGCGTAAAGGGTTCGGCGGGCTGTCGGCGCTGGCTGAGAAGGTGCTGGCGGAAGATCCGTTCTGCGGGCACTTGTTCGTATTCCGGGCGCGGCGCGGGGATCTGCTGAAGGTCATCTGGTGGGAGTGAAGCCCGGACCGCGCAGCGGCAAATCATCCGGGGGATGAGGCGAGGGCAGAACGGGCGGAGCCCAAGGGGCGTGCCTGTTCGCCAACCGGCTGGAGAAAGGAAGGTTCGTCTGGCCCGCCGCCAAAGGATGGAAAGATCAGCCTGACGCCTGCTCAACTGTCGATGCTTCTGGAGGGGATAGACTGGCGCCCTCTCGGCAGATTTGCGTTGCAAATCGCCTGCCGGGTTAGAGTTGCCTCAGAAGACCTGGAAGCCGCTGACCGCCGGGAATTATCCCGCAATTGCAGAGCCGTAGGATTCCCATTCCGCCATAGCCGGGGTATATTCCGGCCCATGCTGGATGCGCCCAAAACACTGCCTTCCGATCCCGAAGATCTCCGCGAGACGGCGGAGGGGCTGCTTGATCTGGTAAAGGCGCAGGCGCTGAGGATCGCCAAGCTGGAACACCAGCTTGCGGGGCATAACCGGCACCGGTTCGGCTCAAAGTCGGAAAGCCTGGACCAGCTTCAGCTCCGTCTGGAGGAAGAAGAAACAGCGGCAGCGCAGGTTGCTGGCGAAGATGCTTCTGACGGTGATGCCGAGGGACAGAAGGCCAAACCTAAGCGCAAGCCATTGCCGCCTGAACTGGCCCGGATTGATCAGGTTCTGACGCCCGGCGAAACCTGCTCGTGCGGCGGTAAGCTGCGTGCCATTGCCGAAGATGTGACGGAAGAGCTGGAATATGTGCCGGGCCGCGTTCGCCATTGTGCTTGAACCAATGGCGCATCAATGGCTCACTGGTGAACCGGATTGTCCGCCCGCGCATGACCTGCCGGAATTGCGACCGGATCGTTCAATCAGCACTGCCATCCATTGCCCGGCAGGCGAATTGTCTTGCAATTCTGCCGGGAGGGGCGCCCCATTGAGCGCGGCCGTCCTGGGCCCGGCCTTTTGGCCCATGTGCTGGTCGGAAAATATGCAGACCACTGCCCTCTGTACCGGCAATCGCAAATCTACGGACGGGACGGGGTTGATTTGGACCGTTCCACCCTGGCGGATTGGGTTGGCCGCTCTGCCGCACTGTTGGAACCCTTGGCTGATGCCATCGGCCGTCATGTGCGCGCTGGCCAGGCCATCTTTGCGGATGACACCCCGATCAAAATGCAGGCCAAAGGCAAATGTGCCACGGCCCGCGTATGGGCCTATGTCCGTGATGAACGTCCTTGGGGCGGAGCTGATCCGCCTGCCGCCTGGTACCGGTTCACGTCAAACCGCAAAGGCAAGCATCCCTCAGCGCATCTTGCCAGCTACAAAGGCTGGATGCATGCCCCCTCTCGGGACATTGCTGCGCAATGCCCTGCCGGGCAGTGGATGGCTATACCGGCTTCAATAACCTGTACCGCTCTGGCGCTGTCAGCGAAGTTGCCTGCCTTCTCGGCAGCATGCTTCGCATGCGCCTGCCAGGTAAGACATGGCGCATATCCGTCGCAAGTTCGTCGATGTGTTCCAATCGCAGGGGCTGGCCGTGGCCGAAGAGGCGATCCGCCGGATTGCTGAGCTATACGCCGTGGAAAAGGACGCCCGCGGATTGCCGCCGCAAGGGCGCGTCCAACTGCGCCAATCCAGGTCAAAGCCGCTGCTCGATGATCTGGAGGCCTGGCTGGCCGCACAACTGGCTCGCATTCCGGGCAAATCCGAACTGGCCAAAGCGATCCGCTATGCCCTGACGCGGATGGAAAAATTGCGACCATATCTGGGGCATGGCATCCTGGAGCTCGATAACAATTCCGCAGAGCGGGCGATGAAGCCAATTGCCATAGGCCGCAAAAATTACCTTTTTGTCGGCTCCGAGGGCGGCGGGAAAGCAGCTGCCATTGCCTACACCCTGATCGAAACCGCCAAGATGAACAGCGTAGATCCGCAGGCCTGGCTGACCT
>MDLF01000019.1 GCA_001730095.1 Rhodobacteraceae bacterium (ex Bugula neritina AB1)
AAAGTGACGTTGCAAAATGTGTCCGAGGCCCTGGGCGTCACCGCAGTCTTTGCCAGCGTTGGCAATGCCGTCACAAACTAAAGGACAAAACGCCCCGCATTGGTTCGCGGGGCGTATGAAAATTTAATGGCTGATCAACAGCACTCGCATTCAAGCAATCCCGGACCAGTATTTTTGCCCGGGGAAGCGTCTGGCACAGGGAATTTTGTGCCGTCTCTCGGCGGATCGCTTCTGACGGACCCTGTCCGGCTGTTCATGACGGCGGTCTCTTACTCATGGCTGATTATTGCCTGCGCCATTTCAGGGCTGGTTATGGGCAGCGTCTATGCCTCTTTGCAAACAAAACAATACCGTGCGTCCCTTCAAATCAACATTGATGTGGGTCGGGCCAGTGCTCTGCGGGAATTCGAAGTTGTCGGGGAAAGCAGGTCATTTTTTGTCACAGCCGAGAGCACTATCGCAGCCAGCATCCGCACGCGACGTCTGGCCCGCCGCGTGGTCTATGAACTCAACTTGACCGAAAAACCAAACTTCTACATCCAGCCTGTTCGATTCTCACTTGTTGGTATTCTTAAACGCGCCATCACCGGTCGGGCAGAACAACCCTTTATCCCACGTACCTATGACGAGCGCGAACGCGCCGCAATCAACCGCGTTCTGGCCGGCATGCAGATTACAACATTGCGCCGCTCACCGATTGTGCGGATTGCATTTGTTCATAACGAGCGCAGTTACCCGCATGTGGTGGTCAATCAAATCGCGCGATCATTTATCGAGCTGAGCGTCGACCAAAAAGCAGAATCCGCAAACAAGATCCGGCTGTTGCTGCAAGGGCAGGCCGATCTGGTAAAACAACAACTGACGTCTGCGGAACGCGAGCTCAACGACTACGCCAAGTCAATCTCTTTCACAGACCTCGAAGAGCAACCCGCGATTCTCGCGTCCCGTCTATCCGCAGTCAATGATGCGCTGAACGCGGCTGTACAAGACCGGCTTGAACTTGGTCTCATCGTTCAACAGATCACGGAAGGAAAGGCCCCGAGCCTGTCTGCCGTTCTTGAAAGCCAGGCTATTGAAGGGCTGAAACAACGTCTTGCGACGCTCCGGGCAGACTATCAGGATAAGCTGAGCATTTATAAGCCAGACTTTCCGGAGATGGTTCGTCTGGCCGGCCAGATCGAGGATACCCAGAACCAACTGGCAAAAGAGATTTCCATTATTTCTGACAGTTTTGTTCTCCGCCTTGCTCAGGCTCAGCAGCGCGAAGAAACGCTCCGCCAGGAATTGGCGCTTGTTACTGCCTCCAGCCGGGAATACCGTGAAAAATCCGTCGAGTTTATTATTTTGCGCCGCGAAGTTGACAGTAAACGCAGTCAGTTCGAGGCATTGATCGAGAAACTGAACAATATCGGCGTCGGAGCGGAACTCCGCAGCGAAAACGTAGCTGTGCTGGACTATGCAGTTCGAACACCTGACTTTTTCTCTCCGCGGCGCTCCCGGATCGTGGTGGCAGCTATGGCGGTCATGATCATGTTGTCGATTGTCATCATCTTCATTCTCGAACTGATCAACAACCGCTTTTCAAACCCAGATCAGATCGAGAGCGAGCTGGAACTGCCGTTGCTTGGCATCGTACCATTTTCGGACGCAGGCGACGATTTGCATGCATTGGATGAACTTGATCCTGCATTGGAAGAGGCATACTCCAGTCTCCGCTCAGCCATCCAGTTCTCTGCCATTGGTGGCAATTTGCCATCCCTGTCCGTAACAAGTTCCGAGCCATCAGAAGGCAAATCCATCACATCATACAAGATCGCCGAAGGCTTCGCGAAACTTGGCAAGCGTGTGATCCTGATCGATGCAGACCTCAGACGTCCAAAACTGCACAAATGGTTTGGCGTCGCAAACACGCTTGGGCTTTCAACTATTCTGGCAGACGAAGTCACACCAGAGGACGAAGCAGATCTCTATATCGAATCCGGCCAGAAGAACCTCGTCTTTATGCGCGCGGGCAATATTCCACCCAATCCGACGGATCTTTTGGGATCCAATAACATGGCCCGGCTGGTCCATCGTCTGACCAAAGAATTCGACCTTGTGATCATTGACGGTCCACCCGTGATGGGACTGGCCGATGCGCCGATCCTTGCGCGTCATACTGCGGCGACGCTCTATGTCGTTGCTGCCAATCAGGCCACACGCCCGTCGGTCAGACATGCGATCAATCGTCTGCGCGCAAGCAACGTGAATCTGATTGGAACGGTTCTGACCAAGTTCCGTCTGAGGCGCTTTGACTATAACTATGCATATTCCTATGCACGCTCCGACTATTATACCTATAATCCGACCGAGACCTGAGTGATGGAAACCAACAAGATTTCTCGTCTGCTGAAGGTGTCCTCTCACCTGATTGCCGGCGGCGTCACTGTCGCGCTGGCAGCTGTGCTTGCGTTTAATGCTGGGTCCCGTCTGTTGGAAACCCGCGATCCTGAAATGGCACTGCGGCTAAACCCTATGAACCCGGTTGCGCACCTTCAGAGCCTGCGTACCGACATCGCGGGACCTATCACTGCCGAAGACCTGCCTGCATTGCAAGACCGTGCAGCACGTGCCATTGCAGCAGCCCCATTGGAGTCACGCGGATTTTCAACGATGGGAATCCTTGCTGCAACCGAGGGTGATATTGATCGCGCTGATGCGCTGTTTGAACATGCGCTGGCAATTTCCCAATCCGAACCCACTGCGCTGCGCTGGAAAGTCCTGCGTGGACTGCAAAAAGGCGAGACAGAGCAGGCCCTTCTAGATCTCAGACTTCTGTCCAAACGCTGGCCGAATCTAAAGGCCGAGTTCGAAAATCTGTATCAGGCCCTGCTCGGTGCGCCCGGTGGTGTGGATGCGGCTGCGCTCCACTTTCGGAACCCAGGACCAGACCGCCGAACACTGATGTCAGATCTGCGGAAAACGCCCGCAGGCGCGCTGTTGGCGAGCCAGCTGTTGCAAACACTGGCCGCACAAAACGGACGGCGGCTTGAACCTGAAATCGAAATGACAATCACAGCACTGATGCGGTTCAACAACAGTGCGGCGGCCCAGAACCTGTTCCTGTTCACACTGACCCAGGAACAACAGGCCGAGGTTGGGAATATCTACAATAGCCGGTTCCGGCTGGAACCGTCCAAAGGCCCGCTCGACTGGGGATTGCTTGGGCAGCCGGGCGTTGACCAACAGCTGCATCCGGACGGTGGTCTGAGACTGATCTTCAAGGACGCTCCTATGCGGTTTCGGTCGGTCGTTCAGACAC
>MDLF01000020.1 GCA_001730095.1 Rhodobacteraceae bacterium (ex Bugula neritina AB1)
TCCAGCGGTTTCTCAACCGGGTGCTGGCGTTGCCCATCGACATGCAGAACGCACTCTTTGCCGAGTTCATGCGCCGGATCGCTGATCAGACCGAACGGGCGCGCGCGGCCGGCACGCTCGATCTCGGCGTGGAGACCCTGCGTGGCGAAAAGATCGAACAGGTCTCCACCGAGGATCTCTGGACCTGCCCGAAATCCGGTGCGGTCACGCGGATCATCGGACTTGAGGTGACGGACCCAGTGTATGTCCTGGTCGCCGAAGAGGCCATATCGCGCAATCCCGACAAGCTGCCGATGGTCAATCGCGCCTCGGGTCGCGCGGCGCTCATCTCGGCGCGGCCCATGCAGATGTATGACGAGGACATTGTCACGCTGATGCGCAAGGCGGTGCGGCCAAACGGGTCGAGCTATCTGGAGGAGGCGCGGTTCGAGTCCTCGGCCTGGGAAGAGATCAGCAGGCCCGAGTTTGCAGGACTTTGGGATGCCGAGGCTGCATCCCTGCCAAAAACCACCACGACCAAGCTCTACCTGCTGACCGGGCTGCTGCTGCCGATCTGGAAGGATATTCCGACCACGAATGAGCGCATCTACCGGGTCACGCCCGACGGGGCGACGCCGATGATCGGGCGGACGCTGAGCGAGGAAGGGGAGGCAGCGTTACGCGCACGCTTCCTCGTCTCCAATCCGCAAACACCGCGGGAGATGCTGACCGCCGCCCTCGGCACCACCGCGCCTGTCGATCTGGGCCGGGGTCTGACCCTGACCCGTCGCCGCGTCGCAGGCGAGATGCGCCTTGAGTTGGGCGGTGCGGATCGGGGCATGATCGACGGCCTCAAGGCCATGGGGTGTTTCACGGAGATCATCGCCTTCCAGCTTCGCGTGTTCCTGCCGCATGGCGACGGTGTCGACACATTGGGCATCCTCTCCCGGTTTGTTGGAACCGGACCAGACGCCACGCGGGACGTAACTTCAGTGGCAGCAGAATAGGCGAGGGGACGATCATGACACTCGAAGAGATCAAAGCCGCCATCGATGCAAATCAGACCGTGAATTGGGCCAACACCGGCTACCGCGTGCACAAGGACAGCCTCGGCCAATACCTGATTACGTTTGAGCCGAACGGCAGCACCATCGGGCTGACCGACCGGAGCGGGCAGCGGTTGAACGGGGAGGAAGCAGAGTTCTTTATCGCTGGACCGGAGGGTGGCGACGAGAAGAGCCAGGACAGCCAACTGAGAGCAGACGGGCAGGGGAGGGGCGTCGTACCCGGCGGGGAGGTGGCACAATCTCTCAGGCGACAGCGCTGAACTGAAGGTTGGGAAGAAAGGAAAGCGAGCTTTCTGGTTTGTGATCCCAGGAGGGGTCGAAAAAGCAATCCCGGTTGCGCTGGCAAGAACGTCAGGCACCGGCCAATCCAAAAGGAACCATCCCATGTTCGCAGGAACCCTCACCCGCAATGTCGAGACCGCAGCCGCCGAGTACACCGGCATGATCCATTCGACGCGCTTCGACGTCGCCATCCAGCTCGAGAACCGCCCGAAGATGTCCGAGCGCAGCCCGGATTACGACGTGACCGCGGTCAACAAGTCGGGCCGCAAGGTCCGCATCGGCACGGCCTGGAACGAGACCGGCAATACCAGCGGCAACCCCTACATCTCGATGCAGATCGATGTCGGCCTCGGCCCGTTCCGGGTCAACGCGGTGCAGACGAAAGAGGCGCGCGCGGCCCAGAGCGGCGAATTCGAGATCATCCCGCTGGTCTCGAACGGCCTGATGAAATCCGGCTCGATCTCGGGCGAGCTCACCGCCATGGACGCCGACAACGCCTTCACCGGCTACATCGCCAACATGATGTTCGATCTGGAATTCATGCTGATCGAGAACAGCTATAAATCCGAGGAGACTCACCCCGATTACCGGATCGAGGTCAGCTCGCCCCGGGGCACACCGATCCGCGTCGGCTCGGCCTGGATGGCGAAAAGCAGCCGCACGGGCAATGACTACCTGTCGCTGCTGATCAACACGCCCGATGGCGACCTGCGCGTCAACGCCGTGCAGAACGAAGAACAGCGCGGTGGGCAGACCTTCTCGATCATCCCGTTCATCGACAGCGGTGAGCAGGCCCAGGACGCGGGCGCGGGGTTGTCACTGGTCGCCTAATCGGCGCGCGAGGGGGAGACGATCTGAACCCAAAGGGGAGCCGTGGGACCACGGTTCCCCTTTTTCTGTACTGGTGTGGTTGAATGAGCCCGGCGTACATTGCAGACGTTCGTGTCGCCTGCAGCCAATGCTACGGAAGAGCCCATGCCGGTCATTTTGATTTCATGCTGCGTGTGCGCGCAGCGGCAAATATTCTGCACAAGCACGAAATTCTATGACGCGGTGCGGCGGCGATTTCGACCATTCGTGAACTACGCAGCATTTTTGAAGGCGGCAATTTACAGAACTCGAGACGAAGCGGGCTTTCGCTATATATATTCTAACGGCTGCAATTTAGCTTATCCAAAGCACTTACAGCCTTAGTTTGATTTATTGTGCACCCAAGACGCGTCATTTTTGGAGCTAGCCTGACACGCTGCGATAAACCACATCCCGTTCATAGCAGCGTCAATCCCTGGGAGGAGAAGCCCATCGCTAGAACCGCTGATAAGATCGGCTGCGTCACTGTAGAGATTGGCGAACCCCTCTAGATACCCCTCGGGATGCCCAGGAGGGATGCGCGTCCAACGGTCATTTTCATCGCCTAAATGAGAACCGCCCCGTGTGAGGATTTGTGTGGCCGCCCCAAATCTGGTGAAACTCATTTGGTTTGGGTTCTCTTGGTTCCACTCAATGCTGCCCTTATCGCCATAGATGCGCAATGTCAGGCTGTTTTCGCAACCAACGGCAACTTGACTGGCCCAAATCATACCCTTAGCGCCACCCTCCAAACGTAAAAGGATGTGGGCATTGTCATCGACCTTACGGCCATCTACGAAACAATGCAGATCTGCACACAGCGCTTCCGTACCAAGACCCGATACGAAAGAGAGAAGATTGAAGGCATGCGTGCCGATGTCGCCTATCGCTCCAGCGCCGGACATATTGGGATCAGTGCGCCAGTCGGCCTGTTTGTTCTGGGTGTCCTCAGTAAGCCAGTCCTGGGCATATTCAGCCTGAACCACACGTATTTTCCCCAGTTCGCCGCGCGCGATCATCTCACGGGCTTGCCGTATGAGAGGGTAACCTGTGTAGTTGTGAGTCAGGATAAATTTTGCCTTTGAAGTGTCCACGGCGACTTTGATTGCCTCAGCATCTTCCTGTGTCGCGGCAAGGGGTTTGTCACAGATCACGTTAATTCCAGCATTCAAAAACGCGATCGTAGGGCCTGCATGCATGTGGTTTGGCGTCACAATCGCAACCGCATCAATGCCATCTTCACGTGCGGCTTCCTGCTGGGCCATTACTTCGAAACTGTCGTAAGACCGCTCCGGCGCGATGCCCAGCTCCACAGCCGAGGCCGCAGCGCGTTCGGGGTTGGATGACAACGCACCCGCGACCAGATCCCACTTGCCGTCGATACGCGCGGCAATGCGGTGCACACCACCGATAAATGCGCCTTTGCCGCCGCCGACCATTCCAAGTTTTAGCTTTTTCATAGTCCCAGCATCCGTTTGATTTGCGCATCGTCACGCTCCGCACCGGCGAAATCGTCAAAGGCTTTGTCGGTCACTTCAATCAAATGTTTCTCGATAAAGGGTGCCCCTTCGGCGGCACCTTGTTCCGGCGATTTGATGCAGCACTCCCATTCAAGAACGGCCCAGCTGTCATAGCCATATTGGGTCAGTTTCGAGAAGATGCCCGCGAAATCGACCTGGCCATCGCCAAGCGACCGGAACCGCCCGGCGCGATCCGTCCACCCCTTATAGCCGGAATAGACGCCCTGACGCCCGGTCGGATTGAACTCGGCATCCTTGACGTGGAACGCGTTGATGCGGTCGTGATAGAGGTCGATGAACTGCAGGTAATCCAGTTGCTGCAGCAGGAAATGCGACGGGTCGTAATTGATCATCGCCGCTTCATGGCCGTCACAGGCATCCACAAACATCTCGAAGGTGGCGCCGTCGAAGACATCTTCGCCGGGGTGGATTTCAAACCCGATATCCTGCCCGTGATCCTTGTAATGGTTCAGGATCGGTATCCAACGGCGACCTAGTTCGGCAAAAGCTTCATCGATTAGGCCTGCAGGGCGTTGCGGCCAGGGATAGAGAAAGGGGAAGGCCAGCGAACCAGTGAAGCTGACGGTGTGCTTTAGACCAAGCCGCTCTGAGGCGACGGCCGCCTTCATCATCTGATCCACAGCCCATTCCTGCCGGGCCTTGGGGTTGCCATGCACGGCCTCGGGCGCGAAAGCGTCAAAGGCTTCGTCATAGGCCGGGTTCACAGCCACCAATTGACCCTGAAGATGTGTGGACAATTCGGTGATCTCGACACCCGCATCCGCGCATATACCTCTGACCTCGTCGCAATAAGTCAGGCTCGTCGCGGCCTTTTCAAGGTCGAACAGACGTGCGTCGAAGGTTGGGATCTGCACGCCCTTGTAGCCCAGCCCTGCAGCCCAGCGAGCGATCTCAGCCAGTGAATTGAAGGGCGCGTCATCGCCCGCGAATTGAGCCAGAAAAAGGGCTGGTCCCTTGATTTGAGATGCCATCGTTTTCTCCTTGCGATGGATTGTTAGTGTTCAGATGGAATCTCCAGCCGTTGCATCAACGGCTCATCGGGTGCGATCAGCTGCCTCATGACAGCCTTCGCGAGGAATTGGCCGCTCTTGCCTACATCTTCAGTTTCGACGAGGATTTCGTCGCGGAAGGTCTTAAGCAATGGCACGGTTTCTTTCGAATACACATCGATGTCCTTGCCCAGTTCGCGCCCCAGGCCTTCGAGAACAACGATGGCCGCAATGGCCACTTTGGGAGAAGCGCAGACTACGGCATCGATATCAGGTGACTTTTCAAACCTGTTCATCAGCCAATGCCGGATGTCATCGGAAGAATCGTCGCTAGATATTTTCTCGGCAATCCGATAGCTCAGATTCAGGCGCGGTGCGGTTTCAACCAGGCCGCGCTTCATGTCCGTGGCATAGGCCTGATGCAGCGGCGGCAGAATTGCGTGGATGTTTCTGCGACCGCGCTCTGCAAGCCGGTTCAGCGCGATGCGCATGAAAGCAGTGTTGTCGTAGTCGGAATAGGCGTGATCGGCACACCATTTCGAGCGCCCGTGGGTGCCAAATGGAAACTTGCGCTCCATCAGATAGGCGACGCGCTGGTCCTCCGGTTCGATCATGTTGAAGATGACCGCATCGGCTGATCGGGTTTCGACAATATACTTGATCGGACGCAACGGATCTTCATCCGGGAACCATGGCAGAACGTTCAGATGAAACTGCGTCCCGCGTAACTCAAGTGCGATCGAATTCGTGAGGCGGGTCGCACTGCTGATGACATCACCCTCCGCGGGAACGACGAGAGTGATAACATTTGTTCGCCCTGTCCGAAGGCGGACGCCGGCACGGTTTGGGACATAGCCCACCGCATCAGCGATTTTGCGTACAAGCTCTTTTGTGTCGCTTCCGATATCCGGAGCATCCCCAAGCGCACGTGAGATCGTCGCGACAGCCAAACCGCTGATTCGCGAAATGGTCTTCAAGGTCGGGCGCTCGCCCGGATGAAGCAGCGCCGACAGCTCTGTTTTACTCAATTCAGCGATTTCATCTGCACTTCGTTTCATTCGCTCCAACCTTAGAAAACTACTCAGATAGACCTGAACCTATTCAGCAATTCTTGTTTCGCCTTTGTCTGATTAAGGCCGCACCGCATTTATAGATGCTGAAAAAAAACACTTGCAAGGCCAAACTATAACGTTATAGGAAATTTTCTGTAACGTTTTAGATGGGAGGAAAACCATGAACCGGACTAAAATGCTGATGTCAGCAACGGCGATTGTGGCCGCATCCAGCGCTTCTGCGGCTGAGCTTGAAGTTATGCACTGGTGGACGTCGGGCGGTGAGGCCGCAGCAGTCCAGCAGTTTGCCGACGCATTTAACGCGACAGGCAATACCTGGGTTGACGGTGCGATCGCTGGTGGCGACGCCGCGCGCGCTGTTATGGTGAGCCGCCTGACAGGTGGCGACCCAATGGGCGCGTTCCAGTTCAACCACGGTCGTCAGGCTGAAGAGCTGATCGAAGCAGGGCTGCTGCGTGACATCACCGACATAGCTGAAGCCGAAGGCTGGCTCGATCTTGTGAACCCTCCCAGCTTGCTTGAAGCGTGCACCGTCGACGGGCGCGTCTATTGCGCCCCGGTGAACATCCACTCCTGGCAGTGGCTCTGGGTAAGCCATGGTGCTTTTGAAGACGCCGGTGTCCCGGTCCCGACCAATTGGAATGAATTCGTGGCCGCTTCAGACGCTCTTGAAGCTGCCGGGAAAATCCCGATGGCCATGGGTCAGCAGGGCTGGCAGCAGGCCGGTGCATTCAACGTCTTCATGGCAAGCTTGCTGCCAAGCAACGTATTCACCAGCGTTTATGGTGACAAGAACATCGAGATTGCCGCGGGCGAAGACGTGGCTTCCGTGTTCGCCGCCGCCGCGTCCGCGCGGGATATGGCTGCAAACTCCAACGTCCAGAACTGGAACGACGCCACCAACATGCTGATCACGGGCAAGGCCGGTGGCCAGATCATGGGTGATTGGGCACAAGGTGAATTTGCGGTTGCCGGTCAGGTTGCTGGTGAAGACTATAGCTGCCTGCCAGGTCTTGGCGTGAACCCGCGTCTGTCAA
>MDLF01000021.1 GCA_001730095.1 Rhodobacteraceae bacterium (ex Bugula neritina AB1)
TGCTCCAAGTACTGAAGTACGGTGTCTTCGGTGATGGCACCGTTGGTGGTCGAGAAATACCCACGGCCCCAAAACCTTTGCCCCCATTAACTGTATAGGGCGGCGCAAAAGTCGTCCACTTTTTGTCTGAACTGTTTGAGCAGGGAGGGCTGGAGGATTTACACTGTGGAAACTTATTTTCAGGTGCGTCGGGCGCATTTTGATGAGGGTCGCAGCAAGCGGTCGATAGCGCGTGATTTTGGTTTGGCGCGCGGAACGATTGACAAGATGTGCGCGTTTGCGGTTCCGCCGGGATATCGTCGGCAGAAGGATGTGCGTCGTTGTCCTGGCCGGCGTTCAGCAGAAGGTCCACTTCTTTGCTTTTGATCTGCCGCACAGCGATGCCTGCTATATCCGCGCCTATCACGCGGCCACATCCGAGGCCTGGATGGACGGGCATGTTCACGCCTTTGGCTTCTTTGGCGCGGTGCCTCTGTCGGTGGTTTATGACAACGACAGCTGCCTGGTTGCAAAGATTGAGGCAGATGGCCGCCGTCGCCGAACGCAGATGTTCACAGAGATGGTGTCGCACTACCTGTTCGATGATCGCTACGGCCGCCCCGGCAAAGGCAATGACAAAGGCAACGTGGAAGGCCTGGTTGGGTGGTCGCGGCGCAACATGATGGTGCCACTGCCGGAGTTTGCGGACATCGAGAGCTTCAACGCTTGGCTTGTCAATGAGCGTTCAAAACTGACCCGGTTTCAGCGTTTAATTTTGACCCACCCTTTGTGGTGCAAAGCCCCCAGTCGGGCCGCCCTCATATAGCGAGTCCGTCTGGGGGCTTTGCTTGCGCGATGTTTATGTTTTTCTGCGTCGCTTGCTTTGTGCGAACCGGTATGACGTGTTGCCGGTTTCGATGATGGCGCAGTGATGCGTGACGCGATCCAGAAGCGCGGTTGTCATTTTTGCATCGCCGAAGACCGAGACCCATTCACCGAACTCGAGGTTTGTCGTGATGATGACACTGGTCTTCTCATAGAGCTTGCTGATCAGATGGAACAAGAGTGCGCCTCCGGACTTAGGGAACGGGATGTAGCCCAGTTCGTCGATGATGACGCAGTCCAGGGCCGAGATCTGCCGGATGATCTTACCGGCATTGCCCTCGGCCTGTTCCTTGATCAGGGCATTGATCAGATCGACGGCATTGCAGAAGCGTGCCCTCTTGCCGTTGTTGATCAGCGTGGTTCCCAAAGCGATGGCGATGTGGGTTTTACCCGTGCCGGTTCCGCCCACCAGAATGAGATTGTGGGCTTCTTCGGTGAACTGGCCCGTGCAGAAGGGCTCGATCTGGGGCTGTGTCACCGCGGCTGCGCTATAATCAAAGGTGGCAAAATCCTTGTGATGGGGGAACTTCGCAATCCTCATTTGATACTGGATGGAGCGCACCCGCCGCTCTACAGTCTCGGCGTCGATCAGTTGCTTTATCGCTATGGTCAGACTTGGTGGCTTGCGCGCGGACAGCAAATCATGGGCGCAAGCTGCCATTCCATGCAGTCTCAGGGCGGTCAGTTGTTCGAGGAGGGCGTTCATGCGGCAACCTCCTCAGCCGAGCACAGCATCTCATAGCGTTTGCAATCGGCCTCGGGCCGCAAGGTCAGCTGCGGATAGGTATAGGCGTCGCTGAGCGGCGTGATGACCGGTTCCACCAATTGGTTGATCAGATTGAAGATGGCAGGCAAACGCAATGTGTTTTGTTCCACCGCCATCTCGCAAGCCATCTCGACCACTTCGATCCCGTGATCCTGGACGAGCAAAAGCAGATCGACGAACTCCCGGTCCCCACCCTTGCCAGCCATATAATGTTCCCTGATCCGGTGCATGGCATCAGGTAACTGCCAGCCGACGAAGGGCGCTCCGTCACGCAGGGCACCAGGTTTGCGATCCAGCAGGGGCACGTAATGCCAAGGTTCAAAATAGCTGACATTGCGGCTGAAGCGGCGCTTGTGTTCGGCAATGACTTCTTGGCCGGACACCAGAACGATCCGGCCCGCGTAGGCGCGCAGGGAGACGTGTTGTCCGGCGAACCGGGAGGGCACGCTGTAACGATTGGAGGCATATTGAACCAGGCAGGTAGAGCGGACACGAACTCTCTTCTCTACATAGCCATCAAATGCCCGGCCCAGTGGGCGCAGCTCGGCCCGTTCGTCTTCGAACAGCTCTGCAATCGTGCGATCCGATTGCTCGGGGTGGAGCCGGTTTGCCAGCTCTTCACAGCGCAGGCGCAGCCAGTCGTTCAGCGCATCGAGATCATCAAAGGCAGGTTTGGGAACAAACAGGCGGCCGCGCAAAAACTGAACCTGGTTCTCAACCTGCCCCTTCTCCCAGCCCGCAGCCGGGGTACAAGCAACCGGTTCCATCACATAATGGTTCATCAGCGCCAGGAACCGGGGATGGAATATCCGGTCCTTCGAGCGGGACACATAGGTCACCATGGTCTTGGGGTTGTCGATGATCCCGGGGCTCTGCCCGTTCACATCTCAAACCGTCCCCTGGACGATTTGCCGCCCTGAGCGGACCGATGTTCACCCCGGCGCGGAACCCCATAGAATGACAGCGCCTGCGAGAACGCATCCAGCACCATCTCCTGGGCTTCGCCGGGATAGGCCACGACAAAAGGCTTGCGGCTGTGGCACAGCCGGAAATGGGCAACTTTGATCTTCTGTTCAACGCCGCCCAGAACAACCCGCTCTTCGCTCCAATCAAATTGCAGCGCATCTCCGGCAACAAAATGCAGGGGGATAAAAGCATCGCCAGAACCGGCACCAGCCTGCTTCAGATCGCGGACAAATCGCTGAACTGGAGAATAGGACCCGGTGTAACCTTCCAACACGAGCTGCTCATAGAGCCTCTGGGCCGTCCGCCGTTCTCGGCGTGGGCGCTTCATATCCTGTTCGAACAGCTCCTGAAGCCGAAGATCAAACCCGTTGCACAGCTTGTGCCGCACCGGCGGCACCTGGCGT
>MDLF01000022.1 GCA_001730095.1 Rhodobacteraceae bacterium (ex Bugula neritina AB1)
AAAAGCGCAGCATAGGGTCAATAATCAAACTGTCCGGATATCGGGACGAACTCCACTTCACCAGGACGCTTCTGCCAGACGACGCCAGGCAGCCCAAAGCGGCCGTAGACAAGGGGTGCCGCACCAAAGATTCTGCCGGTGCGAAAATCCATGGTCATTTTCCCGGAAGCGGACCCTCGGCAGGGCTAAGCTGCCTCATGTGATGCTGCGGGTTGCACCGGGGGCGGCGGAGCGCAAAGCGCCCTTTGCAAACTCGACCGTGTGACGTAGCCAGCCGAGGTTTTGTGCTGCGGTGCAGCCCGCCATTTCTGCCGTTCGCTGCGGCCGCGAGGTTCTGAAACCGGTGAACTTTCACAGACGCGGGACGAGGACGAAGCCGCTACCGCGGCAGGGGCGCTCGTTGATACCGTTGCGGGATGATCTGACGACTGAGATTTTGGGAATGGGCGTGTCTGTCTGACGATTGGGGTCTCTCCATCAACAGACAGGAGGGTCCCATGGCGGACACAAAGACCACACCGCTTCGAGAGCGGATGATCGAAGATATGCGGATCAAAGGGCTCGGGGAGAGTTCGCAGAAAGCGCATATCAGGGCCGTTCGATATTTTGCCGAGTTTCTTGGCCGATCGCCGGATACTGCAACGCCCGAAGACCTGCGCGCTTACCAGCTGCATATGGTGAACACGAATGCACCCCTTCGACCTACAATGTGCGGCTTGTCGGGCTGCGGTTCTTTTTTGAAACGACATGCCAGCGCCCGGAGATGAAGCAATGCCTGCACTACCGCACGGAGCCAAGGAAGCTACCGGTCGTGTTCAGCGCCGAAGAGGTGTTCGAGCTGCTGAAGGTCGCGCCCGGCCCGGGGCTGAAGTACCGCGCTGCACTCAGCATTTCCTATGGTACCGGGCTCCGGGCGTCGGAGGTCTGCAATCTCAAGGTCACCGATATCGACAGCGACCGGATGCTGATCCATGTCGAGAAAGGCAAGGGCGGCAAGGATCGCAAGGTAATGCTGTCGCCTGGCCTTTTGGCGCTTCTGCGCGACTATTGGCGCGAGGCGCGGCCGGATGGCTGGCTCTTTCCAGGCAAGCCCCGGATCAATCCGCTCTCACCCCGCCAATTGCATCGTGCCTTCAGCGCAGCCAAGCATCTGGCTGGGATCAAGAAGCCGAGGAGCACGCTGCACAGTTTGCGCCACAGCTTCGCAACCCACCTGCTAGAAGCCGGAACAGATGTGCGGGTCATTCAAGTTCTGCTTGGGCACGCCAAGCTGAGCACGACGGCGCAATACACCCATGTCGCGACCAAGCTGATCCGCGACACCGACAGCCCCTACGAGTTGCTGGTGCAGCTCCGGGACCGAAGGTCGGAGTGACGCGCGCGGGCAGTGCCGTGCCCGAAGCTGGAGGTTGCTGACATCTTTCGAACCCACGGTCCTGCCTATCGGCGGGCCAATGCCGGGCATCTGAACCTGGCGCAGTTGAAGGCCATGTCAGCGATTGAAGCCTGCCGAACGGAGGCGCTCGGCGGGCATGTGGCGGCCTGCACCAAGTGCAACCACCAGCATATTGCGTATAACAGCTGCAAGAACCGGCATTGTCCGAAGTGTCAGGCACCAGCGGCGCGAGACTGGATGGCAGCACGCGCCGAGGACCTTCTACCCGTGGAGTACTTCCACGTGGTCTTCACACTACCGGCCGAGATTGCGCGGATTGCTCTCTGGAACAAGCGGGCGCTCTATAGCCTGCTGTTCAAAGCGTCCGCTCAAACGGTCATGACAATCGCCGCCGATCCTAAGCGCCTCGGCGCCCGTGTCGGCTTGACCAGCGTGCTGCACACCTGGGGCTCGGCTCTGACCCATCATCCCCACATCCACATGATCGTCCCGGGTGGCGGCCTGTCGCCGGACGGCACAAGGTGGGTTGCGTGCAAGCCAGGGTTCTTTCTGCATGTGCGCGTGCTGTCGCGGCTGTTCCGGCGGTTGTTTCTGGACGGGCTGATGGCGCTGCACGGTGCCGGGCACTTGAGACTCTTCGGAGATCTTGTGGGATTGGCAGACGCACCCGCCTTCGCTGAATGGTCGGCCCCGCTGCGCAAGATCGACTGGGTTGTTTATGCCAAACCGCCCTTCGGTGGTCCGGAGGCGGTGCTTGCCTATTTGAGCCGGTACACACACCGCGTGGCGATCTCAAACCATCGCCTGGTCAGCGCTGACGCCGACACCGTAGCGTTCCGCTGGAAGGATTACCGGATCAAGCGCGGGGACCGGATGAAGGTGATGCGACTTGCAACCGACGAGTTCATCCGCCGCTTTCTGATCCATGTCCTCCCCGACCGGTTCCACCGCATCCGACACTATGGCTTCCTCGCGGGCAGTAGTCGCAAAGAGAAAGTCGCCCGGGTCCGCGCGGTTCTCGGAACGGCGGGCTCTGGCGAACCGGACCAGCCAGAAGACGACCTCAAAGAACCCCTGACCCTGCGCGAACCATGCCCCGATTGCGGCGGACCCATGCGCATCATCGAAACCTTCCGGCGCGGCGAGGTTCCGCGATCCCGGGCACCACCAAGATTGCAGGCCACATGATGAAAAGCCCGTCTCACAACCACTCTGAGATCAGAAACTTCCCATGCTGGTCAACGGTGCGCTTTGGCCTACGCTCGTGCTCGCAGCTCAAGACGATGAAAACCGCCCCGGCAAGACCCGCGAAGTTTCCAGACACTGCCCCAAAGGCCGTGCCGCCAATCGCCCAAGCTCAGCAAATCCCGCGAAACTTCCACCAATATCCATGGCGGATGCCTGCGCTTTCCCCATAGCGCAGCACACACATCCCGCGGCTTCCACCTTGTCAGGTTTGTCAACGCGGGCCACCCCGCCAAGCCTAACCTAACCAACTGGCCCGCATCGAAAAATCTTAGACCTAGCTGACTTTCGCTGCGACTGCACTGAGGTCGGCTTTGACGAATTGGTAGTGTCAAAAACGGTCGTTTTCGCCGATGACACAAGCGTATGGGTTTTGTCACTTCGGGATCACACAGCAGCTTCAATCCACGACTCTGTAGGCAACGCCCCCGAACTCACTTCGCCGAGTATGGACAGCAACCACAGCGTTCGTTTCGAGGTCGAAAACCGGACTACCAGAGGTTCCTGCGCCGGTGTCACACAGGTGATAGAGGAGGTCGTTCTCCCACTTGAGAACCCTACAGTCAGGCGCATCCCAAACAGCCCTTAGTTCACTACCTCCTCGGAAGTAGATTACACCTAGCCTGGCACCCCTTGCGCCGGTGCTCGGGTCAGTAGAGAGAGGCTGAAACGCATCACCAACGGGCTGCTCAAGAGTTAGCGTCGCATATCCACCACTTCCATCATCTCGGTAGATTTTTGGGGGTGTGTTTGACACCTCATAAAACTCAAATTCGCCGCCCGAGGCGGCGGTGTCCAAACCGTCAGGAAAGAGCTCGAACCGCATGCGTTGATACTCTCGGTCAACGCAATGCCGCGCGGTTGCGATCTGGTCCTGTGAAACAAGAAATGCAGTACACATACTGACGGCTTGATTTGCATTCATGATTATGAGACGACCTACGGATCGAGCGAGCTGACGGGCCGGATGATCGACTTTAATCCCTGATACGAGACTAGAATCATCGAAGCCGACGATCCCTCCCAAATACTGCTGTGAGGGAGTTAATTGAGGAATGATCGTTACATCTGGTCGTTCTATTTGCTGCTCTGCCATCTCTCTCAGTTCGTCTTCGTTCAGGGTGCCCAACACACCGGCTCGAACAAGAAAAAGTAAGACTGCCGCTCGTTCAGCGTTAGACTTTTCCGAGTTCGTTAGCTCTGAACGGACGATTTCATATTGGAACTCTCGTTCTCTGGCTTCAGCTTCCAGTTTGGCGAGATTTTCACTTGCTGCGAGTTCTAGTTCCTGCTTTAGGCGTGCTTCGCTTTGCTTTAACTCGGCTCGCACTTGTTCCACGGTAATTGTGTTAACTGTCTCGTCTTTGGCGGTAAGGCGTTCAAATACAAAGGTTGCTGTCAGGGTTAAGAGGCCCGCTATCGCTGCGACTACCGGTGTGTTCCAAAGAAATTTGGTTCTTTCTGACGCGAGCCGCTCTGCTTCAAGCGCCCTCTGAGCTTTTCGGTCGCCCGCTCCAACTATCTGCTCGGCGATCTTCGCACGAATGCTTTCTGGAATCTCAGTGTTCGACAAGATGCCAATATCATCTGGGTTCAATTTATCTCCCCCGAACTGAAAAGCGGTGAATACTTCGCTAGCTTACGGTGAATATGATCGAAGAACAACTTTCGGGTGTGACAACCCCTCTCTTAGCTCAGGCTGCCAACTGCCCATGAGCTTTGACAACGAACACCCACCCAAGCATTACATCGTGAGTTAGGCACCGATTTATGCTACCTTGTAGTTGTTTTCTTGCCACCGGGGTTTCGCTTTAGAAATCTCCTGCCCTCGCTAATGGAGGACATTTTCATGTCGAAAATCACTTTGAGCAACCTTCGCCAGATGGTCATGGATGAGACGGTTTCTGATGAGGAGATCGCCAAGTATTTAAAGGAGGAAATGGATGCCCCACCAGCGTTTTCGCCCAAGGTCAGCATCAACCCCGACCTGGTCGATGATCAGGGACTAGAGGCTGATGTTGCAATGGCCTGGTTCAACGCCTGGGCGAAGCGGCGTCGGCAACGAAAGTACCGCCGCAAAATTGAAGGTGGTTGGAACGGGTTGAAAGTTGTTTCGGAAGGTGACTCATGGTTTCAGTACCCCTTCCTGATCAAAGACACGATAGATCACCTCTTTGATGATTACGCCATTTACAGCCTCGGGGCGGCCGGAGATTTGGTCTCCGCCATGCTTGCTCAGGACGAGATTCACGACGCGATCCGGGCAGAAAACCCGCATGTCTTCTTGCTCAGCGGCGGCGGCAACGACCTTTTGGGGGACGGGCGGCTTGCCACCGCGCTTCATCCGTTTGATCCCGCAAGACAACCCGAGGACTATCCGAACCAGAATTTCGCAGACCGTCTGAACGAAGTGATAGGGATCATGCGTCAGATATTTGCAAGCCTGACGGCCGAGTTTCCCGCTCTTAAAATTCTCTGCCATGGATATGACTATGCGATCCCGGATCGGGGCAAATGGCTGGGACGACCTATGGCGGATCTGGGGATTGACGATACCGATCTGCAAGCCGCGATCGTGCGCGTCATGATCGATCGCTTCAATGCGGGTCTTGTAGGATTGGCAAACGAGTTTCCCGGAAAGGTCCACCGTGTAAATTGTATCAACGCGGTTGGCGGCGATAAATGGTATGACGAACTTCATCCCGATCGAGACGGATTTGGCAACGTTGCCAACCGCTATCGTGACTTGATCGGCCATCTTTTCTCGGGGAGGGAAAGCCTGCGCAAACCTGCAGAGCCGCTTTCGCCTGGTCGAGAAGCCATGATCGCCAGCGCCAAAGACCTGGAACCGTCAGAGTTTCGCGCTCTTGTCGATCATCGAGGTCGAGAGTTGCTCTCCAAGCCGCTGGCTCCGACTGCGCAAGAGGGAACACGGCGAGAGATTGAACGTGAAATTTCAGACCATTTCGAGAAGATTTCAGGCGGAGCCGATTTCCTGCCTGCGCATTTCTTGAGCCGAGGGGACAACCGCGCCCGCGCCGTTTGCAAAATCAATTTACCGGGCGGCTCCGGGTCAGGTTTTCTTGTGGGTCAGCGCGGCTTCATCATGACCAACAACCATGTCATCGCGTCCGAGGAAGAAGCTCGGGATGCTATGGCAGAGTTCGATTTCGCCGAGGGGTCTTCCAGTTTGATGGTGGCGTTGGAACCGGATCGGTTTTTTATCACCTCCTCGGATTTGGATTTCACAATCGTTGGCTGCGACCCGGCTGTGGTTACTGAGATTGACCCGATTGGGCTTTTGCGCAGCCCTGCAACTGTGACACGGAACGAACGGGTGAATATCGTGCAGCATCCTCGCGGCAGGCGAAAAGAGGTCGCCCTGCATGACAACAAGATCAAGCGCGTCAAAGATCTGGTCGTTTGGTACACCACCGATACCGAGCCGGGCTCATCAGGCTCTCCTGTTTTCAACAACGATTGGGATCTGGTCGCCCTGCATCATGCGGGCTGGTTTGAACCTGATGGAACAACCACAAATGAAGGCGTACGAATGGCGGCCATCGTTTCACACCTCATTGCACGTTCCGCGACGAATGAGAGTTCTTCGGGCAAATTGCGGGATTTGCTTTCGACCATCCCCGACACGTCGCCACATCTCGGTTTCTTTGATGTCATGGGGATCACCGGGACCAATATCCATGAGGTAGAAATACCAGAGTATCGAGGATCTCACGAGTTTGCAGATGTAGGCTTCTGGAACATCGAGCACTTCAACGATCAGATTTCTGATACGAGGGTCGATCAAGTCGCTAAGGTGCTGGCACATTTGTCGCTGGATGCCATCGGACTGGTCGAGGTTCAACGCGGCGCGATGGAGCGCTTAGCCACGGCCCTGCAGCGCCTTGGCTACAGCTATGACTTCAAATACCTAAACGTGCGCGGCAGTCAGGACCTTGCGGTTTTGTTTGACAGTTCGACAACCGAGGTCACGATTGCTCAGGATATCCTGAACCGTCACCGCGATGCATGGAAGGCAAAGACTGCATCTGGTCATAGTGCCTTCCCGCGCCGCCCCATGATCGCTCGGGTCAAAATCAAACACAAAGTTCCATCCACCGAGGCCACAGAAGACACATCCGTTGAATTCATTATGATTGCTGTTCACCTCAAAGCCTTCGGCGATCCCCAGAGCCGGGCACGGCGCCGTCTTGCGTCGAGTATTCTGGCCGAGGTCATTGAAGATATTCGTAGTTCAGAAAACTTGCCCGTTGTCCTGGGGGGTGACATGAACGAAACGCTGAACACCGACGTTCTAAGCGCCCTCACTGAGGCACCTGATCTGATCGCGTTGACAAGCGATGATGCGGACGACAACGCTCTGTCCTATGTTGGTCCACGGCACCGGTCCTTGATCGACCACATTGTTGTTTCCGATGATGTTACGCTTGCAGAGATCAGCGGTGATGACGCAGCTATAGTTCGATTGGACAAGAATGTCGCCGACTTCGTTTCCGACATCTCAGACCATGTCCCGCTGGTGATCCGGATGATCAGCCGGGACAGCCCACTGCAAATCGACTGAATCCATACAAAAAAGGCAATTGTTGATCAGCCAGGAGATTAACAGCCGGTTGGGCCGCGCTGGTGGCCGTCCAAGCGAAGCGCTAGTCGGGTTTACATCCGGGGCATAGGCTTGACTTCTCCACGTTTTTTGGCAAGTGCAGCGGAACCGGACATTCATGCAAGTCGCAGCATTCGAAAAAGTGGGCTCTCTGCCGACTTGCGGCGATGCGGCGGCAGGGTTGCAGCGAAACTTCACCAGGACGCTTCTGCCAGACGACGCCAGGCAGCCCAAACACGACATTCGTACCAAACGCAGCGCGCACTCTGCTGCAGGCGCGAAATTCTAACAGGCCGCTGAATTAGTCAGGTCAGCGGAACGCTGTTCGCCCTGATGGGATGAGTTGCCTCATCGATCTTCGGGATCGGGAGGCTGGAAGCGGGCCCGTGGCCGCCTCATCCAGCCTCATACCGCCAACAACCGGG
>MDLF01000023.1 GCA_001730095.1 Rhodobacteraceae bacterium (ex Bugula neritina AB1)
ATAACGCATTGTTTTCTAATAGGAGTCGCACTTCAAAGTAGCGCCCGCCCCTAGTTTTGGCGAGAAGAAGGGCAGTGCTGACTAAGCCCAAAAGACTTACTGCGGGCGGTTAAGGAACTAATTGTGCTGTCGGGTATGATCCAAGTTTCTAAAGTGACCGTATCCACGTTATGGTGACAGTAAATTTACACAGTCCACCCGGCAGAAAAAAACTGCGCAGGGAATCCCCAAGGGGCACAGCAGCAGTGTCATACGGCAAGGCCCATTCTGAGCTGACAATCTGGCTGCTAGCGGTTCGTGACCAGCGGGACCGTGCTGCCTTTGCTGCGCTGTTTGACCATTTGGCACCGCGGTTGAAAGGATTTGTCATTCGCTCTGGCGCCAGCTCCGCGCTGGCTGAGGAAATCGTACAGGACGTTATGCTCACCATCTGGCGCAAGGCGACGCAATTTGATCCGCATAAGGCACAGGCCTCGGCCTGGATTTATCAGATCACGCGTAACCGCCATATCGATATTGTTCGCAAAGAACACCGTCCGGTTCCGGATGAGCTGGGCGCGGACCCAGGACTGGAACCGGATGCCAGCCAGATGCTTGGCCTGGAGCAAGAAGCAGAGCGGTTGAAGCTGGCAATCCAGAAGTTGCAGCCGGATCAGAAAGAGATGATCGAAAAAGCCTATATCGGCGAGTTGACCCATCAGGAGATCAGCAGCCAAACCGGCCTGCCGCTTGGAACCGTTAAATCGCGTATTCGCCTCGGATTGGAGCGGCTGCGCAAAGAACTAAAAGGATTGCGCTGAAATGCCTGCAATCACCCATCATATCCCCGACGCAATCATCGCGGCCTACGCGGCCGGCAGTCTGCCACATGCTTTTTCCTTGGTGGTGGCCAGCCACTTGTCCTATTGCCGCGATTGTCAGGCAGCGCTTGGCGCCCATCAAAGCGCTGGCGGCGTCTTGCTGGAAACCACGAAAGGTGAAGAGCTGTCGCCTGGAATGAAGGCGCGCGTCATGGCGAAGCTGGATGAGCCTGCGATGCCGGAGCCGGTCTATGATGCCAGTGGGATTTACCCTGGTCCTGTGATGCAGGCCTTGAAGGGCGGCACCCCGCGCTGGCGGACCCTGGGCATGGGTGTAAAGCAGAACATCCTGTACGAAGGAAACGGCGGTTCAGCCCGGCTGCTCTATATTCCGGCAGGTCAGGCTGTGCCGGACCACACTCACAATGGCTTGGAACTGACGCTGGTGCTGCAAGGGAGTTTCAGCGACGAGACAGGTAGGTTTGGCGTTGGCGATGTTGAGATCGGCGATGAGGATCTGGAGCATACTCCGGTGGCAGATGCTGGCGCCGCCTGTGTCTGTCTTGCTGCCACAGATGCCCCGTTGCGGTTCAATGCATTCATGCCGCGCTTGCTGCAACCGTTGTTTAGGATCTAAGACGGGCCTTATCTGCCGCGGTAAACCAGCCAGTCAGGCAGCAGGTGTAGCAGCTTGATTGCCCAGGAAAACGGGCGCGGGAAATCTGTCCGGAAACGGCGTGATTGCAGCGCTGCCACAACATGCCCCGCCGCCAGCTCTGGGGCCATGATCTGCGGCATGGCAAAGCTGTTCTTGTCTGCCAGTCGGGTCTTGATAAATCCCGGGTTTATGATGCGGACCGTTACGCCGGTCCCTGTTAGGTCATGCCGCATGGTTTCAGCCAGGCTGATCAGCGCAGCCTTACTGGCGGCATAGCCGATGGCGGCAGGCAGGCCTCGGTATCCGGCCAGAGATCCAATCAATGCGATGTCGCCACGGCCCGCTTTGACGAAATCCGGCAAGACTTGCCCCAAAACCCTGACAGCACCGTTGTAGTTCACGTCGCTCATCTTCAGGGCGGCGCCGGTGTCCCAGTCCTGGGTGCGCATCGGTTCATAGGCGCCGGCGTTGTAGATGACTACATCCACTGTGCCTGCAAGCCGTGCAGCCTGGGCGACCGACCCCATATCCGTTACATCCATTGGCAGCGGTTTTGCCTGGGTCAGCTCACGGGCCAGATCTTGCAGGGCAGCTGCTGAACGGGCTGACAGGATCAGCCGGGCGCCCTCTCGGTCCAGCAGCCGCGCGATCTCACGCCCCAACCCGTGGCTTGCGCCCACCAGCCAGACGGTCTTGCCATGAAAGCTGTTCATGCCTTGCGTCCAGAATAGGTAGAGCTGTCGGATATGAGCGGCTCCGGCGGCGCTGGTTTTCTCAGAAACGGCGCCCGTTTGGCCCAGAGTTTCAGCGCCTGCCAATAGATCAGGGCCACCACCCGCAGCGCACCAAAGGGCCTGCGCAGCGCGACTCCAGCCAGTGAGGTTGTGGAGGCCGGGCGGCGCAACCCGTTCAGCGTTGCCAGCACGCCCTGTTCGCCGTTCCTGTAGGAAATCCGGATATTGAAGGCATGGTCCGTCATCCCGAAGTGGAACTGGTAGCTGCCGGCGACCTGCTGAAATGGAGACACATGCATCAGCTTTTCAGCCTCGATCACCTCATCCTGGCGGATCGGCCGATAGTCCGGGTGCGCTGCAAAGTAGCAATGGCGATGGCCGAAGGTGTTGTTTACTTCAGCAATGAAGGCTCTTGGCGTTCCGTCCCTGACAGCGATCCAGAAGCTTACCGGGTTAAAGTGGAACCACAGAAAGCTCGGCTGGGTCAGTAGCAGCAGTTGTGCATCTTCAACTGGAAAGCTGCGCTGTTGCAATTGATCTCGGAACCAGGCAACTCCGCTGCCTGCCCCGCGCGGGCCGCCGTGGTGGCGGTCAAGGATAGAGAACAGATTGAACCGATTGCGTGACAGCAAGGGCGGTGCTCCTTCGGTCAAATCGGTCAGAATATAGTCCACTCCATACCGAAACGCATTTTTTAGGCCACCCCTGCGGGCGTGATAGGTCTGGGCGGGCACATGCTCAATCATGCCTCTTCTACGCCTGCGGGACCGTTTCGGATCACATCACAAGAAAAAATCTTACCGCAGTGATCCGCCTCCCTTTGTGCGCCGTAACATGCTCAAACAACAGGAAGGAAAGCTGCATATGCTGGATCAGACGCAGGGGCCGCGGCGCAGGATCGCGATTGTCGGAGGCGGCATCTCCGGCCTGTCCGCAGCCTACTACCTATCAGCCAGTCATGACATCACACTGTTTGAGGCCGCCCCCCGTCTTGGCGGCCATGCCCGCACGGTTCTGGCAGGCAGGAACGGGGACCAGCCGGTCGACACCGGCTTTATCGTGTTCAACTATGCAACCTACCCTTATCTCACCAAACTGTTTCGCGAACTGGACGTGCCAGTGATGAAAAGCGAAATGAGTTTTTGCGCCAGCATCGACAATGGCAGGCTGGAGTACGGGCTGAATAGTCTGCGCATGCTCACTGCGCAGAAAAGCAACCTACTCCGGCCCCAGTTCCATAAAATGATTGCTGACATCATTCGCTTTGGCAAACAGGCCGAGGCAGCAGCGGTAAGTGATGACAAGACCATAGGCGAACTGGTGGATGAGCTGGGCCTTGGGCAATGGTTCCGCGACAATTACCTGATGCCGATGTGTGGAGCGATCTGGTCCACGCCGGTCAGCGATGTAGATGCCTTCCCGGCGAAGTCACTGGTGCAGTTTTTTCGCAACCACGCGTTGCTTGCCGGAACTGGCAAGCATCAGTGGTGGACGGTCAAAGGTGGAAGCATTGAATACGTCCGCCGTTTGGAGGCCGCGCTGATTGCCCGCGGATGCCAGATTCGGACCGGGACACCCGTTCGCAAATCAATACGTAGTGACGCTGGTGTGACACTGCAGATGGATGGGCAAGAGGGCGTCACCTTTGACGAGGTGATTTTTGCCTGCCACTCGGATCAGGCGCTGGCCATACTGGGCGCCGATGCAACGCCTGCTGAGACCGCCGCACTCGGCGCAATCCGGTATCAACCGAACAAGGCAGTGCTGCATTGCGATGAGGGGCAGATGCCGCGACGGCGCACTTGCTGGTCAAGCTGGGCTTACCGCAGCCAGGATGGCAGCGTCGGGGTGACCTATTGGATGAACCGGTTGCAGAACATTCCCGAGAGCGATCCGCTCTTCGTAACGCTGAACCCGTCTCAGCCCATTCCAGCAAGCAAAATCTATGACGAGACAGAGTTTGCCCACCCGGTTTTCGACAAGGCCGCGCTGCGGGCGCAGCGTGAGCTGCGGGCCATGCAAGGCCAGAACCGCACTTGGTTTGCCGGCGCCTACAACCGGCATGGTTTTCACGAAGACGGCATCGCCAGTGCCATGCGGATTGTCCGCATGATGAATTCCCCCACCACAGACCGATCCAAAGGAGCAGAACATGGCATTCACAGACAAAGCCCTGCAGGCACAGTTTCTCTCAGCTTGCGCGCGTCTGCGTGAAGGGCGCCTGACACTGCGCACACCGGACGGAGCGCGCTATGAATTCGGCGACCGGGGGGCAGCGGCGGAAATGCAGATCCATGATTGGGCTGCGGTCTCTGCCATGGCGGCGCATGGCCAGGTCGGTCTGGGCGAGGCATATGTGCAGGGCCTTTGGGACACGCCGTCGGTCGAGGGGGTGATGCAGCTGGCCATGCAGAACCGGGACCACCTTGGCAGCTATGACCAGGCCAACCCGCTGAACCGGGCAAAGTTCCGCATCGTCGACACGCTGCTGCGCGCGAACTCCAAACGCGGTGCTCGCAGGAACATCCGCGCGCATTATGACGTCGGCAACGAATTCTATCAGCTTTGGCTCGACGACGGCATGACCTATTCCTCCGGCCTGTTTGGTGACGGGTGCGGTGACCTTGCCAGGGCGCAGACCCGCAAGAACGACCGTATATTGTCACGGCTGGGAACCAGTGAACGGGTGCTGGAAATCGGCTGCGGCTGGGGCGGGTTTGCGGAACAGGCCAGTGCTGAAGGCCGTGACGTGACCGGTGTCACCATTTCCCGCAACCAGCACAGCTATGCCGAAAGCCGTCTGGACGGGCGCGCTGATATTCAGCTGCGTGATTACCGCGATATCGAAGGGAAATACGATAACATCGTCTCGATCGAGATGATCGAGGCAGTCGGTGAACGCTACTGGCCCAACTATTTTGCCAAACTCAAAAGCAATCTGGCCGAGGGCGGTCGGGTGCTGTTGCAGGCGATCACCGTGCGAGATGACTTCTTTCAGACCTACCGCAGCTCCTCGGACTACATCCGCCAGTATGTATTTCCAGGCGGTATGCTGCTGTCAGATCAGGTGATCGCGCAGCAGGCAGACGCTGTGGGTCTGCAGGTCAGGGAAAGCTTTGCGTTCGGTCAGGACTACGGCAAGACCTGCCGCATCTGGGCACAGCGCCTTGCGGATCAGAAACGCCGCATTACGGAATTGGGCTATGGCGAGGCTTTTTTCCGTAATTGGCAGTATTACCTTGAGATTTGCGCAGCATCTTTTGCCGTCGGCCACACCAATGTGGTGCAAGTGGAGTTGGCACATGCTTAGGCCGGTCATCCTGCTTTGCCTGCTGGCACTGCCGGCGGCCGGGGCCGCCAGTCAGCTTCAAGCCCTGCTGCCGGGCGCCAAGGAGCGCGGCGCCGCGACTTTCCGCCTGCTGGGCCTGCCGGTTTATCAGGCTCGGCTGTTCACCAGTGATGCCGCCCCGCTGGACTGGTCGCAGGACTTTGGCATCGAACTGACCTATCAGCGCAGTATCAGCCAGGCGGATCTGACCGGGGCCACCCTGCGTGAAATGCGCCGAATGGGCAATCCGCCACCACCGGAAGCCAAGCTTGCCGCCTGTTTTCAAAATGTTGCGCCCGGCGACCGTTATCTGGCCGTCAGCCGGGGCCCCGACCGGGTCGATTTTTTGCGCAACGGCCGCACCACATGCAGTTTGCGACACCCGCAAATCAAACGGCATTTCATGTCGATTTTCTTAGGCGCAAAATCCCGTTCTGCCAGCTTCACGCGCAGCCTCCTGGGATGACAATGCTTTACCCGCGTGTCAGCCTTTATGCGATGATGCTCGCCTCGGCAGGTATTCCGCTGTACATTCACCTGCCGCAATTTGCGTCGGTGGAACTGGGAATTGGATTGGGCACTCTCGGTGTGATCCTTCTGTCCATCCGCCTGATAGATCTGGTTCAAGATCCGCTGATCGGCTGGATGGCCGATCGTTGGCCGCAGGCCCAGCTTAGGTTTGCAATGCTCGCGGTCGGCGGGCTGGCGATCGGCTTTCCCCTGCTGTTTTCGTTGACCCCGGGGCCACAAGCCACAATCCAGCTGGTTCTGACCCTGATCGTTCTGTTCACTGCCTACAGTCTTGGCATGATCCTGCTCTATGGCCGCAGCGCTACGCTGGCCAAACAGCCCGGGCCCCATGAGCTGCTCACGCTGGCGGCCTACCGCGAGGCCGGATTGCTGGCAGGCGTTATCTTCGCCGCAATCGCGCCGGCCGCTCTGGTGGCCTTTGGGGCAGCGGGCCAGGGGTATGGTGCCTTTGGCATGGCCCTAGGTCTGTTTGCGCTGCTGACCGGGTTACTGACCCGCCCGATCTGGACCCGCCCAGCACGCAGCGGCCAGCGTTTGTCCATCCGGTCGCTGGCCAACGCTGGGGCTTTCAGACTGCTGATCCTGGCGGTGCTGAACAGCCTGCCAGTTGCGCTGACGTCCACTTTGTTCCTGTTTTTTTCCGGGGACCGGCTGCAGCTTGCGGAATATGCCGGGGTGCTGCTTGTGCTGTTCTTCCTGTGCGCAGGTCTCAGCGTGCCGCTGTGGACGTTCATCAGTCAGCGGACCAGCCCCAAGCAAACCCTGTTGATTGCGATGCCGATGGCAATCGCAAGCTTCGCCGGCGCGGCCTTTCTCGATGCTGGAAACCTGGCGGGATTTGCCCTGATCTGCGCGGCCTCCGGGGCAGCGCTTGGGGCAGACATGGTGCTGCTGCCTGCCATGTTCAGCATTGTCTTAACCAGGGCAAACCTCAATGCAGCCGCCGCTTTCGGCATCTGGTCTTTTGCTGGCAAGCTGGCGTTGGCCTTGGCTGCAGCCTTGGCCCTGCCGCTGCTGGAACATCAGGGATTCCGTCCCGGCGGCCCGAATGACGCGCAAGCGCTGGGGGCCCTGACCCTGGCCTATGCGGTGCTGCCCTGTGTTCTGAAAACCGTTGCCTTTGCTTTTGTCCTAACGCTTCCATCGGAGAAACCCGCGCCATGAAACTGCTTACAGTCCTGCTGCTGATCGCGCTTGTTGCGATGATTGCAAAAACCTACCTGCTGAGCTTTCGGTTCCAGTCGCCGCAAGACTATGCTGGAACAGGCCCGGAGTTCATCCTGAACAAGCACCTGTCCGGCGAGATCCTCTCTGAAGGGCTGATCTTTGGCCCTGATGGCAAGATGGCCAACAGTTTTACTGCAAGAATGGTCGGCGAATGGGAAGGCAACACCGGCACTTTGACCGAGCAGTTCACCTATTCGAACGGCGTGACACAAAGCCGGAAGTGGTATCTGACACTTGGCCCGGACAACACATTTACTGCCACAGCCGATGATCTGGTGGGAGAAGGACACGGCGTTGTTTCTGGTGGCACAGTTCGGCTAAGCTATACGATCAGACTGCCCGAAAGCGCAGGAGGCCATGTGCTGCGGGCAACGGACTGGATGTATCTGACTGAAAGTGGCGTCATCATCAACAAGTCAGAAATGCGTAAGTTCGGCTTGAAAGCAGCTGAGCTTGTCGCGACATTGCGGCCAGCGCCATGAGATGCGCGTTTGGGTATAGCTTTCATGGCACTCAACAACTGAGCTCTCAGCGCCGGCGCAAAGTTTTCGGATCGGGAAAACTGCCGTCGAAATCTCGAGTTACTTACTTTGCCCCTTTAGCAGTTCTACACCAGTCGCCGGGAGAGTTTCCTACGTATTCTGAACACTCAAGGCGGAAAGGGGGCTTTCTACAACCAGCCGTCTCAACACAAAGTCTCATTCGAGAACCTCAGGCAAAAGGAAAGCAGTGCTCCTCCAAGCACAAGCTTAAGGGTTTGTCCCCTCTTGACGCTTGCATCGCAGCAACTTCAGGCCTTTGCAAACTCAGCCGTTATGGAGTTCGTCCCGATATCCGGACAGTTTGATTATTGACCCTATGCTGCGCTTTT
>MDLF01000024.1 GCA_001730095.1 Rhodobacteraceae bacterium (ex Bugula neritina AB1)
CCCGAAGTGATCGGCGAAGTCACAAACGTGATCCGCGGTCTGGTGTCCGAGCATAATCTGACGATGCTGATGGTGACGCACCAGATGGGGTTTGCCCGCGATATTTCGGACCGGGTCTGTTTCTTCTATGGCGGTAAGATCGAAGAGCAAGGGCATCCGTCCGAGCTGTTTGGCAATCCGCAACGGGAACGGACACAGCAGTTCCTGAGCGCGGTACGCGAAGCGGTCTGACACCTAAAGATCTATCCCAACGTCCCGCAGCAGATCGCGGGTGCGTTGGGATAGTGTGCCGGTTCGCCAAATGGCAAAATAGGTGCGCCCGGTGTTGAGCTTGTAGCCCTCCAAAGGGGCCAGACGTCCGGCTTCGATTTCAAATTTCAGGACGTCGGCGCTGCCTAGGGCGCTGCCCTTGCCCCGGATCGCGGCATCCAGGGAGCTGCCGTAAGATCCAAGGTTGACCCGCGGCACCGCGGACAGTTCCGCGTGCCCGGACTGTTCGATGAAGTCGGGCCAATTGATCCATTTCAACGCCAGTTTCTCGAAATCCAGCAAGGTGCTGGCAGAAAAGTCAGGGGCTTGGGCGATCAAGCCGGGCGCGGGCGTTGTTGCGCAACTCGTTTTGAGGACGAGCTTCCCCTTTCCGCGGCGGATTCATCCATCACACACGATCTCGGCGGTGCCGAGGGCCGAGAATCGGTTCATGAGAGCGATGCGGATGTGGATTTCGGCGGTTTGTCTGTCTGGGTCCCTCGCCATGATGCGTTCGCCGAATGCCTTGAGGCATAGCATTTTGGCCTCCACGCGACTTCGGATGTGATAACCACTCCATCGTTTCCACAGCGCCCTGCCGAAGCGTTGCGAAGCGCGCAGTATCTCGTTGCGCGCCTTGGCGGCGGGGCCGTCCTCTTTCCACAATCGCCCGTTGCGCCGTACCGGAATGATTGCTTCTGCGTCCCGGGCAATGATGGCGGCGTGGCACCTGCGAGTGTCATAAGCGCCATCAGCGGTCACGGTGCCGATCTGCTCGTCTTCGGGGATCTGCTCCAGCAGGTCCGGCAGGACAGGGCTGTCGCCGTCCCGGCTGGGTGTGAACTCGACCGCCCGGATGTCGGATGTGGTGGTGTCCATGGCCAAATGCACCTTGCGCCATTGACGCCTGCGGCTGGCTCCATGCTTGCGGACCTGCCATTCTCCGTCGCCGAGAAACTTGATGCCGGTGCTATCCACCAGCAGGTTCAACGGCCCGTCCGCACGGCGATAAGGTATCTGAACCTTCAAGGTTTTCTGGCGCCGACACAGCGTGCTGAAATCAGGCGCCGGCCAATCAAGTCCCGCCATCTTCAGCAGGCTCGCAACCATACCGGACGTTTGCCGCAATGGCAGGCCGAACAACACCTTCACACTAAGGCAGAACTGGATGGCCGCATCGGAGAAGGTCTCCGGTCGTCCGCGTTTGCCGCATCGCTCGGCGAACCAGGTCATGTCGCGGTCAAACCAGACCAGCAGAGAGCCGCGCTTTCGAAGTGATGCGTTATAGTTGGACCAGTTCGTTGTTCGATAGCGGGAAGAGGCAGGCTTCGGCATGCCGCCGATCTAACCTACGGGATTCGCAAAGTGAATCCTCTACGGCCTTTGTGCAACAACGCCGGTCCTACCCCTTGCCCAAGATCTATTTACGTATTGGGCTAGACGAAATTGCCAAGGCTGTCGGAAACTTCAGTCGGCCAACGCAGATTATTGACTTGCGCCCCATCTTCTTTCAAATGCCGGAGTAAGGGAAGTTAAATGCAATGAAGCATGTAACTGGCTGTGAGGAAGTGGCTAACCGGATTGGCTATCATTCATTCCAAATTTTAACACACGACTGTTTTCCGGCACGATAGTCTCCATGAAAAAGAGCGCTTCTTCGCGCAAAGTGTATTGATAGATTTCGTAAAGTAGGGCCATGCTGCCTGCTGGTCGTCCTAGCATCTTAGCGATGTCGAGACTGAGTCGGGTGAACGAAATATCGCGCTCAAAACCAAGTGGGGGCGTGCTGAAACGATCCTTGAACATTATTCGGAACGTTATGTCCTTCAGTTCAGAAATTTCCATTTTCAGAAGGGACTCGAATTTTGGGGCCGAAAGATAAAAGCGGCTAAAAATTCGAAACTCTCCGCCGATGTCCATCAAACGCTCGACACAAATGTATTTGTTTGCAACGCCAATAAAATTCCCCCACCGGCCCTGTTCGCGCGTGACATAAATTCGTAAGTCGATGTCATTTACGAAAAGCAATCCATCATCGCCCAGAAATCTAAAATAGGTGAGTTCTCGTCCGGCCGTCGCGGGTTCTGTGACAAAGCTACCCGCCTTGCGCCTTCTTTCGAGCAGGCCAGCCTGAACGAGGCGGGCAAGCGCGTTTTGTATTGTGGTCAAGCCAACGGGTAGCATTTCCGCAAGCTCTTTCTCCGCAGGGATGCGGTCACCGGGCGTCCAATACCCCCCTTCAATCATTTTCAAAAATGCCTCGTAGGTTCTGACCACCTTTGAGTAGGTTTTCGGCAACGCCAAGTAGTAGTCTGTGAGAACGGACCGGCGCAGACTTTCTGAGGCTGCGTCCATAATAGAAGTCTTCATGCAAATTCTCTCAACATCTCAGAGGGCATCATAAAGACTGCGTACCGGCATTCAATATTAACTTTGTTTTTAAGTCGGATGATTGAAGATCTTTTGCTTTGTGAGCTGAATCATGTGGCTAATATACAGAAAGAAAACGATAATTTAAACATTGGTATTTTCTAGTGAAACCAATAACTGTGTAGTTTAACCTTCTGCTACCAAGCATACTCGGCGCCTGCACATGGGCAGCTTGGTACTGAGGAGGAGAACACAATGAGCTCAATCAAAAATTTCAGCCGCCGTTCAGCACTGAGCATGATCGCGGCACTGGCAAGCCTGGCGAGCGTCGCAGCACCGGCGGTCGCAGCTGACTATCCAACCAAACCCGTCACGCTGATCATCCCTTACGGGGCTGGTGGAGGCACCGACACAATGGGTCGGGTATTTGCCAACGCCCTGGGCAACGAATTGGGGCAACCCGTTGTTGTTGTAAACCGCAAGGGCGGCGGCGGGTCTGTCGGAGCAAGCTTCCTGAAAAACTCTGCGGCTGACGGCTACACCATCCTGATGGGCGGTGTGGACGAAATCGCAGCATGGAACACGACCGCCAGCGAAGTGGATTTTGCGGCATCCGATTTCCGCTTTCTTGGCGCTGTCGCAAACTATCAGAACGCATTTGTTGCGCCCAGTGATCAGCCGTTTTCAACATTCAGCGAATTCGTTGAACACGCAAAAGCAAATCCTGGCCAGCCCGTCGTGTCACAGGGTGGCATGAGCGCGACTTTCCTCGATATCGTCGCAGAAAAAGAAGGCCTGGACCTTCGCATTGTGAATGCAAACAGTGGCTCTGAGGCGATGCAACTGCTGATCGCCGGCAATGCGGTCATGTCCTATAGTGGTGGGATCCATGCAAACTATGCCGACCAGATCCAGGTGCTTGCATCGTTGAATGAAACACGTCTTTCCGCCTATCCCGATGCGCCGACATACAAAGAATCCGGATATGGTCTGGCCATGCCCAGCCTGATTGGCGTCATGGCGCCGGCCGGGATTTCGGATGACGTCGCCGCCACGTTGGAGAGCGCACTGCAGTCGGCCGCCACGGATGCAGACTTCCTGACAATCGTGGAAGAGCGCCTGAAGTCCAAAGTTGAGGTGCTGACTGGTGCTGATGTTCAAGAGCTGATCGCTGAGATGGCAGAAAAGTACAAAGACGTGGCCTCAAGATAAAAGCCAATCCACATGCCGCAGCCCTTTGTAAGGGCTGCGGTACCGACAAGGGGGGGAGTGTGGATGAAAGCTGACTCTGTTACGAAATCGACATTTGCTTCGGGCGTTGTCCTCGCCGCGTTCGGTGCGGCTGCAATTTTCTGGATCATTCCAACCTATGTTACGGGTGCGAACAGTGATCGCGGCGGGTTAACACCAGGGTTTATGCCGCGTGTTGCGGCCTGGTGCATGGTCGTGATTGGCTGCGTCGTCGCTATGAATGCATTTCGTGTCATCCTTGGAAAAATTCCTGCAATCGCTGAAGAAAGTGAAGAAAACGAGATATTGGCGTTCGGGCGCAACGAAGTTACAGACTCGATCATCATCATGCTTCTGTCCGCGGCTTATGTTTTTGGCCTGATCAAATTGGGCTTTCTGGTCCCGTCGGCGATCATCATCGGAGCAGTAATGTACTGCACCGGTTACCGCAAAATCATACCGCTGGTCGCTATCTCTATCGGATTTCCTGCACTGCTTGAATTTTTGCTGTGGAATGTCCTGAACGTTCCATTGCCGGAATTTCCTCTGATCAATTTCTGATAAAGCGCGGAGGGCGCCATGGTTGAACAATTGATTGAGGGTTTTGTCGCTGCATTTACCCTGTGGAACTTGCTCTTTATTACCTTGGGCGTCGCCATCGGTATTCTGTTTGGCGTGATGCCAGGTGTCGGCGGGATCACAGCGCTGACGCTTCTGATCCCCGTGACATTCTACATGGAGCCGATAACGGCCATCGCCTTCTTGATCGGAATAACCAAGGGCAGCACCTCAGGCGGAGCAATTCCAGCTATTCTGCTGAACGCGCCGGGAAGTTCCGAAAACGTCGCAACAGCGCGGGACGGCTACCCGCTTGCCCAGAAAGGCAAACCTGAAAAGGCCATGAGAATGGCCCTGTACTCTTCCGTCACCGGCGACTTTGCGTCTGATGTCGTGCTGATCCTGTTGGCAGCCCCTTTCGCGGCAATTGCGCTGAAATTCGGACCCGCCGAAATCACAGCTGTCGGGCTCTTGGCCTTTACGCTGATTGCAGGCCTTTCGTCGGATACGCTGGCAAAAGGTCTGCTGGCTGCTGCATTCGGTGTCTTTTTATCAACGGTCGGTCTGGATCGCGCCGAAGGCACGCAGCGCATGACGTTTGGTGTGATCGATCTTTATGACGGGATCTCCCTGAACGCTCTGGCCATCGGTCTGCTGGCTCTAAGCTCAGTTTTTAGCCAGTTATTCGATAGCTGGAGAACACCGGCGGATCAGTTGATCAAACCCAAACCCTACAACAAGGCAGACCAGAACCTGACCTGGGCCGAGTTCCGTGCCTGCATTCCCACGTTGTTCAGGTCGGCCTACATCGGAACCTTTGTTGGCATGTTGCCTGGCCTCGGCGTGACCCTGGCTGCCTTTCTCGGTTATGGCGCCGCAAAGCGTGCCTCGAAGGAACCCGAGGAATTTGGCAAAGGCAAACTGGAAGGCATCGCAGCGACCGAGGCCGCAAACAGTGCTGTAACCGGTGCAAACCTCATTCCCACGATTGCTTTGGGTATTCCCGGCAATATCGCAGCCGCGCTGCTGATTGGGGCCTTTTTGATCCACGGCGTGACGCCGGGCCCGTTCATGATGCAACAGCACGGTGCGCTGATATACGGCATCTTTGCATCCATGCTGATGGCCAATGCCGTGCATCTTATCGTCGGGCGCGCCGGAATTCCGATCTGGGTATTGTCGTTGCGCGTGCCCAAACCAATCATCCTGTCCTGCGTGGTCGTGCTGTGTGTTGTTGGGGTCTATGTTCCATCGTCGTCTTTCTTTGAAATCGGCCTGATGTTCGCTTTCGCGTTGCTGGGGTTCTTCATGAGAAAGACCGGATACTCGCTGGTGTGCCTATTCATTGGCTTCCTTCTGGGCCCGCTGCTGGAACATTCTCTGCGCCAGACGATCATCCTATATGACAACGCCTTTGTGCTGTTCACGCGCCCCTTTGCCCTGCCCTTCACTCTTCTCACCCTGTTTTTCATCTGGCGGTTTGGCATCTACCACCCCGCGCGCCGAAGAAAAGAACGCGCTGCTGAAGCAGACCTAAATAGCCGAGACATCAAGAAATGACCGATACCATGACACCCAATATCCACATCATCCCTGACCGCCTTATGGGGGATGTCTGGCCAAGCGTGCATCCGGGCCAGGATTTGTCGGATTACGGTTCGGCGCGTCTTGAAGGGCCAAATCCGGTTCGTATCCGCAGCTTTCAGACATTCCGCCTGATCTACACAGTGGGTAAGTTCGGGCTGGATGATACCGGCGGTCTCAAGGTCGTGCAGCGTTTCACCAATGATGGCGGCCGCTGGCAAACCCATGATCCTGCCGCGATGAATTATGTCACTGCAGAAGCGTCAAACGGCACGGCTCTGGATATCGACGTTGAAAGGCTGGGGCACCAGCGTCCCTGGGACCGGTCCCTGTGCATTACGTTGATCAAGGGCCATATGAGCGAAGGGAGCACGATCACACTTACCTTCGGTGACACCTCGGGCGGTGGGCCCGGTTTGCGGATGCAGACCTATTGTGAAAGCGCGCATGAGTTCCGGGTGTTGGTCGATGCCTGTGCGACACGTCACTATATGCCGCTAAACGAGCGTCCCTCGGTCAAGGTCTTGCCCGAACGCCCCCATTCGTGGCGCGCGATCCTTCCCAGCCTGCGCGCGCCGGGCGCCGAGTTCTCGCTTGGTTTGAGAGCGGATGACATTTGGGGCAACCCATCAGACCTGGTTGAAGGCACTTACCGCCTCACAGCCGAGGGACCCCTCGCAGGACTGCCGGAGACGGTTACATTCACGCAGGGCCAAAGGGCGCTGAAAATCCCGGGCCTAAAAGCAACAGAACCGGGTGTCATCCGCATTACTGTTGCAAATGAAAGCGGCGAGATTCTGGTGCAATCCAATCCGCTTGTCGCGCGGGAAGGGAAATTACAAGCCTATTGGGGCGACCTGCACGGGCAAAGCGGGGAAACGGTTGGCATCAACCCGATCCGGGAATATTTCGAATTTGGTCGTGATCTGGCAATGCTTGATGTCATGTCACATCAGGCCAATGACTTTCAGGTCAAAAACGCCTTTTGGCAGGACATCAATCAGGCGACGGCAGAATTCGACGCGCCGGGCCGTTTCGTGGCCTTTCCCGGGTATGAATGGTCCGGCAATTCGCCAACGGGCGGTGACCACAATGTGTTTTTCCGCGACGAAGGGCAGCGCATTGTTCGGTCTTCTCATGCGCTTTTGGTGGACCGTGACGATATTGAGGAAGATGCAACAACAACCAGCGCCTTGTTTGAAACCCTCAAGGATGAAGACTGCGTTCTTTATGCCCATATCGGCGGCAGACCCGCGAATATTGCGCAGGCCGATGGCGGATGGCTGCGCACCTCTGTCGAAATGCACTCGGACTGGGGCACGTTCGAATGGATCATGAAAGACAGCTTTGAGCTGGGCTATCGTCATGGCCTAGTTTGCAATTCAGATGGGCACAAAGGGCGCCCCGGGGCTAGTCACCCTGGCGCCTCTAGTTTCGGTGCTCTTGGGGGGCTTACCTGTTTTCTCGCGCCAGAGTTAAGCCGGGATGGCATCTTTGATGCACTGCGCCGGCGTCACCACTATGGAACAACCGGTGGACGCCTGCATCTGGATGTCTCGGCGACGCTTGAAAATCCGGCACAGGTCTTTGAGCGCGACCCGCGTGTCGGCGCGTCGGATAGTTCTCAGACGCATCACGTGATGATGGGCGACATTGCGGCCATTGCCGATGACAAGGCACGGGTATCGGTGAACGCGGAAACGCAATCCCCGCTGCTTGCCGTGGATGTTTTGCGCGGAATGGAATGTATCGAACGCATCGTGCCTTACGGGCAGGATGATCTTGGGCGGCGGTATCGGGTGTGTTTCCATGGTGCCGAATATCGTGGCCGCGGCCGCCAGACCACTTGGGCCGGACAACTTCGCGTTGAGGGGGCCGCCATCTCTCGGTTCGAGCCGATCAATGCCTGGAACCACGAAAAAAAGCTGGAACAGGTCGGGGCTGACCGCGTCGAGTTTGATCTGTTGACCACGGGCAACTTTGTTGGGTTTGATATCTGGTTGAACGGCGATGCTGTCAATTTGGAAATCTCAACCTCACTGGTCTCTGGCAATGTGACCCCGAGCGCGTTGGGCCTGGATCCTGCTGTTCTGGATGCGGGGGGGCTGGAGCGTAAAGTGACCGTTTCAAGACTGCCAGAGGAGTTGACGGTTTGCAGCGCTGATTTTGAGCGTGATATCGAGCTGAACGCGACAGGGGACACACCAATCTGGGTGCGGATCGCTACCGAAGACGGGCACTTGGCCTGGTCCAGTCCGATGTATCTTTTCAAACGCAGCTCGGATTCTTGATTTGAAACAGGGCATTGAACCAGCGGCCCTGCATCTGCCGAAACACCTCGAAAGGACTGCAAAATGAACGATCATGCTTTCAAACTTGCCGCGCCAGATAACAGCCGTGTCCTGTCCAAGCCGCGCGTCGAAGGGCTGACGATGATGATGGATGCCGGCTTACCCTTAGGCGCGCAACGCGATTGGCTGGGCTTTATCGCCCCCTTTGTCGACATGGTAAAACTCGTGACGGGAACTGCTGCGCTTTATCCAGAGGCTTACCTGCGCGAAAAGCTGAGCCTTTATCGTGAGCACGACATCAAGCCTTTCATAGGCGGGAATTTTCTGGAAAATGTTTTTGCCCAAAAAGGCTTCGATGGTGCGGAAGCTTTGTTTACCGAATGTAGATCTCTGGGAATTGAAGCCATTGAGGTCTCTGACACAGTTGTTCCGATCGCCACGGAAGATCGGCTCGCATTGATGAAACTTGCCCAGGAAATAGGGCTCCATGCGCATGCCGAAGTGGGTTCAAAACTGGACGAGACGAGCACAGACAAAATTCAGTATGAAATTGAACTGTTGATGGACGCAGGTGCCCATATCATCACAGTCGAGGGTGCGGAGCTTATGCAGGATGGCGTGCCCAATACGGTACTTTGCGAACAAATTTCGACCAGATTTGACCAGCAAAAGATACTGTTCGAACTCTGCGGCCCCTGGCTGAAGGGCACCCATAACTGGGAGGCATTTGCTGTGATGCGGTTTCTTGTTGAGACCTTTGGGGCGCACGTCAACATCGGCAACGCCCTCCCCGAGATGGTCGTGGAAATCGAAGCACAGAGACGTGGGTTGAATGAATAATGGCCAGTGGGGCAGTTCTCTAAGGATCAACCTCGAATATCGCCTCAATTTCCACTGCCATATTCGACGGCAATGCGTGGGTTCCCGACGCGATGCGCGCATGCGCACCAATTTCGCCAAAGACATCGCAGATCAAATCAGAGGCCGCGTTCAGAACCTTTGCTTGCTGGTCAAATTCTGTTGTGCAGCGGACAAGCCCGGCCAAACGAATGACCCCGGTGACCTTGTCCAGATCACCGCCACAGCCTGCGCGAACTTGCGCCAAAATGTTCAGCGCGCAAAGTTTGGCTGCTTCCCGCGCATCCTCTACTGTCAGGTCCTTGCCAACAATACCTTTCCAAACCAGATCGCCAGCCAGACGGGGACCCTGACCCGCGATAAACAGCGGATTACCCGTTGCCCGGTAGGGCAAATAGTTGCCCTGCGCCGGGTTGACGGGGGGCAGTTCCAGACCAAGCTCAGTAAGCCGCGTGTCGATCTTACCCATCATTTCTGCTGCCGCCAGTCGCCGCTGTCGCCTTTCCATCCGGTCACGCGACCTTCCAGACGATCAATCGTGTTTTTCAGCGTTTTGACCAGCCCGTACCATTCCTGCGCGTCAATACCATCCACAGCTGGCTCAGGGGCCATGAACATGCCATCAACGCCCCCCGTCGCAACGCAGCTTTCGATACAGCGCACCTCCATTTCGGGGGTGTGAAAGACAGAAGGCTTTTCCAGATAGGCGGAGAGTGCGGCAATCAGCCCGGTCGCACCCCAGTTCGACACGTTCGACACGATCAAATGATCAGCCGGCATTGCGGCGGCAACACCGCCACGGCCCGGAATGCCTGCATCCTTTGCCTTTGGGGAGAACTCCCGCAACTCAGCCGCAATCACGCCCATTCCCCATTCATTGCCGCCGTCACCGATTGCAATGCGGGGAATGCCCTGGGCCTTGGCCGCCTCAAAGAACTGGTCAAGATCCGCAACAAGCCCGTCCAGAGGGCGCCCGCCAAGGCCGTTGTAAAGGCCCTTGTCATTCATGCCGGGGCGCTCGATGGACACCACTGCGCAGGGTTGTGATTCTTCTAGAAGTGCGCCGGTGACAACACGACAAGACGCGTCATCTTTTGGCACGGTGCGGA
>MDLF01000025.1 GCA_001730095.1 Rhodobacteraceae bacterium (ex Bugula neritina AB1)
AAGTATGAATCTCGCCGCCCGTCGCCGCCTCTGCCTCATAACCCTCGGGTGGAGTTCACGGCACAGGTGTTGATGATGGCCAGTGTCGGTCTGGGTGCCTGGTACCTGTGGTGGCGTTGGAGCTACTCGATTAATCCTGAGGCATATGTTTTTTCGGTATCAGTCGCTGCTGCGGAGACATGCGCGTATCTGGGACTCGTGTTATTCACCTATAACCTGTGGGCGACCCGGGACACGCCTCCACAGCGCGCTCCGGAGACCGTTGATCAGGTTTCACCCGGCAAGCCGGTGCGTCCCATCAGCGTCGATGTCTTTTTGCCAACTTTTAATGAGGATCCCGAACTGACACGGTATTCCATTCGCGATGCTATGGCCTTGCGATATCCTTATCCTATTGAAATTAAAGTCCATATTCTGGACGATGGCAATCGGCTTACGATGGCGAAAGTCGCGCAGGAAGAGGGCGCCAACTATATCACCCGATTCAACAATGTAGGGTATAAGGCAGGGAATCTGCGGAATGGGATGGAGCAAACCCGGGGGGATTTTATTGTCATCCTGGACAGCGATACGCGCGCGTTCCCTACACTGTTGGAGAATACGCTGGGTTATTTCCGCGACCCTGATGTGGCCTGGGTTCAGACGCCACAGTGGTTTTATGATGTCCCCGCCGGCCAGCCGCTGGATCAGGTTCTGGAAAGCCGATTCGGGCGCACAGCTGGCGCGTTCGGCAGGCAGTTCCAGCGATTGACCGGCGAAATCCGTTTGGGGCAGGACCCTTTCGTCAGCAGTCCCAAGCTGTTCTATGATGTGATTCAGCGCCGCAGGAATCGGGTCAATGCCTCATTCTGTTGCGGCGCTGGATCGATCCATCGGCGCTCGGCAGTGATGCAGGCGGCTGTGTTGTCCTACTCTCACGCGGTATCTGACAGTGTTTCCCAGTACTCTGACAAAATTCAGGATGCGGCAGAGCAGGCTGAGGTTCAGTCTGCGCTGCGCTCCGAGATCCGGCAAGCGACCGAGGTGACACCCTATAAGTTCCATGTGTCAGAGGATATTTACACGTCCATTCTGATCCAAAGTGACCCGAACAGACGATGGAAATCGGTGTTGCATCCGGGGGTTGAAACCAAAATGCTGTCGCCTCTGGATCTGCAAAGTTGGGCAATGCAGCGCTATAAATATGCGGGCGGCACGCTCGATATCATCTGGAACGACAACCCTTTGTTTCGGCACGGATTATCGGTGCCACAAAAGCTGATGTATTGCGCAACCTTCTGGTCCTATCTCGCACCGCTATGGAATGTTATTTTCCTTGCGGCCCCGATCATCGCATTGACGACTGGCATGTCCCCGGTCGAGGCGTACTCGTCAGAGTTTTTCCTGCACCTGCTCCCGTTTCTGATCTGCCACGAGCTTGCCTCCACCGCTGCGACCTGGGGCGTTGATAACCGCAAGGGCAAGATGCTCAACCTTGCATTCTTTTCGCTGAACCTGCAGGCAATGTGGGCGGTATTGCGCGGACGGGAAATAAAGTTCGAGGTCACGCCGAAGGCGCGGAAGGACGATCTTTTTCTCTCGATCGTCTATCCACAGATAGCGGTTGTCGGGCTCACGCTCGGCGCGATTGCCTTTGCAGGCTCACAGATACTGATCACTCAGGATCAACAGGCGCTCGGTACTTTCGTCGTAAATACGTTCTGGGGACTATCGAACGCATGGGCGATGTGCGTGCTGATTTTTGCTGCTTTTTGGAGGCCAGAGAAAGAAAATAGAAACCGTTTTGATGTCAAAAACCGTCTCAGAACAGTTTAACCAAGGCGAGCCGAGCATGAGTTTTAAATCAAACCTGATCAAGGCACGCAGCCATATTGCCTTTGTGCTTGGCCTTCTTTTGGCAGCGGCGTTTGCCCTGTCGGTTGAAAGCCGGGTGAATGTTGATGCATTCCGCTCGGGCGCTGGCGTACTGATCGAACCGAGTGATCAACAACTCCCGCTCGCCGCCAAACGTCCTCTCACGAGCGAAGAATTGGAGTTCGCAAAAATCGCTTGGCGTTATTTTGAGAACAACTTTCAACCGGAAACTGGCCTTGTCAACTCGGTCAACAACTTTCCCTCAACAACGGTTTGGGACCAGGCATCCTATCTTCTAGGGCTCATTTCGGCAGAACAGATCGGGATTGTTGATTCAGCGACCTTTGACTCCCGTATGAAGCAGGCACTCGAAACCCTGTCTCGACTGCCGCTGTTTGATGAGCGCCTGCCAAACAAAGTGTATGATACCCGATCGCTTGCAATGGTCGACTACACCAATACTCCGATCGATCTCGGAATCGGATGGTCTGCGCTTGATGTTGCACGGATGGCCGTGCCGCTGAATGTCCTTTTGTACGATTACCCGCAGCACAGCGCACAGGCCAGCCAGATCCTGTCAAATTGGGATTTTGCGGCGATGTTGGCAGATGGTGTCCTGATGGGATCGCGAATCGGTGAAACCACCGGAGCGGTCGAGATCATTCAGGAAGGCCGCCTTGGGTACGAAGAATACGGCGCGCGTGCAGTGGCTCTTTTGGGCATGGATGCTATGACAGCTGCGCGCTATGACGACTTTCTGGATTTTGAATCGATTGGCGGGCAACAAATCGCTGTCGATAGCCGATCCGTTACCGAGTTTGACGCCCACACATATGTCGTTTCAGAACCTTTTATCCTGATGGCTGTGGAATTCGGATTTGACACCCAGGCACGAGAACTGGCGCAACGTGTTTATCTCGCCCAACTCAACCGATATCAAACAAGCGGCCAACTGACAGCAGTGTCAGAGGACAACATCGATCAGGCCCCCTACTTTATCTACAATTCAGTCTATGCCGATGGCGTGGCGTGGAATCCGTTGGCGGAGGATGGCACTATCCATGAGGACAAGCGGACGGTTTCTACCAAAGCCGCGTTCGGCTGGGATGTTATTTTCGATACCGACTACACTGATCGTCTGATGCGCCATGTCGGACCAACGAAAAGTAAAGACGGCTTCCATTCGGGCCTCTACGAATCAGACGGTCGCGTGAACGCCGTTGCAACGGCCAATA
>MDLF01000026.1 GCA_001730095.1 Rhodobacteraceae bacterium (ex Bugula neritina AB1)
GTAAGCGGTGTCCCGGCCCCACGTTGTAGCGCCTATCCGGTGCTGCGGGATCTTGCACATCTCACAGTGGGGAGTGCGTTTCGCAATGTGCGCTGCAAATTCGTTTCTCAAATCGTTGGGCGTGGAGATCTACGCGTCGGGCCACCGGCGGTGGCCGGATGAAGCCAAGGCCCGGGCAGTGGCGGATACGCTCGAACCGGGCGCGACTGTGAATGGCGTGGCCGCGCGGTATGGGGTCTTAGCGAACCAGCTGTCGGCCCGGCGTCGGCTGGCGAAGCAGGGGAAGCTGGTATTGCCAGCGGCGGAGTTGGACATTGCGGCATCCGATGAGGTGATCCGGATCGTCTCGGGCGAAGTCAGGATTGAGCTGGCGCCCGGCACGCCCGCACTCCGGGTCGCAGAGATTGTGCATGGGCTCGGGGCCACGCCATGCTGATGCCCTCGCAGGGCGTCCGGATACTGGTGGCAATGAAGCCGGTGGATTTCCGCAAAGGCCATGACGGCCTGGCGGCGCTCGTGCAGTCAGCGCTGGCGGAAGATCCGTTCACGGGCACGGTCTTTGTGTTTCGCGCCAAACGGGCAGACAGGGTGAAGATCCTGTTCTGGGAGTTTGCGCCGGCCTGCGTGAAACGCAGCAAACTGTCCGGGGGACAGTTTGAGGCAAGAACGGGCGGAGCCCAGCGGGCTTGTCATGGCATACAAACGGCTGGAGGAAAACAGCTTCACTTGGCCCGCGATCCGCGACGGGGCGATGACGCTGAACCGCGCCCAGTTCGAGGCGCTGTTTGCCGGGCTGGACTGGCGGCGGGTGCGGTCCCTGGAGGCGCGCCGCCCGGCTGTGGCAGAGTGACTCGGGCTGCGGAAAGCCTGCTCCCGGAGGGGTGGATCAGAGTATGATCCGGTCATATCCAGCGCCCCGCCCATCGACCTTTCTGCCATTCCCGAAGACCAGCGTGACGCTGTTCTGGCAGTGGGATGTGCTGCGGGAGGCCAACAAACGCCTGGAGCATCTCGTCGCCGAGCTGAACCAGGCCGTCCATGGCAAGCGGTCGGAGAAGCTGAGCGAGGAGCAAGCCATTGATGCGCCATTGGTTCGAGCACAATGGCGGTCGGCAGCTGGCCTTCGAGGATCTTGAGACAGCAGTGGCCGAGGTCGAGACGCAGCAGGACGCTCGGGCGCTCACCAGTTCTGCGCCGCGCAGGGCAGCCCGCCGCAACCGGGGCAATCTGCCCAAGGACCTGCCGCGGATCGAGAAGGTGATCGAGCCGGACAGCCTGGACTGCCCATGCGGGTGCGGCGAGATGCACCGGATCGGCGTCGTGCCGCAGGCACGCCTTCGGCGTGACGATCGCACTGAGCGGCTGGACATTATTCCGGCGCAGCTCCGCGTCATCCACTGCCCGGCGGTGCATGTTCACATGCACGAGAGGGGTCGCCGTCCGGCCCAAATATGCCTGCCGCGCCTGCACCGAGGGTGTCATCCAGGCACCGGCCCCCGCGCATCTGATCGAGGGCGGTTTGCCAACCGAGGGCGCCATCGCGCATGTGCTGGTCAGCAAGTTCTCGGATCACCTGCCGTTATACCGCCAGAGCCAGATCCTGGCCCGCTCCGGGATCGACATTCACCGCAGCACGCTCGCCGATTGGGTTGGCATCGCTGCCTTCCACCTCGGTCCCGTAGTCGACCGGCTCGCCGAGCACCTGAAAGGATCGGGCAAGCTGTTCATGCCCTCTCGGCAGCATGCTTCGCCTGCGCCTGCCGGATAATAGACGAGACCACGGTGCCGGTCCTGGACCCGGGCTGGGGCTGGACAAAGGCCGGGTATCTCTGGGCGCTGGCCCGGGACGGCCGCGGATGGGGCGGCGATGACCCGCCCGGCGTGGTCTTCACCTATGCTCCCGGCCGCGCCGGGCAGAACGCGGAACTGATCCTGCAGGGCTTCAATGGCAACCTGCAGCTGCCCTCTCGGCAGCATCCCCCGGATGCGCCTGCCGGGTGACAGACGGCTATACCGGCTACAACCGGCTGACGCGCCCCGCGCGGAAAAGCGGCGCGCCGGTCGCCGTCGCGCATTGCTGGGCGCATGCCCGCAGGAAGCTGAAGGAGGTCTTCGACCGCGACGGCCTCGTGCTGGAAGCACGCCTCCGGCATGACGATCGCCGCCGAGGGACTGCGCCGGATTGCGGAGCTCTACCTGACCTGCCCCCCGCCGGTCCCTCGCCCATAGGGCGAGTATGCGGGTTTGATTTTGGTAATTGTCGGTCTCAGATTTGGCAAGCGCGGCGTGCGCGAAGCCCTCAAAGTCGCGTTTCGGAGTGAAGCAGGCCTACATCCACCGTCAGTGGCGCGAGCTGCAGACCTTCCTCCACGACGGCCGCATCGAGATCGACTCCAATGCTGTCGAGAACTTAATCCGCCCAATCGCCCTGACAAGAAAGAACGCGCTATTCGCTAACCATTATGAAGGCGGCCGCGCATGGGGCCGCATCGCTTCGCTCATTGCCACAGCTAAGATCAATGGCGTCGAGCCCTTCGTCCACCTCAAGGCAACCCTCGAAGCCATCGCTGCGGGTCACCCTGCCAGCCAGTTCGACGAGCTCCTCCCCTGGAATTTCCAGCCGTCAAGTCGATCCCGCGTGAGGCGAGGGCAACGCTTA
>MDLF01000027.1 GCA_001730095.1 Rhodobacteraceae bacterium (ex Bugula neritina AB1)
TGTTTCTGAACCAGAACGTCGTGGGTATCCGGCTTTATAAGTCGATGTTCTTCTTTCCTTTCGTGATCAGCCAAGTGGTGGTCGGCCTTGTTTTCTCGTGGTTCTACCTACCGCGTGAAGGGCTACTCAATGCCATCCTGGCCTTCTTCGGATTTGAACCAGTGAACATCCTCGGCAATCCCGGCACAGCAACCTATGGCATCATCGTTGCCGGTCTCTGGCCGCAGACCGCTTATTGCATGATCCTCTATCTCACGGGTCTCAATGCCGTGGATCCCGAGCAGATCGAGGCAGGCCGGCTTGATGGTGCCAAGGGCGTGCGCATGTTGTGGCATATCATCCTGCCGCAACTTAAACCCGCTACATTCATCGCCTTCGTCGTCACCATTATCGGTGCGCTTCGCAGCTTCGACATGATCTCGGTGATGACCAATGGCGGGCCATTCGGCTCGACCCGGGTGTTGAGCTTCTACATGTTCGAAAAAGCGCTTAGTGAGTACGGCTTCCGCATGGGCTATGGCTCGGCGATCGCCGTAGTCCTATTCCTGATCATGCTGGTCTTCATCGGCTATTTCCTGTGGTCGATGTACCGCGACGAACACGTATCACGGCGTTGAGGAGGAGTGAGAAATGTTCCCGACCCCGATTGAAAACCGCTCCCGTACAGCTCAGGTTTCCTACCAGGCGCTTGTTCCCATTGCCCTGATCTTGTGGCTCTTGCCACTCATAGCCGTAGCCATGTTCTCAATAAGGCCGCTCGAAGACTTCACCTCCGGCAACTATTGGGGCCTGCCCTCGTCGTTTGAGTTCTTCGCCAACTACGGCAAGGTCTTCTTTGAAAGCGATATGCCGCGCTACATGTGGAACTCTGTGCTGATCACCGTACCCACCGTCGTCGGTGCGGTGGCGCTTTCGGCAATGACCGGTTTTGCCCTTGGAATCTATCGTTTCAAAGGCAACCTCTTGATCTTTTTCATGTTCATCGCCGGGAACTTCGTACCGTTCCAGATTCTAATGGTGCCGGTACGCGACCTGACTGTGAATGTGGGGCTATATGACACCAAGCTCGGCCTTATCCTCTTCCATGTCGCGTTCCAGACCGGATTCTGCACGCTCTTCATGCGCAACTTCATCCGGGCTCTACCGTTCGAGTTGATCGAGGCCGCGCGGGTCGAGGGAGTGAAGGAATGGCGTATCTTTTGGTTCGTGGTGCTGCCGCTGATGAAGCCCGCGCTGGCCGCGCTGGCGGTGCTGATCTTCACCTTCATATGGAACGACTATTTCTGGGCCATCGTGCTGACCCAAGGGCCTGATGCACAGCCTGTCACAGCGGGGATTACCTCGTTCAACTCGCAGTTTGTCGCCCAATATCACCTGATGAGTGCGGGTTCTATTGTCGCCGCACTGCCGCCGGTGGCAATGTTCTTCATGATGCAGAAACACTTTATCGCGGGACTGACTCTGGGGGCAGTTAAATGATCCGATGCTGGCGCTTGGATGATAACCACCAAACGCTGGTTCTCGGTGCCCGCCACGAACATCTGGCCGAGGTGCTTTATTGGGGTCCGCTCCTCCCGGACGAGGAGAATTTGGAAACGTTGTTAGCCGCCCATGGCATCGATGTGACCGGCGGAATGCTGGACCAGAATCCCGAACTGTCCATCTGCCCTGAAGCGACCCGCACCTTCCCCGGCCAACCCGGCATGATCCTGCGCAACGGGGATGGTACCCCACTGCTGTCAAAGTTCTGTTTTTCCGAAGCGCGGGAGGAGGAGGATTGCCTTGAGCTGGTTTATAAGGATCAAAGCAATGCGCTCACCTACACCGCGCGCTTTGCTATCTATGGCGAGACCCGTGTGATCGAGGCGCAGGCAACGTTGGAAGCAACCCGGCCGATCCATCTGCATTGGCTTTCTGCGCCGGTTTTGCCCGCACCCCAACAATCGGATGAAATGATTGACTTCGCCGGACGGTGGTGCGGCGAATTCCAGATGAACCGAACGCAGTGGTCACCGGGCATCCGGTACCGCGAGAACCGCACGGGTCGTACCGGGCACGAGCATTTCCCTGGGCTGATTGTTCCGTGCCGGGGCGCGACAAACACTCAGGGTCATACCTATGCTTTCCACTACGGATGGTCTGGTGGGCACCGGATGGTGGCTGAGGAATTGCCCGATGGTCGGCGACAAGTCCAGTTCGGTCATGCCACACGCATGGAATTCGAGCCGCGCACTCGTTTTGAAACCGCGACGCTCTATGCGATGTTTTCGGATGATGGGGTCAATGGCTGCTCCGTTGCATTCCAGCGCCATCTTCGCGATCGGATCGTGCAATTCCCCGATCCCGACCGCCCGCGACCTGTGCACTATAACTGCTGGGAAGCGGTCTATTTCGACCATGATCTGCCAGTGTTGAAGGATATCGCCGAGCGCGCGGCATCACTCGGTGCCGAGCGCTTCGTGCTCGATGACGGCTGGTTTGCCAACCGAGATGACGACACCCGCGCCCTTTCAGACTGGGAGGTTGACCCGCGTAAGTATCCCAAAGGTCTGACACCACTGATTGATCATGTGCACGGGCTTGGAATGTCGTTCGGCATCTGGTTCGAGCCCGAGATGATCAATCCCGATTCCAACGTCTTCCGCGCCAATCCCGACTGGGCGTTGGGAGGAGCGGATCAGATCCTTGGCCGGGGGCAAATGGCTCTGAACATGGCGTTGTCCGAGGTGCGTGATTTCCTGTTCGAGCGCATTGGGGCGGTCCTGCGTGACAACGAGATTGACTATATCAAATGGGATCACAATCGCGTCCTCCCGATGCCCGATGCGGCGCAGACCCGCGGCTCGGATGAACTGCTCGACCGGTTGCGCAAAGATTTTCCCAAGGTCGAAATCGAAAGCTGTGCCAGCGGTGGCGGGCGGGTTGACTTTGGCGTGCTGAGTCGCACGCATCGGGTGTGGTTGAGTGATTCAAACGATGCGTTGGAACGGCTGAAGATTCAGCACAACGCCGCTATTTTTCTACAGGCTTGTGTTACGGGCAGCCATGTGGGACCACGCCTTTGCCATACTTCCGGGCGCAATCTCGACATTCGTTTCCGTGCTTGGGTGGCCGCGCAGCGCCATATGGGATTTGAAATGGACCCTCGGGAACTGACCGGGGAAGAAGCACAGGTTCTGACGGATGTAACCTCGTGGTGGAAGGCCAACCGGGGGTGGATGTTGGGGGCGGATATCCTGCGCCTCGACAGTCCCGATCCGGCGGTGATCGCCGAGCAGCAACTGGCACGGAGTGGCGAGCGTTTCGTCGTATTTGCCGGCAGGGCCGAGACTTCAACGCAAATCGTACCGCGCCCTCTGTGCCTGACCCGGCTCACTCCGGACGCCATGTACCGTGTTGGGCTTGTCAACGGTACCGACACCCCCAACCTCTCGCGCGGTGAACCCGCTTTGAAAACCGGCCCGATCGAGGTGAGCGGCCGCTACCTGATGAGCCATGGTGTCACGCTACCATGGAGTTTCCCTGAAACGATGTGGGTGATTGAAGGATTCCTGGTATGAGTAAGCAAAGACGTAACCGTGCTTGGTATGGCAAGCTGGACCGGGACGGGTTCATTCACCGTTCCTGGATGAAAAACCAGGGTTTTCCCGATCACGCATTCGACGGTCGCCCGATTATCGGCATCTGCAACACATGGTCGGAACTGACCCCGTGCAACGCCGGGCTTCGCGACCTGGCCGAAGGTGTCAAACGCGGCGTCTGGGAGGCCGGTGGCTTTCCCGTTGAATTCCCGGTGATAAGCCTGGGTGAGACCCAGATGAAGCCCACCGCCATGCTGTTTCGCAACCTTCTGGCAATGGATGTCGAAGAATCGATCCGCGCCTATGGTATCGACGGCGTGGTGCTGCTGGGTGGCTGCGACAAGACAACGCCCGGTCAGCTCATGGGCGCTGCCAGTGTCGACCTCCCGACCATTGTGGTCAGTTCGGGCCCCATGCTGAACGGCAAATGGCAGGGCAAGGATATCGGCTCGGGCACAGACGTCTGGAAGTTCTCCGAAGCTGTGCGCGCGGGCGAGATGAGCCTGGCTGATTTCATGGCCGCCGAAAGCGGCATGAGCCGGTCGGTCGGTACCTGCATGACCATGGGTACGGCCAGCACCATGGCCTCGCTGGTTGAAGCCATGGGGATGAGCCTTCCCACCAACGCAGCCTTGCCGGCTGTCGATGCACGGCGAAAGGCGCTGACGCATATGACCGGGCGGCGCATCGTTGAAATGGTTGACGAAGAACTGGCAATGTCGAAGATCCTCACGCGCGAGGCGTTCCTAAACGCAATCCGCGTCAATGCCGCGGTTGGAGGGTCAACCAATGCGGTGGTGCACCTGCTTGCGATTGCCGGGCGTGTCGGGGTTGAGTTGACGCTGGATGACTTCAACCTCGGCTCCGAATTGCCCCTGCTGGTCAATTGCATGCCGTCGGGTGAATACCTGATGGAAGACTTCGCCTACGCTGGCGGTATGCCGGTGGTTCTGCGCGAACTCAGCGGTCACCTGGACAGGGCCAACACCGTCATGGGCGTAGATGTTTCCGCATATGGAGAGGGTGCAGAGTGCTGGAACCGAGACGTGATCCGCACAGTAGATGATCCGCTAAAACCAGGCGCAGGCCTGCGGGTGCTACGCGGCAATCTCGCGCCTAATGGCGCGATTATCAAACCCTCGGCGGCCACGGAAGGTTTGCTCGAACATGAGGGCGAGGCGTTTGTGTTTGAGAACATCGAAGACCTGAAAGCCAATATTGACCGTGATGACCTGCCGGTGACGCCTGACACTATCCTTGTCCTCAAAGGTTGTGGACCAAAAGGCTATCCGGGGATGCCCGAGGTTGGTAACATGCCGATCCCGGCCCGGCTTGTGAAGGAAGGTGTGCGCGATATGGTACGTATCTCGGATGCCCGCATGTCCGGCACAGCCTTCGGCACGGTGATCTTGCATGTCAGCCCTGAGGCGCAGGCTGGCGGGACCTTGGCTGTGGTCAAAACAGGTGATCGGATTCGCCTGTCGGTCAAGGGCGGATCCTTGGAGCTGCTGGTTTCTGACGAGGAACTGAACAAGCGGTGTGAAGACTGGACACCAGATCCGGCGCATTACGACCGTGGCTATGCGAAAATGTATATCGACCACGTCCTTCAGGCGGATCAGGGGGGCGATCTCGATTTTCTGGTGGGAAAAGACACGCGCCCCGTCACGAGGGAGAGCCACTGATGAGCGGCGATACCACTTTCCACGACCTCAAGGGCGTCAGCGTCTTCATCACAGGCGGTGGGTCGGGCATTGGGGCAGCATTGAGCGAAGGGTTCATCGAACAGGGCGCGAGGGTGGCCCTCGTCCAGCGGTCAGATGCTTCGCAATTCTGTGACGAAATGGAGGCTAGACACGGTGTGCGTCCGCTCTTTATCCCCTGCGACATCACCGATATTCCCGCACTCAAGGATGCGATGGACCAGGCCGCCAAGGCACATGGGCCGGTGACAGTATTGGTCAATAACGCAGCGAACGACCAACGCCACACGACGGAAGAGGTGACCGAGGAGTTCTGGGACTGGATGCAGGCGATCAACCTTAAGGCTTATTTCTTTGCCTGCCAGGCAGCGGCCGCAGGTATGCGCGCGGCAGGGGGTGGGTCGATCATCAATTTCACCTCTATCAGCTATATGATGGGAAACACCGGGTACCCGGCTTATACCACCGCCAATTCCGGCATCAACGGCATGACCCGGAGTCTTGCTCGCGAATTTGGTTCGGACAGGGTTCGGGTGAACGCGCTTGCCCCCGGTTGGGTGCTGACCGACAAGCAGAAAGACAAATGGGCCACGCCCGAAGCGCTTGCCGCACACATGGAACGGCAATGCCTCAAGCAGCATCTGGAACCGCGCGATATCGTCGATGCAACGCTGTTCCTGGCCTCCGCTGCCAGCCGGATGGTGACAGGACAGGTGCTGGTCGTGGATGGTGGCGTTGCAGTGACGGGGTAAGCTATGGACAGGGGTTGGATTGCTGTTGATTGGGGCACGACGAACCTGAGAGTCTGGGTTTTTGCCGCAGACGGTACGGAACTAGCCCATGCGTCATCGGATCGTGGCATGGGGCAGCTTACCTCCGATGTATTCGAACCCGCTTTGCTGGAACTGGTCGGAGATTTCCTGCCCAGCAATCAAGTGACACCGGTGATCTGCTGCGGCATGGTCGGCGCGCGGCAGGGCTGGATCGAAGCCCCTTATCTGTCCGTGCCCTGCAAGCCGCCCGGCATCGGTAATGCGATTGGGCCCGAGGTAAAAGATCCACGCCTCGACGTGCATATCCTGCCAGGGGTCTCACAAAACCTACCCGCAGATGTCATGCGGGGAGAGGAAACGCAGATTGGCGGGTTCCTTCAGAATAATCCCGGGTTTGACGGTGCAGTCTGTCTACCCGGCACCCACACGAAATGGGTGCAGGTCAGTGCGGGTGAGATCGTGAGTTTTCGTACTTTCATGACTGGTGAGCTGTTTTCGCTTCTGTCCGAACGATCGGTCCTGCGCCATTCCCTGGTCGACGAAGGTTGGGACGAAGCCGCCTTTAACGATGCATGCAACGACGCGATGACCTCACCCCAGCACCTGAGCGCACGGTTGTTTGCCTTACGCGCCGGATCGCTCTTGCATGGATTGACCCCGTCCAAAGCCAGAGCAAGGCTGTCGGGCTCGCTGATCGGGCTCGAACTGGCAGGATCGCGCCCCTACTGGCTGGGACGGGAAGTGGCGATCATCGGTGCCGTCGGGTTGGCAGGTTTGTACGACAGGGCTCTCACGGGTGTGGGGGTTTCCGCCACGATTGCGGATGCTGAAGCCATGACGCTTGCCGGGCTCTCCTCCGCGTTTGTGAAGATGAAGGAACAAAACAAATGAACCGCGAAATCATTGCCATTCTCAGGGGTGTTCGACCCGATGAGGCCGTCGCTGTCGGACGAGTGTTAATCGAAGAAGGCATTGACCGGATTGAGGTACCGCTCAATTCGCCTGAGCCGCTCTTGTCGATTGAAAACCTTGCGGATGTATTTGGGGATAAAGCGTTAATCGGCGCTGGGACGG
>MDLF01000028.1 GCA_001730095.1 Rhodobacteraceae bacterium (ex Bugula neritina AB1)
CCCCTGGAATTTCCAGCCGTCAAGTCGATCCCGCGTGAGGCGAGGGCAACGCTTAACATTGTCCAGGTGGCGCCACCAATTCGTCATCGTGACAGAGCTGGAAAAAGCCAGTTTGCGGCGCTCCGGGGTGGGGCGGCAGGGCAAAGGGCGGCCGATGCTGGTGCGGGAGTTTGCGGACAAAGATGTGCTTTGTTCGCAAAACAGCTTTTGCCTGAAAATCTTCCTCCATGGAGCAGGCCGGATCTGCAGGGCAGGGAGTGTTTTACTCTGCTGCTTCCGAAGATCTCTTTCTTTTGCGCTCGGCCATGTCAAAAATTGCACTTTCGATGGATTTCTCCAGTTCCTGTGCGCGTTGGATATAGGCAGGGTTCTGGCTGGCGGGCACGCCGGGTATCCAATGCTGGGCCAGGTCGCGCAGGTTCTGACGGTCGTGGCTGTAAAAAGTCTGCGCTGCCTGGGCGGCTTCATATTCGCTGAGCCCGGCATTCTCCAGCACGTAACGGCCAGCGCGCAATGAGCTGTCGAACATTTCCCGCACAATGTCGTCCGCTCCGGCCTTGAACAGTTCATAGACGTGGTTGCGGTCCTTGGCGCGGGCAATGATGTGCAAGTCAGGGTAAGAGCGGCGCACATAAGTGACCATTTTGACCACACCTTCTGGGTCATCCAGCGCCACCACAAACACCTTGGCTTTGGCGATGCCTGCAGCCTTCAGGAGTTCGGGACGTGTCGGGTCGCCAAGAAAGCTCTTGACCCCGAAGCGCCGCATCAGCTGCACAGCTTCCATGTCGTGATCCAGTACCACAGTCTTGAAGCCGCTGGCCTGCACCAGCCGGTTCACAATCTGTCCGAAGCGGCCGATGCCTGCGATGATCACCGGTCCTTCTTCGTCGATTTCGTCCGGTTCATGGGCTTGCAGCGGTTCCCCCATGCGTTTGGACAGAAGGTCGTAGGCGATGAACAGCAGGGGCGTGATCAGCATTGACAGCGCGATCACCAGCAAAAGCTTCTCTGACAGGGCAGCGGGAATGACGCTAAGCTGAGTGGAAAACGCCAGCAGCACAAAACCGAATTCTCCGGCTTGTGCGAGGCTAAGGGTGAATAGCCAAAGCCGACGGCGCCGCAGGCCAAAGGCCCGCCCAACGAAATACAGCACAGCTCCCTTGGCGAGAATGACCAGAAGCGCCAGGCCAATAAGATCACCTGGATCGGCCAGGAACTGGCGGTAATCAATACCGGCGCCCACGGTGATGAAGAACAGACCCAGCAGCAGCCCTTTGAAGGGGTTCAGGTCGCTTTCCATCTCGTGTCTGAACTCAGAGTTGGCCAGCACCACGCCTGCCAGAAAGGCGCCGAGCGCCGGTGACAGGCCAACCAGTGTCATCAGAAAGGAAATGCCAACCACGATCATCAGCGCCAGTGCGGTGTACATTTCGCGAAGGTTGGAGGCATGGATGAAGCGGAACAAGGGACGGGTCAGGTAAATGCCGGCGAGGATGATGAAGGCAATCGCGGCCAGCGTAACCAATGCGACAGCCCAGCCGGGCAATCCGTCGACCAGTGACAGCGAACCATGGCCGCCGCCATGACCGGATGCACCTTCCCGGCTAATGGAGCCGTCAGACGCAAATTGCGGGATGGCGTAGACGCCAAGAAGCGGCAGGAAGGCAAGGATCGGAATAACAGCGATGTCCTGGGTCAGCAGCACTGAGAAAGCCGCGCGGCCGCCACCGGTCTGCATCAGCCCTTTTTCAGATAATGTCTGCAGGACAATTGCGGTGGAGGACAAGGACAGCGCCAGTCCGACAGCGAGGCTGACATGCCAAGGCTCGCCCGCGGCTATTGCGGCCCCCATCAGCACGACAGTTGAGGCGGCGACCTGCGAGCCGCCCAGGCCGATCAGCTTGTCCCGCATCGCCCATAGCGCGCGTGGCTCCAGTTCCAGGCCAATCAGGAACAGCATCATCACCACGCCGAATTCGGCGAAATGGCGTAACTCTTCGGTTTCTGACCCGGTCAGCCCCAGCACCGGGCCAATGGCGATACCTGCCGCAAGATATCCCAGAACCGAGCCCAGGCCGAGACGTGCAGCCAGCGGCACAGCGATGACTGCGGCGCCAAGGTAAATGGTTGCTTGATAGAAAAACTCTTCCATGAAACAGGTATCGCAAGCCTGCCCGGGCTTTGGCAATGGCTTTACGGCGGCAGGGTCAATTGCTGCGGCAAAAGAGCGCTCGCTCGGGCTTTATTGTTCCAGCATCCGGATGTCTTCGCTGAGCTTGCCAATCCGGTCCAGCCGTTGCGAGATCCGCTCCTGAAAGCCACCAAGCTGATCGATGATATCGGCCAGGGTTTCGCCGGAATCGGTCAGGCGCGCGCTTTCGATTTTAAGCAGAACGCGAGTCGAGCTGAGGCCCAGGAAATGGCGGTGCATGATCTGGCAGGCATTGGTGATGCGGATGGCTTCGTCGTCCACTTCCTTCATGCCTTCCTCAGATCGTTTGACTTGATCCTTCACCAGCTCGCTGAGGATCTGGCGTTCATTTTCCATGTCGGCGCTGCCCAGGTCGCGGCGTTCTTTCTGCAGCTGATTATCGCATTCAATCAGAATGCGTGCCATGCCTTCGACAAACAGGCTGCCGTTCACCGACGACTTGATCTTGGCAAAATTGCTGTTCTCACCCATGACATGAGCGCCGAACCAGTCAGACATCTGCCGGGACATGGCGCCATAGTTCTGTGACAGAACGGTGACAGGACCGCCCGAAGGTTCGATGCGCGATGCCAGCACCCGCAGGTTATGCGGGATTGTGTGCATGGCGTCGAAATCTGCGATCAGACCGTCTGTTTCGCCCGCCAGGGTTTCGGCGTCGCTTAGCATGCGCCGCAGTTCCTGAATCCTGGCATTTTGCTGGTTGCCCAAGCCTTCGTCGCGCGCGATCAGTTCCTGGCTGAGCGCGTGAGCAGCGAATTGATGGTAGTCTTCGTAACCCTGGCTTTTGAGCCAGTCGAGCAGATGCTGTGCGCTTTCTTCCGGCTTGATGCCCTCTTCTTTTTCTCGCTTCAGGAGGTTTCCGTAAACCGCGCGCACTTCGTCGAACAGCTTGCTGCTGGGTTTGATGCGGGCTGACAAGTAGCCGTCCTGGCACGGCACCACGACGGCAAAGACCCAGTAGTACAAGCCATCCTTGGCCTTGTTCTTGACATAGGCTCCAATGCTTTCGCCATTTTGGATCGTCTCCCAGAACAGCGAGAACACGCCTTTGGGCATGTCCGGGTGGCGGATCACCTTGTGCGGAGCGCCGATCAGCTCTTCCCAGGTATAGGCGCCGACGCGGCGGAAAACATAGTTGCCGGCCCGGATCACCCCCCGGCTGTCGGTGCGGGAAAAGAACACCTCATTGAGGCCAAACGGAGCCTCGCCGCTGGTTGGGCGGGGTTCAACACGGCGGTCTACAAAGGACACGTAACAATTCCACTTTGGGTTACAGAATTTTGCTGCCCTAATCTGTACGTTCAAATCCTTCCTGCTTGGTTAAGTCGGCAGCGGCGCATCGCGTTTTAATTGTGCCATCACGATTTGGCTCTGAACCCTGGAAACACCAGGGTGCGGTAGTAAAACCTCATGAATGAGCGTGTTCAACGCCTGCAAATCGGCGCAGTAGACGCGCAGCAGATAGTCGGCTTCTCCGGTCATGGTCCAGGCCGAGGTGATCTCTGGCTGGTTGGCCACCAGCCGGGCGAATCCTTTGGATTGCTCCGGGCCGTGGCTGGCCAGATGCACCTGCACAAACCCCTGCACGGTGAGCCCCAGCTTGGCCGGGTTCAATCGGGCAGCGTAGCCTTCGATATAGCCCTCCGTCTCTAGCCGTTGCCGCCGCCGCCCGGCTTGGCTGGGGGATAGGTTCAGGACTTCACTCAGTTCCTGAGCCGTAAGATGGGCGTTCTTCTGCAGAGCCGCCAGCAGCTTGGTGTCGGTAGGGTCCAGCATGCGTGAAATGATCCTTTTTTGGCATATTTTCGCGAATCTTTCGCGCCCATCAACGGAAATCTGCGAAACTATGCGGATAGTTTGCAGGATATATGCGGTATTCTTGATGCAAGAATTCAATTATTCCCGGAATGACGTCAAGGAGACACGCAATGGGTCCTTTCCCGCATAACGCCCCGAAATCCGAAGTTACCCTCGAAAACCCTGCTGGAACTGACGGATTTGAATTTGTTGAGTTTGCCAGCCCGGAGCCTGAGCAGCTGCGGGCGCTGTTCACCCGTATGGGCTATGAGCTGGTGGGCCATCGCAAAGGCCGGCCGCTGGTAGAGCTGTGGCAGCAGGGCGATGTCACCTATATCCTGAACGCTGATCCCGAAAGTTTTGCAGCAAAATTCGTCGAGGAGCATGGTCCTTGCGCTCCGGCAATGGGCTGGCGGGTTGCGGATGCACAATTGGCGTTTGACCATGCTGTGTCAAAAGGGGCTGAGGCCTATGAGGGGGAAGGTAAGGTTATGAATGTGCCTGCCATCAAGGGCATTGGCGGCTCGCTGATCTACTTCATTGACCAGTATTACGACACCTCGCCTTACAATGAAGAATTTGAGTGGCTGAAGCAGTCAAAGCCGCGCGGCGACGGGTTCTATTACCTCGATCACCTGACACACAACGTCTACACGGGCAACATGGACAAGTGGTTCAAGTTCTACGAAGAGCTGTTCAACTTTAAAGAGATCCGTTTTTTCGATATCCAGGGCAAGTACACCGGCCTTTTCAGCCGTGCGCTAACCTCGCCCTGCGGTCGCATCCGCATCCCAATCAACGAAGACCGTGGCGAGACCGGGCAGATCGTGTCCTACCTCAAGAAATATAACGGAGAGGGCATCCAGCACATCGCGGTCGGCACCGAGGATATCTATGCCAGCACCGATGCGATTGCCGAGAAAGGCCTGAACTTCATGCCGGGTCCCAATGACGCCTATTATGAGCTGTCCAAGGAGCGGGTGCGAGGGCACGATGAGCCGGTGGACCGGATGAAGAAACATGGCATCCTGATTGACGGCGAAGGCGTAGTGGACGGCGGCGAAACCCGCATCCTGCTGCAAATATTCTCGAAAACCGTGATCGGGCCGATCTTCTTTGAGTTCATCCAGCGTAAGGGCGATGACGGTTTCGGCGAAGGAAACTTCAAAGCGCTGTTTGAATCGATCGAACGCGAACAGATCGAAAGCGGTGAGATTCAGGCTGCAGAGTAAGCGCTGCAGCTGGATTGACCAAAGCCGGACCTGCGATGCAGGCCCGGCCATTTTAAGGCAGCCCCTGCACAGAAAAGAACGACCCTCAACAGGCACCGTGAACGCAAGGGCTTTGTAGGCGAGGTTAACCTTTGGGCATTGTCAAAGTGCGGTTGCGTCCACCCTTCTGGTACTGCAGCTGGCCTTCTCCGATTGCTATCACACGTCCGCCGTCGATGCGGTCGCCGACTTGCAGCTTTTTGTAGCGGCCAGAGGGAAGGCGCACCAGTGCGCGGCGGTTGGCAGCAGTGCCATAGACGCCGATCAAGTTGAGCTTGCGCAGGTTGAGGGCATTATTGACAGTGGCGCGACGGGCGACTGAGGCGCTGGTCGGAATGCGTGGCGCAGCGGCTGCAGCGGCTGCGGGCACAGCAGCGGCCGTTTGCGTTTGCGTTTGATTTTGTGAGTTGCGGCGGGCACGGTCTACCAGATTGGCAAAATTCGCTGGCCGGTTCCGGGGCACAACCGACGACGCGACGGCCTGAGCGGTGACTGGCAGCTCATTCTCAGCGGGTTTCAGGCTGGCCGGACGCTTGCGCGGGCGAAGGCTTGCCAATTCGGCGCGACTGAAGCCGCCGTTCTGAGCCCTCTCCACTTGTTCTGCAAAGTCCGTAGGCCGGGCCTTGGGTCGTTTGCGCGACAGAACCTGATTGCGGGCCGCTTCCTCTTCCAGTGCCGCAGCAGCAGGGTCGCGGCGGCCCGGTGCGGGTGGCGGCACCTTCGCGGGGCGGCCAAGATAGACCGTGATGCCATCGGGATTGATCGCGCCTTCCTGCGTCGCCCTGACCAATCCGCGCTCGTCAAGGTCAAAGGTGGAACTTGCTGGAGCGGGCGAAGCAATGACGCCGGGAGCTTCGTCGCCAGCAAAGGTTTCCGCCTTCGGCAGAGCCACGGCATCAGCCGCAATTTCGGTGCTGTCAACGGAGGCGGTGTAAAGCTCGTCCAGCCCGGTGGCCGTTGGAATGGTATCCGGTTCCGGGGCGACAGGCCAAATACCGGTGGCCGCATAGCGTGCCGCCTGCGCCAGTTCATCCTGCGGGTCTGCTGTGCGTATTTCTGTGGCACCTGGCTGCAAGGCTTCAGGATCAAGAAAGGCAGTATCCGTTCCTTTCTCGGGCGGGTCGACGCCGTCGGCGGCGGCTTCATCTTCTATTGTCGGTTCCATGCCTGTTCCGTCAGCGTCGCCGGAAACCGGGTCCGGCTGATCGGCCAGCACGCTGACTTGAGGTGCGATTTCCTCAGCCTGGGTGTCAGATTGAGCCGGAGCAGGGGAGGCGGACTCGTCCGGCGATGCGTCGCCGGCAACAACGTCGGGGGCAGCGGAAAGATTGCGGTCTGCATCCTTGCGGCCTGCAAGAAAGCCATCCTCGCCGAAAACTGCCCAGCCCGAAACTGCAGCGAGGCTCAGCAGAACCGCCGCTGCCAGGGCCAAGCCATAGGTGCGCGGCTTGCCGGAGGGCATCGGCTGATGGCCAGGATCGGCCTGCGGCGACAGAGCAGAGGCCGCAGGCGCGTGCGCGCGCAGGGCAGCGGGTGCGGGCGGAATGGTCCGCTGCTGACCAGCCTCATCATTTGCCAATGCAGGGCTGGCGGTGCCCAGCTGTTTTACAGGTCCACTTTTTTCCGAGGATGCCGGGCCAGCAATCAGCGGCGCAGGGGACGGCGGCGCTGCGGGTTGGATTGCGGCGGCAGCGGTTTCCGGCTTTTCGTTGGTGGTGTCGGAGGGCGTTTCCGGTTTCGGGGCTGCAGCTTGACCGGAGGTTGCAGGCGGGGCTGGTGGCACGGCCGCGGGTTTCGGCTCTGGGTGGCTTGGTTCAAGTTCAGCGTTCTGCGGTTCCTGCCGGGCTTGCGAAGCCTGAAGATCCGGGTGCGCGGAGACTGAGGCCTCCTCTTTAGACACATCTCCGGCGGTGGCCGCTGGCAATTGTGCCGGGCCAATCGCCTTGACCACGGCGCTGTCTGGTTCGACCTCGGTTCCCCGGATCAACCGGGTGGTGCCAAAGCACGGCTCCCCCTGAAAATCGCTGTCCTGCGGTGCTGCAACAAAGCTGACCGGCCCGAAGCCGTGCTCTGCGGCAAAGGTCTCGGCCTCGTCGAGTGTCTCCAGTGCAACGGCGGCAACGTGGGTCACTTTGTCTTGGGCACAGATATCAAAGGCCAGTTCGTCCACCGGATAGGGCGTTGCGCCATCCAGCGCCTGACGTGCTGCTTCTATCCGCTCATCCGCAGGTATGTTGCCGGTTTCGAGGCTCAGATAGCGGATCTGGTCGTCTGGCAGGACCAACTTGCTGTGGATGCCGCTGGGTTCCAGCAGCAATGCGTTGGCGCGCATGCCGGCCAGCGCGGCGGGCAGATCTTCGGTATCAAATGGCGTAGTTGCCACGTCTCGCCAGCCGTCTGGGGCGCGGTGCAGGAGGCCGATGCCGTCAGCGGAGAGTAAAAGAGCAAAAGCGGGTTTCATGCTTTGGGTCAAACCATCCAAATCCATACTGCCCGGGGCCGCTGCTGCGCCCGGTGTTTTGCCGCGAACCTTAAAGCAGGAACCCGCCGAGTTAAAGGAAAAGACAGGCCACGGGTCTTGCGGGCAGCAGTGCGCCATCCCCATGTAACAAGCATTCGAAAAAAGGAGCATTTGCGTATGAAGGCAAGGAAACTGCTGGCAGCCGCCCTCATGCTGTCCATGAGCGCAGGCGCTGTGGTGGCCAGCGAGGCGGCAAACCTGCGCCAGATAACCGTGACTGGAGAAGGCAAAGTGCAAATGGCGCCCGAACTGGCCGCCATCACCTTGGGTGTGACAGAAGAGGCTGAAGACGCTGCCGTTGCCATGTCAGCGGTGGCTGACAGCATGCGGTCCGTGATTGCCCGGTTGAAAGATGCGGGCATTGCTGCAGAGGACATGCAGACCCAGCAAATAGCCATGCATCCGGTTTGGTCGCAGGACCGCTCATATGACAGCGGCAACCGGCGCGAGATCACCGGGTTCGAGGCGTCCAATACTCTGATGGTGCGGGTTCGTGAACTTGGGGAATTGGGACCGGTGCTTGATGCGGTTCTGAAGGCCGGGGCGAACCGTTTCCATGGTCTGAGATTCGACGTCAATGATCCCGAAGCCGCAGCAGATGCAATCCGGGGCGAAGCGGTCAGGGATGCCATCCGCAAAGCACAGCAGCTGGCTGAAGCAGCTGGCATGGAGCTGGGGCCGGTACGCTCAATCTCAGAGCATGGCGGCGGCGGGCGCCCGATGATGGCAATGGAAATGGCACGCAGCGATGCGATGCCGATAGAGGCCGGGGAACTGACGTTCTCCCAGAATGTCACTGTCGTGTTCGACCTGCTGGTTCCAGGCGGCGATTAAGGTGGAAATGAAGAAAGCCCGGGCGGCCACCCGGGCTTTTTGTTGCTGATGCGGCGGGTGTTTACCCGCAGGCCTTGGCCAGCGCCTGATCCAGGTCGCGGATCAGGTCGTCCGCGTCTTCGATCCCGATTGACACGCGCACAACATTCGGGCTGGCGCCTGCCGCCTCTTGCTGGTCCGGTGTCAGCTGGCGATGGGTCGTGGATGCAGAGTGGATGATCAGCGAACGGGTATCGCCGAGATTGGCCACATGGCTAAAGATCTCCAGCGAATCCACCAGCTTGATGCAGGCCTCATAACCCCCCTTGACGGCAAAGGTGAACAATCCGCCGGTACCCTTAGGATAGCAGGCTTGGGCGCGTTCGAAATATGGTGACGATGGCAGGCCGGCGTAGGTCACGTAGTCGACCCGGTCGTCATTCTCGAGCCATTGCGAAACCTTGCGGGCGTTTTCGCAATGGCGCTGCATCCTGAGAGACAATGTCTCAATGCCCATCAACGTGTAATGCGCGGCTTGCGGGTTCATTGTCATGCCAAGATCCCGCAGCCCGATGGCGATGCCATGGAATGTGTAGGCAAGCGGGCCGAAAGTCTCATGGAATTTGAGGCCATGGTAGGCAGGTTCAGGTTCCGACAGGGACGGGAACTTGTCATTTGCAGACCAGTCGAAATTGCCGCTGTCGATCACGCAGCCGCCGGTTACTGTCCCGTTTCCGGTCAGGTATTTGGTGGTTGAATGGACGACCAAAGAGGCACCCTGCGCAATCGGATTGCACAGGTAGGGCGTTGCAGACGTATTGTCGACAATGAGCGGAATTCCCGCCGCGTCAGAAACATCTGCCAGTGCCCGGATGTCCGTTACATAGCCGCCCGGATTGGCGATGGACTCGCAGAATACCGCACGGGTGTTTTCGTCGATGGCTGCCTTGACCGCGTCCAGGTCGTCGGTGTCGACGAATTTGGCAGACCATCCGAAGCGCTTGATGGTTTGGCTGAACTGGGTGACGGTGCCGCCGTAAAGCCGGGTCGAAGCCACAACATTGCAGCCGGGTCCCATCAGTGGGAACAAGGCCATGATTTGCGCTGCGTGGCCGGACGAGCAACAGACAGCGCCAGCGCCGCCTTCCAGCGTGGCCAGGCGTTCCTGCAGCACTGCAACAGTGGGATTGGTCAGGCGTGAATAGATAAAGCCGACTTCCTGCAGGTTAAACAGTGCGGCTGCGTGTTCGGCATCTCGGAAAACATATGCCGTGCTTTGGTAAATCGGCGTTTGCCGCGCACCGGTGGCAGGGTCCGGTTTGGCGCCGGCATGGATTTGCAAGGTATCAAAGCCATAGGAAGGGGCGTCGGTCATCAGTATGTCTCCCTGAAAAACGTCTATTGCGCGCACCTCAGCATGGCTGCGCCCGGAAGGCAATCGCGCGAATGACGCAACAAAGGGCTTTTGTCTTTTGCTCCTTCAGGCCTCGGCGGGAAGCTTGGGGAAAAAATTGCAGGAAAACTGCGCGGACAACACCTTGAAGACAGGAGGCGCAGCCCAAAGGAGAGGTTCACAGCAGCGGTGTTAAAGGGGGCGGCCTTTTGCCATATGCCGTCTCCGGTGGCCGCATTCACGGGGCGCATGTCGGCATAAGAAACAGTCCAGCGACGTGCCTTATTTGACCGTGCCAAATGAGTCCTACCTGAATATTTGCGACCTCCGGAAAGCTTTCGGAAGTTTTTCTTGCGCTGATAGGCATTGCCCAGGACGTGAAAGAGGGTGAAATCGTCAGCCTCCTGGACCTGGCCGGCGGAATGGACGGTTGTGAAAGAAGGACGGTCCGGCGGCCCGCGCGTGCAACGAGACATCGGGGCCGCAAGGTGTTCGGCGCATTATGGCACGAGACCCAGACCGGCAGGCCGCTGAGATCCGCAACAGCAACGCCTCTGAAAAGGCATATGCAAGCATATTGTACCTTTAGGTTGCATTTTAAAAATATAACGTGTGTTTGACTTCTGTTTAAGTGGGTGAGGTATGGAGTTATTAAGCCATATTCCCCAGTGTTGTCTGGAACCGTTTATTATGAGTGAGGCAAAACCATGGGTGCGAACGAATTGGCTGCGGCAGCAGAGACCAGCCATGCCAGTGGTGATATTCAGGGTGTAGTTGACGCCATCAACCGCGTGCAGGCGGTTATTGAATTCGAATTAGATGGCACAATTATTTCGGCCAATGAGAATTTTCTGGCAACTGTTGGATACAGCCTGGAGGAGATTAAAGGTAAGCATCACCGGATGTTCTGCGATCCTGCCTATGCCGCGTCGGACGAATACCGGGATTTTTGGCTGCAGCTTGCAATGGGCGAGTTTTCTGCCGGCGAATACAAACGCTTTGGCAAAGGCGGGGCGGAGGTCTGGCTCAATGCCTCTTACAATCCTGTT
>MDLF01000029.1 GCA_001730095.1 Rhodobacteraceae bacterium (ex Bugula neritina AB1)
ATGCGGTCCGGGTTGATGTCGACCTGGATGATTTTCGCATCCTTGGGCCAGTAGTCGATGCCATAGCCCGGCAGGGTCGAGAACGGGTTCAGGCGGGTGCCCAGCGCGAGCACGCAGTCAGCCTTGGAGATCAGCTCCATGCCTGCTTTCGAACCGTTATAGCCCAACGGGCCAGCGAACAGCGGGTGTGAGCCTGGGAACGCATCGTTGTGCTGGTAGCCAACGCAGACTGGTGCGTCCAGACGCTCGGCCAGTGCCATCGACGCCGGGATACCGGCCGACAGAACAACGCCAGCGCCGTTCAGGATCACCGGGAATTCAGCCTCGGACAGCATTTTCGCAGCAGCGTCGAGCGCGTCTGCACCGCCGGCCGGGCGCTCGAATTCGACAACGGCGGGCAGGTTGATGTCGATCACCTGAGTCCAGAAGTCACGCGGGATGTTGATTTGCGCAGGGGCAGAAGCGCGCTTGGCTTGCAGGATCACACGGTTCAGAACCTCGGCCACGCGGGATGGATCACGGACCTCTTCCTGATAGGCAACCATGTCTTCGAACAGTTTCATCTGCTCGACTTCCTGGAAGCCACCCTGACCGATAGTCTTGTTCGCGGCTTGCGGCGTGACCAGCAGCAGCGGTGTGTGGTTCCAGTATGCGGTTTTTACAGGTGTGACGAAGTTTGTAATGCCAGGGCCGTTTTGCGCGACCATCATCGACATCTTGCCAGTCGCACGGGTGTAGCCATCGGCCATCATGCCAGCGTTGCATTCGTGGGCTGCATCCCAGAATGTGATGCCGGCCTGTGGGAACAGGTCGGAAATCGGCATCATGGCCGAACCGATGATCCCGAACGCATGTTCGATGCCATGCATTTGCAGAACTTTTACAAAAGCTTCTTCTGTCGTCATTTTCATGAGGGTGATCCTTTTACGAGCATGCAGAATCCCCGGCCTGCCAAGCGGCCCCGGAGTCTGGCGCCATAAACGAAACTCTGGCTCCAAGGGTTAGGTCCAGATTGGCCGGGGCATGGAGCCAGTCACTTTGGTAGCCGACGGGTTTACCGACAGTTGTCAATGTTTCGGCAACGAGTGTTAGGCCGACGTTAAATATACGCGGATTAAACATAGCTCGAGGGCGATCCACGGAGTGATGACAAATGGCCAAGATATACAACCGGCTCGACAACAACCTTGCTGCGGGCAGCTCGGGCGAGTCTCAAGGCAAGGGCGGAAACAGCTATGTGACCGAAGAGGTTACGTTGGACGGCCAGTCCTATGTTTTGACATTCAACGATGAGTTCAGCGGCACAGGCGGCAACTGGTGGGATGGATTGGGAAGCAACGGGATCTGGTCCACGTCATTCTCGCCTCATGAAGATGACACGCGCTATATATCGGCCAACAACGAAGAGCAGTATTACGTCGATGCGGACGATCCCAATTTGGATAGCCCGTTCACCGTCGAAAATGGTGCGCTGACAATCAATGCCACCGCGCTGGGCGCCGAAGACATGGCCTATGCGGACGGACAGGCATATTCGTCGGGCCTGATCACGACCGAAATGTCCTTTGCATCCGAGAAAGGATACATCGAAATCCGTGCGGATGTGCCCGATGAACAGGGGCTCTGGTCCAGTTTCTGGCTGTTGCCCGCCGATGGCGACTGGTCGTCGGAAATAGATGTATTCGAAGTTCAGGGCGGCAATTCAGATACGGTTTACACAAACATCTGGGACAACGGCATTCCGGACAGTCAGGCCATCACCGGGATTGATGCAGGCGATGGGTATCATACCTATGGCATCATGTGGACCGACGAAAAGATGCAGTGGTACATCGATGGGCAGCTGGTGCGTGAAACGGATCAAACCGTCACAGAAGAGATGTACCTTGCGATTTCCCTGGCCGTTGGTGGTTTCGGTGGCGACGTGGATGAGACGACTGATTTCTCGGACGGGATGTCGATCGATTATGTGCGGGTTTACGAACTCGAAAGCGACCCGAACCGGAACCCTGCCATCGACGCTGGCGACTTTGTCAGTCAGGATCGGCACAATGGTTCGGATCAAGCCGATGTGGTCTATGGTACCGGGCGATCTGACACGATGTTTGGTGAAACCGGTGCTGATGTGATGCACGGTCGAAAGGGGGATGATCAGATGTTTGGCGGTGCCGAGGGCGACTCGCTTTACGGTGGCAAAGGTGATGACGTTCTGTATGGCGGGGACGGCTCAGATAAACTGATCGGTGGGGCCGGAGACGATGTCTTTTATGGTGGGGCCGGGACCGATCACTTTTGGGGGGATTCCTTTAACGGCAATGGCGAAGGCTTTGACACATTCGTCATGACCCCCGCTGGGGGCAAAGATTTTATACATGACTTTAACACGGAACATGACTTTGTTGACCTGCGTGGATTTGATCTCGACTGGCAGTCGCTGGACAACGCAATGACGGATCAGGGGTGGGCGACCAAGATCGATCTTGCCGCGCTGGGGGGGCAGAGCGGGGATATGGTTTACCTTGTCGGCACCAACAAAAACGACCTCGATCAGGAAGATTTCCTGATATAAGCCCTGCAATCACCGGGTCACGAATTCGTCCCGGTGATACCCC
>MDLF01000030.1 GCA_001730095.1 Rhodobacteraceae bacterium (ex Bugula neritina AB1)
CTGCTGCCGACAGGGCAACCACCCCGGCGATGCAACTGGCCGCCGTATAGCTGAATTCCCACAGGTCAAACCCGGTCGAGGACACGAAGAGCAAGACTGGCGCATAGACAAAGGCCATCGGTGCCACCACCTTGCCCAGCCCCAGTGTAAAGGCTGAAATGCCGGTGCGGAACGGGTTTGATCCCGCAATCGCAGCGGCCGCGTAAGCCGAGGTGCAAACCGGCGGTGTGATCTCGGCCACGACGCCGTAATAGAGTACGAACATGTGGCTAGCGATGGGCGGAATGCCCAGCTGCGCCAGCGCTGGTTGTGCGACGGAGACAAGCATGATGTAGAGCGCTGTTGTCGGCACGCCCGCCCCCATTAGGATACAGGCCATGGCAATGAAGACAAGACTGATGAACAGCGTCAGATCTGCTACAGAAAAAAGCTCCCAACTGCCGAAAGAGAACAGCCAATGCAGATCCGAGCCCAGATTTGCAGCTGCCTGCGTGACCATGAAGCCGATTCTGAAACCCACACCGGCTGTATTGATCACACCAATGACGATTCCGACCGCCGCCGAAGCAGCTCCGACGGCCAGCGCATATTTCACCCCGGTTTCAAACGTATCGGCCATTTCACGAATGGAAACGCGTTGCTGCGGGTTGAAGGATGCAATGACTGCTCCGGCAATCAGGATAAGTGACATGCTCAGGTCAAAGGCACCGTCCATGTATTTCCATATGACAAAAGCAATGAAGGCGGCTGAATAGATCAGTGTAACGGGTGCCCTGGCGCGGCTCATGCCGGCAACAATAGAAAGGGAAATGCCGCAGAAGGCCGACATATAAGGCGTATAGCCAGAAAACAGCACCACCAGCAGACCCACCAGCGGCACGATATTGGCCCAGCCATTGCGCCAGACCTCGCCGAGCTTTGGCAGCATGTCGCGGGATAGGCCCTGCAGGTTCAGCCGGCGCGCCATCAAATGCACCACGGTGAAGACACCGAAATAATGCAGCAGCGCCGGAAAGATCGCGGCAATCACGATCGTGGTGTAGGGCACCTCCAGAAACTCGGCCATGATAAAGGCCGCAGCCCCCATGATGGGGGGCGTGATCTGCCCCCCGGCCGAGGCCGCCGCCTCGACCCCACCAGCGAAATGGCCCGGATAGCCGAGGCGTTTCATATTGGGGATGGTCAGCGCTCCGGTCGAGACGGTGTTGGCTACCGAAGAGCCCGAGATCGTGCCGAAGAACGCAGACGAGACAACCGATACTTTGGCCGGACCACCAGTATAGCGCCCCGCCAGAATACTGGCATTGTCGATGAAGAGCTGACCCAACCCGGTGCGCTGGGCGATCACACCAAACAGCACGAAGTGGAAAACGATGGTCGAAACCACCCACAGCGTGACGCCAAAGATGCCTTCTTGCGGGAAATACATCGACGACACAAACGTGTTAAATTTCACCCCTGGATGTTGCAGGATGCCCGGAAAGAACGGCCCGAACAGGGCATAAGACATGAAAATGCGGATGATGAATGGCAAGATCCAGCCCAGCGTCTGGCGGGCGATATCTAGCACCAGAACGATAAGGATGCAGCCAAAGAACAGGTCATAACCGTTGGGATTGCCCATACGGAAGGTCTGCTCCTGGATCCCGAGCATTGGCACGCCGTGCCAGGCAAATCCGAGATACAGGGATGCGGCGACACCCAGCACCATCAGGATAACGTCCAGATAAGGCACTCCGCCAAGGCGCAGAGCGCCGGTCTTCAGGTCAAAGGAGGTTTTGGTTTTGACCAGCGGAAAAAGCGAATAGGTCAGGATGAAAAGACCAGACAGGTGCCAGCCCATGTGCCAGAAATCCGGTGGCAGGCCAAAACCCGCAGTCAGATAATGATAGGCCGCGTAGGTCAGCGCCACATAGCGAAGAAATTTTGCGAACCCAGGGGCAACCGAACGTGTTGCGGCACCCTCATCGTATTTCCTTTCGATCTCGGCCAGCTCTTCGGCAGTGAGCTCCTGAGCATCTTGTTCCGGTGCGTTCACCATGACTAGCCCCATTGTTTCATATGTGACGAGGTAGTACCCGGGCAGCGAGCAGGAGAAGCCCGCCGCCCGGAAAGACTAAGCCGGGAAAGGTTAGCTTTACTCTAGAAGCCCCGCTTCCTTATAGAACTTTTCGGCCCCTGCGTGCAGCGGCACACCCAAGGCGGCGATGCCGTCCAGCGCGGTATCTGGCGTGATCTGCTTACCCTTTGCATGGCCGTTGTCCAACAGCTTGCGGGTGTTGTCGTTCCAAAGCGCTGCGGTGATGCCATAGACCAACTCTTCGGACAGGTCTGAAGAGACGATCAGTAGCGCCGAAACAGCGGGTGTCTTGGCATCATAGTCCACGCCCTCATAAACACCGCCCGGGATCATCGACGGGATATAGGCCGGGACCGCTGCGTTGATCTTGGCCAGATCCTCGTCCGAGAAGCTGTGCAGTTCCATTCCTTTGGTTGTCGAAAGCTGGACCATGGCGGAAACCGGCCAGCCGGCGGCGTAGAAATAGGCGTCGATCTGACCGTCTGCCAAACGTTCGGCGGACTGGCTGTTATTCAGTTCGGCCTCGTCGATATTGTCACGGGTGATGCCCCATTTTCTAGCATCTGCAGCACGGCCACCTGCGTACCCGAACCGGCCTGGGCGATACCAAAGCGCTTGCCTTCGAGATCCGACAGGTTGCTGATGCTCATGCCTTTGGGCAGAACCAGATGCAGGTCTTCGGGGTATAGGTTGGCGACGATCCGCAGTTTCTCATGCGGTTTGCCATCAAACTTGCCTTCGCCCAGATACATGGAGCGGGTGACGTCGGCGGCGGCCATGCCGGCCTCAAGCTCGCCATTCTGAACGGCTGTGTTGTTGAACACAGACGCGGTGGTGGATTGCGCGATGGCGATCAAACCCAGCACACCACATTGGCCACCTTCGTCACAGGGGCGCGAGCCCGGAGGGGCGGAAATGCCGTTGGCGATTGTGCCGCCGATGGGGAAATAGGTGCCGCCGGCCGAACCGGTTTCGATCCGAAAGAAGGTCGGATCCTGCGCCTGAACCGGGCCCGCCAACAAAGCGGCTGCGAGTGTCAAGCCAGATATTTTATTGAAGAGTGTTATTGATTTCTCCCTTGTTTTCTTAGTTAGAGTGGTGGTTATTTTGATATTTGTAAAGTCCTTCCATTGAGACGCTGGTTTGCAAAGTGAAGTCAAGACAACAATTTTGAGTGCCAAAACTCAAGACTTTAGAAAAGCTCCTCTTGATATCCAAATAGTGCAGGAAGCCCTCCGGTGTGCAGCATGACCACCTTCTGGCCCTTCTGGATGGTGCCTTCCCTGAGCAGACCCAAAAGCCCGTCAAAGGTTTTCGCCGTGTAAACGGGATCGAGGAATATGCCCTCGGTACGTGCCATCAGCGTCAGCGCGGCGCGCGTGCTGTCACCGACGCGGCCATAACCCGGGGCAAGTGCGCCATCCCAGACATTGATATCACCAAGAATCAGCGCCGGATCAAATCCCATCTTCTCGGCCAGTTTGCCTATGACGATTTCCATTCGGGCGCGTTGTTTGGTTTGGTCGCGGCGAACGCAGATGCCGTAAACCGGTGCGGTGTTGCCTGACAATCGCAAGCCGGTCAAAAACCCGCCATGGGTCGACCCACTGCCGGAGGGCACAACCGCCACGTCGAAATCTCCGATCTGTTCGCACAGCTCTGCGCCACAAGGGACATAGCCCACAGCCCCCAGAGGGGGATGGTCGATCCCAAGATGAATGACATAGGGGTTTCGCCCCTCTTTGCGCAGGTCATCCGCGCGCTGATGCAAGGCGTCATCGGCACCTTTCTCATCCTCACCCAAAGGGTAGCTCATATGTTCCGCGCCCAGGATCTGGGCAAGCAAGACATTGCCCGAATGGTAATAGAGCTCCCCCATGTCCGGGACACGCTCTTCAAGTTGCAAGACGGCTTTCATCCCCAGACGCGCGGCAGCCGCAGCGGCAGAGCGGACATAGTTGGACTGGACCGCGCCGGTGATGAGCACCGTATCTGCGCCTTGTTCAAGGGCCTCGCCAAAATAGAATTCAAGCTGGCGCGTCTTGTTTCCGCCGAATCCCAGACCGGTCAGGTCATCCCGTTTCAGCCAAAGTTCGATACCGAGCTGGTCCGACAGTCTTTCCAGCAATTCGACTGGTGGTATGTTGGTCATCAAATGGGCGCGTGGGAAACTTTCGAGCCAGTGGTCTATTTTTGCGAATTCAGTTTTTGCGATATTGTTCAATTTGTTAGTCTCCAACCAGATAGGCACGGCGGAACAAGGCAGCACAGGCAAGGATCGAGATCACGCGGATCGCAAGCGAAATAACCCGATGGGGCAAATACGGGCCGATCAGACGACCCAACACGCTTCCCACGATGGCCGCAGCGGCGAATTGGGCAAGTTGCGGAGCATTGGCGATGCTGGACCAATCGGTCGCGCAGTGAAGGACAAAGGCGACGCCATAGGCAATCAGCGCAACCGGCTGCACCAGTTTGCGTGCCTCCCGCGCAGAACGCCCGACCGCAAGCAAACCAAGCATCATCAGCGGTCCGGGTGTTGCCGCCCATATCGTCGCCAGACCGGAAAGGCCGGAAATCGCCTTGAAACCAGCGGGGCTGATTTCTTCTTTCATCGGCAACAGCGATGTCACCACCCCGATCAGCAAAAGAACCGCAGTCAGCGACAAAACAACCGGCTCAGACAGGTAGGGGTATACCAGTAACCCCAGTCCAATCCCCAACATACAGCCCCAAACCGCGCTACGGATCAACGTTTTGTCCTGCTGCCAGACACTCCGGTCAATTGCGACCAATGAGACAAGCGTGTTGAGCAAAAGCAGCACCGGCACGGCCGTTGCAGTTCCCAGCAGAACCATCATGATCGGTGCAACCACGATGCTGAAGCCTACCCCGACGCCCACCTGGATGGCAGCCCCCGATACGATAGCGAACAGTAGCAAGATAATGGCGGCAGACAAATCACGGGCCCCGGATGTAAGTGTTGACCGATCGTAGCGTCATACAAGTAACAATGAAAATCATCTTATTGCATTTATTGATACAGATAGGTTATCTATTTTCATGCGCATCACCGCCCGACAGATCGAGCTTTTCAAGATGGCTTTTCGCCATCGCTCAACCCGGCGCGCTGCCGAAGCCCTGCATATTTCGCAACCTGCGATCAGCCGGGTCGTCGCAGAGCTTGAGACCGAAATGGGCGTCATTCTGTTTGATCGTACGGGTCGCAAATTTGAGCCCACGGCCGCAGCATACAGTCTGAATCAAGCCGTTCAGAGGCATTACTATGGGCTCGAACGTATCAAGGATACCGCAAACCAAATTGCCTCGGGCACGGGAGGGCATCTCAGGGTTGCTGCTGTACCGGCAGTAGCTGACACACGTGTCGCCGCCGCTGCTGGGAAGCTGATGGCGGAACATAATGCGCTTCGCATTGATCTGGACGTGCTCGGCGAAAAGGCGGGCCTTGCTGCCCTGCGCGAAGGGCGTGTGGATTGCGCTGTTGTTTCCTCTGATCCGAGGGATCCCAATCTGGCCTGTATACGACTGGCAAACATCAATCCGGTGGCCATCATGCCACTTGATGACCCTTTGGCGGGATCCGGGGCCATTTCAGCAAAAAAGCTTGCCACATCACCACAGGTCATGCTGCCCATCGACAGCCCGTTCCGGCGCGCGGTTGAACAAATGTTTGATCGCGAAGGTGTTTCTTTTCAGACTCGCGCCGAAGCACGCACCCAAACGGCGCTGGTGAATTTTGTCGCGCAGGGGGCGGGCAGGGCGATAGTGGACAAAAGCGCGCTGACCGCCACCAATCACGACCGGGTCACCGCATGTAAACTGGACAGCGAACTGATCTGGCCGATCCGCATTGTCACGCTATCCGCATCCCGGGATATCCCTGGGCTTCGTCGACTGACAGAAGAACTACAGAACAACACAAATTGATCACCGGGAACAGATTAAGTGATGCAGCAGAAGTATACTATCATTTGCTTTTCGCGGCTCCAATCCCTTCTAGGTCCGAAGCCTCAGGAACGCCCGGTCGGTTCAGATATGTTCACCGCTCCACTTGCTCCTAATTTCCCGAGTATGTGAAGCCAAGGTCTCATAAAAAGCTTGCGCAACTATTGAAAGAGGACGGTGAGCCGGAGACATAAGTGTAATGGGAATATCGACCTTGGGGAGGAAAGGTCTGAATACGATGCATTGGTCATCGGGATTGGATTGTTGGTAGCTTTCGGCGGTGAATGGGTCGACAATCCCATAGGCCAGACGGCGTTCAACAAAAGTGAACATGGGAAGAAACGACTGCACTTCAAAACGGATATTCAACGGAACACCTGCCTCATCAAACGACGCGCGGATTTGGTTATGAATGGGGTGATTCCGCTCGGTAACGGCCATTGGCTGGCCCCTGAGATCGGTTGCGTGAACAAATTCTTTTTGAGCGAGTGAATCATCCATTGGAAGGGCGCAAAGCGCAGTAAACTGAATGACCTCGTGATCAATCAGACGTGATTCATCGGCGATACCAAACCCAAAATCTGCGAGCCCCACATCGTATTCTTGGGTTGCGATGGCGCGTTGAACCCGAACCGACGACCCGCTGGCGAGAATGGTCTGAATGCTAGGGCGTTTCGCCGTGAAATCGGCAATCAGATTTGGCAAAATGAAGATTGAAGGACCGGGAATCGAGACAATCCGCAATACTCCGGTGTCGAGATCCGAAATGCTCTCGAGCGTTCTTTTGACCGTCTCAAGTCGAGCCAGGATTCCGGTTGCCTCATCAAACAGGTAATGAGCCTCCGGATTGGGCACAACTCGTGCTCCTTTTCGTTGAAACAGTTTGATACCAATGTCGTTTTCCAAGCTTGAAATCTGGGCGCTGACCGCTGGTTGCGAGCGATGCAATATCCGGGCGGCTTCGGAAATCGAACCCGTCAACATGACTTCGCGAAAGGCCGTTAATTGCTTGAAATTCATCGGGTTCCCTCTCCAGCTTACATAGGTCATAAAAAGAACTGATGCACTTAGCAATTATTCAAATTATTCTTTTGGCCAGTTTGGTTCTATGTTGCCATGGCAACCTTGGGTTGACGTCAATATTAGCGTGTGGCGAGCCCTGAAAGCGAAAGAGCATAGACCCATGGCAAGCTTCGTAACCGAAAAACTCGCCAGTTGGGCAATTGATCAGAAATCTGAAGAATTGCCTGAACCGGCGCTTGAGAGGGCGGTGGATTGTGTTCTCGATGCTATATCCTGTGCGATCGCGGGCAGGTTAAACCCGGCCGCGGAAAGTGCGAAAACTGTAGCTCAGGCGACCTTTGGCCAGGGCGAGGCAACGATCTGGTTCTCGAGTACAAAACTCAACCCGGTCGGAAGTGCTTTTGCCAATGCGGCAATGGCGTCGGCCTTGGATATCGATGATGGGCACAGACGCGCGAACGGCCATCCCGGGGCCGCAGTTGTGCCGGCGGCCTTGGCCTGCTGCGATCAGGATACACGAGGTATCGATTTGCTGGCCAGCATCATTGCGGGCTATGAAGTTTGTGTTCGCGGCGGAATGTCGGAAAATCACAAGTCCTATCACAGCGGAAATTTCACCGCCCTCGGTGCCGCAGTTGTGAAGGCGCGTTCCGATGGGTTGAACGCTGAACAGCTGATGCACGGGCTGGCCACAGTTATCTATCATGGACCGCGCGTTGCGGATCTGACCAACAGCTGCGACATGGGTTCGAACGTTAAAGAATCAATACCCTGGTCGGTCATCACGGGGATGGTGGCATCTGATTTGGCCGGTCAGGGATTTGCCGGTTGCCGGGATGCAATGGACTCAACCGAGCGATACAATCCAAGTTTGTCGCTTGAAGGGTTAGACCAAGGTTACTTTCCGAAAGTTTCAGGCGGAGATGGTGTATCCCACGCGATCCTGCGAAACTATTTCAAGCGCTACGCCTGCTGTAGATGGTGTCACAGTGCGATCGAGGGCTTGTTGCACATCATGCGAGAGTATCAACTGGCCCCGCAGGACATACGGCATGTGAAAGTCGAGACATTTCTACAATCCGCAAGGCTGAATAACCTTGCGGATCCCCCATCACTCGAAAGTGCGCAGTATAGTGTTCCATTCTGTATGGCGGTTGCAGCCGTGTTAGGAGAAAAGGCACTTTCCCCGATGGTTGCAGACGTTTTGAGTGTTCCATCTGTCGTTCGAATAGCGGAACTGATCACAGTGACACACGATTCATCTCTGGATCCGATGTTTCCCGATCAAAATCCGTCTCGGGTTATCGTAACGACCGCGAGCCACGAGTTCAAAGAATTCGTGGCATCGCCCTGGGGTGAACCGGACGATCCACCGTCGCGCGTCGAGTTGATCGACAAATTCCATAATCTTGCAGATGGGCAGATTTCCAATCAACAAACAGACGCCATTATTTCAGGGATTAACTCCCTGCGTCGGGGAACAGTCGCACCTTTGTTGAACGCATTACAATCTCAGCCAATCCAAACCGCTGGGTAGGGTACATCGGCCTCGCGAAATATGGACCGTCTCATGTTCACAAACTGGGTGCGCTGTCAGACGACCAGAACTCGGAAGCCGTGTATGGCAAGAACAGCCTGTTGATACTCTGATTTGATGTCAACGAAGCGCATGGTTGGAAGACGCACCACTTCACAAATGGCTTCGGCATTGGCCGCATCCGTCTTGCCGCGCTTTACATAGGATTTGACATAGGTCGCGGGCATTAAAAGAAATCAGCTTTCATATTTCAAAAGAAGCTCTGGGACGAGGTCAAGTTGAATGACAAACCCGGATTGGGAGGATTTAAGACTGCCAGACAAAGCGTAATCCGGACCGCAGACAAACCGCTCTCATGTCCCATTATTTATAATGACAGACACAAAACGAACCTGCTCATTTCAAGGCTTCTAAAGCAGCACTGATGCATCGTGTTGCAGATAAAATCGATTTCGCCTAATAAATGAACATTCATCTATAAATCTGATTATAAATCCCTATAAATTCAATATTATTGACGTGTCTTTAAGTGCATGATCTTTTGCATGTAAAAGAAAGGATCTTTCGATGATCGATTTCGAGAAACTCGATCTGCCTAAGCCTCAGCGCGTCTCCCTTGGCAGAGAAACTTTCCTACGCGTTCCCGCGGAGTCAATCAGAGCCTTGACGAAAAAGGCCTTTTCCGACGTCTCACATTTGTTGCGCCCGGCACATTTGGAACAACTGCGCTCGATCCTCGATGATTCAGATTCCTCGGCCAATGACCGCTATGTTGCGTCGGAACTGCTCAAGAATGCGGTGATTGCGGCGGAAGGCGCGTTTCCGTCCTGTCAGGATACTGGCACTGCAATTGTCACGGGGCGCAAGGGGCAGAACCTACTGATCGATGGTGATCTGCACGAGGTGCTGGAAGCTGGAATTCTGGACACTTGGTCAACGCGAAATCTGCGGTTCTCCCAAATGGCACCGCTGGATATGTACCAAGAAGCGAACACTGGCACGAACCTGCCTGCACAGATCGATATCGCAGCAAGCTCTGGCGCGCAATTGGATCTGATGTTCATGGCAAAAGGCGGTGGCTCAGCCAACAAGACCTTCCTGTTTCAAGAAACCCGACGGCTGCTATACCCAGAACGTCTGCGTTCTTTCTTTGATGAGAAAATCCGCACCTTAGGTACGACTGCCTGCCCGCCCTACCATCTTGCATTTGTTATTGGTGGGCTTTCAGCCGAACATTGCCTCAAAACCGTGAAATTGGCTTCGGCACATGCTCTTGATGAATTGCCGACAACGGGTGATGAAAAGGGCCGCGCCTTTCGTGATCTAGGCGCCGAAGCGATGGTTCTGGAACTCGCCTCGAACCTCGGGCTTGGGGCACAATTCGGTGGAAAGTATTTTTGCCATGACGTGCGGGTGATCCGACTGCCGCGCCATGGCGGTAGCTTGCCTGTTGGTATGGGGGTCAGCTGCTCGGCAGACCGTCAGGTGATGGCACGTGTGGATGCAGAGGGTATCTGGCTTGAACGCCTTGAGCGTGATCCGGCGCGTTTGTTGCCAGAGGTTCAACATGACGCAGCAGAGGCTGTCTGTATTGATCTTGACGAGGGAATGGACTCCGTCTGCTCACGCCTGTCGACGCTGGAAATCTCAACGCCGGTTCTTTTATCCGGAACCATCATTGTGGCGCGTGATCTGGTTCATGCAGAGCTATCGCGTATGCTGGCTGAAGAAAAAGAGCTACCCAGCTACATGCGAGACCACCCCATCTACTATGCAGGTCCGGCAAAGACACCTGAGGGACATGCCTCTGGGTCATTTGGTCCCACAACGGCTGCGCGCATGGACCCTTATGTGCCTGAATTGCAAGCGCATGGTGCAAGCCGTGTTATGATCGCCAAAGGAAACCGATCGCGTCAAGTTGTACAAAGCTGCAAGGAAAACGGTGGGTTTTACCTTGGCTCAGTAGGTGGAGCTGCAGCGACTTTGGGTCGCAACATTATTCGAAAAACCGAAGTCATCGATTTCCCGAGCTTTGGCATGGAGGCCGTTCACCGCATTGAGGTGAAGGATTTCCCTGCTTTTCTTGTGATAGACAACAAAGGTGGTGACTTTTTCGTGTCACCTCAATATCTGAGATGAAATGAGTCAGGATACCAAGATCACTTTTCGTCAGGTGCAGATATTCTTAGCAGCTGTTGAGCACCGTAGTTTCGCCAAGACGGCAGCGTCACTGGGGCTTGCTGCATCGGCGGTATCAATGCAGATGACAAATCTGGCACAGGAACTGGGTGTGGTTCTTTTTGAAAAGGAAGGCCGTTCTGTCCGCCCTACCCCGGTGGCGACTGCGATGTTGCCCTATGCCGAAAAACTGCAGGAAACGATGGACGCCATGGTTACGGGTGTCTCAAGCATCAAGGGCAAGATGCAGGACCAGGCACGCCTGTCGATGGTGACGACCGCACGCAACTTTGGGCCACATCTGGTGCAGGCCTTTCAGGAGGCACATCCTGAGATTGCGATAGAAGTGTCAATCTATAACCGCAGCGGTGTCATAGCTGCTTTGCAAAATCGGCAGGTGGATGTCGCGCTAATGGGGCGTACACCGCGGAAAGTGGAGGTCGAGGCGACGCGTTTCGCAACGCACCCCTATGTATTGATAGCAG
>MDLF01000031.1 GCA_001730095.1 Rhodobacteraceae bacterium (ex Bugula neritina AB1)
CAACCTGACCCGCTAATCCATCTGAATCAGTCAGATACTATTCCGATGCGGTTCCACATATCGAGCAAGTGGAATCTCAGCCGAACTTGTGATTTCAACCAGTAAATCGGGATGATACAAACGGGACACCTCAACCGTAGTTGTAACCGGGAATGGGGGTTTGAAATACCGTTTGCGGATAGCCCCGGTTTCCATAAAGCCTTTTATATCAGTTACATGATGAACCAATGAGTATATATCTTCCATCTGCCCTCCGAATTCAGCAAGCACAGACTGTATATTTTCAAGACTTTTCTCTACCTGTGCACCGAGATCACCCGCACCGACGACATTTCCATCGATATCAAGTGACACCTGCCCTTTGAGATGAACTATTTTCCCCGCACCCTGCACCACCGCCTGTGAAAACGCTCCGAATGGAGTCCATACACTGGTAGGATTGAAGCTATCTATTGCCATTACACTAAACCTGGTAAAGAAGAACAAAATCAACTCTGGTTTTGCATAAAATTCCGGCCCGGAACTGCCACGCTGCTTCTATAGCAGCATCTAAGGCGCTGTACTCGTTTTTCCTGAATATCACTTAGAATGACCAGGCTCAATCCAGTAAAAACTCCATGCAGCACCTTTTATACTGCTTCGTAAGCTCTTGGACTCGAAATTTGATGCAATACCAGGGTAAAGGGTTGCCACTAATCTAAAGAACATGACGAAATGCAGCGAAAAATGGTAGATGAATTGCGGAAATGACAACACCTATAAATCCGGGTATTTTTCGACCTGTCACAATAGATATGCAACTTAAACCAGCACCCACAGCAAAAAATACAACGCACAACCACCCTACAAAGACTGCATGTGCAACACCCCCCATTTCGATTGAAAGGTATACAGTCGAAATAGTAAAACACAAACTTACCATACTCACAACAATAGCAATTTTTCCGATTCTCTGGTTCAATACTTTTATAGTCATGGCAGTAGAAAACTGAAGTAGACTCACCCCAACAACCTAAGCAACTCCAGATACAGCGACTTTTTCTGCTCCGGAGCAGGCGGCAAGGTTTCTATATCCCCACCCAGAATCTTATAGGTTCTTCTAAATGCGGCTATTTTCTCTTTCTCTTCCGGAGAACGCTCCAACAGCTTGGCCAGTTCTATTCCCACAATCTCTCTCGCTGTTTTTCTGCCTTTTTTCTTAACCGACGGATCAGCGCCAAGCTCCACGAGTAACTCTACGGCCTGCAGATTATCGGCAATCGCTGCTGTTATTACAAAGGTCCGGTTATCTTCATCGAGGTAGTCAATATCAACACCTGATTTCACAGCCACCTCGATTGATTTTAACGCTAACTGCTGCCTCTCAACACTACGGCTTTTTAATTCGGCGCCATATTTATCAGTGGGTTCATAATAAGGAAAATTCAATCGGGAGACAAAGTCATGCGCTAAATTATCATCGCCCTTAAACCGCAGCCCATCTGATAACAAATACTGTAATTGCGATAATCGCTGATATTTTCCTTCGGGCTTGTACGGTGAGGAATGGATTTCACCTCCCCCGTACCCTCTCGTCGCGTTAACAAACGCACTGAATATGTCACGACGGTTTTCACTGGTTACTTTGATACCCAGATCGACCGCCATTTTCAGAATTTTCAAACTGCCACCACGAACAATGGCCTCAAATAGCTCAGAGGTATTTTTCGGGAGTGTAGCCCCGCTGGAAACAAAGTCGGCAAATATTTTCTCATCACCACCACGAGCTGCTGCCTTCAGCCAACCGTACCTGAGTGATGTGGAATCAGTTGATTCTATAGATGCCCCATATTCTACCAGCAGCGTCATTACTTCATATCGGCCAAGTACAGCAGCAAACTCCATTGGCGAAGCTAACGTTTTATCGACGAATTCGAGTTGTCCGTCAGCCCGCGCACCATTAATCAGGAGCTGCTCGATAACATCTACAGAGCTGTGGATAACAGCTTGCGTCAGGGAGCTTTTGTCGTACGAAGTAAGCAGTTGCGTATTCGCTCCCTCCGCTAACAAGACTAAGGCTGCGTCGTTATTATTTGCTGAAATTGCAAGGGATAACGGATGATCTGAGTACTCTCCATTATCGTTGACCGCAACACCCAACGCCAGCAATGTGCGAAAGTAAATATCGTTGCCAGATTCAACGGCAGAACGAAGCAAACGCACACCGTATGTGTCAATCAGCCGGGGCCCATGCTGCTCTATGTTTACCAGAAAATCAGGCTCATTATCGTTTTTAATATTTTCCAACAACCATTCCACAAGAGCTGGTGCCTCCCAGATTCCAAGTGTATTCGGCCTGGTAGTAAAACGACTATCTCTTTCGCCGGAAACAAACTCATCATTACGGCAGTTGTATTGAGGGTAACCGTCATCGTAAATAGTTACGCCATTTTTCTGTAGCACTCCCCTGGGATCACGCTTTACAGATGTGGGCTCGACCTGGCACAAAGCCACTGCAATTGCATCGTACAAGCTTTCCGAAAGTACCTCTTCGGGGCTGTAGTAACAATAATTGTTTTGATCGTGTTCATCAGAACCACAAGAAGTTAACTCGATGTACTGATCCAGAGTCACCGCGCGTTTCAATGAACTCGCTACTAACTCATTACCAACGATTGTACAGATTTCCGACTCCGTGCCTCGTGCAAATTGAAATTCGGAATTTAAACAGTAATCGGTGTAGCGCATGGTGAGCTGCGCTACGTTCAAGGTGTTGTTGTGCCATTGCTGTTCTATCTCACGGTGCAGGCTTGTACTGTGCACGGGCACACTGGCAAGTAATGACAACAACAGTAATAGAATTTTATTCTCCATTGTAATCACCTGTTGGCGCTATTTCGAAGTGACCATTTTTAGTCCATATATACCCGTTGCCAATACCACACACGGGTTGATTCATATGATCTACCTTATACTGGCTCCAGCTTTCACCACAGTCCGTACTTTTCGCCAGATGCTCATCATCAAATAGATAAATGACATTGGCATCTTTACTCCAGCAGAAATCAATCTGCTCATCCCAACCGACCGGATCAATGGCTTTCCAGCTGATTCCAAAATCATGGCTGAAACTTAGAACATCTTCCCCGACAGCAGCGAGGCTGTTGCCATTACCGGAAACAACAATTTTGTACCAGTAACCGTCAGCACCCATAGGATAATCAGCCCAGGTTTTACCGGCATCAGTAGAAACACTCGCGCGGCGCACCTCTGAACTGACGACAACAACTTTTTCGCCGTTATCGCTTACCGTAAATACTGCATCAGTGAAATATTCATTCTCCGGTAACGGGATCTCCAGTGCATTTATCTGCGCAAGTCGTAGCGAACTGTTTTGCAGAACAATCTTAGAAATGGTGTCGTCTGATCTCAGCAGATGGCAGGCAGGCTCTTGGTTACCGCAACGCATCTGACTGACAGGTTCTGCTCGCCATCGGTTGTCTGCTGTACTCTGCATTCTGGTGGCTTCGAATGAATGCCAGGTTGCCCCCCCATCAAAGCTTGTCAAAGAAGAAAACCCACCCTCGCGATATAGCCAGATCGCTTTACCATCGCTGCTGAGACCAAGCGCATCATATCGCGGTGTATCCCACTTGCTTACTACTGTTTGCAACTACGTTTTACTACCGATACGAACCAGCTTGCGGGGAAACAATATCCAGATAAATTTCCCGTCGGCCGATGTTTCACTGGCAATCGACGCTTCTTCATTGGCAGAAAAATATTGCTGCCAGCTCATACCGGCATTCTCACTCAACCAGAGCCTGGATTTTTTATCGAAGGCAAAGGACACCTTATCACTCACTGGTAAAACCTTTGTAATTTCGGGGCTGTAGACTTCAACCTTCCAGTGCCGGCCTTCATCAGCACTGAGTGCTAGAAACCCTCTACCCACAAACCAGCTTATATTTCCTGTCTGCTGTGGTTTGTATCGCATATTACCGATGTGCGCCTGTCCGACGCGGGTAATCTGATTTTCTACCGACGGAGCTGCCCGGGTACCACCGTAAATATAATCCTCCGGCCAGTGCAACGGAGCAACAAACTGTTTTTCCAGGTCGGTCAATGTTTCAAGTGTCGCGCAGTGATTTGTTGCCAGCTCACCGTCGTAATCACACAGTGGCTGCCAATATTCGCCAGTTTTATCGTATCGGTACAATTTATTAAAGAACAAGCCTCCCGCAAGAGCCAGGGTTCGCGTATCGTTCATCGCAAAAGGCGTGTCAAGTAAACAATCTTTTTTACCGCTGGCAAGGTTGACCACCGCCGAGTTCCACGTTTTTGCAAAATCACGGGAATAGAAGAACCGGCATCTGGCTGTAAACGATCCGTAACCAGTTTCCGGGTCCAGATGCATCTCGGATCTATCCCGCAACAGGGTTTCTTTGTAGCGTTTTCCGGTCGCTTGCCGATAGGCAGATTCTACGGTTAACTCACGCCAGGTTTCACCGCCATCCTCGGTAATTTCCATTCCGGAATACCGCTCACCAACCCACCCACGTTTCCCGGCGCTGTCAAAGTGAATAGCGTCGCCATAATAGGAAAGATCTTTGATTTTTTCCCAGCTGGATCCACCATCTACAGACCGAAATAGCTGATCATCGCTAACAGCTAATCGTTCGTCTTCAGATAAAAACCAATAGTCATTGTAAATTGTTGTGATTGATTGCAGCGAACTTTCATCGTCACCCGCTGTTTTTGAAAGCCTGGTGCGCCCAGAGGGTTCACGGTTGACTACGGCCGAGACAAGATTCCCAACCAACTCAGCGGTCGCACCGAAGACACCGGCGTGCTTTACAAGCGTATAGGAAATCGGCAGTCCTAAAAGGATCACTACAAATGCTCGAGGGGCAAAACGCCACCCGCTTAGATCAAACGCACGCCCGAAGCCAGTATGAGAAATGAGTATACACAGACAGGTAAACTGTACAAATGCCGCAAAAAATACAGTGGCAGTTGAGAAAATATAGATGAAAGAAAAAAAGCTAAGCCCGAAGAAACCCAGATACAATGGTAACCGATAACCGTTAACCTGATTGCTATCGGCATTCTTTGCCTCCAGCGCAAACAGCAGATAAATAATACCTGATAGCACGGAAACACAAAACGGAAGTACATAATAAAAAATCCCGAAATAGAACCCACTCAGTAAACCGCTGTATTCGGTAACCGCGCTTACAAAGGCCAGCACGTTGACTACTACAAAGAATGCCAGATCGGCTTGCAGACTGATTGCCTTAGGTATCCGGGAAACAAAACGCCACAAAACCAGGCCGATCAGCGTGTTAAGAAGGCACGCTGCAGCGAATTGCAAATCCCCGGGAATCGGGTGGAGAATGGCCAGCTACTTGTGAGTAACAGCAGGCAATAAATACTTAGGATGTTCCGTAGAATCTGTGGGTATTTTGTACTGTAAATACATTCAACGATTCTAGTGGCATATGAATTGAATTTACCAGGACTGCCGGCCTATGGAAAAAGCGTGAGTGTCGCAAGCGACCATGTGGAAAAGCCATGGAAATCAAAAAACGAATTTCCACAGCTTTACCACATTCACTCACCCTTTTACCACAGCCCAGCGTGATAGATAGCAACCAAGCTGAAAACGCCTGCGGCGCAATAACCATAAAGCACAAAGCTATTATAAAATGAACACCAGGCAACTATCTCCTCAGGAGGTTCACTTTGCCGTAAGTTTCCGGGCTTTTGTATAGCGGCATGTACATACCGGCCTCTACTGACAAAACATCGTCGTACATGATAAGCAAATCTGGTGCATCCGCTGGTTATCATCGCTCGGAGCGTTTCGCGACGAACCGAGAGAAATAAGCCAGCAGATGCAAGTTAAGACTATCCTAAATCGCTGCAGTAAATTCAAGTCTTTTGTATACGGAACTATCCATTTTGTAGAAGACAATGGCCGGCAATGCCTGGAAATCGAACTGTTGCCTCGAAGCAATTCCAGGCCACTGTGCAGCTCGTGTGGGAAACCAGCCCCACTATATGATCGATTGGATCAACGTCGATTTGAGTTCATTCCCTTGTGGGGAATTGCCGTATTTTTTCTATACGTGATGAGGCGAGTCAACTGTTCCAGATGCGGCGTGAAGGTTGAGCAGATCCCGTGGGCTAAAGGCAAGCAGACACTGACCACCAGCTACCAACAATTTCTTGCCCATTGGGCTAAATTATTATCATGGGAACAGGTGGCGGTGAATTTCAATACCAGCTGGGATAAGGTGTATCGCTCTGTAGAACAAATTGTTCGGTGGGGACTGAAGCATCGAGATCTGGACAATGTGGAGTCTATTGGCGTAGACGAGATTTCGTGGAAAAAGGGGCATAATTATCTAACTTTAGTCTATCAGATTGATCAGGGCTGCAAACGCTTACTTTGGGTTGGAGAGGATCGCACGGCAAAAACGTTGTTGCGCTTTTTCCACCTGTTTGGTACAGAGCGTAGTCAAAATCTTAAACACGTGTGTTCAGATATGTGGAGAGCCTACATTAAGGTTATCCATAAAAAAGCGCCTCAGGCCATTCATATTCTGGATCGTTTTCATATCGTAGCTAACCTCAACAAAGCCGTTAACGAGGTTCGCGCAGAAGAACACAGAAAAATGACAGCAGATGGCTATGAGCCAGTATTGAAGAAAAGCCGTTGGTGCATTCTGAAACGACCGGAAAACCTTACCGAGAAACAGGAGATCAAACTAAAAGAAATCCTGTCCTACAATCTCAAGACAGTAAGAGCCTATTTACTCAAGGAGGATTTCGACGGATTTTGGGATTATACCTCACCAGCATGGGCGGAAAAATATCTGGACCGGTGGTGTACCCGAGTGATGAGATCAAAGATCGATCCTATGAAAAAGGTAGCCAGGTCTATACGCAAGCACAAGCCTCTAATCCTCAATTGGTTCAGGGCAAAAAAGCAATTCTCTAGTGGCATTGTCGAAGGCCTAAATAACAAAGCAAAAGTGACTACCAGAACTTCATACGGTTTTCGCACCTTTAAATGCGCGGAAATCGCCTTATATCATGCACTTGGCAACCTGCCTGAGCCTCCCTCGACCCATAGATTCTGCTGAGGAGGCTAATTTTAAGCCTCAAAATCACCCAAAACTGGAACAAATCCTGAGTCAGGACAGGCTTTAAGGGTGGGATTTCAAGATAATCAACACGCTAAGTTTGCACTAATTTTGGTTTCATATACTTTTCTTATCAGCGATATTGCTGGTCCTTTTTTCTACTCGGGAAAACACGAAACCAGGAGGCAACGAAAGTGCTGAAATTAGACAAAATTGTAAAAGACTACGAATCTGGAGAAGGCCTCTTCAGAGCATTGAACGAAGTCGATCTAGAGTTCTCCAGGGGCGAATTCGTTTCTGTTGTGGGGCCTTCTGGCTGCGGCAAAACAACCGCTCTGAACATCATTGGCGGGCTGGATCAATACACCAGCGGCGATCTGATCATCGACGGAAAATCCACACAGGATTTTGCCTCCAGCGATTGGGACTCATACCGCTGCAACTCGGTCGGTTTTGTGTTTCAGAACTACAATCTGATCACGCACCTTTCTGTTCAGGATAATGTTGAAATGGCGCTGGTGCTAAACGGCTCAGGCAAAATCGAACGGACCCAGAAAGCGAGCGAGGCGTTGAATCGCGTCGGGCTGGCGGATCAGGCCGACAAAAAGCCCAACCTGCTGTCGGGTGGCCAGCAACAGCGCGTCGCGATTGCGCGCGCTATCGTCAATGATCCTGATGTGATACTGGCGGACGAACCAACGGGGGCGCTGGATAGTAAAACCGCTGTCGAGATCATGGAGTTAATCAAAGAGATCGCCAGCGACAAGCTGGTCATTATGGTCACGCACAGTCGTGATCTGGCAGAGACCTATTCCAACCGGATCGTTGAGATGCTCGATGGACAAATCTCAAACGATACCGTTCTGCGCGAAAACACTGCTCAGGCAAGCCAAACGAGCGCCGGTATGAAAACTGGGGGTTCGGCGATGGATTATGCAACGGCCCTGAAGCTCTCGTTCACGAACCTCATGACAAAATGGGGGCGCACACTGGCGGTTGCAACAGCTGGCAGTATCGGAATTTTTGGCATCGCTTTGGTCTTGTCGATCCAGAACGGGGTCAGCAAAGAACTTGATGACATGCAGACCGCCATGTATGCCAGCATGCCGTCGATTAATATCAATGACGGCAATGTGGTTGCAGCGACTGACGGCCCGGCCGGTCGCAGAAACGCAGCGCTACCGCGAAGAAGCTCGGACACTGTTGTGGTGCCTTATGACCCAAGCAGCCGGCGTGTGATCCATCAAAACACGATCACCGAAGACTATGTTGCCTATGTTCAGGCGATGGACTCCAGCCTTTATACGGATCTGGTAATTAGTACCGACCTTGAAATGAATATTGTCTCGCAGTCCAGTGGAGCTCTTTTTTCCACGTCGTCAAAAGATGCAGATTTCGAAGCATTGTTCGATGAGACACAAATGCTGACGCTTGGCACCATGGTGCATGGCAGCTTTCCGCAGGTTAACTCAGAAGTACTGTTGATCATTGATGACGACGGCAAGGTCAATGAAACGTCTTTGGCAGTCATGGGTCTTGACGCTGCTGCCGAAGAAATCAGCTTTGACGCGATTACAGGCAGCTCATTTGCCGTGGCCTATAATGATGACTTCTATGTAGCTGGCGCCAATGGCAGTTTTGCCATCACAGATGATTTACAGGCCGCTCGAGATAACGGCCTGACGGTGACAGTGACTGGCATCATGGAACTGAATGACCCCGCGAACCCGCTGGCTAAATCGGCTCTGTCTTTCCCCGAAGGTATAGGATATGTCAGCACGCTTGCGGACCATATTCAAGACAACGCAAAGAACAGCGACATCGTGGTTGCCCAGCGGGTCGTGGACTACAATGTTTTAGATAACTTCCCGCTGACGCCAAACGACAAAGCAGATGTTATTCGCACATTGGGTGGATCGAGTATTCCCGGCTCTATCAGCATCTTTGCCGCGGATTCTGCGTCCAGCGCCGCGATTAAAGACTATCTGGATGCCTGGCCGGAAGCGTCGGGAAATGCCGCCGAGATCGTCTACACCGACAGGGCGGCGGCTGTTTCAGCCAAGATCAATACCATGATGAACGGAGCTGCCATGGTTTTAGGTGGTTTTGCAGCTATTTCGTTGCTCGTGTCATCTGCCATGATCTGCATCATCACTTATATCTCGACGATGGAGCGGACCAAGGAGATCGGTATTCTGCGCTCACTTGGAGCACGCAAGGTTGACATCGCACGCGTCATCAATGCCGAGACAGCGCTGATTGGCTTGACCGCTGGCTTTATCGGGGTGGCATTTGCCTATGTGATCTCAGCCATCGTGAACCTTGTGGCAGGGGCGCAGTTCGGAATGGGCAACATCTCCAGCCTGTCGCCGATTCATGCCCTGTTGCTAATCGCACTGAGTGTGATTGTGACGGTGATTGCTGGGCTCTTCCCCTCGCGTATTGCAGCAAACAAAGACCCGGTCAAAGCCTTGCAGACAGACTAAACTGAAGACCAACACGTGCAGCAGGTGTCCTTTTCACCTGCTGCAAAAACTGCCGTGCCTCTTTTTGTTGTGCAAAACGTGGAGCCTTAACATCCCACGCAATCCTCAACGTCAGGCGCACCGCAAGACAGCCTAAACCGACCTCCTGGAATCGCGCCGTGAACCCAGGGTTGATGTACGTAGGCTGGTCGAGTGACTCTAGCCTTGATTTCGATCTCCAAGGCCCCACAATTTCTTCTCAGATCATAGTTTTCGGGGACCGACCTTATGGACGTAAATGCATTACTGAACAGTGTCTTGGGCAACGCTGGCGCTGGCATAGACAAAGCGGTCGACAAGGCCAAATCCGCAAACATACCGGGCGGTGTGATGGGCGGCGTTGCTGCTGGCGGGTTAACCGCTCTTTTGTTGTCGAATAAAAAGGCACGTAAGATGGGCAGCAAAGCACTCGCATACGGCGGTATGGCAGCCGTCGGTGGTATGGCGTATAAAGCGTGGCGCGACCATCAGGAAAATCAGCCGGCATCATCTGCCGCAACAGGCGGGTCCGGCACTGCAGTCCCTGCTCTCGAAGCACCGAAGGGCAGCATATTCGACTTGGCTGTTGCTCAGCAGACCAACACGGGTGAGGACATGCGTCTGGTATTGATCCGCGCGATGATCAGCGCTGCGAAAGCAGACGGTCACATTGACGCTGATGAACAAGCCCGCATCGAACAACAAATTGCCGATCAAGACATCGGTGCAGAAGAACAACGGTTTCTAGTCGAGCAACTCAATGCGGCGAGCGACCCGATTGCCATTGCCAGGTTGTCAGAGGGAGAAGAGCAGGCGGCCGAAATATACCTTGTTTCGCTGTTGGCGCTGGATCTCGACACACCGGAAGAACGGCGCTACCTCGACCGTCTTGCGGATGCACTGTTGTTGCCCGAAGAGTTGAAGCTGCAGCTGGAGCAGCAGGCTCTAACGGTGGTCTAAGACATCTCACTACCTCGATGCAACCCCGATATGGCGTCATATCAAAAGTGTATGCGCTCAGCGTTATAATCGACGACAAAAAAATTGGATGAGTCGGTGCTGTAGTGTTCAATTGGTAGACCTGTCCGACCTGTCTTGCGATTCCAACCCGCCTGTTTGATCACTCAGGTCGAGAAGCAACGATAGACAACCCCCAACACACCGCTCATCACTGATGGCTGATTTGCAACCAGAAATCGCAATGGGATCGGGATGCTCAGCACCCATTGACGCACCCCTGTGTGTCAACCTGCAATCAGACAGTAGCAGTCTGAGTTAATATAGATTTCAGGGTTAGATTATCACAGGAAAAATGAGATGCCCAAGTCATTCAAGAAGGAGTTACCAGAATCACAAGTAACCCCGGATCCGGCCTTAGAGAAGCGAAGGCGAAGAGACTTCACAACAGAGTACAAGATTAGAATCGTCGCTGAGGCCGATGCGTGCAAGCATGGACAACTTACCCAACTACTTCGACGCGAAAAACTTTACAGCAGCCAGGTGATTCAATGGCGAAAGGAACTTGAAAGCGGCAATACCGATAAACTCGCCAAAACTGCACCGGGTCCTAAGGCGAAACTCGGCCCGGAGCAAAAGGAAATCATGCGGCTGGAAAAACGGGTAAAGCGTCTCGAGCGCGAGCTTGATATATCCAACAGCTGTATTGAACTGCAAAAAAAAGCCTTTCGGATTCTCGATCTCCAGAGCAGCGAGAACGAGCAATGAACCAGCTAGTGGAGCATTGCAGTGGCCATGGCGTACCACTGACTCGCGGTTGCGATGCATTAGGCGTAAACCGCAGCACGGTTTACGCACGTCGCTCATCACCGCGGAGCGATGAACAGCGGCGCGTGAACTATTCCCGCAAAAACTCGCCACAGCCCAGGGCTTTAAGTGAGCGGCAACGTCAGTCGGTTCTCGACACACTCAATAGCGAAGAGTTTGCCGATCAACCGCCATCAGAGATTTACCACACGCTGTTAGAGCGAGGTGAGAATCCCTGCTCGCAGAGTACTATGCATCGAATTCTATGTGCAGAAAAACAAAGCGGGGACAGACGCCAGCAGCGCGAGCCCCAGTCGCATGCTATTCCAAGGCTTTTTGCCGAGCAAACCAACCAGGTCTGGACGTGGGATTGCAGCAAACTGCCTACCTTGAAAAAAGCTCAATACCTGACTCTTTACGTGGTGTTGGATCTATTCAGCCGCTATGTGCTTGGCTGGATGGTGTCGACTAAAGAAAATGCCGCCTTGGCAATGCAATTAATGGATGAGGCCAGTACCCGATATGCCATCACCCCCGGCACACTGACGATACACCAGGATCGCGGTTCACCGATGATTGCTCATCGTTATATCGATTTGATGACTGAGCTGGGGATTTCGCTGAGCCACAGCAGGCCGAGGGTGAGCAACGACAACCCGTTCAGCGAGTCGCAATTTAAAACCATGAAGTACCAGCCGGACTATCCGGGTCGCTTTGCGTGTTTGGCCGATGCCCGCCGATGGCTCGATGAGTATTTTACCTGGTACAACTTTTCACACCATCATGTTGGACTGAATGGCTTTACGCCAGAGCAGGTGTTTACAGGTAGGTATCTGGAAATTTCGGCAATTAAACAGCAGGCATTGGATGAACGATACGCACAAAATCCAGAACGATTTGTCGCTGGTCCTCCAACGGTAAAGCTGCCGCCTGCCGCGGTCTACATTAATCGGGTCACACCAGCGGAGCTCGATAAGGGGGCAATCGATCAGGTTAACTTCCCAACGCTCAATCGTGTGAAGGAGAAGCTCCTGTGTGCCTGATTCAAGCCGTAAAAGTCAATTCTCCCTGCCGACAGGCAATAGCGCATGGATGCGCGGCACCCAGCACAGGGACGCGTGCGCTATGAGCCACCTTGCAGCAACTATTATTGCGATACTCCGGTCTCGGGACACTAATTCTAATGAGCCTCTACCTCAACGTTTAGTGATGTTTTGCGATAATGGCATGAACGAATCCATAGAGACCAAAAAGGGCAGCGCTGATTGCATTGTGCTCGTAGACACTTTACTGGAATCCAACGATTGGTTCTGCAAATATAGATTATCTTTTTAAACAATGTCCAAAACAGGTTGACACGTTCCGTGCCTGGAAATCGAACTGTTGCCTCGAAGCAATTCCAGGCCACTGTGCAGCTCGTGTGGGAAACCAGCCCCACTATATGATCGATTGGATCAACGTCGATTTGAGTTCATTCCCTTGTGGGGAATTGCCGTAT
>MDLF01000032.1 GCA_001730095.1 Rhodobacteraceae bacterium (ex Bugula neritina AB1)
CACCCGATCCCGAAGATCGATGAGGCAACTCATCCCATCAGGGCGAACAGCGTCCCCCTGGCCTGACTAATTCAGCGGCCTGTTAGATGCAGCGAACGACCGCTCTCCGCCCTTCGTGCGCAAAGCTAGGACTTCAGTGAGCCGATTGAGCTCGCTCTGAAGGTGACACGTTTTGCGCAACCAGAGGCAATATCTCTGACCAAAAAGACAGATCTATCTGATGCTTTACAAGAAGTGTTTGGTGGAGCCTAGCGGGATCGAACCGCTGACCTCCTGCATGCCATGCAGGCGCTCTCCCAGCTGAGCTAAGGCCCCAAACCTGTCCGCTTTTCAGTGCCGTTCCGTTTCCAGTCTGGCCCGTCTTGCGGTGTGAGCGTCGTTTACGGGACAGGGGCGCGGGCTGCAAGCGGAAAATGTGCCGGGTTTCAAATTTTTTCCAGCCCCCCCTGAGCGGGCAGTCCGGGGCGCGCAGGTCACGCCCCCGAACCGCTTGAGCAGCCTCAGGAATCGTCCTCAGGCGAAGACATGTCGGCGATGTCGTCCAGCGAGACGTTGTCCTCATCATCGTCATCATCCAGGACATCATCGCCCAGATCGACATCGACTTCGTCGTCATCGTCCAGAACCACGTCCTCGGTGTCCATGTTCTCTTTGGCCTTCAGGGTGGCGGCGTCTTCGCTATCGGCTTCGATCATCCGGGTTTTGCCGGTGCTCAGCTCGACGACCTCGCCCGTGTAGGGGCTGACGATCGGGTCCTTGTTCAGGTCATAAAAGCGCTTGCCAGTGGTCGGGCAGACGCGCTTTACACCCCATTCTTCCTTGGGCATGTGGATCCCCTTGATTTACTGGTGAGTCGTATCGACGATTCAGGTGCCTTGCCATATGAGGGAAGCACTGTCAAAGCCAAAGCCTGGAAAGGGCGCTTGCATGGCCGAATATCATCTGTCCGGGACACCCCCGGTGCTGCTGACGTTGCGCAGGTCTGCACGGGCGCGGCGGATCAGCCTGCGCATCTCTTCGCTGGACGGGCGGGTGACGCTGACGTTGCCCGCAACCCTGCCGGAGAAAACTGCGCTGGCCTTTGCCGAGGAGAAAGCCGACTGGATCCGGGCCAATCTGGCGAAACAGCCGGAAGCGGTGGATGCTGATTTCGGCGCGGTGCTGCCGATCGACGGTCAGGACCGGGTGATCGAGCAGGCAGAAGGCCGGCGCATCCTTCTGGATGCCGGCCGCGTAGCAGTGCCGGGGGCCAATCCTGGTCGACCTTTGCAACGCTATCTGAAAGAGCTGGCCCGCAACCGGTTGGCTGAGGCTTCCGATTTCTACGCTGCCCGGCTGGGCCGCGGCTACAGCCGCCTTTCCCTGCGCGACACCCGCTCGCGCTGGGGGTCCTGCACCGCGGATGGCGGGCTGATGTATTCCTGGCGGCTGATCCTGGCGCCACCGTCGGTGCTGCGTTATGTTGCCGCCCATGAGGTGGCGCATCTGGCAGAGATGAACCACTCGCAGGCGTTCTGGGATACGGTGGAACGCATTCACGGCCGATGGCAGGAGCCGCGCGCCTGGCTGCGCGAAAACGGCGCCGCTCTGCACCGCTATCGTTTCGGCGAATAGAAACAGCGCTTTGAGCCGGCCAATGCGCGGGCTAAGCTGGCATCCGTTGTTGTTGCCAGTTCCCAGTCAGAGGTCCGTGCCTGTGTCAGACAAGCCGCAAAGGCGCCTTGCCGCCATTTTCATGCTGGATGTATCCGGCTTCAGCCGGATGATGGCCGAAGACGAAGCGGGCACGCTCAACCAGGTTCTGGCTCAGCAGCAGACCCTGATTGCCCCTGCCATCCGCAATCATGGCGGCCGGATTACCAAGCTGATGGGCGACGGGGTGCTGGCGCTGTTTCCCAGTGTGATCTCAGCGGTCGAGGCGGCCGCGCAAATTCAGGCGGACGCAGCACGCACCCGTCATCTGCGGCTGCGCATCGGCATCAATTTGGGCGAAGTGCTGATCGTCCAGGGCGATGTTTTCGGAGATGAAGTCAACATTGCTGCACGGCTCGAAAGTCTCGCACAGCCAGGTGGAGTGGCGCTCTCGGCGGCCGCTTATGATCAGGTCCGCAACCGTATCCCCTATGATTTCGAAGATTTTGGCCAGCATGAGGTCAAGAACATCCCGGATCCGGTGCAGGTGTATGTTCTGGGTGAGGAGCTGACTTCGCTGCCTTCCCTGCGTCGCAGCTTCCAGTCGCTGGCGCAGGAACCAGCCCTGCACAGGGGGATGCGGCCGGCGATGTTGCTGCTTGCAGGGGGGCTTGGTGCGGTGACGGCTGTGGCCGGGCTCTGGGGCTGGCAGCACTCTGGCCGCTTGGGCAATGCTGCTGCCCCTGCCGCAGGCCGTCCAGCTGCCACCTTTGAGGGCAGCCCGGTGATCGCAGTGCTGCCGTTCACCGCAGAGACCCTGCAGCCGGATATTGCAGGGATGCTGTCACAGGAGGTAACCCGCAGCCTTGCTGCCGCCAGCGATATCCGGATCATCGCGCCTTCCAGCACCCGTGCTGCTGCGGGCCTGTTGCCAGGAGAGGCTGCGGTGCTTCTGGGGGCGGATTTCGTGGTCACAGGCCATTTGCCCGGCACTCTGGAGGATGGCGTACGGCTGGAAATTCTGCAGGCAGTGCCCGGCGGCGAGACCGGTGCCAAGCCGCTCAGCATCCTGCCGCCGCAGCCGCCACAGGCAGCCGCGTCTCTGGCGCCGCAGCTTGCGGCAAGCATCGTCCGGTATTTCGGCAAACCGCTGCCGGAAATACACACACCGCCCAGGCCCGATGGCGCGGTTTCGCAGCTGTTTACTGCGCGCAGCCTTCGTCAGCAGGGGCGCAGCAGCGGGGCAGCGCAGGCCCTGCACCGGGTGCTTCAGTTGGCACCGGACTGGCCACAGGCGCAGGCGCTGGCGGCGCTGTGGCATCTGGATTTGCTAACTGGCCCCGTAGCAGCTCTGCCACAGCGTGCGGCGGAGGCAGCGCGGATGGTCGAAGGCTTGCCGCCGCTGGCTGCCGTCCTGCATTTGCGTGCGCTGGCGGCACAATTCGCAGGCCATCCCGACACGGCGCTGGGCCTGGCGGAACAATTGGCAGAGGCGTATCCAAACGATGCCCAGGGTCAGCTTTTGCGTGCCTGGCTCTTGCATCTGGCCGGTCAGAATGGCGGGGCTCAAAAGGTGCTGGACCGGGCTTATCAGCTCGATCCGCTGCCGCAGCCGATGGCCCTGACAGTGCAGGCTGCGTTTCATCTGGCGGCAGGGCAGGGTGGCGAGGCCGCCGCAGTCGCAGCAGCGGCCTTGGCGCTGGAGCCTGAGGCGCAGCTGGCCGCGGTTCTGCGCTGCGCGAGCCAGGCCGCGCTGGGCCGGTTTGACGCGGCTGCGGCGGCCTGCGCCCTGCTCAAGGGGGCGCCGCTGACCGTGGATCAGGCGGCTGCGGCTTTTCCCTATTCCGCGGATGCACCGCGGCGCGCCCTGCGCACAGGTCTCAGCCTGGCTGGATTGGCCGGCCGTCCCTGAAGGCGCAGGAAATTGGACGGTTGACCGCGGCGGCTTTTGTGATCACATGAAGGGATGAATTCAGCAACTCGCCCCACCCAGGACACCGCTTCGGCCCCGGCCCATGACCGTGTCTATCGAACTTTGCGCACCCGCATCATGCATGGCGAGATTACCCCCGGCGCGGCTCTGACCCTGCGCGGCATCGGCGGTGAATTCGGGGTGTCGATGACGCCAGCGCGCGAAGCAGTGCGCCGTCTGGCCGCTGAGGGCGCCTTGTTCCTGTCCTCTTCCGGCCGGGTCACCACGCCGGAGCTGACAAACGAACGGATCGAGGAACTGGCCGCGCTACGCGCGCTGCTGGAGGTGGAACTGGCCAGCCGTGCCCTGCCGCGCGCCCATATGGCGCTGATCGACCGGCTGCAGACGATCAATTCCAACGTTGCCGAAATGGTCTCCAAACGCGATGCGGTCGGCTATATCCGCACCAATCTGGAGTTTCACCGCACCCTCTATCTGCGTGCCCAGGCACCGGCCATGCTGGCGATGGCGGAAACCGTCTGGCTGCAGCTTGGCCCCACCATGCGCGCCCTTTACGGCCGCCTGCGCCGCACCGATCCACCGCAGAACCACCGCCTGATCATTGCCGCGCTGAAAGCCGGCGACGAGCCCGGCCTGCGGCTGGCGGTTCGCTCGGACGTAACCCAGGGGCTGCGGCTGCTGGCGGGCTAGGGCGGTTTCAAAGCCAGCACCCTAACGGTAGTTGGACTGATTGGCGCGAGATCAGTGAAAATTCGCTTAGTTTGGCATCTGGCTGCGTGTCTGCCTTGTGACGAAGCTGAGCGGCATCTTCTAGATTGCTAGGTGACCGGAAATGAACACAACAACCTGATTACCGGCAATATCCATGTCGTTGCCGGCAATGATAGCTTCCAAGGTGACACCGACAGGATCTCCGGACATTCCGGGGGGGCATTGTTTTCGTTTGACGGGCCTCAATCCGAGCCCAGAGGCCGAAAGGATTTGCAGTCACCCGGCACAGGCGTTGCTGATATGCAAAACCCGGCCTGATGGCCGGGTTTCCTCATATATCAATGGCGCTGGGCGGTTAGGCCGCCAGCCCCTTGGAGCCGATGTCCAGGAATTTCTGGCGCCGGTCCTTGATCAGCGCTGCGCTGTCCATGTCCTTCAGCTCGTCCAGCATCTCCTGGATGGCACTGCTGACGGATGCGATCGCCGCCTTTGCGTCGCGATGGGCACCGCCCAGCGGTTCCGGGATGATCTTGTCGTTGACGCCCAGCTTGTTCAGGTCCTGCGCGGTCAGGCGCAGGGCTTCGGCTGCTTCGCGCATTTTCTCGGCATCTTTCCACAGGATCGAGGCACAGCCCTCTGGCGAAATCACCGAATAGATTGAATGCTCCAGCATCGCCACGCGGTTGGCGGAGGCAAAGGCCACCGCACCGCCGGACCCGCCTTCGCCGATGATCACCGAAATCAGCGGCACACCGATCTTCAGGCACATCTCTGTCGAGCGCGCGATTGCCTCGGACTGGCCGCGCTCTTCGGCGCCTTTGCCGGGGTAGGCCCCGGCGGTGTCCACCAGGGTAATCACCGGCAGTTTGAACCGGCCGGCCATTTCCATCAGGCGGATCGCCTTGCGGTAGCCTTCGGGGCGCGCCATGCCAAAGTTGCGCTCGATGCGGGACTTGGTGTCAGACCCTTTCTCATGGCCGATCACCACGACGGGCTGATCGTTGAAGCGCGCAAGCCCCCCCATCACCGCCAGATCGTCGGCAAAGTTCCTGTCGCCCGCCAGCGGCGTGTACTCGGTAAAGAGCGCTTCGATATAGTCCTTGCAGTGGGGCCGCTCCGGATGGCGCGCCACCTGGCATTTGCGCCAGGGGGTCAGATCCTTGTAGAGATCCTGCAGCAGCTGCGCCGCCTTGGCGTCCAGCGCCGCGGCCTCATCCGCCACGTCCATTTCCTCATTCGCGCGCGCCAGCGCCCGCAGCTCCTCCGCCTTGCCTTCGATTTCGGCCAGCGGTTTTTCAAATTCCAGATACTGGGTCATCTCGCCTCTGCTCCGCAGGTTTGCAGCTATATGGCCTTAGCGGCGCCAAGATGCAACTCAGCAAGATTTGTGATTTGCTGCCGTGGCATGAGGTGAGGGCAGAGAAAGACAAGGAGACGCCGTCAATGGCCGCCAGCTACGAAGACCGGATCCTGCGGGTTCTGGCCTATATCCACGACAACACCGATGGCGATTTGTCGCTGGATGCGCTGGCGGATGTTGCGGCCATGTCGCGGTTTCACTGGCACCGGGTGTTCCGGGCGCTCACCGGCGAGACCTGCGCCCAGACCGTGCGCCGTATCCGGCTGCACCGTGCTGCGGTGTGGCTGGTGATCGGGGATATGCCCATGGCCCGGATTGCGGCCCGTGTCGGTTATCCCAATCAGCGCAGCTTCTCCCGCGCTTTCTCTGAAGCCTATGGCAGCAGCCCCGCGGTCTTTCGCTGCGGCGGCAAGATCGGGCTGCCGAACTCAACTCTCAGAACAGGAAGTTATCCCATGCATGATGTCATCACCCGCACCGACCCCGCCCGTCGCCTTGCCGGCCTGTCGCACAAGGGCGCCTACTATGAAATCGGCAAAAGCTTTGAAGCCTTCGGCGCCATCTGCGAAAGCCGCCAGCTCTGGCCGCAGGTCGGCGCCATGTTGGGCGTCTATTTCGACAGCCCCGACGATGTGGCCGAGGCTGATCTGCGCAGTTTTGCCGGGGCCGAGCTGGGCGGCGATTTGCCCGAAGGGCTGGAGGAAGTGAACCTGCCGGGCGGGCGAACCGCGGTACTGACCTACAAAGGGCCCTATTCCGGCATCCATTCCGCCTATGACAGCCTGTTTGGCAACTGGCTGCCGCAGTCAGGCGAGGAGCCGGCCGATCAGCCCTGCTATGAGGTCTATCTCAATAATCCCCGCGATACCGCGCCGGAGGACCTTCTGACGGAGATTTGCCTGCCACTGAAGTAAGCCTCATTGCTGCACAAGGATCGCGGCCAGCGAAACCACCAGCACCGCCGCCATGGTCCAGTTGAACAGTCTCAGCTGCGCCGGATTGGTCAGCAGGCGGCGCAGCTGCAGGCCCAGCATGGTCCAGGTCGAGGCCGATAAGCAGCCGATCAGCAGATAGGTGCCGGACACCCACAGGATCGCGCTCAGATCGCGGCTGGCCGCGTATAGCGTGATCGACCCCAGTGCCATCGCCCAGGCCTTGGGGTTGACCCACTGAAAGGCACAGGCTTGCACAAAGCTAAGGGGAGTACCCTGCGCCTCGCCTTCCTTGGGCGGGGCAGCATTGGCAATCTTCCATGCCAGCCACAGCATGTAGATGACCGACAGCACCGTCATGACCCAGGTCAGCGGCGGGAAGGCATCAAACAGCTGCATCACGCCCAGACCCACCGGCAGGATCATGACCGGAAAGCCGATCGCCACCCCCAGCAGATGCGGGATCGTGCGCTGGAACCCGAAATTGGCACCGGAGGCCATCAGCATCAGGTTGTTGGGTCCGGGAGTGAAGACGGTGCCAAACACAAACCCGGCCAAGGCAAGCAGCAATTCATAAGTCATTTGCAGAGCATCGCGCGAAACCAACCAAATGAAATTGCGTTATGAAGCGTTTTTTGCCTAGTATCGCAATTAATGCCTAAGAATGATAAGATAAGTAAACATATATTGCAGGAATTATCCCGCGACGGCCGGATCAGCAACCTGGAACTGGCCGAGCGTGTGGGTCTTTCACCCTCTGCCTGCCTGCGTCGGGTGCAAGAGTTGGAGCGTTCCGGCGTCATCTGCGGTTACCGTGCGGTGCTGGACCGGCAGAAACTCGGGGTGGGCTTTGCCACCTATATCGGGGTTGGTCTGGGGGAGCATACCAAAGAGGCGCAAGAAGCCTTTGAACATGCGATGAATGCCGCGCCTGAGGTGGTGGAATGCCACAATATCACCGGCACTATCGAATACCTCCTGCGGGTCGAATGTGCTGATCTGCCCAGTTACAAACAGTTCCACACTGATATTCTCGGCACTTCGCCCTATGTCACCGCGATCACCACATATGTGGTGATGGGCTCGCCCAAGGATCTGCGGGGGTGATTTCCGGCACTGTTGGATTTTGAGTATTTGGGAAAGGTGAAAAGCTGCCGTGTTTCATCTTTCCTCAAATACTCATTGCGCGGCAGCAGCGGCAAGCACAGCGCTCAAGGAGGGGGCATCGATGCCACCCCGCGCCGGCGCTCGCCAGTCGGTGTGCATCTGCTGGTCCAGTCCCGCCTCCGGTGCCAAAGCGTGAAAGATATCCACGTGCATGTGAGCCATATGCCGCAAGGTCAAATCCGGGATCTTGGTCTCCACCCAAAAAAGAGCGCCCCCGCGGGGCGCTCTTGAAACCATTCGTCGAGGTCCGGCGTCAGCTGCCCGCAATCAGCTCGGCCTGCGCCACAATGACCTCAGCCTGCTTGATCGAGGCGATATCCACAAGGCGGCCTTTGTAAACGGTTGCGCCGGCACCAGAGGCCTTGGCCTCTTCCATTGCGGCCAGGATTTCGCGGGCTTCCTGCACGGCTTCGTCCGAGGGGGTGAAGACCTGATTGGCCAGCGTGATCTGGCTGGGGTGGATTGCCCATTTGCCAACCATGCCCAGGGTGGCAGAGCGTTTGGCCTGCGCGATATAGCCGTCCTCGTCTGAAAAATCGCCGAACGGGCCGTCGACCGGCAGGATGCCATGGGTGCGGCAGGCGGCGACGATGGCGGCCTGCGCCCAGTGCCAGGGGTCGGACCAGTGCTTTTGGCCGTCGCGGATCATATAGTAGTTTTCCTGGGTGCCGCCGATGCCGGTGGTCTGCATCCCCATCGAGGCGGCAAAATCCGCAGCGCCCAGCGACATCGCCTGCAGGCGGGGGGAGGATTTGGCGATGTCCTCGGCATGGGCGATGCCCGCGGCAGATTCAATGATCACCTCAAAGGACACTGGCTTGGTGCGGCCTTTGGCACGTTCAATCGCGGTGACCAGCGCGTCCACCGCATAAACGTCTTCGGCGCAGCCAACCTTGGGGATCATGATCTGATCCAGCCGCTCGCCTGCCTGCTCCAGAATATCCACCACGTCGCGGTACCAGTAGGGCGTGTCGAGCCCGTTGATGCGCACCGACAAATATTTGTTGCCCCAGTCCACGCTGTTGATCGCTTCGATCACATTGGCGCGGGCCTGATCCTTGTCATCCGGTGCCACCGAATCCTCAAGGTCCAGGTTGATGACATCAGCCGCCGAGGCGGCCATCTTCTCGAACAGTTTGACTTTGGAGCCGGGGCCGAACAGCTGGCAGCGGTTGGGGCGCGCAGGAGCGGCGGGCTGGATGCGGAATGACATGCGGAAACCTCCTGGGGTAAGGAAATTGCAGAATTTTCATTCGTGGAGTTATTAAATTGCGCGCCCTCTTGCAAGTGGATTTTGCACCTGCGGCACGAAACGCCGCGTTGCGGCAATTTTTTGTGTGTCGGCGCAGTTGCACTCCTGCGTGAAACCGCCACTGCGATGCTGCATCGCGCAGGCAGGGGGCTGAAACAACTGCTGTGCGCAGTCGGGATAACCGTTGCGCTTATCGCCATTGCCCACCGCGCCGCATCTGATGCGCCCAAGGAGACAGGAGAGCTCCAGGCTATGGGGATCATCGGTGTGGCCTGGCCTGCTGTGCTGCAGCCTGCATCACGGAGCGGAGAGGAGGAAGCGTCTGTTAGGGGTGGGATGAAGGGAGAATCTTCGCCGACTTGGCGGATCTGGCGAAGAAAATCGCACTCAGGCAACTTTCTTGCGCGATTTCGAGAGGACTTTGCGCAGAATTAGCCCGAAATTAGCGCGACCAATTTGACTCGAAGGATGAGCGCGATGATCGAGACCCCTTATCTGCTGTTCCTGGGCGACGCGCCTGACATGCTGGCTGCCAAAGTGGCCATTGGCATCCGTGACTGGCGTCCTGACCATGCGGTTGGCCAGATCCGCCTGCCGGGCTGCGGCGCGGACCTGGGGATCAAGGACATGACTCTGGCCGAAGCCAAGGAAGCCGGAGCCAAGACCCTGGTGATCGGCGTTGCCAACCGTGGCGGCGTGATTTCCGAGGCTTGGAAGGAAGTGCTGATTGAAGCGCTGGAAATGGGCTATGACCTGGCTTCCGGCCTGCATAACCTGCTGCGCGACGAAGGCGATCTGGTGGCAGCTGCCCAGACCCACGGCGGCACCCTGCATGACGTACGCGTTCCCACTGTCGGCTACCCGATTGCCAACGGCAAGCCTCGCACCGGCAAGCGCTGCCTGGCGGTTGGCACCGACTGCTCGGTCGGCAAGATGTACACCGCCATGGCGATGGACAACGAGATGCGCGAGCGCGGCATGAAGTCGACCTTCCGTGCCACCGGCCAGACCGGCATCCTGATCACCGGCCACGGCGTGCCGCTGGACGCGGTCATTGCCGACTTCATGGCAGGCTCGATTGAGTATCTGACCCCGGACAACGACGAAGACCACTGGGACCTGATCGAAGGCCAGGGCTCGCTGTTCCATGTGTCTTATTCTGGTGTGACCATGGCACTGGTGCACGGCGGCCAGCCCGACGCGCTGATCCTGTGTCACGAGCCGACCCGCACCCATATGCGCGGCCTGCCGGAATATGACGTTCCGACCCTGGAAGAGCTGCGCGACGTGGCCCTGCCGCTGGCACAGCGTGCCAACCCGGCCTGCCAGATCGTTGGCATCTCTGTGAACACCCAGCATCTCAGCGAAGACGAAGCCGTGAAATATCTGGCCGAAGTCGAAGAGCGCATGAGCCTGCCTGCTGTTGACCCCTACCGCCACGGCGCAGGCCGTCTGGTAGACGCGCTGGCCGCAGTCTGATTTGTAAGGGGCGTCTGGAAACAGACGCCCTTTTTCCGTCGAAAGGAATGGATATGAATGTCACCGTGACGCCGGACGTCTTTAAGCTGGCGCAGGTCTTCACCATCTCGCGCGGCTCGCGCACCGAAGCCAAAGTCCTGACCGTCCGTGTCGAAAAGGACGGCGTGACCGGCTGGGGCGAATGTGTGCCCTATGCCCGCTATAATGAAACTCTGGAAAGCGTGACCGCGGAAATCGATGGCCTGCCTGCCGATTTCACCCGCGAAGAGCTGCAGGCGCTGCTGCCCGCCGGTGCCGCGCGCAATGCAGTCGACTGCGCGCTGTGGGATCTGGAGGCGAAACAGGCCGGTAAACGTGTCTGGGAACTGGCCGGGCTGCCGGAACCCAAGGCTGAGATCACCGCCTATACGCTGTCGCTGGATACGCCCGAAAACATGCAGAAACAGGCGGCGGAAAACGCGTTTCGCCCGCTTCTGAAGATCAAGCTTGGCACCCCGGACGATATGCCCCGCCTGGAAGCGGTGCGCGCCGGTGCGCCGGATGCCAAGATCATCATCGACGCCAACGAGGGTTGGTCGGCAGAGGTCTACGCCGAATTGGCGCCGCATCTGGTGCGCCTTGGCGTGGAACTGGTCGAGCAGCCGCTGCCATCTGGCGAGGACGACGCCCTCATTGGCATGGAGCGCCCGGTGCCGGTCTGCGCCGATGAGAGCTGCCATGACCGCGAGAGTCTGCCCAAGCTCAAAGGCAAATACGATGTGGTCAACATCAAGCTGGACAAAACCGGCGGGTTGACTGAGGCGCTGAAGCTGCGCGATCAGGCGCTGGCCGAAGGTTATCAGGTGATGGTGGGCTGCATGGTCGGATCTTCGCTGGCGATGGCGCCGGCGACGCTTGTGGCGCATGGTGCGGCGGTAACGGATCTTGACGGGCCGCTCCTGCTGGCCGAAGACCGCGACGAACCTTTGACATTTGATGCCGATGGCGTGCACCCGCCAGTGGCTGCACTCTGGGGCTGAGGAGAATACCATGACCCGTACCGTTTATGTGAATGGCGAATACCTGCCGGAAAATGAGGCCAAGGTTTCGATCTTCGACCGCGGCTTCCTGTTTGCCGATGCGGTCTATGAGGTGACTTCGGTTCTAGACGGCAAGCTGATCGATTTTGAAGGCCACGCGGTGCGCCTAGAGCGCTCGCTGAACGAACTCGACATGCCGTCGCCCTGTACCAAGGACGAGCTGTTGGAAATCCACCGCAAGCTGGTGGAGCTGAACGGCATCGAAGAAGGCTTGGTCTATCTGCAGGTCTCGCGCGGTTCCGATGGCGACCGCGACTTTGTGTTCCCTTCTGCTGACACGCCGCCGAGCCTGGTGCTGTTCACCCAGAACAAACCTGGCCTGGCCGACAGCCCGGCGGCCAAGAAGGGTGCCAAGATCATCTCGATCGAGGACATCCGTTGGGGCCGCCGCGACATCAAGACCGTGCAGCTGCTGTATCCGTCCATGGGCAAGATGATGGCCAAGAAAGCGGGCTGCGATGATGCCTGGCTGATCGAGGATGGCCATGTGACCGAAGGCACCTCGAACAACGCCTATTACGTCAAGAACGGCAAGATCGTGACCCGTCCGCTGTCCAACGACATTCTGCATGGCATCACCCGCGCCGCGGTGCTGCGTCTGGCAGAAGAAGCGCAGATGGAAATCGAAGAGCGCCTGTTCACCATCGACGAGGCAAAGGAAGCAGACGAAGCCTTCACCACCTCGGCCTCGGCCTTTGTGATGCCGGTGGTGGAAATCGACGGCGTGGCGCTGGGCGATGGCACTCCGGGCCCGATCGCCAAGCGCCTGCGTGAGATCTATCTGGAAGAAAGCCGCAAGAAAGCCGTCTGAGGCTGTTTGCTGAGATGTATTGGAAAGGCCGTCCCTGTGGGGCGGCCTTTCCATTAAATAGAGAATCAATTCTGATTTTCCGGGCCACCAATGCAGGTGAAAATGCAGGTGATGATGTCGGCAAAAGGCATGTCACGGGGCGGTATTTTCCCACATTAGGCAACAATGTACATCCAGTGACTGGATTGTCATCTGATGCGCTCTCTCAGCTCCAGATTTTAACTAATTTTATACAAACTGCACCCGTTGGCAGCTGATTGCGGTACTTTGATTGCAGGCGATGGGGCTGGCCCGGGGGGGGGAAGCGCGCCAGAGCCGCAAACCGTGGAGATGCCAGATGCAAACATGTTATCAGCCGGAAACCGGGGAAGCCGTGAACAGCCCAGCTGCAGAGCCGAGCGACGCGGAGATTTTGGCTGTTGTTCGCCAGGTGCTGACTGCGGAAGAAGCAGAGCATGCTGATCGCGCCGGGGCGCCTGACAGCCGGGGCTGGCTGGCAGGCAAGCTTCTGGGGAGGGAGCGTCCGGCTTCCGGTGCATTGGCTGCCCGGCTTCTGGGCCGTTTGCGCGGCTAGGCGCGCTGTTGGGGGGCGCGCCCTGCCGCGGATTTGCGGTCCGGGGTTTTCAGGAAGACATTTTGCAGCGGCCGCCCAGAAGGGGCGGCCTTTTTTCATGCGGGCAATTGGGGGTCCAGATGCGGTGGATGCGCTGCTGACAGGCAGATGGCAGCAGCAGGGTGCTAGCAGGGATCGGACCCTTCAGGAGGCCGGGAAACATGGATGCATCCATTCAGTCGCAACGTATGGCAGGACTTGTTCTGGTGACCGTTTCAGCGCTGGTGTTCAGCACTGCGGGGATCTTTACCCGCTCTGTCACGGCCACGGCCTGGGTGGTGATCTTCTGGCGCGGTTTTGCCGCTGCCGGGTTCACGCTGGCCTGGCTGGCGCTGCGTGGGCAATTCGCGGAGGAAGCCCGCAGTTTTGACCGACGGTCCCTGCTGATTTCCGGTATGGGCGCGGCTGGCAGCGCAGCCTTCATCCCGGCCTTCAAGCTGAGCAGCGTTGCCAATGTGGCGCTGATCTATGCGGCCGCCCCCTTTGCTGCGGCAGGTCTGGCCTGGGTTGTGCTGCGTGAAGCGCCGGGGCGGCGTGTTCTGCTGGCCAGCGCTGTCTCGCTGGGCGGGGTGGCGGTGATCCTGCAGGGTGGCCTGGCGGGCGGCAGCCTGACTGGCGATTTGCTGGCGCTGTTCATGACGCTGATGCTGGCAGGGATGATGACAGGCTACCGGGCATGGCCGGATGTGAAGGCCGCGCTGCCCAATGCAGTGTCGTCGCTGTTGCTGTTGCCGGTGGCTGCCTTGATGACGCCCGTGGCAACGGTGCCGGCGGGCGAAATGCTGGTGCTGGTTCTGTTCGGGCTGGTGTTTGCCGTTGCCTCGGTCACCCTGTGCGAGGGCGCGCGGCGGCTGCCCGCAGCGGAAACCGCGCTGGTGTCGGCGCTGGAGACACCGCTGGCGCCGCTCTTGGCGTTTCTGATCCTGGCAGAGCAGCCCGGCCTGCAGACCATCGCGGGCGGGGCGGTGATTTTTGCCGCGGTGCTGTGGGCGCAGCGGCCTGCGCGCAAGCCGGTTGCGCCTAGGACTTGTCGGTCACGTTTTCCTTGAATGCCACCTCAAAGGCGGCCTGTGTCTCGGCGCTGGCGTCAGTCTGATAGTTGGCTTTCCACTCTGCCATGGTCATGCCGTAGTAGATTTCGCGGGCCTCGGTCTTGTCCATCTCGATGCCGCGCTCATTTGCGGCTTCCTGATACCACCGCGACAGACAGTTGCGGCAGAAGCCGGCCATGTTCATCAGGTCGATGTTCTGCACATCAGTGCGGTCTTCCATCAGGTGTTTCTGCAGGCGCCGAAAGGCGGCGGCCTGGAGTTCGATCTCGGTTTGCTTGTCCATCGCTGGTGTCCCGGTGTGAGTTGGCGCGTCGGCACAGGCCTAGCAGCCGCTGCAGGGGCGGGCAATGGGCACGGGCAAAGGGCGGGGCCGCCGGATCAGATCAGCTGCAGCGCAACCCAAGGCCCCAGCGCCGTGGCAAAGATCACGATCTTGTAGGTGCCGAGCCAGCGGTAGATGGTCAGGCTGACATCCGCCGGTGCCAGCCCGAACATGCGGCCGTGCAGCCGCGCCACCCAGTCCTGCAGCAGCATCAGCAGGATGGTAGAGAGGGTGAATAGGCCGATGTGCAAGATGGTCAGCCAGCCGAAAAAGGCGGTAAGGGTGTCCTGGGCCATGGTGGCTCCTTTCCCGTATCTGTCCCGCGTTTCCGTTACGGATATGGGGATGCCGCACCGGTTCTGCAACATTTTCCCGCCGTCTGCGGCGTTGGAAAGGGCCAGGGCGAACAGGATCAGAGCCCGGAAGCCTCCAGCGCTTTTGGCAATACCTCGGCCAGCCGTTCAGCCCATTCCTGCTGTCCTTTATGTTCGGCAATCAGGTCGTTGCGCAGCTCGATCAGCGTGTTCGGGCGACCCGGCTTGGTGGCGTGGGTTTCGATCGCATCGCCGGGAAGATGGCCGGTGTAGGGCTCATTGACGCCGACACACAGATCACCGGGCCGGTTCAGCTCCTCAATCACGAAGGGCGAGAAACGCTCGCCTTCGGGGAACAGAATGCCGATCTCCCAGGGACGCGGAGGCCGTCCACGCAGCTGCCGGGTAAAGCTGTGGACCGAGATAATGACCGTGCGGGGGCGTTCGGCCAGCCGTGCCAGTGCCCGGTGGTAGGGGCGGTAGCAGGCCTCCAGCCGTGCTTTCAGCTCTGCCTCGCCCGCGTGGCGGTTGGCGGGGATGATGGTGCCGTCATAAAGCTTCATCAAGAGGGTCGGGTCGTCTTCGCCGCGGTTGGGGTCGATCACCAGCCGGGAGAAGTTGGAGGCCACCACCGGCGCATCCAGCATTTCGCCCAAAAGTTTCGACACCTCATAGGCGCCGACATCATAGGCGATGTGGCGCTCCATGTCCTCGCGCGGGAGGCCAAGGTCGCCGCCGCCGACAAACTCCGGCACGTTGTTGGAGGCATGGTCGCATGTGATCAGCCAGCGGGCGGGACGGTCATTACCGTGAACAAAAAAAGGTGTGTATGTCATGAGCCTGATATGTTTTGCCGCAAGCTGTTTACGGGAGTTGCGGCAGAATGGGAATTGAGGGATAAGCACCCTGATCGCTGTTTGCGGTAACAGAACCTAGGGCCAGAGGAGAGACCCCCAATGAAACGTTCGCGCAATGTGAAGATTGTCGCCACTTTGGGGCCGGCTTCCGAGACCTATGAGACCATCCGGGCGCTGCATGAGGCCGGGGCAGATGTGTTCCGCCTGAACATGTCGCATGGTAGCCACGAGGAGATCGCTGAAAAGCACAAGATCATCCGCCAGGTGGAGCAGGATCTGGACAGCCCGATCGCCATTCTGGCCGATTTGCAAGGTCCCAAACTGCGAGTTGGCGTTTTCGCCAATGGCGAGGAAGAACTGCAGGAAGGCGCGAAATTCCGGCTTGATCTGGATGAGGCAGAGGGGGACGTCTCGCGCGTGTGTCTGCCGCATCCGGAGATCTTCCAAGCGCTGGAGCCGGGTGCGCATCTCTTGGTCAATGACGGCAAGATCCGCCTGGTGGTGGATGACTGCGGCCCGGATTTCGCCGATTGCACAGTGGAAACCGGCGGCACGATCTCGAACCGCAAGGGTGTGAATGTGCCGGATGTGGTGCTGCCGCTGGCGGCTCTGTCAGAGAAAGACCGGGCGGATCTGGAATTTGTCTGTGCGCTGGGCGTGGATTGGCTGGCGCTGTCATTTGTGCAGCGGGCCAAAGATGTCTATGAGGCGCGCGGGCTGGCCGATGGCCGTGCTGCAGTGCTGTCCAAGATTGAAAAACCGCAGGCGGTAGAGGATTTCGAGGCCATTCTGGATGCATCCGACGGCATCATGGTGGCGCGCGGCGACCTGGGTGTGGAACTGCCCGTGGCCGCGGTGCCGCCGATCCAGAAGCGGCTGGTGCGCAAATGCCGGGCGGCGGCCAAGCCGGTGATCGTGGCGACGCAGATGCTGGAGAGCATGATCGAAAGCCCGATGCCGACGCGGGCCGAAGTCTCGGATGTGGCAACTGCGATCTATGAAGGCACTGATGCCATCATGCTGAGCGCCGAAAGCGCGGCGGGGCAGTATCCGATCGAAGCGGTGCAGACCATGGACCGGGTGGCAACCGAGGTCGAAATCGACCCGACCTATACCCAGATCATCACAGCCTCGCGCTCGGCCAAGGGCACCACCGTGGCCGATGGTATTGTCGCCGCAGCGCGGGAGATCGCGGAGAAGACCGATATCAAGGCGATCTGCTGTTTCACCCAGTCCGGCACCACCGCGCTGCTCACTGCGCGAGAGCGTCCTGGCGTGCCGATCATCGCAATGACCCCGGTCAGCGCCACTGCGCGCAGGCTGTGCCTCAGCTGGGGCTGCAAATGCGTGCTGACGCCAGAGCTGGACCGTTTCAAGGGCGCGGTGGTCAGTGCCGCGCGGGCGGCGCGGGCGGGCGGCTATGCTGGTGACACCGACCAGATCGTGGTGACTGCGGGGGTGCCTTTCAATGTGCCGGGCACCACCAACATCCTGCGCATCGCGCCTTGCGACGAGCGGCTGATCTACAGCACCGACCCTGAGTAACCGGAAGTTAGGGGCAGCAATTGAAAATGCTGCTGTCCACGCCTACCATCTCCCCTGTTGGAATACTGACGGGGGGCTGAAGGATGGATACCGATCTGGCGCTGATCCTGGGACTTGTGATCGGGGCGTTCACTGTGCCGTCGCTGATGTCTTCTATCAGCGAGCGGCGCCCGCCGCGGGCGTCGTTTCTGACCATTTTGATCGCTGTGAGCCTGATCACCTATGCGGTGGTGCTGAAACCCGGCGGGTACAGTATCGATGAGATCCCGGATGTGTTTTTCCGGGTTGTCGGGCGGCTTTTCTAGCAGAATCTGCTTGCCCATCCATCCAGCATTGCTTAAAGGGCAGCTCTGTTCCGCGCGGCCGGCCGTCGAGGCATGCCGAGTCGCGCGTCTAGCGAACCCGCATTGAAGGAGACGGAAATGCCCAAGATGAAGACAAAGTCGAGCGCCAAGAAGCGCTTCAAGGTTACTGCCACCGGCAAGGTGAAAGCAGGTCAGGCCGGCAAACGCCACGGTATGATCAAGCGCACCACCAAGTTCATCCGCGACGCTCGCGGCACCACCACCCTGTCCGCACCGGACGCCAAGATCGTCAAGGGCTTCATGCCCTACGACCGCTAAGAGGAGATCTGACACATGTCCCGCGTTAAAGGTGGTACCACAACTCACGCCCGTCACAAGAAGGTTATCAAGGCAGCCAAAGGTTATTATGGCCGCCGCAAGAATACCTTCAAGGTTGCCCGTCAGGCCGTCGATAAGGCCAACCAATATGCAACCCGCGACCGTAAGAACCGCAAGCGCAACTTCCGCGCGCTGTGGATCCAGCGTATCAACGCTGCTGTGCGTTCGCATGACGAAGCGCTGACATATTCCCGCTTCATCAACGGTCTGACCCTGGCCGGCATCGAAGTGGACCGTAAAGTTCTGGCCGACCTGGCCGTGCACGAGCCCGAAGCTTTCGGTGCCATCGTCCGCCAGGCACAGGATGCGCTGGCTGCCTAAGCCCGCAAGTTCCGGAATTCAGAAAAGGCCGCTCCAGCAGGAGCGGCCTTTTTCTTTTGCCCGCACCGCTGGCCTGGCCCCGCGTCTTTGAGGCGGGGCATTCAGTGCGGGAGCGGCAGAACGCTGGTCAGCGCCGCGGTTACTGTCAGTATCGCAAGGAAGATTACGGCCTCTGCTTCGATGGAGCGCGCCAGGTGTTGGCCCGCACGGGCGTCTCCGGTCTGCATGGCGGGCACGAAACGGAATTTATTCGCGGCTGCCAGGCCAAGAAGCGTGCCTGCCAATGCCAGTTTGATCAGCAGGGATTGCCCGTAACCTGTGCGGAAGACCGCCGCTGGTTCACCTGTCAGCAGCCAGGCCATCAGAAGCCCTGCCAGGATCAGCGCAGGCACGATCACCGCTGCGGCCTGCCCAAAGCGGTGACCCAGCAGAGCGGCGCTCTTCAGATGCTGGGGATGTTGTGACAGGTAGTGCAGCGGGCCAAGAATGCCGATCCAGAATGCCGCGCCCACAAGGTGCAGCATCAGCAGGAGGCGCACACCGCTTTGCTCCAGATCCGGCACGTGCCCGATTTGCGTCAGTGACCACAGCGCCAGCCCGCCGCCAGCTAGCGCGGCCCACTGACCGGGCCGCGGCAGGCACAGCCCGACAATCAGAAGCGCGGCACCGGAAATCCGGTAGACCAGTGCACTGCCTGCCTGGGTTTGCCACAGCAGGCCCAGCATCTCTGGATCGGTCATTCCCGAAGCATCGCCGGTCAGCGCTGCGCCGCGGAGCATGAAGCCCAGAACGGCTGCAGCCAGTCCCAGACCGGCGAGACACAGAGCCTGTTGTCCGCTCCGTCTGCCAAGCAGAGACAGCGGCGCAGGAAACGCAGCGCGCACCATAACCAGTCCGGTTGCGCCCAGGAAACCAGCGTAAAGCGCCAGTTTCGCAACTATCGCAGCCAGGCCCCAGATGTCCGGCATGGTCATTCGGCCTGGAAAGAAAATTCACCCTGCATAACGTGGCCGTCCGTCCCCAAACCGCGCCACTCAATGCGGTAGCTGCCTGGGCCCATATTCTGCAGCGGAAGGACAAACACCCGGTCGAAACCTGTCTGATCGCCCAGGTCCAACTGGACCGGCCCGTGATCCTGATACACCATGCCCACCCGCGTCAGCCGCATGCCACCTGCAAAGCTGAGGCTGATTTCCGCAGGGACTCCGGCAACCACGGAGCCGCTTGCCGGCGCGGTGCTCTCCACCGGTGAATGCGCACCCGCCCCGGTGGCAAGAAACGCTGTCAAAGCGGTCATGGCCAGTATTCTCATGGAGAGCTTCCCTTTTGTCTCTGTCTGCACGCCGGATTTTGCACATAGCAGAAAATCTCAAGACTGTATCTGTTCATTTCTGCCCGCGCAGGCAGGCCGTCGGAAACCCGGCAGTTGGACCGCTTACTGGTCACCACATGCGGGTCTTGGCATATTCCGCATAACCTTCGTCATAGGTTTCCGCCTCAAAGGCGGCTTCCTGTTCTTTCAGGAACTGGCCTGCGGTGGGCACGGCGGGGCGTTCGGCGCCGGTTTCCCAAAGGCGGGAGCGCATCAGTGCCTTGGCGCATTGGAAGTAGAGCTCTTGCACGGTAATCACGGTCACGGTGGCGGGCAGGATGCTCTTGCGTTCAAAGACGGCGCGGGCGTCCTGATCAGCTGTCAGGACGGCGGAGCCGTTTACCCGCACCACATTATTGCAGCCATGCACCATGAACATCAGGCTGACACGGCTGTCGCGCACGATGTTGCGCAAACTGTCGATCCGGTTGTTGCCGCGCCAGTCCGGCAGCCAGAGAGTATGCTCATCTGCTATATGCACCACTGGGCCATCGTCGCCGCGCGGGCTGGCGTCGGTGCCTTCCGGGCCGATGGTGGACAGGATCAGAAACCGGGAGGCTTCGATCCATTGGCGGTACAGCGGTGTCAGCCGGCTGGCCACCTTGGTCAGGGACTGCGGCACAGGCGCGCCGTAAATCTCTGCAAGCTGTTCAGTGCGGGTCAGTGTCTGCATGGGGCAACCTCCTTTTGGTTGTGAAATACCTTGCCCTTTTGTGCCAATAGGGCCAATTTTCGCGCAAATGGGCCAAAATTCGAATATCCGGCGACCGGGATGGTCTTCGTCTGATGCGGTGCAGGAGCTGCCGCACGGGGTGGCGTCTTATGCGCGCAGCTATGCGGATGGCTATGTGTCCACCTGGCACGATCATCCGCGCCACCAGCTGGTCTATGCGGTTTCCGGTCTGATGATGGCAGAGGCGGGCGGCACCAGCTGGGCCGTGCCTGCGGGAACAGGGCTGATCGTGCCGGCAGGGATGCGGCACGAGATCCGGATGGCCGGCGAGGTGCGGCTGCAATCGCTGTACATAGACCCGTCCGAAGCAGGCGCGGATGCTATGGCAGAGTGCCGGGCAGTGACAGTGGAGCCGCTGCTGGCAGGGCTGATTGCGGCACTGTGCGAAATGAACAACCCCTGGCCGCTGCCGCCGCGAGCGCATCATCTGAGCCGTCTGATCCTGCTTGAACTGGGCGCCGCGTCGAAATCGTCGCTGGCGCTGCCATACCCGGCAGACATCCGGCTGCGGCGGGTCTGCGATGATCTGGCGGCGGCACCGGGCAGCGGTCGGACGATTGACCATTGGGCAGCACTGGCGGGGATGAGCCGCCGCAGCTTCACGCGCCGGTTCCATCAGGAAACCGGGCTCAGCCTGGGCGGCTGGCGTGACCGGCTGCGCTGCCAGATCGCGCTGCGGGCCAAAGCGCGCGGCGAAAGAATGGAGCAAGTGGCACAGCGGCTGGGGTATGCCAGCCGCCAGTCCTTGCAGATGATGATGCGGCGGCTGGTCTAAACGGCTGCGGACCTTACCACGTATTGATTTCCGTAGTCGCAGGTTGCCGGTGTTTGTGGCAGGTTGCGCCGCAACGCAGGAGGGGTCGGCATGAAATTCATCCGCAATGTGATCGCACAGTTGGAAACGCCGCGCGCGGCACGGCCGCTGGGCAGCGGCTGGCTGTCCGGCTCCATGGCACTGCTGGCCGCCATCACCGGGCTGCTGCTGGTCCTGCTGCGCTGGTACCCTGAGACCTTTTCCTACCCGCAGATCGCCTTTGTGCATTCCAGCGGGTATGTCACCGCTTTCCTGCGTTTTGTGCTGCTGGCGGGCTATGCATTGTCGCTGCTAAGCCTGATCCTGAGCCGCCAGAAAAGCCTGGGCTGGGCAGCGCTGGGGCTGTCGGTGATGGCCTCATTGATGGCAACGGCACAGCCGCAGCATGCAGGCGGGGCGCCGCAGAGCCTTTATTTCGGGCTGGATTACTTCGTTGTGAATGTGCTGCTGGTGGGGTTTCTGTTTGTGCCTCTGGAACGCTTCTTTCCAGCGCGGTCCGAACAGACCGTGTTCCGCACTGAATGGCGCGAGGACATGTTCTATTACCTTGCGAGCTCAATGCTGGTGCAGGTGCTGACCTTCCTGACCATGGCACCCGCGAACTATGTGAACACCGAATTCGACCTGGAAGGGATCCGCGCCCATATCACCAATCTGCCCTTTGCGGTGCAGGTGCTGATCATCATGGCGGCGACGGATTTTGTGCAGTACTGGGTGCACCGTGCCTTTCACACATTCCCGGCGCTGTGGCATTTCCATGCAATCCACCATTCGGCCAAGAAGATGGACTGGCTGGCTGGCGCGCGCATGCATCTTATCGAGATCGCGGTGCTGCGCGGGCTGACGGCCGTGCCGATGTTCACGCTGGGTTTCAAACCGGAGGCGATCCAGGGCTATCTGCTGATCGTCTATTTCTACTCCAGCTTCATCCACGCCAATATTGGCTGGAAGCTGGGGGTCTTGGAGCGGTTCCTGGTGACGCCGCGCTATCACCACTGGCATCATGGCAGCGAGCGGGCCGCGATTGACATCAACTATGCCTCGCATTTTCCGCTTTATGACTGGCTGTTCGGCACGCATCACCTGCCAGAGGAAGACTGGCCGTCGAAATACGGTGTGGCCGGAGACACGGTGCCAAACGGGTATTGGCGGCAGTTCCTGTACCCGTTCAATCAGAAGCGCTGGAAGAAGCAGCCGGATGAGAGCCACGGGGACTGAGCGTCAGAGACTTTTGCCATCGAAAATCTCTGACGGCAGACGCAATGCGCCCATTCCGTCGATGCACCCCAGATTGACACGGTAGCTGCCCGGCGACAGGCGCGGCTCGACAAAGGTGTGAATGCCGCAGGTGCCGCAGAAATGGTGGCGCGCGGTCATGGTGCCGAACTGATAGGTTTTCAGCGCATCGCCTTCTGCGGTGATCGCCATGTCCTCTTTCGACACTTTGAATGGGGTCAGATAGGCGGTTTTGCGGATGCAGATCGAACAGTCGCATTGCATCGCGCTGGCAATGTCCGGTGCCCGAAAGGAGAAGCGCACAGCGCCGCAATGGCAGCTGCCGGAATGGGTTCGCATGGCTTGTCTCCTATGGGGGCAGTTGGTTTGCAGGAATTAAAAATAGCATTTCTCGCTCGTCCGGCCCGGAGCGTTGCAAAGCCAGCTTTGTGTGCAAGGCCGGGTTTCTATTGTATTGACGCGTCTGAACATTAGTCTAGGTTGCGCTCGCGATTGCAAGAAAAGAGCAGGATTAGACTTATGAAATTTGGGGTTATCTGCGCCGCCGCTGCTGTGCTGCTGGCGGGGTGCCAAAGCAGCACAAACAGTGAAATGTTCGTCGCCAAACCGCAGGCCGCGTCTGCGGCCGTTACCAAGGCGCACATCGAAACCTGCTGGAAGAAGGCAGGCATCCCGGGCGATCTGTACAAGTTCATGTCGCCGGCAGAGGCCGCAGGTGTTCAGCCGGGTGGGGTATTTTCCAAAGAAAAACACGCGGTGTTTACCGCTTGCCTGAACGCATAGGCCGGAGCTCAGACGGCAATCCCGTACGGGCCGTGGCGGATGATGGCCCATTGGCCGTAGCTGTCCTCTAGGTCCTGCTTGATTGCCGCGTTTGCCTTGGTGGAGGCGCTGCCGATTTCCGCCAGGGTGAACTCAAGGCCGCCGGGTCTGTCAATGCGGACCCGGTGCTCGCTGCAATGGCTGTCAGGGCAGGCCGGTCAATGGCCACAGCGGCATCCGCTGAAGCTGCCGTAAAAGGCGCGGCAATGCGGAGAGGACGTCGACCGCGCCGCCATCCAGTCCGGTTGCCAGACAGGCAACACTGACCCCCGCCATCCGTTCCCGCCCTCTTGCTTTCGCGCGCTCTTGTGGTAGCAGGGCACAAGCAGAATTCGAGGGGCCGTTATGGACGATCTTAAAGCCAAATACCTGGGTCAGATTGCAGAGGCCGCCGACGAGGCAGCGCTGGAGGCGATCCGCCTTGCGGCTGTCGGCAAGAAGGGCGAAGTGGCGCTGAAGATGCGCGAACTGGGCAAGATGACCCCGGAAGAGCGTCAAGTGGCAGGCCCCGCATTGAACGCGCTGAAGGATGAGATCAACTCGGCCCTGGTGGCCAAAAAGGCGGGGCTGGAAGATGCCGCGCTGGACGAGCGCCTGCGCACTGAATGGCTGGACGTGACCCTGCCGTCGCGCCCCACCCGACAGGGCAGCCTGCACCCCATTAGCCAGGTCCAGGAAGAGATCACCGCGATCTTTGCGGAACTGGGGTTCTCCGTCGCCGAAGGTCCGCGGATCGATACCGACTGGTACAACTTCGATGCGCTGAACATTCCCGGCCACCACCCGGCCCGCGCCGAGATGGACACATTTTACATGCACCGCGCGGAAGGCGACGACCGCCCGCCGCATGTGCTGCGCACCCATACCAGCCCGGTGCAGATCCGCTCGATGGAGAAGATGGGCGCGCCCTTGCGCATCATCTGCCCGGGCGGCGTCTACCGCGCTGACTATGACCAGACCCACACGCCGATGTTCCACCAGGTCGAAGGCCTGGCGCTGGACAAGGACATCTCGATGGCGAACCTCAAGTGGGTGTTGGAGGAATTTGTCAAATCCTTCTTTGAGGTGGACGACGTCGAGCTGCGCTTCCGGGCCTCGCATTTCCCCTTCACCGAACCATCGGCAGAGGTCGACATCCGCTGCTCCTGGGAGGGCGGCACGCTGAAGATCGGCGAGGGTGACGACTGGATGGAAATCCTCGGCTCCGGTATGGTGCATCCCAAGGTGATCGCGGCCGGCGGCATTGATCCAGATGTTTATCAGGGCTTTGCCTTCGGTATCGGCATCGACCGTCTGGCGATGCTGAAATACGGCATCCCCGACCTGCGCGCCTTTTTCGACAGCGACCTGCGCTGGCTGCGCCATTATGGTTTCCAGAGCCTTGATATGCCGGCGCTGCATGGTGGCCTGAGCCGGTAATTGTATGTCATCAGCTTATACCTGTCGCGCTATGTGAACTGGTGCAATGCGGTTTCTAAAACCACGCCCCGCTGGAAAATCAATCTGGCGGGGCTGTTGTTTTTTGCTGTGGCTGTTGCATTGATCGTTTTCACGCCTGCCGAGGTTTCCCTGCCGATTGTGTTTTTTGGAGGTGCTCCGGCCAGCCTGTTCTTTGAACTGGACCGGCGTGCAAGCAGAAAGCGGGCGCGTGAAAAGTGGGGCGCGACGGCGCAATTGCGCAAAACCCAGGGCCTGCTCAAAGGTTCCAAACGTTAGACAATGTGCCTTCGGGCGGGCCGGTTATCGCCCGTTTCGCAACCAAAAGGCGCGCGCTGCCCTTGGTGATTGATGGCATGGGGGCAATTGGGATCGGCGTCCAGTGTGCGAATTGCTTTTTTCGATACTGCTGAACAGAAAGCGTGCTGCCCTTGTTTTATATGCCTTGCGAGGCCAGTCGGTATCATAGCCGCAATTTGCCAGCGTGTCGGTGCCGCTGCGCTGATCCGCAAGGCTGACCATCATCCGGGCGCAGATGCTCCTGTCGCCCCCGTTGCCCGCCACTACAGTCGCGGCAAGTGTGAACAGAGCCGCTTGCATCTGTTGTAAAGCGTCTTGTGCGGGACCTATCCCACAGGCGTATAGGATCAACTTAACCTCTTGTGGTAGATAGAGATAACTCCGACAGACACCTGCCTGTGGTCACCCGCCAGCTTGCCACAGAAACTGCGGGGAGGAGGGCTCAAGGCGCGTCATCTGCGCGTCTGTTTACCAGATTGGATCAGCCAAGTTCACTACGCTTTTTTGAGCGGCCAATAACATCACCAGATGGAAAACAACGGGCCCTGACCCTGACATCACGGGGGGCGAGAAAAGGCTTTGCCCTGCTGGCAGAAATGCTGTCAGGCATGCCCCGCACTTGCAAGTTGAGCCGCCCGCGCCGAAATTTTCCCCAAAACTCGCTATTGCCTCAGCCGCACAGTTGCCTGACATTCACGCGCATAACATCAGAGCGACAGGGAAAACTGATATGGAACAGATGATCGAACAAGCAGGCGCCTATTGGCCCCTGATGGTCAGCGGCGTCAAGGCGCTGGCGGTACTGATACTTGGTTGGATGGCCACCGGCTGGATCAGCGGCGTGGCGCGCCGCCGCATCAACAACACCCCCAATATCGATCCGACTCTGGGGAACTTCGCCGCCAGCGTTATTCGCTGGGTGCTGCTGGCGGTGGTGCTGGTTGCGGTGCTGGGCATCTTCGGCATTCAGGCCACCAGCCTTGTGGCCATGCTGGGCGCGGCGACACTGGCGATCGGCCTGGCGCTGCAGGGCACGCTCAGCGATCTGGCGGCTGGGTTCATGCTGATCCTGTTCCGCCCCTACAAGATCGGCCAATATGTCGACATCGGCGGCACCGCCGGCACGGTGAAGGATCTGAACCTGTTCATCACCGAACTGGCCACCCCGGACAATGTTCAGATCATCGTCCCCAATGGCCAGGCCTGGGGTGCGATCATCACCAATTTCTCGCATCACGACACCCGCCGCGTCGACATGGTGTTTGGCATCGACTACGGCGACAGCGCAGATGCGGCCAAGGCCATCATCCTGGAGCAGGCGGCAGCCGACGCTCGGGTGCTTAAAGATCCCGAACCCTGGGTGCGGGTTACCAACCTGGGCGACAGCTCGGTCGATCTGACCGCTCGGGTCTGGTGTGATGCAGCGGACTATTGGGAAGTGAAATTTGCGCTGACACAGGGCGTGAAAGAAGCCTTTGACGCCAAGGGCATCTCCATTCCTTATCCGCATTCGGTGGAAATCAAGAAAGCGGGCTAACACGCCTCCGCCCGGCCTTGGCCAAGGCCAGGGCTGCGTGCCGTTGTACCTGACACCCCGTCTTTGGCGGGGTGTCTTTGGTTCTGGGGGTCAGCGGTTCATTGCTGCCGCGCGGCCTGCATCGCGCGGATAGCCGCATTCCGGCTTCTTGCTGCGCGCGCTCGCTCCTGTGCTGGGTTTTCCTGTTCGACCGGTGGCCAACCCGCCCGCATGGTGACGCCATCCTGATCGGCAAAGACCCACTGCGCCGCGATCAGCTGGTAGCTCTTGACCTCCCAGCCAGAAGGATCGGGCTGGAACCGGAACCGCCAGGTGCCCCGGATGTTCACCGGCAACCGCAGCTGACGGATGCTGTTCATTGCCTGATGCCCTGTCATGGCAGCGCGCACCCCTGCCGCCCGAAGCCGCTTCATCCGCATGACCAGATTGCCCACATCCCGCATCCGCCGCCCGGCAAAGACCACTTCGATCTCGGCGTCAGGAGGCACGATCCCTTTGACGACCAGATCGCCGCGAGTGTTGCGGCTGAACACCGGAACCAATGCCACCGCCACGTCACGCACCTCGCGCTTGAACAGCCCTGCGTCCTCAATCGTCGGGGTGATTTGCGCTGCAGGACGGCGGTGGTTCGTCATAAGGCACTTCCAAACACCGCCCTTAAGAAAGGAGCAGCACACATTTGTTGTTCTACGCAGGGGCACACTAGCCTGCGGCTGGTTAAAGAAGCGTTGAATAGCGCATCGAGCAGCAGCCGTTACAGCCGCCTTGAAGTCACTTCAACACGCTGAATTAAAACAATAAACCCGCTCAGCGCGCGATCTTTCGTTTCATGATCAGCGTCGGCGCGCCGTTGAATTGCGCCTCGCCCGCTGGTGCGTAGCCCAGTTTCTGCGCAATTCTTTGCGAGGCCAAGTGGGCCGGGTCAAAAATGCAGGCCGTTTCTGTCCAGCCTGTTTCATCTTCGGCCCATGTATGAATGCGCTGGACGGCTTCGGTGGCCAAACCCTGGCCGTGCAGGTCCGGATGCAGAGCCCAGCCTGCCTCCGGCACGCCATTCAGCGGCGGTTCCATGTCGCGCTGGAAATCGGCAAATCCAACCTCTCCGGCAAACCGCCCGCTGTCCCGCAGGGTCACAGCCCAATAGCCGTATCCCAAGGCCTGCCAGTGGCCGATGTATCGCAGCAGCCTGCTCCAGCTTTCTCCGCGTGTTGACGGCTTGCCGGAAATGAAGCGCACCACCTCCGGTTCCGCCCAGAGCGCGGCCACATCATCAAAATCCTGCACCCGGTGCGGGCGCAGGATCAGCCGGTCTGTTTCCAGAACAGGAGCCGTCATGCAGGCAGTTTGCCTGTCAGTACATAGGTCAGAATTTCTACCACCTGGCGCGGCTCCTCTGCCACGGCCAGCGCGGCAGCGTGAACTTCTTTCAGCGCATGTTGGTGTTCCGGTGGGCTGAGGACGATGATCGACTTGCCCAGAGCGGCAGCATAGCCCGCATCAAACGCCGCGTTCCATTGCTTGTACTTGTCGCCAAAGCGGACGACCACAACATCGGCATCTTCAATTCCCTTGCGGGTGCGGATCGCATTGACCATCGCGCCCTTGTGGTCGTGCCAGTATTTGTTCTCCTCGGCACCCAGGACCGCCACACCGCAGTCATCACTGGCGCCGTGATCCGTCACCGGCGCGCCAAAGCTCACGTCCAGCTCCTTGGCGCCCTCGATGATCTGTTCCCGCCAGTCGGTATGAATTTCGCCTGAGAGATAAACATTCAATGCCACGTCTTGTCCTTTCCTGCGCCAGCGCCCCGGGCCGCGGAAAATGCGGCCAGAACCTCTTCATCGCTGGTTTGCCTAAAATCCCTGTAGTGCGCGCCGACCGCCCTAAACTCCCGGGGGCTCAGCAGGCAGACCAGAGTATCTACCAAGGGACGCAGTTCGTCCACCGCTTCTGGCGGCGCAACCGGCACTGCCAGGATCACCTGAGAGGGCTTGCGCTCCTTCAACCAGAAGAACGCCGCCATGAATGTGGCGCCGGTGGCGATCCCATCATCTGTCACAATGACGCTGCGCCCCTCCAGCTCCACTGGTGCACGGCCTTGCAAATAGCGGCTGCGCCGGGCCGCGTTTTCCGCCCTTGCCTGGGCAACCTGCGCAGCAAAATCCTCTGGCTTCATACCGGTGGTTTTCAGCAATGCGCCGTTGAAAACCGGGTTGCTGCCCTCCGCCAGGGCGCCGGCGGCAAGCTCCGGATTGGACGGCATGCCGATCTTGCGGATCAGGATCAGGTCCATTGGCGCCTGAAGTTTCAGCGCTATCGGCAGCGCAACAGGCGCCCCGCCCCGCGGCAGCGCCAGCACCACCGGGTCCGTTATTGCCAGCTCGGCCAGTTTTTCGGCCAGCAAAAGCCCGGCCGAAATCCGGTCTTCAAACATGTTAAACCTCCACCCCGCAACCTAGTGCGCGCGGGGCAAAGGCAAGATTCAGCGCCGCCGCGCCACCAGATAGCGGCTGGGAACTGCGGCCGGAGAGTTGCCTGTCTCGATGATCTCAAACCCGGCATTCTGCACCGCCGTCTCAAGTCTGCGGATGCTGATGAAATCCACATGGCCGGGCGCCTTGCCCGCCAGCTGCATCAGCGGGATGAGCGCGCGGAACATCCAGTATTTCCAGCTGCTCCGGTGTTCGCCCAGGCACGGAGTTTTTGAAATGAACAGGCCGCCGGGTCTCACACGGGCCGCGGTCTCTTGCAGATCCTGTTCCAGGTCTGGCAGCAAATGCAGCAGGTTATGCGCCAGCACCGCATCAAACGGCCCCTCCGGTGCCGTCCCCGCGCTGCAACATTGAAACTCCACATTGCCGACACCTGCGTCCCATGCTCTTTCCCGGCCAATCTCCAGCATGGTAGCTGACAGATCAGTCGCGATGATCCTTTTCACACCGCGCGCCAGTTCGATCGCGGTAGAGCCGGTACCGCAGCCCAGCTCCAGCACGCTGTCCTCTGCGCCCAAATACGACCGGGTCCGCTCCAGCGTATAGCGATAGGCATCCTCGTCGCGGATCTTCGACTTGGCGTATTTCGGGGCAATCTTGTCCCAAAAACGGGCGTCGGCACTCATGGCAGGTCTCCTTGCTTGTGCTGACCATATCCATGCGCACACAGCAGATAAATTGCTGAAATCCGCAGGGTTGTTATACATAAATGCATGAATAACCCTGACTGGAACCACATCCGCGCCTTTCTCGCCACTGCTGAAACCGGCTCTTTGTCTGCTGCTGCACGGCAGATTGGCCTCACGCAGCCGACGCTGTCACGCCAGGTTGCCGCATTGGAAGAGCAGCTCGGCGTGCTGCTGTTCGAACGGCTTGGCCGCGCCCTGGCCCTGACCGACGCGGGGCATGAGCTGCTGGAGCACAGCCGGAAAATGGGGGAGGCAGCGCAGGGGCTCAGCCTTGCTGCCATTGGCCAGGCGCAATCGATTGAGGGCACTGTGCGGATCACCGCCTCGGATATGATGTCGGCTTATGTGCTGCCGCAGGTGCTGCATCAGCTGCGGCAGCGGGCGCCAAAGCTCTCCATTGAGGTGGTGGCGGCCAATGACATCCGCGATTTGATGCGGCGCGAGGCCGATATCGCCATCCGTCACGTCCGCCCTGAACAACCGGAACTGATCGCCCGTCTGGTGCAGGAGGCGACCGGGCATTTCTATGCTGCCAAGACCTACCTTGACCGGCGCGGCCGACCATCTTCCCTGGCAGGCCTTGCCAGTCATGACTTTGTCAGCTTCGGAGATGCCGAACGGATGATCAGCTATCTGGAGCCGCTGGGCATTCCCGTCACCACCGGTAATTTCCGCATCGGCTCCAACAGCGGATTGGTGGCCTGGGAGCTGGTCAGGCAGGGGTTTGGTGTCACCCCGATGTCGGATGAGGTCGCCGCCACTGCGCCGGAGGTGGAACGCCTGGTGCCCGGCAGCGATGCCATTACCTTTCCGGTCTGGCTGGCCACCCACCGCGAGCTGCACACCAGTCGCCGCATTCGGCTGGTGTATGATCTGCTGGCGGAATTCTTTGCCGCCAAATGATATGAAAAGGCAGCGCCCCAACGGGTGCGCTGCCCAACTTTTTCCAAAACTTTTGCCAGGGCTGTGCTCAACAGCCTTGGTTTTGCCTATCCGCGCAGGGTGCCGCCGGTGGCTTTGGTCACTTTGGCGATGATCTTCTCACTCACCGCCTCGATGTCTTTTTCCTTCAGCGTCTGGTCGCTGGGCTGCAGCCGCACGGTGATCGCCAGTGACTTCTTGCCCTCGCCCAGAGAACCGCCGATGAACTCGTCAAAGACACGCACGTCTTCGATCAGCGTCTTGTCAGCTCCGGCCGCTGCGTTGACCAGCGTCAGCGCCTCGACATTTGCGTCCACCACAAAGGCAAAGTCACGCTCCACCGCCTGCAGGTCGCTGATGTTCAGCGCCGGGCGGGTGGCCGAGGATTTGCGCGGTAACGGAATTTCATCCGGCCAGATGGTGAAAGCCACGGCTGCGCCCTTGATACCCATCTCTTTCAGAACCTTGGGGTGCAACTCGCCAAAGACGCCCAGGGTCTTTTTCGGGCCCAGACAGATGCGGCCATGACGGCCCGGGTGCCACCAGGCAGCCCCATCGCGCAGAACCTGTACCTTGGCAGGTGCACCGATGGCCGCCAGAACGGCCTCAATGTCCGCCTTAGCGTCATACAGATCCACCGCGCGCGCGGCGCCATGCACGTCCTTTGGCCCGGTGCGGCCCACCAGCAGGCCTGCAATCTGATTGACCTGCTCGCCTGGCTCGCCGCCGGTGAAGGCAGGGCCTGCCTCAAACAATGCAAGATCCATATAGCCGCGTGCCTGATTGCGAGCCGCCGCCTGCAAGAGGCCCGCCAGCAGGTCCGGGCGCATATGCGACATTTCGGACGAGATCGGGTTGGCCAGCATGGTGGCATCATCGCCGCCGCCGAACAGCGCGGCTGAGGCCTGGTCGATGAAGCTGTAGCTCACAACTTCGTTGTAGCCGAGGCTGGCCGCGGTGCGGCGTGCCATCTGCTGGCGGCGCTGCTGCGGTGTCATCACCGGCTTGGGGATGCCATCGGTCAGACGCGGCAGCGGTTTGCCCTGCAGCTTGGTCAGCGAGGCAATCCGCGCGACCTCTTCGACCAGATCGGCCTCGCCCTGGACGTCCGGGCGCCAGCTGGGCACATGCGCCATATTGCCCTCCAGGCGAAAGCCCAGGCGGGTCAGTGTCTGACGCTGGTCGCTTTCCGGGATCTCCATTCCCACCAGCGACTGCACGCGGTCAGCGTCCAGCTTGTAGGCACGGGAATGATCCGGCACATCGCCTGCAATCACCACTTCAGACGGCTTGCCGCCGCAGAGATCCAGGATCATCTGGGTCGCGCGGTGCAGGCCTTCGATGGTGTATTCCGGGTCAACTCCGCGCTCAAAGCGGTAGCGCGCGTCGGAGTTGATCTTGAGCGCGCGACCCGCCATGGCGATCTGCACGTGATCCCAGAATGCGCTTTCCAGAAACACATCCACGGTTTCCTCGGTGCAGCCGGTCTCTTCGCCGCCCATGATGCCGCCAATGCTCTCGGGGCCCTTGGCGTCGGAAATCACCATCTGGCCCGCGCCAAAGGTATATTCTTTTTCGTCCAGCGCCTTCAGGGTCTCGCCGCCAGCGGCACGATGAACCCGAAGCTCCCCCCCCGAAACCTTCGCAGCATCGAACACATGCAGCGGGCGGTTCTGGTCGAACGTGAAAAAGTTGGTCACATCCACCAGCGCTGAAATCGGGCGCAGGCCGATCGCCTTCAGCCGGTCCTGCAGCCACTGCGGGGACGGGCCGTTCTTCACGCCCTTGATCAAGCGGCCTGCAAACAGCGGGCAGCCGTCCAGCGTGTCCTCGTCGATGGTCACTTTGACAGGGCATTCGAAATCGCCAGAAATCGCCTCAAACGCGCGGGTTTTCAGCTTGCCCAGGCCGCGCGCCGCCAGATCGCGGGCGATGCCGTAGACACCCAGCGCATCGGGACGGTTCGGAGTGATCGCGATCTCGATCACCGGATCGACCTTGGCGGGATCATTTTCAGCCAGCCAATCGACAAATCTGTCGCCAACCGCGCCGGAGGGCAGCTCAATGATGCCGTCATGCTCGTCAGACAGTTCCAGCTCGCGCTCAGACGCCATCATGCCAAAGCTTTCGACGCCGCGAATTTTGCCAACGCCAATAGTGATGTCGAGACCGGGAACATACATGCCCGGCTTGCAGACCACCACGGTGATGCCTTCGCGCGCGTTCGGCGCGCCGCAGATAATCTGCAGTTCACCCTCGTCGGTGTCCACTTTGCAAACCCGCAGCTTATCCGCGTCCGGGTGCTTTTCGGCGTGCTTCACATAGCCAAGCTTGAAGTCTTTCAGCGCATCGGCAGGATTGACGAGCCCTTCGACCTCAAGACCCAGATCGGTCAGGGCATCAGTGATCTCTTCCACCGAGGCGTCGGTGTCGAGGTGGTCTTTCAGCCAGGAAAGCGTGAATTTCATCGGTCGGGGACCCCTTGGCAGACATGCGTGTTTGACCTGAGGCAATGGCAAAGAATGCGCCAAGGTTCAAGGGTTCTGCACGCCGGCTGTCAAGGATAGCTGGGAGTGAGGTTCAAAAGCTCATCCAATTGCCGTCCGATCCAGCCATGCGGGATGAAATGGCCGCCTGGATGGGTGTCCAGCACCACTTGGCCTAGCGCGCAGTCTGACCAGACCGTGCGGTCCAGTTTCAGAAACTCCACCACTTGCCATTGCCCCAGCGCCCGCGCCGTGCCACAGCCCAGCCGGGCCCGCCACAGTGCCACAGAATAGCTTGGCTCGCCGCCGGGGCCATAAGGGAAATCCATCACGGTGTCCTTCAGACCATGCACATGGCGTACCTCCCGCGGCGCTTCGGGGCAGCTTTCGTCTTGCTGGATGGTGCCGGCCACCGCCAACAGCGCCGCCACATCATTGCCGCTGCGGCAGACATAACGCCATGCCATCGCCGATCCATAGGAATAGCCAGACACATATATCCGGTCTCTGTCGACTGGATAGCGCCTGGCAACATCTACCAGAACGGCATCAGCGAATTCCGTGTCCTCCGTTTCAACCGGCCAGAAATCCCAGGTCTTGTTCCGCCCGTTCGGCGTCACCAGCAGCACCCCACGGCGCTTGACCGAGTTGCCGATCCGCTCGCTTTTTTGCGCATGGCGTCCGGTGCGGGACCAGCCGTGGAAATGCAAAAGCACCGGCAGCGGCGAAACACCATCCCAGTCTTCCGGCGCCATAACGTGATAGGAGCGTCCCTCCAGCTCACAGGGCGTTTCACCGTGGCAGCCGGATGGCTTCCACGGCCCCATGGCGGCGGCGCCAGAAGCCCAGAAAAGGGCGGTGAGAAGGAGAACACTGGAGCGGATCATCTGGCCCAGGTTAGCCAGAGCAGCCCAGGTGTCACGTCACATGTTTGTGGGGCTGTTCTAAGCCAGCTTCAAAGCGGTCAATTGGCCTCGCAAAAGGTTCACAGCGCAACATCACCAAGCCTGGAATGCCGCAATTCCTCTTTCAGTCGACGCATGCCGATCTCCTCGTAGCCAGGGTGCAGACCAGGTCAAGTGTCGCCATGGCCTGATCCAGCGCAGAGACAAAACCCAGTCCGATTGCTGCCGTCACGATCCAGGTTGCCAGATGATAGCCCGCATTGGCCGGAACCGTGGCGGCAAAACCAAAGCGCGCGGCACTGGCGGCAAAGACCAGGTTGCCGGGGCCGGGGCTGTAGGCAAGCGGGAACAGGAACATGATCAGGGCTGCGGTTGTCTGGAGCATCTTAAGACCTCTTGCTGCAGCGTCAGAAAGGCCATTTCCGACCTCCCGGTCGATCCGGTTTTTGCGCAAAAGGCAGGCATGAAAAAGCCCCGCCGGAGTGGCGGGGCTTGGCAGTTTTCTTGTAGTCCCGAGGGCTGATTACAGCGCCAGCGCCTCTTCCGGGGTGATGCAGTCCAGGCCCAGGGCCTCGCCCACCGCAGCATAGGTCAGCTTGCCTGCGTGCACGTTCAGGCCGTTCAGCAGGTGCTTGTCGTCCTTGCATGCCTGGCGCCAGCCTTTGTTGGCCAGGTTCAGCATGAAGGGCAGGGTGGCGTTGCCCAGTGCTTGGGTCGAGGTGCGCGCCACGGCGCCCGGCATGTTCGCCACACAATAGTGCATGATGCCGTCGACTTCATAGATCGGCTCGGCGTGGGTGGTCGCCTTGGAGGTCTCAAAGCAGCCGCCCTGGTCGATCGCAACGTCCACCAGCACTGCGCCCGGCTTCATTTCGCTGAGCTGTGCGCGGGACACCAGTTTCGGTGCCGCCGCACCCGGGATCAGAACCGCGCCGATTACCATGTCGGCCTCACGGACCAGCTCGGCAGTGGCGCCGGCGGTGGAGTACTGGTTCTTGAACTCGCGGCCGAAGACGTCGTCCAGATACTTCAGACGGGTCAGCGAACGGTCCAGGATGGTCACATCCGCGCCCATGCCTGCAGCCACTTTGGCTGCGTGGGTGCCGACAACGCCGCCGCCGATCACAACAACCTTGGCTGGTGCTACGCCCGGGACGCCGCCCATCAGAACGCCGCGGCCGCCGTTGGCCTTTTGCAGGGTGTAGGCGCCGACCTGCGGTGCCAGACGACCGGCAACTTCCGACATCGGCGCCAGCAGCGGCAGGCCGCCGCGGTCATCGGTGACGGTTTCATAGGCGATGGCGGTGCAGCCCGATTCCAGCAGGTCATGGGTCTGGTCCGGATCGGGTGCCAGGTGCAGGTAGGTGAACAGCAGCTGGTCTTTGCGCAGCATCTTACGTTCAACCGCCTGCGGTTCCTTCACCTTGACGATCATGTCGGCGGAGGCAAAGATTTCCTCGGCGGTGTCCAGGATGACGGCGCCGGCAGCGGCATAATCTTCGTCAGTAAAGCCGGCACCCAGGCCTGCGCCTTTCTGAATGACAACGTCGTGGCCGTGGGAAACTGCTTCGCGGGCAGCATCCGGGGTCATGCCGACGCGGAATTCCTGCGGTTTGATTTCGGTGGGGCAGCCGATTTTCATTTTGATATCTCCTCAAACTCTCTGCATCCAGCTTGGGGGAGCTGCGACAAAAGGTGCTGCTTTTTTGAGCGGAATAAAAACATGCCTTTCGAAGAATCTTCACGTATACTGCCGGAATACAGCAAGGATCTTCGCAAAATGTCGTTAGACGAAACAGATCGTCGCATTCTGTCGGTGCTTCAAAAGCAGGGCCGTGTTTCCAACGCCGATCTGTCGGACCGGGTGCACCTGTCTGCCTCGGCCTGCCACCGGCGGGTGCAGCGGCTGGAGGCAGAAGGGTACATCCGCGACTATGTTGCACTGCTGGATGCACGAAAGATGAACGTGCCGACCACCGTATTTGTGGAGATTACCCTGTCGGGGCAGGCGGATGAAGTGCTGGATGCGTTCGAAAAGGCAGTGTCGCGTATCCCGGATGTGCTGGAGTGTCACCTGATGGCCGGCACTGCGGATTACATCCTCAAAGTGGTGGCAGAAAACACTGAGGATTTCGCCCGCATCCATCGCCAGTATCTGGCACGTCTGCCGGGGGTGGCGCAGATGCAGTCGAGTTTTGCCTTGCGCACGGTGTTCAAAACTACGGCGCTGCCAGTCTGAGGCCAGTCTGAAGCAGGGCTTCAGGTGGCGGTATGGCTGCCCTCTTCCTGTGCACCGGAACAGCGCTAATTCAGGCCGGGCCGGGATAGGTGAACAGCAAAAGATGTGCAAAGTTGAAGGCAAAGTGCATCAGCACCGGCGCGCAGAACCGGCCCGATCCCCAATATCCCAGCCCGCAGGCCAGCCCCAGAAGCGTTGCAAATGCAGCCACCGCAGGGCCGGCGCCGATGTGGGCGAGGCCGAACAGCAGGCTGGCAGTGGCAATGCCGACCGCAGGCCCGAAGGATCGGGTCAGGCCCTGCTGCAGATAACCGCGGAAGAAGGCTTCTTCTGCCAGGCAGGTGAGCAGCAGGTTTGAGGCCATCCATAGGAGGGTCCACTCCGGCAGCGACAGCTCCAGGTGCAGCGCGCCAGTCAGCAGGGCGGCTGGCAGCAGCGCGGCGAGGAGCAGCAAGCCAGACAGCCAGGCCGAACGCCCAGCAGGATCATTGGGCTGCAACAGCGCAGGCCAGGCGAGCAGCAGGACAAAAAACACCAGCGGCTTGTCGAGGTTCAAATGCAGTGAATAGGGGGCGCTGGCAGGACCGGCCTGGACCTGATCGAGGATCAGCAGGTTGTGCACCCCCGGCAGCAGATGTGCGCCAAGCGCCAGCGCCCACAAGGCCAGCGCCAGATGGCTGATCAGTTTGGCAGGACCGCGGATGCGGGCCACAAAGGCGGCACACAGCAGCCCCGCGGCCAGTGCCGTCAGCGCCAGCGGCTCCAGATGGCCAAGTGCCAAAGCCGCAGCGCCAAAGACCGCAAGCAGGGCAAAGGCCAGGTGACGCTGCCCGGCCCAGCCCAAGGCAAGCGCCGTCATCAGGATCAGCCAGGGGCAGGTTTGTGGCAGGGGTGTCAGAAAAATGCTCATGACCGGCACATAATCCGCCCATTTCGAGGATTTCCAGCCTGTTGTGAAGGGGCTTTTGGGCTTTTGCGCTTGAACCTGCCGGGGAATTCCGATTGCCTTGGGGGAGGCTGCAAGGGGGCTCAGCCCGTCTCATAGCGCCGCTAGCAGGCTGACTTTGCATCACCAGACAAGGAAGGAACCCGCCCGTGACCCGCGAATTTGAAACCGCCTCCCTCGCTTGGCTGGAAGCGGAGCTGCAGGACACGCTGGACGAGGACATTGAAATCGAGTTCTCCGAGCCGATGCTGAGCCAGGAGATCCGAAAGATCTACCGTGAGCAGCACCCGGAGATGCTGGATCGGCAGGTTTACTTCCGCAATCTTTTGCGGCTGCAGGCCGAGCTGATCAAAGTGCAGGATTGGGTGCAACAGACCGGCGCCAAGGTCTGTATCCTGTTTGAGGGTCGCGATGCAGCGGGCAAGGGCGGGGTGATCAAGCGGATCACCCAGCGGCTGGACCCGCGGGTGGCCCGGGTGGTGGCACTGCCAGCGCCGAACCGCCGCGAACAAAGCCAATGGTATTTCCAGCGCTATGTGCCGCATCTGCCTGCTGGCGGCGAAATCGTGCTGTTTGACCGTTCCTGGTACAATCGGGCGGGGGTCGAACAGGTGATGGGCTTTGCCACCGAGGAGCAGGTGGAACAGTTCTTTCAGGACGTACCCGAATTTGAGCGAATGCTGGCACGGTCCGGAATCATTCTGCTGAAATACTGGTTCTCGATCACCGACGAAGAGCAGCAGCTGCGGTTCATGATGCGCATTCATGATCCAATGAAACAGTGGAAGCTGTCGCCTATGGATCTGGAGAGCCGAATCCGCTGGGAGCAATACACCAAGGCCAAGGAGGAAATGCTGGAACGCACCAATATTCCCGAGGCCCCCTGGTATGTTGTCGAGGGCAACGACAAAAAACGCGAACGGCTGAACTGCATCGAGCACCTGTTGACCAAGATCCCCTATGAAGAAGTGCCGGTTGAAAAAGTGGAGCTGCCGGACCGCAAGTACAATCCGGATTACGAGCGCCAGGTGCTGCCGGATGAACTGTATGTGCCAAAGATTTACTGAGCTCAGATACTGGACGTAAGAAAGGGGCACACCGTGGCGCGCCCCTGCTGTTTTGGTTCGGCAGGATGGTCAGAATAGGAAATCACCAGAGCTGAGGTCTTGCTCTGTGATGCCTGCCAGCAACATGCCGTCACCGTCAATGTCCGTGATCAGCAAGCCATTTGAGGTTTGCCGAGTATGATTGTTCATCAGGTCGCCGTAGCTGGTGATGCCATCCGCGTTGCGGAGGTCAATCCGTTCACCGCTGGCACTGGGATTGAAGTCGGTGACGGTGTCGTCGCCAGAACTGAAGACAAAGATATCACCGCCGCCCTTGCCGGTCAGTTTGTCGTTGCCGGAGCCGCCGTCGAGAGTGTCGCGGCCAGTGCCGCCCCAAAGTTTGTCGTTGCCGCTGCCTCCGTCTATGTCGTCAGAGCCGGACTGACCGCGCAGTTTGTCATTGCCGCTGCCACCGTTCAGGTCATCATCGCCGCCGCCGCCTTGCAGGGTATCTGCCTGGCTGCCTCCGTTCAGAGCGTCGTGGCCGCCCATGCCTTTCAGCTTGTCACGGCCGTCATTGCCGTCCAGGCGGTCACTGCCGCTGCTTCCAGTCAGTGTGTCGTTACCGGCCAGCCCATCGAGGTTGCCGGAGCTGGTGAGGGTGATGGCATCGTTGCCCATGGTGGCCTGTCCGGTGCTGCCACCGGAGCCGCCACCAGAGCCATTGTCCAGCTGTAGCTGGGCGCTGGTCTTGGCGAAATTCTGGGTGACCATAACTGCGTCCCAGCCTTTGAAATTGCCCTGCTCGATGCCAATACCAATTACTTCGACATTGGCATTCAGGATGTTGGCACGGTGCCCTGGGCTGTTCATCAGAGAATTGTGCAGATCGATCACGTCATCGGCCAGGCCAGGGGCGCCGCGCTCGCTTTGCCAGGCGATGTTTTCCGCCCAGGTCCAGCTGCCGGAGAAGGCAAAGCCTGCATCCTCCATCCGATCACCTGCACTGGAGCCGCCGGAACCTGTGTGGGAGAACACATCCGCTTGCAGCATCCATTCGCTGTGGTCCTCAGCGGAATCGTTGAGCCGCAGCTCCAGCTGAACCGGGTTAAGCCCGCGTGAAGTGCGCTCAGCGTTGATCAGCTCGAGCATCTGCCGCTCGAGATCGCTTGCCTGTGACATCGTAAACTGCTCCATGAGTGAGCCGGTTCCCCGGCGGTGCGCCACCCGGTTAAAGGAAATTAAGTTTGCGTGAAGGGTAGGTAAGTAATTTGGCAGTTTTGCGGCAAAGCTCTGCCCGTTCGATGGCTAGGACTGCGCGGATTGTTGCGCGTTCTGCCGGTTCACGGGTGCGCAGATAGGCAGCGGCAACTGTCCGCTGTCCTGCGCCCTGCCGGGAGGCCGCTAGCGGATTCGGCCATGCAGAAGTTGACTACGGGAAAGAGATTGCGGGGGGGGCGGAAGCGATCCGGACGCCGCCGGGGGGGATGGCAGCGTCCGGTAAATTGGACCCCCGTGGGAGGGGAGGCGAGCCTTGTTTACAGGGACCAAGACCAGCGCCGGTTAAAGGGGGGGGAAGCGCCGCCTGCCCAAGGGATCCAGAAAACCGGGAGTTCCAGGCCCGGCCGGCGGGGCAATTGTTAGGGAAACGCAACTTAACAGCCCTGCCGTGGCTTTAGGTATAGCATGGCTTGGAAAAGAAATACACCCTAAAGATGTGTTTGAGATCAATTTAATATTTTTACGTGTGCATCTGATGCATGGAAGAAGCGGCTGCGCTGCAGCCCCGCCAAAACGAAGTGCCCCAAATGACAAACCCCCGGGCAGAGCCGCGGGGGTCGTCTGATCTTCAGTTCGGGCTGATCCTGAGACCCGCCCTAGTGCTGTCCAAAGCTGGAGAGCAAGGCGTGCTTACAGCAAACCTTCGCGCTGTGCTTTCTTACGTGCCAGTTTACGGGCACGGCGGATCGCTTCAGCTTTCTCGCGCGCTTTTTTCTCGGACGGCTTTTCGAAATGTTGCTTGAGCTTCATTTCGCGGAAGACGCCTTCACGCTGCAGCTTTTTCTTCAGGGCACGAAGCGCCTGATCGACGTTGTTGTCGCGAACACTAACCTGCATGTGGTTTTCACCACCTTTCTAAGTTGAGTTGCAAGGATTTGCAGGAAGTGGCCATATAGCAAAGCGCTGCAAATTTGTCTAGTAGGGTGGCGGAACCTATCAGAACGCTGCCGGCGGGAGGGTGCAAATGAGCAAAGATCAGGACCACGCACAGGACGATATCAAGGAAAAACTGCTGGATGCGGCCTTGATGCATGTGCCTTTTGATGGCTGGTCAGAGGTCACATTCCGCGCGGCCTGCCAGGATGCGGATGTGTCTGAGGTGCTGGCCCAAGCCATCTGTCCGCGCGGCGGTGTAGATCTGGCGCTGTCCTATCACGCACGCGGCGATTCGCTGATGCTTGAACGGCTGAAGAGCGCAGACCTGACCGGCCTCAGGTTCCGCGACAAGGTGGCAGCCGCGGTACGGTTCCGGCTGGAAGCGGTCGACGACAAAGAGGCGGTGCGCCGCGGCACCACGCTGCTCACTCTGCCGCAATACGCGGGCGACGGGGTCAAGGCGATCTGGGGCACCTGCGATCTGATCTGGGAGGCGCTGGGCGACGGCGCGGATGATTTCAACTGGTACACCAAACGGGCATCTCTGGCAGGCGTCTATTCGTCAACCGTGCTGTACTGGCTGGGCGACGACAGCCTGGATCATCAGGCAACCTGGGACTTCCTGGACCGGCGTATTGATAACGTCATGGACTTTGAAAAGCTCAAAGCAGGGCTGCAAAAGAACCCGCTTCTGAAGCCGCTGCTGGCGGGGCCGAACTGGCTGGCTGAGCAGATCAAACCACCAAAACCATCCGGCGGTCTGCCGGGCATCCTGAACCCGAAACGGTAATCCGATCCTCCGAAAACAGGGAGGGTCCGGATTAAACCAATTGGCAAGGCCGGTGGCATGACCATCCGGCCCAGGCCTGCGCAGACGCAGGACTTGCCCGCTATGGGGTCTTGTGTCAATATTAAATCAACCAAAAGTGGCGAATAATCTTCTGCTGTCTGGTCGTGAAACGGCTTTTCAGCAGGCAGGATCTGTCTGGGCTTCTGTCCCTGGCAAAGCCGGCCGGTGGCCGGTCTGAAACCTTGGTGTCTAAACAAGAGGAGCGGCAATGAAAGATCTGAAAAGTGACTCGCCATTTGTGCTGGCTTTGACAATCGTGAAGTCGAAACAGGATTTAGGCGACGGGATTGCGGCCAGCGATGACGTGTTGATTTGCGTTCGCAACGAGGACATCAATGAGACCCATCCGAATGTCATCAGCGTGCCCACCCAGCGAATCCCGGCTGTTCTGGCAGAGAAGATAATCGCCGCCGGAGCCGAAGAGGGCAGCAGCGGCAGTACCACGATTTACCGGGGGCAGGCGGCCTCCAGCAAATCCGCAAACGGTCACAGTGAAATCATTTACGCCGTTGAGAGCCTTCTGGCGGGCAAGCTTGGGCTTGCGGATGCGATCGAGCGCGGCGAATTTTCCTTTACGGCCCGTCTTGCAGGCAACCAGATAGGCACGGCCAACCATCCGGAGTTTCATGGAACCGACCGGCCAGACCACGAAGACCTGCAGATGATGAACATCATGGTGCGGGTTGACCGAGGGGCTGAGCTGCTGGGGGAACCGACAGTCAGCTATGATCACGTAAAATGGGTGTCCATCGACAAGTTCCGCACCATGTGGGCAAACGGCAAGCAACCCACGGATGTCGGGTTTACAGGCGAAGAGTCGTTCCGTCTTTGCATTCACGGTCTTTGCATTTCTTCCTCGGCGGATGTTCTCGCCGTTATCTGAAACGCTGCTCGCTTTCCCCTATGCCGTCGGAGATTTCGCAAAGGCGCCAGACTGCGGCGCCTTTGCTGTTTGCGCTGATCTGGCCGGATGCTAGGCAGGAGCCAAGGATCAGGAGGACATATTCCGATGACAGAGATGATGCGCGCGGTGGAGATCACCAAACCCGGCGGGCCGGAGGTTCTGCAGCTTTGCCAGCGACCGGTGCCGCAGCCGGGCCATGGCGAGGTGGTGATCAAGGTGGCCTATGCCGGTGTGAACCGTCCCGATGCGCTGCAGCGTGCCGGTGCCTATGACCCGCCCAAAGGGGCCAGTGACCTGCCGGGGCTGGAGGCCTCAGGCGAAGTTGTGGCCGTGGGCGCAGGTGTCAGCGGCATTGCAGCAGGTGATCAGGTTTGCGCGCTGCTGCCCGGTGGCGGCTATGCGGAATATGTGGCCACTCCGGCGGCCCATTGCCTGCCGGTTCCTGCCGGGCTGGACCTGAAACAGGCGGCCTGTCTGCCTGAAACCTTCTTTACTGTCTGGTCCAATGTCTTCACCCGCGGCGGGCTGAAGGCTGGCGAGCGGTTCCTGGTGCATGGCGGCTCATCCGGCATCGGCACCACGGCAATCCAGCTGGCCAGGGCGTTTGGGGCGCGGGTGTTTGCCACCGCAGGGTCGGATGAGAAATGCCAGGCCTGCCTGGACCTGGGGGCCGAACGGGCAATCAATTACCGGGACGAGGATTTCGTCAAGGTGCTGCGTGCGGAAGGCGGTGCGGATCTGGTGCTGGACATGGTCGGCGGCGACTACATCCCGCGCAACGTCAAGGCAATGGCCGAGGATGGCCGTCTGGTGCAGATCGCCTTTCTGCAAGGCCCCAAGGTGGAGCTGAACTTTGCCTTGATGATGGTCAAGCGGCTGACGCTGACCGGCTCCACTCTGCGGCCGCAAAGCGACCTGGCCAAGGCGCAGATCGCACAGGACCTGCGCGAGGCGGTCTGGCCGCTGATCGACGCAGGCAAGGTGGCGCCGGTGATGGACAGCACGTTTGCACTGGAGGATGCAGCCGCGGCCCACGCCCGGATGGAAAGCTCCGGCCACATCGGCAAGATCGTCCTGAAAGTGGGCTGAGCCTCAGGGGTGGACGGCAAAGGGCCGGCGGATGCGCCGGCCCTTGTCATGAACAGCAAGCGGTCAGTCTACTGCGCGGCGGTACAGATGCCAGGTGGCATGCCCCAGCACCGGCACGACAATGATCAGCCCGGCCAGGAACGGAATGGCGCCGACGATCAGCGACACGCCGACAATCGCGCCCCATGTCAGGCAGACAGCCGGGTTCTTGCGCAGAACCTTGATCGAAGTTGCAACTGCCACCGGCAGGCCGACATGGCGGTCCATCAGCAGTGGGAATGACACCAGGCTCATCGCCAGCGCGGCAAAGGCAAAGACTGCGCCGACGATGCCGCCGCCGATCGACATGATCCAACCTTCGCGGGTGGTCAGCACGTCAGCGGCAAAACCGAGGATGGATGCTGGCGGCTCCGGTCCAAGCGTGCGGCTGTAGATCATTTCGGCTGCCACCAGCCAGAGGATGAAGAGAGCCGCCAGATAGAGCCCCAGCACAAGGATGGCGCCAAAGGAGGGTGAGCGGATCACCGCAAAAGCATCCATCCAGCGGGTTTCCATACCGGTCTCGCGCCGCGAGGACATTTCATACAGCCCGACCGCAGCCACCGGCCCGAGGATCGCGAACCCCATGATCATCGGCACGATGAGTGGCAGAAGGTTCATCGACAGGCTCATCACAATAAGGGCGATGCCGATCACCGGATAGAACAGGACCAGGAACATCGCGTCCGAGCGGCAGGCCGCAAAATCCTCCAGCCCTGCCGCCAGGGAATGGATGATGTCATCCATACTGAGCCTGCGCGCCTCGGGCATCGCCGCAGCACCGGTGCTGCGCATCTCTTCGACAGACTGGCTGACATGATGGGACGTGGTCTCTGCACCCTGCAAAAGCCAGCTGAGCGGGTTACCGATTGTTTTTGCCATGCGCTTCCTCCTTCTTGCCGACCAAAACGGTAGTGCCGTTCAGGCGAAGTGCCGTTCAGGCAAGGCCGGGGCGGCACCTGAAGATAATCTAGCGCAAACTGCGATAAAGTCCGATTCACAGGCCCTTTACTGCCAAGTGAGAAGGGCGCGGCTGATCCGGCCCCCGCACTTGCTGGCGCCTGCTGCCCCGGAGGATTGAGTATTTCTGGAAAGATGAAGTCTCTGCCTTGTCTTCATCAGGCGGCAAAACCCCGGAGAGATGGCTGGCAGGTCAAGAGGGGCGCCCCCCCTTTTTGTTCAGCGCAGAGGGGCGAAACGGGCGTTGGTCAATGTGCAGTCCTTGATCACGTCCCGCCCGCAGGGCACCGGCTTCAGATCCCTGGACAGGCAGATGCGGGCCTCCTGGATGGCGCCGCCCCGGCAGGTAATGGTCAGCGTGTCGCGGGACAGCTCTGGGTTTTCTTTCAGGAAAGCTTCCTCAATCAGTGAGGCGGGCAGGGTGACGGGCTGTTCCAGCCTCCGGAAGACGGCGGGGCGCACCACGCGACCGTAGGCCTCACGCATCAGCGCATAATAGGCGCGTGCGCTGAGACCGGAACAGGTGCCGTGTTTCTTCCACTGATGCCAGGCCAGGCCGGGGCTGCCTATGATATCTGCCATGTTCCGGCTCATCGTGCGGCTGGGCGGGGCTTCAACGGTGCGGCAATAGCTGGGCCAGCCGCGGTGGAACTGGGGCCACAGACCGTGCAGCGTCCAGCCGTGGTCATGGCGCGGGTGGCATTGATCGGATCCGCGTGCGTCGCCTTCCTGTTCACACCAGTTCGGCGACCAGCTGAGCGCCAGCACGTAATAATCGAAGTCGCCCGCAGGTTCGCCGTCTGCTGCGGCAACAGTCGGCAGCACGGCAAGGGCGGCCGCAAAAACACCTGTGAACAACTTGCGCATTGGCCTCTTTCCTTATGCAATAATGCCGACTATATAGGGCAGAAGTTCCCCGACAACGGAAACCTGCCCCGCCAGCCGGGGACGCCCTTTCAGGCGGCGGGAGAGATGTATCCGGGGGCAAGTGTTTTAAGGAGATGACACATGGCAAAACCGTTGATGGCCAAGGCAACCGCCGTGTGGCTGGTGGACAATACCACAATCAGCTTCAAGCAGATCGCCGATTTCGTGGGCATGCACGAGCTGGAGATCCAGGGCATTGCCGACGGTGAAGTCGCGGTTGGCGTCAAAGGGTTCGACCCGATGGCCAACAACCAGCTGACCCAGGACGAGATCGACAAGGCGCAGGCAAACCCGCTGCACAAGCTGAAGCTCAAGTTCAACCCGGCCGCTGCCGGCGAGGAAAAGCGCCGCGGCCCGCGCTATACCCCGCTGTCCAAGCGCCAGGACCGTCCCAACTCGATCCTGTGGCTGGTCAAATTCCACCCGGAACTGTCCGACGCCCAGATTGCCAAGCTGGTGGGCACCACCAAGCCGACCATCCAGTCGATCCGCGAGCGCACCCACTGGAACATTGCCAACATGCAGCCGATCGACCCGGTGGCGCTGGGCCTGTGCAGACAGTCCGAGCTGGATTCCGTTGTGCAGAAGGCGGCAGCCAAGAAAGCAGCTGAAGGCGGCGTGATGAGCGATGATGAGCGCCGCAAGCTGGTTTCCACCGAGCAGTCGCTGGAGATGGACGCGGAACCGAAGATCCCGTCGGCCATTGAAGGTCTCGAGACCTTCACGCTGGGCGGCGGTCTCAGTGACCATGAAGAGAAGAAGGAAGAGGACGTTCTTGACGCCGACAGCTTCTTCAACCTGCCTGCGGGCGGCGATGACGAAGACGACGAAGAGGACAGCCGCTTCTGATCCGGATACCTCTGTCGTCGTTTCGCCGACTTGCCCGGTAAACGAAAATCCAAAAAGGCCGCAGATCCGATGCTCCGGATTTGCGGCTTTTTTCATTAGAATGAAGGCTCAGTCATAGGAACTGTTGGCTGCGGCGTCAGATCTCTTTGCGCGCCTGCATCGCGGCGGAAATGGTGCCATCGTCGAGATAGTCCAGCTCGCCGCCGATCGGCACCCCCTGTGCCAGAGAGGTCAGTTTCGCCTGCCCCTGCAGCTGGTCGGCGATGTAATGCGCCGTGGTCTGGCCATCGATGGTGGCATTCAGCGCCAGGATCACTTCGCTGATCTCTTCGGTGGCGACCCGGTCCACCAGCCGCGGAATGCGCAGATCCTCCGGTGATCTCTTCGGTGGCGACCCGGTCCACCAGCCGCGGAATGCGCAGATCCTCCGGTCCGACTGCATCCAGCGCCGAGAGTGTGCCGCCGAGCACGTGATAACGGCCTTTGAACACGCCAGCGCGCTCCATTGCCCAGAGATCGGCTACATCTTCGACCACGCACAGCTCGCCGTTGGCACGCCTCTCGTCCGTGCAAAGAGGGCAGATTTCGCTGGTGCCGACGTTGCCGCAGTTGAGGCATTCGCGCGCTGTCGCCGCGACCTCGCTCATCACGTCGGCCAGCGGCGTCAGCAGCAGCGACCGCTTGCGGATCAGATGCAACACGGCGCGCCGGGCCGAGCGCGGCCCCAGTCCCGGCAACTTGGCCATCAGGGCAATCAGGTCTTCGATGTCGCTGGTGGAGTTCTTGATCATTCCGCGGCCCTTTGCTTGCCAGCCATATAGGCCGATCGGGGCCGGGGAGCGCAAGGGTGGGCCGACAAAATGTTCAGGGTTTGTCTTGGCGCTATTCGGGATCGTCCCAGGGGCTGCGCTGTGTCCGGCTGATACAGGCTGCGCCGGATCAGATCGCCCGCCCATTTGTCTGACTTGCGCATGGCAGAGCGGATACCGCAGCTGAAGGGGCTGTGGAATGCAGCGGCGGGGACGTGCAATTTCATTGCGGCCAAGGCCGCCTGCTGGGCGGCGCGCCCTGACAGACCGACTGGAGACAACGTGCGGCCGGCAGCGATTGGCGGGCAAAGAAAAGGCGGCACCAAGGCCGCCCTTTCCGGGTCTGCAAACACCGTTTAGAACGGCAGTTTGATGTCCTTGGGCAGGCCCATGCTCTCAGTCAGCTTGGCCATCTCATCCTGTGCTTTCTCGGCCGCCTTGGCCTGCGCGTCCTTGATGGCGGCCAGGATCAGGTCCTCGACCACTTCCTTGTCGTCGCCATTGAAGATCGAGGGATCGATATCCAGGCCTTTCAAGTCGCCCTTGGCAGAGGCGGTGGCTTTGACCAGACCCGCGCCGGCCTCGCCGGTTACCATGACGTTGTGCAGCTCTTCCTGCATCTGCGCCATCTTGGTCTGCAGTTCCTGTGCCGATTTCATCATCTTGGCCATGTCGCCAAGACCGCCGAGGCCTTTGAGCATCTGTATTCTCCTAAGTGCGGAGGCGCAGCGCGCCGTAAATCATCCCCGCACATATCGCAATTGCAAGCGCGATGAACAAGTGGGGGGAGGCCGTGCAGTCCTGGATTATGCCCATGGCCTTCTTATCATCGAAGAAAACTTCATGGTTATCCACGGCTATGACGCATGCAAGAGCGGCCCAAAGAAGGCCGGCGATTGCGAACAGGCCGCGCTTTCTAGAGTAGAGCGCGAATCCGGCAAGGGCGAAGAGCGCCAGTGCAACAGGTTTGGACGAGAGCCGCAAAAACACATCCCACGCGCTTTCACGTGCTTCTCCTGTATCAAAGCAGGTGGTGGCAAAGGCAGCTGCCGGCAGGGTGAGCAACAGGGCGGTCAGGCCGGCGGTTACCCGTCCTCGAACGGATCCCATTCGTCCTCCACCTCTGGCAGCGCCTCAGCTGCGACTTCGGCAGCCAGTTCCTCGGGCGTGCGGATGCGGGTGATCTTGGCCTTGGGAAAGCTTTCCAGCACCGCCTGCACCAGCGGATGCGCGGTGGCTTCTTGCCGCAGGGCGTTCTCAGCCGCATCGCGGATCTCGGCAATGGTGGATGCCTCGCCATCCGGCGCGATGGAGACCACCCATCGGGCGCCGGTCCAGTTCTGCAGTGCGGAACCAAGCCGGGCGGCCAGATCGCGCGGCGCCTGGGCCGAGGGCGTGAACTCGATCCGTCCCGGCTGGTAGGCGACCAGCCGCACACCGGTTTCCACCTCCACCAGCAGTTTCACGTCGCGGTTGGTGCGGATCAGTTCAACCACATGTTCGAAACTTGGGTAACGGGCGAGGGCAGAACTGGCCTGCGGTGCCAACGCCGCCACCGTGCCGCCGCCGCCATGGGCAACCGGGGCGCCGCCCGCAGGGCCGCCGCCGCCATCTCCGCCGCCGGGTGCCGCGCTGCCAAGCGTCTGGGCGCCCATGCCCTGCATCTGCGCACCACCGCCGGGACCGCCCGGGGCGGCGGGCGGCGGGGGCGGCGTGTCCTGCAGCTTGCGGATCAATTCCTCGGGGCTGGGCAGATCGGCCACATGGGTCAGGCGGATCACTGCCATCTCTGCCGCCATCATCGCGTTCGGGGCCGCGGCCACTTCCTCCAGCGCCTTCAGCAGCATCTGCCACATGCGGGTCAGGACACGCATTGCCAGCGCATCGGCCATCGCCTTGCCACGAGCGCGCTCATCCGGGCTGACGGTGGGGTCCTCAGCCGCGTCCGGCGTGATCTTCACGACTGAGACCCAATGGGTGATCTCTGCCAGATCGCGCAGCACCGCCAGCGGGTCGGCGCCCTCGGCGTATTGGCCGCTGAGTTCCGTCAAAGCTGCGGCCGCATCGCCGCGCAGGATCATGTCCATCAGGTCCAGCACCCGGCCACGGTCGGCAAGCCCCAGCATGGCGCGGACCTGTTCGGCAGAGGTCTCGCCGGCGCCATGGGAAATCGCCTGATCCAGCAGCGAGGTTGCATCGCGCGCGGAGCCTTCGGCGGCGCGGGTGATCAGCGCCAGCGCATCCTCGGCAATTTCAGCACCTTCGGCACCGGCGATCTTGCGCAGCAGCGCAATCATCACTTCCGGCTCGATCCGGCGCAGGTCGAACCGCTGACACCGCGACAGAACGGTCACCGGTACCTTGCGGATTTCGGTGGTGGCAAAGATGAATTTCACATGCGCCGGCGGTTCCTCCAGCGTCTTCAACAGGGCGTTGAACGCAGAGGTCGACAGCATGTGAACTTCGTCGATGATGTAGATCTTGTAGCGGGCCGACGCGGCGCGGTACTGCACGCTGTCAATGATCTCGCGGATGTCGTTGACACCGGTGCGGCTAGCCGCGTCCATTTCCATCACATCGACATGGCGGCCTTCCATGATGGCGGTGCAATGTTCGCATGTGCCGCAGGGATCGGTGGTGGGGCCGCCCTGGCCGTCCTCACCGACGCAGTTCATCCCCTTGGCGATGATCCGCGCGGTGGTGGTCTTACCGGTGCCGCGGATGCCGGTCATGATAAAGGCCTGGGCGATCCGGTCAGCCGCAAAAGCGTTCTTCAGGGTGCGCACCATGGCGTCCTGACCCACCAGATCGGCAAAGGTTTCTGGCCGGTATTTGCGGGCCAGAACCTGATATTGGGATTGGCCGGTGTCGCCGGTGGTGCCGCTGGGGATGTCGTTCATGATGTCTCGTGCCGGATTCGGTGTGCGGGCGCGCGCCCTGCGTTCCGCGCAGGGTATTGAAGCGCGGCCCGTTCGTCCACTGCAGAAGGGCAGGCGGCGGGCAGGCAGGAAAAGGAATTGTTTTTTGACTTTTTGCCGTTAGAATCAATTGGCAAGACCCTGGGCGGGCGTGGGAATTGGAACGCAACGCAAGGAGGCGGCATGCGATCTGACAAATCCTCTGGGACTGCGGTGCAGGAAATGCCTGTACCAGTGAATATCTCGATCCATGAAGTGCCCGTCGCGGGCGGGCTTTTGGCCCTGTGCCCCTTGCCGGGCAAGGGCGGCGATTATGCCGGCGACATGGGCCGGATCAACGCCTGGAAGCCCGGACTGGTGATCTCCATGACCACGGCTGAGGAACACGCGGCGGCAGGCAGCCATCGGCTGGGCTGCGATATCCAAAGCATGGCCAGCCGATGGATTCACCTGCCAGTGCCGGATTTCGACGTGCCATCCCCGCAGGTGGCGGCCATATGGCCCAAGGCCAGCGCTTCGGCGCGGATGGCGCTGGAGGGCGGCGGCCGGGTGCTGGTGCATTGCCAGGGCGGCTGTGGCCGCTCCGGCATGGCAGTGCTGCGGCTGATGATCGAAATCGGCGAAGATCCCGCACAGGCGCTGGAACGGCTGCGCAGCGTGCGCCCCTGCGCGGTGGAAACACAGGCGCAGCTGGAATGGGCCAATGCCGGCCGCCCGACAGGGCAGCGCCCGCAATAGGTCGGCAGCCCGCTGCGGCCTGCCGGTCCCTGCCCAATCCGCTGGTTTAAAGCGCCAGCATCTGCTCTGCCTGCCGCGCCTCTGCCGTTTTCGGCAGCGCCTCCATCAGCGCGCAAGGGCGGGCGTCCAGTTTTGACGCGGCAAAGCCAGTGCCGTCACGGCTGAGGATCGCGTCGGCAAAGCGGTCCAGGCCTTCACGCGGGGCCTCCTCTCCGACACCGCAGAACAGCCGGATCCGGTCATGGCTGGCCACGAATTGGGCCGGGCAGCTGCGCGGGCAGCCGTCCAGTGCAGAAGTGCCCGTGATTTCGAAATCCTCATGGGTCATCGGCTTGGCCTTGGTCATTGCCTCAGCCAGTTTGGCGATCATCCGCTCTGCCGCGGGGCAGGGGCGCCCCAGGTGTTTGCAATCCGTTGCCGCATAGAAATGCGTCTTGTCCGTCCACATCATATTTGCGCCCTCCGCGCGTGGTACGGGGGTCTTGAAAGCAGGAGTTCGGATGAAAAACGGTTTGCCGCCGGTGCCATCAGACCCTGCCCGGACACCCCGCCCGGGTTCGAGTTACAGTTCCGATGGCAGGTCTCCTGACTTGCGGGTCGTCGCTTTCCCGATCCTTCCCGGCCTCTTGCGGGCCAGTGGCTCTATCGGGGTCGCTCGCCGCTTACAGTTGCGGGGGCAGTCTCGGACTTGGCCTGCTGACATGCGGGCCGCACCGTGTTCCCTTTTGATCCCGGACACAAGATTCTGTGGCACGGGAACCATCGGCACCAGCGGTAGCGGTTCGCCTGCCGAGTCGTCAATCGTTTTTCTGCACCTGCACTAGCTGCCAGTGGCGGCGCGGGTTCGGCGATCTGCCGGAAATCGGCGCATCCCTGCTGTGGCGCCCCATCGCGCCGACCCGGCAACAGACGGGAGTGTGAAAGTTCGGCCAACTGGGCACCCTTGCCCGCACCTGGCCTGCGCTCAGGCCGCAGTAGACGCCGGAGGGCTGATAGGAGGGGGAGGCGGGGTTGTCAGGCGGTTCGGTTCAAACGCTCTTCCGTGATGCGGGCGTATTCTGCCAGCCGCAGCTTGAAACGGCGGTTGAGATTGCTGCGCGCCAGTTTCAGCGATTGCACCATCAAACGCCCGGTCAGCGTGGTCGGAGACAGTGCCAGCCGAACAGACATACGGGTCCGGTGTGGCGACAAGGCCAGCAGCTCAACCTCTGTCCGGCCGTCAATGCCACTGCCGCTGCCATTCAGCACAAGGCCTGACGGCGGCGTGAATGATGCCATCGTCAGTTTGATGTCGCGCGACTTGCCGCGAAAATTGAAGGTCAGATCCCAAACCAGGCCGTTCTCCGGCTGGGCGAGGTCGCCGGTGCGCTGCAGCTCTATCCCGCGCCGCAGGGCAGAGCGCTCCAGCAGCTCGAAGTCCGAGATGGCCGCAAAGACATGATCGATCGGAGCCTCGATGTCTTCTTTGCTGTGAAATTCCATTTGCGTTGCCTCATATGCCGCTTGGGAGCCGCGCTGTTTCCGCCAAATATGCGCTTTAGTCCAGCGTGTCCGCAAGCCAGTTCTTGATCAAAAACTGTGCAATTGCCCCTTTGCGCGCGGGTTTCAGAACCGGATGTTCGCCGGCGAACACTGTCATCATCTCCTGACGGCCGATCCACAGCGCATCCTCGATCTCCTCGGGGTCGATGGTGATCTCACGGCTCAGGGCCTCACCTGCACAGCCAAACATCAGCGACATCGGAAAGGCCCAAGGTTGACTCGACAGGTACCGCACTGGACCAACCTGCACTCCGGTTTCCTCCAGCACTTCGCGGCGCACCGCGGCCTCCAGCGTCTCTCCCGGTTCCACGAAGCCGGCCAACAAAGAGTACATCCCTTCCGGCCAGCCGGGCGAGCGGCCCATCAGAACGCTGTCACCATGGGTGATCAGCATGATCACGACCGGGTCTGTCCGCGGAAAATGCGGCGCTTTGCAGGCCGGGCAGACCCTTTGCCAGCCCGCTTGCGCCATGTCGCTGGCGGCGCCGCAGCAGGCGCAATACCGGTGGCTGCGGTGCCAGGCCAGCAATGCCTTTGCGGTGGCGGCCAGCTCTGCCTCCAGCGGCGACAGGCGGGTCATCACCCGGCGCAGTTCAGCAAAGACATGGCCGGACGGCAGGTCCGGGTGCTGTTGTTCGCTGGCGTCGGCAAAGCTGTTGAGAGCCTCACTGTCGACATCATCAGGCTGCCAGCCACTGATATCGCAGGCAAAGCAGGGGGTGCCGTCCGAGGTCAGTCCAAGAAACAGCGCATCCGGTTTGCAGGCTGCGGCCAGCGGATGGGCCGGTTTGCTCCAGGCAAGGCCGCAGGGCAGATCCGTCTCCGTTTCCTGCCGCGTCAGCGGTTTGCCCCGCCACATGAGCAGCACCTGGGCGCCGGGCGTGTTCCAGGCTGTTTCCAAAGCTGCGCTGTCGCTTCGCAGATGCGCGGCGCGTTCCAATATGCCGCCGCCAAAGGTCACCTGTTCCGCGCGTTTCATGGCAGCTCTCCTATGGCTGGCGGCCTTTTGGGCCGTGCTCAACGTGGGACTGCAGCCATGCATGACAGTATGACGCAGGGGCAGCCAGCATTCGCCTGCGATCAATGCTTGCCTGTCGCAGTGCCGCCACACCTGCCCTGATTAACGCGGGGTCATTTTTCAGCAGAACAGGGAAAACCACGCTGCCGCAGCGGGCGATCTACGAAAAAGTTAATATGCTGTGAAAAGGATGCTTTGCAAAAGCGGAAAACGCTGATTCAAATAGCGCGGGACAAGAATAACGCCGAAGGGCGCGAAAGGAGCGGCGGGCAGGCAGTGTCAGCAGAATTTTGGATATGACCACCGGGGCCGGGACCTCAGAAACCGGGACTTCCGGGACGCTGCATGTGTTGGCCACCACGGACCTGCACTGCAATCTGCTGAGCCATGATTATTATGCTGACCGGCCGGATCCAGCCATCGGCCTGTCACGGGCGGCCACTTTGATCGCCCAGGCGCGCACTGAGGCAGCGCGACTGGGCGCGGCCTGTATCCTGGTTGATAATGGCGACGGGTTGCTGGGATCGCCCCTGGGGGAAATTCTGCCGCAAATGGCTGGACCGCACCCGCTGATGCGCGCCTTTCAGGTCCTGCAATATGACGCAGCGGGCCTCGGCAACCATGATTTCGATTCCGGGCTGGCTGCTCTGACGAACATGCTGAAGGACGCGCCTTGCCCGATGCTGTGTGCGAATCTGACGGCCGCGCAGCCGGGCCTGGAACTGCCGTTTGCCGCTTCAGCAGTTCTGGAGCGCGCCGTGCCCGCCTGCCCAGGCTTGCCGCCTCTGCGGATCGGCGTTTTCTCAGTCCTGCCGCCGCAGACGCTCTCCTGGTGCCGTCAGGTGCTGGCAGGGCAATTGCAGGCGCAGGGCATTGCAGAGGCCGCCGCCGAGCAGGCGCGGCAGCTGAAGGCGCAGGGCTGCGATCTGGTGCTGGGCCTGGCGCATAGCGGACTGGCGGCAGAAGGTGGCGACAGCAGTGAAAACGCCTTGGAGCTGCTGGCGGCCCTGCCAGAGATCGACGCTCTGGTTGGCGGCCATACCCATCTGACACTGCCACATCCGGACCACCCCTTTGCCAAGCCGGTGGTGATGCCAGGCGCGCATGGCTCGCATCTGGGGATGATCCGGCTGGAGCTGGAACATGTTTCCGGCAGCTGGCGGATGCGCCGTGGCACGCCCAGCCTGCAGCCGGTTGCCCAACCGGGGGCAACAGGTGCCGTGCAGCCGCTGGCGCAGGAGGCGCCTGCATTGGTGCAGGCCCTGGCAGATGATCACGGCCTCACCTTACAGCGCATGCAGGAGCCGGCAGGACACAGCCCGGTGGCGATGCATTCCTATTTTACCTTCTTTGCGCCGGACCGCGGTCTTGCCCTGACGGCCAGCGCCCAGGCGGCTGCGGCGCGGGTGCTGCTGCGCGGCACTGACGGTGAAAACCTGCCGTTGCTGTCTGCGGTGGCGCCAGGCAAATTCGGCGGCCGCTCCGGGCCGCAATATTACACTGATATTGCCGCCGGTGCGCTGTCTGCCCGCAATATTGCGGATCTGCAGGTCTTTCCGAATGAACTGAAGGCAATGGCTGTCACGGGCGCGCAGCTGCAGGATTGGCTGGAAATGTCGGCCGGGCTGTTTAACCAGGTGATGCCAGGCAGTGCCGGACAGCAGCTGGCAGACCCGCATCGGGCAGGCCACAACTTCGATGTGATCTTTGGCCTCAGCTACCGGATCGATGTATCCCAGCCACCGCGGTTCTCCGCCTCGGGGGCGCTGTTGAATCCGGATGCCCGGCGGGTTTCGGATCTTCGCTGGCAAGGCCAGCCGATTGACCCCGGCCAGCGGTTCGCAGTTGCACTCAACAGTTACCGGGCCAGCGGTGGTGGCCGGTTCCGGATGCTGGAAACCGCAGAGGAGCTGCCGTTGCCGCCGCTCCGCATCCGGCAGGCGATCAGCGACTATATTGCCGGGCGTTTGCCGCCGGATCCGCTGGCCGAGGCCGCCTATCCCTGGCAGCTGGCGCCGGTTCCGGGCGCACGCGCAGTTGCCGTGACAGGGGCGGGCGCTGCGCAGCACCTGGCGGAATTGCCGGACGGGCTGGCCACGCCACGCGGTTTCAGCAGCGATGGTTTCTGGGAGCTGGAACTGCAGCTATGACTGGCTGAACTCAGCGCAGGCGGCGCAGCCCTTGCCAATCCCGGCAGCGGCCCTTATATCGGGATTCGAGAGGTTGGCGCGGGCAGGCGCCTCGCCAACCTGGTCAGATCCGGAAGGAAGCAGCCACAACGAGCCCCGCTTGGGTCGATGTCCAGCCTCTCACTTACCCCCCCTCCACTATTACCTCCCCTGAACCAATTGATGTGAAATTGACAAGGGGCTCCCGCCCGCTTTGGAGCAATCAAAGATTGCCCCGCGCCGTTGGGCCGGGCGCCACGCTGGCGCGTGGCGGGAATCGCCGCTTCTTCTGGCTGGAAATATCCTGGGGTGAATTGGCCTGGAGGCCAAGAGGGGCAACGCCCCTGCCTGCCGTGCGCTAGTTCAGAACCGGCCGTTGTCCGCCGGGTAAACGCCAAGGATTTCCACATTGGTGGTGAAATAACTCAGCTCGTCCATCGCCAGCTGCACATTGGCGTCATCGGGATGGCCTTCGATGTCGGCATAAAACTGGGTCGCGGTGAACGAGCCGTCCACCATATAGCTTTCCAGTTTGGTCATGTTGATGCCGTTGGTGGCAAAACCGCCCATCGCCTTGTAAAGCGCCGCCGGGATGTTGCGCACCTGAAACACGAAGCTGGTGATCATGTTATGGGCGCCGCGGCGGCTAAAGTCCGGCTTCTGCGCCATGATCAGAAAGCGGGTGGTGTTGTCGCTGCTGTCCTCGATATGGCGAGCAAGCACATTCAGACCGTAGATCTCGCCTGCCAGTTCGCTGGCCAGCGCGGCAGAATGGATGTCGCCGGCTTCGGCCACATCACGGGCGGCGCGCGCGTTGTCGGGGCTAACCCGGCCGCGGATGCCATTGTCCCGCAGGAAGGTTCCGCATTGCGGCAAAAGCACCAGATGCGAATGCGCCTCCTGGATGTCTTCCAGTTTTGCTCCCGGCACCGCCAGCAGGTTGATATGCACCCGCACAAAGGCTTCGTCCACGATATGCAGCCCGCTGTGCGGCAACAGCCGGTGGCTGTCGGCCACGCGGCCATAGGTGGAGTTTTCCACCGGCAGCATCGCCTGCTCCGCCGCGCCGCTGCGCACCGCTTCCAGAATGTCCTCAAACGTGCGGCAGGCCAGCACCTCCATGCCGGGGCGGGCGATGCGGCAGGCCTCGTGGCTGTAGGAGCCAAGCTCCCCCTGAATGGCGATTTTGCGGCTCATGGGTGTGTTCCCCGTGCAAAACTTCAAGATTTGGGCGTTTCGTCGCGCTGTCTATACCTTGCCACTTTGAAGGGGAAGCCTTAGACAACCGGTCAGACAGCTAAATGGACCCGCGATTCATGTTTGACACAATGACCCTTACCAAAGCGACCGCAGGCTTTTGCGGCGCGTTCCTGGTTCTCCTGCTGGGCAAATGGGCCGCAGAGGGCCTGTATCACGTGGACAGCCACGGTGAGGCCGCCTATGTGATCGAAGTCGCCTCGGCCGAAGCCGCCAGCGATGAGCCGGAAGTCAGCTTCGAAGAGCTGATGGCCTCTGCCGATGTTGCCAAAGGCGCAAAAGTTTTCAAGAAATGCTCTGCCTGCCACAAGCTGGAAGACGGCGCGAACTCAACTGGCCCCTACCTCTATGGCGTGGTTGGCCGCAATATCGCTGCCGCACCGGGCTTTGGCTATTCCGGCGCTCTGACCGGCATGGCAGACAAGGCCTGGACTGCCGAAGAGCTGGACGCCTTCCTGACCAAGCCGTCGGCCTATGCGTCTGGCACCACCATGTCGTTCTCGGGTCTGAAGAAACAGAAAGACCGCGTGAACCTGATCGCCTATCTGGACAGCCTGGACAACTAAACCTGTCTACTGTCCCAGCTATCCAACCGAAAAAGCCGCTGCAGACCCGCAGCGGCTTTTTTTGATGGCAGCATTGCCCGGCCGTCATCAGGCCGGGTTGTTTTCCCGGTAATAGGCCAGCGCATCGCGTTCCTGACCGTCGGGCAGGATGCAGACGCCGATGGGGCCGGCCTTGCCGCTGCGCCGCACATACTGGCCGCTGCTCTGGACGCAGAACGCCTCTTCGGGGCTGGAATAGACCACTTCCTCCTCCTGCTGGGCGCAGGCGCTGAGGGCTGCAACCCCGGCCAGGGCAAGGGGGGCTAGATACTTCACTGTCGGCATTTCTGTCTCCCTGAGGTTCTGACGTTTTTGTGATTCGAGGCTGGCATGCAGTCCAATACCGGGCAAGCAGCCGCTGAAAAGGCTGGCAGGATCGGCCGTTGCACGCCAAAAGGGAGCGTGGCGCGAACAGGAAACCGCCTAATCGCAACTTGAATGTTACCGCCCCCCGCCATTAGCTTGTGGGCAGATAAGATCCTGGGCGCTAGGCCGCAGGCAAAAGGAGGTCATGGCAGATGAATCCCGCTCGAGCTGCGGCGCGCGTGCGCACAATGGACAGGGTGAACCCGCTGCAGGTAGCTGCGGTACTGGCCCAGGCTCTGACACTGGGGCTGATCCTGGTTCTTGCCGCGGCGACGCTGGTCCGGGCAGAGGACACCATCATCAAGGCCCATGGCTTTGCCGAGTTCGGGGATCTGAAATACCCCCAAGGCTTTGCGCATTTCGACTATGTGAACCCTGAGGCGCCCAAGGGCGGTGAACTGGCGATTTCGGCGGTTGGCACTTTCGACAGCATGAACCCCTACACCCGCAAGGGCCGGGCAGGGATGTTGTCTTCGCAGCACTTCGAAAGCCTGATGGTCGGCTCGTACGATGAACCCGGCTCCTACTACGGGCTGCTGGCCGAAAGCCTTGAGTATCCGGAAAGCCAGGACTGGGTGATCTTCAATCTGCGGCCCGAGGCGCGGTTTTCGGACGGGTCTGCGGTTACGGCTGATGATGTGGTCTTCTCTCACAACATTCTGCTGGAGCAGGGGCTGAAATCCTATGCCGAAGCCGTGCGCAAGCGCATCCCAAAGGCCGAAGCACTGGGGCCGCACCGGGTGAAATTCTACTTCTCGCCGGACTTCCCGCGCCGGGCGATGATTTCCCAGGTGGCCGGCACGTCGGTATTCTCCAAGGCTTGGTTCGAGGCCGACCCCGAAAACCGCCGCATTGACGAACCGCGGCTGGAACCGGGCATCGGCTCGGGGCCTTACGTGCTGGACAAGGCAGAGGTGAACCAAAGCATCATTTACCGCCGCAACCCGGACTACTGGGGCAAGGACATCAACGTGAATATCGGTCGCCACAACTATGACAGCATCCGGGTTGAGTACTTTGGCGATGCGGTGGCCGCGATGGAAGGGTTCAAGGCAGGGGTCTACACGCTGCGCCCTGAAAACAGTTCTAAAAGCTGGGCGACTGCCTACAATTTTGATGCGGTGAACGCAGGCGAGGTGGTCAAAGGCGAAATTCCGGACGGAAACGTGCCTGCGGCCTCTGGCTTTGTGATGAACCTGCTGCGTCCCAAATTCCAGGACATCCGCGTCCGCGAGGCGCTGCAGCTGGCCTATAATTTCGAGTGGACCAACGAAAGCCTGCAATATGGGTTGTTCCGCCACCGGTCCTCTTTCTGGCAGGACACGCCGCTGCAGGCTGAGGGCCTGCCCGAAGGCCGCGAAAAAGAGGTGCTGGAGGCGCTGGACGGTCAGATCGATCCATCGCTGCTGACCTCGGAGCCGGTGATGGCGCATGCCTCCAAACCGGCCCGCCCCGGCGACCGCAAGAACCTGCGCCGCGCCATGAAACTGCTGGACGAGGCTGGCTGGACCGTCGGCGATGACGGCGTGCGCCGCAACGCGGACGGCGAGGTGTTCAAACTGGAGTTTCTGGTCGACAGCCCGACCATCGAACGTATCGTGCAGCCCTATGTCACCAATCTGAACACCATGGGGCTGGAGGCTGTGGTGAACCGGGTCGACTATGCACAATTCACCAGCCGCCGCCGCGAGAAGGAGTTCGACATGATCTCCTCCGCCTACCGGATGTCGCTGGAGCCTTCGACCGGCCTCTACCAGCAATTCGGCTCCGAAGCGCATGAGTATTCGGTCTTCAACCCCGCCGGGCTGGCCGATCCGGCAGTCGATGCGCTGATCGGCAATATCGTCAATGCCACGACACAGGACGAACTGCGCGCCAATGCCCGCGCCCTAGACCGGGTGCTGCGTGCCAAACGATTTGCGGTGCCGACCTGGTATCTGGACGTGAACTGGGTTGCTTATTGGGACATGTACAGCCAGCCGGAAAACCTGCCGCCCTACAGCCCGGGCTTCCTGGACCTGTGGTGGATTGACGATGCCCGCGAAGCGGCGCTGAAGTCTTCCGGCGCGCTGCGGTAAACCACAGCCATGGCAGCCTATATTTTCCGACGCCTGCTCTTGGTGATCCCGACGCTGTTCGGCATCCTGGTGGTGAATTTTGCCCTGGTGCAATTTGTCCCCGGCGGCCCTGTAGAACAGATCATCGCCCAGCTCGAAGGCGGCGGCGATGTGTTCGAAGGATTCGCCGGCGGCGGTGGTGACACCGGCACTGAAACCATCGGTGCCAATGAAAACTACGCCGGCCGCCAGGGGCTGCCACCGGAACTGATCGCGGAACTCGAAGAGCAGTTCGGCCTTGATAAACCACCACTGGAGCGGTTCCTGATCATGCTGGGCAATTACGCCACGTTTGATTTCGGCGAGAGTTATTTCCGCAAGATCGCAGTGACCGACCTGGTGTTGGAAAAAATGCCGGTCTCGATCTCGCTGGGCCTGTGGTCGACCCTGATCGCCTATCTAATCTCGATCCCGCTGGGCATTCGCAAGGCGATGAAAGACGGCTCCTCCTTCGACACCTGGACCAGCGGCGTGATCATCGCGGCCTATGCCATCCCCGGTTTCCTGTTTGCCATCATGCTGCTGGTGCTGTTTGCCGGCGGCTCCTACTGGCAGATCTTCCCGCTGCGCGGGCTGACGTCCGACAATTGGGACAGCCTCAGCCTTATTGGCAAAATCCTGGATTACTTCTGGCACATCGCGCTGCCGGTCGCAGCCTCGACCATTGCGGCCTTCGCCACCCTGACGCTGCTCACCAAGAATTCCTTTCTGGATGAGATCAAAAAGCAATACGTCATGACCGCCCGTGCCAAGGGGCTCAGTGAAACGCGGGTGCTTTACGGCCATGTGTTCCGCAATGCGATGCTAATTGTGATTGCCGGTTTCCCGGCGGTTTTCATCGGCGTGTTCTTTGCCGGCTCTCTGATCATCGAGACGATTTTCTCGCTCGACGGGCTGGGCCGACTGGGGTTTGAAGCTGCGGTGGCGCGTGACTATCCGGTGATGTTCGGCACAATGTATATCTTCGGGCTGATGGGGCTGGTGGTCGGCATCCTCTCTGACTTGATGTATGTGTTCGTCGATCCCCGCATCGACTTTGAAAAGCGGGAGGGCTGATCCATGGCGTTATCCCCCCTGAACCAGCGCCGCTGGCATAATTTCTGCAAAAACCGCCGTGCCTACTGGTCGCTGTGGATCTTTTCGGTGCTGTTCGGCCTGTCGCTCTTTGCCGAATTCATCGCCAACGACAAACCGATCCTTGTCAGCTACCGGGGCGAGGTCTATGCACCGGTGTTCAAATTCTACCCGGAAACCAAATTCGGCGGCGATTTCCAAACAGAGGCGGTTTATTCCGATCCGGAAGTCGAATGCCTGATCCGCTCCGGTGGGGTGGAAGACTGCTTTGACGAACCAGCAGCCATCCTGGAGGAGATCACGACCGGCACCTATGCAGCGGAAGGCTTCGCAGAAGGCTGGACCCTATGGCCGCCCATTCCCTACAGTTTCAACACCACGGTGGACCGCCCGGGTGCTGCGCCGCTGCCGCCGGGCGGGCTGAACCTTCTGGGCACCGATGACACCAAGCGCGATGTGCTGGCGCGGGTGATCTACGGTTTCCGCCTATCGATCCTGTTCACCCTGATGGTCACAGGCGCCGCCAGCCTGATCGGCATTCTGGCCGGCGCTGTGCAGGGCTACTTCGGCGGTCTCACCGACCTGATCTTCCAGCGGGTGATCGAGGTCTGGGGATCAATCAACTCGCTTTATGTGATCATCATCATGTTTGCGATCCTGGGGCGCAGTTTCTGGCTGCTGGTGGGTCTGATGATCCTGTTTGGCTGGACCGCTCTTGTCGGTGTGGTGCGGGCCGAGTTCCTGCGCGCCCGCAACCTGGAATATGTCCGCGCCGCCAAGGCACTGGGCGTCGGCAACCTGACGATCATGTTCCGCCATATGCTGCCCAATGCGATGGTGGCGACGCTGACCATGCTGCCCTTCATCATCACCGGCACCATCGGCCTGCTGGCCGGGCTCGATTTCCTCGGCTTCGGCCTGCCGTCCTCGGCGCCGTCCCTGGGCGAGCTGACCCTGCAGGCCAAACAGAACCTCGAAGCGCCCTGGCTGGCTTTCACCGCCTTCTTCACCTTTGCCATCATGCTGTCGCTCTTGATTTTCATTTTCGAAGGCGTGCGCGATGCCTTCGACCCGCGGAAGACGTTTTCATGACCGGCTCAGACTTGTTTGAAATGCATCGCCCGGCGGGACGCCGGGCAGTGCCCGTCCGCCCCGCCACGCCAAAGGCGTGCTTTCAGCACGACGGGCGGGTACTTCGTTTCCGCCCTCGGACGGGCAGTGCCCTCATGGTGGTGTCGCAAGGGGAAACACAATGACCGTTACAGCCCCTCTCCTGAACGTCCAGAACCTCCGCGTCTCCTTCCGCCAGGACGGCCAATTAAGCGAAGCCGTCCGCGGCGTCTCCTTCTCTGTCGGCCGTGGCGAGACCGTGGCGCTGGTGGGCGAAAGCGGCTCCGGCAAATCGGTCTCGGCGCTCTCCACCGTGTCGCTTCTGGGCGACAGCGCCATGGTGACAGGCTCCGTCACCTATGACGGCACCGAGATGGTCGGCGCCAGCGAACGCCATCTGATGCAGGTGCGCGGCAATGACATCAGCTTCATCTTTCAGGAGCCGATGACCTCTCTCAACCCGCTGCACACGATCGAGCGCCAGCTGGAGGAATCCCTGGCCCTGCATCAGGGGATTTCCGGTCAGGCCGCCCGCGCCCGCATTCTGGAACTGATGGAGAAGGTCGGCATCCGCGATGCGGAAAACCGGCTGACGTCTTATCCGCATCAGCTGTCTGGCGGGCAGCGGCAGCGGGTGATGATCGCCATGGCGCTGGCCAACAAACCCGACATCCTGATCGCGGATGAGCCGACCACGGCGCTGGACGTGACCATCCAGGCGCAGATCCTCGACCTGCTGGCGGATCTCAAGGAAAGCGAAGGCATGGGGCTGTTGTTCATCACTCATGACCTGGCCATCGTGCGCCGCATTGCCGACCGCGTCTGCGTGATGAAGGACGGCGAGATCGTCGAGGAAGGCCCGGCTGCAGAGATCTTTGCCAATCCGCAGCACCCCTATACGCAGAAACTGCTGGCGGCAGAGCCCTCCGGCCAGCCACAGCCGGTGCCGCAAAACGCTGATACGCTGGTGGCGGCCAAGGATCTGAAGGTCTGGTTTCCGATCCAGAAGGGGCTGCTCAAACGTACTGTCGGCCATGTGAAAGCCGTGAACCCAATGTCGCTGTCCGTGCGTGCCGGTGAAACCCTGGGCATCGTGGGAGAGAGCGGCTCGGGCAAGACCACGCTGGCGCTCGCCATCATGCGGCTGATTGCGTCCGAGGGCGCAGTGGAGTTTCAGGGACAGGACCTGCGCAAGTGGTCCACCCGCGAGCTGCGACGCCTGCGCAAGGACATGCAGATCGTGTTCCAGGATCCGTTCGGCTCGCTCAGCCCGCGGATGACCTGCGCCCAGATCATCTCTGAAGGGCTGGCCATTCACAATGTGGATCAGCACCGCGATCCGCGTGAACTGGTGGCTGAGGTGATGCAGGAGGTCGGTCTCGATCCTGCAGCCATGGATCGCTACCCGCATGAGTTTTCCGGCGGCCAGCGCCAGCGCATCGCCATTGCCCGCGCCATGGTGCTGCGGCCCAAACTGGTGGTGTTGGATGAGCCGACCTCGGCGCTGGACATGACGGTGCAGGTGCAGATCGTCGAACTGCTGCGCGATCTGCAGGCCCGATACGGGCTGGCCTATCTGTTCATCTCTCACGACCTCAACGTGGTGCGGGCGATGTCGCATAACGTGGTGGTGATGAACCAGGGCGATGTGGTGGAGACCGGAGCCGCCGAAGCGCTGTTTGCCAATCCCCAGGCCGAGTACACCCGCCGTCTTCTGGCTGCCGCCGGTTAAGCCGCCGCAGGTTAACTCCTCGGCAAGCTTTGCAATATCTATGCGTGCGCAACCCGCGCAACGCCCAGAAGTTGCGGCAGCGCCGCTGACCAAATGTTTCGCACGCGAAACATTGCGGCAGAAATACTGACCTATCAGGCTGTGTTTTTGGCCGACTGTATTTTGAACGGGCTGTGTTTTCAAAGGACAGCGAGGCACTCCCGCGCCCGCAGGTGCCCCGGCTGCGCCGGAACCCCTTGGCGGCCTTGGGCGAGGCTCAGCGCCAAGGGCGCTGAGCCTCGCCCAACGGGAGCGCTGCGCCTTTGGCGCGGCGGCGACAGGCGGGAGAAATGCGCCGCTCAACGATTGTGTCAGAAGGCGGTGCGGCGGTCGAAGCAGCTCAGGTCGTAGGCGTCAAAGTTGCGGGCGATCATCCGGGGCAGCGGACGGGCTTCCTTGCAGATATCCAGCCCCTTGGCGGAAATCTGTAACATACCCGGAAAGGCAGCGCTGACTTCCTGGAACATCCGCTCCAGTTGGTCTGCGCTGATGGCAAACTGAGACAGGATTTCTGCGCGGCAAATGCGGAAATCGCACATCAACGCTTCAATCAGCCGTGCCCGCAGCAGATCTTTACCGCCAAGGGCATGGCCGTGGGCCGTGGCGAAGTGCCGGTCCCGGATGGTGCGGATATGGGTGGAGCTGGCCAGCGCATGCAGCCGCCGGTCACCGATCTCATTCGGGTCAATCTCCAACGAGAACTCCGCCCGCAGCGCCCGCGGCTCGGCTTTGGTGATGGCGGCAACCAGATCGCGGATCAGTTCTGCACTGAGCAAAGTTGGCGTGCCACCGCCCCAAAGCAGCCGGGACAGGGTGATGTCTTTGGGCAACTGTGTTATTAGCGCAATTTCGGCGTTCAGAACCCGGACCTTAGCTTTCACCGATGCGTCGGAATGGGGGCTTTGTGTGCGGCAGGCACAAAACCAGCACACTCTGCGGCAGAACGGCACATGAACCTACAGCGAGATGCTGTTGCCGGGGGGAATTCTGAAAACCCAACTGGAAAACTGCAATGAATCAAGCCCCTTGGTGAAATGCAGCGCAGCGGGATAGCTGGCGTGGCACGGCACTTTGGAGACAAACAAACCCAGCTCGGCCAATTGAGCTTTCTGTTTCATTCCATTACCGTTATGGGAACGCGTGACCCAGAACCTTGATCCAGATCAACCGGGATTACCGAATGAACGCTTCTTCCTTTGCCCAGCTCAGATGCGGTGACTGCCCGATCCGCCATCGGGCCGTGTGTGCGCGCTGCAATGCGGATGAGCTGGAGGCGCTGGATGCGATCAAATACTACCGCACCTATGAAGCCGGCCAGCCGATCATCTGGTCCGGCGATGTGATGAATTTCGTGGGGTCCGTGGTCTCGGGCATCGCCACGTTGACCCAGACGATGGAGGACGGGCGCACCCAGATGGTGGGGCTCTTGCTGCCCAGTGACTTCGTCGGCCGTCCGGGGCGTGAAGGTGCTGCCTATGATGTGGTCGCAACCACCGATGTGGTGATGTGCTGTTTCCGCAAGAAGCCGTTTGAGGAGCTGATGGAGCGCACCCCGCATATTGCGCACCGGCTGCTGGAGATGACACTGGATGAGCTTGACGCAGCCCGCGAGTGGATGCTGGTGCTGGGCCGCAAGACTGCGCGCGAGAAAATTGCCAGCCTCCTGGCGATTATTGCACGCCGCGACGCCACGCTGACACCAGGCGGAGCCACCAACCGGATGGTGTTCGACTTGCCGCTGACCCGTGAAGCCATGGCCGACTATCTGGGCCTGACCCTGGAAACCGTGAGCCGCCAGATCTCGGCGCTCAAGAAGGACGGGGTGATCGAGCTGGAAGGCAAGCGCCATGTCACGGTTCCGGATATGCGTCTGCTGATGGAAGAGGCCGGCGACGACAGCGATGGCGGATTTCTCGGTTAAAGCTGTTTTCCAATCAAACCCGCGCGTTCCATGGCCGCGGGGCGGCCCGTTTTGACGGGCTGCGCGGGGCTGTGGGCAGCAAACACCACAGCCGCAGCACGCGCGGCAGCTGTGTTGCTTCTGTGAAAGAGGCGACCAGCTCGCCACAGTAGAGCTGGCGCAGATCGTCAGGCCTGCGCTTGAGGATTGGTGGTTGTTCTGGTGCCATGACCGGGATTGCAACGCCCGGCATTGCGGTGATGTGCACAGTGCAGGGCTGGGCCTGTTCGCGCAGGAGACGGAGGATGGTAGCCATTTGACCGAAGGTCGCAGTGAAATCCAGCAACATACGTGCGCCTAGCGTCATTGGCATCACCAGTTTCTGGTGGCGCTCAAACCACCAACGCCCGCAGCGGCCTCAAAGGCAGGCAAGGCGCCGTGTAGCCGGAGCCATGACTGAGAGTTCGTTTGGCCCTGTGATTTCAGAGAATTGATTTTCGGCCAAGAGGCTGCCAGTGCTTTGATGAGAGTAAAGAAACCTGCCACTGCGCAACGGTAGCAGAAGATGCCAGAGCTTGCCCGCTGCGCCGGGGTGCCAGGCGCTAGCGCGGATTACATTCCCACAGCTGCGCATCGGACCGCCAAAGCCTGTGCTGCGGGGCATGACGGCGGAGCATGGGCCCAATCTGGCGGGCCTAATCGCCGGCGCCTTGCAGGTTGCGGACCCCGCCGCCAAGGCCGCGGAGGTTATTGCATGCCGCGCTGTCTTTCAGACCATGCATTGCATCGGCTGAAGGCCGGATGCCCATTCGGTGCTCTCCCGCGCCCGCGCGTGCCCGGCTGTGCCGGACCCGCTGGCGGCCTTGGGCCAGGCTCGGCGCAAAGCGCCGAGCCTGGCCCAACGGGAGGAGGCCTTTCGCAAGAAAGGCAGACGACGGGCGGGAGAAGCTGTGGTCTGCTGAAAGGGGAATGGCGCCCTGCAAGAGCACCTGTATGGATAGGCGTTCCTGGCCCTAATGCGCCATCAGCACCGGCACGGCGGCCTGTTCCAGCATATTGCGGGTGGCACCGCCCAGGATTGCCTCGCGGAAACGGGAATGGCCGTAAGCGCCCATCACGATCAGTTCGGCGGCGGTGTCGGCGGCGTGGCGGTTCAGCACGTCCGAAACCCGGGGCAGAGTCTTGCTGAGCACGTCGATTTCACATGTCACCCCGTGGCGGGACAGCATTTGAGCCAGCATGCCGCCGGGGTCCGAGCGTTCGGGGCCGTGCTGTGGCGGGTCAATCACCGCGATGCGGACCAGATCCGCGCTTTGCAGGAAGGGCATCGCCCGGCGGATCGCTGTCATTGCCTCGATGCTTTCGTTCCAGGCCGCCAGAACAGTCTTGGGCTGTGTCAGCGGCGCAGTATCGTCTGGCACCACCAGCACCGGAGCGCGGCCTTCGAACAGCGCCGATTCGACAATTGGCTCTGCCTCGGCGCGCTTGCCTTCCCCGTAGGGCTGACCCAGCACCACCAGATCGGAGAACCGTGCAGCCTGTGCCACATGGCGGCCGATGTCGGCAATCTGGGCCACGCCATTGTCGGTGCCAAATGCCGCTCCCGCCTGTTTCAAGGTCGCGTCCGCCTGAGCCTGGACCTTTTCGGCTTCGTCACGGGCGCGGGCCAAGGTTTCCTGCAACACCAAGGCGTTGGCGCCGGCATAATAATACCCTGTCTGCGTGCGGTCGACACCCAGACAAAGCGCATCGGCGTGGGCGCCGAAGTGTTCAGCCAGGGCCGCAATTTGCGCCAAAGGCGGCGCCGCGGTCTCCGCAGCTGTGAGTACAGTAAGCAAGGACTTGTAAGACATTGATACCTCTGGGCGAAAAAGACAAAGCGCCGGCCCGTGCGGGAAGGCGCGCGCGGAGTTTCACTGCAGGGAAGAAGTGTCACATGTTACTGGGAATTGTCTTGATGCAGATCAAAGCGGCAAAGAAGCGCGTTCTGCATGAAGGGCGCGGTCTAATAAGAGCCTTTGTGAGTCAAGATTCGCCGAGGTATGACAAAGGGACGCAAGATGTCTAATTATATCAAGCTGATAGCGCTTGGCCTGATCACGCTGTTTGCGATGATTGGTGCCAATTACGCGCGGGATCTGGCTTACCAGGTACATGCGATCATCGTGATGATCGTGGCTGGCGGCCTGTTTCTTTACACTTTGCGCAGAACTGACGAGCCGAAAGCGGCGGTTGCCGGTCTGGAAAATGAGTATTTCGACAGCGTGATCCGCGCTGGCACGATTGCAACCGCTTTCTGGGGCGTGGTCGGTTTCCTGGCGGGAACCTTCATCGCGTTTCAGCTGGCCTTTCCGGCGCTGAACTTTGAATGGGCCGAGGGCCTTGCCAACTTTGGCCGCCTGCGCCCGCTGCACACTTCGGCGGTTATCTTTGCCTTTGGCGGCAACGCGCTGATCGCCACCTCCTTTTACGTCGTGCAGAGGACCTCTGCGGCGCGGCTGTGGGGCGGCAACCTGGCGTGGTTCGTGTTCTGGGGCTATCAGCTGTTCATTGTGCTGGCGGCAACCGGCTATCTGTTCGGCTCGACCCAGTCCAAGGAATACGCCGAGCCGGAATGGCATGTGGACCTGTGGCTGACCATCGTGTGGGTCGCCTATCTGGCGGTGTTCCTGGGCACCATCATCAAGCGCAAGGAGCCGCATATCTATGTGGCGAACTGGTTCTACCTGTCGTTCATCGTCACCGTGGCGATGCTGCATCTGATCAACAACATGACCATCCCGGTCTCGATCTGGGGCTCCAAGTCGGTGATCGTGTGGCCGGGCGTGCAGGATGCGATGATCCAGTGGTGGTACGGCCACAACGCTGTGGGCTTTTTCCTGACCGCAGGCTTCCTGGGCATGATGTATTACTTCATCCCCAAACAGGCCGAGCGTCCGGTGTTCTCTTACAAGCTGTCGATCATCCACTTTTGGGCCTTGATCTTCCTCTATATCTGGGCCGGTCCGCACCACCTGCATTACACGGCGCTGCCGGACTGGGCTTCGACCCTGGGCATGGTGATGTCGGTGATCCTGTGGATGCCCAGCTGGGGCGGTATGATCAACGGGTTGATGACGCTGTCGGGCGCCTGGGACAAGCTGCGCACCGACCCGGTGATCCGGATGATGGTGATCTCGCTGGGCTTTTACGGCATGTCCACTTTTGAAGGTCCGATGATGTCGATCCGCGCAGTGAATTCGCTGTCGCATTACACCGACTGGACCATTGGCCACGTGCACTCCGGCGCGCTGGGCTGGAACGGCATGATCACTTTCGGTGCTCTGTACTATCTGGTGCCGGCGCTGTGGAAACGCGAGAGCCTCTACAGCCTGCGGCTGGTCTCCTGGCACTTCTGGCTGGCCACGCTCGGCATCATTCTCTACGCGGCGTCGATGTGGGTGACCGGGATCATGGAAGGCCTGATGTGGCGTGAAGTGGATGCCAACGGGTTCCTGGTGAACTCCTTTGCTGACACCGTGGCTGCGAAGTTCCCGATGTATGTGGTGCGGGGTCTGGGCGGGGTGATGTTCCTCGCAGGGTCGATCATCATGTGCTACAACCTGTGGATGACGGTCCGTAAGGCGCCGGCCAAAGAGGCCAGCCTGACGGTCCAGGTTCCGGCTGAATAAGGAGCCAGGAAGCAATGTCTATTCTCGACAAACATAAGATCCTCGAGACCAACGCGACCCTGCTGCTGATCTTCAGCTTCCTGGTCGTGACCATCGGCGGACTGGTGCAGATCGCACCGCTGTTTTACCTGGAAAACACCATCGAGAAGGTGGAGGGCATGCGCCCTTACACCCCGCTCGAGATGGCGGGCCGCGAGGTCTATATCCGGGAAGGTTGCTATGTCTGCCACAGCCAGATGATCCGTCCGATGCGCGATGAGGTGGAACGCTACGGCCATTACTCGCTGGCGGCGGAGTCGATGTACGACCGCCCGTTCCAGTGGGGCTCCAAGCGGACCGGGCCGGATCTGGCCCGTGTCGGCGGCCGCTACTCGGATGAATGGCACGCAGACCACCTGCGCGACCCGCAGGCGGTGGTGCCAGAATCGGTGATGCCGAAATACGGCTTCCTCGAAGAGAAGAAGATCGACGGCAGATACATTGGCGATCTTCTGGCCACCAATGCGATGCTGGGCACGCCCTACACGGACGAGATGATCGAAGCCGCGCAGGCTGATTTCCGCGCCCAGGCCGATCCGGACAGCGACTATGACGGGCTGCTGGAGCGCTATGGCGAGGACATCAATGTGCGCAACTTTGATGGCAAGCCGGGGGTTTCCGAGGCCGATGCGCTGATCGCCTATCTGCAGATGCTGGGCACGCTGGTCGATTTCTCGACCTTCACCCCGGACGCAAGCCGCTGAGGGAGGGGCAGAGATGGAACTCTATACACTCCTGCGGCAGTTCGCGGACAGCTGGATGCTGCTGTTCCTGTTCACCTTCTTTATCGGTGTTGTGATCTGGGCGTTCCGCCCGGGCAGCACCAAGGCCTACAAGGACACCGCAAACATCCCGTTCCGGCATGATGATGCACCGGCGCCTGCCGCAGGCGCTGACACACCCGCCGAGACCAAGGAGGCGAGGGCATGAGCAAGAAATCGCAAAAGTTCGAAGGCGACCCGAACACCACCGGCCATGAGTGGGACGGGATCGAGGAATTCGACAACCCGATGCCGCGCTGGTGGCTGTGGACCTTCTATGCCACCATGATCTGGGGGGTGCTGTACACCGTCGCCTATCCGGCATGGCCGCTGATCAACGGCGCCACAGCAGGGGTGCTGGGCTGGTCGACGCGCGGCGATGTGGCAGCTGAAATCATTGCGGTGGAAGAGGCCAACGCGCCGGTCAACGCCAAGCTGGAAGCGGCTGAGCTGGCCGCCATCGCGGAGGATCCGGAATTGGGTTCCTATGCGGTGTCCGCCGGTTCCGCCGTGTTCAAGACCTGGTGTGCCCAGTGCCACGGCTCCGGTGCGGCAGGTGCCAAGGGCTATCCGAACCTGCTGGACGATGACTGGCTCTGGGGCGGCTCGGTGGAGGATATCCATGCCACCATCACCCATGGTATCCGCAATGAAGACAGTGATGATGCACGCTATTCCGAGATGCCTGCCTTTGGTCGGGACGAGCTGCTGGAGAAACAAGAGATTTCCCAAGTGGTCAACTATGTGATGTCGCTGTCCGGTGAGGCGCAGGATGCATCCCAGGTTGAGGCCGGCTCGGTTGTCTTTGCCGACAATTGCGCGTCTTGCCATGCGGATGACGGCACCGGGGACCGCCTTCAGGGCGCGCCGGACCTTGCGGATGCGATCTGGCTCTATGGCGGCGATTACGCCACCCTGACCGAGACCGTGACCAATTCGCGATATGGCGTGATGCCGGCTTGGAACACCCGCCTGACCGAGGCAGAAATCCGCGCGGTTTCGTCTTATGTCCACCAGCTGGGCGGCGGTGAGTAAGCTGGACGCTGGCACATGTGAGAACGTCGAGAGGGCCGCCCATCGGGCGGCCCTTGCCAGTTGTGATGCCGTGCCAAGCCACGGGTAAGTGCGGCGGCGAGAGAAACCTAGGCACGCGCCCGGGAGAGACCGAAAATGCCATTGTCCAAGGATCAATGCGGTCGGGATTGACATGCTTTTCGTTCAATCGGGCAGTGATGCCGGTGACAGGCAAACGTCGGAGGTCTCGATCTCCCATGTTAGGCATGCGCCCAAGGCATACTTTGCTGCCGTATGACCAGTTGATCGATGTCGGCCCCAGCCGGGCGGCAGGCGCGCGACCATTGCGGAGCTGATGCCCGGCGCCAGCGGTCGTGACACATGCCGATGCCGTGACCGGGCCGATCCCGGGACGTGTTCGCAGCGGCATAAGCTTGGGGTCCTTGCGGCCTGCAGGGCGCTCCTATTTCCCTGGACAGTCACGATGTCATACTCCCCCGGCAGGCCCCGCAGCCTGTTGCCGAGCCGGCTTCTTTGCCGCGCGACCGGATCGCGCGCAGAAAGAAAAAAATTTATCTGGACTTAGCAAACATCAGATGTTTAGTGTGGTCGAATGAATGAGATGCTTTACTACGATCTGAAGGATGCGAGCGGTGTGGCGCCGGGACTCGCTATGCAAGTGTCCCGGGAACTGGGACGTCGCATTGTTGCAGGTCACTACAAAGAAAACGCCTTGATCGAGGATGAGGGAAAGCTCTCTCAGCGCTTCGGGGTGAGCAAATCCGTGATCCGTGAGGGGGTAAAACTGCTCGTCAGCAAAGGGCTGCTGGAGGTAAAACGCGGCAGTGGCACACGGGTGCGGCGCCGGGCGAGCTGGGCCTTGTTGGACGATGATGTATTGGCATGGCACCTGTCTGTTGACCCGAAGCCTGCTTTTTTGCGCCAGCTGCTAGATATGCGCCGCATGATGGAGCCAAAGGCCGCGGGCTGGGCCGCCATGCACGGCACTGAGGAGCAATTTGCCGAGATCGAGGCCGCTCAGGTGCGCATGGAAGAAGACTGCCATTCAATCGAAGACTTCGTGGTCGCGGACGCCCTGTTTCACCGTGGTATCCTGCGCGCGGCCAATAACGAAATCCTGCTGTCGATGGAGGGTGTGATCTTCTCTGCGCTGCTGAGTTCGATCCGGCTGACCAATCGTGATCCGCGAGAAAACGCAAATTCGATCCCCTTTCACCGCAAGGTCCTTGAGGCGATCAAGGCGCGGGACCATGGGCTGGCGGAAGAGATGATGACCGCCCATCTGAGCGACACGAGTCAGCGTCTTGAGAGCGCCCTGAAAGAAATGGCTGGCGGGGGTTCGACGAACTGACAGACCAGAAAAAGACATTCACCAGCCTGCAGTGGTGCGTAGGCTAGTGGGGGGTAGCACGACACCGGGTTCAATCAACGTCGCGCTACCGGATCCAACCCGAGATTTCGGGGAAACCACCAGACGAAAAGGCGCCAGCAAAGGTGCCAAAACATCGACAGGGAGAATATGATGTTTTCCGACCTAAAGAAAGGTCTTCTCGCGACGACCATGCTGGCCAATGCGACGCTTGTTGCGCAGTCAGCTTCTGCCGAAAACATGGTGGCACTCTTGCTGCCTGAGAACGTAAATCCACGTTGGGAACAGCAGGACGCGGCAGCGTTTTTGCGCACGATGGCAGAGATTGCCCCGGACGTGAAAGTTGAGGTTTTCAACGCCAACAACGACACTTCGGTGCAGCAACGCCAGGCTGAGCAAGCCTTGACGCAGGGTGCCAAGGTTCTGGTTGTGATCCCGATTGACGGTGAAAGCTCCGCCATTATTGCCGATACTGCCGCCGAAGAAAACGTACCGACGATCGCCTATGACCGGATGATCAATTCGGCGAACACGACATTCTGGGTTCAAGCCGATCTCGAAGGTATGGGCTATGATCAGGCGATGCATGTCATCAACAACACCAAAGATGGTGATACGTTGGTCATGCTGAAGGGCTCGCCAACCGACCCAAACGCAGCTGTCATTCACAATGGCCAATTGCGCGCGTTGACGCCGCTTTACGAAAGCGGCGCGCGTGTCATGGGCTATGAAAACTGGACCCAGGGATGGGATCCGGCGATCGCACGTCGTTCTATGGATCAGGCGCTGACCCAATTGGACAACAACGTCCAAGGGGTGGTTTCTTCCAATGACGGCAATGCTGGTGCCGCAATTGCTGCAATGGAAGAGCAGGGTATGGCGGGAACCGTTCCGGTCTCTGGTCTTGATTGCACCGTTCAGGCGCAGCAGCTTATGTTGCTTGGGAAACAAACCCAATGTGGCTGGCGGCCGCTTGAAGATATGGCGGCAGCAGCTGCGCAGGTTTCTGTGCGCCTGGTCAACGGCGAAGACTTCTCAGATCTTGCTCCACAAACCGTTGAAAACGGTGTTGGCGCGACAGTCGCTTACGTTCCGGTCGGATCCTATTCCGCCGTTGGTGTGGATGGCGTTGCCTATGTGATCGCCAATGACAAATCCATCACCAAAGAGATGGTGTGCCAAGGCGAAGCCGCAGAAACAACTTTCTGCCAGTAATCGGTACAAAAATGTCTGAACATGAAAACAAGGTGGGGCTCAGGGCCCCGCCCGCTCACTTGCGCGTGAGCGGTATCCACAAACGGTTTGGCGGCGTCCACGCCCTGCGCGGTGTCGACTTTGAGGTCGCTCGTGGCGAGGTCATGGCGCTGGTTGGCGACAATGGTGCAGGCAAGTCCACCTTGATGAAGGTTCTGGCCGGGGCTCATGCTGCTGACGAAGGCCAGTTCTTCATGGATGAAGCCCCGGTGAGTGTGAATACCCCGCATGATGCAAGCGACCTGGGCATCCAGATCGTCTATCAAGATTTGGCTCTTTGTGAAAATCTGGATGTGGCTGCGAACCTGTCACTTGGTGCAGAACCGGTGAAACCCGGCTGGTCGTTCCTGCCGCAGCTGCTGCGTCCGCTTGATGATCTGGAAATGGAAGTCAAAGCGCAGGCGGCGATTGATCGTTTGCAGGTGCGCACGTTGAAATCCGTGCGCGCCAAAGTTGGCGGCCTGTCAGGTGGTCAACGACAGGCCATCGCCATTGCCCGCGCTGTTGGGGCGGATGGGAGTGTCGTCATGTTGGATGAACCAACAGCGGCCCTTGGTGTTGCGCAAACCCGGCAGGTTCTCGATGTGGTCAAGCGGCTGCGCGATACCAACCACGCAGTTGTCTATATCTCGCACAATATGCGCGACATCTTTGAGGTCGCTGACCGCATTTGTGTTCTGCGCCACGGCGGCAATGTTGCGACCTGGCGCAAGGATGAAACCACCCCTGATGAAATCGTCGTCGCGATGACACGCGGCCTGGATGACGAGGCCGGCAATGCAGCCTGAGCACAAACTCTCCTTTATCAACCGGCTGCGCATCATGCGCGAAACGCGGTTTGGCGCTTTTGTGCCTGTCCTTTTGGCTCTGGCCGCGATCTGGACCTATTTTGGTCTGGCTGTGCCGCTGTGGGAATACTGGGGCGACCCGGATGCAGAAAACATCCGGTTCATCTTTCTCAGCCCACGCAACATTTACAACCTTTTCATGCAATCGGCAGTGATTGCCACGCTGGCTGTCGGCATCACGGTGGTTCTGCTGCTTGGAGACATAGACCTGTCGGCCGCGGCAACCGCTGGCGTCTGTGCCGCGCTTTTGGGCGTCCTGGTGCTGGCTGGCGTGCCTGGTCCGCTGGCCTGCCTGATCGTGATGGGCGTAGGCATTGTCATGGGCACGGCGCAGGGGGTCTTAGTGGCCTATGTGGGCATTCCGTCCTTTGTGGTGACACTGGCTGGCTTGCTTGGATTTCAGGGGCTGATGCAGAAGATCCTGCCGACGGGAAACCTGAATGTGGGTGATCCCTTTGTGCGCGGCTTTGCCCGGGTCCTTCTGCCCGATGCGCTTGGCTGGGTGCTGGCGCTGACATGTATCGTCGTGTTCGTCTGGATGAGCCTGCGCAGACAGGCGCAACGCAAAGCGCGCGGCCTGGAACTGGACAGCACAGCAGCTGTCTGGGGGCAGATCGTGTTCTTCGGAGCGCTCATGCTGGCGACAGTGGCGACGCTGAACAGCTATCGGTCCGTACCGTTGCTCATTGTGTTGCTTATGGCGATCACGGCGCTGGTCGGCTGGATCACGACCTCAACGCCCTATGGGCGCTCGATCTTTTCTGTCGGCGGCAATCCCGAGAGCGCGCGGCGTGTGGGCATGAATGTCAAACGCATCCGCGTGTCTGCTTTTGCCATTGTCGGGCTTATGGCAGCTATCGGCGGAATCTTCGGTGCCTCACGGTTTGGTTCTGTATCGTACACGGCCTTTGCGGGCGGGTCGCTGCTGTTGGAATCCATTGGCGCAGCTGTCATCGGCGGCACATCCCTGTTCGGCGGGCGTGGCTCAGTCTGGAATGCCATTCTTGGGGCGCTGGTCATTGGATCACTTGGAAACGGGTTGGACCTGTCGGGCGCGAGTGCCGCTGACAAGTTGATGTTCTCTGGTGCGATCCTGCTGCTGGCAGTGGCCATCGATGCGGTGTCCCGTTCCGGCACGTCGGAAAGGTAGGCCGAGATGTGGGCAGACATGCAAAGATCTCTCTTGGATGCGATCCTAGATGAACTGATCCCGCCAAGCGAAGACGGGCGGATCCCCGGTGCAGGCGCATTGGGAGTGGCGGAGTTTTTCCCGACTGCAGAAGCCTATGCGCCCGATCCGATGGGGGCGGTGCAGACAATCCTGAACGCGGTTTCAGGCGAATTTGTAGCTTTGCCGCGCGATGAAAAGGTCGCGGAATTGAAGCGCGTCGAAGCGGCTTGTGGTCAGGCATTCGAGACGCTCATTCGGCTGGCCTATATGGGCTACTACAGCCGCGCTGATACGCGCCCGTATTTTGGCGTCGGCGCGCATCCAATCCATCCCACAGGTTATCCGGTTGAACGCGAAAGCGCCGCATTGATGGATCAATTGACCGCGCCAGTACGCGCGCGGGGAAAGGCGTATCGCGATGCAAAATGAACCCGTTGACGTTTTGATCATTGGCGCCGGTGCATCGGGTGCTGCAATTGCGTGGTCATTGCTCGAAACCCGAATGCGCATCTTGTGTCTGGAACAGGGGCCGCGTCTTGAAGACAGGGATTTCCCGAGCCGGGATGACGATTACGAACTGGCCCGCTATGGAAAATTTTCCTGCGATCCCAATGTGCGAGGCCTGAAACAGGACTATCCGATCAATGCGGATGACAGTTGCATCACGCCGGTGAATTTCAATGCGGTTGGCGGCTCGACCATCAACTTTCTGGGCCATTGGCCGCGCATGAAGCCTTCTGATTTCCGTACCAAATCCTTGGATGGTGTCGGTGCGGATTGGCCCGTCGATTATGAAACGCTTGCCCCGTTCTACGACATGAATGACCGCAACACAGGCGTGTCGGGGCTGGGCGGCAATCCGGCCTATCCTGATTACAAACCAGAGCTGCCACCAATTCCGATCGGCAAGCTGGGACAGACCCTTGCCAAAGGGTTCAATGCCATGGGCTACCACTGGTGGCCGTCGGATGTGTCAATCCTCAGTCAGGACCACGACGGGCGACAGGCCTGCGTGAATGCGGGCACCTGTGATCTGGGCTGTGCGGCGGGGGCCAAGGGCGGCACCAACTTTACCTATTGGCCGATGCTGGAAAATGCGGGGGTTGAGCTGCGCACCGAAGCCCGTGTGCGCGAAATTCTTGTCGATGACAGCACAGGCTTTGCGACGGGGGTGTTGTATCACGGGTCTGACGGCCAAGTGCATGAACAACGGGCCGAACTGGTTGTTGTTGCCTGTAACGGTGTCGGCACCCCGCGTTTGTTGCTGAACTCCACATCCAAAGCCTTCCCCAACGGGTTGGCCAATCGCAACGGTATGGTTGGCAAGAACCTGATGTTTCATCCCCTGACGGGTGTCGCCGGTGTCTTTGATGAGCCGATGCTGGGGCATGAAGGGCCGATGGCCTGTTCGATCCTGTCACAGGAATTCTATGAAACCGATCCGAACCGCGATTTTGTGCGTGGATACGGGTTGCACTCGGGGCGGTCCACGACGCCCATGACCTATGCCCTTGGCGGCTATGGCATCGACAATCCGATCCCATGGGGCGCCGAACATCGTGAGATCATGGACAATGTTTATCCCTATCTGGCTGGCCTGACCGTTGTCAGCGAGGATCTGCCAGAAGAGCACAACTGCGTCACGCTCGACCCAGATCTGACTGACAGCGACGGCATAGCTGCACCAAAGATCACCTATCGATTGGGCGAGAACACCCGAAAAATGCTGCGTCATGGAGAAGAGCAGGCAAAGGAAATTCTGCTCGCGGCTGGCGCAAAGAAGGTGCTGAGCAAGAATGACGACAAGGTGTGGTGGCGTGCCGGCTGGCATCAGATGGGCACCTGCCGGATGGGCGATGATCCCGAAACCTCTGTGGTGAATGGATGGGGGCGCAGTCACGACGTGAAGAACTTGTTCATTGTTGATGGATCGATCTTTCCGACAGCGGGGGCGGTCAACCCGACCTCCACCATTCAGGCGATGGCGCTTTATGTCGGCGATAGCATCAAGACCAACATCGAAACCCTGTTTGATTGAGACGCGCCATGGATTTTCCAACACACATGTATATCGACGGCGCCTTGACCAACGGCACAGCCACACGAGATGTCATCAACCCGGCGACAGAAACGCTGGTCGCGTCCGTGGCCGTCGCGGGCCATGACGACGCGGAACGGGCATTGGATGCGGCCAAAGCCGCCTTTCCTGGATGGGCGGCCACTCCGATTGCGGAGCGACAACGGTGGATGCGCAAAATGCGCGATGCCGTCATCGCAAACGAAGACTGGCTGCGCCGTTGCGTGCATCATGAGATGGGCAAACCCTGGGCACAGACCGAAGAAGATTGGGACCGGCTGGTCGCATCCCTGGATTTCTACGCAGAAGAAATTGCAAGGCTGCAGGACTATGGATTGGCGGACCGCGCCGGCACATATACGCACCGCATGGTCTATGAACCTGCGGGTGTTGCGGTGGCCTTTCTGGCCTGGAACTTTCCGCTGCTGAACCTTGCGTTCAAAATCGGCCCGGCGATGGCGGCAGGCTGCCCGATTATCATTCGCCCCTCTGATGCGACGCCCATCTCGGCCTATGCTGTCGGCGCGTTATGCAATCAGATCGGACTGCCCAAAGGGGTTGTGCAGATCCTGGCGACCGAAAGCTATGCAGTCGCTGACGCGCTGACGGCCTCTATCATCCCGCAAGTGATCACGCTGATCGGGTCCACAAAGACGGGCCAGCATATCATGCGCACCGGCGCGACCTCGATCAAACGATACTCGATGGAACTGGGCGGCAACGCGCCCGTGCTGGTGTTTGAAGATGCCGACCTGGATCTGGCGGCTGATATCGTCACGGGCGTGAAGTTCAGCAATGCCGGGCAGATTTGCGTCTCTCCCAACCGTGTGTTCGTCGCCGAAGCGGTGCGCGATAGCTTTACGGAAAAGGTCGTTGCGCGGGCAAAAGCCGCCAAGGTCGGGTTCGACAAGGACACCGACATCACCACCGGGCCTGTCATTGATGGGCGGGCGTGGACGCGGCTTAAGGGGCTGGTTGATGACGCTGTGTCTGCGGGTGCCACGCTTTTGGCAGGTGGCGACAGGCCAGCGGGCCTGAACACCGGGCATTACTTGGCCCCCACTGTTTTGACGGACGTGACCGAAACAATGGCCGTGTACCGCGAAGAGACCTTTGGACCGATTGTAAGCATCGTGCCTTTCGATACTGAAACAGACCTTTTGCGTATGGCGAACGATTGCGAAGAAGGTGGGCTGACGGCCTATATCTTTACCCGCGATCTGGCGCGGGCCGAAGGGTATGCGGCACGGCTGCGCTACGGCGAAATCCAAATCAACGGCGTGAAATACGACATTGATCTGCCACACGGCGGGATCGGGCAATCGGGGATCGGGCATGATTGCTCTGCCCTCGCGCTGCACGACTACCTTGTGCAAAAGCGGATCACGCGCGCGCTCGACACCACCACATTCGGAGGGCTGAACCCATGAAGATCACCCGCATCACCAGCCATGTTCTGGGCTATGATTTGCCCGAGCCACTGGGGTATTCGCAGCAGTATTACACCAAACGAACCGCCCATCTGGTTGAGGTAGAGACAGACGACGGCATCACGGGCTGGGGCGAATGTTTTGGCGCGGGTAACATCGCGCTGGCCAACAAAGGGATCGTTGAACAGGTGATCCAGCCCATGGTGCTGGGAATGGACCCGCTGGATCGCGATGTGATCTGGCACAAGGTCTATAACCTGATGCGCGATCACGGCCAAAAGGGAATGCCGCTGCAATCGCTGTCCGGCGTCGACATTGCGCTGTGGGATATTGCGGGCAAGGTCGCGGGCCTGCCGCTGCACAAAATGATTGGCGGCGCACACCGCGACAAGATCGATGTCTATGGCTACGGCATGATGCTGCGCCCTGAAAGCGCCGACAGCCTGGTCGCGCGCTTTCAGGACGAGGCTGCGGCGATCAAAGACATGGGTTTCAAAGCCACCAAGATGAAGGTCGGTCTGGGCCCCAAGGACGACGTGCGTCTGATCGAGGCCGTGCGCCGCGGTGTGGGCGATGACTATCGCTTTATGATCGATGCCAACCACGCCTACACCACCCATGATGCCTTTTATGTTGGCCGCGCCATGGAGGAGTTCGACCCCTATTGGTTCGAAGAACCGGTGGCGCCCGAGGACCTGGATGGCTACCGCGAATTGCGCCAGGGGCTGCGGGTCAACATCTCGGGCGGTGAGGCAGAGTTTAACCGCTGGGGCTGGCGTGCGCTGCTGGAAAGCCGTGGTCTCGATATTGCCCAGCCAGAGGTCTGCGCGTTGGGCGGGATCAGCGAATACCTCCGGGTGTTGGCCCTGTGTCACGCGCATTTCACCCCCGTGGTGAACCATGTCTGGGGTTCTGCCGTGGCGGTGGCCACCAACATGCATCTGCTGGCCGCGATGCCGCCTTTGCCCGGTGGTCTGTTCCCGTGGGAGCCGATGCTGGAATTTGACACGACCCACAACACATTCCGCGACGAATTGCTGACCGAACCCTTGGATATTCAGCGCCAAGTCGCCGACAGCGGCGGACAGGTTGCCATACCGGATGGTCCTGGCATTGGGGTCACCCCTGACCGCGATTTCATCCGTCATTTCACGATCAGCAGCTGAAGCTGATCGAACCCAGTCAGTTTAAGAGGAGGAAACTATGAAACTGATGTCCTTTGGCAAAATTGCCATGATCACCGCAAGCACCCTGGCGCTGTCCAGTGCTGCATTTGCACAAGACGTTACATTGCGCGTGGGTGTCGTTACGCCGACAGATCACCCGCATTCGATCTCGGCGCGCGAATTTGCGCGTCTGGTCGAAGAAAAGACAGGTGGAGAGGTTGCCGTGTCGGTCTCCGACAACGGCGCGCTGGGGTCCAACCCCGAACTGCTGGATGCGGTGCAGACGGGTATCATCCACTTTACCGTCTCCACCCCCGGTGTAATGGCCGAATATTCCACTGCGATGGGTATTCTTGAGCTTCCTTATGTCTTCCAAAGCATCGACCACATGAAAGCGGTCACACGCGGCGATGTGGGCACACAAATGGGCGCCGATTATCAAGGCGCCACAGGTGTCGAGGTTCTGGGCTATTTTGGTGGCGCGCAGCGCAACATGATCACGACGAATGCGACCATCAATGGCGTTGCGGACCTTGAAGGTCTGAAAATGCGCACATGGGAATGGAACGTGATGTTGGACTGGTGGTCCGGTCTGGGTGCGCTTGGGTCTGTGGTGGCGTTTCCCGAAGTCTATACCGCGCTGCAAACCGGTGTTGTTGACGGGGCCGAAAACGAATTCACCACCTTCACCACCGCGCGTTGGGCCGAGGTTGCCAAAAACGTGTCGCTGACACAGCACTCGATCACAGTGCGCCCGCTGGTCGGCAATGCCGCAGCACTGGCTGGTCTGTCGGACGAACATCAGGCCGCGATCCGCGAAGCCGCCCTGGAGGCTGCTGACTTTGACGTGGCCCTTGAAGGGGAGTTGGACATGAAGAACATGGCTGCCCTTGCGGCAGATTATGACGTCGTCTTCACCGAGCCAGACAAAGGCCCGCTGATCAAAGCCTCTGCAGCCGTTGTGACCAACTTTGCCGCCGAAAACGGTCTTGAAGATCTGGCAGCTGCAATCGCTGCCGCTGCTGAATAAGATACCTCCCTGGCGGCCCCTGCGTTTTAGTGGGGGCCGCATTCTGACACCGCTTTGAGGAGGGCGCGATGTTACACAAGATCGCTGATAAGATCGAATGGGGGCTGGAAAAGAGCGCGGCACTGATGTGCCTTATGCTGCTGGTCTGCCTGTTTACAGAAGTTCTGACGCGTTATGTGTTCTTCACGTCGATCCCTGAAATTCAATACATCGTGCCGTTCTGCTTTTTGTGGATGGTCATGTTTGCCTCTGCAATCGCCGTGCGCAAAGGCACCCATTTTGAGGTCGATCTGCTGCAAACGCGCCTGCCAGGTCTGCCCAAACGCATCCACCGTACCTTGATGCTGCTGACAGTGATGGCGGGCGGGGTGATCATTGCATGGTCATCAATTGATTTCGTGCAGCTGGGCCTGCTCAAGAAAAATCCGGCGACCGGCATCCGCATGATCTATATCTACGCCTCGCTTTTGATCGGTGGCGGGCTGATGGCGTTGATGGCGCTGGAACAGCTGTTTGTCAGCCCTGGTGATACAGCCGATGGCATTGATGCCATTCTTGACGCCAACAAGGCCGAAATTTCTGCGAAGGACCTGAAATGACGTCCGAACTTGCGCTTTCCATTCTTTTGATCAGTTTCGTGATCCTGTTTACAATCGGCGTGCCGCTGGCGATCTCCTTGCTGTTCTCGTCGGTTATTACAATCGCCGCCGACCCGAGCCTCAGCATCGTGGTGCTGCCGCAAAAGCTTTTTGCCGGCATCGACAATTTCCTGCTGCTGGCAATCCCCGGTTTCATGTTCGCTGCGCTGATGATGAACAAGATCGGCGTCACCCGCGATATTGTGCGATTATCCGACCTGCTGGTCGGACGGATCAAGGGCGGCTTGGCGCATATCAATGTGGTGTCGTCCATGTTGATGGGTGGTGTCTCTGGCTCCTCAACCGCGGATGTGGCCGGGATCGGGGCCATTCTGGTGCCTGCAATGAAAGAAAAGGGCTATTCTCCCGGTTTCGCCGCGTCGCTGACCGCCGCGTCGTCGTCGATTGGGTCGATCATCCCGCCCTCAATCCTGATGGTGATCTATGGGGCCTCCGCCAATGTGTCGATCGGAGCCTTGTTCATCGCAGGTTACATACCGGGCATTCTGGTGGGGCTGACGCAACTGGTGATCGCGTGGTATTACGCCCATAAATATGGGATCGACCTGCCCAGCACCGAAACGAAACCGCGCAGCGAAAAAATTGAAATTCTCGCCAAAGGGCTGATCCCTGTGTCGGTCATCGCTGTGATCATTGGCGGTATCCTGACCGGCGTGATGACAGCGACGGAATCGGCTGCTGTCGCGTCGGTCTATGTCGTGGCCGTGGGCGTCGTGGTGTATCGCAAGATGTCGGTCAAAATGCTGATGGAGGTGGCGATTGAAACCGCCATGCTGACAGCGGTCGTGATGATCTGCGTTGGCACCGCCACGCTGTTTGGCTGGTTGATGTCCTTTTACGGCATCCTTGATGTGGCAGGCGGGTTGTTTGAAACCTATGCCAGCAGCCCGACGATGTTCCTGGTGTTTGCCACCGTGCTGTTCCTGCTGCTTGGAACGTTCATGGACCCGGCGCCTGCGATGTTGATCTTTGTGCCCGTACTGGCATCGGTTGCCGCCACCATCGGCGCCGACCCGTTGCAGCTGGGCATCCTTGTTATCATGGCGCTGGCGATCGGCAAGATCACACCGCCATACGGCATCAGCCTGCTGCTGGCCTGCACAATTGCCGAAATCCCGCTGTCCAAAGGGCTGGGCTGGACGTTGGTGTTCTTTGGCGCGTTCTGTCTGTTGATGGTCTTCATCATCCTGTTTCCCGCCATCACATTGGGCCTGCCCACTTGGCTGGCGCCTGAATTGATGGGACGATAAGTCATGACTGACACATATTTTGTTGCCGTTGATTGGGGCACATCCGGATTTCGTCTTTGGGTCATCGGCAGGGACGGCACCGTCCTTGACTCGACCACCGCACCGCTTGGCATGTCACGCCTGAAACGCAACGATTTTGACCGCGTCCTCGAAGAAAGCCTCGACAAGCTTGGGATCGCTCAGGACGTGCCGGCAATCATCTGCGGTATGGCCGGAGCTGCACAGGGCTGGTGCGAAGCGCCCTATTTATGCGCGCCAACCCGCCTTGACGCATTGGGAGAGGGCGCGGTGTCAGTCCGTGGGGCCACGCGCAATGTCCACATCCTGCCGGGCGTCAAACAAATGGCACCGGCCAATGTCATGCGCGGCGAGGAAACCCAAATCGCGGGGCTTTTGCATGCAGAGCCGTCCTTTGCCGGCACTGTTTGCCTGCCCGGCACCCATACCAAATGGGTGCAGGTCAAAGATGGCGCAATTCAACACTTTGAAACCTGCATGACGGGCGAGCAATTCGCCTTCTTCTCCCAAACATCGGTTCTGTCCCATTCCATGATACTGGACGGCTGGAGCGACAACGCCTTCAGGTCTGCCGTGCGTCTGGCAACGCAAGACCCGGTGGCTGTGCCACGGCGGCTGTTCTCTATTCGCGCCGACATGCTGGTGCGGGATCAAGACAGCGCCACGGCGCGCGCAACCCTATCGGGTTTGCTGATCGGGCAGGAACTGATGTCCGTTGTGCACTACTGGCGTGACCAGTCGGTGACATTGATTGGCGCACCGCCCTTGTGTGAAATCTACCTTATGGCTCTGGACGTCCTGGGTGTCGGTGGTCGCTCTTTGGATGTTGAAACAACGACTTTGGCGGGACTGGCCGCCGCATTTCATATTCAGACAGGAACCGTCCATGCCTAGAGAGATCATAGCAATTCTGCGCGGTGTTCGTCCTCATGAGGTTGAGGCTATTGGCGCGGTTCTGATTGAGAGTGGTATTTCCACCATCGAAGTGCCGCTTAACTCCCCCGATCCGTTTGACAGCATTTCGCGATTGGCGCGTGCCTATGCGGATGTGGCCAGCATTGGCGCTGGCACTGTTTTAAGCAAAGAGGACGTAACGCGTGTCGCCGATGCTGGCGGTAGGCTGATCGTTTCGCCCGATACCATGCCCGAGGTGATTGCGGCGACCAAAGCCTTGGGCCTTGCGTCCTATCCCGGCGTATTGACCCCGACTGAGTGCTTTTGCGCATTGCGCAATGGTGCGGACGGGTTGAAATTCTTCCCCTCCAACCTGGTTGGCCCGGATGGTTTAAAGGCGGTGTCTGCCGTTTTGCCAGCGGGGACCAGGACCTATGCCGTTGGCGGTGTCGGGCCGGGCAATTTTCAAACTTGGTTGGAGGCTGGTGTCACAGGGTTTGGCATAGGCTCCGGCATTTATAAGGCGGGCATGACAGCAGACACGGCGCGTCAAAATGCCCGCGATATTGTCGTCGCATATGATCGAGCGGTCGATCTGGTTGGCCACAGCTAGAACAGCACAGGGGCGAAGCTCTGCCTTTCAATGAATTGAAGGCTCACCAATATGTCGTTCCAGGATCGGGGAGCACAATACAGCCGCCGGTAACGCCTCCTCCAGCATGTTCTTTTGAGCAGACGCGGTTTGACGTTTGTTCCGCTAGCCCCTCCCTGAGATCCATTGCCTTGCGGCGCAGGTCCTTGATCTTCGCAGGTGCGATTGGGTTGGTTCAGGAGATTGGAAGCAGGCGTTCATTCAAGTCCTGTCCTGTGAACCGGGTGGTGCATGCCGGGCAAGAAGGTCAGGCATGGCCATTTCCAAGGCTCTGACTTTGCTCTGGACGCCTTCCATGACCTGTTTGGCGACAGGTGACGGGCGTAAATGCTTTTGCCGGATTAACTGGCAGCTTCGCCAACCTTCTTCCGTGTCTATCGGTCGGAACACCAGGTCAGTATGAGCACTTAGCTGTGCGGATAGTGCGGGCAGGATCAGCACGCCCAGGCCCGCCCGCGCCATGGTTTCCATTGTCATCAGCCGTGATGCTTCGGCAGCGTAGGTGAACTCTGCCTGAAGGGTTTTCTCAAAGATCCCGATTGTGCGGTTGGCGGAGGTATCCGCCGGCGGTCGGATGAGCTCGAAGGGCAGGATATCTTCGATGCTGACAGATCCGGTGCTGGCCAGCGGGTGATCCTGAAGACAGACAACGCAGGGGCGGTCGGAAAGCAGGAATGCACAGGACAGGGCCGTGTCGCTGCCAGTCATGGAGGTCAGCGCAAAATCCACTTCGCCCGCGCGCACCATGTCGTAGACCCGGTGATCGTCCACTTCGCGAAACACCGGGAAAACCCCGGTCCCGGATCGGCGAAGCTCTGCTATTGCCGGTACCAGAAGATGCGCGACCAGCGAGGTCGGGGTGGCAATCTGCAGGCTGTTCCGGCCCCCCTCGGCCACCGCTCGCGCCTTGTCGAACAGCAGTTTGGCGGATTGCTCGAACCGCTCCAGTTCCGGCATCAGGGCCTGCGCTTCGGCGGTTGGCAGCACCACTCCCCGGCTGCGCTCGATCAGGCGGACACCGACGATCTCTTCGAGGCGGGAGATGTGTTGGGTCACCGCGGGCTGGGTCAGATTCAGAGCATGCGCAGCCTGGGTGTAGCTTTGCATCCGAAGGACGGTCAGGAAGCTCTGGACGAGTTTCGGCGGCAAGTCGGGGCGGCGCATAACGGGGGCTTCTCTATTATCATGAATCTTTATTGGATTAACCTTCCATAACGTAACAGGGTTGTTCGCGACAGCCGGGGCAAAGTAAGGGCCGTGCAGGCCGCCCGCAGGTCCCGTCAGGAAACGCTGCCTGGGCGGCTGATCGTGTGAAATGGTCTGGGGAGCATTGCCATGAACATCAAAGACATCCGCATCACACCGCTGCGGCTGGAAACGCGGGTTCCATACGTCTGGTCGCAGGGTGTCGAGCATGCCTTCACCGTGAACCTGATTGAGATGGAGGCCGAAGACGGCACCATCGGCTATGGTGAGACAACTGCCGCGCCGGATGCGGATGCGCAGAAGATCATCCTGGAAAAGCTGGCCGGATCTTACATTGGCCGTTCCGTTTTCGATATCTCATCCGCGCAGGACGATGCTTACCGGCGTCATTTTCTGGTCTTTGGCGGCAATATGCAGCGCTATGCCAACCAGTTGTTTTGCGGGCTGGAAATGGCAGCGCTTGACCTGCAGGGCAAGCTGATGGGCCGTCCCGTCTGGGAGTTGCTGGGCGGTGAAAAGCGCAAAGACGTCGGGTATTTCTACTTTCTTCAGGGGCAAACCACCGAAGAGCTGGTGGCCGATGCACGCGCCGGAGTCAAAGCATGCCATCCGATCCTCTATCTGAAAGTCGGGATCTCGGCTGAGTATGACCTGGCCAATATCCGGGCCATCCGGCAGGCGATTGGCCCGGATCACCGCCTGCGGTTGGATGCCAATGAAGGCTGGCCGCCCGCCCATGCGCTGCGCATGATCAATGCCATCGCGGATTGCAATATCGAATATATCGAGCAGCCCACCACCAGCCTGTCGCTGGCGCCGCTTAAACATCTGAAAGAACGCTCTCCCATTGCTTTGGGGGCAGATCAGAGCGTCTTTACCCTGCAGGAGGTCTTTCAGGCCTGCGCCGACGGGGTGGCGGACATGATAGCCGTCGGCCCGCGTGAGATTGGCGGGCTGAAAGGGATGATGAAGGCCTCGGCCATCTGCGAAGGCGCCGGGATCACCCTGTGCATCCACTCCAGCATGACCACAGGCATCACCACCTGCGCAGAACATCACATCGGACGCGCTGCGGCCAATCTGGATGATGGCAATCAGATCATGTGGCAGCTGCTGAAAGACAATATCATCGCCTCTCCCTGCCTGGAGCCGCAAAAGGGCATTCTGTCTCTTGAAGGGCGCCCCGGCCTTGGCTTTGAGCTTGATTTTGATGCTGTCGCCGAGGCTGCCGATGCACATCGCGCTTATGCCAAGGCACAGGGGGGAGCCTGAACATGCCTCAGATCAGCGCCAAAGAGTTGGAAACCCTGGCCTGCGCCTATCTGACAGATGCCGGTGCCGCCCCCGGAGCCGCGGCCCAGGTGGCCCGCGCCATGGTTCAGGCCGAGACAGAAGGGAACCCGGTATGCGGGCTGTACTACCTGACAGTGTTCAAGGAACAGATGGCCCTGGGAAAAGTTGACGGGCAGGCAGAACCCTCCGTTCTTTCCTCTGTCGGAAGCGCCATCATGGTGGATGCGGTTGGCGGGTTTGCCCATCCGGCGATCAGGCTTGCCACCAATGCGCTGATCACCAAGGCAAGGGAACAGGGCATTGCAGCGGCCGGGATCACCCGGTCCTATAATGCACTGTCGCTTGCCCATCATGTGCTGCCGCTGGCCGAAGCCGGATTGATCGGGCTGTGCTGTTCAAACGCCCCGGCCAGTGTGGCCCCGCCGGGCGGAACTGCGCCACTGTTCGGAACCAACCCGATGGCCTTTGCGGTGCCGGGATCGGACGGGCCTGCGGTTGTCATCGACCAGTCAGCAAGCGCGGTTACCAAGACGGCAATCCTGATGCGAGAAAAGGCGGGCGGAGAAATGCCGCTGGGCTGGGCTCAGGACCGGGGCGGCCAGCCGACACAGGATCCTGCAGCCGGGCTGGCCGGTTCGCTCTTGCCCTACGGCGGACAGAAGGGCGCCAACATCGGCCTGATGGTCGAAATCCTCGCCGCCGCCCTGACCGGCGCGCAGCTGAGTACGCAGGCGCCGTCCTTTTCCGGGCAGGATACAGGCACCCCCGGTGTCGGTCAGTTCCTGCTGGCCATTGATCCGGCCCATTTCAGCGGCGCGCAGTTTGCACAATCACTGACCAGGCTTGCCGGAACCTATGACGCTGCGGACGTGCGTCTGCCCGGCAGTAAATTTCGCACGGAACAGAACCGCCCGGCGCTGCAAATGATCACGATTGATACAGAACTTCTTGCCGAGTTGCGGGCCGTGCCGAAGCAATCACCCCCCTGAGGAAACCAGAATAAGTTTCATAGTCTTTGAGCCCGACAGAGTGGCAGATGGCGACTTGTGCGATCGTATGCGCAACCCTTGGCCAGCGCATGTGATCGGCGGATGCAACAAGTTCGGCTACTTCCGGCACTTCGACCTGCAGGCCTGCGGCACCCGAGAGGCCAGCCGGGCCAAAATTCCTGCGCTTTCCCTATAGCCGCATAAACTCCCCGCGGCTTCAGTTTTGGGAGGTTTTCCAACGCGGGCCACGCTCAATCGGTGCTGAAATGTTGCGCTATGGTGCGACCGCACAACACCGCCGCTACCGTGGTCGAGTATTGCTCCGCCGTTCATACTCGCAGCACCAAAATCGCCGCGATTGCATCATCTTCAGCGCCGCCATGCGGCGTGAAGCGCGGCCATTCGCTCGGGATACAGCTTGAACTTCGTCCCTGTTTCCGGACACCGGGGTAAAGTACCCCTGTCCAGGAACGG
>MDLF01000033.1 GCA_001730095.1 Rhodobacteraceae bacterium (ex Bugula neritina AB1)
CTGCCAGCGCCGCTCTTTGACTTGCACGGTTGGGTGCGAGGGGCTCCGCCCGTCCGAACCTCAAACGCTCCCCCGGAGCGTTTGCCGCTGCGCGGACCGGTTCAAACTCCCGGGGGGAAGGTCAGGCGCGAGCCGTGCGACTAGCGCCCCACGTCCCAAGGGACATCCTGCCAGCGCCGCTCTTTGACTTGCACGGTTGGGTGCGAGGGGCTCCGCCCGTCCACACTTCAAACCGTCCCCCGGACGGTTTGCCGCTGCGCGGACCAGCGTGAACTCCCGGGAGGGGAGTTGAGACCCTCCAGGAAACTGTGCGGACGACAGTTTCAGGTCGAAACGGGCAGAGCCCAAACAGGCGCGGGCCGGGCCGCTGCGCGACACGCCCCAAGAAGCACACCGCCCTGACTTCATCTTTCTAAAAATACTCTCGCCGAAGGCAGACACAGACAGGGCCGCAGGCTATCCGGTCAAGAAAAACCACCCCCGTTGCGCCAAACCCCGATCCACCGCGCGCCCCGCTTCCCCTGCCTTAACCCCGCTCTGCCATACTCCAATCCGTCGCGACACGCCGGTGCGGGCTGACACCCCGCACCAACAGGAGACACGGGAACCCCCAGGACCATCTCTTCATAGGGTCCGGGGTTCTCCGCACAACGGAAGCTTTCGAGCGGACATGGGGGCATAGCACACCCCTGCCCGGCCCTCCGCCTCCGGCCCCTCCGGGCCACTTGGCGGCGCCGCCCCTTCTTAACCGGCCTGCACATCACGGCCACACAAGCCAAACGGCCCGTCGGCTCCAGACAGTCAATCGGGCAGACAAATACCGGACCGGGGCACACTCCCGCCCGGCCAAACCCGCGCATCCGGTGACAGCTTCGTGAGGGCGGTTGCCTGAAACCGCTTTCTCTTCTTATGGTTAGGACAGCCAACCACAGCAGGGAAACAGCCATGGCCTTTATCGCGGACAACCAGCTGCCCCTCCTGATCCTGTTCTTCCTCACCGGCCTCATCGGCACAGCCTTCCTGTTTCGCAAACCTGCAGGCCATCGCGCCTGGAAACTGGCGGATCTGGTCTGGGTGGTCCTGGGCGGTTTCGGCGCGCTGGTCGCCGTCGTTTCCGGCATCTACGCCGCCGACTCCTCGCGCCTCGAACGTCAGATCGACATCGCCTATGCCGCCACTGCGGCTTTCGACCGCGACGCCGCCCGCTTCCGCCTGCGCTTCTGCGACCCCGCCTATGACGCCGACATCGCGGTCCTGTGCGAGAAGGTCGAATTCCTCTCGGCCTCCACCGCAGGCAACGCCGAATTGCCGCTGTTCATCGCGGTGACGGATGAGGTCGCCCCGCTGCAGGGGCTCAGCTTCCTGTTCGGCACAGGCCGCACTGAAATGGACGAGATGAAGGACATGGAGGCCCAGGCCAGCGCCTTTGACCCAGAGGCTTTTCTGGTTTTCACCGCACTCGACGCACCCGCGCAGGCCGCCGTCGACACCATGCGCCGCAAGGTCCCCGCCATCGCGGGCGACTTCCTGATCATTGCACGCGCCTATGACGGCCTCATTGCCCATGTCTCCAAGCTCAAGGATGAATGGGAATACCTGCAAGCAAACGCCCATATCCTGGTCCTGCAGATTATCGCGCTGTGCCTTGTCAGTTTTGCCGCCCCCTTCCGGCTCGGCAAATCCATTGTCGAGCTGCGCCAGCACCGCTAACCTGATCCTGCCCCAGCAGAGGTTCCCCATGCGCACCTTCGACGAGATCTATACCATCTCTGCCACCCGCCACGGCGGCGCAGACGCGCTGGAAGCGAAACTCGCCGCACCAGACCCAGGCGTCACCAGCCTGCCCGAGGACCGCTGGCTGTCAGTGATGACCAAATGCATCTTCCAGGCGGGCTTCAACTGGAAAGTGATCGAGGCCAAATGGGACGGGTTCGAGGAGGTCTTTCACGGCTTCGATCCCGGCCCCTGCGCCTTTATGGACGACCGAGAATTCGACGCCATCCTTGGCGACACGCGTGTGGTCAGAAACGGCGCCAAACTCGCCACTGTACGCGCAAACGCCGCTTTCCTGATGGAACTGCGCGACCAGGGCGGCGCGGGCGCGGTGCTGGGCGGCTGGCCCTCTGCCGACTACACCGGCCTGCTGGAGATGCTTAAGAAACGCGGCAGCCGTTTGGGGGGAAACACGGGGCAATACGCCATGCGCTTTGCCGGACGGGACAGTTTCATCCTCAGCCGGGATGTCACCGCCCGTCTGATTGCCGAAGGGGTCATCGACAAGCCCGCCGCGTCCAAGACCGCAATGAAGTCCGTGCAGGCCGCCTTCAACACCTGGAGAGCGCAATCGGGCCGCTCTCTCACCGAAATCAGCCGCGTGCTGGCTCTGAGCTGCTGAGGCGGGGCTTCATATGATCCGCTGCCTGCTCCTCATTCTGTTGGTCATCGCCGCCTGCGGCCGCCCGCTGACCGAAACAGAGCGCGCCTATCTCGCCGGGCTGCATGGGCCCAGCCTCAACGCGGACCAGGTCCGCATTGTGAACGGCGCGCCGCTGGGGGCCGTTACTTTCCGCCGCATGCCGCGCCCGCGCGTGACCTGCCGCGAACGTATCCTGCCGCCGGTAAAAGAAGAGATCGTCACCGCCAAACCCGCTGCAGTGGCCCTGTTCAACCGAATCTTCTTCACCCGTGACTGGTATCTGGACAACTACCTGCCGGACTACCCGGACCGCCTGCATCTGGTGGAGGCAATGCTGCTGGCGCATGAGGCCACCCATGTCTGGCAATGGCAGAACCGCAGGCAAACCGGCTACTCGCCGCTTCGGGCAGCCGCAGAACATGGCCAAAGCCGCGATCCCTATCTGTTTGACCTGGAGGGAGATCCGGAGTTCGGCACCTACGGGTTTGAACAGCAGGGCGCCATCATCGAGGAATACGTCTGCTGCCGCGCCCTCGCCCCTCAGGCCGCACGCACCGGGCGGCTCCACCGGATGCTGTCTGCAGCAATGCCGGTCAGCCCGCTGCCACACAGCCGAGAGCAGGACGTCTATCTGCCCTGGAAGGATGCGGAGCTGAACGGTATCTGCGACTAACCCGCCGATGTCCGGCGCCGCGACGAAGCCCTTGTGCTGCACCGGGGTTTGCGTCCACAAACCCGCACACGACAGCTGCAGGAGCCGCCCCATGACTCAATACGCCCTCATCATGCTGGCCGCAGGCCTCGGCATTCCGGTCCTGGCTGCGCTGAACGCAGCACTCGGCAAGCTCATCGGCTCCCCGGCCTCTGCCGCTGTGGTGCTGTTCCTGATCGCGCTGGTTGCCACATCGCTATATGCGCTGATCGCAGGCCCGCAGGCCCTGGCCAAGATCCCCGCTGCACCAAAGCATCTGTTGCTGGCGGGCGTGCTGGTTGCCTTCTACGTTCTGTCGATCACCCATGTGGCGCCGCATTTCGGCGTCGGCAACGCGGTGTTTTTCGTGCTGATCGGCCAGCTGATCTCCGCCGCTGCCATCGATCATTTCGGATTGTTCGGCGCCCAGATCAGCCCGTTGACCCTGACCCGCGCGGCGGGCATTTCAGTGATGGCACTGGGGGTCTGGATCACCCAGCTGGCCTAACCTGACACCTTCTTCACAAACTGCGACTTCAACCCGATCGGTCCGACACCCGGCACCTTGCAGTCAATGTCGTGATCGCCCTCCACCAGCCGGATGCCGCGCACCTTGGTGCCGACCTTGATGACTGAGGACGTGCCCTTCAGCTTCAGATCCTTGATCACCGTCACCGTATCCCCGTCTGCCAGCAGATTGCCGACACTGTCACGCACGTCCTTGGTCTCGCCCCCAGCGTCCCCGGCAGCCCACTCATGGGCGCATTCGGGGCAGATCAGCAGAGCATCCTGTTGATAGACATAGGCGGATGAACATTCGGGGCACGGCGGCAGAGTATCGGTCATAAGCAAGCTGGTAGCCGACAAACCGGATCAACGCCAGCCGGAACTGCGCGGCCCGGACAGGACCGTCCCGCCCCTCAGCCTGCCTGGCTGCTGACCTTGATATTGCCCTGCAGCTGGGCGCCGTTCTCCGTGGACATGGTCTGCGCCGACACGTCCGCCCGCACTTGGGAACTGGCCGCCAGCCGCAGGTCCTCGCATTGGATCTGACCGCTGTAAGCGCCTTCGACGGTCACGGAGCGGGCATTCAGCGCCCCCTCGACAGTGCCGCCCTGCAGCACTGTCACAGCCTGCGCTGATACATCGCCGACAACCCGGCCCCGCACTTCGACGCTGCCTTTGCTGGAGGAGATGTTGCCCTCAACGGTCACATCTTTTTCGACAACGGAATTCACCACGTATCAGCCCTTTCTGCGCATTGCCGGACAGCCTAACCCGCCTGCTCCGATTTGAACAGCTGATAGCAAACCCCGGCACCCGGCCATAGACTGCTGTCGGCACCGTCGGCAAGGTTCCGCCTGAGGCTGCTCGCCCCGCTTTCACCTTTCCCAAATACTCTCGCCGAAGGCATTGCGCCGCCAGGGCGCAATTTTCTTACATCGCCACCAGCAGCCCGTTTTCCAGCCTGATCTGCCGGTCCATCCGGGAAGCCAACTCCAGGTTATGAGTGGCAATCAGCGCCGACAGGCCAGTGCCGCGCACCAGCTCCATCAAGGCCGCAAAGACCTGATCGGAAGTTGCGGGATCGAGGTTTCCGGTGGGTTCATCCGCCAACAGCACCCGAGGGCTGTTGGCCAGCGCCCGGCAGAACGCCACCCGCTGCTGCTCGCCACCCGAAAGCGCCGCAGGGCGGTGATCGGCACGCCCCGCCAACCCCACTGTGCCCAATAGCTGCGCCGCCCGCGCCACCGCGGATTTCTGCGTAGCACCATTGGCCAGCTGCGGCAGCACGATGTTTTCCAGCGCCGAAAACTCCGGCAGCAAGTGGTGGAACTGATAGACAAACCCCACTTCCTGACGACGCAGGCGCGTGCGGCCGCGGTCACCCTTGCGGGTCACATCTGCGCCCGCCACACGCACCTCGCCCGTGTCCGGCGTGTCCAAAAGCCCCGCAATGTGCAGGAGCGTCGATTTACCAGCGCCCGAAGGCGCAACCAGCGCCACCACTTCCCCTGCCTGCAGGCTCAGATCCGCGCCGCGCAGCACATCCACCTGCCCCGCTGTGCCAGTCAGGTAGGATTTGGCGATCCCCTTCAGTTCCAGCATGACCTCACTCATAGCGCAGCGCCTCCACCGGGTTCAGCCGCGCCGCGCGGCGGGCCGGGAAAATGGTCACAAAAAACGACAGCCCCAGAGACAGCCCGGTGGCCGAGAGCACATCCGCCAGCCGCAGCTCAGCAGGCAGCGCATAGATGCCACGGATTGACGGATCCCAGACACCGCCGCCCATCACATAGTTCACGAACGAAAAGATCGGGTCGATATACAGCGCAAACAGGCATCCCAGCACAACGCCGAAAACGGTTCCAAGAACGCCGGTAAAGGCGCCGCAGATAAAGAACACCCGCATGACAGACCCCTCGCTCAGACCGATGGTCCGCAGGATGCCAATGTCGCGGCCCTTGTTCTTGACCAGCATGATCAGGCCGGAAACGATATTCATCGCTGCAATCAGCACCAGGATCGACAGGATGATGAACATGACGTTGTCCTCGACCTCCAGCGCACGCAGGAACCCGCCAGAGGCATCCCGCCAGGTCCAGACACCTGCCCCGCCCCCCGCTGCCACCAGGATCGACGGGACGAGTCTGTCCACGTTTTCCGGGTCTTGCACCATTATTTCAATCTCATCCGCCACGCCCTCGCGGTTGAAGAAGCTCTGCGCCTCGGCAAACGGCAGGTAAACACGGGTGCGGTCGATGTCCCAACGGCCTGCCGTGAAAACATAGACCACCTCATAGGCATTGACCCGCGGGCTGGTGCCAAAGGCGGTTTTGACCCCGTTGGGAGAGATCAGCTTGATCTTGTCGCCAACAGAAAGGCCCAGTTCGCGTGCCACGCCCGAGCCGATGGCAATGCCCTCGCCGAACCGGGCCAGATCACCGATCGCCTCTTTGCTTTGGGCAACACCAGGAATACCCAGAATATCGGCAGCCGAGATGCCAAAGACCTCAACGCCGGCATTGCGCTGGCGGCTGTTGGCCATCACCTGCCCCTTCACCAAAGGCGCGGCACGGATGACACCGGGCACTGCGGCCACCTGATCTGCCAGCGCCTGAAAATCTTGCAGGGTGCGATCCACCGCGCCGGCCTCATTCACCTGGCCGTAGGAATAGAGCGTGACATGGGCATTGGCGCCAAGAATGGTGCCGACAAACTCTGACCGAAAGCCAGAACGCACCGCCAGCGTGGCGATCAGCGCAAACACCGCCAGGGTAATGCCGATGAGGCTGATCCAGGTCATCACGCTGACCCCGCCCTCGGCCTTGCGGGCGCGAAGGTAGCGCCAGGCGATGATCCATTCGAAACGGGAAAACGGCGGTGGTGTCGTGGCCATATATAGGTCCTGCCCGGAGATTTTGCCTGCAACCTGTGCCGATGCGCGCCCGGGGTCAAGGCTGGGCGTACCGCAGATGTGCATTTCCGCCGGCCCGGCTGCCTGCCGCAAAACCCGCAGCCACTCAAAAACAGCGACAACATCGTGAAATCCTGACCTTTTTGCCTCACAGCAAATGATCTTCCTGTGATCTCACAGTGAGTTCCTGCCCAGTTGATCAACCGTGATCCGCCTGCACCTAGGCAGGAGAAACATACCTGCCCAAGGTGCCCGCACGTCATTATAAAAAAGGACACCCCAATGACCGATATTCGCATTGTTGCATCCAACACCTCTGCCCAGGGCGGCACCTTTCTGACCCCGTTCTGGTTTGCAGCCCATGACGGCAGCTTTGACCTCTACAACCGGAACGAAGCCGCGTCTGCCGGGCTAGAGGCACTGGCCGAGGATGGCAACTTTGCCCCGATCAATGCTGAGGTCGAGGCTCTCGACAGCGATGCCGTGACTGGTGCGGTGCTGGGCGCAGGCGGGCCGCTGGCCACCGGCGAGACCGGCGTCGCAGAGATCAGCGTGGACGGCGCCTCCAACGGCTATATCTCGCTGGCGTCGATGATCCTTCCGTCCAACGACGCATTTGTCGGCACCGGACAGGCCGTGCAGCTGTTTGACGAAGAAGGCAATTTCCTCGGTTCACAGAACATCGTCTTTGAAGGCAGCGATGTGCTGGATGCAGGCACTGAAGAGAACACCGAAGAAGACGCCGCTTTCCTCAACCAGACAGCGCCTGATACCGGCGTAGACGAAAACGGTGTGGTCACGCTGCACGAAGGCTTCCTGCCCGAGGGCGAAGGCAACGTCCTGGGCGGCACCAATGCAGCCGGTGCCTTCATTGACCCGGAGGCGGCGGATTTCACTCAGCCCGGCGCACAGATTGCCGAAGTTCACATCAACGAATATCTGGTGACCGAAGGCACCGACGGGTTCGACTTCTTCCGCGGCTCCGCTGTGGATGACCTGGTCAGCGCAGGCGGTGGCCGCGATATCCTGCTGGGCCGCAGCGGCTGGGATGAGCTGGACGGCGGCGCAGGCCGTGACGTGCTGTTCGGCGGCCGTGGCAATGACTCGCTGGATGGTGGCACCGGCCGCGACGTGCTGAAAGGCGGGCGCGGTGACGACACCTTCATCTTTGAACAAGGCGATGGCCGCGACCGTATCGTGGACTTCAGTGCCGATGACGACATGATCCAGCTGGATGTCGAAGGCGTAGAGAGCTTTGACGACCTTGCAGGATTTGCCCGCAGCCGCGGCGAAAACACCGTACTGAACTTCGGCGACGGTGATGCGCTGGTGCTGCGCGGAGTTGAATTCGATGAGCTGAGTGCCGCCAACTTCGACATTCTCTGATCGGAACCGCCTTGCGGCCCCTGCCCCCGCCCGGCGGCGGGGGCAATTTTTTCTGCAAATTGCTTTGCCATGGGTTTTGCAGAAAACTCGTGGCTCGGCCACGGCTGATGTCACCTCGTTGTGAGGCGCCAAAAATGCCCTCGGCCTTGCATTTTTTCGCCCGCACAGCTTTATCGACCGGGTACCGGTGATAAGGGGTGAACAAACAATGGACAGGTATTTCAAACGCGCCCTGCCGCCTGCGTCGCTGCGGATGGCGGTTCTGGCGGGACTGGGCGCCTTTCTGGCCATTGCGGTGCTGTCACTGCTGACAACACACGCCAATATCCTGCTTTTGATGGCGCCTTTCGGCGCCAGCTGCGTGCTGCTGTTCGCGGTTCCCGCCAGCCCGCTGTCGCAGCCCGCGCATGTGGTTGGCGGCCATGTTCTGGCGACCGCTGTCGCGCTGGCGCTGAACGCATTGCTGCCCGATACCTGGTGGGCCCTGGCGCTGGCCGTCGGCCTGTCGATTGCCCTGATGGCCGCGCTTCGGCTGACCCACCCGCCCGCCGGTGCGGATCCCCTGGTTGTCTTCGCCGCCGACCCTGGCATCTCCTTCCTGCTGTTCCCGGTGTTGACCGGTGCCCTTGCATTGGTGGCGATTGCCGCTGTGTTTCACCGGTTCTCAGGACATGACTACCCGTTGAAACACGGCTGAAAACACGCCTTGGGTGCCCCTCTCGACGCCGTGCGCCCCCCCTCCAAAGAAGAAAGGGAGCCGTGCAGCTCCCTTTCTCATGCTTTTCAAACTGCCAAGCGGTGCTGCTCAGAAGCCGCGACCGGTGGGGTGGGCCTTGTAGACTTCCACCACCTTCTTCACGGCCTCTTCCGGGGACAGTTCCTCGCTTTCACCGGTGCGGCGGGAGGTGAGTTCCACCACGCCGTTCTTCAGCCCACGCGGGCCGACGGTGATGCGCCAGGGCAGACCGATCAGGTCCATGGTGGCAAATTTGCCGCCGGCGCGTTCTTTGCGATCGTCATAAAGCGGATCCAGACCGGCCGCCGTCAGCGCTGCATAAAGCTGGTTACAGGCCGCATCCGCTTCGTCATCGCCCTGTTTCAGGTTGACGATCCCGCAGTGGAACGGGGTCACGCCCTCGGGCCAGATGATGCCCTTGTCGTCATGGCTGGCCTCGATGATCGCGCCCAGCAGACGCGACACGCCAATGCCGTGACTACCCATGTGGACCGGAACCGGCTTGCCGTCCGGCCCCTGCACAGTGGCGCCCATGGCATCGGAATATTTGGTGCCAAAGTAGAAGATCTGTCCGACCTCGATACCGCGCGCGACGCGGCGGCGCTCCTCGGGGATTGCATTGAACAGGGCTTCGTCGTGGGTCTCGTCGGTGCGGGCGTATTTCGAGGTGAACTCCTCCAGCACGCCCTGGCACTGCGCGACGTCGTCATAGTCGATCTCGCGGTCGCCAAAGGTCAGATCGGTGACGGCGCTGTCATAAAACACCTCGGACTCGCCGGTGTCGGCCAGCACCAGGAATTCATGGGTGTCATCGCCGCCAATGGGGCCGCTGTCGGCGCGCATCGGGATCGCCTGCAGGCCCATGCGCTCATAGGTGCGCAGATAGCTGACCAGATGGCGGTTGTAGGCGTGCAGCGCGTCTTCCTTGGTCAGGTCGAAGTTATAGCCGTCCTTCATGTAGAATTCGCGGCCGCGCATCACGCCGAAACGTGGGCGGATCTCGTCGCGGAATTTCCACTGGATCTGATACATGGTCAGCGGCAGGTCCTTGTAGCTGCTGACATGGGCGCGGAAGATATCGGTGATCAGCTCTTCGGCGGTGGGGGTGAACAGCATGTCGCGGTCATGCCGATCCTTCATCCGCAGCATTTCCTGGCCATAGGCCTCATAGCGGCCGCTCTCGCGCCATAGATCGGCAGACTGCATGGTCGGCATCTGCATCGGGATATGGCCCGCGCGGATCTGCTCGTCATGGACGATGCTTTCGATCTTTTTCAAGACCTTGAAACCAAGCGGCAGCCAGGAATAGATCCCGGCAGAGGATTGCTTGATCATCCCGGCGCGCAGCATCAGCCGGTGGCTGACGATCTGGGCTTCCGAGGGGTTCTCTTTCAGAACCGGCAGAAAATAGCGGGACAGGCGCATCTTGGCTCCATCGGTGATGAGGGTTCGAGTTCCCGCCCGGTTTAGTGGCTGATGGGGGTGCGGGCAAGGGCGGAGAAACAAGTGCCTCTTTGCTTGGTGCTGAAACCAGGACAACAGATCCCGCATCGGGTTGTATCTTATGGGGCGTAGCGCGCGGCGGCACGGCCTGCACCTGATCGGGCCCTGCCCGTTTCGACCCGAAACTGTCCGCCGGAAAAGTTTTCGCAACGGGCTTAACGCCGCGGAAACACGCCTGCACGCCTTCCCAAGGTCAGGCCCCGGCCCGGCGAGCGAGCCGCAGGACTGCCGGAATACCCGGCCTTATCCGGCCTGGGCGTTCTCCAGGTCTTTCTGCAGCTCGTCGCGCTTGGCCTTGGCTGCCTTATAGGCTTTCATCTTGGAGGAGGCCGCTTTCTGCGCTTTTTCAAGACCAATCGCCAGCTTCTGCAGCTGCACGCCGTTGGGCTTGGCATAAAGCTTCAGCTTCTCCAGCCGTTTCTGCGCGTCTTTCAGGTCTTTTTTGGCGTCTTTCAGGATCTTCTCGGCCTTGCCGACCTCAACCCCGTCCGAAATCAGCGTATCAATGCCTGAAATCACCGTGGCGCTGCTGTTGGCGGCACTGCCCAGCGCGGTTGCACAGCCTGCGTATTCGGTCGAGACGTTCTTGAGAGCCCCTGCGTCAGTGGCCCCGGTCGGCCCCAGCATGTCGTCGATCGCGGAGCGCGACAGGCCCACCCCGATGGCGACATAGACCGCCTGCGCCGCCTTCAGCTCGGGCAGCAGAACGGATGTGGCAACGGTGATGGTGACGTTGATTGCCCGCTGGGTCTTGGCTTCACGCACCAGCGACTTGGCCTTTTTCAGCTCCTTCGTCAGCTTCTCGACCTTTTTGACAACCCGGCCGAGCTCGCCCTCGCCGTTCTTGACCACCGCCGCCAGCAGCGCAATCACCCCGACATATTGCGAGGCGACCTTGGCGCCGATATAGGCCGAGAACATGGCATTCTGCGCCTCCAGAACTTCGCAGGCCAGCGCCAGTTTGCCGCGTTCTTCGCTGGCCTTGCGGACGATCTTCATGTCGGGGTTTTCCGGGTCGATCCGGTCAGAGACGTCGCAGAATTTCCCATAGATCTTGTCGCATTTGGTCAGTGCGGCCTTGTAGGACTTTTTCAGCTTGTCCGGATAGAGCTTCAGCTCCCCGTCCTTGAGGTTCTTCTCAGCAACCTCGACAACGTCTGAATAGAATTCTTCGGTTTCATCCATAAAGGCTCGGACGATCTTGAAGGCGTCTTTGTTCGACATTTGCAAACTCCGGTATTCAAAAATATCAACACATGAAAACTGCTCGGAACCAAATTTTCAGGCCCCCATAGCCAGAGAATTTAGGAAGCCTGGCCATTTTTACAAGATTGCTGCGCTCTTGTCGTTTTTGCAGCATCGCGGCGCAAAAGAACTTGAACCGCCGTTCAATAGTCGGAACTGTTACCGTAAACACCGCTCTCAGGGACAGGGGAGAGACACGTGGCCAAGACCATAACAGAACCGGCGCGGGAGATCCCGGTCATCCATGAAACCGACGTGCTGGTGGTGGGCTCCGGCCCCGGCGGGCTGGCTGCGGCGCTGGCAGCGGCGCGGACCGGGGTGGAGGTGACGCTCATGGACCGGTTCGGCTGTTTCGGCGGCAATATCACCACCGTCGGCGTCGAAGGCTTTGCCTGGTACCGGCACGAACAGACGGTCGAGGCCCATGGCATCGGCTGGGAGTTCGAGGAGCGCGCCAAGGCGATGGGGGCGGCGGTGCCCGAAAGCCAGTCCCTGTCTTATGAACTGGACAGCGAAGGTTTCAAGCTGGTGGCGGACACGCTGGTCGAGGAAGCAGGCATCCACCCCATGCTGCACCGTGTCTTTGTGGCCCCGATCCACGAGGGCAGCCGGATCACCGGGGTGATTGTCGAAAGCAAGGCGGGCCGCGAAGCGGTGCTGGCGAAACGGGTGATCGATGCCACCGGCGACGCCGATATTGCCCATATGATGGGTGCACCGACCATCAAGACCCCGGTGGAGCAGATGCAGGCAGCCAGCGTGATGTTCCACATTGCCGGCGTCGACAAGCAGGCGTTCATGGAGGGCGTCAAGGCCGATCCACAGACCTATGCCAACTGGTCCACCGGCGAATGGCAGGTGGAGACTTCCGGCAAGGAAGACGAGATGTTCTCTCCCTTTCTGGCCAAGCCCTTTGGCCAGGCGATCCGCGACGGGGTGATCCCCGCGCATCTCAACACCATCGGCGGCACCTGGGGCGCGGTGCATGACAGCGGTGAGATGACCTATATGAACCTGGTGCATCTGGCAGAGATCGACGGCACAGACCCCGACAGCATGACCAAGGGCGAGATCGAGGGGCGCAAACAGGCGATGCACGCCATCAACGCATTGCGCGCCTATACGCCGGGCTGCGCGGGCGCGCGGCTGCGCAATTTTGGCATGACCATCGGCATCCGCGACACCCGCAAAATCGATGCCCGTCACAACATCACCGAGCAGGAGACCCGCAATCAGGGCCGCTTTGACGACACCATCGGCATCTATCCCGAATTCATCGATGGCTACGGGGTGCTGATCCTGCCCACGACGGGGCGCTACATGCAGATCCCCTACCGGTCGATGCTGCCCAAGGGCGTACAGGGTCTGCTGGTCACCGGCCGCGCCATCGGCGGCGACAAGATCGCCCATGCCGCCACCCGCAACATGGCTTGTTGCGCTGTGGCTGGCCAAGGTGCCGGCATTGCCGCAGCGCTGTCGGTCAAGTCGGATTGCGAACTGGACGCGGTGAATATCGCGCAGGTTCAGGCCGAGCTGAAACGCCAGGGGGTGCGGATCCATTGAGCCAGAGCATTCCCACTATCGACATCTCGCCCCTGCGCAAGGAGGCTCACCCGCAGCGCAAGGACACAATTGCTGCTGTTCTGGCGGCGGCAGAGGATATCGGGTTCCTCTCGATCACCGGCACAGGCGTTGCGCCGGATACAGTGGAGGCTGTACGCAGCGCCGTCCGGGCGATCTTTGCCGTGGATGAGAAATCCAAATGGGATCAAGCGATTACGCGAGACAATTACCGTGGCTACATCCCGATGGGGTTCTTCACTCCGAACGATGGCAGCGGCACCGCAGACAAATACGAAGGCTACAAACTGCACCATGAGGTGGCAGCGGACGATCCGATCCGCGCCGCCTGCCCGCTTTACGGCCCTAACCGCTGGCCTGCTGAGGTGCCGCAAGCGCGTGATGTGATCCTGAAGTACTGGGGCGAACTGGACGGCGTCTTTCACCTGCTCTTGGGCGCGCTGGCCGAGGGTCTGGGGCTGGATCCGGCGCAGTTTCAGGACCCCTTCCGCGAGCCCCTGACCAACATGAGCCTGCTGCATTACCCGCCGCAGGCGCCGGAGGATACGGGCTTTGGCATCCACCCACACAAGGACACCGATGCGCTGACCATCATCGCGCCGGACCCGGTGGGCGGCCTGGAGGTGCAGACGCGGGACGGCGGCTGGATCACGCCCGACTGCCCACCCGGCGGCTTTGTCGTCAATATCGGCGACATGCTGGAATTGTGGTCTGGCGGGCGGCTGGTCTCTACCCCGCACCGGGTGGTGAACAAATCCGGGCGGGAACGCTATTCCTTCCCCTATTTCGCGGTGCCGCGCCATGACGTGGTGGTGGCGCCGCTGCTGCCACCGGTGCCGGGGTTCGACCGCCCAGCGGTCCATTGCGGCCATTGGTCGGCAGAAATCTGGCGCACCAACTGGCCAGATGAGGACGCAGGCGAAGACACCCCTGAACTGGGCACCATCCAGAGCTGAAGGAACGCCCCGCCCCGAACGGGGCGGAGCGCCCGCCCACACTATGAGGGCGGGCGCTGCCCGGCCTGCGGCAGGGCGCAGCATTTTCTAAACTTGCCCCCGCTCTTTTCCGCCTTATCCCCGCCTTGCCCACAGGGGATTTACCCTGCCCCCTTGCAAGCCCCTGCCCCATCAGGAAAGACTGGCGCCAGAAACCTGAAGCAAACGGACCAAAGGCGGGCACCCGGACATGGCTCTACCAGCAAAGAAGCAGTTCAAATACTGGGGCATTGCGGCCTTGGTCTTTGCCGTTGTGATGTGGGCCCTGGGCGATGTGCTGCTGCCTTTTGTGCTGGGCGCCGCCATCGCCTATATGATCGACCCGATCGCCGACCGGCTGGAAGCCTGGGGGATGAGCCGCTCTGGTGCCATTGCCGCCATCACGGTGGGCGCGCTGCTGGTGTTCCTTCTGATGCTGCTGGTTGTGGTGCCGACGCTGATTTATCAGATGATCGATCTGGTCAATGTGCTGCCGCAGCTGGTCCAGGACGCGCGCAGCTTTGCCAATGAGCATTTCCCAGCGGTTTTTGAACAGGACAGCCGCATTCATCAGGCGATCACCGCAATCGCCCAGACGCTTCAACTGCGCGCGGTCGGGATGCTGCAATCCATCGCCGGTTCCGCGGTGTCGCTTCTGAATGTGGTGGTCCTGCTGGTCATCGTGCCGGTGGTAAGCGTCTATCTGCTTTTGGACTGGGACCGGATGATCGACCGCATTGATGCGTTGCTGCCGCGCGATCATCAGCCGGTGATCCGCCGGATCGCCTCTGAAATTGACGCGGTGCTGCATTCCTTTATTCACGGCATGGGCACCGTCTGCCTGATCCTGGGCACCTATTACGCCGTGGCGCTGATGATTGTGGGGCTGAACTTCGGCCTTGCCGTGGGCTTTATCGCCGGTCTCATTACCTTCATTCCCTATCTCGGCGCCCTGATCGGCGGCGCGCTGGCCATTGGCCTTGCGCTGTTTCAGTTCTGGGGCGACTGGGTGTCCATCGGGCTGGTGGCGGGCATCTTTGCCATTGGCCAGGTGGCTGAGGGCAACTTCCTGACACCCAAGCTGGTGGGCGGCTCTGTCGGCCTGCACCCGGTCTGGCTCTTGTTGTCGCTGTCGGTCTTTGGCGCCCTCTTTGGCTTTGTCGGCATGCTGGTGGCGGTTCCCGTCGCTGCCGCCCTGGGGGTTGTTGCGCGGTTCCTGACAGAGCAATACCTGAACAGCCGCCTCTACCTGGGGCTTGGCCACCGCGACGCGGATTCGGAATAACAGCTATGGCACAGCAGCTGAGCTTTGATCTCCCGGCGAAACCGGCGCTGGGGCGGGAGGATTTCTTTGTCGCGCCCTCCAACGCCATGGCAGTGGCGCTGCTGGACCCGCAGTTCATCTGGCCCAGTGGCAAGCTGGTGCTGACCGGCCCCAAGGGCGCGGGCAAAACCCATCTGGCGCATGTCTGGGCCAGCCAGACCGGAGCGCGGATCATCCCGGCGCCCCAGCTGAGCGAGCAGGCCGTGCCGGAGCTGGCGCAGGGGCCGGTCGCGGTCGAGGACGTGCCGCAGATTGCAGAGGATCCCACACGGCAGAATGCCTTGTTCCACCTGCACAATCTGGTGCTGGCACAGGGTCACGCACTGGTGATGACCGGGCGCGGCGCGCCGAACCTTTGGGGGCTTACTCTGCCTGACCTGCAAAGCCGGGTACAGGCCGCCACCCATGCCGAACTGCAGCCGCCGGACGACCAGCTGCTGGCGGTGGTGCTGGCCAAGCTGTTCAACGACCGCCAGATCACCCCCAAGCCGGATGTGATTCCCTATCTGGTGGCGCATATGGACCGCTCCTTTGCCGCAGCGGCCCAGATCGTGCAGCGGCTGGACCTGCTGTCGCTGGCGGAAAAACGCAGCCTCACACGCCCCCTGGCGGTGCGGGCGCTCACCGAGGTGCGCGAAGAGGCGGCGGAAAATGACGCATCCGCAAGCTGTTGACCGCTGCCCGCCCATGTCCCATCCTGCACCCGGATCGCAAGACGGAGCCCTCATGAACGTGACACAGGACCCCGCCGCCGCAACTGATTGGGGGCCCTTCGGGCGACCCATCTTTGACGACCCCAAAGCCCGCGCCCTGTCCCGGGTCGGAGTGGTCGATGTCGGTTCCAATTCGGTCCGGCTGGTGGTGTTTGACGGCGCCGCCCGCAGCCCGGCCTATTTCTACAACGAAAAGATCATGTGCGCGCTGGGCGCGGGCCTGTCGGAAAGCGGCCGGCTGAACCCGGAGGGCCGCGAGCGTGCCTTGTCTGCGCTGCGCCGGTTCCAGCATCTGGCCCAGGGCATGGGGCTGCCGCCCCTGTCCGCTGTCGCCACCGCTGCGGTGCGCGACGCCGAGGACGGGCCGGAGTTCTGTGACGAGGTGCTGCGCGAAACGGGGCTGAAGATCCATGTCATCGACGGGCGCGAAGAGGCGCGGCTGTCGGCGCAGGGCGTTCTGCTGGGCTGGCCCGGCGCCTATGGGCTGGTCTGCGATATTGGCGGCTCTTCGATGGAACTGGCAGAGATCCAGGAGAACTCCGTCGGCCGCCGGGTCACCTCCTCGCTGGGGCCGCTGAAGCTGCGCGACGTCAAAGGCGGACGCAAGGGGCGCAAGGAACACATCAAACAGGTGATCGAACAGCTGAAGGCCGAGATGGGCCCACAGCGCGACCGCCTGTTCCTGGTTGGCGGCAGCTGGCGGGCGATTGCCCGCATCGACATGCACCGACGCGGCTATCCGCTGAAGGTGCTGCATGAATACCGGATGTCGGCCAAGGATGTGCGCGAAACCGCCCGCTATATCGAGGCCGCCGATCTGAACAAGCTGCGCGGCGCCTGCGGTGTCTCCGCCAGCCGGATGGCGCTGGTGCCCTATGCCGTCGACGTGCTGAGCCGGCTGGTCAAGACCTTCAAGCCCAAGGATATCGCGGTGTCCAGCTATGGCATCCGCGAGGGGCTGCTGTACGAACAGATGCCGCAGCGGTTGCGCGCCCGCGACCCGCTGGTCGAGGCCTCCCGCTTTGCCGAGATGAAGGACGCCCGTGTTCCCGGTTTCGGCAAGACGATGTATGATTTTGTCAGCCCGCTGTTCGCCAATGCCCGCCACAGCAAGCGACGGCTGGTCAAGGCGGCCTGCCTTTTGCATGACGTCAGCTGGCGCGCACATCCCGACTACCGTGCCGAGGTCTGTTTCGACAATGCCACCCGCGCCAATCTGGGCGGGCTGAAACATTCCGAACGGGTGTTCCTGGGCCTGGCGCTCTTGCACCGCTACAGCAACAAGCGGCAGGGCAGCTCCTTTGAGCATCTCTACGGGCTGCTGGATGAAAAAGGTCAGCAGGAGGCCGAAGTGCTGGGCAAGGCAATGCGGTTCGGCGCCATGCTGATGGTGACCGGCAATGGTGACATCGGTGCGCTGCGCTGGCAGCCGCGCAAACGGATACTGCACGTGGATCTGCCGGATGCGGCGCGGCCCTTGTACGGCGAGGTGGCAGAATCGCGGCTGAAATCGCTGGCCAAGACCCTGGAAGCTGAAATCGACCTGCGCTTTGTGAAACCCACACCTGCGCCGGAGGCGGGCTGACAGGCAGCCACGCAAGTCGCGCCGGGACCGCCGGCATAAGACAGGCGAACTGCGCAGGCGGCGTCAGATTTCGGTGACGCCTTCTTCTTCGCTCTTGTCTGCCTCGGCGGGCGCTTTTTCCTTGGGCTTCTTGCGGATGATGATATCGCCATTGGGCAGGATTTCCGGCAGCTCATATGCGCTCCAGTCTTCCACTTCCTGGGCGATATCCGCCAGAGCTGGCCCCATCTTACTGAGGAAAGCGCCCATCGACGGGCCGATTTCCCCCATCATCCCCTGCAGATCTTCCAGTGCCGGCGCCATTTCCTGCACCAGCCCCTCCAGCAACATCTCCGCCCCGCGTTCCATCAGGGAGGGACCGGAGCCTTCCCCGCCTGCTTCCTCTGCGGTGAGCGGGGTTGAAAGAAGGGCCAAAAGAGCGGCGGGCAAGATAAGCTGTTTCATGGCATCAATATAGGATGTCTGAAGAGACAGGAACAGGGGCAGACTCATGGTTTCCCCTTGAAGCATCGGCCTGCCGGCTGGAGCGGGACTGCACCCGGACATTGATCGCTCTCCGGGATGAGGCGGACGGGGCGACCTTTCACTGTGGCTGCACCAAGAGACATAGTTGGTTCAGCCTATGCCGCCGTCTGCCATACCGTTGCCTTTGCTGCGCGCAATTTCTTTGGCATCGTAACCGGCACCGGGCGTATGAGGCCCATGAACTTTTGTTGGCTGATTTTTCTTGAGATACCTCAAAATCTGAAAGAGGCAGGCTCCCAAAAGAAAGACTATCACTGGAGCAAGCAGCAGGGTTATCTGGATAGCTGTCACATCAACCTCCCAAGCAGAAGACCAAGTCTTTCCGCCACTATGTAGCAGGCTTTCCTGCGCATTGCAGCGTTTTGCCGTTTGAGTTCCTTGCCGACCTTCGCTGCACGGGCGTCAAACGACTGATTTGAACCCGTTCCAAAACTGGGGAGCCGATCAAGCGCTCCAGCCGCCCCCCTCAACCCGCCTCAATATCGACCGTCACCGGGAAGTGATCCGAGGCATCCAGCAGCGCCTGGCGCATGTCTGCGTCCCGGTAGCATTCGCCGTCCTCGAACGGGTGCCAGATGCGCCATTGCGGCTGGCGGTGCATCAGGCTGTGCGAGATCATCACATAGTCCAGCAGCGCACGGAAAAAGCGTTTCGTTTCTGCATTATAGAACCGGGACGTGCTGGGCAGCGATGTGGCGCGCGGGCGTAGCAGGCTTTGCGCATGCGGGTCGTTCAGCAGATCGCCCATGACAATCTCGACCGAGGACTGGCCAAAAAGCTTTTCATATTGGTCCAGGCCCGGGCCGTCGTTCAGGTCGCCCATCACGATCACATGGTCGCCTGCCTGCACGTGTTCCTCAACCCGGCGGTGCAGCCAGATCGCCTGGGCCAGCTGCTTGCGGCGGTTGGCAATTGCGGCGGCTGTGACCTCAGCCTTGGTCTTGGCCCCATGCGGCGCCTTGGATTTCAGATGAGCGCCAATCAGCCGCAGTTCCATCCTTTCTTTGTCCGGGCCGCCCTTGGTTTTCACCGCCAATTCCAGCGGCGGTTTGGAAAACGCAACCTGATCCAGCCGCTCATCAACATCCAGGTCGATCTCAAACACCCTGTCAAAGCGCGGCGCGGCGGCAGACGAGCGGGCATCATGCACCGCGTCCAGCACGTCCGGATCATAGAGCAATGCGATTTCCTGATGGGTGTCGTTCGGAAAGCCGCTGACCGCCTCGCGCGCCCTGAGGCCCGCCTCGGCGGCAAAACCCTCCAATGCCTGGGTGGTGCGCTGGCTGCGGCCGGTGTTGGGCGCCTCGATCACCATCACCGCATCGGCATCAATGCGGCGCAGCACATGAGCGATGGCCCGTCCTTGCGTGTAGCGGTCAACCCCGTGCACGCCAGAAGGCTTGGCATCCAGCATCAGCCTGTCGCCCTTGTCAAACAGAGAGGCGAACCATTCGATGTTATAAGTGGCCAGCCGCATTGCCGCTGCATCCGCTGATTTCATCCCAGGCGCGGTTGATGTCGATCATCCGCTTTTCCGCCAGCCGCACAGCCTCTTCCGGCACGCCACGGGCCATCATCGCATCCGGATGGGTGTCGCGCACCAACTGGCGCCAATGCTTGCGGATCTCCTCGCGGGTCATATCCGGCGAGACGCCCAGAACCGTATAGGGATCCTTGGGCGCATCCGGCACGAAACGGGCACGCAGGGCCTGGAACTGCTGCGGCGTCTGCCCGAAGATGCGGCTCACCTCCGCCAGGAATTCGTTTTCGCCAGGGTGGTAGAACCCGTCAGCCATGGCGATATGAAAGAGCCCCTCCATCAGGTCGCAGAGCGTGGTCGGATCGTCGGCAAACATGCGATGGATGCGGCGGGCGTATTCCTGATATCCAGCCACATCGGTGCGCGCCATGTCAAAAACCCGCGCTGCGCCCGTCTCGTCGTCGCGGGCGATCTGGAACACCTCGCGAAAGGCGGTGACTTCATCGCGGGTGACCTGGCCATCAGCCTTGGCCATTTTGGCGCCAAGGGCAATGACCGCAATGGCAAAGGCCACGGTGCGTTCGGGTGGTGCGCGCAGCTTGTCGAAAACATCCGTCAGGCTTTCGCCTGCGGCAAGCGCGGCCAGCGCGTCGGATATGCGGGTCCAGAGTGACATGAAAAGAGCCTATCCGGGTTTGACCGTGCTGTCAGGGGCGGGAATACCCGGTGTCAGGATTTTCTGCATGAAAACAGTGTCGAGCCAGCGCCCCTGCTTGCAGCCAAGCTCTGGCATCCTTGCGGTTTCCACATAACCCAGGGCCGCGTGAAAGGCGATGGCAGCCGGGTTGGCACTGCTGACGCTGGCGATCAGCACGTGGATCTGCGCCTGTATGGCTTGTTCTTCGAGTGCCTGCATCAAGCGGCGCCCTGCCCCCTGCCTTTGTGCAGCGGGCAGCAGGTGAATGCTGTGTTCCGCGGTGAAACGGTAGCCAGGACCGGAGCGGAACGGGAAGAAACACGCGTGACCAAGGATCTGCCCATCCTGTTCCGCCACCAGATAGGTGCCGTTGCTGGCCATAATCTGCTCTTGCACCTGATGCGGTGTTTTTTCAACAGTGTTGAAGGTCGCCAGCGTGTCGCAGATCACCCAGTTGACGATTGCACAGATGGCCTCTGCATCTGCGGCGGTTGCAGAGCGGATGATCATCGCAGCACCCGCGGTCCATGCGGCGTCACAAACTCCGCCATCATCGCAAGGTCCCCCTGCTCCACCGCGATGCGCGGATCGCTGATGATCCGGTCCAGTGCCTCCTGCAATGCTGCCGCCTGCGGGTGGCTGAGAATCAGACGGCTAAGACGGCAGCCTGATTGCGGCAACCTGGCGGCGGGCGGCTCCACCTGCCACTGCAGAACCGCCGGGAAGATATTGTCATAGGGCAGCAGCCCGTCGCTGGGCACCGTCATCAGCCAGCGCAAGTCCCCGCGCTGCATCGCCACACAACGTTGTGCATGAGGCGGCAGCTGGGCTTTCTCTGTCCCAAGGTTTTCGCTGCGCAGGATCCAGTTGTTCAGCCTTGCGGGGCCTTCAAAACGATCCAGATCAAACCAGCGCGGCTGTTCCTGCGGCTGGGCCTCCGGATCAATGGCGATGGTTTCGAGGTACAGCCCGTCCTCCAGTCCGATCAGGCGGTTATGGGTGCCATAGCGGGCATGCTGGCCGCCAGAACCAAGCGCGATGCCAAGGGCCTCTTCGGTATGCGCTACGGCCTCTTCCAGCGTTTCGCCTGCTACGGCCAGATGATCGAGTATCATTTGCGCGCCCTCCTGTTTACGGCCAAACACTAGCGGCGCAGCAGCAGGGGGCAAGCCAGTTTCTGCTTGCTTCTTTCTGGGAAAAATACCCTCGGGGGGTCCGGGGGGCAGACAGCCCCCCGGCTCTTTTTGTGGCGCCATTGGTTCAAGCCCAATGGCGGCGGGGCAGACAGCCCCCCGGCTCTCTTGTGGCGCCATTGGTTCAAGCCCAATGGCAGGGGGGCAGGCAGCCCCCCTGCTCTATTCAGCTGCGCGCTTCGCGGATCAGGCGCAGGATGTCCTGAGCGGCCTCGGGAATGTTGGTGCCAGGGCCAAAGATCGCCTTGACGCCTTTGGAATACAGGAACTCATAGTCCTGCTGCGGAATGACGCCGCCGCAGATCACGATGATATCGCCTGCGCCTTCGGCTTTCAGCGCGTCGACCAGCTGCGGCGCCAGCGTCTTGTGGCCTGCCGCCTGCGACGAGATGCCGATCACATGGACGTCGTTGTCGATGGCGTCCTGAGCGGCCTCTGCCGGGGTCTGGAACAAGGGGCCTACGTCGACGTCAAAGCCGATGTCGGCAAAGGCGGTGGCGATTACCTTGGCGCCGCGGTCGTGACCGTCCTGGCCCATCTTGACCACCAGAAGACGCGGGCGGCGGCCTTCTTCCTCGGCAAAATCCTCGATCGATTTCTGGATCGCGGCAAAGCCCTCGTCGCCCTCATAAGCTGCGCCATAAACGCCGGCCAGGGTTTTGACTTCCGCGCGGTGGCGGCCGAATTCCTTTTCCATTGCCATGGAGATCTCTCCGACTGAGGCCCGCGCGCGGGCGGCTTCGACTGCAGCTTCCAGCAAGTTCCCCTCGCCTGATGCGGCACGGCGGGTCAGTTCATCGAGGGCGGCCTGGCAGGCAGCCTCGTCGCGGGTATCGCGCATCTTTTGCAGGCGGGCGATCTGGGCGTCGCGCACTGCGTGATTGTCCACATCCAGGATGTCGATCGGGTCTTCCTTGTCCTTGCGGTACTTGTTGACGCCGACCACAACCTCGTCGCCGCGGTCGATCATCGCCTGACGGCGCGCTGCCGACTCTTCGATGCGCAGCTTGGGCATGCCGCTCTCGACGGCCTTGGTCATGCCGCCCATTTCCTCGACCTCTTCGATCAGGGCCCAGGCTTTTTCAATAAGGTCGTTGGTCAGGCTTTCAACGTAGTAGGAGCCGGCCAGCGGGTCGATCACATTGGTGACGCCGGTTTCCTCCTGCAGCACCAGCTGGGTGTTGCGGGCGATGCGGGCGCTGAAGTCGGTGGGCAACGCGATGGCTTCATCCAGCGCGTTGGTGTGCAGGCTTTGGGTGCCGCCCAGAACCGCGCTCATCGCCTCATAGGCGGTGCGGATCACGTTGTTGTAGGGGTCCTGTTCCTGCAAGGAGACGCCCGAGGTCTGGCAGTGGGTGCGCAGCATCTTGGAGCGTTCGGACTTGGCGCCGAATTCAGTCATCACCCGGTGCCACAGGGTGCGGGCGGCGCGCAGCTTGGCGATTTCCATAAAGAAATTCATGCCGATCGCAAAGAAGAACGACAACCGGCCGGCGAATTTATCCACATCCATGCCTGCGTCCAAGGCGGCGCGCACGTATTCGCGCCCGTCGGCGATGGTATAGGCCAGCTCCTGCACCAGATTCGCGCCGGCCTCCTGCATATGGTAGCCGGAGATCGAGATGGAGTTGAACTTGGGCATCTCGTTCGAGGTGTATTCGATAATGTCGGAGATGATCCGCATCGAGGGTTTCGGCGGGTAGATATAGGTGTTGCGGACCATGAACTCCTTCAGAATGTCGTTCTGAATGGTGCCCGCAAGCAGGGATTTGTCGTGGCCCTGCTCCTCACCGGCGACGATGAAAGAGGCCAGCACCGGGACCACAGCGCCGTTCATGGTCATCGAGACCGAGACCTTGTCCAGCGGGATGCCGTCGAACAGGATCTTCATGTCCTCGACACTGTCGATGGCCACGCCCGCCTTGCCGACATCGCCGACCACGCGCGGGTGGTCGCTGTCATAGCCGCGATGGGTGGCAAGGTCGAAAGCAACCGAAACACCTTGCTGGCCCGCTGCCAGGTTGCGGCGGTAGAAGGCGTTGGATTCTTCGGCGGTAGAGAAACCCGCATATTGGCGGATGGTCCAGGGGCGGCCTGCATACATCGTGGCCTTCACCCCGCGGGTGAAAGGACCGAACCCCGGCAGCGTGCCCATATGGGGCAGATCCTTGGCGTCGTCTTCGGTGTAGAGCGGTTTGACCTCGATGTCTTCCAGCGTCTGCCAGTTGAGGTCGTCAACAGCCCGTCCGCGCAGCTCTTTCTCAGCCAGAGCCCGCCATTCGTCTTTGTTTGTCATCAGGTCTTCCTCTTGTCAGTTCGATACGGGACGGGTTCAAGCCCGCCGCCTGTTTTTCCGGGTCTTTGGCCAGAACAGCGAGACCATCGGCCCCGCCTGCCAGCCACATCATGTCGTCGGCATAAGCCTCGCGCAGATATGCGGTTTGCGCGTTATCAAAGGGGCGCCAGCGGCCTGCGCCCTGCGGCAGCTGTGCTGCGGCAGCGGATGGCAGGTTGGCCCGCAGGTCCTGCAGGCAGAGCGACGCGTTGAGACGCACCCGCGCATGGCTGCGCGGCGCCTTGATGCCGGTGAGCACTGTCAGCGCCGCTTCTGGCCGGGTGCCGAAAGTTTCAAACGGCAGCACCTGCAGGCGCACATCCGGCATCGCTGCGGCGATATCGGTAATCACGTCGCGCCAGCTGCGCGGCGACCGCACCAGCCGGTCAAGGCTGGTGGCTGTTGGCATCTTGTGGCCCCGCGCCACCGCAAAGGCCAGCGCCGAGGTCCAGTAGCTGTCCAGGCTGCGGATCGAGAGCGCCACATCGGTGACGACATCGCCAAAGGCCTGCGCATAGCGGGCCATGCGTTCCCCAACACCGCCGTACAGATCGCCAAGCCGCAGGTTCTGTCGGACCGCGCCGATCATGTTTTCCTCGCTCACCAGCAGCTGCTGCACACCGTTTGCCTGGCAGCCCGCCATCCGGATCTGCAGCCGGCCTCTGGCACGTTGCACCAGATTGCGGCCAGACACCGGTGCCGGGCCGGGCTGAATGCCGTGAAACAAGCCATTGCGGGTGCGGTAAGGGCCCCAGAATCCGATGCCCTGTTGTCCCAGGGTGTGCGCATTCTGGCGGACGTATTCCTGGAACGAAGTGGTTGCGCAGCGGTGCGCGCCTGTGTGCAGGATAACTTTCATGACGTTACGGGGCCTCTGCTGGAGGGCCGCAGGCCGCAGCCCGGTCAAGGGGAACGGCACAATCATGGCCGGCAACCCCTCTTTATCCCGTTAACGATAATGTTTTTTCGCCAAGTGGCGGATTTCACAGTCGCATTTGCCGCCGGCACACATATATTCAACACAACAGGAGAGATCATGAGAACAATCCTAAGCGTTGTTTTGGCAGGTTTGCTGCCGCTGGCGGCTGCAGCGGCGGATGGCAGTGTGCCTGGGCTGATCCAGCCCGGGTATGATGTGGAGCTGGCGGAATTCCAATGGACGCACCGACCGGTTGTGGTGTTTGCCGACAGTCCCGAAGACCCGCGTTTCCACGAACAGATGGAACGCCTTATGGAAGGCGCCGCTGCCTTGCGCGAACGCGATGTGGTGGTGCTGACCGATACGGACCCCGCCGCCAAGTCAGCGCTGCGCAAAAAACTGCGGCCGCGCGGTTTCATGCTGGTGCTGATCGGCAAGGACGGCGGCATCAAGCTGCGCAAGCCGCATCCCTCGACGGTGCGCGAACTGTCCCGCAGCATCGACAAATTCCCCGAGCGCCTGCGCGAAGTGGAGGAGCGGCGCGGCGGGTAAACCCGCCCCGCAGGTCCGGTCAGCCGTTGCCGCGGACGTAGATCAGCGCCATCGCCTGTTTGTCCAGCACCACCATCGCGCCGCTTTCCGGCACAAAGACCAGGCTGGACGCCGGATTGCGGATCGCTTGATAATAGACGGACTTGACCAGATCGGACATGCAGCCGACACCTGCAAGCCCGGAGTTCAGCACCCCCAGCCCCTGCGGCAGATCGCGGGACATGATTTCCTCTGTCACCGCATTCGGGGATTTGCCTGAAACCGCAAACATCACCGGCTTGCCCGTATCCAGCATCTTCATGCCGGTGTTGAGCGAGCGGGCCCGGCCCACCAGAGAGGTGATGCGTGGGTTTTCCACGGTGTGGAACACGGCTGCCGTGCAGCTCATTGAGCTTTGGAAAAAGAAAGTCTCCCCCAGCTCGACCCAGGCCGAGAGCTGGGTGCGCAGCGTCTCTTCTTTGTCGAGCGCGCAGGCAGACAGCAGCGCCAGAGCGGTCAGCAGGCAGGTCAAAAGACGGATCATGCGGCACCTTAGGGTCGTCAAACCGCGCCAGTATCGTAAAAAATCCTGAAGATTTCGTGCATGATGCACGGCGCAGCGGGGCAGGCATGCAAGCGGCGGCGGGATCTCCCGCCTGCCCGGCTGCATGTTTGCCTGCCCCGCGCTGCATTATTCGAATTCCATGATCACGTCGTCGACCGCCAGACTGTCGCCCGCGCTTGCGTTGATCTTGGACACCACGCCTTTCTTCTCGGCGCGCAGGATGTTTTCCATCTTCATCGCCTCGACAGTGCAGAGCGCCTGGCCTTCCTGGACCTCCTGACCCACTTCGACGTCGACCTTCACAATCAGGCCAGGCATCGGGCAGAGCAGCATCTTGGAGGTGTCCGGCGGCAGTTTCTCTGGCATCAGCTCAGCCAGTTCGGCCTGGCGCGGGGTGCGCACCTTGACTGTCAGATCAGCGCCGCGGGAGCGGACACGGAAGCCTTGTGTGACCTTGCCGACCTTCAGCACCAGCGTCTCACCGCTGACATTCAGGGACGCCAGCTGGTCGCCCGGGGTCCAGTCGGAGGCCACCCGCAGTTCAGTACCGTCATCAAAGCGCACGGTGGCGCCTTCTCGGTCGGCATCCGTCACCACGTTAAAGGACTTCCCCTGCACATTGACGACCCAATCGGCGCCCACTTTGCGTTCATGGTTGTCCATCCGGCCCGACACACGGGTGCGGCGAATTTCGGCAACCCGGTGCATCGCAGCGCAGGAGGCCGCGATCTTGCGCAGGTCGGCTTCGGGCAGTTCGACGCCTTCGAAACCGTCGGGGTATTCCTCGGCAATGAACGCCGTGGTCATGTCGCCAGAGACAAATTTCGGATGGTCCATCACCGCCGCCACAAACGGCAGGTTGTGGCCGATGCCCTCGACCTCGAAGCTGTCGAGCGCTGTGCGCATCGCCTCGATCGCCTCGCCGCGGGTCGGCGCCCAGGTGCAGAGCTTGGCGATCATCGGGTCGTAATACATGGAAATCTCGCCGCCTTCATAGACGCCGGTGTCGTTGCGCACGGCACGGCTGCCTGCAGGCGCATCGCCGTGCCAGGTGCCATCTTCCAACATCGGGCCTGCAGCGACCTCTGCCGGCGGGCGGTAACGGGTCAGGCGGCCAATCGAGGGCAGGAAGTTACGATAGGGATCTTCGGCATAAAGACGGTTCTCAATTGCCCAACCGGTGAGCTTTACATCCTCCTGGCGCAGCGGCAATTCCGCCCCGTTGGCCACCCGGATCATCTGCTCCACCAGGTCGACGCCGGTGATCAGCTCGGTCACCGGGTGTTCCACCTGCAGGCGGGTGTTCATTTCCAGGAAGTAGAAGTTCTTGTCACCGTCAACAATGAATTCCACGGTGCCCGCAGAGGCATAGCCAACGGCCTTGGCCAGCGCCACCGCCTGTTCGCCCATGGCTTTGCGGGTGTCCTCGTCCAGGAACGGCGACGGGGCTTCTTCCACCACTTTCTGGTTGCGGCGCTGGATCGAGCATTCACGCTCGCCCAGATAGATGCCGTTGCCGTGTTTGTCGCAGAGCACCTGGATTTCGATATGACGCGGCTGCGTCACGAATTTTTCGATGAAGATCCGGTCATCGCCAAAGGAATTTGCGGCCTCATTCTTGGAGGACTGGAAGCCTTCGCGGGCCTCTTCGTCGTTCCAGGCGATCCGCATGCCCTTGCCGCCGCCACCGGCAGAGGCTTTGATCATCACCGGATAGCCGATCTGGTTGGAGATCTTCACCGCCTCATCGGCATCGGCGATCAGCCCCATATAGCCGGGCACGGTGGAAACCCCTGCTTCCTGCGCGATCTTCTTGGAGGTGATCTTGTCGCCCATGCTTTCAATGGCGCCCACCGGCGGGCCGACAAAGGCAACCCCCTCGGCCTCAAGTGCCTCGGCGAATTTCGAGTTCTCGGAGAGGAAACCATAGCCCGGATGCACCGCCTGGGCGCCGGTTGCGCGGACGGCCTCCATCACCTTGTCGATGACGATATAGGACTGGTTGGCAGGCGGCGGGCCGATGTGGACAGCTTCGTCCGCCATCTGCACATGCAGTGCCTGCTTGTCGGCGTCAGAATAGATGGCAACGGTCTTGATGCCCATCTTGCGTGCGGTTTTGATCACCCGGCAGGCGATCTCTCCCCGGTTGGCGATCAGGATCTTATCAAACATAGGCAGTCCCTTTGTATTCTGGCCCTTGTTCCATGGCATTCCGGAATGCAAAACGCCGCGCCCGGGGCTGTCCCGGACACGGCGTCTGCGTGATTTCAGTAGCGCCCCGCGCGAGGCGGCTGTTCAGTGCTGCGGCACAGCCATCAGCATTTGCGGGGGTTTTGCTCGCAGTAGACCAGGTTTGCAGCAACGCCGACGGCAGCACCGGTGACCAGGTTGGCATCCAGGATCGCGGCGCCAAGCGCGCCTGCGCCGCCGCCGTAAACGATGCGTTCGCCGGTGGTGTCGCCACAGGCCGTAACGAAGCCGCAAAGCAGAAGCGCCGCAATAAGAGATTGTGCCCGCATGTCCATGTTCCTTCTTCCGGGGACGTCGTTGTCCCTGCGGAACTTGCAGGCTCAACAGCCTGGCGCAACTCTGCGGCAAGAAGGGCGCTTTGTTGAGCGAAGGCTTGCCGCACCGGGGGGAGGGTACGGCAAGCTTCCGCCAAGGCCTGAAGGAGAAAAAAGACGGGCAGGCCGCGGATGGGGGCGCGCACCTGCCCGTTCAGGCGAAGGGGCCGGAACAGACGCTCGGCACAACAGCGTGGCTGCGCTGCCTGACTTACGATGCACCGGTCAGCCGCGGCTGTAAGCCCCTGAAATACAACTCCCGGAAATGTGGCAGATTCCTGCTGAACTGGAAGGGGCGTGTGCAGATTCACGCCGAAATTGCGGCGCCCCGGACGCCGGATCAGGCGCCGGGCAGTGACCCGCGCGGCCTGGGACGCGGTATGTGTCCGGGGCGGTGCCATCAGTCGAAGGCCTCCGGGAAGGATGCGCGCGCAACGGCTTCGTCAATAACCAGCAGCGCCTCATAGCTTTCGGGATCAAAGGGATCTTCCGCCGGGATCACCTCGCGGCCGAACAGCCAGCTGAGACGGCCTGCATCCAGATTGCCGCGCTCAAACGGCTGGTCGCCGAAATGCTCCCACAGCGTCTGCATGAACATGAGGTCAACACGCTTGTCGACGTTCTTGCGGTCGCGGAAGCGCTCGCGCCGGGTCAGCGGCGTCACCCCTCTGGGGTTCGGGCGGCGGATGATAAATTGGAAATCAGTGCCGGGCATACGGCCCGGGAACCCGCGGTGTTTCAGCATATCGGTGCCTCCGGTCCGGCACCCCACGAGGCGGCGAGGGCCGGCCGCAGGGCCGGACCCCTGTAGTGTTTAGTTGTATTTGCCGGTGAAGACCGGTTCTTCGGAAACCGGCTCAACCACGACGAATTCTTCTTCCTGCTGGGCGCAGGCAGTGACGGCGGCCAGCAGGCCTGCCAGGGCGAAAAGCTTGATGCTCTTGGACATTTCTGTCTCCTGATAAAAAATGTGAAACCAGCGGCGGCGCTGCCGTCCGCGTGTCTCAACCTCAATACGAAGGCCGCCTTATGGCTGCCCGCAGCGAGGATAGCGGGGTTTGCGGCCAAGTCACATGCAAATCGCGGCAATTGACGGCGCTGTGGCTGCAATGCCGCAAGAATCCGCCGACTCCGCCCCCTGCCCGCAAGATATTGTGGGACCATCAGAAAGCCTCCCAGATACAGGCCGCGCCCTCAGGGCGGTAGGCTTCGAAAAACTGGGTTGCCTCCGGATCCTGGACACCAAAGGGCACCATCCGGTCCGACAGCGAGATCACCACCCGCGCGGCCGTCAGCCCGTGTTCCGCCAGATAAGGCAGCGCCAGAGCGCCGCAGAGATGGTCCATATCGGGGGCCGCCAAGTCATAGCCGACCGTGCCGGTCGCGCGCGCAATCTGCGGCGCCAGGAAGCGGAACCGCGCCCAGGTTTCGCCGGACTGGCCGGGGGCATCGTCCAAGAGCACCTCTGCCAGCGTCACAGTCTGGCCCGAGGGGACAGGCACTGGCTCTGCTGCGGCGGCGGCGACACAGAAAGCAAAGGGGATGGCCGCCAGATATCCGCAGCTCCGGCCCCTGGCGGACCAGGCTCCTCCGGCCGGAGCTGCAGGCGCTGCGCCAGAGGCGCGCGCTGTCTGATATCGGCTGGAGCGGATCATGCCGATGATTCGCTCTGCATGTCAATTTTTGCCGCGGTTCCTGGCGTCTCCTTTGCATCTGCCCGGGCGTTGTGCAGCGCAGCGCCCTGCCCCCGGCTGGCATGGCGGGCCCAGCGAGCGCGGTTGGCTGGGTCTTCCAGCACATCTGCGATCAATCCGGCAGCATTGGCAGGCACCCGGCCCGCCACCTGCCCGCCGGCGCGCACTCTGACCCCCTGCCTTTCGGCAGTGATTTCCACTGCCGGAGCAAAGCCGCGCAAGTTCTGCAGCTTGCGCCACAAATCCTGGCGAATCTGATGCGCCAGCCGCAGCGGATTGCCGCCGGGCAGCACGGTTTGCGCCGCAACGTCAAACCGCGCAGGCAGGCGGCGTGACAGCGTCAGGGTACTATCCGTGCGGGTGATATGCCAACGGCTGCGGGTCAAGACCAGAGCGCCCTCTTCTTTCTGGTGAAAAATACTCTCGGGGGTGCGGGGGCAGACAGCCCCCGCTCAGACGTCCGCAGTTACAGCGGAATGTTGTCGTGTTTTTTCCACGGGTTTTTCAGCTGTTTGCCCCGCAGGCTGGCAAAGGCCCGGCTGACTCGGCGACGGGTGGACTGGGGCATGATCACCTCGTCGATGAAGCCGCGTTCCGCCGCCACAAAGGGATTGGCGAAACGGTCTTCGTAGTCCGCCGTGTGAGCCGCGATTTTGTCCGCATCGCCAAGGTCGGCGCGGTGGATGATTTCGGTGGCACCCTTGGCGCCCATCACCGCGATCTCAGCGGTCGGCCAGGCATAGTTGAAGTCGCCTCGCAGATGTTTGGAGGCCATCACGTCATAGGCGCCGCCATAGGCCTTGCGGGTGATCACGGTGACCTTGGGCACGGTGGCTTCGCCATAGGCAAACAGCAGCTTGGCGCCGTGTTTGATGACGCCGCCGTATTCCTGGGAGGTGCCCGGCAGGAAGCCCGGCACGTCAACAAAGGTCAGGATCGGGATTTCAAAACAGTCGCAGAAGCGCACGAAACGGGCGGCCTTGCGGCTGGAGTCGATGTCAAGGCAGCCTGCCAGCACCATCGGCTGGTTGGCAACGACACCCACGGTCTGGCCTTCGAGGCGGATGAAGCCGGTGATGATGTTTTTGGCGAAATCCTCCTGGATTTCATAGAAGTCCCCTTCGTCCGCGACTTTGGTGATCAGCTCCTTCATGTCGTAGGGGCTGTTGGGGTTTTCCGGGATCAGGGTATCCAGGCTGGTCTCGACACGGCCCGGCTCGTCAAAGAACGGGCGCACCGGCGGCTTTTCGCGGTTGTTTGCAGGCAGGAAGTCGACCAGGCGGCGGACCTCGGCCAGCGCTTCGACATCGTTTTCAAAGGCGCCATCGGCGACAGAGGATTTCTTGGTATGGGTGGAAGCGCCGCCCAGCTCCTCGGCCGTCACAACTTCGTTGGTGACGGTTTTCACCACGTCGGGACCGGTCACGAACATGTAGGAGGTGTCTTTGACCATGAAGATGAAGTCGGTCATCGCAGGCGAATAGACCGCGCCGCCCGCGCAGGGGCCCATGATGACAGAGATCTGCGGGATCACGCCGGAGGCCAGAACGTTGCGCTGGAAAATCTCGGCATAGCCGGCCAAAGCATCGACGCCTTCCTGAATGCGGGCGCCGCCGGAATCGTTGATGCCGATCACTGGCGCGCCATTCTGCACCGCCATATCCATGATCTTGCAGATCTTCTGGGCGTGGGTCGCGGAAACCGAGCCGCCCAGCACGGTGAAGTCCTGGCTGAACACATAGACCTGGCGGCCATTGATGGTGCCCCAGCCGGTGACCACGCCGTCGCCGGCGGGCCTGTTGTTTTCCATGCCGAAATCAGTGCAACGGTGGGAGATGAACATGTCGAACTCTTCAAAGCTGCCCTCATCCAGCAGGAGTTCGATCCGTTCGCGGGCCGTCAGCTTGCCGCGGCCGTGCTGTGCGTCGATGCGGCGCTGGCCGCCGCCCAGCCGCGCGTCCTGGCGGCGGTCTTCCAGCTCGGAAAGGATATCTTTCATGGCTCATGTCCCCTGTCAGTTTCCGGATCGTCATCCGGGTCCAATTCGGGGCGACCATATATAGCGATGCAGCAAAGCCAAAGGACATAATCGCAAATTTGCAAACCATTTGCATACGCAGCTGGCAAAGTTGAAAATCCGCAAACCTCTTCAATCACAACTGTGCCCCGGCCATGCACAGGAAAGTCTCTTGCAATGTGCAATAGACACCGGCTGCGGGCCGCGATAAGGCAGATGGTATGTCCACATATGATACCCGGGCCTCAGGCCAGCGGACGCCTCCGCGCATCTTCACCCTGATCCTGCTGGCAGGCCTGTCGGCGCTTGGCATGAACCTGCATCTGCCGTCGCTGGCAGGAATGGCAGAGTATTATGCGGTCGATTACCGGGTGATGCAGCTGTCAGTGGCGCTGTATCTTGCGGGCAATGCGGTGGTGCAGATATTTGTCGGCCCGATTTCCGACCAGATGGGGCGGCGGCCGGTGATCCTGGGCAGCATCGCACTGTTTCTGCTGGCAACGCTGGGCTGCATCTATGCGCCGACCGCCGAAGTTTTCCTACTGTTCCGGGTCGCGCAGACCGTGGTGGCAGCGACAATGGTGCTGAGCCGCGCTGCGGTGCGCGACATGTATGACACCAATCAGGCCGCCAGCATGATCGGCTATGTCACCATGGGCATGGCCGTGGTGCCGATGATCGGCCCGGCAATCGGCGGCTTTCTGGACCAGTGGATGGGCTGGAAAACAAATTTCTGGCTGCTGTTTTTGGTCGGCGCGGCCACATTTGCGATCACCTTCCGCGACTTCGGCGAGACCGCCCGCAAAAGCGGCAAGACATTGGCGGCCCAGTTTCGCGAATACCCGGAGCTGCTGCGCTCGCCGCGGTTCTGGGGATATTCGCTGTCCTCCGGCCTCGCCTCGGGCGCCTTCTTTGCCTATCTCGGCGGCGCGCCGTTTGTTGGCACGCAGGTCTACGGGCTGAGCACAGCGGAGTTGGGCGTCTGGTTCTCGGCCCCTGCGGTCGGCTATTTTGCCGGCAACTTTGTGTCCGGGCGGTACTCCACCCGTTTGGGTGTCAATCGGATGGTGCTGTGGGGCTGTGTGATCAACGGCGGCGGCGTGCTGGCATCGCTGCTGATCGCAATGGCCGGTGCGGACAGTGTGTTCACCTTCTTTGGCCTCATGTGCTTTGTCGGCGTCGGCAATGGCATGGCAATACCCAATGCAACCGCCGGCGCCATTTCCGTAAGACCGCATCTGGCGGGCACGGCTTCGGGTCTCAGCGGTGCGATTATGATCGGCGTAGGGGCTGCTCTCAGCGCCTTTGCGGGTTGGCTGCTGGTGCCCGGGTCGACGGCTGCGCCGCTGCTGGCAATCATGTTTGCAACGGCTTTTTGGGGCCTGGTTGCGATCCTGCTGGTGATCCTGCGGGAGCGGCGGATCGGAGCGTAAGCGTCAGCCTCCCTGCGCAAAGAGCGCATCCAGCCAGGACACCACAGCCCGGACCCGCTTCAGCCCGCGCAGGTCCCGGCGGACCAACAACCACAGCTCGCGCGACGGAGCTTGCACCGGGCAAGTCAATTCCTGCAAGCGCGCGTCCGCGGCGCCGATGGCCCGGGGCAGCAAGGTTTTACCCTGTCCGGCCAGCACAGCAAGATATACCGCCTCGGCATCGTTAAAGCTGAGTGGGAAAAGGGCTTCGCCCGGCAAAGACGCCGCTTTGGCGATGGCTTCGGCCTGTGGCATAAATCCCATGCGCGGATCATACCCCAGCCAGGGCAGTTCAGCTGCGGCACTATGTGCGGCATAGGCGGCATAGGGCAGAACCGCCAGCTTGCGGGCCAGAACCCCCTGTCCTGCACCTGCAGGCCGGGCCAGACGCAGCGCTATGTCGGCCTCGCCCTCCCCCAGGCTTAGGTCGCGCAGTTCACTGACAAGCTCCACCCGAAGCCCTGGCGCGGCGGACAGCAAGTCTGGCATGCGCGGCAGCAGCAGATGGTTGGCAAGCAGCGGCACAGCAGTCAGCCGGACAACGCCCGCAAATTGCGCCGCGCCTTCTTCGCCCAGCCCCTGCAATGTCTGCGCTGCATCTGCCATCCGCTCAGCCTGGCGGACGGCCACCTGCCCCACTGCCGTGAGGCGCAGCACGCCATTGCCTGCGCGCTCAGTCAGGGAGACACCGATAGCCTGTTCCAGCGCCGCCAGCCGCCGGGCCACCGTGCTTTTGTCAGCCCGCAGCAATCGCGCCGCCGCCGTCAGGCTGCCCGCCTGGGACAGGCCCAGAAGAAAATGCGCATCATCCCAGTTCATAGATGCATATCTGCATCTTGATGGTGCAAAAATCCAGCCTGCCGCGCAGATTTACAGTCCTGCATTCTGCTGGAGTCAGAAATAGAATGGAGACAACAATGATCTTTTGTGTGGTTTTTGAAGACGCCCCAGGGCAAGACGCCCTGCGCCAACGGCACATGGCAGCCCATCTGGAGTTTCTCGGCACTTGCGGCCTGCGCGTTTTGGGCGCAGGCCCGCTGCTTGAGAATGGGGCCGGACGCGGCGGTATGTGGCTGGTGGAGGCGGAAGCCTCGGACGCGGTTCTGCGGATGGTGCATGCTGACCCGTTTTGGCCAACCGGGCTGCGCAAATCGGTGCAGATCCTGCAATGGCGGCAGGTGTTTTGCGAGGGTGTGCCGGTCTGACCGCTTGCCCCCACACCTTTGCAAAGTTAGCGTGTGCAGAAAGTAAACTTGCAAAGGCACGCCCCATGGCCACCCAGAAGTTATATGCAGGCGCCAAACTGCGTGAGATGCGGCAGCGGCTGGAACTGACCCAGAAGGACTTTGCCGCCAAGCTGGGGGTCTCCCTGCCTTATCTGAACCAGATGGAGAACAACAACCGCCCGGTGTCTACCACGGTGGTTCTGGCGCTGGCGCAGGAATTCGGGATGGATGTGACAGAGCTGAGCGCGGGCGACAGCGAGCGGCTGGTCAGTGACATGCGCGAGGCGATGGCAGATCCCGTCTTTACCGATGATACGCCGCCGCTGGCCGACCTGCGGCTGACCGCGTCGAATGCTCCGGCACTGGCTCGGGCCTTTCTGGCGCTGCACCGGGCCTACCGGCAGACGCATGAGCGGCTGGCATCCCTGGATGAGGCACTGGGGCGGGAAGATGCGCGCATTCAGGCCTCCCCCTGGGAAGAGGTGCGCGATTTTTTCCACTACTGCGACAATTACATTGATGCAGTAGACCATGCGGCAGAGCGGTTTGCGGCCACCAGTGACATCCGGGCGGCGGCGGTCGCCGAACTGGAGCGCGGCGGCATTGCCGTGCGTCAGACCGAAATGGAAGGCCTGCGCCACTATGACCCCGAGGCTCAGGTGCTGCATCTGTCAAACCGCTCGGCGCCGCAGACCCAGCTGTTTCAGATGCTGCTGCAAGTCGCCCTGCTGCGGCAGAATACTTTGCTGGAAGCCACTCTGGATTTTGCAAAGTTCCAGAGCGAAGAAGCCCGCGCCATCGCCAAGATCGGCCTGGCCAACTATTTCGCGGGCGCGGCGCTCATGCCTTATACCCGCTTTCTGGAAGCGGCGCAGACCTGCCGTCATGACCTGGAATTGCTTGCGATCCGCTTTGGCGCCTCAATCGAACAGATTGCGCACCGGCTGTCGACCATGCAGCGGCCTGGTGCCAAGGGGGTTCCGTTCTTCTTTGTCCGTGTGGATCAGGCCGGAACGATCACCAAGCGGCACTCGGCCACAAGATTGCAGTTCGCCCGGTTTGGTGGCGCCTGCCCGTTGTGGAATGTGCACCGGGCGTTTGAGACGCCGGGCCGTTTCCTTCGGCAGCTCGCAGAGACCCCGGACGGGGTGCGCTATATCTCGCTGGCGCGGGATGTGTCAAAGCCGGGCGGCTCGTTCGGCGCACCGGTGCGCCGCTATGCGATTGCGCTGGGATGCGAGGTGCGCCATGCGGATGCGCTGGTCTATGCGGATGGCATGGATGTAAATCAGGACGGCGCCTATGAGCCGATCGGCATTTCCTGCCGCATCTGCGAGCGCAAGGACTGCCACCAACGCTCTGTTCCGCCGCTGGAACGGCGGCTGACGATCAACAGCGACCAGCGCGGCGTGCTGCCTTATGAGGTCAGCTGAGGACATGCGGCAGACAGCTGCCGGCGCCGTATTACCCGCGCAGGCGGTCCAGCAACCGAGCCATGAAGGCGCGTTCAGCCTTGGCGGCTGCTTCGGACGATTGTTTGGGCTGCACCGCTTTGGCTGGATGCCACTTGCGAATGCGGCTTGGCGCGGAGGTTTCCTCCGGCTCCGGGGGCACAGCAGTTTCCGTTCTGACCACATTGCGGACCGCGGCCAGGATTTCTGCATCAGAAACTTCTGATGGCACCCCTTCGATCTCCTGCCATCCTCCCGGCTGATAGATCTGTCCCATTTGGTTACTCCTTCGCAGGCTCATCCGCAGCTTCCGGCCTGAGGACAAATGCAAGCTGCTGTCTGCAGGGTAGTGCATGCCGTCACAATATTGACGAATTTGCCTTAAATTTACCTGATTTTCCTGATTTCGGCGCCAAAATCTGAACAGTCGGTCAGGTTGCGCTGCACTGTTGCTCTATTGGGTCCAAATGGGGCGCTGCGAATCCCTTTGGAGCAAAGGCGCAAAGATCCCTGTTTGGCCGCAGGACATGAAAAAGGGGGCGCCACTGGCGCCCCTCTCACTGCTTTTTCATCCGGCTCACGCCTTGGACAGGATGCCCCAGATCTCATCCTTCAGCGCGGCGCGCTGTTTGCGCATTTCGGTCTCGGCCTGTGCGCTGACCGGCTCCACATTGGTTTCGGCCCGATGCACGGCACGGTTCACCGCGTGGTATTCATCAGACAGTCTGGTGAAATGCGCATCCGCCTGCTTCAGCTGGCTGATCAGCGCCGCCTTGTCCGGAAATTCTTCGGCAAGTTCGTGGGGGGTATTGGACATCTGCTCGCTCCTTCTTCCTAGAGACGCTTGCAGATTATGGCCCACCCCACCCGGCGACTTTGACGCGGATCAAAAGATGCGGAAATGGCACTGATTTTCCGGCAAAAAGTAAGCCGCCCGCACAAAGGGGAGGTGGCGGGCGGCTTTCTGGCAGTGCAACAGGATCAGCGTTGCGCCTGGCGCCAGTTCGGATTGAACCACGGCTCTGCGTTCGAGGACGGCAGGCGGCGGCCCAGAATGTGGTCCGAGGCTTTTTCGCCGGTCATGATCGAGGGGCCATTGAGGTTGCCGTTGGTGATGCGCGGAAAGATAGAGCTGTCGGCAACGCGCAGGCCGTCAACGCCGATGACACGGCATTCCGGGTCGACCACGGCCATCGGATCATCCGCCGCGCCCATTTTGCAGGTGCCGCAGGGATGATAGGCGCTTTCCACATGCTCACGCAGGAAGCCGTCAAGCTCGTCATCACTCTGCAGGTCGGCACCCGGCTGGATCTCATGCTTGAGGAAGGGTTTCATCGCGTCCTGGGCAAAGATCTCCCGCGTCAGGCGCACGCATTTGCGGAAGTCGATCCAGTCCTGTTCGGTCGACATATAGTTGAACAGGATGTTCGGCGCGTCCTTGGGATCGGCGGAGGCCAGCGTGACCTCGCCCCGTGAGGGAGAGCGCATCGGGCCGACATGCGCCTGGAAGCCATGCCCCTCTGCTGCGGCCTGGCCGTCGTAGCGGACCGCGATCGGCAGGAAGTGGTACTGGATGTCCGGGTAGTCGACGCCCTTGTCGGACCGGATGAAGGCGGCGCTTTCGAACTGGTTCGACGCCCCCAGGCCAGTCTTGGTGAACAGCCACTGGGCCCCAACAAGGCCCTTGCCGAACAGATTCCAGTATTTGAACAGGGTGATCGGCTGCTTGCAAGCGAACTGGAAGTAGAACTCCAGATGGTCCTGCAGGTTCTGGCCGACGCCGGGGCGGTCGACGACCACATCAATTCCGTGCTCTGCCAGGTGCCTGGCCGGGCCGATGCCAGAAAGCATCAGCATCTTGGGGGAGTTCAGCGAGGATGCGGCCAGGATCACCTCGATATTGGCCCGGATGACCTCAACCTTGCCGCCACGTTCGATCTCGACGCCGACGGCGCGGCCGTCCTCGATTACCACCTTGCGGGCAAAGGCACGGATCAGGTCGCAGTTTTCACGTTTCAGGGCCGGTTTCAGATAGGCATTGGCGGCAGACCAGCGGCGGCCCTTGTAGACCGTCATCTCCATCGGGCCAAAGCCCTCTTGCTGTTCGCCATTGTAATCCGCGGTCACAGGATAGCCTGCCTGTTCCCCAGCTGTGACAAAGGCATCATGCAGCGGGTTGTCGCGCGGACCACGGGTCACATGCAGCGGGCCATCCTTGCCGCGCCAGTCCGCATCGCCGCCATGGCCGCGGTCGTTCCAGGTTTCCATGCGTTTGAAATAGGGCAGCACGTCGGCATAGGACCAGCCTGCTGCGCCCGACTCGGCCCAATGATTGTAGTCGCCCGCATGGCCGCGCACATAGACCATTCCGTTGATCGAGGAGGAGCCGCCGATCACCTTGCCACGCGGGCAGACCAGCTCACGCCCGCCCAGATGCGGTTCGGGCTGGGATTTGTAACCCCAGTCATACAGCGGCATATTCATCGGGTAGCTGAGCGCCCCCGGCATCTGGATAAACGGCCCGGCGTCAGTGCCGCCGTGTTCGATCACCAATACCTTCTTTCCGGCTTCGCTGAGCCGATAGGCCATGGCGCAGCCGGCAGACCCTGCACCGACAATCACATAATCCGCATTCATCACGTCTCTCCATTGCTGAGACCGGGTGCTGCCTCGCCTGCCCGTCTCTGCCTTACTTTTTCTTGCGGCCTGCCCGTCAGTGCGGGCAGCACCGTTTGTCAGCTCCGATCCCTGTCCCCCTGCCCTGATTGCCCTTTGGGGCGGCGGGGCGGGTGGGTGGGCGACGGCCCAAAGGGCAATCAGAACGCCGCCTCGACATCCCCCATACGGACGTAGACGGACTTCACCTGGCTGAAATGCTTGATCGCCTCTTTCGAGTTCTCGCGGCCTACACCCGATGCCTTCACGCCACCGAACGGCGCCTCTACAGGGGCGTCGTTGTAGGAGTTGATAAAACAGCTGCCGGCCTCCAGCTGGCCGATCACCCGATGCGCGCGGCTGAAATCGTTGGTGAAAACGCCAGCCGACAGGCCGAACTCAGTGTCATTGGCGCGCAGGATCACCTCTTCCTCGGTGTCGAAGTCGAGAACCGACATCACCGGGCCAAAGATTTCCTCGCGGGCGATGGTCATGTCATCGGTCACATCGGCGAAAACAGTGGGCTGGATGTAGTAGCCAGGCATATCTGCACGCGCGCCGCCGCAGACAACGCGGGCGCCTTCGGCCTTGCCCTTCTCAATATAGCCCAGGACGATGTTCATCTGACTCTCCGTCACCATCGGGCCAAAGCTGGTGGCCTCATCCATGGGATCGCCGATCACAGCATTGCCGGTGCGCTCGGCCAGACGGGCCAGGAATTTCTCCTTGATGCCCTTTTGCACGAACACGCGGGTGCCGTTGGAGCAGACCTGACCGGAGGAATAAAAGTTGCCGTTGATGGCGCCGCCAACGGCGTTTTCCACATCGGCGTCATCAAAGATGATCAGCGGCGACTTGCCGCCCAGTTCCATGGTGACATGTTTCATGCCTGTCGCTGCCGCAGCATAGACCTTCTTGCCCGTCGGCACCGAGCCAGTGAGCGAGACCTTGTCCACGCGCGGATCAGTGACCAGCGCGCCGCCCACTTCGCCCATGCCCTGGATGACGTTGTAAATGCCAGCGGGGGCGCCGGCCTCATGCAGGATCTCGGCCACTTTCAGGGCACAGAGCGGCGTGGTTTCCGAGGGTTTGAACACCATCGAGTTGCCGCAGGCCAGCGCAGGCGCGCCTTTCCAGCAGGCGATCTGGGTCGGGTAGTTCCAGGCGCCAATGCCCACACACAGGCCGAGTGCCTCGCGCATTGTATAGACCCAGTCCTCGCCCATCGGGATGTGCTCGCCGGTCAGGGAGCCTGCGAGGCCGCCGAAATATTCCAGCGCGTCGGCGCCGGAAGTGGCGTCGGCAACCAGGGTTTCCTGCAGCGGCTTGCCGGTGTCATAGGTTTCCAGAACGCTGAGTTCATGGTTGCGCGCGCGCATGATATCGGCGGCGCGGCGCAGGATGCGGCCGCGTTCGGTGCCGGTCATCTTCGCCCATTCCTTCTGGGCGGCCTTGGCGCTGGCAAGCGCCTGTTCGACGATTGCCGGGGTCGCAGCGTGGACGGTGGCGATCTGCTCACCTGTCGCCGCATAGATCACCGGGATCGGGGTGCCGGATGTGTCTTCGACGTATTCGCCATTGATGAAATGGCTGGCTTTGGGCTGTGCGGGGTGGGTCATAGTTTTCATGCCTCCGGCGGGGATATTTGGGGCCAGAAGAACTGGCGGGATCTTGGTTTTGGGTTATTCGCCACGGGGAAAGCGTTTGCTGTCCTCGAGGGTGTCGAGATTCATGTGGTTGCGCATGTAGCGCTCGGAGGCTTTTTGCAGCGGCTGGTAATCCCAGGGGTAGTAGCCGCCCTGGCGCAGCGCCTCGTAGACGACCCAGCGACGGGCCTGGCTGGCGCGCACTTCGGCATCAAAAGCCTCCAGGTTCCAGCGCGCCTCGGATTTGGCGCGCAAGGTGTTCAGCGTGCCGACATGGGCCGGATCGTCTGCCAGGTTGTTCAGCTCGTGCGGGTCTGCTTGCAGATCAAACAGCTGGTCGGGGTCCAGCGCGCAGCGGTTGTATTTCCACCTGCCATAGCGGAGCGACACCAGCGGCGCGTAGGACGCTTCGGCGGCGTATTCCATGGCCACGGGTTCGCTTCGTTCTGTCCCATTGGCCAGCGGCACCAGGTTCTGGCCGTCGGTCCAGGGGGCGATCTCAGCCATGTCAACACCGGCCAACGCGCCCAGCGTCGGGGTCACATCCAGCGTGGACACCGGGGTTTCAATGAGGCCTGCGGGCAGCTCCGGCGCCGAGATCATCAGCGGCACGCGGGCGGAGCCATCATAAAAGCTCATCTTGAACCACTGGCCGCGTTCGCCCAGCATGTCGCCGTGGTCGGAGACAAACAGGATGATCGCCTCCTGCCGCGTGGTTTCCAGCACATTCAGGATCTCGCCGATCTTGTCATCCAGATAGGAGATATTGGCGAAATAGGCGCGGCGGGCGCGTTTGATGTCTTCTTCTTTGATATCAAAGCTGCGCCAGTCGTTGGCGTCAAAGATCCGCTGGGTGTGCGGGTCGTGGTCCTCGTAGTCCATGGCGGGAACTTCGGGCAGCAGCTGCGCGCAATCCTCGTAAAGATCCCAGTATTTGCGGCGCGCTACATAAGGGTCATGCGGATGGGTGAAGCTGACGGTCAGCGCCCAGGGGCGGTCGTCCAGCCCGCGCGACAGCTCATAGAGTTTGGCGGTGGCGTTGTAGGCCACCTCGTCGTCGTATTCCATCTGGTTGGAGGTTTCCGCCACCCCTGCCCCGGTGACGGACCCCATGTTGTGGTACCACCAGTCGATCCGCTCACCCGGCTTGCGGTAGTCCGGGGTCCAGCCGAAATCAGCCGGGTAGATGTCGGTGGTCAGCCGGTCCTCGAACCCGTGCAACTGGTCGGGGCCGACAAAATGCATCTTGCCCGAGAGGCAGGTGTAATAGCCCGCGCGGCGCAGGTGGTGGGCATAGGTCGGGATATCGCTGCGAAATTCGGCGGCGTTGTCATAAACACCGGTGCGCGAAGGCAGCTGTCCGGACATGAATGACGCTCGCCCCGGCGCGCAGAGCGGCGATGCAGTATAGGTGTTGGCAAAGCGGGTGGAGCGTTCCGCCAGTTTCTTCAGGTTCGGCGCATGCAGCCACTCGGCGGGGCCATCCGGGAAAAATGTCCCATTCAACTGGTCGACCATCAGGATCAGGATATTCGGGGCACTCATCGCGGACCTCCCAAGTATTGGCAATGCTTTGCAAAGGCCCCTGGCAGGCCCGAAGGCTCTGCCAGGTAGTTGACGGCTGGTCCCCGCATTTGGGGAAACTTGGGGGCCAGCCGGGAGACCGCCCTTAATGGGCTGTCTTGATCTTCTCAAAATCGAGTGTGTTCTCCTCAGGCGAGGCGTCGATGCTCATCACTTCGCTGCGCTTGAACAAAACGATGTAGCCCAGGCAGGCAACGTAGATGCCGATCACCGCGGTGCCGATCCATTGGATCTGCAGCCACTGGCTTTGGAAAGCAAGGGTCAGGGCAAAGAGAACAACCGCGTTACCAACAACATAAGGGATGGTGCCGAAACGCTTGGCCGACAGATTCAGGTTGTCGGTGTAGAGCCGGATCAGCGAGTCAAAGGAGTTGACCACAAAGATGATGCCCACCGCGACCATGGAAACATTGATCAGCAGCGTCGTTTCGATGCTGTTCAGGTGGTAGTAGTAGAGCACCGAGAACCACACGCCCAGCGGGATCGACGGGAAGATCAGCAGCGCTGCCAGAACCTGCCAGGTGCGCAGGCCGCCGACAAAGCGGGAGGTGAACTGGCCGATCATGATCGACCATGCGAACCACCAGAACAGGTAGAATTCATGATAGTCGGTCAGTGGCAGGATGAATTTGTGGATGTTTGCGAAGTAGCCGCCGATGTTCGATGCGGTGTCCGCAAAGGCGCCCAGGCCCATGCCTGCATAGGCCCACATGCCCAGGATCAGTGTCAGGAACAACGCGGTGGAGCCGACCGACAGAATACGCACGTATTTAATGTCGGTGGAGGAGAAGGCAGCAAACAGGATCACCAGGAAGGTGATGACATAAAAGGCCGGCACCACAGTCTCGCCGTCGCCGATGAAGGTGGCGTAATACGGCAGGTAGATCAGGAACAGCGCGCCGGTAAAGGCACAGGTGCCAATGATCACGATGTTGTTGATCCATTTCACCAGCGGGATTTCAAAGAACTTCACCCGCGGCTCAACCACGCAGAAGTAGAAAGTGGTGAGGAAGTAGAAGCCCCAGATCAGGAACCCCCAGAAGCCGAATTCCAGCGCCAGCGGGTTGGTGAAACCATAGGCAGGCTCTGCCGCGGTATCGGCATAAAGCGGAAAGTCCCAGGCCAGCGGGAACATGATCAGCCCCACGTCCAGACCGGAGGTGAACAGAATTGCGATGAAGGTGAAAAGGTGAACCGGGGTCACGCCGACGTTGCGGACGTTCCACCACTTGATCACGCAGAACGCCACCAGCGCAAAGGCCAGCAGAATCCCGAACGAGATGATTGCAGTCATATGTCCCTCCCATTTCCGGGCGGTTTCCGCCCTTAGACATGGATGGAAGGCATACCACAGCGGACTGAAGCGCCAAACAGTTTTTTGAATACTCATTCAAGTTTTCATTTCAACCTAACAACAGTTGAAACAACGGCCCAATTACAGCACAACTAATTCATGAGCAGGAAACGCATCCGGGACATCCGCAACGAAGAGCTGATCGAAGCCACCATCGTGGCCGTGCACAAGCGCGGCTACGGTGTTGTAACCATGGCGGAAATCGCACAAGAGGCCGGAGCATCCGCAGCCTCGATCAACTACTATTTCGGCTCCAAGGAAGGGCTGATGGAAGCCACAATGCTGCATCTTTTGGCCAAGCTGCGGCGCGCCATGAGCGCAGGCTACGCCACTGCGCGCACACCGCGTGAAAGGCTCTATGCAGTGATGGATGCGAACTTTGCCGACGGGCTTTTCACTGTCCCGCAATGCAGCATCTGGATGCAGTTCTGGGCAAATGCCCCGTATTCACAGCGTCTCAGCCGACTGCATCGAATCAATCGGGCGCGCGTGCGCAGCCATGTTCTGGCCGAGCTGCGGGCATTGTTGCCGTCTGACCAGGTAGAGACCGCGCGACAGGCGCTGCAGTGCTATATGGACGGGGTCTGGCTGCAGGCGGCGCAATCGGAAGACGTGCTGAACCCGGAAAACGCCCGCGCCGCAGCGCACCGGGTGGTCGATCTGGTCATTCCCTGAATGCCCACCACCAAGACGGCGGATGGTGAAACAGTCTTGTTTGCTGCACGCTGCCTATTGTGGCTGCCCATTTGGACCTGTGCAAATTCCGCCTGATCAGGCGCCTGCAGTGGGGGCTGAGGATGAAAGAGTTTTCCGTTTGATCATCGCTTCGCGCCAGGCGATGAAGCTGACGGCCGCAAGGATCAGCCCGCCGCCCGACATCACCCAGATGTCCGCCGGCTCGCCAAAGGCCAGTGCCCCCAAGAGCGTCGCCCATAGCAGCTGCAGGAAGGTCACCGGCTGGGTGACGGCAACCGGCGCAGCGGCAAAGGCCAGGGTCATTGTGTAATGGCCGGCGGTGGCAAAGCAGGCCACGCCGAACAGGATTGCAACCTCGGACAGGGTCGGCGTCACCCAGACTGCAAAAGCAAAAGGTGCCAGCCCGATGGTGACAAAAATTGACAGCATCCCGACCACCACTGCCGGGCTGTTGCTGCCGACGGTGAATTTGGCGATCAGATAGGAGGCTCCAAAGGAAATTGCGGTGAACAGCATAGCGATATGGCCTGGAGAGACCTCGCGGAAGCCGGGCCGCAGGATGATCAGCGCACCGATGAGAGCAACAGCGATGGCGGAGATGCGCCGGAATGCCAGTTTCTCACCCAGGAAAAGTGCTGCGCCCAGTGTGACATAGACCGGCGCCAGATAGTTCATCGCCGTGACCTCTGCCAGCGGGATCTGGGTCATGGCATAAAACCACAGGATCACCCCGGCGGTGTGCACCGCACCGCGGCCGGCAAACAGCGCCCACAGCCGCGGCGTCAGATGCGCCCTGCGCAGGGCGCCCGCCATCGGGATCAGAAACACCAGGCCGAGGAGATAGCGCAAAAACGCGCTTTCGGCCGGTGGGATGCGGGTGCCCAGCGACTTAACAAGCGCCGTCACAGCAACAAAACAGAGGCCGGTCACGACCATCCAGAACACGCCCTTCAAGGGGCTTTGTGCTTGCGGGATGGGGGCGGCGGTCTGGCTCATCGGTTGACATCAACACCCGTTCGGGCGGCGGCGCAAGACTTCACATGTGAATTATTTCTGCGGGAGGCAGCAATGACGGCTCCGTGTGGGCAGAATGCTCTGGCTGAATGGCCTTGATGCGGGTGACATCCGACTCCAGCCGTCTCACATCAGAAGGAGTTTGGCGGCAATGGCCCACATGGTGAGACCAACCAGGGCATCCAGCATTTGCCAGGCCCGCGGACGGGCAAACACCGGTGCCAGCAGGCTTGCGCCGTAGCCCAGCGTGAAGAAGAAAGCAAAGCTGGCGATAACCGCGCCGACAGCAAAGATCAGCGGGTTCGGGTATTGAGCTGAAATCGACCCCAGGAGCACCACAGTGTCGAGGTAAACATGGGGATTAAGCCAGGTGAGCGCCAGCACGGTCGCCAGGACCGGGAGCAGAGCGCCCCCTGCTCCGTCCTGCGCGGCTTCCAGCGTTTCTCCGCCCCGCCACGCGCTGCGCAGAGCCCGAGTGCCGTACCACAGCAGGAAAGCTGCGCCGCCCCAGCGCATCGCCTGTTCGAACCAAGGCAGCGCCAGTGCCAGAGAGCCGAAGCCAAAAACACCCGCGGTGATCAGAACAGCGTCCGAACTCGCACAGGTCAGGCAGATCCAGAACACATGCTGGCGCCGCAGCCCCTGGCGCAGAACAAAGGCATTTTGGGCGCCAATCGCCATGATCAGGCTGAGGCCCAGGGCAAATCCGGCAATCAGGCTGGGGGGCATCTGTGTCTCCATCGTTGAGCTGGGGTTTGACTAACGCCCGTCCGAACATTAATCCAGTTAAAGAGGCTAAAGTCAGATTAGAGTTTCTAATGAAGATCGACCCCAGCCAGCTCGCCGCGCTCAGCGCTGTTTTGCAATTTGGCACCTTCGAGGCAGCCGCCCATTCCTTGCGGGTGACCTCTTCTGCTGTTTCGCAGCGGATCAAGGCCCTGGAGGACCGCATTGGCACTGCACTGGTGCTGCGCGGATCGCCTTGCACCGGCACGGCGGCCGGTCTCAGGATTGCCAAACATGCAGAGGACATCGGCCTGTTGGAGGCGCAACTGGCGCGGGAACTGGCACTGGACGCGGATAACGGGCCGGTCAGGCTGCGGATCGCCGTCAATGCAGACAGTCTGGCGAGCTGGTTCATTGATGCCATGGCAGCCGTCGACGGCGTGCTGTTTGACCTGCTGGTGGATGATCAGGACCACAGTGCCGAATGGCTGAAGCGGGGGGAAGTATCTGCTGCGGTCACGGCCAGTTCAAAACCGGTCACAGGGTTTGACGCCTATCCGCTGGGCACGCTGGATTATGCGGCAACCGCCAGTCCGGGCTTTATGCTGCGCTGGTTCCCGGACGGGGTGACAGCAGAAACCGCAGCCCGCGCGCCCTGTCTGATTTTCAACAACAAAGACAACCTCCAAAGGCAGTGGCTGGAGCGGAACGTCGCGCCGGGGCTGGCGCCGCCTGCGCATTTCCTGCCCTCGACACAGGCGTTTATAGATGCCGCCGCTGCAGGCCTGGGATGGGGAATGAACCCGCTCAGGATGGTAGAGGCAGACCTGCGCTGCGGCAAGTTGGTGCCGCTGATCCCCGACACCACGCTGCCTGTGCCGCTCACCTGGCAAGTGGCGCGGGTCATGGCGCCGGCTCTTGCCGAAGTGACCCGCGCCGTGCAGAAATCGGCGAGACAATATTTGACGCAAAACCGTTGACCCTATTTGGAAAGGCTCCGCATGTTCGCCAAAGAAACCCTGAGTTATGATCCGCTCCCCCTGCCTGACCGGGCAGAATTCACAGATGCGCAAATGCAGGAAAAAACTGCTGAATTTCTGGCGCATATGCAACAGCGGCACACAGTGCGAGACTTTACCGCTCAGCCGGTGCCGCGCGCGGTTATCGAAAACTGCATCCGCGCCGCCGGCACCGCACCATCGGGCGCCAATCACCAGCCCTGGTTCTTCGCCGCAATCTCCAGCCCAGCACTGAAAGCGCAGATCCGGGAAGAGGCCGAAGCGGAAGAGCGCCGTTTCTATGCAGGTGGTGCCAGTGATGAATGGATCAAGGCGCTGGAGCCCATCGGCACCAATGCCGAGAAGCCGCATCTGACAACGGCGCCATGGCTGATCGTGGTCTTCGCCCAGCGCTGGGGCGAGTTTGACGACGGCAGCCGCTACAAGAACTACTATGTTCCGGAAAGCGTGAACATTGCCACCGGTGTGCTGCTGACGGCGCTGCATACGGCGGGGCTGTGCAGCCTGACCCACACACCGAACCCAATGAAGTTCCTGAACGGTGCCTTGGGCCGGCCGGATTCGGAAAAGCCGACAATGATCATCGCCGTTGGCCATCCGGCAGCAGAAGCCACCGTTCCAGCGGTTGCCAAGCTGAAAAAACCGCTGGAGCAGATTTGCCAGGTTTTTGAATGACGTTGACCAGAGGATGACGCGCGGCACGGCCTCTCTGCGCCGCGGCCTGGTGCTGCGAGTGCTGATGCCGCGGGCGGCTGTTCTGCTGGGATGGCTGGCGCTTGCTCACTGGATCAGGCTGCCGGTGCCGCTGGTCATTGTGCTGATTGCCGCAGACGGGGTGTTCCTGTTGTGGCAGGCGCGAACCTTTCTGCACAGTGCCGATGCCCATATCCAAAGCACCGGAGCCATGGCGCCGGTCTGGGGAGGCTATTTGCTGCTGCTATTTGCAGGGCTTGGCGGGTTGGCACTGTGGTGGGATGCCTTTCTGATTGCCCGCGCCGAAGAACAGCCGGCCTATGCCGAACAGCAGCGACAAGAGCGTGAGGCGCTTTACAGCCTGTCCGTTTCCGGGGATGGCCGGGTACTGACTTTTGACGGCGAAATCACTTTTGGCCTGACGCAGCGGCTGCGGCAGCTGGCGGCTGATCACCCCGGCATCGTGCAGGCTGAGCTTTCCGGTCCCGGCGGATTGATTGCCGAGGCGCGCGGCGCCGCACAGCTGATCCGCAGGCAGGGTTGGGACACTCGCGCAAACGGGCTGTGCGCCTCTGCCTGCACATTGATGTTTGCCGCCGGGCAAAAGCGCACATTGGCACCGGAGGGGCAGCTTGGCTTTCACAGCTATACCCTGCTGTTCACCAGCGCCTTGCCGCAGGTGGATCTGAAGACGGAACAGGAAAAGGACCGGGCCTTCCTGCTGGAACAAGGCGTAGAGGCAGAGTTCACTGACCGGATTTTTGCGGTAGCGCACACTGGCCTGTGGCTGCCGAGCCGGGCTGAACTGCAGGACGGCGGTGTCCTCCGCAAATAGGCGGAAAGGTCGGTGCCTGCGGGTTTTTCTTGTCCGGCTCTGCATTCCCCCCTAGCGTTTCACATATCAACCGGGGGATTTGATGAAACACTATATTTTGGCCGCGGCCCTGGGGCTGGCTGCATCGCCGGCGCTGGCAGGACTGGAAATCTGCAACAATGCAGGACACAGCCTGAGCCTGGCCATCGGCTATTCCAGCGAGGGCGAATGGGTATCCGAAGGCTGGTGGAACATTCCCGCCGCAGAATGCAAGACACTGGTGAGCGGCGATCTGAAGAAGCGGTATTACTACTACCGCGCCAACGCATCAGGCGAAGCATTTGCCAGCGGGGATTACAGTTTTTGCACAACAACGCAGGTTTTCACGATCCATGGCGACAGCAATTGCGGCGCGCGCGGGTATGACACGCAAGGTTTCCGCAAGCTGGATACCGGGGAAACGGCGACGCATTTCACCCTTACCTTGAATGCAGCCGGCAGCAATCCGGCCCCTGCCACACAGACGCCCGCGGCACCATCCGGCAGCACACCCGGCACCTACGGCGAGCCTTACACCGACAATGTCATCCTGCAGGAATGTCACTCGGAAGGGGGCCGCGAGTGCAGTTTCCACGCCGGCGGGACCAAATTCTTTGTCCGCGATGACGGGCGGACGCCACAGTTTGTTTTCTCCGTCATGGAGGCGTTGGACATTGGCTCCCCGCTCACGGTGGAAGGGGATCTGGAAGCCATCTACGACCGCACTGCCGATGTGGTTCTGCGTAATGTCACGGTGCGTCCCTGGACACAGCATGATGGGCTTTTGGGAAAGCTGCAGGGGCATTGGTATGCGGAAGACGATCCCAACGCCCAGTTCACCGTGCTGGGGGCCGAGCGGGAAAACACATATGACGGGGCCTACTCCGGGCGCGATTACCTGTCCGTCTCCGAATGGTGCCGCGATTTTGAAGGCGGCGGCCCGTACCTCTATGCCCGCGAGGAGGAAACCGGGGAGGATTATTGCTATGTGATCGACTACGTCGACCACCTGGAGCTGGTGCTGATGTATCTGCCGCGCGGCAATATCCTGCGCTATCGCAAGCTGGACTGACCGCAAGGGGCTCTGCCCCTCCTCGGCCTGCGGCCTCACCCCGGGGTATTTGCCTCCAGAAAGAAGCCGAACAGAAAAGGCCCGCCTTGGCTGCGGGCCTTTCCGGTTGATCACAGGCCCTGGATCAGAGCTGCGCCATGACCTCGTCGGAGGCTTCAAAATTGGTGGTGACGCGCTGCACGTCGTCATCGTCTTCTAGCGCATCCACCAGTTTCATCAGCTTCTGCATGCCTTCCAGGTCCAGCTCGGTGGTGGTGCTGGGTTTCCAGACCAGCTTGGTCGACTCAGACTCGCCCAGCTCAGCCTCCAGCGCATTCGACACGTCGTTGAGGTCGGTGTCAGCGCAATAGATGATGTGGCCGTCCTCGGAGCTTTCGACATCCTCGGCGCCGGCCTCAATGGCGGCCATCATCACTGTGTCGGCGTCGCCCACGGCGGCCGGGTAGCTGACTTCGCCCTTGCGCTCGAACATGAAGCCGACCGAACCGGTCTCGCCCAGGTTGCCGCCGTTCTTGGAGAAGGTGGAGCGCACGTTGGAGGCGGTGCGGTTCTTGTTGTCGGTCATTGTCTCAACGATCACCGCGACGCCGTTGGGGCCATAGCCTTCATAGCGGATTTCGTCATAGTTTTCGGCGTCGCCGCCGATGGCCTTCTTGATTGCGCGTTCGATCACATCCTTGGGGACGGATTGACTCTTGGCCTCTTTCACGGCCAGGCGCAGGCGCGGGTTCTTGTCGGGATCGGGGTCGCCCATCTTGGCGGCCACGGTGATCTCCTTGGCCAGCTTGGAAAACAGTTTTGACCGCGCCGCGTCCTGACGGCCTTTGCGGTGCTGAATGTTAGCCCATTTTGAATGGCCTGCCATGGTGCATCCTTGCTGCTGAATTTCTGAATTGGCGCTCATATAGCCTTGGGAAGCGCCGGCTTTCAAGCGCCCCTGCCCCGCTTTGCCCTTGTTCCTCGGGGTTTCGGGGATAAGCTGGCGCCATGACATATGATCAAGCCGTTTTATTTGCGTTGTTTGCCGCCGTATTTGCCCTGCTTTTGTGGGGGCGTTTCCGCTACGATCTGGTGGCATTTGCCGCGCTGATGGCGGGGGTGGTGCTGGGGGTTGTGCCTGCAGGAGAGGCGTTTGCGGGGTTCGGCCATCCGGCGACGCTGGTGGTGGCACTGGTGCTGATCGTCTCTGCCGGGCTGGTGCGTTCAGGGGCTGTGTTCCTGATCACCCGCACGCTGGTGGACAGCGCCCGGGGCCTTGGCGGCCATATCGCATTGATGGGCGGCGTCGGGGCTGTGCTGTCGGCCTTCATGAACAATGTGGCGGCCCTGGCCTTGCTGATGCCAGTGGATATTCAGACCGCGCGCAAGGCGAGCCGCGCGCCGGGGCTGAGCCTGATGCCATTGTCCTTTGCCACCATTCTGGGTGGCATGGCGACGCTGATCGGCACGCCCCCCAACATCATCATTGCCGCCATCCGCGGCGAGACGCTGGGCGAGCCGTTCAAGATGTTCGATTTTGCCCCGGTCGGCGGGATTGCGGCGCTGGCGGGGCTTGCCTTTGTCGCGCTGGCCGGCTGGCGCCTGATCCCGGCGCGGGAGAATGCTGCGGGGGCGTCGGAGGCGCAGCTTGCCCCTTATATTGCTGAACTGACAGTGGGCGAAGGGTCTGAATTGCCGGGCAAGCGCCTGGGTGAGCTGGATGAGGAAGCCGAGAAAGCGGATGTCGCTATTCTGGGCCTGATTCGCGACGGCAAGCGGCGTTACGGTCGTTCTGCTGCGGCCCTGCTGCGTGCCGGCGACACGCTGGTGATCGAGGCGGAACCGGAGGCGCTGGATGAATTCCGCAGCGCGCTGAAGCTGGAATTTGCTGATGCGGCGCGGACCGAAAAGCTGACGGCCGCCGGTGAAGGGCTGGAGCTGACAGAGCTGGTGGTTCCGGAGACCGCCCGCATCCGCGGTCGCAGTGCGCAATCCATCGGACTTGCCTGGCGCCAGAGCGCGGTATTGCTGGGGATTTCCCGACAGGGCACCCGGATCACCCGCCACATCCGACAGACCGAAGTCGAGGCGGGAGACATCCTGCTGCTGCTGTCACCGCGCGGGCGCAGCGCCGATGTGGCGGACTGGCTGGGCTGCCTGCCGCTGGCCGAACGCGGGCTGTCTGTCACCGCCAATGACAAGACCTGGGCAGCCATCGGCCTGTTTGCCGCCGCCGTGCTGGCAGCGTCGCTGGGGCTGATCTATTTGCCGGTGGCGCTAGGCCTGGTGGCCATTGGCTATGTGCTGCTGAAGATCCTGCCGGTGGCTGAAATCTACGACCATGTGGAATGGCCGGTGGTGGTTCTCTTGGGGTCCATGATCCCGCTGGGCGCAGCGCTGGACAGTTCCGGCGGCACGGCGCTGATTGCCAATGCCCTGACCGGGTTGACCGCAGGCTTGCCGGCCTGGGCGGTGCTGACCGTTCTGATGGTGGTCACCATGACCCTGTCGGATGTGCTGAACAACACGGCCACCGCCATTGTTGCGGCCCCTGTCGGCATCCAGATGGCAGAGACCCTGGGTGTTTCTCCGGATCCGTTCCTGATGGCCGTGGCGGTCGCGGCCTCAGCCGCTTTCCTGACGCCGATCGGTCACAAGAACAACACGCTGGTGCTGGGTCCGGGCGGCTACCGGTTCGGCGACTACTGGCGCATGGGCCTGCCCTTGGAAGTGCTGGTCATCGCTGTGTCCATCCCATCCATTCTGGTGTTCTGGCCCTTGTAGCGAGCGCAGGGCAACGGGCGCCGGAAAACTTTGGCAAAAAGATTTGGCAAATTCCCTTACAGGGATTTTGCCGCAGCAGCGTTTTCTGCTGGGCGCTGGACTTCGCGCTCTGCCCAGGCTTGCGACATCAGTGCAATCGCCGAAGAACCTGCCAGAATGGCGATCAGGAACGCTTTTTTGAAATCCATTTTCTTCACCCTTAAAACCTCTCCCGGTTCTATATGGGCATTGGATTAACAACTTCACGTAAACGGCGCATGACATGGCGGAATTTTGCCACCCACTCGCCGCCCACCCACCGACAACCTGCCAGACAATCTGGCGACCGCCCAGCCTGCCGCGGCTGTCAGAGTGGCCAGAAGAAAGGAATGATGAGCGACGCGACCATGCCGACCGTCAGGTTCAGCGGGATGCCCACCCGCAGGAAATCGGTGAATTTATAGCCGCCGGGGCCGTACACCAGCGTATTGGTCTGATAACCGATCGGGGTGGCAAAAGACGCTGACGCAGCCACCATCACCGCCACCACCAGCGGGCGCGGATCCACCCCCATTGCCTGAGCCAGGCCTACGGCAATCGGTGTCACCACCACGGCGACGGCATTGTTGGAGACCAGCTCTGTCAGCACCGACGTCAAGAGGTAGACTGCCCAGACCAGCAGGAAGGGCGGCAGCATCGACAGGCCCGGGGCAATGGCGTTGACAATCAGGCTGACGGCGCCCGAGCTTTCCAGCGCCGCACCGATGGCCAGCATGGAAAAGATCAGAGCCAGCAGCTGCCCGTCGACAAAGGAAAAAGCCTCATCGGCGTCGATACAGCGGGTGACAAAAACCAGGGAAACCATCAGCAGCGACAGCATCAGGATCGGCGCAACGCCAAAGGCGGCCAGCAGCACGATGCCGAGCAGAGCGGCAACCGCAATCGGCGCATGGCTGCGGCGGTAAGCGCGCTGGGTCGGCTGAGACACATCAGCCAAGTCCATATCCGCCGCCAGCCGCTGGATATCCGCAGGCGCGCCCTCCAGCAGCAGCGTGTCGCCGACCCGCACCACCAGATCATCCAGCTGCACGCCGATATTCTGATTTCGCCGGTGCACAGCCAACGTGTAAACACCATAGCGGCGACGCAGGCGCATTGCGCCCAGGCTGCGGCCGACCATGCGGCAGCCGGGGGTAATCAGCACCTCGACCGTTTCGGTTTCCACTGCCGAAACCTGGTCGACCCGCTTCAGTTCCTTGTTTGTCTGCAGGCTGAGAAGCTCTGTCATCCGGGTCCGCAGAACTACCCGGTCACCGACTTGCAGCTCCACCCCCTGCAGGTTGCGGCGCAACGAAGCGTCGCCGCGGATCACATCGATAAGCCGCACGCCCGGACGCTTGAACAGCTGCACACCGGTCACTTCGCGCCCGATCAGGTTGCTTTCAGGTGGAATCACGGCCTCGGTGAAGAATTTCATCTTCGACTTGTCGCTGAGCAGCATCGCCATGCTGTCACGGGCAGGCAGCAGGCGCGGCGCGATGAACCGCAGATAGATCATACCATAGACGACCAGGATCAGGCCCAGCGGCGTCACCTCGAAAATAGTGAACGGATCCAAGCCCTGTGCCCGCGCGACACCATCCACCAAGAGATTGGTCGACGTGCCGATCAGCGTCAGTGTCCCGCCCAGAATCGCCGCATAGCTTAGCGGGATCAGCATCTTGGACGCCGGAACATCGAGCGTGCGGGCGATCTGGATGAAGACCGGGATCATCACAACCACCACAGGCGTGTTGGACACCACGGCGGATGCGGCGACCACAAAGCCCATGAGAAGGGCAACCGCGAGCTTCGGGTTCACTTCGGCCTGCTTCTTGGCGATCTGGGTAAACGCATCCAGCGCGCCTGTGCGCACCAGGGCGCCCATGATGATGAACATCGCCGCGATGGTCCAGGGCGCCGGGTTGGACAACACCGGCAGCGCTTCATCATAGGGCAGAACGCCGGTTGCCAGCATTGCCGCAACACCGGTGAGCGCCACCACTTCGGTTGGATAGGTCTCTCGCAGAAACGCCACAAACATGGCCAGGACAATCACAAGCGCCAGGATCGCGCTGCCGGTGTCACCAAACTGGAAGTACTGCATAAACCGTGACTTTGCCCATTCTGTTAAGGTCGGAGTCAACGCTCCGCCATCGCGCAGTCTCCCTGAAACCCCAGGGCTGAGCAAGGATCTTCGAAAGCCTGCAGGTCATAAGGCACTGAAAAGGTGTTTTTCCGGAAAACACCCTCCTCGGGGGGTATTTCTCCCGCTGCTGGCAATTTGCCGGAACGGCAGAACTGGTTCAGACGCCTGCGTCCTGCAGCAACCCACCGTTGCGCACCATGCGAATCTGCTTGGCCGCCCCGGTGCGGTCATCGGTTTCGACAAAGACGCCGGACAGGGTTGCCTCACCATCTGCCGGAGAGAACCGTGCCTTTGGCATGCCAGTCAGGAAACGCCGCATCGGTTCGGCCTTATCCATGCCAATGACCGAATTGTAATCCCCGCACATGCCCGCATCAGTCAGATAGCCGGTCCCCTCAGAAAGGATCTGCGCATCTGCTGTCGGCACATGGGTATGGGTGCCGACAACCAGCGAGGCACGGCCATTGCAGAAATGCCCCATCGCCATCTTCTCAGAAGTGGCTTCGCAATGGACATCAACAATGATCGCCTGTGCCAGCCCGCCGCGTGGGTGCGCTTTCAGCACTGCCTCCACGGCGCCAAAAGGATCATCAAAGGCGCGTTTCATGAACACCTGCCCCAGCACCTGAACCACCAGCACTTTGCGCCCGCCCGGCGCTTGGAACAGGCGGAAGCCGCGCCCCGGTGCGCTCTTGGCAAAATTCAGGGGCCGGATGATGCGCTGCTCTTTCTCGATGAATTGCAGCATGTCCTTTTGATCGAAAGCGTGATCGCCCAGCGTCAGGCAATCGACGCCCGCATCCAGCATCAGCTTGGCGTGCTCGCCGCTCAGCCCCATGCCGTTGGAGGCATTTTCGCCGTTCACCACAACAAAATCGAGCCGCCACTCATCACGCAGCCGCGGCAGGGTTTCGGTGATAGCACGGCGCCCGGCGCGGCCCATCACATCGCCTAGAAACAGAATTCGCATTCCGGCGTGGTACGCCGTTGCCGGGCTCAGGACAAGAGGTGCATTGGCAGAGCTGAACTTTTCAAAAGTTTTGCCAGGATTTTTCCAAATCCAGCTAGGGCTGCGTCAGCGGCTGAACTGCAGGATGCGGCTTTCCGTCACCATCATGTCGAGCGGCTGGTCTGTTGGCTCCAGCGGCAGGTCTTCAGCCTCCTGCGCATCAAATGCAAACCCGATCGCCAAGGTGGCACGCTTGCCGCGTAACAGCTCCAAAGTACGGTCATAGAAACCGCCGCCGTAGCCCAGCCGTCCACCCTTGGCATCAAAGGCAACCAGCGGCACCACAACGATTTCCGGCTCAAAGAAATCATCCACTTCTGGAACCCGGGCGCCAAATGGCCCGTCGCGCATCGCGCTTTCGGGCTGCCAGCGGCTGAACTTGAGAGGCATCCCCTCGCCCATGATCACCGGCACACCCACAGGGCCATATGCAGCGGCCTCTGCCATCACAGGAAGCGGATCGATTTCGGTGCGGATCGGCATGTATCCCGCCAGCGGCACCCCGCGGTAGCCTGCCAGCACTTCGGCCAAATGGCCCGCAACGCCGGGCAGGTTGCGGCCATGCGCTTCCTTACGGCGGGCAAAGGCGGCCTTGCGGGCAACGGCCTTGATTTCAGTCAGATCCGTCATGGCAGTCTCCTAAAGCATGAGGGCGGCAGCAAGGCCAAGGAAAGCGAAAAAGCCGACCACATCGGTCACAGTAGTCACGAAAGCACCCGAAGCCAGCGCCGGGTCTATTCCGGTTTTTTCAAGTAGAACCGGGATCACCGTTCCCGCCAGCCCTGCCACGACCAGATTGACCACCATAGCGACAGCGATCACCACCCCCAGTATCGGCGAGCCGAACCAGGCAAGGCCTACCAGCCCCATGACAATGGCAAAGATAACCCCGTTCACCAGTCCCACCAGCACCTCGCGGCGGATCACCCGCCAGACGTTGGAGCCGGTCAGGTCGCGGGTGGCAATGGCACGCACGGCAACGGTCAGCGACTGAGTGCCCGCATTGCCCCCCATCGAGGCAACAATCGGCATAAGAACCGCCAGCGCCACAATTTGGGAAATTGCCGCCTCGAATTGCGCAATCACCAGCGAGGCCAGCACCGCTGTGATCAGATTCACCGCCAGCCAGGGGAAACGGCGTTTGGTGGTGTCGATCACCCGGTCAGCCAGAGAGCTTTCCTCGCCCACACCGGCCAGGCGCAGGATGTCTTCCTCGTGTTCCTCATCCAGCACGATCATTGCATCGTCGATGGTGATCACACCGGCCAGCCGCCCTTCTTCATCAACCACCGGCGCCGAGATCAGGTGGTACTGGTTGAAGGCATAGGCCACGTCTTCCTCGTCCTGATCGGCGGGGATGACCTGAAAGCTGTCTTCGACCAGATCGGTCAGCGGCACATCCCGCTTGGCGCCCATGATCCGGCCCAGGGTGACATTGCCCACCGGATGCAGACGCGGATCAACCAGAACAACGTGATAGAATTGATCCGGAAGTTCGTATGAGTTGCGCATGAAATCAATGGCTTGACCAACGTTCCAATGCTCTGGCGCCATTACGACCTCGCGCTGCATCAAGCGGCCGGCCGAGTTTTCCGGATATCTCAGAGAATGCTCGACCGCGACCCGGTCGGCATCCTCCAGCGCGTCCAGAATGGCTTCTTGCTGCGGCACTTCCAGGTCTTCCAGAAGGTCGACAACATCGTCGCTTTCCAGCTCCCGGACCGCATCAGCCAGCACCAGAGGATTGAGCGTCTCAATAACCTCCTCGCGGATGCTCTCATCCAGTTCCGACAGAATTTCACCATCGAATTCCCGGTCGTAGAGGCGGATCAGTCTGACACGGTCCTCGGAACTGATCTGTTCCAGAAGGTCGGCAATATCCGCGGCGTGCAGGTCTTCCAGCAGCGCCGTCAAGGATGGCTGATCCCCCTGCTCGACGGCCTCCAGAACCTGCGCGACCATCTTGCGGTCAAGGTCATAGGCATCTTCCAGAGGCTGATCACTGGAGATATTGTCACCGCTGCTCATCTGATGCCCCCCGTTTTCTTCACTTTTGCGTACAAAGTAGAAGACGCCGTCCCCGGAAAACAATGCCGGTGCCGCAATTTACCCGCGCCTCTTCGGCGGGTATCTTGCGTGAGGCCATTTTGCAAGGAAAGGGTTCAGCGCATGGACACCGGTTACATCCTGAAGGGGCATGTTCTTGCTTTCACCACCTCCCCTTTCACCGAAGAGCGCCCCGAGGACGCCGCCCGGCTGCGGGGCGCGGTGGCGGTGCGGGATGGGCGGATCGCAGGGACCGGCACAATTGCCGACATGCGGGCTCTGCTGCCAGAGGCGGAGACCGTGGATCACAGCGGCAAGCTGATCATGGCCGGCTTTGTCGATGCCCATGTCCATTACCCGCAGACAGCCGTTATCGCCAGCTGGGGCAAACGGCTGATCGACTGGCTGAACAGCTATAGTTTTCCGGAGGAAATGCGGTTCGCAGACCGTGCCTACGCCGATGAGATCGCCGCACGTTATCTGGATCTGACGACGGCGCATGGCACCACCACAGTCTGCAGTTTTTGCACCATCCACCCCGAAAGCGTGGACGCGTTGTTTGCAGCGGCGCAAGCGCGCGGGCAGCGGGTGGCGGGTGGCAAGACCTGCATGGATCGCAATGCGCCGGATGGGCTGCGGGACACCGCACAGTCGGCCTATGACGATTCTGAAGCGCTGATTGCCCGCTGGCACGGCACGGACCGGCTGGAATATGCGATATCGCCGCGGTTTTCACCAACCTCGACACCGGAACAGCTGGAGGCGATGGGCGCGCTCTGGGCCAAGCACCCGGAATGCCTGATGCAGACGCATCTGAGCGAACAGACGGATGAAATCGCGTGGGTGAAGTCGCTGTTTCCGCAGGCGCGCGACTATCTGGACACCTACGAGGAGTTTGGCCTGCTCGGTGCCAAAGGGCTGTATGGCCACGCCATCCACCTGGAAGACCGCGAGCGGCACCGGCTGCGCGACTATGGCGCGGCACTGATCCATTGCCCGACATCAAACACTTTTATCGGCTCCGGCTTGTTCGACATGGCCGGGCTGATGGCTGAGGGGCAGCGGATCGGGCTTGCTACCGACACAGGGGGAGGATCCAGTTTTTCAATGCTGCGCACCCTGGCTGCAGCCTATGAGATCGGTCAGCTGCGCGGCACCCCTCTGCATGCGGCGCAGCTGCTGTGGTTGGCGACACAAGGATCCGCGACCGCGCTGCGGATGGAGGATAAAATCGGCAATGCCGCCGCAGGCATGGAAGCTGACTTGGTCGTTCTGGATCTGGCCTCCACCCCGGCCATCGCCCAACGGGCTGCGCGGGCCGAAGACATTTGGGAAGCCGTTTTTCCGACGATCATGATGGGGGATGACCGGGCCATTGCCGAGGTATGGATCGGCGGCAGGCGGGTTTAGAAGGGGCGCAGACGCGCCCCTGCCTCCGGCGGGGATACTTAGAGCCAGAAGAAGAACCGGGCCTTCACTGCATCAGCTGCTGCGCCAGCTGGCCATGGCGTTCGATCAGGCGTGGCAGGTCTATTGTGGTCAGCTCGCCGCTGCGGATGATCTGCCTGCCCTCGACAAACAGGTGCTTGACCTGGGTTGGCCCGGCCAGCAGCAGTGCAGCAGTGTCCCAGCTGCCGCTGGAGGCCACGCCCCGAGTGTCCCATATGGCAATATCGGCGCGTTTTCCCGGCGCCAGCCGACCGCAATCGGGGCGGCCCAGCACGTCGGCGCCGCCGCAGGTGGCGATTTCCAGCGCCTCATAGGCGCTCATTGCGTCGGCCCCGTTGGCAACCCGCTGCAACAGCATGGCCTGCCGTGCCTCGGCGCTGAGGCTGGCCATGTCGTTGCTGGCGGAACCGTCAACGCCCAGCCCTACCGGCACGCCCGCATCGCGCATCGCACGCACAGGTGCAATACCGCTGCCAAGTCGGCAGTTGGAACAGGGACAATGTGCAACCCCGGTGCGGGTTCTGGCAAACAGATCAATCTCTTGCACATCGAGTTTCACGCAGTGAGCGTGCCAGACATCATCGCCGGTCCACCCCAGTTCCTCCGCGTATTGCCCCGGCCGGCAGCCAAAATTGGCCAAGGAATAGGCGATGTCTTCTTCGTTCTCAGCCAAATGTGTGTGCAGCATCACGCCCTTGTCCCGGGCCAGCAGCGCAGCATCGCGCATCAGCCCGCGACTGACCGAGAAGGGAGAGCATGGCGCCAGTCCAACCCGGCACATGGAGCCTTCGGACGCGTCATGAAAGGCGTCCACCACCCGGATCATATCGTCCAAAATGGCGTGTTCTTCCTCTACCAGACTGTCCGGCGGCAGGCCGCCTGCGCTTTCGCCAATGCTCATGGCGCCACGGGTCGGGTGAAACCGAAGGCCGACCTCTCGGGCGGCGTGGATGGTATCCTCCAGCCGGGCGCCGTTAGGATAGAGATACAGATGGTCAGAACTGAGGGTGCAGCCCGACAGCGCCAGTTCAGCCAGCCCCAGCTGGGCAGAGACGAACATCTCCTGCGGGGTGAAGCGGGCCCAGACAGGGTAGAGCCGCTGCAGCCAGCTGAACAGCAGCGCGTCCTGAGCGCCAGGCACCGCACGGGTCAGGTTCTGGTAGAGATGGTGGTGGGTGTTGACCAGCCCCGGCGTCACCACACAGCCCTGGCCGGATACCACCTCTCCGCTGGTTTGCAGCCCCTGCCCTATGGCGGCAATTTGACCGCCGCGGATCAGTACATCGGCGCCATGCAGCACTTGGCGCGCATCATCCATCGTCAGGATGGTGTCGGCATTTTGAATCAGAAATTCTGACATCTTCACACACTCCCATTGGCCGCCCGCTTCTAGGAATGTGTGGTTGGCCGACGGAAAACGGGCGAAGAACCGGCCTGCGGCCAAAATAGAGGCCGCTGCGCCCGGTTTCAAGGCGCTCAGGTCTGGCGCAGAAGCTCCAGCGCGGCGGCATGGATGTCCGCATTGGCCGCAGCCAGGGCACGGCCGCCATTGTGGGCCGGATTGCCGTCCCAATCAGTCACAATACCACCCGCAGCCTGGATCACAGCAATCGGCGCCTGGATGTCATAGGCATTGAGGCCTGCTTCGATCACCAGGTCCGCCTGCCCAGCTGCGACCAGCGCATAAGCGTAGCAATCCATGCCATAGCGTGTCAGCTTGGCCTGTGCGGCAACGCGCTCAAAACCGGCGCGTTCCTTGGGGGTTCCAACTTCGGGGAAAGTGGTGAACAGGGTCGCTTCAGCCAGCGCCGCGGTACTTCTGGTTTTCAGCACCATTTCCCCCAGCGGGCCAGTCATTGCGGCGATTTCCGCGCTGCCACAGAAACGTTCGCCGGTGTAGGGCTGGTCGATCACCCCCAGAAACGGGCCGTTTTCATCCGCAAGCGCAATCAGCACTCCCCAGGTTGGCGTGCCACTGATGAAACCACGGGTGCCATCAATCGGGTCCAGCACCCAGGTGCGGCCGGAGCGGCCCGCAACGCGTCCGAACTCCTCGCCCAGAATGCCATCTTCGGGACGGAAATCTGCCAGCACCGCACGCATCGCCTGCTCGGCGGCGCGATCGGCCACTGTAACCGGATCAAACCCGCCTTCAAGCTTGTTTTCGGCGTTCAATGAAGAGGTTCTGAAATGCGGAAGGATGGCAGCGCGGGCCGCGTCTGCCATCCTGTTCGCTACGTCGAAGTCCGTGAGTGTTGCCTGTGTCATAGCAAACGGGTGCCACCCAGACGTTTTCATTGCAAGCGCAAACCCAGCCGTTTCCGGGATCGACGCTGCAAATTTCTGTCAGACCCGTTTCAAAGTCTGATCCCTGTCCCTGTCTTCAGGCGACGTCGCTCAGCACCCGCGCCAATTCAAACAGGCGGCGGCGCTGGTTTTCCGGGATCGAATAATAGGAGCGCACCAAATCCAATGCTTCCTTGTCGCCCATCAGATCCTCCGGGACGGAAGCCTTGTCCGCCGGGGCCTTGCTCTCTTCCTGCAAGCCCTCGAAGAAGAAGCTCACCGGGACCTCCAGCGCATCAGAAATATCCCAAAGCCGGGATGCGCTGACCCGGTTCGCACCGGTTTCATACTTCTGAATCTGCTGGAACTTGATGCCGACTTGCTCGGCGAGCTGCTGCTGCGTCATGCCAATCAGCCACCGACGGTGGCGTATGCGCTTTCCCACATGCACGTCTACGGGATGAGCCATGCGTTTCTCCTAACTGTCATTTTGATCAAATCCCGAACCACAGTACCAATTTCAGCATTCCGGCGCCTTGAAAAATCTGCCGGAAACGCATTTCCCCATCAGCGCGATCAGTCTTTGACCTCTGCACAAAATTGTACAACCCTTGCGGTTGATTGCAATACCGCCGTCGCCCCAAAGGGAGACTATTGCCTCAAACGCATGATTTCACGCAGCATTTTTTCAAATGTTTTATTGCCAATTATCTGCAGAGTGGGTACCTCCCCAGAAATAGCGAGGTGCAAGCCACCGGTACACCCCAGCAGAGTAGCCCGACGAATCATCAGATTTCCCGCGAAAGGTGAGGAGAAGACATGCAGGCCTACCAAGTCTCTGAAATTGGCAGCCCGGCGTCCCTGACGGAAACGCGATGCCCAGCCCCCGACCCTGGCCAAGCCGCAGTTTCCCTGCGGGCCTGCGGCCTGAACTTTGCCGACCTTCTCATGATGAAAGGGACGTATCAGGACACTCCCGAACCGCCGTTCACTCTGGGACTGGAAGCTGCAGGGGTGGTGACCGCGCTTGGGGACGGCACCCAAGGCTTCGAAACCGGCGACCGTGTGGCCGTGTTTGGCGGTTCCGGCGGGCTGGCAGAAGCAGGTGTGTTTGATGCCGCCCGACTGATCCGCATCCCCGATGCGATGCGTTTTGAACACGCCGCTGCCCTGCAGATCGCCTATGGCACAAGCCATATGGCACTGGACCATTGCGCGCGGCTGCAACAGGGCGAAACGCTGCTGGTGACTGGTGCAGCGGGCGGCGTCGGCCTGACCGCTGTGGAAATCGGCAAGCTGATGGGGGCCACGGTGATCGCACAGGCCCGCGGCCGGGACAAGCTGGAGGTGGCAGCGGCCGCCGGTGCAGATCATCTGATCGACGCCGATGAGGACCTGCGCGGTGCAGTCAAGGCGCTAGGCGGGGCGGATGTAGTCTATGACGCCATTGGCGGTGACGTGTGGAAAGCAGCGTTCCGCTCGGCCAATCCAGGCGCCCGGCTGCTGCCGGTGGGCTTCGCCGGAGGCGAAGTGCCACAGATCCCGGCCAACCACCTGCTGGTGAAAAACCTGACCGTGATCGGCTTCTACCTGGGCGGCTATATGAAGGCCCGTCCCGAAGCCGTGCGCCAGTCGTTTGAAACGCTGTTTGCCTGGCACGGCGAGGGCCGCATTAAGCCACATATCAGCCATACGCTGCCGCTGTCGCAGGCTGCCGAAGGGCTGGAGCTTCTGCGCAGCCGCAAATCCACCGGCAAGGTGGTGATTACCATGGGCAACAGCTGACAGGTTGCACTGGCGCCCTGATGGCAGCGCGTCTCCCGCCCGCTGACAGCACATTTCTGCGAAATGCACCGCAACAGTTGGGCCAGGCTCAGCGCCAACGGCGCTGAGCCTGGCCCAAGGCCGCCAAGGTCGCTCTGGCGCAGCCAGGGCGGCCTGCGGGCGCGGGAGCCTTCGCTTGCCTCCAGTTCATCCGGCAACGCGCAAGGGCGCGGCCCAGAGCCCCTGAAAGCCCTGCCGGATGAACTCTGCCAGTTCCTCGACGTAGGGCGCGTGCACGCGTTCCGCGCCATAGAGGTTGATGTGCTGCATCGGAAGTTCCGGCAGGCCGCAGCCCGGACCGATCAGCTCCTGATAGGGCGGCTGGGTGCCCTCCATCAGCACGCCGACGGCAAGGTCAGCGCTGATTGTTGCCTCGACCGTGCGGTCAGAATCGCTGTCCAGCGCCATCTCCCATTCGATGCCCGCCTCATCCAGTGCCGCCGTCGCAACCGGGCGGAAACTGCAGTTGCGGCAGAAGCCAAGCCGCAAAGGACGCTGCCGCCAGACCGATCCATCCGGCGCGCCGGCCCAACGCAGCGGCATGCTGTGGATCGTCTCGGCGCCTTCACCTGCCCCCGTTTCGGTGGTCAGGATCAGATCAAAAGCGCCGCGCGCGAACTCAGTCTTAAGATCGCGGGTGTTGGACGTGCAGAGATTAACGTTCATCCGCGGATAGCTGAGACTGAAGCGCTTCAGCACCTGCGGAATAACCGGATGCACCACATCATGTGGCACACCCAGCAGCACCTCTCCCTCAAAGGCCTGATCGGTGAGCCGGCTGATCATTTCGTCATTCAGCGCCACCATCTTGCGCGCATAGCCCAGCATCTGCTCGCCCCCGGAAGTCAGCGCGATGGTGCGTCCGGAGCGGTCCAGCAGCTCCAGCCCCAACAATTCCTCCAACCGCTTCATCTGCATCGAGACCGCTGACTGGGTCAGATGCAGGAAACCGGCGGCGCGGGTGACGCCGCCATATTCCGCGACCGCCACAAAGGAGCGGAGCGTGGTGATATCGAGATTTCTTACCATCACAGAACCTGATTCATTGGATCAAAAACATTCGTTTCAAAAATATGCCACAAGACTTCATACTCATCAACACAATTGATCACCCAGAAGGGATGCATCACAAATTCAACTGAAGGACCAAGCCCATGACCCTCGTGACCTCAACCTGCACTACCTCTTGTCTCAGCACAAAACCGCAGCTTCCCCTGTCCAACCGCTTGCGGCAGCGCATGGCGGCTTGGCGCCAGCGCCGCCAGCTGGCCAGGCTGGATGCCCGCGCCCTGGAGGACATCGGCGTAACACGCGCCGAGGCCGAGGCAGAGGCCCGCGGCGGGTTCTGGAAGGCACCGGATTACTGGCGCTATTGAGAAAACGGCCCTTCAGAATGACCCGCCTTCGGCACGGGCTGCTGCAAAGCAGCCCGTTTGGATGTTTTTCATGTATTTCTTTGACTGAAATACTTGAACCGAACTCCGCTTCACCCGATATTTGACGGGAAAGCTGCCGCCTGCGGTCCCATTCGTGTGTCGGCAGCGAGGGAGTAGATTACGGAGACCATTCAATATGGCACAATTCGATACCATCCGCTCTGCTGCAGGCGCCAGCGCCCAGCAGATTGATGCGGGCCTGCGCGCCCATATGAACAAAGTCTATGCCACCATGTCGGCAGGCACGTTCATCACCTTCCTGGCCGCCTGGGCGATTGCCGGGCTGGCCGTTACTGCGGACCCGGCCAATGCCGTGGCCCAGCTGAGCGCCGACAAATACCTGACCAGCGTCGGCTATGCGCTTTATGCCTCGCCGCTGAAGTGGGTCATCATGTTTGCGCCGCTGGCCTTCATTTTCGGCATCGGCGCCGCAGCAAACCGCATGTCAGCGGCCGGCGTGCAGCTGCTGTTCTATGTCTTCGCTACCGTGATGGGACTGTCGATCAGCTCGATCTTCCTGGTTTTCACCGGTGACAGCATTGTGCAGGTATTCCTGATCACGTCCATCGCCTTTGCAGGCCTGTCGCTGGTGGGCTACACTACCAAGAAGGACCTCAGCGGCATGGGCTCCTTCCTGATCATGGGTCTGATCGGCCTGATCGTAGCATCGATCGTCAACATCTTCCTGGCGTCTTCCGCCATGGCATTTGCAATCTCGGTGATTGGCGTGCTGATCTTTGCCGGCCTGACCGCCTATGACACCCAGCGGATCAAGAACGACTACCTGCAGATGGCCCACGCAGGCGACCAGGAGTGGCTGGCAAAGTCCGCGATCATGGGCGCCCTCAGCCTCTATCTGGACTTCATCAACATGTTCATGATGCTGCTCTCATTGTTAGGAAACCGAGAGTAAACCTCTCTAACGTCCACTAAGGACCGATGGAGCCTGCCAAGACCCAGTCTTGGCAGGTTTTTTTGCTTCTGAAACACCTCATCCTAAGCCCGCAAACCAAGGAAGATGGGTTCAATATCTTTCAGCCGAAAATAAAAAAATTCGTTTTCTGAGAATTAGCCAATGTTCTCAGCAAATTAGAACGAAAAACGGCTCGAAAGAAGTTTACAGTGTCAAAACCTGCCCCTTTACGTTTCCAGATTACCTCCTGCATCTCAGACGGTCGCCAGAGGTATCTTCTGATAGATCGGGTCACGCACTCGTCCAATCTGATAGGCGGCCTATACGAATCTCACCTTCACTCGTCGTCCTACGCCCCAGCTTCATCATACAAAGCCCTCGAGCATGTCTCAGCACTTTTGACCTGGGATGCAGAAACGAAGGGCGAGGTGGCCAACCAGCTGATGTACGGTCAGCCGATGACCGAGCCCCAGGTTCGCCAATTCAAACGCTGGCTGGAATCCCGAGCTGCGGGATGCGGATACACTCCAAGTCCAGAGCAGCAGGCAACCGTCAACAGCAAGCTGCAAGGTGTGCAGGCTTTCGAAGATTGGTGCCTTCGATACGCC
>MDLF01000034.1 GCA_001730095.1 Rhodobacteraceae bacterium (ex Bugula neritina AB1)
CGGAAGCTCATGCAGCGACTGCTGAGGCAGCCCCATGCTGATGCCAGGATTATGGAAGCAACCAGCGGTGAAACCGCATTGGAGCACGCGGATCAGCCGGTGGATGTGATCTTTCTGGACTATCTGCTGCCTGACGGCACCGGACTTGATCTGATAGCGCGGCTGAATGAAGCCTGGCCCAGGGCGGTGCTGTTCATGACCACGGGCCATGGTGACGAGGAAATTGCCAAAAGTGTCATTCTGGCCGGCGCCAGCGACTATATCCCCAAATCCTCTCTCAGCGCAGAAGCCCTGAAACGGATGATTGCAAACGGGCTGAAGGTTGCGGAGATGCGCTGGCGGCTTCACGAGCAGCAAAATGAGCTGCGGCTGTTCTCGGACGTGCTGATCCACGACATGCGCGCGCCGCTGCGGGCCATCAAGTTTCTCAGCGACCAGATCCTGGAGGAATACAAAGACGGCGACCTCGAAGAGGTTGCCCGCCAGTTCAAGCTGATGAAGAAGTCCGTGAACAAAACCTCCGAACTGATTGAACGGCTGGCCAGCCACATCAACCCGCACAGCACCGGCCGCGCGGAGCGTGTCACTGTCGACAGTCTTTTTGACAGCCTACGTGCTGTTCTGGCCCAGGACCTTGCGGCGTCCAACGCGCAAATTGATTGGCACTCCGGCGGGTTGAGCGTTCTGTGTTTTCCGCCTGACATCGTGCAACTGCTGCAGAACCTGATCGGCAATGCCATTAAATACAGCGGTGGAAAGACGCCCGAGATCTCCGTTTTTGCCGAAGCCGCCCAGCCAGGGCTGATGATCTCAGTTGCCGACAACGGCATTGGCGTGCCGACGGAATACCGCGAAAAGATTTTTGAACCGTTCAAGAGACTGCAGCGCGGCAGTGAGCAGCCTGGCACCGGGTTGGGCTTGGCCACTTGCGCCAAAATCGCCAAGCGCCACATGGGTGTGATTTGGTGCGATCCGCAAACCGAAAGCGGCACGACGATCCGTTTCACGATCAGCCTGGAAGCACAGCCTGTCCGCGAAACGGCCTGACCATACGATGAAAGCAGAGCACTGCCCTAAACAAACCCGTCGGAAAAGACACCTGCGCCCTGCTGCATCCGCCGCTGTCACTGGTGATTGCGCCGCTGTGACAGAAAGGTCAATTCCTGAACCGCCAGAAAAACCAATCACCGCCCGGTCGACTGCCCAGCTGCAACCCTGCAGACGGCTTCTGAGCAGCGGTTAGCCTTCGAGCGACACCCAAAGCACCTTGGCATCCTCATCGCTGACCGAGACGCAGCCATGACCCATGCCGCTGTCATAATAGACGGAATCCCCGGCCCCCATGCGCAGTGGGCGGTAGTGTTCGGTGTAGAGGATCAATTCACCGCTCAACACAAACATGAATTCCTCGCCTTGGTGGCGGACCCAATTGTCGAACTCCGTTACATCGCGCGCTTTGATTGTGCTGATGTACGGGACCATGCGCTTGCTGGTGAGTTCGCTGCACAAAAGTTCATGATCGTAAGTAGAGGTTTCCTTGTGCTCGCCTTCCCCTGTGCGGGTAAAGTCCCGGCGCCCGGTCACGCCGCTTTGGCTGGACTGCACAAACAACTGCGGTGTCTCCAGTTCCAGCGTCTGCATCAGGCGGCGGATGATCTCGAAACTGGGGCGGGTCTGGTTGTTCTCGATCTTGGACAGGGTAGACCTGCCAATGGCGGCGGCCCGGGCAGCTTCCTCCAGCGTCAACCCCTTTTCCTTACGCGCTTCGCGAATCATTTTTCCCAGGATTTCACCATCCGGCGCCTCGATAGCCTCTGGGCCCAGTCCTATTTCTTCTGAGGGAATTGGTTCCATTTCTGCAAATTCTCCTGATCCGCAAACACTTTAGCTTTGATGCATTTTCTGGTCAAAATTTCCATCACCACAATTATTGCTTGCAATAGGGGAAAAGTTTCCTGTAGGAAACACGGTGTCGCATACAGCTCAATACGCGCCGGTCCTGGACCGCTTGCCGCAGGAGACATCACATGAGCGCATATGATCTGATCGTGATCGGAGCCGGTCCGGGCGGTTATGTCGCAGCAATCCGGGCGGCACAGCTGGGCCTGAAGGTTGCCTGCGTCGAAGGCCGCGGTTCTCTGGGCGGCACCTGCCTCAACGTTGGCTGCATTCCCTCCAAGGCGCTGCTGACCTCCTCAGGCAAGTTTGCCGAACTCACCGATCTCTCCTCGCACGGCATTTCCGTCGGCGCGATCAACCTGGATCTGGGCACGCTGATGGCGCGCAAAGACAAGATCGTTGGCGACCTGACCAAAGGCATCGCCTTCCTTTTCAAGAAGAACGGCGTCGACCACATTGAAGGCTGGGCCAATATCCCGGCGCCCGGCCAGGTGCAGGTCGGCGATGACACATACAGTGCAACGAACATTCTCGTCGCCACCGGATCGGAACCCACCGCCCTCTCCGGCGTGGAGATAGATGAGGTGGACGTGCTGAGCAGCACCGGTGCGCTGTCGCTTGACGCCGCGCCAAAGCATTTGGTTGTGATCGGTGCCGGCGTGATCGGGCTTGAACTGGGTCAGGTCTGGTCACGCCTTGGGTCCAGGGTGACGATTGTGGAATACCTGGACCGTATTCTGCCCGGCATCGATGGTGAAATAGCCAAACTGTCCCAGCGTGCCCTGTCCAAGCGCGGATTGAAGTTCCAACTGGGCCGGGCTTTGAAATCCGTCGAAAAAGGTGAACACGGCCTGACCCTGACCCTTGACCGCACGGGCAAGGACACCGAAGAGCAGATCGAGGCCGACAAGGTGTTGATCGCCATCGGCCGCCGCCCGGTGACCCGTGGTCTGGGCCTGGAGAAGCTTGGTGTCTCTGTCAACGCCAGCGGCTATATCGAAGTCGACGAAACTTTCCAAACCTCTGTCCCCGGCATCTTTGCCATCGGCGACTGCGTGCCCGGCCCGATGCTGGCCCACAAGGCCGAGGAAGATGGCGTTGCCTGCGTTGAAATCATCGCGGGCGAACACGGCCACGTGGACTACAACACTGTTCCGGGCGTGGTCTACACCGATCCCGAGGTGGCCTCAGTCGGGCAGACAGAAGAAGCGCTGAAGGAAGCAGGCACCAACTACATTGCCGGCAAGTTTGCCTTCATGGCCAACTCCCGTGCCCGCTCCACCGGCGAGACCGACGGCGCCGTCAAAGTGCTGGCCACGCCTGAGGGAAAGATCCTCGGCGCCCATATCTGCGGCACGCATAGCGGTGACCTGATTGCAGAGCTGGTGCTGGCCATGACCAAGGGCGCGACGGTCGAGGAGGTTGCACGGACCTGCCACGCACATCCTGCAATGGGCGAGGCTGTGAAAGAAGCCTGCCTCGACGCCCTTGGCCGTGCCATCCACGCCTGACCCTGAGGGAGCTGCAAAATGACGATCCAGCTGAGACCCCGCCACCCGGAAAAAGCCCATAGGGCCGACAGTGCCATTCCGCGCAAACCGAAGTGGATCCGCAAGAAGAAGATCGACAGCCCGGAGTACTATGAAACCCGCAAGCTGATGCGGGAACATGATCTGGCAACCGTCTGCGAAGAGGCCGCCTGCCCCAACATCGGCGAATGCTGGTCCAAGCGCCACGCCACCATGATGATCATGGGCGAGGTCTGCACCCGGGGCTGCTCTTTCTGCAATGTGACCACCGGCAAACCGGACACGCTGGACGCGTTTGAGCCCGGCCGGGTTGCCGCAGCGGTCAAGAAATTGGGGTTGCGCCACGTGGTGATCACCTCTGTCGACCGGGACGACCTGCAGGACGGTGGCGCGGAACATATCGCCCAGACCATCCGCGCCACCCGCCATCAGAACCCCGGCACCACCATCGAGGTGCTGACCCCGGATTTCCTGGGCAAGGGCGCAGCGGCGGATGCGGTATTCGAGGCCGCACCGGACGTTTTCAACCACAACCTGGAAACCGTACCGCGGCTTTACCCGCGGGTGCGGCCAGGTGCGCGCTATTACACCTCGCTGCGGCTGCTGGACGATGCCAAACGCGCCAATCCGCAGCTGTTCACCAAGTCCGGCATCATGGTCGGCCTGGGCGAGAGCCTCGACGACGTGCGTCAGGTGATGGATGATCTGCGGGCCGCACAGGTCGATTTCCTGACCGTGGGCCAATACCTGCAGCCCACCCCGAAACACCACCCGATCGACCGCTTCTGGTCGCCGGAAGAATTCGAGCAGCTGGAACAAATCGCCCGCGCCAAAGGGTTCCTGCACGTGTCTGCGACGCCGCTGACCCGTTCATCCTTCCATGCGGATGAAGATTTTGCCGCCCTGAAGGAGGCCCTTCAGATGACCTTGGCAAAGGGTAATTGACCCAAATGCAATCAGGAGTAGTCTCATGGTGAGAAATCACACTCAAATTCGGAAGACGCCCGGCAACGGCACAATGGTCAGACGTTCGCACGTGAAACGTTCGAATTCAGATGCCAGCAACAAACGGAGGACTGGCGATGTCGTTTCTTGAGAGCATATTCGGCACCATTGGTGACCTGACATGGGGCTGGTCGCTGATCCCCTTCCTGGTGATTTTCGGCGGGTTTCTGACCATCGCCACCGGGTTTGTTCAGTTCCGCTATTTCAAACGTATGTTCCGGGTGCTGTCTGGCAGCAACCAGACCGCGGATCCGAATACCATTACCGCCCGCGAGGCGCTGTTCGTGTCCATCGGCGGCAGGGTTGGCGGCGGCAACATTGCCGGCGTTGCGGTGGCGATCACCCTTGGCGGCCCCGGCGCAGTGTTCTGGATGTGGGCAATTGCCGTCGTCGGCATGGCCACCAGCCTGGTGGAATGCACCCTCGCACAGGTCTACAAGCGCCGCCAGGAAGACGGCTCCTTCCGTGGCGGCCCGGCCCGGATGATCCTGCACGGCCTGGGCGAAAACTACCGCTGGCTGGCGGTGATCTATGCGGTCTGTCTGGTCGCAGCCTTTGGCATCGGTTTCCCGGCATTCCAGGGCAACACCGTTGCGGGTGCAGCTGAAAACGCCTTTGGCCTCAGCCGACTGATCACAGGCGCAGTGCTGACAGTTGGCACCGGCTATATCGTCTTTGGCGGCATGCAGCGGATCGCCAAGGCGTCGGACATTATCGTGCCGGTCATGGCGCTTGGCTATATCGCGATGGCGCTCATCGTGATCGTGCTGAACATCGGTGACATCCCGGCTGCCTTTGCGTCTATTTTTGCCAACGCATTCGGCTTTGAAGAAGCCGTCAGCGGCGGTATGGGTGCTGCCATCGCCCAGGGCCTGCGCCGCGGCCTGTTCTCGAACGAAGCCGGTCTTGGCTCAGCACCTAACGTCGCAGCCACTGCCGACGTGCGCCATCCGATCAGCCAGGGCATCACCCAGTCCTTCTCGGTCTTCGTCGACACAATCGTGATCTGCTCCTGTACCGCACTGATGATCCTTGTCAGCGACGTCTATCAGCCGGGCGCCGATATCGACGGTGTGGTCCTGACCCAGAACGCTTTGGCGGACAGTTTGGGCAATTGGACCAGCTACTTTCTGACCCTTGCGGTCCTGCTGTTCGCCTTCAGCTCGATCATCTACAACTACTATCTGGGCGAAAACGCGATTTCGGTCTTTACCAAGAACAGAACCGCGATCCTGGTGTTCAAGCTGGCGCTGATGGCGATTGTCTTCCTGGGCGCCGTGGCCCCTGGCGCGACTTCGGTGTTCTTCTTCTCCGATCCGCTGATGGGCGTCCTGGCCATCGTCAACCTGCTCGCGCTGATGATGCTGTTCCCGGTGCTGGCCCGCGTGCTGAGCGATTTCGACAAGCAGTTGAAAGCCGGCACCGACCGCCCGGTCTTTGACCCGGCACAATTCCCGGATCTTGATCTGGATCATTCTGCCTGGAACAAAAAAGCCGAATGACCTTGGGCAGATCCCCCAAAACCAATCGCGGAGGGCGTCAGCGCCCTCCCACCTCCTTCCACCCCCTTCTGCAAAGGCGCACAGGATGACCGACACACCCAAACTCACCCCGCTTTATGACCTGCATGTCGAGCTTGGCGGCAAGATGGTCGACTTTGCCGGCTGGGACATGCCGGTCCAGTACCCCATGGGCATCATGGGCGAGCACAAACAGTGCCGCGAGAAGGCCGCGCTGTTTGACGTCTCCCACATGGGCCAGGTGATCCTGCGCGGCGACAACGTGGGCACCAAGCTGGAATCGCTCTGCCCGCAAGCCTTTGCAACCCTGAAAGCGGGCAAAGCCCGCTACGGCTTCTTCACCAACGAAGACGGCGGCATCCTGGATGATCTGATCGTCTCCAACGCCGGAGACCACTATTTTGTGGTGGTGAACGCAGCACTTCGCCACCAGGACATCCCGCACATGCGGGCCAACCTGGACGACGTCGAAGTGACCGAAATCTTCGACCGCGCGCTGGTTGCCGTGCAAGGCCCCAAAGCCGAGGACGTTGTGGGCGAGCTGTGCCCCGTCGCCCGTGAGCTGAAATTCATGGAAACAACCCTGGCAGACATCGGCGGTGTCGAATGCCGCATTTCCCGCCTCGGCTACACCGGCGAAGACGGCTATGAGATCTCGATCCCCGAAGCAGACGCCATCCGCCTGTCCAAACTGTTCCTGGCCCATGACGATTGCGAGCCTGCAGGCCTGGGTGCCCGCGACTCCTTGCGTCTCGAAGCCGGTCTCTGCCTCTATGGCAACGACATAGACCCGTCGACTTCGCCGATCGAAGCATCGCTGGCCTGGGCCATCCAGAAGCGCCGCAAAGAAGAAGGCGGCTTCCCCGGTGCTGCCCGCATCCAAAAGGAACTGGCTGAAGGCGCCGCCAAGAAACTGGTCGGCATCAAGCCAGAAGGCCGTGCCCCCGCCCGCCGAGATGTGGAAATCCAATCCGCTGAAGGCAACACGATTGGCACGATTACTTCAGGAAGCTTCGGCCCCACAATCGGCGGCCCAGTCGCAATGGGATACGTTTCGGCAGGCCACGGCACGCCGGGCGAAAAAGTGAACCTCATCATCCGCGGCAAGGCGCAGCCAGCTGAGATCGTTGTCCTGCCCTTTGTCACCCAGAACTACAAACGCTAAGCCATCATCAGGAGAGTCAAAATGGCCACCTATTATTCCGAAGACCACGAGTGGATCACCGTTGAAGGCGACACTGCAACCCTGGGCATCACCCAGCACGCGGCAGACCAACTGGGCGAAGTTGTCTTTGTCGAACAGCGCGAAGCCGGCGACGCGTTTGAAAAAGGCGGCGAGATCGGCGTCATCGAATCCGTAAAAGCAGCCTCTGAAATCTATGCGCCGCTGAACGGCGAAGTGATCGCGGCCAATGAGGCCCTGGCCGACAACCCCGGCGCCCTGAACGAAAGCCCAGAAGGCGACGCCTGGATTTACAAGATCAAGATCTCGGACGCGTCCCAGCTGGACGACCTGATGGATCTGGACGGCTACAAAGCCCTGATCGGCTGACCCCAGCGGCGGCTGTGCTGCCACCTGCACGGATCCGCCATTCTTCTGGCTAAAAATATCCCCGCCGGAGGCTCCCATTCTTCCGGCCGGGCGTGACCTTCAAACAGGAGCGCTTGCAAATGGCCTTCAAACTGACCGATTACGAAGCCTATGACTTCGCCAACCGGCGCCACATCGGCCCGTCGCCGACCGAGATGCGCGACATGCTGCAGGTGATCGGCTTCAAAACCCTGGACGCGCTGATCGACGCAACCGTGCCGCCCGCCATCCGCCAGAAAGAGGCGCTGGACTGGGGCCCGGCGATGACCGAACGCGACGCTCTCTTTCACATGAAAGAGGTGGCGTCCAAGAACAAGGTGCTGACCTCGCTGATCGGCCAGGGCTACTACGGCACCACCACCCCGGCGCCGATCCTGCGCAACATTCTGGAAAACCCGGCCTGGTACACCGCCTATACGCCGTATCAGCCAGAAATCTCCCAGGGCCGTCTTGAAGCACTGCTGAACTTCCAGACCATGGTCAGCGACCTGACCGGCCTGGACATCGCCAACGCATCCCTGCTGGACGAAGCCACCGCCGCCGCCGAGGCCATGTCGATGGCACACCGCGGCTCGCGCTCCAAGGCGAACAACGCCGCCTTCTTTGTTGACAAGAACTGCCACCCGCAGACCGTCGCCGTGATCCAGACCCGCGCCGAGCCTCTGTGCATCGACGTTGTGGTTGCTGATCCCGATGACCTGGACCCGGGTGCCGTCTTTGGCGCCATCTTCCAGTATCCCGGCACCTACGGCCACGTGCGTGATTTCACCGCAGAAATTGCAGCCATCCACGAACACAAGGGCATTGCCGTCGTCGCAGCCGACATCCTGTCGCTGGCTCTGCTGAAATCCCCCGGCGAAATGGGGGCTGACATTGCCATCGGCTCCACCCAGCGTTTCGGTGTGCCGATGGGTTATGGCGGCCCGCACGCCGCCTACATGGCGACCACCGACAAGCTGAAGCGCGCCATGCCCGGCCGTATTATCGGTGTCTCTGTTGATGCGCGCGGCAACAAGGCCTACCGCCTGGCACTGCAGACCCGTGAACAGCATATCCGCCGCGAAAAAGCCAATTCCAACGTCTGTACCGCACAGGCGCTGCTGGCCGTCATCGCATCCATGTATGCGGTCTACCACGGCCCCGACGGCATCAAGGCGATTGCCCAGTCGGTGCACCGCAAAACCTCGCGCCTGGCCGCCGGGCTGGAAGAGAACGGTTTCAAGGTTGAGCCGGACGTCTTCTTCGACACCATCACCGTCGACGTCGGCCCGCTCCAGAAAACTGTCATGGAAGCGGCCGTTGCCCGCGGCGTCAACCTGCGCAAAGTGGGTGAAGACCGCATCGGCATCTCGCTGGACGAACAGACCCGCGCCGAGACCATCGAAGCCGTCTGGGCAGCCTTCGGCATCGACAAGAAGGACGACAGCCTTGCCAACCGCGCCTACCGCCTGCCCGACTATGCGCTGCGTGAAAGCGAGTATCTGACCCACCCGATCTTCCACAAGAACCGGGCCGAAGCAGAGATCACCCGCTATATGCGCCGTCTGGCCGACCGCGATCTGGCGCTGGACCGGGCGATGATCCCGCTGGGGTCCTGCACCATGAAGCTGAACGCGACCATCGAGATGATCCCGGTCACCTGGCCGGAATTCGGCAACCTGCACCCTTTCTGCCCGGAAGATCAGGCGCAGGGCTACCACCAGATGATTAATGATCTGAACGACAAGCTCTGCCAGATCACCGGCTATGACGCGATCTCTCAGCAGCCGAACTCCGGTGCGCAGGGTGAATACGCAGGCCTGCTGACCATCCGCAACTACCACGCGTCGCGCGGCGAAGCGCACCGCAATATCTGCCTGATCCCGACCTCTGCACATGGCACAAACCCGGCGTCGGCACAGATGGTGGGCTACAAGGTGGTTCCGGTAAAGTCGGACGACAGCGGCAACATCGACGTTGCCGACTTCCGCGCCAAGGCAGAAGAGCATTCCGCCGATCTGGCTGCCTGCATGATCACCTACCCCTCCACTCACGGCGTGTTCGAGGAAACCGTGCAGGAAGTCTGCCAGATCACTCATGATCACGGCGGTCAGGTCTATATCGACGGCGCCAATATGAACGCGATGGTGGGCCTCGCGCAGCCAGGCAAGATCGGCGGCGACGTCTCGCACCTGAACCTGCACAAGACCTTCTGCATTCCGCATGGTGGCGGCGGCCCCGGCATGGGTCCGATCGGTGTCAAGGCGCATCTGGCCGACCATCTGCCGGGCCACCCGGAATACGGCACTGCTGTGGGTCCGGTTTCGGCAGCTCCGTTTGGTTCGCCCTCGATCCTGCCGGTCAGCTGGGCCTACTGTCTGCTGATGGGCGGCGCAGGCCTGACCCAGGCAACCAAGGTTGCGATCCTGAACGCAAACTACATCGCAGCCCGCCTGAAGGATGGCTACAAGATCCTCTACACTTCGGAAACGGGCCGTGTGGCGCATGAATGCATTCTGGATACCCGTCCGCTGGCCGATGAAGGCAATGTCACCGTCGACGACGTTGCCAAACGCCTGGTCGACTCCGGTTTCCACGCTCCGACCATGTCCTGGCCGGTGGCTGGCACGCTGATGGTGGAGCCAACCGAATCCGAGCCCAAGGACGAGCTGGACCGTTTCTGCGACGCCATGCTGTCGATCCGCTCAGAGGCGCAGGACATCATCGACGGCAAGATCGATCCTGAAAACAACCCGCTGAAGCACGCGCCGCACACAGTGCGCGACCTGGTCGGCGAATGGGACCGTCCCTACAGCCGCGAACAGGCCTGCTTCCCACCGGGCAACCTTGGCGTCGATAAATACTGGCCTGCTGTGAACCGGGTGGACAACGCCTATGGCGACCGCAACCTGATCTGCACCTGCCCGCCGATGTCGGACTACGAAGAAGAGTAAGCCCAGGCTTGCCAGGCCGACTGCCCCGCTGGCCTGTCTGGCGGGGCATCCTCCAGGCCGAACAATGCGGCTGCATCCCGCATGACCGCATGACCCGCTCAGTGCGGAGAATGAGGTCCAGTCTCGACCCGCTGACAGCGTGGCACCCGCCTGCTTCAACGACATCAAAGTCATCTTTGGGCAAAATGAAAAAGGCGGCCTCTGGGCCCAGCCCATGCGGTAAATGTTGAAAAGGCGCGCCGAGCTTATCGGCGCGCCTTTTTCCTGTTTCTAAGGGTGCTTATGGAGGCTTTAGCGACTAACTTCTGTCGCCAGGGCTTCAGCCTGCTTGAGCACGATTTTGACGGCATCAGTCGTCAGGTCGGGAGGATATCCGTGGCGCTGTAGAATCTTTTTCACAGCAATCCTCATTTTGGCCCGCACATTTTCACGTCGCCACCAATCCGCGCCGGCATTGCTGCGGACGGTTTTCACAAGCTCCGTGGCAATAACCTGGAGTTCACTGTTGGACATGATCTCAACCGCACTGTCGTTTTGCGCGAGGGCGTCATAGAACGCCCGCTCATCGGCTGTCAGGCCATCCTCGGGCTCTGCGCGCAGATCCTTGGCGATTTCGATCAGTTCTTGGATGATCTGAAGAGCGTCAACGCTTCGATTGTGGTATCGGGCAATCGCTTGCTCCAAGCGTGTTGAAAACTCTTCCTTCTTGACCACATTGCTGCGTGTCCTGGCGCCGATCTCTCCATTCAGGAGTTTCTTCAAGGCTTCGACTGCGAGGTTCTTGTGCTTCATGTTTTGAAGCTCGATCATGAACTCCTCTGACAGAACGCTGATGTCCGGTCTGTCGAACCCGCAGGCTTCCAGAATGTCGACAACCTCGGTGGAAGCCACCGCGTTGTTGACGAGTTGCTGGATGGCAAAGTCGGAGCGCCCGCTTTTCTTCCCTTTGCGGTCTGCGTCCAATTTTTCGATGCCGGTCCTGATGGCGGTGAAGAAAGCCACCTCAACTGCATGATCCGTGGCTTGGGGGCTGCCTGATGCCAGTTTGAATGCTTTCACCAGTGCAGCGACCGCATCCTGGAACCGCTTCACGGAGGCGCCTTCGTCTTCGACGCCCTTGTTTAGGATGTGCTCAATTGCCGGTGGCAGGATCTTCAGGCGATCTTTCGGTGAGCCATCAAGTGCAAGGGCATAGTCGAACCCAAACAGCTGCTGGCGGGCAACATCCAGCGCATCCAGGAACGCGGCAACGGCTTCGGCCTCGCTCACACCTGTCTTCTCCTGATCGGATTGAGAGTAGTGCGCGAGCGCATTCTTGAGGTCTGAGGCAATCCCGATGTAATCGACAACCAAACCCGCTGGTTTGCCTTTGAACACACGGTTCACACGGGCGATGGCCTGCATCAGCCCATGCCCCTTCATTGGTTTGTCCACATACAGCGTATGCATGCATGGCGCGTCAAAACCAGTCAGCCACATGTCCCTGACAATCACGAGCTTGAGCGGATCCGCTGGGTCCTTGTATCGGTTCCGGATGGCTTCCTGCTTCGTCTTCGAACGGATGTGTGGCTGCATTTCGGATGGATCCGACGCGCTGCCGGTCATCACGACTTTCACCTCACCAGTATCATCCGTATCCCCGTGCCATTCCGGGCGGGCAGCAACGATGCGGTTATAGACCTCCACGCAAATCCGACGGCTCATGCAGACGATCATGGCCTTGCCGTCAATCGCCTCAATGCGGGCATCAAAGTGCTTCAGGATGTCAGCAACAACGGCATCAAGACGATTATCAGCGCCGACAAGGGCCTCCACCTGCGACCACTTCTTGGCCACGGCATCTGCTTCATCCTCCTCAAGCTCTTCGGTCGCTTCATCGAACTCTTCGTCAAGCTCTCCAGCTATGTCTTCGTTCAGCTCGATCTTCGCAACACGGGCCTCATAGTAGATCGGCACGGTTGCCCCATCTTCGACCGCCTGTGCAATGTCGTAGATGTCGATGTAGTCGCCAAACACACCACGCGTGTTGGCACCAACCAGTTCCACTGGTGTCCCGGTGAAAGCCACATAGACGGCATTCGGCAGGGCCTGGCGCAGCTGATAGGCGAGGCCGTATTTCACATCGCCTTCCTTGGTCATCTTCGCGTCGAACCCGTATTGAGTGCGGTGCGCCTCATCCACCATGACGATGACATTCGAGCGATCCGTAATTTCAGGGAACACGCCGCCCGCATCCGGCCGGAACTTCTGGATGGTCGAGAAGACAACCCCGCCAACATCGCGGTCCAACAGGGTCTTCACATCGCTGATGCTGTCGGCTTGCACCGGCTCCTCTCCCAGGATGTCTTTGCAGCGCGCGAAGGTGGCAAACAGCTGGTTGTCCAGATCGTTGCGATCTGTGAGCACCAGCAATGTTGGGTTTTCAAGCTGTGGGTCATGCATGACCCGCCCGGCGAGGAAGGTCATCAACAGCGACTTGCCAGAGCCTTGCGTGTGCCAGATCACACCGGCCTTGCCATCCTGTCCGCGTGCACCGGCGATGGCATCCATAGCTTTGCGCACGGCAAAGAACTGATGATAGCCGGCGACTTTCTTTATCGGGCCCTTGCCTTCATCCTCGAACACCACACACCAGCGCAGCAGGTCCAGCAGGGTCTGATGGTTCAAAAGCCCGCGCGCCAATGTTTCCAACGCGAGATCAGTGCCCGCAGGCACCAGTGTTTCACCATCCAGTGTGCGCCATGCCAGGAACCGGTCCAGATTGGCCGAGAGCGAGCCATAACGCGCTGTAAATCCATCGCTGATCACATTGAGCAGCGTCGTGCGGAACAGGTCTGGAATGTCGGCCTTATAGGTCTCAATCTGGTTGAAGGCGGCCTCAATATCCTTACCTTCGGTGCCTTTCAGCTCGATCACCACAAGGGGCATGCCATTCAGGAAGAGAACCACATCTGGGATGCGCGGCGCCTTGCCGACCACATCCACCTGATTGACCGCGCGCCAATCGTTATGCTGATCGTTCCAATCAACCAGATGCACAACCGCGCCGCGCTCTTCGCCGTCCTGAACATAGGTGGTTTTGACGCCTTCGACCATCAGCCGGTGAAGGCGGCGGTTTTCCTGCACCACATCGGTGGTGAACACCGCATCCAGAACTTTTTTCGACGCTTCCACCAAAGCGCGTTCAGGCAGATCGGGATTGATCGCGCGCAAAGCGTCCATCAGCACCGGCTCCAGGATGGTATCGCGGTTGCTGGCGCGCAGGGCTGGTTTCACATCGGGGGAAAGCTGCGCACCATGCATCAGCTGACAGCCAAGATCGCCCATTTCTTCCATCAGGAAGTCTTCCAAATCCGCTTCGTTCAAAAATGCCATTGTTTCACCTGCAAATCATTTTTTGGGCACATGGCCCGAACATGGCAGGGCAGCCGCATCACGCGACCGCCTCAACCTGTTCTTTGGCCTCACCCACGCGCATTTCACCTGACATCAGGCGCGGCAAGAGCGTGTCGCGCAGGTTGGCGATGGTTTGGTTTTCCTTGGCAAGCAATGCCACTTTGTCCATCCACGGGGCAGCCTCTGCTTCAAATGCCCGGGTAAGCGCCTCGGTAGGCCGCACCAAAGGCATTGCCTTAATCGTTTTTGAGTTCACTGCAGTTGCGATTGAGGAAGTGCTGGCCAAAGAGTCATAGTCGTATCCTTTAAGCGCACAGAACAGAAAAGCAGAGCCAAAGGCCGAATCCGCTTGGGGCTTCATGTGGGCGATTGCTTCGTTGGTGCAAATATCTTGGCTGGCAATGCAGACTCGACCAACGGTGAGCTTGAAACTCAACAGCACTGTCCCTGCCGGTGCTATGGCTACCCTAAAGCCTTTAACAGCCTCGTCGGTAAGCCCCTCTGAAGTTGGCCCGGTGAAGACGCCACAAGCTCCCATGTCTTTGATTGAGAGCCAGGGAACTCCCTCGTTGGAAGAGGTGAAATGCTGAGGCTGCTTTCTTGGGGGCGTTTTCCCAATGCTGATGTTCAGTTCCTGGTCGGCGCTGACAATTTCCCACCCCTCCGGCAGGCCATCCTCGCCGAAGCTGTCGGGGAAGAGAGCGGCAGTGGCTGCGTTCATGTGCGCGGGGGCGCGGCCTGCGGCTTTGGCGTGGACAGGGTCAAAATCGACGAACCACGACCGATACAACGCCCGCGCCATCTCTTCCAATGTCGCCGCCGTCTTGCGGTTTACCTCGATCTTGTCATCCAGCGCCCCGAGCGTTGCTGCAATGTCCAACTCTTGCTGATGCCCGAAACGCGGGATCGGCAGGGACTTGATTTGTTCCGCCCCCAGACGCCCTGTGCCATGGCCCGCTGCGTCTACACGACGAAGCAGCTCAGGTTTTGCAGCCTTCAGGGCATGAAAAAGAAAGCGGCTATCAATGTTCTTTGGTGAAAGGGATTTGACATCCTGATTGAACGCCATTGGCTTGCTCAGCATGCAAATTGGAACATCGTTATGCAGGGTCATTCCTCGAACGAGAATTAGAATTTCGCCGCCATTCGCAACCTTGGTTCCGTTTTCCGCACCAAGTGTAGTCAAATGATCTTCAGCGTCGTCCAGATATGATGATTTCATATCCTTGGCACTCACCCAAGGAATATCTCCTCCCCAATACTCAGAGCGTTGTTTTGATGGAGTGCCCCCTGATTTAATTTCGACCAAATCTTTAAGCGGCTCCGTTCGAGACATACCAACGCTCATACCAACGCCCCCAGCCGATTCTCGATCTCCTTTTCCAGCCGCTGCCCCTCGGCGAACTGCTGGCGCAGTGCACCCATCAGCCGAGTGAATTTCTCCTCGAAAGGTTCGCCGTCGTCTTCGACCTCTCCGGCACCGACATATCGGCCCGGGGTCAGGACAAAGTTGTGCTTGGCGATCTCCTCGGTCGTGGCGGATTTGCAGAAGCCTGCCACATCTTCGTATGCGCCTGCGTCCGGCTCACCGCGCCATGCATGGTAAGCGCTGGCGATTTGTTCGATCTCCGCGCGCGACAGCTCTTTCTGCTTGCGCGATCCGGGCACCAGCGCGCCCATCTTGCGGGCGTCGATGAACAGGACCTCACCACGCCGGTCGCGCAGCTTGGCGTTTTTGGCCACTCCGTTGGATTTGTCCTTGGCCAGGATCCACAGGCAGGCCGGGATCTGGGTGCCGTAAAACAACTGCCCCGGTAGGGCGACCATGGCGTCCACGGCGTCGCCCTCGACCATGGCGCGGCGGATCTCGCCTTCGCCCCCTGACATGGAGGACATCGAGCCGTTGGCCAATACTACGCCGCCAATACCTGAGGCGGACAGGTGCGCATGAATATGCTGGAGCCAGGCAAAGTTGGCATTGCCCACCGGTGGTGCGCCGAATTTCCACCGCGCATCCTCACGCAGCAGTTCGCCGGACCAGTCCGAGATGTTAAAGGGCGGATTGGCGAGGATGTGGTCGAAGCGTTCATCCGGGAAGGCGTCCTTGAGCAGGGTGCCTTCAGAGTTCCAGCGGATCTCTGCAAAGATGCCGCGGATGGCCAAATTCATCCGCGCCAGGCCATAGGTGGTGTGGTTGCGTTCCTGGCCGTAGATAGCGATGTCGTTTTTCTGGCCCTTATGGGCGTCGATGAACTTTTCGGACTGCACAAAGAAACCGCCGGTGCCGCAGCAGGGGTCATAGACGCGGCCTTTGGTCGGTTCGATCATCTCGATCAGCGTATCCACGACGGGTTTCGGGGTGTAAAACTCGCCCCCGCGCTTACCTTCGGCCGATGCGAACTCGCCAATGAAGTATTCATAGACACGACCGATGAGATCGAAATCCTCGTCGTTGCCAGCCAGCTTGAAGTTGGTGAAGAGGTCCATCAGGCCCGAAAGCATGCCACGATCCATGCTTTCCTTGCCGTAGACCTTGGGAAGCGCGCCTTTCAGGCTTTCGTTGTCGGCCTCAATCGCGCGCATGGCATCATCAAGCATGACGCCGATCTCCGGGCTTTTGGAGTTCTTGGCCAGATAGGACCAACGCGCCTTTTCCGGCACCCAGAAGATGTTTTCGGCCAGGTATTCGTCGCGGTCCTCGGGGTCGGAGTATTCATCGGCGGCGAGCTTGTCGTGGAGACGCTGAAACGACTCAGACACATAGCGCAAGAAGATCATACCAAGCGCCACATGCTTGTATTCGCCGGGGTCCATGTTGCCCCACATCTTGTCCGCTGCGGCGAAAAGGGTTGTTTCGATGCTCATTCTGCTTCCTCAAAAAGTATCGTTTCTTGCCGATAATATGGTGTCGGAACCAATTTCCCAGAAACTGTTTTTTCCAAAAAGATGGCGCAACCATAACGCGACGGCTGGTTGATGCAAACCATTGCTGTGCCGCTCAAAATCATGAATAGGACAGAAGATCGCGGACATAAATCTTCCCCTTTGCCAACCCCAATCGCATCGCTGGAGTTTGACCGTCTCCATCTCGTGGAACCAGCATGTAGTTGTAATAAAACCGAAGGATGGCGGCCATCTTCGGAACCATCTCGGGATTGTAGAATGAATAAGCATGCCAGATGCGTTGATCATTGGATGCCGTCGGAACCCCGCGCTCAAAAGCAGGGACTCGCCTCCTGGCCAAATTGAAGTATGAATCCACTGGGTGAATGGTGGCATTTGCAAAGAACCTCGCCAATCCGTCCCAGCCCATGTCATCCAAATCAGTCTTGAGACGGATGGTCTTGAATGGCTCCGATTTCGTGTGGAAGGGCCACGGCACTCCCGACTTGGCAAGCTTTGCGGCTCTTTCGGCCGGAGGAAGGGCTCGATAGTTCTTCCAAAGCAGAATGAGGGTGATTGCTTGGAAGTCGCTTAAATGCGGGAAATCAGCTTTGACCAAAGCCATGTTTTGAGATTCGGAAGCAATGGCATTGGTGAGCATGGCTCGACCCTGCGACGCCAAGGCTTGGCGATCATCATTGATCATCCCTTTCTTGAAGCTGATCTCTGCGACATTCACGCGGCCTGCTTTGATGGCCTCGACATTAAGGGCGCATACGGCTGCGGCAAGCCCAGACTCATCATCAAGGCAGTAGTTTGCGGTTTTGAAGCGATCTCCGATCAGCTTCTTCACCAGCATCATGTGAGCAAACTTGAATGCATCGCCCCGGACCCTACTACCATGCCCAGGAAGCCGCAACTTGCCTGCGGTGGCAATATCATCCTTGGAGAATCGCGCGCCTTGCGAGCGCATGAGAGAATCCTGATACTCAGATGCTGCCCAAAGTCTGGCGTGTTTGCGCATGCAGCGTGCCAAGCCGAAGTCCCCGCAGTTGGCCATGATGGTCTCAAGGTCATCAGGTGCAACTCCTGCATCATAATCAACAGTGGCAGCCACTACGAACTGGGAGAATTTGTGAACAGTTGCCATGTGCAGCAGGGGAATTGTCCCGCGCCGCTGCTTAACTGGCCAGTTGACCAAGATTGTCTGAATGTCGGTCGAGAAAAATGGCTTTCGATCCTCAAAGCAAACATCCAGGCGTTTCTCTCGCTCATGGGCGAAGGCCACTGTCTGTCGATAGAGGAAATCCATTTTGCTGTGGATCTGCTTCAAACTGACATCATGGATCTCGCAGATCCGACTCAATGGCACCTTGTTCACCAGGCACTTCATGATTGCGCCAGTGTCATCCGTCGACTTGTGTCGCCGCGTAGGTTTGCCGATCGAGAAGGTCTTCTTGCATGATTTGCATTGATATCGAGGATCGCCCTTCGCCGTTTGGCCGAAGGAGGAATATGAGCTTGGGCTTAAGGAGATTGCCACGCCATGGTTCTCACATGCTGCATTTTGGCAGTGTTTTCCGTTTGTTCTTCTATTCAGGCGGCGAAGTCTCCAATACTCTTCAGCCAAGGCACGGTTGGATTTCACGATGTTGGATCCGCCACATGAAGGGCAGAAGAAGGACCGCTCCTCGCCCGACCCGCTGATCTTTCCTCGGTCGCCCGATGGATTGGGTTTTCCTCGTCCATCAAGTGGATCAGGGAAGCGACCGAAGGCTTCGCAGAGCGGGTTTCTGCAGAAGTTGACCGAGAATCCACCAGGGGTTGTCGGTAGCCTTCTTTTTGCAGCTCTCGAAGATTTCTTCGAGACCTTTGTCGCAGCTTTTACAACTCTCTTCTTTGCCACAGCCCTGCCTACAAAAGGAAAACACCCCGCCAGATTACTGACGGGGTGCAAGACTTTCAACATTTACCGCATGGGCTGGGCCTCTGGGCCGCCTTTTCTGTTCTTGCAAAGTCCGGATCAGTTGCTTGATCCGCTCTCCCCGTCGTCGCCGGACAGCGCGGTTGGATCGAACGCACCGCCAAAGCCAGAGCTGCCACCCTCGCCGCTGTCCTGCGGCTGCTCTGCTTCAGCTCCACTCTCCTCACCCGACAGGGCATTCGGCGCAAAGACACCGCCGAAGCCGGAGTTGTTACCAGACCCGGTGGAGGGCGCTGTTTGCGCCGGGGCTTCGCCCTGCTGCTCCTGCAGCTGTTGACGGCGGAGTTCACGCTGCTGACGCAGTTCCTGGATACGCAGCTCGGTCTCCAGACGTTTCTGCTCCTGTACGTTGGCGATACACTGCTGCGGGCTGTAGACCGTGGCCGTACCGACCACCGCCACCGTTGCACAGGCCACAACCACCAGCGCCACCGCAGCAACGTTGGAGCTGAGGAAGCCCGGCAGCCGCAGCTTGCCACTTTCCAGCTCTTCCACGGTTGCCTTCTTGCGCGCGTCGGCCACCAACTGCTTGCGGCGGATATTGGCCTCATTGAAGAGCGCCGCAAGCACCGTCAGGATCACGATGATAAAGGCCAGGGCCGAGATCGCGGGCGTGATACCGTACCGCACCTTCTGCGCCAGCTCGATGGTCAGCGTCGGGTATTCACCGAAGGTAAAGGTGGTGGTGTTGTAGTTCTCGAACGACGCTAGGAAGGCTAGCACCGCCGCCGAGGCAATGGCCGGCCGCATGAACGGCAGCAGCACTTTGCGGAAAGCCTGGGCATGGGTGGCGCCCAGATCCAGTGCAGCCTCGGTCAGCGCGATGTCATAGCGCTGCAGACGCGCCACCAGCACCAGCATGCAGTAGCTGGCGATAAAGGTGGACTGGCCGATGACGGTCAGGAACAGACCATTCGACAGCCAGCTGTCCGCCCCCAGGCCCAGCATGCGGTTGATCCGGTCCCAGAACACCAGGGTCGAGATACCAATGACCACGCCGGGGATCAGGATCGGTGCGATGATGATTGTGTAATAGGTCGCCCGCAGCTTGGGCCAGATCTGGGTCAGCATCAGCGCCCCCGCCAGCCCCATTGCCACCGACAAAACAACCGTGCCTGCCCCGACCAGGATCGAATTCCAGATCCCGTTCAGAATCCGCTCATCCTGGAACAGAGCCGAGAACCATTCAAACGTCAGGCATTCCCAGGGGGTCATCCGCGGGAAAGACGGTGAGTTGAAAGCCGTCGCCGACATGATCACCAAGGGGCCGAGCAAATAGGCAAAGAAGATTGCCAGATAGACCCAAAGGCTTATGCGCATAAAGGAGAAGGTCTTCATTTGCCGATATCCCCCATGTTCACCTTGAACAGGCGCATGATGGCCAGAACAAGCAGGATACAGGTGACCAGCAGAACCACCGCATAGGCCGCGCCCTGCGGCCAGTCGGAGTTGTCATTGAACTGCTGATAGATCAGCTGCGTGAACCATAGGGACGACGGCCCGCCCAGGATCTGCGGCGCCGCCAGTGCGCCTGCCGACAGCATGAACACCATGGTGCAGCCCGAAGAAATCCCCGGCTTGGCATAGGGAATGACCACCCGCTGGTGAATCTTGGTCCAGCTGGCGCCCATGTCGCGGGCGGCCTCTATCTGATTGCGATCCAGGCTCTCGATCACGTTGTAGATCGGGAAGATCATCAACAGGATATAGGCATAGCCAAGACCCGCATAGAGCGCGATGTCATTGCGGATGAAGTCAAAGGGCGTGTCGAAAATCCCCAAGCCCACCAGCATGTTGTTCAGGACCCCGGTTTCGCCAAAGATGATACGCAGGGCGAATGCCCGCAGGATCTCGTTGATCCAGTAAGGGATGATCAGCATCAGCGCGAAGATGCGGATGTGATTGCCTTTGGTCTGGGCCAGGTAATAGGCGATCGGATAGCACAGGATCAGGTTGAAGATGGTGACGCAAGCTGCCGCCACCAGGGTGCGGAAGAACACCTTGAGGTCAACCGCGTTGTAGTCCTGGCCGCCCCCCTCGGGGCCGAAGATCAGGTATTTGTAGTTCTCCAGCGTATAGACGTCCTTGGGACCGCCGATCTCTGGCGGCGGCAGGTTGGGACGGAATGAGAAGTCGAGCATCGACAGCTGCGGCAGAATGATCAGGCCGATGGTCCAGAACAGGACCAGACCCAGCATCAGGCTGCCCATGCCGACACCATTGCGCTTGAAGAATTCCTTCAGGAAGCTTGGCATGGTACGGGCCTCCTCATTCTGCGGCCAGCTCACCCGCGGGCACGACGACGGCGTTCTTCGTCTCGTATTCCAGGGTGATGTTCTGGCCGGTGTGATCGTCAAACGACTGGCCCAGATTGGGGATCGAGACTTTCAGTTCCTTGCCGCCGTCGCCTTCCATGAAGATGTTAAAGGCATTGCCTTCGAATTCTTCATGATTGACCTTGGCCGTCACGAAATGATCGCCGGTTGCCCCCTGCGGTGCCAATGCAAAGGCTTCCGGACGGATGAACATCATCGCCTCGTCGCCTTCTTTCATCTTGCCCCGGTTGGCAGTGGAGATCCGCGCCACCAATTCGCCCGAACGGTTGGTTGCGATCAGCGCTTCGTCTCCCATCACCCGTTTGACCTTGCCGCGGAAGACATTGTTTTCGCCGACAAAGGAAGCCGCAAAAGCCGTTGCAGGGTCGTTATAGATGGTCTTGCCGTCGGCGATCTGGTCAATGATGCCCGCCTTCATCACCGCGATGTTGTCGGACATGGTCAGCGCCTCGCCCTGGTCGTGGGTAATGTAGATGAAAGTGATACCGACCCGCTGCTGGATCTCGCGCAGCTCGGTGCGCATATGCTGGCGCAGTTTCAGGTCCAGCGCCGATAGCGGTTCATCCAGCAGCAGCACATCCGGTTCCGCACAAAGCGCGCGCGCGATGGCCACCCGCTGACGTTGGCCGCCTGACAGTTCACTGGGCAGCTTTTCCCCCTGCCCCGGCAGCGCGATCATATCCAGGAGCTCATCCGCACGTTTGCGGCGTTCCTTGGTAGAAGCCCCCTTGATTTCCATCGAAAAGGTGATGTTTTCCCAGATCTTCATCAGCGGAAACAGCGCCAGGTTCTGGAAGATCAGTGCGGTCGGACGCTTGTTCGGCCCGATCCCCTTCATGTCATTGCCGCCGATCAGCACCCGGCCGTCGCTCGGGTCCAAAAAGCCCGAGACGGCACGCAGAATCGTCGTCTTGCCGCAGCCTGAAGGGCCCAGGAAGGAAAAGAAATCCCCTCCATTGATGTTCACATTGGCATCACGCACGGCGACAAAGTCGCCAAAGCGGATCCAAAGGTTCTCGAGATCAACGCCGACCCCAGCACTCATTTGGCTTCTCCCCAGAGCACAGATCCCCACCCCGGCGGCAGGCGCCGGCCCCGCTAGGTCTGTTTCCTGTTTCATATTCTTGTGTGATTGCGCCATTACAGCGCGGTCGGCCCCCGGAAGATCCACCGGGGGCCGGTTTATTCAAATGCTGCGATCAGGCGCTTTTGAACTTGTTGACGAACTCGGTGCGCACATCTGCATACCAGGGTGCTTCCGCAGGCCATGGGTTCAGATTGGCCAGCGAGCTGCCCGGATAGGCTTCGGCGAAGTTCTGTTTATAGACATCACCAGAGAAGCCGTCCGCGCCCAGAACCGGCGAATTGTAGCCGTGGCTGTCGATCGCCTTGCCTGCGGGTTCCTGTTCGTAAGCATACGAGATGAAGGCGTAGACCTGCTCTTCATTCTGGGCGCCTACCGGCATAGAGATACCGTCAACCCAGGCCATCGCGCCTTCGACCGGCGCCTGGTAATGCACCGGCTCGCCTGCGGATTTCAGCGCCAGCGGCGGGCCGTCCCAGGTTTGGCCAACCACAACGCCTTCGTTCAGCAGGCCGTTCTTCTGAGTATCCGCATCATTCCAGATCAGCTTGATCCGGTTTTTGCGCGCCACGCACCAGTCGGTGACCTGGCCCCAGACCTTGCGCATGGTTTCCTCGTCGTCATAGGCGGCCCAGATCGAACCCGGCTCCATCTCGCCCGAAGCTTCCATGTAGAGACCTGCACCCAGCATCATCGAATGTGCCCGGCCCATGGTCTTGCCAGCATTTTCTTCTGACCAGACATCGCCATAGGACGGCGCGTCACCGGCCGGCAGCCATTTGTCGGTGCGGTAGGCAATGCCTTCGGTGCCCCAGATGTGCGGCAGCCAATGCACGCCAGAACCACCAAAGTTCCAGGCATCGGTGCCAATCTTGGCCATGGCCGGGTTCACCGCGTCAATGTTGACCTTGTTCATGTCAAACGGCTTCAACAGCTCCAGCGGACCCCACTGCAGCGAACGGTTGTTGGTCGGCGACACAATGTCGAAACCCTGGCCCTTGGTGGCCTTCATCTTGTTGATGATCTCTTCGTTCGAGCCGATGCCGGTGTAGTTCACCTTGATGCCGGTCTTGGCCTCGAAGCCGGAAATGAATTCCGGTGGCAGGTAGTCCGACCACATCAGAATGTTGACTTCACCCGAAGACGCCAATGCGCTTTTGGAGTAAAGCGGTGCCGCCAAAGCAGCGGCGCCAGCACTCTTCAGAATACTCCGCCGCGTCAGCTTACCAGTGATTGTCATTGATCCATTTCTCCCTTTGGACTGCTATTTGTTGTTTTTGTTGTTTCAACGCTGAAACTTTGCGAAGGCTTACCCGCCTCCAACAGTGACAGTTTTTAAAAACAATAAGACCAGATACCCCATCAACTTGCGCAACATGGTGCCAGTTCCGGCACATTTTTAAAATGACCCGCTCCCCAAGCGCGATGAGATACTAGCTCTACAGCAGCACTCTGCGCGCACTGGGGCTGGCCGTCAACGCTCCTCGATCAAAAGCCTGCAGAAAGCCGTATCACTCAATCATATGAAAACATCATGACACAGCAGTAGGATAGCAGATGACACATTGATTTTCGCGGCATCAGGCAATCGCAGCATCCTGGCTGATTTGAATAGGCCATGCCACATCGGCCTGTTCCCAAGCCGCTCAATTCCGCTTTCGATTTTTTGCGATGTACGCTGCACTGTCTTGCCGCCACGGTCATCCTGCGGCCAAGTCATTTTGGATCTACCGGGAGGCCCACCTCATGAAATCGCGTACCAAGGCCGTGGTCATTGGCGGCGGAATTGCCGGCTGCTCAACCCTCTACCACCTTACTCAGGAAGGCTGGAGCGACGTTGTTCTGGTTGAACGAAATGAACTGACAAGCGGCACCACCTGGCATTCGGCAGCGCAGGTTACAAATTTCGGTACGAACCAGACCATGGTCGGCCTGAAAAGCCACTCCATCAATCTGTACAAGAAACTGGCCGAGCACCCGGAATACCCGATCAACTATCACCACGGCGACGGCGGCATCCGTATGGCCAATACTGAAGCGCAGATGCAGGGCTACCGCCATTTCGCATCGATGGCACGCGGCATGGGCGTGCATTTCGACGTGATCGACGCCAAGGAATGCGCCCGCCGCCACCCCCTGATCTCTACTGACAACCTGATTGGCGGCCTGTGGGACCCGCTGGATGGCGACATCGACCCTGCCCAACTGTGCCAGGCGCTGGCCTACCACGCCCGCAGGGCCGGCGCAGAGGTCTATCGCAACACGCCCGTGACGGCGCTCACCCAGCACAAAGATGACACCTGGACTGTGCACACAGAACACGGCGATATCGACTGCGATGTTGTCGTCAATGCCTGCGGCTACCGGGTGAACGAGGTCGGCGCGATGATGGGAGTCCACCACCCCGTTGCCTCAATGGAGCACCAGTATTTCCTGACCGAAGACATCCCCGGCATCATCGAGGCAGGCCACCGGATGCCGCTGATCCGCTGCCCGATCTCGGACTACTACTGCCGCCAGGAAAAGAACGGTCTGCTGATCGGCTTCTATGAGCAGGATTGCAAGACCTGGGGCATGGACGGCATCGACCCGAACTTTGTAAACGCGCTCTGCCCCGACGATCTCGAACGGGTGATGGGTGTGCTGGAGGGCGCCTTTGCCCGCATGCCTGCCCTGCGCGAGATTGGCATCCGCTCGATTGTGAATGGCCCCATCACCTATACCATCGACGGCGCGCCACTGGTCGGCCCGATCCCGGGCAAACGCAATGCGTTCTGTGCCATCGGCCTGCGGGCTGGACTGGGCGAAGGCGGCGGCCACGGCTGGCTGCTGGCGCAGATGATTGTGCATGGCGAGGCCTGTTATGACACCTGGTGTCTGGACCCGCGCCGCTTTGCTGGCCACACCAACGCGGAACTGACTGCGCTAAAGGCCATTGAGGATTATCAGAACGAATTCCGCTTCCATTTCCCGCATGAGCACCGCCCGGCAGGGCGCCCGGCCAAGACAACGCCGCTGACGCCCGTTATGGCCGCTGAAGGTGCCGAATTTACCGTGGTGAACGGATGGGAGCGGGTCGACTACATCAAGCCCTCTCCGGACTTTCACCCGTTGCTGTCGTTCAACTTCGACGAAGCCTTCGACGTGATCGCCGCTGAGGTGAAGAATGTGCAAGAAAACGTCGGGCTGGCCGAGGTCAACGGCTTCAACCGCATCGAGATCACCGGCGCCGACCGCCACAGCTTCCTCGACAGGATGTTCTGCGGCACCGTCACCAAACGCGCAGGCCGCGTCGGGCTGGGGTATCTCTTGAACCACAACGGCATGATCAAGGGCGAGGCCACCGTCGCCAACCTCCCGGCCTCAGACCGCGGCCCGGAGCGGGTCTGGTACGGCTCCGCTGCCACCAGCGAATTTCACGACATGGACTGGCTGACCCAACACATCGGCGCGGATGAAGATGTACAGCTCCGCTCGCTCACCAATGATCTGACAATCCTGGTCCTGGCAGGCCCCAGGGCGCGGGATGTGCTCTCAGCCTGCGCCAGAGGCGACTGGTCCGCCACGGCTTTCCCCTGGCTGTCGACGCGCGAATGCTTCATTGGGTTTGCTCCTGCCACAGTGATGGGCGTCAGCTTCTCCGGTGAGCTGGCCTATGAAATCCACGTGCCCAACGCCTCGCTTTACGCCGCCTATCTGGCGCTGCGGAAGGCGGGTGAAGAGCACGGGCTCAAACTCTTTGGCGCCCGCGCGGTCGAATCGATGCGGATGGAGAAAGGTTTCCTGCATTGGAAAGCCGACCTGATCACTGAATTCGACCCGTTCGAGACCGGGCTGGACCGGTTCGTGAAACTGGACAAGGGCGATTTCATCGGCCGCGATGCCCTGTTGAAACGACAGTCTCAAGGCCCCTGCAAGAAGCTGGTGACGCTGGAGATCGCCGCCAGCCACGCCCCGGCCCATGGCGGCGCATCGCTGATGCAAGGGGAGATGGTGGTGGGCACCGTGACCTCCGGCGATTGGGGCCACCGGGTGGGGATGAACCTGGCCTATGCTTTTGTTGAGCCGGAGCTGGCTGACGAAGGCAGCACGATGCAGCTCGACCTCTGCGGAGAACTGGTCACGGCGACAGTCATTGCCACTTCCCCTTATGATCCCGGCTTTGACCGCATCCGCGGCTGAGACTTTCAGCAAACAACAAAACGCCCAGGGAAACCCCGGGCGTTTTCTTTTGTCTTGATGCCGCTTCAGATCAGCTGCGGCCTTTCCACGGCACCAGCCAGTTTTCAGCCTTGCGCATCAGGATATCGATTCCGTAGCCGATGATGCCGATCAGCACGATGCCCATGATCACGATATCTGTCAGCTGGAACTTGGACGCGGCGATGATCATCATGCCGGCCCCCTTCTGGGCGGCGACCAGTTCAGCAGCCACAACCGTACCCCAGCAGACCCCCATGGCAACCCGCGCACCGGTGAAGATTTCCGGCAGCGAGTTCGGCACGATCACATGCCGCATGATCTGCCATTTGGAGGCGCCCAGAGAATAGGCCGCGTGGATTTTCGAGATATTCACCCCGGAAACCCCGGCCCGCGCCGCAATCGTCATGATCCAGAGCGCGGCCAGGAACAACAGAACGATCTTACCAGTTTCCCAGATGCCAAACCAGATGATCACCAGCGGGATCAGCGCCAGAGGAGGCACCGGGCGCATGAATTCGACAATCGGGTCAAACCAGCCTCGGAACCAGCCGCTGAGACCCATGGCATAGCCCAGAGGAATGCCCACGATTGCTCCGGTCACGAAACCGACGATTACCCGCGTCAGAGACCAGCCCAGATGCTGCCACAGCGAGAAATTCTGGTAGCCGTCCGAGGCAATTTCAAAGAAGCGCCCCACCACGGTTTCAGGCGACGGCAGCCAGATCGGGTTCATCTGCATGCCTTGATGCGGCGTAAAGCTGATGGCGCCCTTTCCGGTCAGCGTGACGGTGCCATCGCCTGCGTCCACTGAACCACCTGCGCTGATCGCTTCGCCGTTGATGGCAATGATCTTGGCACCAGCCTTGCGCTTGGCTTCGTCGTTCTTGTCAAACAGCAGCGTGGTTGAGCGCCCGGCCTGAGCCGCCAGCGCATCGTTGCTGGCGAAACCGTCTCCGGCTTCCACTTCGAACTTCTCGACGTCTTCGCCGAAACCGAACACCCGCACAGTGACTTCGGCGTCATCCGTGGCGCCCTCGGCATTTTCCAACGTATACGTGAAAGCCGTCTCACCGATAAACGGCCCCGGCACATGGATCGGGATCAGTTTGGAGCCGGTGAACGCCCCCCAGATGATAAAGATCACCAATACCGAGATAATTGAGGCCGCGCGGTCCGGTGTCACCGCGCTTTCATCGCCGAAGGTCACGGTTTTCAGGCTGGTGAAATCCTGCCGGGACTGCATGCCGCGGCGGATCAGCTTCACCAGAAAGAAGGCACCGGCAAACAGTGCGACATAAAAGAGAAGGACTGTCATGCCACCTGCTCCGTCCGGCCCATGATTTCCTCTTCCATCTCCCAGATCATAGAGAGGATCTCATCCCGTGTCTCAGCGAAGCCTTCAGATTTCTTCACGTCGCGCAAATCAGCATTCACCCCGCGCTCGGCAAAGGGCAGGTTGTATTCGCGGTGAATGCGCCCCGGACGCGGCGCCATCACAATCAGACGTTCCCCCAGCAGCAGAGCTTCCTCCACCGAGTGGGTGATCAGGATGATGGTCTTACCGGTCTCCTTCCAGAGCTTCAGCACCAGCCCCTGCATTTTCTCCCGCGTCAGCGCATCCAGCGCGCCCAGCGGTTCATCCATCAGAATCACGTCGGGCTCGTTGGCCAGACAACGGGCCAGCGCAACACGCTGCTGCATGCCGCCCGACAATTCATAAACGGCTTTTTCCTTGAAATCCTGCAGGCCAACGATTTCCAGCAGATGATCCGAGATCTTCTCCCGCTCTGCCTTGGGCATACCCTTCATCCGGGGGCCAAACTCCACGTTGTCGCGCACGTTCATCCATTCAAACAGCGCACCTTTCTGGAACACCATGCCGCGCTCGGCGTCCGGGCCTTCAACCACATGGCCATTCAGTTCCACCGCGCCTTCAGTTGGCGCCAGAAACCCGGCCAGAATGTTCAAAAGCGTCGTCTTGCCGCAACCCGAAGGCCCCAGAACCGACATCAGCTCACCCGCTTTCAAACTCAATGAAACGTCTTTCAGCGCCTGTACTGAACTGCCGTTAGGCAAATCGAAGCGCATGGAGACACTCTTGATGTCCAATCCTGACATCTTCTCCCCTTCCTGCTGGAACCGCTGACGCAAACGGCCCGAAGCCCGGGCCGTTTACAATTGTTCTTTCAGTTGCGGCTCAGTTCTGCGCGTCAGCCAGCGGGGTGCTGTCGACGGTTCCGTCATAAGAATCCAGCGCTGCTTCAATGCTGCCCGCCTTCACGAACACATCCGCCACGCCTTTCATGAAGGTCTGTGCGCCGCCGCCCAGCCATTTCTCGGTCAGCTGTTCATCTGCAGAGGGGAAGCTGAACGTCGCGATGGTTGCTGCTGTTTCATCAACATCCATGCCGGCGTCCTTGGCAATCACTGGCAGCATCTTGTCGTTGTGCTCACCCGAATTCCACATGGCGTTGGCGTCCGCGGTCACTTTCAGGAATTTGCTCAGCAGTTCGCCTTCCGACGCGATGAAGTTCGCCGGCGCACTGGTTACGTCAAATACCAGGATGCCCAGCTCTTCTTTCTCAGCGCCAGTCAGCAGCACATTGCCGTGCTCCAGCATCCGCCGCAGGCCACCGCCCCAGCCGCAGACCATATCCAGGTTGCCCTGGGCAAAGGCCGCCGCACCGTCTGCCGGCGCCATATCGACGATTTCCATCGAACCGACGTCCACACCGAAATGCGCCATCTGCGACAGGAAGCCGTAATGCGCCGCGGTGCCGATCGGCACGCCGACCTTCTTGCCGTTCAATTCGCCTGCGTTGGTCTTGTCGATTTCCAGCGCTTCGGCCACCACGCAGTTGTCGTTGTCGGAATAGCTGACAGCGACGTCCACGGTCTGGATGTCCTGTCCCGCAGAAGTCGCAACCACAAACGGCGGCACGCCTTGGCTTACGGCAATCTGCACGTCGCCAGAAGCCATCGCGGCGGACATGGCGGTGCCAGTGTCGAAGGAAACCCAGTTGATCTTGACGCCCAGCTCTTCCTCATAGGTGCCATTGGCTTTGGCAAACTGGAACGGCATCGGCCATTCAAGGAAATAGGCGACAGTGATCTCGTCCATGGCAGAAGCCGACGTGGCGGAAATCGCGGCAGCGGCTGCACAGACTGTTGAAAGCAGATACTTTTTGATCATCTTTATTGGTTCTCCCAGTTGATACGCCCGGCCCCATTCTGTGTGGGGCTTAAGGCTTTGATCGTTGCACGGTAGACCATATCCGGGAAGATATTCCGCTGTATAATAAAATTATCATTCCCTCAAAAGTAAAATTCAGTTTCGTTTTTCTCGGATCTATTGGCGCTAGTGCGTGGATAGCGTATGCAATGCGCAAAGGAGGCCCGTAAATGCCCAAGACGCTGAGTCTGCGCTGGCTGGAAGTGTTCCAGCTGATCTCAAAATCCGGATCGATCCAGAAAGTTGCGGCGGAAACAGGGCTGTCGATCAGCACTGTGTCCAACCATCTGCGCAGCCTGGAAAGCGCGCTAGGCGTTGATCTGGTGGATCATACCCGCCGCCCAATGGGGCTGACCCCCGCAGGCGTCGTGTTCGCCCGGTATGTCTTTGAAGGCCTGATGACGCTCAAGCGCGGTGAGGCTGAAATCCGCTCCGGCAGCTGGCAGCACGCAACCGATCTGCGGATGGCCCTGCTGGATGATTTCGACAATGAAGTCGGCCCGGAACTGTTCCAGTTCCTGTCTTCGGCCCTGCCCCGCTGCAGCTTCCGCCATTACACGAGGCCCAGCCACGAGATCATCGAAAAACTGCAGGCACAGAAACTGGATGCCGGCGTTGCCACCCGCCCGGCAGGGCTACTGCCCGACCTGATTGAATATCCCCTGATGCGCGATCCGTTCATTCTGGTCGTGCCAATTGACTATTCCGGCAGCGTAGAGGATCTGACCAAGCCTGATGCGGCCCTGCCCTTCTTGCGTTATTCCCGTGATCACACCATCGGCAAGCAGATTGAAACCCAACTGAACCGGCTGAAAATCTCTCTGCCCAACAGATTTGAACTGGAATGCAATCAATCGATCATCGGCTTGGTGTCCGAAGGCAGCGGCTGGACCGTCACCACCGCCGCCAGCTATCACCGCGCCCAGCGCTTTCATGACAAGGTCAAAGTGGTTCGCTTCCCGGGCAAAAGCTTTGCCCGGACCGTGTCACTGTTCACCACCAACGTCTACCCGGCCGCCACCTCGCAGCTGATCCACGAAGCGCTGCAGAAATCCCTGCGGCATCATTTCATCGATCCCATAAGCACACGGTTTTCCTGGCTTGCCGAAGAATTCCGGACGCTGCCTTCTGGCGCGGATTGACCGGCACCGCAACTCGAAACAAACATTCGTGTTTATCGAAACCTAGGGAGCACGGCTTGACCGTCGCGCCTGACGAGCGCTGTTTTAGGCGCAATCCGCACCGTGCCAGATCTCGTGCACCCGGCGGTCCCTTAACCGAAGTGAGCTGACCCGCATGGCAATCACCTACCTGAAAAAGGCCCAGGCCCGCCCCGCCGCTGAGAACAGCGATATCCGCGACACAGTCGCTGTCATGCTCGCCAATATCGAGCGTGACGGGGAAGATGCCGTGTGCCGCTATGCGGAACAGCTCGACGGCTGGACTGGCCCCATTGCCGTAAGCGCCGCCCAGCGCCGCGCCGCCTGCAACCGGGTGCCTGATCAGCTCAAAGAAGACATCCAATTTGCCCACGCCAACATCCGCCGCTTTGCAGAAGCGCAAAAGGCCACGATGGGCGAATGCGAAGTCGAGGTTATCCCCGGCTTGATCGCGGGCCAGAAGCAGATCCCGGTCTCCAGCGCCGGCTGCTACGTGCCAGGCGGCCGCTACAGCCATATCGCCAGCGCGCTGATGACCATCACCACTGCCAAAGTGGCTGGCGTGCCGCATATCACTGCTGTCTCTCCGACCCGCCCCGGCATCGGTATTCCAGATTCGATTGTCTACGCAATGGATCTGTGCGGCGCAGATCTGATCCTGAATCTGGGCGGCGTGCAGGGCATCGCCGCAATGGCCCAGGGCCTGTTCGGCGCCGAACCCGCCGACATCCTGGTCGGCCCCGGCAACTCTTTCGTGGCCGAAGCCAAGCGGATGCTGTTTGGCAAGGTCGGCATCGACATGTTTGCAGGCCCCACCGACTCGCTGGTAATCGCCGACCATACCGCGGATGTGGAAACCGTTGCCTGGGATCTGGTCAGCCAGGCCGAGCACGGTGCCGACAGCCCGGTCTGGCTGGTCACCACCAGCGAAAGCCTGGCCACAGGCGTCATAGCCCGTGCACAGGCCCTGATCGACAGGCTGCCCGAACCCAATCTCTCTGCCGCCCACCGTGCCTGGCACGAGCGCGCCGAAGTGGTGTTCTGTGATACACGCGAAGAGGCCGCGCAGGTGGCCGACCGCTATGCGCCGGAACATCTGCAGGTGCAAGCTGCCGATCTGGATTGGTGGCTGGACCGCCTCACGGCCTATGGCTCGCTGTTTCTGGGGAAAGAGACAACGGTTTCCTTTGGCGACAAAACCTCCGGCCCCAACCACGTGCTGCCCACCAGCGGTGCCGCGCGCTATACCGGCGGGCTGTCGGTGCACAAGTTCACCAAGACCGTCACCTGGCAGCGCTGCAACGCTGCGGCCTCGCACGAGCTTGCCCAGCGCACCGCCCGCATCAGCCGGATGGAAGGCATGGAAGGCCATGCCATTGCAGCCGATCTGCGTCTGCAGCCTGAACCCGTCTGAAGGTCAGCAAGCGTGGTGCACGAAAGCACTTAGCTCGGAGTCTCCAACTGCTGGTCCAGATCCACCGGCCCCAGCACCGCCTCATCGGGAATACTCTCAAACCTGGTGACACTGCCGCCATAGCGGGCGGCAAATCGGCTGGCGTCTTCTGCTGATGAAAAGGGAACGATTTCCGGCGCGCCCATGCCGCCCGCCACGTTAGAGCCGACAACAAAATGCGCGCTTCCGGCGGCAATCCAGTTATTGCCGCCGGGGTGCTCCCAGCTGGGTGCCGCACCCATGTCACTCACATATATGGCGATAATGTCCGCATCTCGTTCCGGGCTTTTCACATAGGCTGCCAAATCCCGCACTTGGGCAAAGAACAACGGTGCGGGGAAACCCTCCAAATGGATCTGTCCCTTAGGGCCGCCGTGTCCGGCCACATTCATCTGGCAGAAGTAGCTCAGCGCGGCCTCGGTCAGTTCCACGGGTACCGGCGGCGCTTTGGCCTCTTCCTCCTGGCAGGCAGCCAGAACCAGCGCAGCAGCAAGGATCAGGCGTGTCATGGCTCCACCCTCCGGAATGCGGCACAGGCCAGCAGAAAGCCCAACGCCGGCCACAACAGCAGCGACAGCGGTGCAGCCCAGCCCGGCAAGGCGCTGGCCGCCCCCGCCATGCCGCTGGACAAGGCCACGCCTTCCGAGGCCGCGACATTCCATACCCGGAACGCATCTGCCGGATTGGCAACCATAACCCATGGAAAGATTTTCTGAGTGAAGACCCCACCGCTGTCCATTACCACGGCCCCCAGCAATCCCAGGTCATAGAGCACCACAAACACCAGCCACACACCCGCCGATAAGCCCGCTGCTGCCGTTGCCCCGCTGCTGAGCGCCGACAGAGCATAACCCAGGACCAGGAAGACCGCGCCGAGCAGGATCGAGGTCAGCACCAGCCGCCCCAGCGCCATCAGGCTTTCGGCCCCGGCACCGCCGAACCAGGCCGCAACAGCCCCTGCCGTGCCAAAACCGATGCACATGGCAACCGCCAAGGCCGCCAGATGCGCCATCAGCTTGCCCAAGAGGATCTCCGCCCGTCCGGCAGGATAAGCCAGCAGGAGGGCAAGACTGCCCCGGTCGCGGTCGCCTGCCACTGCATCAAACCCCATCATCAGCGCCAGCAAGGGCGCCAGATAGACCGACAGCGTGGTCATCGAGGCCACCGAAACGGTCAGCATGTCCACCCCCAGCGTCCCCGTCGGCGCCGATCCGGCAAAGGACAACGCCAGCGCAAAGGCCAGCATGATCAGCGTGGCCATGAGCAGCCAGCGGTTGCGCCGCAGGATCAGCATTTCGGCGCGGGCGATGGCAAAGGCACGTTTCATTTGCGGTCCTCCCCGGAATAGTGGCGGTAAAGGTCTTCCAGCCGCGGCGGCACCATGTCGATGTCAGCCACCACATCGCCCATGGCAGCGATCCTGCGCAGCTCGGCCATCTTGTCCTGCGGCCGACACAGGATTTCGACCGAGGCACCGTTGATCCGCCGCCCGCCGGTCTCCTCCGCAATCCGGTTGGCATGCGCGCCGCTGGACTGCACCTGCAACTTGACCGGCAGCCCGGCCTGCGCCGACAGGCCTGCCAGCGTGTCGTCCGCCACTTTCACGCCTCTGCGCAGGATGGCGATACGGTCGGTGCGCGCCTCTACTTCGGTCAGCGCATGCGAAGCAATCAGCACCGCCGCGCCCTGCTCTGCCAGCTCATTTATGATGGCATAAAGATCCTGGCGCGAGATCGGGTCAAGCCCGCTGGTGGGTTCATCCAGCAGTGCCAGTTTCGGACGGCCCAGCAGCACCTGCGCCAGCCCCAGCCGCTGGCGCATCCCTTTGGAATAGGCGCCGATGCGGCGATGCATTGCCTCCCCCAGCCCCACGCGCTCCAGCAGGCTGTCGACATCCGCGCGTTCGCCGGCAAGCCGACCAAACAGGGACAGCTGCTCATGCCCGGTCAAGGCCGGGTGAAAGCTGACGGCTTCCGGCAGAAAGGCTGTCGCGGTCCGTGCTGCAGCACTGCCGGGCGCTGCGCCGCAGATACGGATGCTGCCGCCCTCAGGCCGGATCAACCCCAAAACGGCCTTGATCAGCGTCGACTTGCCCGCGCCGTTATGGCCCAACAGCGCCAGCCGCTCGCCCGGCGCGATGTCCAGGTCGATGCCATGCAGCACCTGTGTCTTGCCGCGGAACTTGTCCAGCGCGCGGATCTGAAGCGAAGCGTTATCCATCCTGTTCAATCTTTCTGGCGGCTTCCGGCCGTTTGGGCCGCATCAGCGGGTGGCTGTCGATCACCCCGCCGGGCAGCAGCGCCGGAAAAGCGGACTGCGACCAGCGCACCAGCTGCACTGCAGGTGATCCCATCAAGAGCTTCGCCGCTGGCTGGGTCCACAGCACATGGTCCATGCTGTCATTCGGGCGGTAGGGCGCATCCGCGATGCCATCCCCGTCCACATCAAACCCTGCGAAATCGGACCAGTAATTGCCGCGGCCATCTTCGCTCCATTCCACCCATTTGGTGGAGACGAATTTCACCTGATGCCGGTTGCCGACAAAGGCATTGCCCACCATCCGGTTGCCGTCGCTGCCTGCGGTAAAATGGATGCCGATGCCGCAGCCCTCGAACCAGTTGCCCGAAAAATCATTCTTGTGTGCGTTATAGAGAAAGGTGCATTTGCCTTTGGCCCCCTTCACATAGTTGCCGCGCACTTCGCCCTGATTGGCATAGTTCAGCATCACTCCGTGGTCGCGGTCATTCAGCGAGACATTTCCGGTCACCTTGACCCGTTTGGAGAACATCACCGCATAGCCCAAGTGATTGCCGATCGAGACATTGCCGGACACCTCGGAATTATTGGCATACATGTAATGCACCGCAAAACGCAGGTCCCGGAACAGGTTGTTCGTAAACGCATTCTTCTTGGAGCTATTCACAAAGATCCCGTCACGGCCAAAGCGGATGTCATTGCCGTCCACAACCGCACCCGGCGCGTTCCAGACATAGACTCCGTTGCCGCGCGCATTCATATGCCGGTCCAGGCGGCCTTCGATCCGATTGCCCTGAACCAGGCTGTCCCGGGCACCGTGAATATCGACGCCGTACAGGTTGCCCAGCAGCACATTGTTCAGGATCTGCGGCGCCTTCGCCGCCTTGGTCAGCTTAATGCCGCTGTCGATCTCCTGATGCGAGGAGCCAGAGCCGGTAACGATCAGGTTCTGAACGGTCACGCCCGGCCCGGTCACGGTGATCACCGATCCCTTGCCCTGCCCGTCCAGCGTGGCATGGCCCTGCCCGTCCAGCGTCACAGGCCGGTCCAGCACCAGGGTTTCGGCGTATTTGCCGGGGGCGAGGCGGAGGGTGTCACCATCCGCCGCCTGCGCCAGTGTTTCAGCGATGGCCCCTGCCCGGTTGGGCACATCCCAATCCGCCGCCCAGCCCGGTGTAAGACAGTAGGGCGTCAGGCTGGCAAGGGCCGCAACCAGGGATATGGGCAGGAGCCGTTTCATTGTCAGGCGCTCCGCGGTTCAACCAGCATCCGGCCGCGCATCTCCATGTGCAGCGCGTGGCAGAACCACTGGCAATAGTACCAATGCACGCCCGGCCGCTCTGCCTTGAAGGTGACAGATGCGGTTGCAAGCGGCCCGACCTCCATCGCAATGCCAAAGTTCGACAGGCAGAAGCCATGGGTCAGGTCGTCGATGTCGTCCAGGTTGGTGACATAGACAGTGACCTCGTCGCCCTGTTTGACGGTGAACTTCTCAAGGCTGAAGTTCGGCGCCTGACTGGACATATAGACACGCACCTTGTCGCCATCACGAATGATGGTGTCCTGATAATCGTCCAGGTCGACGCCATCCGCCTCGGCCTGTTTGCGCGCGTCTTCCCACATCGGGTCGTTGCGCTGCCAGGTGCTGGCCGGGTTCACCTTGGAGCGGTGCACGATGATCGAGTCATGCGGCTCGGCAAAGGTCGGACCGTCGTGGACCACTTTCATCTTGTCGCCGGAGATATCGATCAGCTGCTCGTTTTCGGGCTTCAGCGGGCCCACATTCAGGAACCGGTCCTTGGAGAACTTGTTCATCGAGATCAGCCATTTGCCGTCGGCCTCAGCAGTTTCACCCATCGAGGTCGAGTTGTGGCCCGGCTGATATTGCACATCAACCTTGTCCAGGATCGGGTCCACATCGGCACCGGCATAGGCCTCAATCGCCTTGGCGATATCCCATTTCACAATCTGACTGTCGAGAAACAGCGTGGTGTAGGCATAACCACGGTTGTCGAAAGCAGTGTGAAGCGGACCAAGACCCAGCTGCGGTTCCGCCACGATGGCAGAACGCGGGTCGGCATTGTCATTGAACAGCGCGTCGACCTTTTCCACATCAATCACCGAGACGGTCGGCGACAGTTTACCGTTGATCATGATATGCTTTTTGTCAGGCGCGGCGTTCACACCATGCGGCGAGTTCGGGATCGGTATATAGCGGGTGAAGTTCTTGCCGGACTCCTTACGCCCGTCCACAACCTTGGCCCCGTTCAGCTCCTGATAGTCGCCAGCAGTAATCGCCGCTTCGATGGCTGCGATATTGAAGACAACCACGTGATCCAGCTCGCTCTCTGTCATCTCGGCCAGGGTCATGCCCATTTCCGAGTTGTAGGAGGTCGAGAAGGCGTATTTGCCCTGATAGTCACAGTCGGTGTTGTCCAGGTTGCCCGAGACGATCACCTGCCAGGCGACTTCCATCGTGTCGCCATCAATGGCCGAGAAGATGTTCACGTATTGCGACGGATCATCCAGGATCTGGCCATCGTTGATCAGCGGCGCTTCGTGTTCGCCATTGGCAAAGACATAACCGGTGCGCGGGAATTTCTGTGGGCGCAGACCGTGGATGTCCTTGGCGTTCGGGATCTCGATGATCTTGTCGCATTTCATCACGTCGCAGCGCACCCGGGCCACCCGGGTGTTGGCCTTGTCGTTCATGAACAGATAGCGGCCGTCATAGGTGCCATCGGTGAACGACATATGCGGGTGGTGCAGATCGCCGTTGTCATAGGTGACCTTGCCGTTGGCAGCCAGGAACTCCTTGGTTTCCGGCAGCAGACCCTCGGTCAGGATTTTCAGCGACTCGTTGGTCTGGCCCCAGCCGGTGGCCGAGCAGCGGTTGAACACTGGCACCCGCATCAGCTCGCGCATGGACGGCACGCCCAGGATACGCAGCTCGCCGGTCTGGCCAGAGGACCAGAAGCCATAATATTCGTCCAGTTCGCCCGGCTCCAGACCGAAACCTGCCGCCTGCGCAGGCTTCGCCCCCAACAGGGCTGTGCCGACACCCGTTGCCGCCAGAACAGCACCTGAGGCTGTGGCCCCAAGGAGGCCGCGGCGGGTGACGGGCAGTTTGTTTTTCAGTTCTTCAGACATGATGTCCTCCTTCAGGAAACTTTGATCCTGTTCGCGTTGGGGTGGCTGGCCGGCGGTCGGCCCAGCGCGGTGTCCGGTCCGGGTGCGCCGGTTTTGGCCCGGCGTTTCAGCTGTTTGATCACAACCGGGCATTTGGCTTCGGACTGGTACAGAACCTGACAATGCAGGCAGTCCACACATTCGTTCGGATTGATCTCACCGGTGGGGTGAATGGCCTGAACCGGACACTCATTTGCGCAGGTCTGACAGGGGTGGCCGCAATCGTGATAGCGTTTCAGCCAGTCAAACATCCGCACCCGTGCCGGGATCGCCAGCGCTGCTCCCAGCGGGCACAGATACCGGCAATAAAAACGCTCAACGAACAATCCGGCCAGCAGCAGCGCCACGGCAAAGACCACAAACGGCCAGTCGCGCACGAATTTCAGGATGATCGCCGTCTTGAACGGCTCCACCTCGGCATAGGTTTCGGCCAACGGGATCGACACCATCGACAGGCCGAACAACCCGAGAAAGATCATGTATTTCACTGGCCACAGGCGTTCATGCAGTCCCCATGGCAGGCTGATCTGCGGCACTTTGCAGGCGCGGGCAATCTTGTTGGCCAGCTCCTGCAGCGCGCCAAACGGACACAGCCAGCCGCAATAGGCGCCACGGCCCCAGAACAGCAGCGCCGCCGCCACCGCAAACCACTGGATAAACACCAGCGGATCCAGCAGGAAGGCGTCCCAGGAAAACCCGCTGCGCAGGCTGCCTGCCAGCGCCATCAGGTTGACCACGCTCAGCTGCGCATTGGCGTACCAGCCAAGGAACACCAGTGTGACCGTCAGATAACCGATGCGGAACCAGTAGAAAATGCGCGCGTTCACGGTTGCCTGGAACTGGAAGAAAAACACGCCTGTCAGCACCAAGAGCATCACGCCCAGCGCGGCAATTTCAAAAGTGCGGTCTTTCCAGATCCGCTGCCACAACGCCGCCTTGGCAGCTGCCTCATCGGTGGCATCCTCCATAACCTTGGCTGCAGGCGCGGCAGGCAGCAGATATTGCTCCGGCAGCTTGTAGCCCAGGTCAAAAGTCAGGAACGACCGCTCCAGCGCCCCCACCGCCCGCTGCACCAAGAGCTGCAGCCGGAACGGCTCTGCCGGATCAAACTCGGCATCTGCCGGGATCTTGAACAGATCCAGTTCGGCAAAGCTGGGGCTATCTTCTGTTGCCAGCGCGCCAAGCCGTTTGTGCTGCTTGTCAAAGAATCGCACTGAGCCGTCGCCCTGGATCAGTTGGATCCGGTCAAAGATGCCGCCGCGCACATAGCCCGAGCCCTTGAAGCTGTAGCTGCCGCGTCCCAGCACCAAAATGGCCTGTTCGCCATCCGTCAGCCAGTTCCGCAAATTCTGATATTCCGCCTCGCCCAGCAGCGACTTGCCGATGGAAGGCACAGAAACCAGCGCCAAATGCATATCGATAAAGATGTCATCCGGCGCGCCCTGCTCAGGCCGTTTTATCGCACGCTGATCGCCGGTCGCCTCAAATGCCGCGTTGATCTGCCCCACGTCCAGCGTCATCCGCCGGACAGAGCCATCGCCTGCCAGCGTGGTCCAGTCCGCGACCACCTCGCGGGCCATGTCGACCTCGCGCCTGGGCCCGTCCGGCTGCACCGGCGACAGGCCGCCCAGCCCCAATGCGCGGGCTACCTTGATCCCTGCCCGCACCAGGCTGTCGTCGATAACCATGATGGTGACAGTCGCGCCCGAGATAATGTCGAGATCATGCGCATCGCCGCCCGCGGCCGCCTCGGCCTTCAGGTCCAGCCCGGCATAGCCTTCGGTCAGTTTGACCATTTTCGCGTTTGGGATACCGATCAGTACAATCGGTTCGGAGTGCTTCACCAGCTTCACACCGGTCAGCACTGCATCGGTGTCCATCGCCGCCACCACATGGATCGGCTTGCCGCTATAGCCGGTGGTGCCGACGAAATCAGACGTCAAGAAGGCATAGGCAACGGTCTCGCCGCTCTTCAGCACCGGCGCCACCGGCACATCACTGCGCACCGGGCCAAACGCCTCGGCGCCGGGTACCAGATCAGCGGGGGTCAGTTCTGTCAGGAAACTGTCGAGACTATCGGCCTCGGCTGCAGCAGCACATACTGCGGCAAATGTCATCATCAAGGCTGTCAGCCAGCCTCGGCAAGCGCGTGTCAGATCCATGGCGCCTCTCCTTCAATTTGAGTGGCTGCCACGGGCGCGCCGGGCGTATGTTCGGAGTGCTTTTTGTTCACCAGCGGAGGCCCGCGGCCGTCATTCCAGTATTGTGCCGGGTTCGGTTGCACTGCCGCACCCGGAGGCAGCAGAACATTGCACTCCGCCATCCGGTTGGGGCCAAGAAACAGCACCCCGGCGGACCTGGCGGCGCTTTCAGCTGTACACATGGGACAGGCAGTGCATTCGGGGCAGTCCTGCACCCTGCCGTCCTGTTCGGAATCAACTTGAATTTCCACGGCACCATATTCGCCGCAGATCTCAATCCACTCTCCATCGGCCGCTACCTGCCCTGCTCCGGCAAAGGACACTTGCAGCACCAGCATGAAAACCGCCCACATCCCCGCCAGCCGCCGGAAAATCCCGGCGCCGTTTTTGGCAGATTGGAAAGAAACGCGCGGCATCTGATACAAGATTCTCTTGCTTCGTTCGCCGCAGACACTACTGGGAACAGTCGTTACGCAATTTGATATATGTCAGATGTTTTTGAAATTCCTGGTCTATTTCCAACCAGCCAGTACAGTCCGGACTTGCAAAGCGGACCCAACCAAGCCGCTGAAAAGAAAAGACGATCCTGCATGAAATTGCTGCATCAACCAGAGAGGCCGCGAAAACGTCGCACAGACAGCGCAGCTTTCCACATGTCGGCGGGTCCAGAGCTTGATCTGCTGGAGCACTTTCGCCAGCTTGATGCGGATGCGGTCGACCTACTTCCGATTGGCCGGGTCAGAACCGCCGGTGATCGCCACCACATTCCCTGCTGTGCAGTCAGATCCACATCTTTCAGGACCAGCGGACGACCGAAGGACTTATACAAATCCTCCACTCAGGTTGCCTCTTGGCTCGTCTCTGGCACCTGAATTGATACAGCTGCTGCGGCGGTATCCATTGCAGTGGCACCCTGAAATTGTGATTGCTGTTAGCCATGTCCTCATTAATTATTCACTTGTATACTTGTTTCAGCCCGCAAAGGGGGAACTGACGTGCTTTTTGGAACAAAGTGCAAAACGACCCTCAGATGAAGCCCACAGGCGCGAAGACAGCGCGCTGACCGCTCCCTTTCACGCCCGGGTAACCGACTGAAATCGGACTGAAATCCGTTACCGCCATTACTGGCCTGAACTTAGCGCAGGAGGCTGACAAGACATGAGGCTGACAGCAATCACCAAACGCCTGGCCGGATTGGGTGGCGGCAAATGGGCGGTGCACCTGAAAGCGCGCCAAATGGCGACGGACGGTGCCGACCTTGTCGAAATGACCATTGGCGAACCGGATGTTCCCGCCCCGCAGGAACTGCTGGATGCAGCAGCGCAGGCTCTGCGGTCGGGCCGCACCGGCTATTCCAACGGTCGCGGCGAGGCCGGTCTATGTGCAGCTTTGGCTGACTCTTACACCGCCAGCCGGGGCCGCGCATTCGCTGCGGAAAACATCCTGTGTTTTCCGGGCACCCAGACCTCGCTTTATGCGGTCCTGCAGGGCGTGGCCGAGGCAGGCACCGAAGTGCTGGTAGGAGATCCGATGTATGCCACCTACGAGGGGGTGATCCGGGCCTCCGGCGCAGACCCCGTACCGGTTCTGCTGCGCCCTGAGGCAGGCTTTCGCATGCAGGCTGCCGATGTCGCAAGGCGCATCACTTCCCGCAGCCGCGCCATCCTGCTCACCACTCCGCACAACCCGACCGGCGCCATCCTGACCGCCCAAGACCTGCAGAAAATCGGCGAACTCGCCATCAAACATGATCTCTGGATCATCTCTGATGAAGTTTATGAGCATCTGGTGTTCGACGGCGCAAAGTTTGTTTCCCCGCTTTCAGATCCAGCCCTGGCAGACCGGGTGATCGCGGTCTCTTCGATTTCTAAATCCCATGCCGCGCCGGGCTTTCGCAGCGGCTGGTGCGTCGGGCCTGCGGACTTTTGCACCGCGCTGTTGCCGGTCTCTGAAACCATGCTGTTCGGCAATCAGCCCTTTATTGCCGACATGACCGAAAAGGCAGTGCGGGCGGGCTCCTCTGTCGCTGCCGGAATGGCCGCCCGCTATTCTGCCCGCGCAGACCTGATGGTGCAGCGTCTGCACGATGAGACCGGTCTGACCGTGCACCGCCCCGACGCAGGCATGTTTGCGCTCGTGAATGTCGCAGCCACCGGCATGGACGGCGACACCTACGCCTGGGACCTGTTGGAGCACGGCGTGTCCGTCATGCCCGGCTCTGCTTTTGGCGACAGCCTGCGCGACTGGGTGCGGGTTGCCCTCACCATCGACGATGGCCAGTTTACCACTGCGCTTGACCGCATCGTGGCGCACGCAAACCACCGGAACCGAAGCCTCGCCTTAGACCGTGGTTTTACGCCATAGAGCTGAGCCCACCCTGCCCCGACTTCAGGTTCGTGCCTTTTCAAAAGCGGCCCAGGCTTTCTCGAAACTGGCAAAGTCGAAACCGTCGCGCCGCGCAGGTTCCAGGACCAGTTTTTCGGTTTCCAGGAGCTTCCGGATGGCACGTTCCAACATCGGCACAATATCCGCTGGAATGACGAGCGCGCCATGGCGGTCCGCATGGATGAGTTCGCCGTCATTCACCGCCATCCCGAAGACAGAGACCGGAGTGCCGACTTCACACACATGCACGAAACCATGGCTGGGACCGATTGAACCGGCAACTACGGGGAACCCTTGCGGCAGGTCGCCCAGATCGCGCATGACGCCGTTGGTCAGCGCTCCGGAAAGACCGAACCCCTTGTGTACCGTGGTGTTGATCTCCCCCCAATAGGCGCCGATGCAGTCTGGGTAGTCCAGGTCTTCCACCACCGCCACGCCCGGGCGCGGACCCTCAGACATGTGCTTGTAGTAGGCCATGCGCCGTTCACGGATCACCTCGGGCGGTTCTGAGGGCGGGTTGACGGCCGCAATTTTGGCTGTGCGGGCGTAACCCACGATTGCGCCAGCTTCCGGCGCAGAGCACAGCATGGTGCCGCGGGTGAAATTGGCAAACCCGCGCTTGCCCTGGGCGACTTCGATTGCGTTGCAGACAGTGGGGGTGTCAACCGACTTCAGCAGATCCAGAAGAGTGTTTTCCATTAGGCCTCCAGCCAGCGGACCAGCGCCGCTGTGGTTTCTATAGGTTGTTCCAGCGTGGGCAAATGGCCCGCGTCTTCAATCACTTCAAGACGGCAGCTGGAAATGAGCTCGGCCATCAGTTCATGCCGTTCAAGGGGGCACAGAACATCCTGGCGACCACAGAGCACCAGCGCAGGCAGACTGGCCTGCGCCAAGGTTGCGGTCTGATCCGGCCGGTCCATCAGGGCGCGGGACTGGGACAGAAACACCTGCGACCCCAGCCCCAGTGCCATCTCCATGCAAAGATCCAGCACATCCTGCCGCTGCGGGCCGGGCGCCAGATAATTCGGCTTCATCTCGTCTCGCATGACCTCGGCTAGGCGGCCTGCGCGCACCGCCTGCATTTGCGGTAGGCGGCGCTGTTTGACCTCTTCCCGCTCAGCCAGCGGATTGGTATCCAGCAGCGCGATCCGGTCGACCCGCTGCGGTGCCTGACGCAGGATTTCCATCGCCACGATCCCGCCCATCGACAAGCCGCACAGCGCAAAGCGCTGCGGGGCTGTCTGCAATATTGCCTGGGCCATGGCCTCGATGCTGCCGTGGTGTGCCAGCGAGGCCAGAAGCAAGTCACGCTGACCGGACAGGGCGGCGATCTGCGGGCTGAACAACCGCGCATCGCACATCATGCCGGGGATCAGGACAAGCGGTGTCATTTGGACAGCTGCGCCCCTTCAGACAGAGCCGCGAGCTTGGCATAGGCGATTTCCGGATCGACCGCGCCAAAGCCTGCAAAGGTGCCAAAGCCGCAATCCGACCCCGCGATCACGCGATCAGATCCAACGATTTGTGAAAACTTATCAATTCGCTGCGCGACCAGTTCGGGGTGTTCGACAAAATTGGTGGTGGTGTCCACAACACCGGGGACCAGCACCTTATCCTCCGGGATTTCCGCCTTGCGGTCTCGGAACACGGTCCATTCATGGGCATGGCGCGGATTGGAGGTTTCAAACAGAACATAGCGCGACTTGGTGTTCATCAAAGTGGTGAACACTGTGTCCATCGGAATATCGCAGCAATGCGGACCTTCGTAGTTACCCCAACAGATATGCACCCGGACCCGCTCGGTCGGCACGTTCTGCAAAGCGTGGTTCAGGGCCTCCACATGCATATCAGCGATTTTGACAAACTCGGCATCTGTCAGGTCATTGAACAACATATGCCGCGACAAGGCCAGATCGGGGCAGTCGAGCTGCAAATCCAGCCCCGCAGCCACGATGGTTTCATATTCTGCCTTCATCGCATCAGCCAGCGCGGCCAGATACGCCTCTCGGGTGGGATAGTAATCGTTTTGCAAAAACAAAGAGATAACCCCGGGCGATGCCGCATTCATAAAGCCACGTTCGGCGCCGTGTTCCGCCATGGCAGCTTTGAGATTGGCAATGTCCTTTTCCAGCTCATCCTGGCCTTTTGAGCGCACTTCGCCAGTACACATGGGACGGGCGTATTGCGGCGTGCCGCCGTCATCCGCAAGCCGCTGCAGAAAGCCCGGGAACATCTTCAGATCAGCTGGCGCATTGCGCGGGCTGTCGCCGGAAAAGCCGGTGTAGCGGTCCTTGACGTAAGTGGCATAGGAGATCTTGGACGTTTCGCCATCGCTGACGATATCCACCCCGGCGGAGACCTGCTTGCGGACCGTTTCAGAGACGGCGGCGGCCATGCAGGCGTCGAATTCAGACTGGTCAAATGGCACGTCCCGTTCGCGTGCAAATATGTAGTCCACGACCTGTTGTGTCCGGGGCAGCGACCCGACATGGGTTGTCTTGACCATCATTCAATCTCCCTGATTTTCAGGGGCTGGCATCCATACCCCCCCCTGTGGACCCCCTGTAGCCCCCCTGTGCAACGGACGGCGCCGCACAGGGGGAATTTGCAATCAGCCCTGCCAAGTGGCGCCGGCCGGGTCGTCTGTTGCGGTGATGCGGTAAAGGCCAGCCTGCCCGGTCATCGACGGCGCGGCGCTGTAGCTTTCACCGGGCAGGACCAGCGCTGTGTCGCCGTTGGACAGGGTGGTTTCGACATCGTTGATAGTAATGCGCCAATGGCCGCTGGCGGGCATCAGCACCACCGGCTTATCCGCCCTGACCTGATCCGCCACGGCAGAACCGCGGGCCAAAAAGTCGACCTCAAAACCCGGCTTGTCCTTGATCAGGCCGTTCTCGCCGATAACCACAGCCGGTTTACCAGCCGCCAGCGCCATCAGGTCCCAGTAGCGGGCGACATATTTGCCAATGACATCTTCCACCGGCACCTCGGGGTAGGCTTGCAGCTGCTCTTGGGTCAGCACTGGCATCGGTTGCACGTTGTGCGGCAGTTCCTGGCCTTTCTTGCTGTCATAAAGCACGCCGTTGTTGCCCAGCATCAGGCCGTGGGCCTGCGCATCTTCGATCACCTGTGGGGCCCAGGTGACGCCGCCGCCGGCATCATCGCCGCCCAGGACCGCCATGATCATGCCGTAGTCCTGGCCGACGTTTTCAAAGCCGCGGAAGATACCAGTGGGGATGTTGAAGATGTCGCCCTCTTCGGCGATGAATTCGCCAGCGGTGCCGTGCAAACCCCAGAAAAACCGCCAGCGCCCCTTGGCGACGAAAAACACCTCAGCCGTGGTATGGGAATGCAGCGAGTTTCGGCACTTCGGCGGCTGGCCTGCCGCACCGATGTTGAAGCCGATGTTGTCAGTGATGTGGACATGCTGATCCGGGGATTCCGAGACGCCGCCGCCAATGATGGTGAAGTTTTCTTTTTGGTCCGAGCCCGGAGTATGGGCGTCGATGAAGGCAGTTTTGCAGGGTTTCAATTCGCCGTAGCGAACGATGCGGGACTGAATGGTGCTCATGGGTTTTCCTTGGTGTGCCGGGATAAAAGAGGTGTAGGAGAGACCCTCATTTATCCCGGCGGCCGCAGGTTCAGCCGGCGTGCGCGCAGCGAGGCACGGTGCCGGTGATAGCGGCAAGTGGACTGCCGGTTATCCAGCAGATATGCGCCGAACGTAATCATCTAAAGCGCGCCCGTGTGCAGCAGGATCTGCTTTTGTACTGCGGTTTCGTCAAACAATGTCCATTCACGACGCAGCTTGATATCGCCGCCAACCAGCGCGCCCCATTCGGCGTGGCTGATGCCCAGCACATATAGATCAGCGCCCGAAGGTGCGCCCAGGCTGCCCCAGCCGTCATGCGTGCCGTGCAGGCTCCAGCGAAGCGCAGAGCGCGGCGGCATGTTGGGATCATCGCGGCCGATCTGGTGGTGGATTGTGAACTTGGCCGAAGGCAGCGAGGCCCGCAGTCCCATCCAGAAACGTTCCACAGGGTCGAAACTGTGGCCGGTGGCGCCGCCGGGATACTCAGATTGCACTGCCCGGTCGTATTCGGATTTGATAGCGGTCATGTCGGCATTCATGATCCGGGTCAGCAGATCGGCGTGACGCTGTCCCCATGGATTGTCGTTGCCGCGCCCTTTGTAGGGGCCCTCCAGATCATTGTCAGGTGTCAGCGGTTTGATGCAAGCCTCTGGGCCGCCTTCACGGGCGATCTGATCGCGGGAGAACGCCACCGGATCCCAGCCCATCTGCCGCACCACGGCGCCGTTGTCGCGGATCAGCCATTCATCGTCGATGGCATTGTTGCGCGCGTGGCAATCTGCCAGAATCCGGTAGACCAGCGGCTTGCCGGTGGCCTTGCCAAAGGCACCGTCGCCCAGATGGGTTGCGGTCGACAGAATGCGGTGGCTGGACAGCATCCCCGCTTCCGGGCTGCCGGACCAGATCACGTCCTCCCCCAACAGGGTCCGGTCCGGAAACTCCGACAGCGTTGCCATGGTCGCGGCAATCACCCCCTGATTGCCAGTAGAAACTGATCCGGGCATGCGCACCACGATTTGGGGCGCGTAGTAGTCATGCAAAGTGGCAAAGCCGCGGCTTTCCCAGATTTCATGGGTGATCCCGATGATGTAATCGGGGAAGTCGCGGAATTTCGGGTCAAAACCCTTCATGAGGTCCATCCTTTGGGTATGCGCGCCGAGCCGCGCACGATCAGCGGCCCGTCTATCGCAACCCGTCTTGGGTTGGCGGTTTCGGGAGTGGCGATGTGCTCCATCAGCGCAGCAACGGTTTCATCGACCATCAGATTGGCACGCTGGCGCACAGTCGTGAGATTATAGGCAGGCCAACCAGCAGGCGGCACATCATCATAACCGATGACAGAGACATCGCCGGGCACGGACAGGCCAAGTTCAAAGCGGATCACATCCATGACTGCCAGCGCCATGTGGTCATTGGCAACAAAGACAGCATCGGGGCGCTTCTGAGCAGGCCGGGAAAACATCTTGCGGGCAGCTTCGCGGGCGGTCTCGGTGTGAAACTCGCCATTTTCGCGGCAATGCATATCCGCGCCCGCATCGTGAAGGGCTGCCAGAAATCCGGCCTCGCGGTCACGCTGGGTCGAGGCCCCCTCCCAGCCGGCGATATAGCCGATCCGCTGATGGCCGCCTGCCAGCAGGAACTCCGCTGCCTTGCGCCCGCCGGCATAGTTGTCTGACGTGACAGAGGTAATACCCGCGATATCCTGGGACCGGTTGAACAGCACCATCGGCACGCCCGCGTCCTGGCAGCGCCGCGCGATATCAGAGGACATGGCGACAGAGGCGGTGACGATGCCATCTACCTGATAGTCCAGGATTTCCTCCATGACATCCTCGACATTGCCGGAAGTTTGCGAGGCCAGAAAGACCAGCACATGATAGCCATGTTCCTGCAGCGCGTTCGACAGCTTCTCAATGGCTTCGGGATAGAACTGGTTTTCCAGATAGGCCACTACCAGCCCAATGATGCGCGAACGCCCCGACACCATGGCGCGGGCCAGAACATTGGGGCGATAGCCCAGCTCAGCGGCCGCTTTCCTGACTTTGTCGGTGGTCTTTTTACTGACCGACGCGCCGGGGGTGAACACGCGTGACACAGCCGACTGGCTGACGCCCGCGCGTTCCGCGACCTGAAGAGAGGTGACCTTCTCTGCCATCAATCCGCCGTCCATCCGCCGTCGATCAGCATCGAGGTGCCAGTGACCATGCCCGAGGCAGGCGAGGCCAGATAGAGCACCGCCCCCATGATGTCTTCGACCTCGCCGATGCGGTCCAGCTTGATCTTGCCCATGATCCAGGCTGCGCGCTCCGGGTTGGCAAAGGTCTGTTCAGTGAGCGGCGTCCTGATGAAGGTCGGACAAACGGTGTTGATCCGCACCCCCGATTTGCCCCACTCGATGGCCATGGATTTGACCATGCCCTCCAGTCCGTGTTTGGAGGCGCAGTAGACCGCCCGGTCGATGCCCCCGACATGGCCCATCTGGCTGGAGATATGGATGATCGAACCGCGCTTTCCTGCGCTGATCATCGCCTGCGCCGCCCAGGCCGACAGGAAATAGGCCGAGCGCAGATTGACGCCCATCACCGCGTCGAAGTCTTCGGGCTGTGTTTCTGCGGCAGGGCCATGGCGCGCCAGACCTGCCGAGTTCACCACCACGTCAAATGCGCGGGTTTCCAGCACTGACCGCAACGCCGCGAGATCGGCCTGATCCAGCACCAGGGCCTCTGCTGATCCCCCTTCGGATTTCAACGCTTCAACAGACTCCTGCAACCGCTGCGCCCCCCGTGCGGCGCAAACAACATGCGCGCCAGCCTGCGCCAATGCTGCGGCACAGCCCTGACCGATGCCAGAGGAGGCGCCGGTGACCAAAGCGGTCTGTCCAGTCAGATCAAAAGAAGGGGTGCGAGGCAGCTTGGGCATCAGGTCATTCCATCCGGTATTGCTATAGGACCCATGTTGCGGGCCTTGTTGAACTCGCGCAGCCGGGCCAGGACGTCAACGCCCAGCTGCCGATAGACATCCAGAAGATCCACCAGCACCCAGTTCTCGCGGATCAGCCCGTTCTCCAGCCGCCAGAAGTCGAGCGACCGAAGTTCGATCTGTTTGCCTGCAGCCGCAATCCCCAGCCAGCCGTCGTGGCTGAGGGTCTGGCGCATGTTGGGCCAGCCGGTGACCGCAGCATAAGGACCGTCACCAAAGAAATGGAAGGTAAGATCGCAAGCATTCTGCCCCCGGTCCGGCATCGCATTCAGAAACGGGATCTGATGCCAGTTGCGAAACCCGGCAATGCCCCGGGCCGTGCCAATGCCCGCAGGCCCGTACCAGTTCATCCGCGGGTGCCAGAACCGCTCCATCTGCATCACATCCGGCCCGCCCTGACCGGGATAGCGCTGCAGATGCTCCAGCATCTCCAGAACCAGATTGCAGCTGGCGGTACTTTGGCCCGCGTCCCAGGGACCGGTCCGCAACCCGTCCTGAGCAGCAGGGCCGGGCACCTGCCACTCGCGCCCCAGCGAAGGCGCCATCGGCCAGGCTTTGGCCTGCATCATCACTTCCGGAATATCCCAGAGCGCCTGCACCTCAGCGACTTTTCCCTCTTCAAAGCGATAGAACTCATGAAACCGCATCGCCGCCTGATGGCCCGTCGGCGGGATATCCAGCCAGGGTGTCAGAAACGTTCCAGTATAATAGCCGCCGCAGCCGACCCAGTCGAAACCATGTTCGTCGCGGCCCGCCATAACAATATAGTCGCGCCGCTCCAGATCTGGCCAGGCCGCTGCAAGCGGCGCATAGGCAGTGTCATACAGCGCAGCCGGACCAGTCAGATCCCCAAGCGGATGGCAAAGATGGACAGCTGCATCCGCCGCAAAAACAGCGTCCAAGGCTGCACGCACAGGGGCCGCAGCGAAATCGCGCATCACCGCCCGCAGCGGCGCCAGGCGCGCCGTGTTGCCGCTATGTACGTCCGTTTCCTTCGCTGACTGCATCCCGCTTCTTTCTGGTTCCAAATACTCCCGGGGGAAGGCCGCAGGCCTGGGGGCAGAGCCCCCAAAGCCCTCTTTGCGTCTATTCGCCGACCTCGCGGTAAGCTGCCGCCTCTCCGTAAGGCACATTGATGCCACCATAGCGGCGCACCCGGACGTTGCACTGCTCGGCATGGCCGACAAACCCTTCCAGCATGCACAGCCGCGAACCGTATTCGCCAATCAGAGTTGCCGCCTCATCGGTCAGGACCTTCTGATAGCTATGGGTCTTCAGATATTTTCCGACCCACAACCCGCCAGTATAGCGGCCCGCCTTCTTGGTCGGCAGCGTGTGGTTGGTGCCAATCACCTTGTCCCCGTTGGAGACGTTGGTGCGGGCACCCAGGAACAACGCACCATAGCAGGTCATGTTCTCCAGGAACCAATCGTCGCGGTCGGTCATTACCTGAACATGCTCCGAGGCGATATCATCCGCCACCTGCAGCATCTCGTCATAGGTGTCGCAGACGATGACCTCGCCATATTCCTCCCAGGAAACCTTGGCAGTGCCGGCCGTCGGCAGCACACCCAAAAGGCGGTCCACCTCGGACAGGGTTTCTTCAGCCAGCTTGCGGGAGTTGGTCAGCAGCACACAGGGGCTGTTGTAGCCGTGCTCAGCCTGGCCCAGCAGGTCGGTTGCGCATAGTTCCGCATCGGCGGCGGTTTCATCTGCAATGACCATGGTCTCGGTCGGACCAGCAAAAAGGTCGATGCCGACACGGCCGAACAGCTGGCGTTTGGCCTCGGCCACAAAGGCATTGCCGGGGCCGACCAGCATATGAACGGGGTCGATGGTTTCGGTGCCGATTGCCATCGCGCCGATCGCCTGAATGCCGCCCATCACATAGATTTCATGGGCACCGCCCAGATGCATGGCGGCAATGACAGCCGGGTTTGGTTTGCCGTTGAAAGGCGGGGTACAGGCGATGATGCGTGGCACGCCAGCCACCGAGGCGGTTGCAACCGACATATGGGCCGAGGCCACCATCGGGAATTTACCGCCGGGCACATAGCAGCCCACGGATTGAACCGGGATGTTCTTGTGGCCCAGGATCACGCCAGGCAGGGTCTCGACCTCGATGTCCAGCATCGAGTCGCGTTGTGCTTGGGCGAAGTTGCGCACCTGCGCCTGGGCGAATTTGATGTCCGCCAGCTCGCGGTCGCTCAGCTGGGCGATCAAAGCGTCGATCTCCTGCTGGCTGAGACGGAAGGAGGCGGGGGAGTAGTTGTCGAACTTCTCGGAAAGCGCGCGCACCGCCGCGTCGCCGCGGGTGTCGATGTCTTTCAGCGTGGCTTCCACCACGGTGCGGGTCTTGGCGTCGTCCACGGCCCGGTCGGCCTCTGGTTTGCCGCGTTTCAGATATTCAATGGTCATGGGGTATCCTCAATCTGGAGGGGCCGGACGACACGTGGCACCGTCCGGCAATAGTTCACTTGTCCGGGCTGGGAGCCGTCTTGTCTCCGCGGTCATAAGCTTCCCAGCCTTCGCCGTTGAACACATCGACACCCAGCTGGGCCGCGACATGGGCAAAGTCCACATTGACCCAGTTGTCGACGATCTTGCCGTCGACAACTTTCCAAAAGTCCATGTAGCGGATCTCGACCCGTTTGCCGGTGGCCTCAATACCCAGGAACCTGCCCGAGTGGGTGGCTTCCTGACGACCAAAGGCGGCGGCCCATTCCCCCATGTAAAGGCGGGCCTCGTCGATGCAGACTTTGTCTGAAAACGCCGCCTGGAACGGGCGCTGCCAGTTGTCCTGGAATTCCTTCAGCCCCGTTTTCGTGCCACAGCCCTGGTTGCCCAGCCAGCGGAAGCCTTCGGAAAAGAATTCTCCGATGTCGTTGATGCGGTGATCATTCAGACCGTCGACCATGCCTTCGATAACGCGGCGAGTGTCTTCGGTCTTGCTCATGTCCGTGTCTTTGGTCAGCACGGCCTGTTCGGGGCGGGAGCCCTTCATGTGTCTTATCCTTGGTAAATGCGTGTCAGGTTTCGGCGGTTTGCAGAAACTGAAAGGACATGCAGAAAGTCTCGGGGCATACGGTTGAGCGCCGGGTGGCGCCCGACCGCGTTACAGCGGGCGGAAGCGCTCATCACCCTTTCACCGCGCCTGCGGTCAGGCCGCTGACGATCTGGCGCTGGAAGAACATCACCAGCACGAACAGCGGGGCGGTGGCAGAAACCACGGCGGCAACCGCGAACATCACGTTGCCTTCTTCCAGGGTGGAGCCGAGGAAGCCCGCAATGGCAGGAACCATGGTACGGTTTTCCTCGCTCAGCAGCATCGCGGTGACAGCAAAATCGTTGTAGGCCAGCAAGAAGGAAAACAGGCCGGTGGTGATGACGCCGGGCCACATCACCGGAATGATCACATGGCGGAAAGCCTGGAACTGGGTACAACCGTCAACCTTGGCGCTTTCGTCCAGATCCTTGGGGATGTTCAAAAAGAAGGAGTGCAGCATCCACAGGGTGAAAGGCTGGTTGATTGCCACCAGCACGATGATCGAGGTGGGCAGATGCCCCCAGAGGTTCCACTCGAAGAAGGGCAGCAGATAGCCGGAGACCAGCGTGATATGCGGCATGGCACGGAACACCAGGGCGATCATCAAGAGCCAGAAGGCGTAGTTGTGGCCCGAGCGCGCCAGTGCATACCCGCCCAGCGTGCCGAAGGTCAGCGAGATGACCACAGTAAAGAAGACGACGATCATCGTATTGATCGCGGCCCGCCAGAACTCTTCCTGGATCCAAGCGCCTTCATACCCGGCGCCGGTGAAGGTGCCGCCGGCCTCGATCATCGTGCGGGTGCCCCACAGCGCGTTGCGCCAGTCGGCCTTGGAAAAGAAGTCAGCCTGCACCTTGAACGAGCCCCAGAGGGTCCAGATGAAGGGGAAAGACGCAATCACCACCCACAGGAGGACAAATACCGACGAAAAGATGATGACAGAGCGGGAGGAGCGGTTTGCAATGCTGGACATCAGGCAGCCTTTCCTTTGAAGTCGCGCCAGGTGCGGACAAGTACCGGAGAAAGCAGGATCGCCACGCCGATGACAGTCAGCACCGATGTCGCTGCGGCTGAATTGAAACGGGTGATGTCGCTGCGCATATCAGCAAAGATGATATAGGACAGCGACGTCGCATTGGCCTGGGCAGAGAAGCCGACAATCGGCTCGAACACCCGGAAGTTATCCATCAGCTGGATCAGCGAGATAAACACCACCAGCGGTGTCAGATGCGGGATCACCACATAGCGGATGCGCTGCCAGCGGGTGGCGCCGTCGATCATCGCCGCCTCGATCGAATCCGAGTTCACGGTTTGAAGCCCGGCATAAAAGACCACGAAGGCAAACGGAGCCGAGCTCCAGACGCCATAGACCATCAGTGTGATCCAGGTCAGCACCGGCGATGCCTTCAGCGACAGATCCGGGTCGTCAAACAGCCACTGCAGAGTTTTGCCAATCACCCCTTGCGCGTCGATCATCCAGAACAGGATCAGCGACCCGATCAGCGGCGTGATGATCATCGGCAGCAGGGAAACAAATATGGTTGGCCCCTTCAGCACTGGCGTCAGCCGGTTGACACCAAGGGCGATCATCAGCCCCAGCACGATCACCAGCGGCGTCACCAGGAAGGTATAGGTCAGCGTGAAGGCCAGCGCCTTGTAGAACGGCAAGTTGTAGAGTGCGGAGAAGAACCCGCCCAGGCCGTCCCGGCTGCGCCAGGCCTCGGCAACCTCGGCGGTGGCCAGATGGCCGCGGTCGAAATAAGTGGTCAGGCCGGCAAAGCGGCCCAGTGGCTGTTCAGCGCGCAATGCGGCAGTGGCCTCGGTATCGACAGAGCTTTCCTCGGTGCAGCCGAACGGGCCGCAGTTTTCGGTGGTCACGATCACCTGCTCATGTTCGATGTGGAGCGACTGTATCACAACCGATACCAGCGGCAGCGCAATGAAGAGGATCATCGCTGCCAGGCTGGGCAGAATGAACCAGAAGAACGTTTTATGGCGCATCTCGGAATGTCCCCTAGTCGGGTGGCTGAGGCAGAGCCGGCATCCCCGGCTCCGCCTGCATGAGCGGTTTCCTTAGTTCAGGAAGCCTTTTTCTTTGGCTGCGGCGACATAGGACGCCTCAGCATCGGCCAGAGCCTGTTCCGCAGATTCAGAACCTTGCAGGAACTCGGTCAGTTCAGCCCCCAGCGCGGTGTGCATCAGGCCCATGAAAGGGATCATCGGATAGGGCTTGGTGCCGCCAGTTGCCGTGGCCGAAACCCCTGCAGAGGCCGGCGAGGGTTCATAGCCTTTGACCAGCCAGACGGCAGCGTCGTTATTGGCCTTCACGACCTCGGGGCTGATGCCGTTCACCATCGCAACAAAGCTTGCCTCGGCATCTTCGTCGCTGACATTGCTGGCAATGACAAATCCGTCCCACCACAGCGTAGACGCCGGGGTGCTGCCGCCACCGACGGTCGGCGAGGCGATGAGAGCCGTGTTGCCGACGATCTCTGCAGTGGAGCCTTCGTCGTCCAGAATGCCAGTGCCGCGCGACCCCCACAGATGGGCCATCGCCACCTCACCTGCTTCCCAGGAAGCCTGGACCGCATTGGAATCGAAAGTCAGGTAGTCGGGGTTGGACAGCGCCACCAGCTCCTTCAGCGTGTTCAGCGCTGCAACACCGGTCTCGTTGTTGACATTCGGCTCAGCGGTGCCCGGTTTAAAGAAGCTGCCGCCGTGGCCGAGGTACATGTTCACAAACTCCTGCGCCAGATCCCAGCCGGTTTTGCTGGTGGTGGCAAAGGGGTACTGCAACAGGCCTGCGTCTTTGATCGCCTTGCCTGCCGCAATCACCTCTTCATAGGTCTGCGGAGCTTTGACACCGGCTGCCTTCAGGATGTCTTCGCGGATGAACAGGTGCTGGGCGTTGGCCATAAAGGCAACGGCCATGACCTTGCCGTCAACGGTGATCATCTGGCTTTTGCTGAGATGCTGACCGTGTTTGGCGATCAGCTCATCCAGTGGGCGGATCAGGTCGCTGTTCAGCAGCGGTACAATGGCTGCGTTGGTTGTGGTGACCGCCGTGTATTGCGCCGGATTGGCGGTCAGCGCAGCCACCTGCAGCTCGCGGTAGTCCTTGTTCAGGTTGCTTTCCACCGTCACGCCATCGCCAGCACATTGCTTGGCGCCTTCGGCAACCGCCTGAATGGCGGCGAATTCATTGCCGAGAATGCTGACGTTGCCGCCGCTAAGACCGCAGCCCGCGTAGGCGGTTGTGCCCAAGAACACAGCCGCAGCGCTTAGAATGAATTTGCTCTTGATCGACATAGTTTCCTCCCTGTTTCGGGCCACAAAAAAGGGTTTGGCCCGGTGTGCCTTCTCTGCATGCAGGATGGCGTTGCGCTGGATCAGTTCTCCAGCCGCGCACCGCTCCCAGCCTGGAAGAGGTGGCAGATTTCCCTGGGCACCGAGAGCGAAACCATATCGCCAATCTCGGCCCGGAAGCTTTTGTCCGCCTTGACAGAGACCAGGGCACCGCCGACGCGGACCGAGATCATGGTGGCATCACCCAGCAGTTCAAGCGTGTAGATCGGGGCGTTGATCTGGCCGCTGCCGCCGGCTGCCAGGCCCGCGTCTTCGGCACGAAAACCCAGCGTCAGGGGGCCATCTGTTACGGACAGCCCACCAATCTCGACGTTCTCGGCACGGAACACGCCACCGGCGACCTCGCCGTCCATCAGGTTCATCGCCGGAGAGCCGATGAAACTGGCAACAAAGGTGTTGGCGGGGCGGTCGTAGATTTCAGTCGGAGCGCCGACCTGCTGGACCACGCCTTTCTTCATCACCACAACCCGGTCAGCCAGCGTCATCGCCTCGATCTGGTCATGAGTCACATAGATGGTGGTGGCCTGCAGGTCATGGCTGAGGTTCTTGATCTGGGCGCGGGTAGAGACCCGCAGCTTGGCATCAAGGTTGCTGAGCGGCTCATCCATCAGGAAAACCTTGGGCTTACGCACGATGGCCCGGGCCAGGGCCACACGCTGGCGCTGACCGCCCGACAGCTCGGCAGGCTTGCGATGCAGGAAGTCACGCAGCTCTACCCGGTCGGCGGCCTGCATGACGCGTTCATCATGGGTGGCCGGGTTAATGCCGCGCACCTTCAGCGGAAAGCGGATGTTCTCGTAGACATTCATGTTGGGATAAAGCGCGTAGGACTGGAACACCATCGCCACATCGCGGTCCTTGGGGTCGAGATCATTGACCACCTCACCGTCGATCCGGATCTCGCCGTCAGTGACATCCTCCAACCCTGCGATCATCCGCATGGTGGTGGTCTTGCCGCAACCCGAAGGGCCAAGCAGCACCAGGAACTCCTTGTCAGCAATCGTCAGGTCAAAGTTTTCAACCCCCACGAAGCTGCCCCAGCGCTTGCCTACATTGCGTAACTGAATCTCGGCCATTCCGCTGCTCCCTCCCCAGGAGAATCACTATTTGCATACGTTTGCAAAAGTGTATTCCTGTGGCACGAAATCTGGCAAGACATTTTTGCATACGTATGCAATATTGCTGGAAAGGCGATGATTCACTTCGGCACACACAGCCGGGAAATCGTTGAATAGAAAGGAATTTTGCAATGGGCTTTCAAGCCGAAAAGCAGGTGGTGCGCAACTTCTACCACGCTCTGGATCAGGCAGCGGTAGCGGAGGTGCCAACTGTTATGGCGCAGCATTGCAGCCCGGATCTGCTGTGGCGCGGCTTTCACCCCTTTGGCGAAATTCGCGGCGCTGAGGACGTTGGCGCGCAATTCTGGGTGCCGCTGCGGCAGAACCTGACCCGCTTGCAGCGCCGTATTGATGTGTTTTTTGCCGGGCAGAACCGATATGATGATCCGGGCGGTGTTTGGGTCTGCTCGATGGGGCATCTGATGGGGCTGCATGACGGGCCCTGGCTGGGTATCCGCCCGACCCGAAAAATGGCGTTCTTGCGTTACTGCGCCTTTCACCGGGTCGAAGGTGGCAGGATCACCGAAACCGCGATGTATTTCGACATCCCACATCTGATGCTGCAAGCCGGACTGCAGCCCTTCCCGGTCGAGACCGGCGCACAGCTGGTGCAGCCGGGACCGATGACACATGACGGTCTGCTGTTTGCCGCGCAGCCGGAGGAAGAGGGCACCAGAACCCTGGCAGCCATCGAAGCCATGATTGCCGATCTGGGGCAATGGGACAGCAAAATGGCGCTGGAAGAGGAGCTGGCCCGCACCTGGCATGACGATATGATCTGGTGGGGGCCCTCTGGCATCGGTGCCACCTATACGATCGAACGCTATGCAAAGCAGCACTCTGGACCGTTCCGGGCCGCCTTCACCGAGCGGTCCAAGACCGGTCACCTGTGCCGTATGGCAGAAGGACACTATGGCGGGTTTTTCGGCTGGCCGAACTTCACCGCCCGCCATACCGGCGGCTTCATGGGGATGCCCGCCACCGGCAAAACCGGCGAGTTTCGGGTGATCGACATCTACCGGCGGCACGAAGACAAGCTGGCGGAAAACTGGATTTTTATCGACCTGCTGCACTTCTGGCATCAGCAGGGCGTGGATATTCTGGGACGGACAACAGGGATTGAACAGCCATGATCGTCGACGCGCATCACCATCTCTGGGACCTGCAGGCGGTGCATTACCCCTGGCTGATGGAAGTCGGCGCCCGGCGGTTCTTTGGCGACCCGACACCAATCCAGCGGAATTACCTGATCGAGGAATTCCGCAAGGATGCCGCAGCCCTGGGCGCCGGGGCTTCGGTGCATATCCAGGTTGGGGCAGCCGATGGCTGGCAGGAGGCACAGTGGGTCGACAGCATAGCCCGTGCCAATCCGGACTGGGTGATGGCGCAGGTCGTGTTCTGCGATTTGACTGCACCGGACCGGGACGCGCAACTGGACCGGTTCCAAAGCCTGTCCACGGTGCGCGGCACCCGCCAGATCGTCGGGCGGGCGCCGGGCGAGGACGCTTTGACCGGCACCAATACGCTGCTGGATGATCCCCGGTTTCTGGACGGACTGCGCGAGCTGGGACGGCGCGGCCTGTCCTTTGATCTGCAATTGCTCCCCGAACTGATGGCAAAAACCGCTACGGTGCTGGCCCAGGCGCCGGAAACACAGGTGGCCCTGTGCCACGCAGGATCGCCGCATGACAGGAGCCCGGCGGGCATCGCCGCCTGGACGCAGGCGCTGCGACATCTGTCTGCGCTACCAAACGTCACCTGCAAGCTGTCCGGCCTGGGCATGTTCGACCATGGCTGGACCCAGGACAGCATCCGCCCGCTGGTCGAAACCTGCCCGCGCCAATTCGGCCCTGATCGCTGCATGTTCGGTTCCAACTTCCCCGTCGACAGCCTGTCTTCGGATTACACTGCGCTTGCCAAGGCCTACCGCGCGCTTGTCCCACCAGAGCAGCATGCCATGGTTTTCGGCACAACAGCTGCGCGGTTCTATGGCCTGGCACAGCCAGCACAGAAGGGGTGAAAATGGTCTTCAGCTTTGAAACAAATGTCCTGCCCGAGTGGATCGATTACAACGGCCACATGCGGGACAGCTATTATGGGCTTGTCTTCAGCCTGGCGGTTGATGCCTTTCAGGATGAGGTCGGATTTGATGCGGCCTACCGCAAACGCACCGGCTGCACCATTTATCTTCTGGAGGATCACAAATTCTTCCTCCGCGAGGTCAAGGAAGGCACCCGCATCCGGATCGAAACTCGGATCATCGGATGCGACCACAAACGGTTTCATCTGCACATGCAGATGTTCGACGGCACTGCCTTGGCCAGTGTAGGCGAGTTCATGGAATTGCACGTGTGCCAGCACCCCCAACCACACGCGATGGCCATGCCCGAAGAGATCTTGCAAAAGCTTTTGTCCTCCCGGCTGTCTGAAGGAGAGGCAGCAGCCCTGCCCGGACAATCACGCCGCCTGTCACTTTAGACGGTGGTTAAACGATCCAGGGTTGAAGCTTTAAGTGTTCGGTCCAGGTATCTGGCGGGTTGGATCAACAATGAACCGATCCAGTACTGAAGACCCGGCTTTGCAGATGCACTCTGGACATGACCCGTTTTTGTTCCGCCCCGCGTGCTCGTTTAAGCCACTTTCTTTTCGAATGCGACGGGGCTTTTCCAGCCCAGTGCCGAATGCCGCCTTCGCGGATTGTAGAATCCGTTGATGTGCTCAAAGATGGCCATCTCGGCCTGCCTGCGCGTTTCCCATGACCGCAGCCCCATCAGTTCAGCTTTGATGGTCGTGAAGAAGGTTTCGACTGCGACGTTGTCGTAACAATAACCTTTGCAGCTCATTGAAGGCCGCAGTTTGTGACGTCGAAGGTGTTTCTGGTACTCATGAGCACAATATTGGGCGCCCCGATCGGTGTGGTGAATGCAGCCGGGTGGTGGTCGGCGCAACGCGATGGCTATGTCCAAGTACCGCAACGCCAGGTCCTGCTTCCTACGATTGCCAATCGCCCAGCCGATCACGCGACGTGCGTGCAGGTCCAGAATCACTGCCAAACACAACCAACCCTCACGTGTCCACACATAGCTCATGTCACCTGCC
>MDLF01000035.1:0-7093 GCA_001730095.1 Rhodobacteraceae bacterium (ex Bugula neritina AB1)
CGCGGCTGGTCTCAATCCCTAGATCTTTCATCCGGGCTTCAAAATCGGAGCGGTAAACCTCTGTGATAACCTTCCGGTTCCGAAAGACTTCCTCGTTGCTCAGGGCCGAGTAGCTGCCGTTGGGATTCTTCACCATATTGGCGATCACCGCGTGGCTGTGCAGGTTCGGATCCAGAGCCCGGGAAGTATCATGGCGGAAGATACCGGCAATCAGACCTTCGCCGTTGGCCGTCGTGATCGAGCCGTTTTCCTGATACCGGGTCTTGATAAACCGTTCTTCAGTGATGCCCATGGCCGTGCGTACAGCCGCGTCATGGGCCTCCACAATCCGGCTGTCGCCAATCACCAAAGCCGCCACGGAGGCAGACTTGGAGGCCGAGAATGTGAGATCGAGGCCGGGCCGGTGCTGGCGTTCGCCATCCACATAGCGGCCCATCAGTTTGCCGTCCGGAGCCTGGCCTTCGAGCAGTTCGGCGAACTGCTTGTCATCGACAAAACCTTTCAGCCCGGCCTCCTCTGCAGCCTTGCCAAACCAGCTTGCCGAGCGCTCGCCTTCACCCGTTCCCGATTTGTAGTAGCCCTCTTCCTTATAGTAGCCGCTGGCGGCCGCACCGGCCGAGACGTTGGAAATCGACATCATGTCAGCGGTCCTCCCCGGTCAGCGTTTCCAGATCCAGAAGCGCCGTCACTGCAGAGCGCGGTGCAGGAGCGGGTTCTGGATCCGGGGCAGGGGGCCTTGTTTCGGGAAGCGGGGAGGCTGGGCCAACTGGATTGCCGAACAGCACGCCTTCCGGTGCACGGTGCCAGGCGTCGAGTTTCTGCATATCCTCATCAGTCAGGCCGGTGCTGCCATTGGTGAGGATCAGGTGCGGCCAGGCCGGTTCGAACAGCTCAGCGTCGTCATCGAGGGCAACATAGCTTGAGACACTGTTATTCCGGGCCCAGAGGTCTATTTCCAGGTTCCGTTTGTGGAGCTTACCTTCAGGCAGGGTTGTGCCAGCCAAACGGTCACGGATAACCGGAGGAAACAGCCCTTCAAGGTAGTCTTTCGTGCCGCTGCGCCAGGATGAGGAAATCACCAGATCCACGTCCGGCCGGTCAATCAGGAACTGTTCCAGCAGTGGCAGCTTCAGAAAAGTGCCCGAGGTGCCGCTGTGCAGAACACCGTCAAAGTCCAGAAAGATCACCTTGCTTTTGGGCGCCCGCCAGATCCTCTGCCCATAGAGATCCGGAGCAGGTTCCGGCGTGGCTGGTTGTTTCGATTTAACAAGTTGAACCTGTTCAACCTCAGTGGCTTCCACAGCAACCGGGGCAGGGGCCGCGGGCTTTGCATCTGCCGCCGATGGGTAGGGAACCGCCGCAGCTTCCTTGGCGCCGGTTTTTCCGTTGCCGACAAAGCCTGCATAGGGATCAGGATGAGAAATCTCCTTCAGCTCTTTGCCGCGGATCCGCGCGGTGGCAAAATGCTCCCAGTACCAATCCCGTTCAGATCTGTTTTCCGGCTGCTCGATGCCTTCATGACCGCCAGGGCGGCGGCGGTCCAGCCAGCGGAAAAATTCCGCCCGCTGGTCTTCACCGGTCTGCGCTGCAAAGCCTGCTTTGGGAGCCTTTCCCTCTTTTGAGTCGGCGTTGACGGCCGACACATACATACCGCCGGGATCAAAGCCGCTGCCTTTGTAGGGAATGAACTTTTCTGCATTGGAGCGGGTTTTGACTGGCTCGAACTTCACCTTCGCAGTGGGCGCATCATAGGCCATCCGCAGGAAACCGACAAACTGGGGCAGGGCCTGGATTTCCGCCGGCGTGACGATCGGGCGCTGCGTACGGCGCTCGACAAACCCGGCGCCGTCGCGAGTCTCATGGGCACCGAAGCTGATGTTGCCCTGTTGCTCGACCACATCTTCCTCACCCAGGGATGCGGAAAAGCGCTTGGCGGTTTCCGCATCAGGCGTGTTGAGCACCACCCGGTTGTTCAGGTTGCCCGAGATGGTTTCCGCGGCTTTCGGGCCGTAGATGTCCTCCAGCTGGGAAAACACCTGATAGCCGACCACAAAGGCGCCGCCGAACTGGCGGATCTCCGCTAGGCTCTTGGGCAGGAACGGCAGCCGGTTCAGCGTGACAACCTCATCCAGGAAGAACCACACTTTGGGATCGCGGCTTTCTTCCGTGGTCATCAGCGCATTCGCGGCGACCTCAAAGACGGTGGAAATGATATTGCGGGTGGCGGCGGCCTGTTCCGCGCTGCCGGTCAGAAACACAAATCCCGGCCGGTCATTCACAATCCAGTCACGGATCGAAAAGGGGGTGGCATCGTCACGGAGGTATTCCAGGAACGACAGTTCTGTGATCATGTTCGCGCGGATCGAGCCGGAGGTTTTGGCCACATGCTCACCGAAGAAGTGGGCGCCGGGCGTCGGTGCAACGATCTCTGCCAGCTCTTCCTGCGGGATGGTCATGATCGCTTTGCGCAGCGCCTCGTTGCTGGTTTTTCCGGATTTCAGCAGCTCGCGGGCGGCGTATTGGAACACAAGCCGCGCTGCCTGCGTCCAGAACTGATCGTTCGATCCGGGGTGATCCGGGATCATCACTTCCGCGATCTGCGCGAAACCTTCTGGGGATACCACTTCATTGAAGGGTGACCAGCCCACGGAGCGCTCATCGAAGGGGTTCAGGATAATATCTTTTTCCGGGTCATAGTGATCCCGCACCAACCCGCCCATCCGGTCATAGATGATGGCCCGGCCGCCAGCATCGCGGATGGTGTTCAGCAGCTCATGAATGGCATTGGTTTTACCTGTACCAACGGTTCCGGAAATGCCGGTCTGGGCTTCCACGGCATTGGGCGGAAACTCGATCCCGGCGATGGTGTAGCGCGGGCCTGTCTTGCTGTCTTTGCCGAACTTCTTTTCATAATCCCGCCACTTGCGGCGCGACCAGGCTTTCAGGTCTTTTGCCGATACAAGACGCGCGCCGCGCACATGTTCCTCGTCCTTCAGCCGGTTCCCGACGAACAGGAACACCGCAAAGGTCAAAAGGAAGACAACTGCACTGGGAAGGGCTGCGTACCAGAGAAACAGGTAGGCGTTGGCTGCGTAAACCTCTGAAAGCCTGCGCATCCCGTCGTCAGCGTAGATCTCACCGGCTGTGCGCGTGATGCGCTTGCCGTCCAAATCCACATAGGTCAGCTCCCGGTCCTCGGAGCCTCGGTTCTGCACATTGAATTCGGCAATCCAGTAGTAGGCGGTTAAGCGGACCTTGCCGAGTTCATAGTTTTTTAAGACCAGCCCGGTATAGACAGCCAGAAAGACGGTCAGCGACACCATGAAGCTGTAACGGACCACCTGAGTGGCCATGCGCGTCCAGTGTTGAGTTGTCTGGCCGCCTCTGACAAATTGTGTGTGTCCTCTATTGCGCAAGACGATATCCCTCGTTTCTCAGACGCAAGAGTGTTCGCAGCACTCTGGACAACAGCGGCGCCCTTCAGGATCTTGTTTCGCAGACAAACCTGGGGGGTGCCGCGACCCGTATTTTTCACCGGATCGCGCTTGTCACGCTTTGCGTCATAATAGTGATTATGTTAAATAGGTCGTATATGCTGACCAAAAATTGCCGGTGCGCGCGCTATGGCGGCTTAACTTTATGATCCGGTTTCATAGGGCTTCACCATTCAGCTGATCATGACAAACGCCCAGAATCGCCTGCAGGCCGGATTCTATGCCGGGAACCTGCCAAGGTCTGGGATTCCTGATACTCTTCAGCCGCATCGCACCAGTGCATTCCGGGCAAGCTGGGTTGAGCACAGGCGCAACGTCCCTGTCTCCACGCAGGACCCGGTGCCGGTAATGCTGCGACCCAGTTACGCAAATGCCCCGGAAATGCACATCCAGGCTGACATACCAGTCGATAGGCAGCCCGGGCAGCATTTCCTGACGCACCAAAAGCATTATGGCCGTGACCAAGGCCCAGCGTTCGATGAGAAAGCGGTTGTCATCTGCTTTGAAAACCGCGTGGCATTCCGCGCTGCAGCTGCGGCACTTTCCGCCCGGCAATGGCTCCAAGATGAAATAGTGCGACAGGCCAGTTTCCGCGGACGGCACATAGTCGTTCTGCGCAACACCAAAGGCATTCTGCCACATCTCGCCCGGTTCGGGAGCCAACCCTTGCCGGGCCATTTCGAGGAAAGCAACTGCCGCTTCCCATGCTTCGATGCGGCATTGCTGGCTCGCAGAGTCTTCAAACGTCAAGACAGCCCCCAGAGCGGCACTGCCCTCTTTCCGGGACCGGGTGCCAACGTCGTTCGGATCTCTATCTGCTGCCATCATGTGTCTATTCCTAATGCCTTCCGCTGCAGGGCTCCGGCCGCCAGCCCTTAGGCGTGCGGCTGGCTGATGCAATACTGCCGGTAAGCATCATGCTCCGGACTTTTAATCAGCGCCGTTTCCCAGCCCTTCGCGGAATCATAAACACGCATGGTCATGATCGCGTTTTCCGAAGGCTGGTAGGTTCCGTATTGGTTTTTGGCGGTGAACCTGGCGCAAACGAAGAAGTCCTTTTCCGGGAACGGCCAAAGCACGGCTGCATAGCGTACCGGACCCACGCTCACATCCTTGGCGGTGTTGCCTTCAGGTGTGTTAGCCACAAGCCAGCCGCGCAGCGCAGCCAGAGCTTGCGCCTGCGACGGCCCGCCTTCAGGCACCGGTTTTTCAAAGGTGATGGCGTGTTTGTCCGGCACCAATCCGTCATTGAGGCAGCCCGAGAGAGCTGCAGCTGCCAGGGCGGCGGGAAAGAAGCGTTTCATGTTCATCACTGTGTTTCCGTAGTGAGAGGAGAATTGTGAGGGGCTACTTTCAGCAGCCCTTTGAGAGCTTCACGCGTTCTAGGAGCGCGCTGCGCTCTGCAACGGCCAAGCCCTCGTTATAGGTTTGCGCGTTCGGCCCGCTGGAACCGCCCGCGGTGCTGGCGGCAGTGCCAGCAACCGTGGTGGCCGTGCCGATATTGCTGATTGACTGGGCAGACCCGGCGTTGGCGATGGCACCTGCCCCGAGGACCGAAATCCCGGCATTCAGAAGACCGCCGGTCAGGTTGGCTTTCCGTTCGCGTTTGCGCTCGGCTTTATTGATCTCGTCCATGCGGGCATAAAGCGTGCCAAGTTCGCCCTCGACTTCCTTGCAGCTCATAGCCAGGTCTTTTTCCGTCGGCTGTGCTTGCGCGGCCCGCTGGACACCAGCCACGGACTGCAGCCCCATGATATTGGCCGAAGTCTGGGAAACATTGCTCATGCAACCTGCCAGCACCAAAAGCCCAGCTGCAGTTGCTACACGCCCGAAAAGTTTCATCCTCAATTCCCCTTTGTGAAATGGGAGGCCGCTCTTTACTCTTGGCCTGGTTTGCGTATCCAGTACGTCGGCAGCGGGTTTCGATATGCCCTGCTGTGGGGCCTCATCCTTGGCCGAGGTGTTATTGCAAAGACCCGCTGCCGACATGCTTTCAATATTCATCTTCTGCGAGACTCTGTCTTTATTTACACGCCCTAGAGGGTTGTCCACTCTCTTCAGAAGCGGCGGGTGCGTATTTGACATTTTTTTCGTAGCCCCCTTTGCGTAACCCGGTTTAAAGCGCCCTAGTTGACTGACTTTCCTTAGAAAACCCTACTCTTGAAGTTCCGCGGGGGTCGTGATTTCCGCAAGCTGATAGGCATTTGCCGCGCCGCGAATGATGCCGCCAGGGCCGACAAAATACGGCGTTCCCTTTGCGCCAACCGCCGCTGCCATGCGGGAGGCTTTTTCAAGTTCATCGGCACCGACACCAGCTTTTACAGCGGCAGCCAGCTCCTCAGGATTGTGCCCGAGCTTGGACAGCACCTTGAGGGCCGAAACCGCGTTCGCCTGACCAGGCGTCGTCATCATTTCATCGGAAAACTCCTGATAGGCGGCCTCGCCCTTCAGTTCCCTCAGCGCCAACGCGACCTTGGCCGTGAAATCGGAACCGGTGCCAAGGATCGGCATTTCCATGATCACTACCTGCAGATCCGGGTTGTCGGTCTTAAGTGCCTGAACTTCTGCGTGGACTTTACGGCAGTAGCCGCAATTGTAGTCTTGGAATTCGACCAGGATGGGCTTTTCCGGATCGAGGCCTGCGAACAACTCATCTGCGATGCTGGCAATAATTTTTTGATCCTGCAGTGCCTTATTGGCTTCTTCCTTCTGCTCAAGCAGCGCGAACACCTCCAGGATGATTTCCGGATTGCGAAGCAGAGCATCCCGTACCTGGCTGTCAAACTCCGGGAGGGACTGCGGCGTTTCGGCGGCAGCAGGGGCCGTGGTCAGGGTGAGACCCACTGCTGCCGCGAGAACTGCCTTGCCCCATGATTTGTTGCTCAATTTCATCGTCTGTTTTCCTTCTGTTCGTAAGATTTTTTATTGTCAGATTGAGTTTTCAGGCGTTCTCAGATAAACTTGATCGCCTTAAAGGAGAGGCCGCTATGAAGCACCTGAAGAAGACATGGCAAGTGATTGCCTACGCCGCCGTGCTCTTTGTGCTGGTGATCCTGGACCTTGAATTGATTGGACAATTCTTCATCGCTGCGGGCTTTGCCTGGCTGGTGATCCATTTAATGCGGAACAACGGTCCGAGAAAACAGAGGTATGATTTCTCGGGGGTTGATGAATTTGGAAGTCGGGAACGCGGTGAGCGAACCCACCATGATTTCTTGATTTGGGGGCGGCACATCTAACATCACCCGTCCCTCCTGCGGCCACTGAAGATATGGCCACCGATCTGGACGTTAGTGCCGCCACGGGCCTGGCTTTCCTGATCGAGCCAGGTGGGAACGGAGTTACTCTGTTCTCCCGCCGCCACATGGGCAGCCATGCCTTTCGGAGAATAATAGTGCGTCGCCCCGCCGGTCGGATCTGGGATTTGGCCGGCGGCGACTGCATCCACAATCTGGCCAATGCGCTCGTATTCCGGGTCGTTCTCTTTCAGGTTCGTCGGAAGGCTGTTGCCGCCGACACCAGAGTTCCAGGCAGAGAACTGCTTCAGCTGCAGGCTTACCTCAGCCGGATTGTCGCCCCAGCGTGGATCCGCAACCCTG
>MDLF01000035.1:7146-7358 GCA_001730095.1 Rhodobacteraceae bacterium (ex Bugula neritina AB1)
TTCGGATCATCACATCACGGTCATAGGTGGAAAGCTGTTCTTGCCCGGTGATAGCTGAAGAAATCCCGGAAACCGCGTCTCCGGCGCTGTCCGCAATATCCTCAACAGTCGTCCAAGCCTTATGCAGAACACCTGGTACAACGCCAAAATCCTGACCTTCGACAACTGTTCTCTCATGTTCGGCAGCATTCGCCGTTGCCTGATCTGCAAGA
>MDLF01000036.1 GCA_001730095.1 Rhodobacteraceae bacterium (ex Bugula neritina AB1)
GCACCATTCTGACCGCGAATGAGAATTTCCTGGCCACAGTCGGCTATTCGCTCGATGAAATTCGCGGCCAGCACCACCGGATGTTCTGCGATCCGGAATACGCTGGCTCAGCGGAGTACCGGAAATTCTGGTTGGATCTGGCAGCGGGCGAATTTTCGGCCGGTGACTACAAACGCTTTGGCAAAGGCGGGGCGGAGGTCTGGATCAATGCCTCCTACAATCCGATTTTCAATGCCGAAGGCAAGCCGTTCAAAGTGGTCAAATTCGCCACCAATATCACTGGCGAGAAGCTCCGCACTGCAGAGCAGGATGGCAAAATGGCGGCGATCAGCCGGGCCCAGGCGATGATTGAATTTGAGCTGGACGGCACCATTCTGACCGCGAATGAGAATTTCCTGGCCACAGTCGGCTATTCGCTCGACGAAATCCGCGGCCAGCACCACCGGATGTTCTGCGATCCGGAATACGCCAGAACGCCTGAATACCAGAAATTCTGGTCGGATCTGGCTGCGGGCGAATTTTCGGCCGGTGAATACAAACGCTTTGGCAAAGGCGGGGCGGAGGTCTGGATCAATGCCTCCTACAATCCGATTTTCAATGCCGAAGGCAAGCCGTTCAAAGTGGTCAAATTCGCCACCAATATCACTGGCGAGAAGCTCCGCACTGCAGAGCAGGATGGCAAAATGGCGGCGATCAGCCGGGCCCAGGCGATGATTGAATTTGAGCTGGACGGCACCATTCTGACCGCGAATGAGAATTTCCTGGCCACAGTCGGCTATTCGCTCGATGAAATTCGCGGCCAGCACCACCGGATGTTCTGCGATCCAGAATACACCAGAACGCCAGAATACCAGAAATTCTGGTCGGATCTGGCAGCGGGCGAATTTTCGGCGGGCGAATACAAACGCTTTGGCAAAGGCGGGGCAGAGGTCTGGATCAATGCTTCCTACAATCCTGTGCTCGACGCGGACGGCAAGCCCTTCAAGGTGGTGAAATTTGCGACGAACATCACTGCCGAAAAACAGGTCGCGCAGGAAGTCACCCGGATCGCAACCCGGTTTGCAGAGCAGTCTCAGGAAATTTCGGCGCAAGCCCATACGGTTGCTGGCGGCGCCCAGACATTGGGCTGCACCACTGAGGAAATCAGTGCCTCTATCGAGGAGCTGAGCGCTTCCATCGATTCCATTGCGCAAAATAGCAATCATTCAGACGAAATTGCTCAGAAGACCAAGGAAGAAGCAGACTTGGGCGCCAAGGCGATTGAACGGTCGATCGAGGCCATGGACCTGATTAACGCCTCCTCGGAGGAGATCAGCGAAATTGTCAAAACGATCAGCGAAATTGCCGGGCAAACCAACCTTCTGGCCTTCAATGCCGCGATCGAGGCTGCGAGGGCTGGCGAACACGGCTTGGGTTTCTCTGTTGTGGCGGATGAGGTGCGCAAGCTGGCTGAGCGGTCCTCGCAATCCGCCAAGGAGATCAGCAAGCTGATCAACGAAACGGTGAAACGGGTCACCCAGGGCAGTGAAGTGTCCAGAGAGGCTGGCACCGCCTTTACCAAGATCCTGACCGGCATCTCTGACACCACGGATTCCATCGCCCAAATTTCGGTTGCTGCAAATGAACAGCAGACCGCGGCGCGGGACGTTGCAGAAGCCATCCAGAGTATCGTTGATGCATCCGAAGAGGCTGTCATTGCCTCGGACTCCATAGCTGCCGCAACAGAGGGTCTGAACAATGGGGCGCAGGAACTGAAAACAGAAGTTGGCCGGCTGGGCTGCTGATCCATTGCAATGGCGAAAGGACAAGGCATGAGAAAGCCTGACACTGATATCACCATGAGCGATGGGGACTTCTCCAAGCTGCGCGCCATCGTGCATCAGAATACCGGGATCACCATCGGGGAAACGCGCAAAACGATGCTTGTCAGCCGCCTGCGCAGGCGCTTGCGCGAGGTCGAGGAGCCGAGCTTCGGTGCCTATATCTCCCGGCTGGCCTCCGATCCTGAAGAAATGCAGGAACTGACCAACCGGGTGACGACGAACGAGACTTATTTTTACCGTACTCCGCGGGTGTGGGACTATTTCCAGAGCGTGTTTTTGCCGGAGTTCCAGTCCAAGGGCAGCAACCGCAAAATCCGGGTTTGGTCGGCAGCGGCTTCAACCGGAGAGGAAGCCCATACCATCGGCACCATTCTGGAGCAGCTGCGGCTGGAGACGCCGGGCTTCGACTATTCTGTTCTGGGCACTGATGTGTCTTCGCGGGTTTTGGATATCGCACAAGCAGGGCTCTACAATGGTCGCTCGATTACCCGGTTCCGAAGGGACCAGCCCGCGCTGTTTGCAAGCCACATGACGGGCAGCGATGCGGAAGGATACAAAGCCGTGCCGCAGATCCGTGCCCGCTTGAAATTCAAGCTTCACAATTTACTGGAGAAGCTTGGCGGCACCAGCCCGTTTGATGCGGTTTTTCTGCGTAACGTGCTGATCTACTTCACTGATGAAGACCAGGAGAAAATCCTTCGGCATGTCCGGGACTTGATCAAGCCGGATGGGGTTCTGTTCATCGGCGAAAGTGAAACACTGAACAATCTGCGCACCGGCTTTGAGCAAGTGGCCCCGATTATCTACCGGCCGGCGGCCAGGGTGGGCAACTCATGCACGTGAATGAAGTTCAGAAGATTCACGTGCAGATCGGCCAGGTCAAAACCGGCCAGGCCGGGCAATCCCTGCATGCAATTCTAGGATCCTGCATCGGTTTGGGTTTGCTGAACCCGGCCGCGGGGCTCTATGGGCTGGCACATTGCCTGCTGTCCAAATCACCGGGAACCACGGATGCGATCAGCGGCAGGCATGTGGATCAGGCGCTTCTTTCGTTGCAGTCCCTGATGGACCTGTCCGGCAAGGAGCTACGCAAGATCCAAGCCATTGTTGTTGGCGGCGCCAATATGACAATGCCCGCCGACACTGAACCTGACCGGCTTGTCGGCAGTATCAATGCCCGTTCTGCTTACCGGGCTCTTCGGGAGGCCGGTGTCCGCAATATCTACGAGGATGTTGGCGGCATGCAGGGCAGGCAGGTGACTATCAACTGCACAACCGGTGAGTTCACGGTGGCATCCATACCGCGCTTGGGAGTGAAATCATGACACCGGAGAATTCGGAGCCACTGATCCTTGGCTCAAATGATCTGCCTGCCTGCCAGGAACCCCGCCTTGCGGAAATGGCAGGGATGAGCGCAGATCCCCGGCAGAGTATTTCCGCGGCGCCGGGCGGCAGTGCGAAACAGGTGCAGGCGGACAAATATGGCTCTTTTTTTATAGCCGACAGCGAATTTGCAATCTCCGTTTCTGCCCTCCACGAGATTGTCAACGAACCGGAGGAAATTTCACCGGTGCCGCTTGCGCCGCCTTTTATGCTGGGCCTATTCAACCTCCGGGGCATGATTATTCCTGTGATTGAATTGCGCAAATTGCTGGAATTTCCGGAGGATAAGGATCCAGGACCACGAAAAGTCGCCATCATTGAACATGGCGAACATTGTATTGGCCTGCTTTTTGACAGAACCGGTGAGGTCCTGAATGGGAAAGGTGTGGCGCGGGTGGATTTCCGGCCCAACGGCGAGGGCATCAAGGATGTCGTCGTCGACGGGGTGCTGAAATTCGATAGCGGTGAAAGACTGGTGCAGATCCTTGATCCGCACGAATTGCTGAACCTGGAGCAATTGCCGAGAGCAGACAATACCTCCGGTAGGGAGACCGTAAAACAAAGCCGGGGCAAGAAGCTTGCCTGTGTGTCTTTCCAAACCGGGCACACGACCTGCGCAGTTGATCTTCGCTACGTGAAAGAAGTCAGAACAGTTCCCAAGCTGGAGCAATCGCTGCTGACAGGGGGGAACGTAATTGGCACCACGAACCTGCGTGGCGTTATTCTGCCCATCATAGATTTCCGTGGTTTCATGGGCGATGAAGCAAAGTTTACCCTTGGGGCCACTGTGCCAAAGGACCGGCGGATGCTGGTGATCGAAACCGCAGAGGGACCGGTCGGGCTCATGGTGTTCTCGATCGACAGCATTCTGCCGTATTTCAAGGACGAGATCCTGCCATTTGCAAAACTGGCTCTGCCGCGCGGCGATCTGGTGGATGGGTGCCTGCTTGATAAGAACGATCAGATCGTGATGATGCTGGACCCGGCGAAACTTTCGACAGAGCCGAGCTTTCTGGCTGCGGCAAAGTCCTGTCAGGAAGTGTTCCCGCCTGAAGAGGTGGATGATGAGGTCGCTGAACTGGAGGCGCGGGCCAAGCGTCGAACCTTCATCAAGTTCACTTTTGACAGGAAATTTGCTCTCGACACGTCACATGTCAGCGAAGTGATCAATCGGCCACAGGAGCTGCTTGAGCCACCGTTTTCCCTGAGCTTTGTCGAGGGCATCCTGAATTTGCGCGGCGAGTTGATCACATTGTTTAACCCCCGGCTTCTGTATGGTCTGCCACCGGCGCCGGGGCGCAATCAAAAGGTGCTGATATTCAAGCACGGTCAGCAGAAGTTCGGCATTCTGGTGGACACGGTCGATGAGATAATCATCACCACTGAGAACCGTGTCGTTGAGTTGAAATCCATGGATCAGCAAAATACTTCCAAAAGCATCTCGGAGGATGTTACCGGCTGCTTGCAGCACTCCAACTCGGACGGTGTCTTCGAATCGATAATGATTCTGGATACCAAGGCGCTGGTGGACCGCTGTTTCCACGCCGCATAACAGCGGCTCACGGCCAAGCCGCGGATCAAAGCGCAGAGCCAGCAAAGCAGACGCCGCAGACCGGTGCCAGGGCAGGTCCCGCGCCGGTCGCTGCCCAGGGCGGTGCGGGCATCGCAGCCCGTGTTGGACATGCCATTCTTTAGGTGTTCTACCGGATGAAACCGTCGTTTCCCGCTGACCGGGAGACGGAAGATTTTGATGGCCCCGAAGAACTTTTTCTTGCCGCAGCAAAGGCGATGCGCTACGCGCGTTTTGCCGGTCCCGAAAGGGCTAAGAGGGAAGCCGCGGCACCTTGGGTGCTAAACGGAACTGCCCCCGCAACTGTAGGCGGAGAGTGCTGTGCCAGGATGTCACTGGGTCTGGAAACCCGGGAAGACGGCGCAGGCAATGACACGCCAGTCAGGAGACCTGCCGGTGAAAACTGAAGCACACCGGACGGGGTTGTCCGGGGAGGTTGCCGGTAAGATGCTGCTCCGTTCCAGGTGCCGCAATGCGAGGGCTGGACCCTCAGTTTTACCGGTCAATGCCCTTTCACCCGTTCTCCGGTCATTGACACATGGAGATCGAAGTCATGTATCTACGTTCCGGCCTGATGGGCCTGTTTTTCATTGCTGCCGCACAGGCTGCATCCGCGGGTGAAAACTTCCCGCTGACTCTGCAAAACTGCGGCGAAACTGTCACCTTCGAGGCGCCAGTTTCGTCTTCTGTAACGGTCGGCCAGGCCGCTACAGAGGTGCTTTTCGCCCTCGGGTTGGGCGACAAGGTTCTGGGCACTTCGGTTTGGTTCAACGACGTGCTGCCGGAATACGCGGAGGTAAACGCCAAGATCGACCGTCTGGCCGACAATGACCCAAGTTTTGAAAGCGTGGTCGCCAAACGTCCGGGCCTGGTTGCGGCGCAATACGAATGGCATGTCGGCCCAGAAGGCGTGGTGGCCAAGCGTGAACAGTTCCACGACCTTGGCATTCCGACCTATGTGATGCCCGCTGATTGCGTTGGCAAGGACAATACCACCGGCGGCGACGGCACCCGTACCCAGATGTTCACCACCGAGAGCCTTTATCAGGGTATCGAGGAACTGGCGGCGATTTTTGGCGAGGCCGAAAAGGGTGCAGAGCTGGTTGCCGACTACAAGGCGCGCGAAGCCGCAGCGGTTGCCAAGGCGCAAGAGGTTGCGCTTGAGGGGGCGTCTGCTGTGTTCTGGTTCTCTTCGCCTGAAATGGAAAGCGATCCGTTTGTGGCCGGCCAGAAGGGCGCGCCGGGCTACATGATGCAGCAGCTTGGCCTGAAAAACGTCATTGACACCGACGAGGAATGGCCGACCGTTGGCTGGGAAACCATTGCCAAGGCCAACCCGACTGTGATCGTGATTGCCCGCATGGACCGCCGCCGCTTTGCCGCGGATGACTACGAGAAGAAGCTGGAGTTCCTGAACAGTGACCCGGTTGCCAGCCAGATGGACGCCGTGAAGAACGGCCGTATCGTGGTGATGGACGCCCAGGCCATGGACGCCACCATCCGCGCCATCCCGGCGCTGGAGGATCTGGCCGCCGAACTCAGCGCGATCGGCAACGGCGCATGAGCGCAGCCGCCGCACTGGCCTGGCAGGGTGTCCGGGGCGCTTGCCTGGCGCTGCCGGTGCTGGCTGCGGCGGTTCTGGCAGGGGCAATGATCGGGGAAACCCCGCTTGCGCCTGACCTTGTCCTGGCTGTTTTGGCCAACAAACTGGCCGGAGCCGGTCTGCCGGTGGACCCGGTGGATCAAGGAATTATCTGGAGCTACCGGCTGCCGCGTGCGCTGGTGGCTGCGGCCTGCGGGGCGGCCTTGGCCGTATCCGGTGTGGTGCTGCAGGCTTTGCTGCGCAACGCGCTGGCAGACCCTTATATCCTTGGAATTTCGGCAGGGGCGTCAACGGGAGCGGTTGCCGTGACGATCGCGGGTCTTGGCGGCGGCGCCCTGTCCCTCTCTTTCGGGGCTTTCAACGGGGCACTTCTTGCCTTCGGATTTGTTGCCATTCTGGCGCGGGCCGCGGGGGCAGGGAGCAGCCGCGCCGCGGCGGCTCAGATTATCCTGGCAGGCATCGCAGGTTCACAGCTGTTCAACGCACTCACGGCTTTCATCATTGCCAAATCCGCCAATGCCGATCAGGCGCGCGGCATCATGTTCTGGCTTATGGGCAACCTCAGCGGCGTTCGCTGGCCGGATGTCTGGCTGGCGGTGCCGCTGGCGCTGGCTGGCTGGCTCATCTGCCGGTTTCATGCGCGGGCGCTGGATGCTTTCACTTTCGGAAGCGATTCTGCGGCCGCACTTGGCATCCCGGTCCGCCGGGTGCAGGTGGTACTGATCTTTGCCACTGCACTGACCACTGCTGTTATGGTCTCGATCGTTGGATCCATCGGTTTCGTCGGCCTGGTGATCCCGCACGCGGCGCGGTTTCTGGTGGGCCCGGGCCACCGCAGGCTGATGCCTGCTGCGGCGCTGATTGGTGCGGTATTCCTGATCGCGGCTGACATCGTATCCCGCGTCATTATTCCTGGTCAGGTGTTGCCCATCGGCGTGGTCACCGCATTGATCGGAGCGCCGTCCTTTGCGGTGATACTGGTGCGTGGGCAAAGGGCTGCGCGATGAAGATTGAAGCCCGAAACCTCTCATTTTCCGTGCGTGGCAAATGCCTGCTGGAGGACGTTTCGCTGACAGTGCAGCCAGGCGAGTCACTGGCGCTGGTTGGCCCCAACGGCTCTGGCAAGTCGACCCTGATGCGGCTGCTCTGCGGCCTGGTAAAACCCGTGCAAGGCGACGTGCTGCTGGCAGAGCAGCCATTGGCCCGGCTGACGCGCCGACAGGCCGCCCAGCGGATTGCAATTGTCGAGCAACAAGCAGACACCGCTGAGCGCATTACTGTGCGCTCAGTGGTGGAGCTGGGCCGCATCCCGTGGCTGTCGGCCCTGTCCCCCTGGAGCAGTGAAGACACGCAGCTGGTGGATGATGCGCTTCGCACTGTGGAAATGGAAGGTTTTGCGCAACGGGAATGGGCAACTTTGTCCGGTGGCGAGCGGCAGCGTCTGCACATCGCCCGCGCCCTTGCGCAGCGGCCGGGGCTGTTGCTTCTGGATGAGCCGACGAACCATCTGGACATTCACCATCAGCTTTCAATCCTGAACTGCATCAGGAACTTGAAAGTGACGACCGTGGTGGCGCTGCACGATTTGAACCAGGCTTTGACCTGCGATCGCGTTGCTGTGCTGTCGCAGGGGCGCCTAGTGGCCTTGGGAGCGCCCGACAAGGCGCTGGCGCCAGAAACGGTGAATGATATTTTCGGGATTAAGGCCCGCTGGGTTCAAGATGCGGATGGCGGCGCCCCATTTTTGTCCTTTCAACTGGCCTGAAGGCGCAGGCGTCGCCCCGCTGAGCTGAGCCAGAAGCAATCAGCCTGACCTGCCGCCTTGCAGATCGCAGGATTGAATGAAACTGCAGCATTCCTCTGTCAGTGCAGCAAAGCGGGAGCGCTCACGCTGATACAGGTACACTTCCCGTTTGTCGGGCAGGTCTGCAATCGGGCGGAACGCTGTTGCCTCTGGCATGAAACGGGCAACGGTTTGCGGCAGAACCGTGACCCATTTTCCGGTCCGGACCATGGTGATCAGCGAGTGAGTATTGTGGATTGTTACGTCGGCATCGCTGCTGGCTTGTACAAAATTCTCATTCCGGATCAGGCTGCACAGGGCATTGCGGACAAACGACGCATCAATCACATCGGCGATTGTGGGGGGCGCGTCCTGGCGAAACAGCGGATGATCCGTCGAGCAGACCAGCCCAAACTGGTCCTCGAACAAGGGGACCGCTTTCACACCGTTTAGTGGGTGATAGCCGGAAGCAATGCCGATATCCGCCTTGCCCTCAGCCAGTGCATCCAGCACTTCCTGTGTGTCCGTATCCCGCAATTCCACTTTCAGGCCGGGATGGCGTGTCGTCATATGCTCCAGCACCGCGGGAAAAACCAAGGCGGCAACCGATGGGACTGACACGATCTGCAGCAGCCCGTGCGCGGCCTCGGCAGCCAGTTCGATGCTCTGCACCGTCTGGTCGAAACGCCGTACCTGCTGGTGGGCCAGTTCAAAAACCTGTTCACCCAGTGGCGACAGCTGGTTTTTGCGTTCGCCTTGAAACAGCTTTTTGCCCAGGTGGTCTTCCATCTGTTTGAGCGTCATTGAAACTGCGGATTGCGTGCGGCCCAGCCGGTTGGCGGCTTCTGACAGATTCCCGGTCTGGGCTACGGTGCAAAAGGCACGCAACATTTCAATTTTCAGAGACACGATTCAATTTTCCTGAAGTTGCGTTCAGTTAATTGAGTTTGACTGATGTGCCCTGGGGAGTCCATCCTGCGTTAACTTGAAATTCAGCATCTGGGGCCCGTACCGTGACCAAACTGAACCTGATTGCCGGCGAATGGCTGGCTGGCGAAAGCGAAATCGAAAACCGCAACCCGTCGGATCTGAGCGATCTGGTCGGCATGTTTGCCCAGGCAAGCAGCGACCAGCTGGAAGCCACATTGGACCAGGCGCAGATCGCACAGCGCGAATGGGCGGCTTACGGTCTGGAGCGCAAGCAGACTGTACTGATGAACATCGGCAACGAGCTGATGCAGCGCGCCGAAGAACTGGGCACGCTGCTGGCGCGCGAAGAGGGCAAGCCGCTGGCTGAAGGCAAGGGCGAAGTCTTCCGCGCTGGGCAGTTCTTCACCTATTATGCAGCCGAAGTTCTGCGCCAGATCGGCGAAAATGCGGACTCCGTGCGCCCGGACATCGAAGTTGACGTGCGCCGCGAAGCGGTTGGCGTTGTCGCCATCATCTCTCCCTGGAACTTCCCGACTGCAACCGCGTCCTGGAAAATCGCGCCGGCCCTGTGCTACGGCAACGCTGTTGTCTGGAAGCCCGCGAACATCACCCCGGCATCTGCTGTTGCCCTGACCGAGATCATTGAACGCCAGGACATCCCCAAGGGCCTGTTCTCGCTGGTCATGGGCTCCGGCCGCTCGATCGGCCAGCGCCTGGTCGAAAGCCCCAAGGTAAACGCGATCTCCTTCACCGGTTCGGTGCCGGTTGGCAAAGGTATCGCCATGGCCGCCATCCAGAACCTGACCAAGGTGCAGATGGAGATGGGCTCCAAGAACGCACTGGCCGTCATGGATGACGCCGACCTGGATTTGGCTGTCACCCTGGCACTGGGCGGCGCCTTTGGCGGCACCGGTCAGAAATGCACCGCTTCCTCCCGGCTCGTGGTCCACGCAGCCGTGCACGACGCCTTTGTTGAAAAACTGGTGGCAGGTGCACAGGCCATGAAAGTGGGCCACGCGCTGGAAGCGGGCGTCCAGATGGGCCCGGTGGTCAGCGAGCAGCAGCTGAACGAAAACCTGGCCTATGTGGACCTCGGTAAATCCGAAGGTGCGGAACTGGCCTGTGGCGGTGCCCGTCTGGAGATGCCGCATGAAGGTTTCTACATGTCGCCCGGCGTGTTCCTGAACTCCACCAATGACATGCGCATCAACCGCGAGGAAATGTTCGCGCCGCTGACATCGGTGATCAAGGTTGGCAGCTATGACGAAGCGCTGTCCGTGGTAAACGACACCAACTTCGGTCTGACCTCGGGCATTGTGACCCAGTCGCTGGCCCGTGCCACCCATTTCCGCCGCAATGCGCGCACCGGTGTGGTGACCGTCAACCTGCCGACCGCAGGCACCGACTACCACGTGCCCTTCGGCGGCCGCGGCGACAGCTCTTATGGCCCGCGCGAGCAGGGCAAGGCAGCGGCGGAGTTCTACACCACCGTCAAAACCGCCTACATCAGCGCCGGCAAGCCGGTCTGAGACTAAAATCCTGGCAGCGCCGGAAGACCGGCCTGCCAAGTTGCGGACGCGCCCGCCCTCCACGTTTCCCCTGTGGCGGGCGCATCCTGCCCGCTGCCTGAAAGAAGGCCGGGTATGTGACTTAGATAACCGAGGTGCTTGAATGACCGGATACCGTATCGACTGCCTGCAATATGCCAACTGGTCCGAGAAAATCTTCCGCCAGCTGCGTGAAGGCGGCGTGGACGCAATCCATGTCACCATTGCCTATCACGAGAACTTTCGTGAAACGGTGCTGAACTTCGAGAAGTGGAACCGCTGGTTCGAGCAGTACCCGGACCTGATCATGAAAGGGCAGTGGGCCTCTGACATCGACAAGGCCCGCGAAACCGGCCGCACTGCTGTGTTCTTCGGTTTCCAGAACCCCTCTCCGATGGAAGATGACATCGGCCTGGTTGAGATTCTGCACACGCTGGGCGCCCGTTTCATGCAGCTAACCTATAACAACCAGTCGCTGCTGGCGACCGGCTGTTACGAGGCCGAGGACATGGGGATCACCCGCATGGGCAAACAGGTGATCAAGGAGATGAACCGGGTTGGTCTGGTCGTCGACATGAGCCACTCTGCCGACCGCTCCACCATCGAGGCGGCGGAAATGTCCGAACGCCCGATCGCCATCACCCATGCCAACCCGCATGAGTGGTCACCGGCCCTGCGCAACAAGAAGGATGACGTCATCCGCGCGGTCACCGGCCATGGCGGCATGCTGGGTTTCTCGATTTACCCGCATCACCTGAAAGACAAATCCAACTGCTCTCTGCAAAGTTTCTGTGAAATGATTGCACGCACCGCAGAGACTTACGGGGTGGAGCATTTGGGGATCGGTACAGATCTGTGCCAGGATCAGCCCGACAGCATCGTGGAATGGATGCGGGTTGGACGCTGGACCAAGGAAATCGATTACGGCGAAGGATCAGCCGCCGCTCCGGGCTTCCCGGAAATGCCTAGCTGGTTCAAGGACAACCGCGACTTTGGAAACATCGAAGAGGGCCTTCGCGCGACGGGCATGAACGATGACGAAGTCAGCGGTATCATGGGCGGGAACTGGTACCGGTTCTTTGCCGAAAACTTTGGCCCCAAAGGATAATACCTATGGAAACAACCGCGCAGACATCAATATCAAGACGGGATCCGGCTCAGGTCATGCGGCTCAGCCGTTTGGGTTCGCTGCATCAGTCACGCCTCAGCTTTATGCGGGTGCTGACACGGCGCCTGGCACGCGAGAACTGGAGCTTTTCACGTCCGAAGTTCGATATTGACGAAAACGGGGTTGGCGTTGCGGTGTTTTCCGCAACCGGCCCTGCGCGGACCTATTCTCTGGTCGCCTTTTCTCATGATCTGCCGCCCGAAATGCGGTCGGACCGTGTGATTGCTACCGCCTGGGATTCCACGTTTGCCCTGTTCGATGGCATCCCCACTGACGAAGACATCGAACGGCTGTCGAAGAACGTTCCTTATCAGGAAGCCGGTCGGGTCAGCGAGACTGAGATCTCGGTGTCCCGTGCGAACCGCTCTGTGCGTCTGTGGGAACATGTGGTGTCCGCGCTGGCGGAAGGCAAACAGCCGGATGCAGATCAGCTGCAGGCGGTCGGATACCTGATGCGGACCACCGCTGTTTACGGCTCTGGCAAGCTGGGGGCCGCTGACCGCGAGATGATTTCCGCGCGCCCTGAGTTTCAGGTGCCGTTTCAGGCAGAGATGCTATCCGTTTTCCTGACCCGCTGGTATGTGCGGGATTTGGTGCAGCATATGGCGGATATGCGGGCCAAGGCCGCGGGCCGCACCGCGGCTCAGCTGGATCCGGAATTGGCACGTTCGCTCGGCATCGGCAATTCGACCGGGCTTGGCATGGCGCCCTTCCTGCTGAACCACCCGGTTCTGTTCAACAACTGGATCGCCTCGCGCGAAGAAGCGATCCGCACCGTTCGCAGTCTGGACCGGGCCTCGGCAGAAGAAATCAGCCTGTTTCAGGAACTGCTGCTGCGGAGCAAGAAGAACGTCGCCTTGTGGCATTCGGAACATGAAATCCAGGTGCGAAAGCTGAGTGAACTGCGCAGCGATCTGGAGAAAATCGACAGCTATCTGGGCAACTTCGAAGCTTTGACCGGCAGCTATCCCTGGGATCAGTTGTATCGTTGGGCGGAAGAAACGCTGACACTGGAAGGGCAGGAATGGCTCGCCTCTCTGATGCTGGAACCTTACGGTGCCCTGGTGGATGAGCTAAGCGATGGCATGGCTGCGGATAACACTCCAACCTTCCGTATCTCCGGTGCAATGACCATTGAAGAACTGCGCAACCTGCTGGAGCGCGTCTATGAATGGGCCATCGGCACAGACTGGCAAAAGGCGGAAAACCGTGCCCGGGCCTGGTATGTCTCCGAAGAGAAGCTGGAACCCCGCCTGGGTGAGCGTTTCGAAGAGCCTGTCGAGGAATATGAACAGCCGCTGGCGCCCGGTCGGGATGCCGCTGCCTTGTTCAGGGCGCTTGCGCATTGGCAGGGCGAAACCCGCGTTGCCGAGTTCCTGCTGCGCCACCCTGAGCACCGCCATTCGGTGCGCCGGGTGCAGATTGCCGGGCGTGCGCCTTATGCGGAAATCCGGGACAATACGATTTCCCAAGATGTTCTGCCGATTGACATGCTCCGCTGCAAGCTTGCCTTCTTTGGGGCAACCCAGTTTGATCCAAGGTCCGACCGCTGGGTCCGGATCTGCATGTACGGCAATGCCCCGTATCCGCAGGATCTGTCAGCGGAAAACGCTGATTTCTGGGTGTACCCGTCGCTTGAAGAAGGGGCAAAGACATGACCCATTCGCTGAATGAAATCGAGGCAATGTGCAAACGCGCAGCCCGCGGCGCCGGCTTGAGCTGGGGCCTGGCTGAAGAAGCGGCAAAAGGCACCCGCTGGCTGTCTTCTTTCGGCTTTCCAGGGGCAGAGCTGCTGGCAGAGCTTCTGGAGATGAATGACCGCCTGCCGCCCGCGGATTTTACGCCTTTCGCGCTAACAGGCGTTTGGCGTGCGCCGTCAGGCCGGATGAGCCCGCTGACCGCCGGTGCCGCGCTGAGCGATTGTGCCGTGCAGCTGATGGATGAAGGACAAATCGTGATGGAACGCGTGTGTGTTCCCTTGCTGCTTGTCCCCTTTGCCGCCGGCGCCGCCCTGCGGCTGGAAACCCCGGTTGCGGTGGAATGGGCAGGTGCCCGCCTAGCAACTGATGGCCGTCAGCTCTGCGCCCAGGGCGCTCCGGATGCCTATACGGCACGGCTGGCGGACAAGGTCACTTTTTCCACCCCCGCCGAAATGACCGAACGCCGCGAGCCGGTGCTGCGCGGCAGCGCCCCGGCGGAAGAATGGGACCGCCTTGGCGTTCTGGCTCACCGTACCTATGCGCCCGCCACCGAAGCTTCGCGATTGCGCGGCGCCGGGGCCGGGCTGTCTGACAATGACTGAAGAGGCTTCGCTATGACCGAAACCAAAACAATGACCCTTGCCGAAATCGAGGATCTTTCTTTCCGCGCCCTGGTTGCGGCCGGCACATCCGAGGCCAATGCCCGCCCGCTGGCGGTTGCCACCGCGGCAACCGAGGCGGACGGTGTGGCCAGCCACGGCCTGGCTTACATCCCGATCTATGCCGAACACGTGCAATGCGGCAAGGTAGACGGGCAGGCGGCTCCGGTTCTGACCCGTCCGCGTCCCGGCGTTGTCGCCGTGGATGCGGCCACCGGATTTGCTCATTCCGCCATCGACCTGGGCTTTGACGCTGTAACCGAAGCTGCGCGCGAACAAGGCGTTGCTGTTCTGGCGATCCGCAACAGCTATAACTGCGGCGTGCTGGGTTACCACACCGCCCGTCTGGCCCGCGCCGGGCTGGTGGGACTTGGTTTCACCAATGCGCCGGCATCTATTGCCCCTTCGGGCGGTAAAAAGCCGGTTGTTGGCACCAACCCGTTCTCAATTGCGGTGCCGGGCGCGGACGGCGAGCCGGAGCTGCTGATCGACCAGAGCGCCAGCACCATCGCCAAGAGCGAGGTGATGAAGCACGCCCGCGAGGGCAAAGATATCCCGCTGGGCTGGGCGCTGGATGCTGACGGCAACCCGACCACCGACCCGAATGCGGGTCTCAAGGGGTCTATGGCGCCCTCGGGAGGCTACAAAGGTGTCGGTGTTGCGCTTTTGACTGAGATTATGGCCGCCGCGCTGACCGGCGCTACACTTGGCATAAACGCCTCGCCCTTCTCGGGCACTGCGGGTGGACCGCCGAAAACCGGCCAAATGTTTATCGTAATCGACCCGGCTGCGACGGCAAATGACGCTTTTGGTACCGGAATGGCCGGGATCGTGGAAGCGGTGCGCGGGCAAGCCGGCGCACATCTGCCCGGAGACGGGCGGCGGGCCAAGCGCTTACAGGCTCGCAAAGACGGCGTCGCGGTCAGTACCGCAACACTGGCCAGGATCGAAGCCCTGCTGGGCTGACGCCAAATACCGGCGGTTGTTTGAGCCGCCGGACCATCCGCACCCCGGTGCGGCACGTGCGAAACGGGAGGAAACGCATGTCACTAAAGCAACCTTTTACGGATCTGGAGATCAAGACCTCCGATGATGGCTTCTATAAGGGGCACAGCATCGAGATCGCCTTGCTCAGCAAGGGGATTATGGTCGCGCTGGTACTCTGGGCACTGGTTTGGCCGGCAAACGCTACGGGCGTGCTGGGCAGCCTCAACTGGCGTATCCTTGAGGATTTCAACGCCTTCTACATCGTCATCGTCGGTTTCTTCGCCTTTTTCCTGTTTGTGGTCGCCGCATTGCCGCAAACCGGTAAGCGGATTATGGGGGGACCGGGCCAAGACAAGGAGTTCTCGGACTTTTCCTGGTTCTCGATGATGTTCGGCGCCGGTTTGGGTGTCGGCCTGATGGTTTTTGCAACCGCCGAGCCGCTGGGCCTGTGGGGTTCCAACCCTGTGATCCTGGCACAGGAAGTTGTCGGCAACACGGAAGAAGCCGTGCAGTCGGGCTTCCGTTACACTTTCCTGCACTATGGCTTCCACGCCTGGGCTATCTATGTGGTGACCGGCCTGTCGCTGGCTTACTACGCCTATACCCGTGACATGCCTCTGACCATCCGTACCGCGCTGACGCCGCTGTTCGGCAAGCTGATGAACGGCTTTGCCGGCCATGTCGTTGACGTGCTGGGCGTTGTCGCAACCATTCTGGGTGTCTCCGTGACCATCGGCTTTGGCGTGTCCCAGTTCGTGGATGGCGTTTATGCTGTCACCGGCATGGAATGGATGATGGACATGAGCGGCGACGCGCCTGCTCCGGGCACAGTTGGCCTGCTGGCCGGCCTGTTCGCCATCATGGGTCTGTCGATGATCTCGGCAGTGTCCGGCGTTGGCCGTGGCGTGAAGTATCTGTCGAACCTGAACCTGGTCCTGTCTCTGGTCCTGCTGCTGACCTTCGTGGTCTTTGGCTCCTTCATGTTCGCCATGACCACCTATGCTTCGGCTTTCGTGGACTACATCCTGCACTTCACATCGCTGAGCTTTGGTGCCTATGGCCCGCAATCCGCGGGTGATTTCGCAGCGGCACTGCCGGCCGAGGCTGCGCCTTATGCCGACGCGCTGCGTGGCGGAGCAACCAATGCCTGGGGATCCTTCGACGGCTTCAAATCCGGTCTGGAAGGCGAAGCTGCAGCATTGTCCGACGACGTGCTGGCGGCAACCTATGCAGCAGGTGAAGCACAGCGTCAGTTCGGCTGGCAGGCAGGCTGGACCACTTTCTACTGGGCTTGGTGGATTGCTTTCTCGCCCTTCGTGGGTCTGTTCCTGGCGCGCATTTCCCGCGGCCGTTCGGTGCGTGAGTTCATCCTCGGTTGTGTGATCGCACCGGCGCTGGTCTGCTTTGCCTGGATGGCAATTCTGGGCGGCACTGCCATTGATCTGGAACTGACCGGCGGCGCCGATGGCGCGATCATCGGCGCATCGAACACTGCCAAGCTGTTCGTGACCCTGAGCCAAATGATCGACGGTGGCCTGCTGTCCGGCATCACCATCATGTGCGTCGTTCTGATCATGACCTTCCTGGTCACTTCGGCAGACTCCGGCATCCTGGTGATGAACACCATCATGTCCGGCGGCGACCAGAACATCGGCAACAAGCACAAGATCGTTTGGGGTCTGATCCTGACCGCCGTCATCGGCACTCTGCTGTTCGCAGGCAAGCAGAATGGCGGGGCCGACCCGATGGAAGCGCTGAAGAGCGCGATGATCATCGGCGCACTGCCTTTCACCGTGGTCATGGGGCTGATGTGCATCTCTCTGGCCAAGGCGCTGTTCCGCGATGGTCAGCGTGAGAAGGCCGCAGCTCCGGCTGAATAAGAAACAGACAGCCGGGCAATGCAGCTGCATTGCCCGGCCATAATAAAACTGCCCCGCAAGGGACAGAGACGCCGGGGGGAGACATCCCCCCGGCTTTTTTGTTGACTGCAAGAAGCAAGGCCGCAGGAGCGGCATAACCGACCCGCTTTGAACCTGCTGCCATGACTGGTTCGGTGATAGACTGAACTGGTCGCAAAATTGGCTGGTATCAAACCGGGCTGGTCAAAAAGAAAGCGCCCCGGAAAACCGGGGCGCTTCTCACTCTTGGATGGGGGCGTTTCAGCCAGCCAGATCAAACCGGTCGGCATTCATTACCTTGGTCCAGGCTGACACGAAGTCGCGGACAAAGGCTTTGCTGCCATCGGCCTGTGCATAGACTTCTGCCAGTGCCCGCAGCTGCGAATTGGAGCCGAACACCAGGTCTGCACGGGTGCCTGTCCACTTCACTTCACCGCTGGCCCGGTCGCGGCCCTCATATGTTGTGCCGTCACCTGCCGGCTTCCACTCCACGCCCATATCGACAATGGCCGCGAAGAAGTCGGTGCTCAGCGCGCCGACCCGCCCGGTGAACACACCATGGGTCGAACCGCCGTGGTTGGCGCCCAGAACCCGCAGGCCGCCGACCAGCGCGGTCATCTCTGGCGCGCCCAGGGTCAGCAATTGCGCCCGGTCGACCAGCATCTTTTCTGCCGGAACGTTATAGGCGGCCTTCTGGTAGTTGCGGAAACCGTCGGCCTCCGGCTCCAGCACGGCAAAGCCTTCGACATCGGTCTGCTCTTGGCTGGCATCCGTCCGGCCCGGGGTGAAGGGAACCTCAACCTCATGGCCGCCTGCCTTGGCTGCCGCTTCGACCCCGGCAGAGCCGGCCAGCACAATCAGGTCGGCCATCGAGATTTTCTTGCCATCGGCAGCCGCGCTATTGAACGCGCCTTGGATGCCTTCCAGAACGCCCAGAACGCGGGCCAGCTGCTCTGGCTGGTTGACGTCCCAGTCCTTTTGCGGAGCGAGGCGGATACGGCCGCCATTGGCGCCGCCCCGGTGGTCCGAGCCGCGGTAGGTCGAGGCGGACGCCCAGGCTGTGGAGACCAGTTCGGAAACTGACAGGCCCGAAGCCAGAACCTTGGCCTTCAGATCCGCCACGTCAGCTGCATCCACCAGCGCGTGATCCACCGCTGGAACCGGATCCTGCCAGATCAGCTCTTCGCTTGGCACTTCATCGCCAAGGTAGCGGGTAACCGGACCCATATCGCGGTGTGTCAGCTTGAACCAAGCGCGGGCAAATGCGTCGGCGAACTGCTCTGGGTTTTCGTGGAACCGTTTGGAGATTGGCCCGTAGATCGGATCAAAACGCATCGACATGTCGGCAGTGGTCATCATGGTTGTCACCTTGACCGAAGGATCATGTGCCTTGGGGGCCATGTCCTCTTCCTTCACGTCGACCGGGTGCCAGACAATAGCGCCAGTGCCGGTGGTGGCCTGTTCCCATTCGTAGCCGAACAGCAGGTCGAAATACCCGTTGTCCCAATTGACCGGGTCTGCAGTCCAGGCGCCTTCAAAGCCCGAGGTGGTGGTATCGTCGCCCTTGCCGCTGCCATAGGCGTTGGCCCAGCCGAAACCCATCTGCTCCATTTCTGCGCCTTCGGGTTCTGCGCCCACATCGCTTTCGGGGCCGGCACCATGGCCCTTGCCGAAGGTGTGGCCGCCTGCGACCAGCGCCACGGTCTCTTCGTCGTTCATGCCCATGCGCCCGAAGGTGTCGCGCACATCAAGGCCAGAAGCGAGAATATCGGGGTTGCCGTCCGGGCCTTGCGGGTTCACGTAAATAAGACCCATCTGCACGGCCGCCAAGGGGCTTGCCAGCTCGCGGTCGCCCGAATAGCGGCTGTTGGCCTGATCGCTGGTGGCCAGCCATTCGGTTTCAGAGCCCCAATAGACGTCTTCCTCTGGCTCCCAGACGTCCGCGCGTCCGCCGCCAAAGCCAAAGGTTGGCCCACCCATGGATTCGATGGCGACATTGCCAGCGAGAATCATCAGGTCAGCCCAGGAAATCTGGTTGCCGTATTTCTGCTTGATCGGCCACAGCAGACGGCGTGCCTTGTCGAGGTTGCCGTTATCCGGCCAGGAATTCAGCGGCGAAAAGCGCTGCTGCCCAGTGCCGCCGCCGCCGCGACCATCTGCGGTACGGTAGGTGCCGGCACTGTGCCAGGCCATACGGATAAACAGCCCGCCATAATGGCCGTAATCCGCCGGCCACCAGTCCTGACTGTCAGTCATCAGCGTGGTCAGGTCTTCCTTCAGCGCCTTCAGATCAAGCTTCTTGAACTCTTCCGCATAGTTGAAATCAGCACCCATCGGGTTCGATTTGGCTGAGTTCTGATGCAGGATCTTCAGGTTAAGCTGATTTGGCCACCAATCCTGGTTCGATGTGCCGCCGCTGTCAGTGTTCAGCGCGGCGCCGTGCATCACCGGGCATTTTCCTGCGGGGGTGTTTCCATCCATTACGTTCTCCGATCGTGGCTTCAAATTCTTTATTGCTGCATTGCGGAAGTGTTCCGAATCTCTTGTCCGTCAAAACAACGGCCTGAAAGCCGCCTTGAAACAAGCGCGGCCGAGGCTGTGAATGCCGGGATTCCCTGTCTTCCTGCCGAGGAGGCTAGCAGGGAAATTTCATTGGGATAAGTTGCATTTTCTCATGGGTGTGATAATCAAAAGTTATGGTTAACATCACCCTTCGCCAAATGCGCTATTTCGAATCTCTGGCCCTGCACCGGCATTTCGGCCGTGCCGCAGATGCCTGCGCTGTTTCCCAGCCTGCTTTGTCGGTACAGATCAAGGAATTGGAAGAGGTGCTGGGAGTGCAACTGGTGGAGCGCGGCGCGCGGCAGGTGCGGCTGACCAGTTTTGGCGAAGATCTGGCACAGCGAGTGCGCGGGATTCTGCGCTCAGTGGATGAGCTTGGCGAGTTGGCGCGGGCGTCGCGCGACGGGCTGGCCGGACGCTTGCGCATCGGGGTGATACCCACCATTGCACCTTACCTGCTGCCCTCCATTGTTGGGACACTCACCCGGCAGTATCCAGAAGCCGACATCCGCGTGCGTGAAACCGTGACCCCCAAACTGCTGCAGGAGCTGGGGGAGGGGCGGCTGGACACGGCCATCGTGGCGCTGCCGGTTTCCGAGCCATCCTTTGAGGAAGTTGCCCTGTTCACCGAGGATTTTGTTTTGGTGCGCCCGGGCGAGGATGCGGGCACGCCGGTACCCGGCCCGGAAGGTTTGCGGGAAATGCGCCTGCTGCTGCTGGAGGAGGGGCATTGCTTCCGGGACCAGGCGCTGTCGTTCTGCAATATGCAATCAGCCGCCCCGCGAGAGCTGCTGGATGGCAGCTCTTTGTCGACCCTGGTGCAGATGGTGGGCGCAGGCATTGGTGTCACGCTGATTCCCGAAATGGCGGTGCCGGTCGAAACCCGGTCCGCGGTGGTATCGGTGGCCCGGTTCCGCGATCCGCAGCCCTCGCGCACTATTGGCATGATCTGGCGGCGCAGCAATCCGCTGGCGCGGCAACTCATGCAGGTGGCGGACGTGGTCCGACAGGCGGCGGATACTCTGCGTTCCAGCTATGTGCCCATGGGCTAACACGCGGTACTTTCAGGGCTTTTTCATTTCTGCAGTGGAGCAATGAACAGCTGGCCTATGCCTTGCCCGCGGCGACACCGATTGATGCGCTTTGAGCACGTTTCCGGAAGTTTTACGGCAGGACTGTTTCCAAATCAGCGGCAGTTTGTTAATGTTTCGTTAATAAAAGATAAATCGAAGCAGGCATACAGGCAGATGAAAGCGGGCTTTCGTGGCACGTTTGTAATTTCCTGGTCGCAAACCGAGATCGACGGCCTTCCGGCCGCACCGGTGGACGCTCTGGAGGTGGGGGCGGCTTGGTCCTGGCTCGGCGATGCCGTGCGGGTGGACGGGCCGACCGGAGTGTTGCGGCTGGATAGGGCAAACGGCGAGGCAGAATTGCGGCGCAGAGCCGCTCAATCGGTGCGCCGACTGATCGGTGCTGCGGTGCAGAACCGAATTGATGTGGATGCGGTCGAGGTGGATGAGCCGCTGGTGGACCGCGCCTTTGTCGTGACCAACGGGGTACATGCTTACACTGCCACGTTGATTGAGGTCGGGCCGGGTCAGCGGCCTTTGCTGATGTTTGTGGATGAACTGCCGCCGCGGGGCGCAGATCTTTGGGTGGTGCAGCATTCGCTCGGCACCTTCCGCCCGGACATGCCCCAGGGAGAGAGCGGCGTGATCTGCTTCACACCGGGAACCATGATCGCCACGCCTGGCGGTCCCAAGCGGGTCGAACAGCTGCGCGAGGGCGAAAAAGTTCAAACCCGCGACAATGGCGCCCAGGAAATCCTGTGGATCGGTTCGCGTCGGGTCAGCGGCGCACGGCTGTTCGTGATGCCTCGACTGCGCCCGATCCGCATTTGTGCGGGTGCTTTGGGTATCGACAGGCCGGAACAGGAACTGCTGGTGTCACCTGATCACCGGATGCTTCTGCGCGGCAGTCATGTGCGCGCACTGTTCAACACCTCTGAGGTGCTGGTTGCGGCCAGTGATCTGGTCAATGGGTCCACCATCCAGACGGACACTTCCGTGCGCGAAGTCACATATTTCCATCTGATGCTGGCCAGCCATCAAGTGCTTTGGGCCAACGGGGTGGAAACAGAAAGCTTCCACCCGTCCAACACGTCTCTCACCGCACTGAGCGCGCCTGACCGGGCACGGCTGTTTCGTCTTCATCCGGAACTGGAAAGCAACCCGCTGGCTTATGGTGCCCACGCCCGCCGCAATCTGAGCGCAACAGAAGCCGTGATTTTGGGGCGTCACGCGGCCTGAGGGCGTTATCCTGCAGGCCGGAGAAGGCTTCGTTGCCCTGAACCGGCGCAGGTTGCCGGATTTGCAGGGAAATACGCAATCGGCGTGTTGACTCTGTCCCATCCCCCTATATAAGCGCGGCTTCATTGGTGTTGGTGGCTCCCGCAAGGGATTGCCTGTCATGGGGGAGACCTCAAGAGGACAACGCCCTTCGAAACCATTAACGAAGGAGATCAGCCGTGACCAAACGCACGACTGCCAAGTACAAAATCGACCGCCGCATGGGCGAAAATATCTGGGGCCGCCCGAAGTCCCCGGTCAATCGCCGCGACTATGGCCCGGGCCAGCACGGTCAGCGCCGCAAGGGTAAACTGTCCGATTTCGGCATCCAGCTGCGCGCCAAGCAGAAGCTCAAGGGCTACTACGGCGACCTGACCGAAAAGCAATTCCGCCGCATCTATGGCGAAGCTGTTCGTGTGAACGGCGACACCGGTGAAAACCTGATCGGCCTGCTCGAGCGCCGCCTGGACGCCGTTGTTTACCGCGCGAAATTCGTGGCAACCGTCTTCGCCGCACGCCAGTTCGTGAACCACGGCCACGTGACCGTGAACGGCAAGCGCGTGAACATCCCCTCCTACCGCGTCAAAGAAGGCGACGTGATCGAGGTTCGCGACAAATCCAAGCAGATGGTTGCCGTTCTGGAAGCCACTCAGCTGGCTGAGCGCGATGTGCCGGATTACATCGAAGCCGACCACTCCAAGATGACCGCAACCTTCGTACGCACCCCCGCTCTGGGCGACGTGCCGTACCCGGTCATGATGGAACCGAACCTGGTCGTGGAATTCTACGCCAAGAACTAAGCCTGCTGCCTTCGGGTATCTGGCGAAAGGGCTGTCCTGCGGGGCAGCCCTTTTTCTTTGCGATGCTTGCGCAAAAGGGCGGCTGAGACGGCCGTCGCCAAAAGCTGTGGTCCAGCAAGGCTATTGGGTCTATCCTGCTCCAAAACGACAGGGAGTGACCAATGAAGATCTTGACGAAAGCAGCAGCAGCGGCAGCATTTTCGGTTCTGGCGGCTTCGGCAAGTGCTGCACCTCTGAAGCTCGCTCCTGCAAGTCCGCAACCCGCAGGCATCAAACCGGGCCTTGAGGTAGTCTATGCCTATCCGCAGGATGTGAAGACCCTGGCCGAAGCGTCATCCGCTTTGAAGATCAGCAGCGAGCCTGGCCGTCCCATCGCCGGGCTGGACAACCGCGACACCGAAGAAGGTCAGAACACCCTGACTGCCAAGCGGCCAATGCATGTCGCTGCCCGGATCACCGGATATGTCAAGCTGGACACGCCGGGGATTCATAACATTGATTTTCTGACCAACGATGGCCTGCTGGCCAATATCGGTGGTCAGGTTGTTGGGGAATTTGACGGGCGTCAGTCCTGTGACAGCACTATTATGACTCAGGTCGAAGTTCCTTCCGCAGGCTGGTACCCCGTGGATATCCTGTATTTCCAGCGTCTCGGTACGGCCTGTCTTCACATGCGGATGGGACCGGATGGCAAACGCCCGAAATGGATGAAGGACAGCGCCTTCGGGCATTGACGGCTTCGGCCTCTTTCCAGTTGAAAACACGTTGGAGGCCGCCGCAGCGCGAATTGCATTGCATAAGACGCCGGGGTCTCTCTGCGAATGGAAAACCCTTCACATACTCATGAAATGTGGGGGCGAACCCAGGAGCTAAAAGGGCGCAAGTCCATTTCATATCCCCCGCGACGGGCGGACAGCCCCATGGCAGGTTTTATCCAGTAGATTACTTGTAGGAGCCTTGTCATGGCTCTCAAGCTTTCTGCCCCCGTTGGCGATAGGAAACGGATTACCAAGCTGGACCCGAAAACCGGCGAATGCAAATTTAAACCGGTCAAGACTGCCCCGGCGGATGTTGAACTCGTCCGCCTTATGCTCAAGGCAACGGTTGCTCGGTTGAGATCAGCACTAAATGCGACGCCAGGCAGGAGGAACTGCGCCGCAAGGTTTTGGCCAAAGCCAACTTGATGCAGGGTCAGGCGGAATTCTGGGTGGATTTCTGCAATGAGGTGGAGAGCACCCGCAAGGGCAACGACACGTTTCTGAATGCACTGACCGAATTTGCCGTCAGTATGGTCAATGACAAGTCAGACCCGCCCTGGACTCCGATCTTGAATGCACGGTCTGAGGCAAGCTTTCTCAGGACACTGACCAGCAAGAAGAAACCGGATTGGAAGACGGTCTACCAGCAGGATGTAAAAGCCTCCAGGGCTAATAACACCGGCGGCAAGGCGTTCAAGAAATTCATCGACCAGTAGATCGCAACGGCCGGCGGCATCGTCTGGAAGCTGGAAGCTGGAAGTGGTGCGTGAAGTTTCCTTTGCGGTGGTCGAAACCTACATGACCGCACGGCTGGTTGCGACCAAGGGCATGTCACCCGCCAAGGCTCATGCCATTGCTGCCGCCAGCACCGAGGCGCTGAAATCCAGTGCAGGTCAACTGGGTGAACATCTGGCGGGAAAGAAGGCCACCTGGGATGGCGCCGCTAAGAAGGATCTGATTGCCAAATAGGGCGCCAAGGCAACCGAGGATTTCATCAAGCTGCACGGTGATGCCATAGATGGTGAAATTGCCAAGCAGGTCTCCGGCAAATCGTTGAGCAAATACGCAGGTGAGGTGCTGAACGGTGCTGATTGCTCGCAATCCGCCTCGACGATGCAGAAGCTGGCGAACGAGGCAATGCGCAAGGATATGGAGCTGCGAAAGCAGATCCAAAAAATCATCATGGTCGAGGCCAAACGCAAAATACCCAAGACTGCACCTGCGCATTGACGCACGCGTGACCGGGGCAGCTGCCGCAGGGGGCGGCAGCAAGGGGGGACGTCATCTTGGTGCTTCCCCACCAGCCTTCGGGCCGCTAGAACGGGCTGGAACGAAGGAGCCCGAATTATGACCCAACTCACACCGCAGCCCGGTATCATGGACATCGCTCTGTACCAGGGCGGGGCTGCCCATGTGAAAGGGGTGAGCAATGTTGTGAAGCTCTCCTCGAACGAGAACCCCTTTGGCCCAAGTCCGCGCGCAATTGATGCGCTGGCGACTGCGGCTCCTGAAATGCATCGTTACCCGTCAACGGACCATGCCGAATTGCGTGCAGCGATTGGCGATGTTCACGGTCTCGACCCGGCCCGGATCATCTGCGGCGTTGGCAGCGATGAAGTTTTGCAGTTTGTCGTTCAGGCCTATGCCGGCCCGGGCGATGAAGTGATTCATACGGAACACGGTTTTTCCATGTACCCGATCCTGGCACGGATGGCCGGGGCGGTGCCGGTCAGTGTGCCGGAAAAGAACCGTTGTGTTGATGTGGATGCAATTCTGGCGGCCTGTACTGAGAAGACCCGGGTGGTGTTTCTGACCAATCCGGGCAATCCCACATCCACGATGCTGCCTGAAGCAGAGGTCGAACGCTTGGCGGCTGCCTTGCCGGGGAACGTGATCCTTGTGCTGGATGCGGCCTATGCGGAGTTCACCGAGGGCTTTGATGGCGGGGCCTGCCATGTCGAAGGGCGGGAAAACGTGATCATGACGCGCACCTTCTCCAAGATTTACGGGCTCGGCGGCCTGCGGGTCGGCTGGGGATACGGGCCGCAGGCTATGATCGACGTGCTGAACAGGGTAAGACAGCCCTTTAACCTTTCGGTGCCCGCACTTGCTGCCGCCGAAGCCGCAGTACGTGATCAGGACTATGTCCTCCATTGCCGGCAGGAGAATGCCAAATGGGGCCGTTGGCTTGCGGAGGAGCTCGCAGAAGCAGGCGTGCCGTCTGATCCCTCCAACACCAATTTCCTCCTGGCCCGCTTCGACAGCAAAGCTGCAGCAGAAGCCTGTGATGCCTATCTGCAGTCCCAGGGGCTGATCGTTCGCAAAGTGGCAGGGTATGGCCTCCCAGAGGCCCTGCGCATCACCATCGGCGACGAAGAGTCCTGCCGCCGTGTTGCAGCAGCCGTGAAGGAATTCAAAGAGGGCCGGGCATGAACACTCAGGACACCGGGCAAGTTTACGGCCGCGTCGCGCTGATCGGTCTCGGCCTGATCGCCTCGTCGATGTTCTGGGCGATCAAACGCGCAGGGCTTGCAGGCGAGGTTACCGGCTATGCCCGCAGCGCGGAAACCCGCGAAACTGCGCGCCGTATCGGTCTTTGCGACCGGATCTGCGACAGCGCGCGCGCAGCGGTGCAGGACGCTGATCTTGTGGTGCTTTGTGTGCCCGTCGGCGCCATGGGACCGGTGATGGAAGACATCGCGCCGGTTCTGAAACCCGGGGCGACCGTGTCGGATGTGGGGTCGGTCAAACGTCATGTGATCGAAGCTGTGCAGCCGCATATCCCGGAAGGCGTGCATTTTGTACCGGCCCACCCGCTGGCAGGCACCGAGCATTCCGGCCCCGAATCCGGTTTTGCCGAGCTTTTCGATAACCGCTGGTCGCTGCTGGTGCCGGTTGAAGGGACCAACCCGGAGGCCACCGCCCGCTTGCGCGCGCTTTGGGAAGGCATGGGGGCAAATGTCGATGAGATGGACGCCGATCACCATGATCTGGTGCTGGCGGTCACGTCGCATACGCCGCATTTGATTGCCTACACGATGGTCGGCGTCGCTGATGACCTGCGCCGGGTGACCGACAGCGAGGTGATCAAATATTCCGCAGCCGGTTTCCGCGACTTCACCCGCATCGCAGCCTCCGATCCCACCATGTGGCGCGACGTGTTCCTGACCAACAAGGATGCGACGCTGGAAATCCTGGGCCGCTTCACCGAGGAGCTCTTTGCCCTCCAGCGCGCCATCCGCACCGGTGACGGAGAGCACCTGCACGATTACTTCACCCGCACCCGGGCCATTCGCCGCGGTATTATTGAGGCCGGTCAGGACACCGATGCGCCGGACTTTGGGCGGGGGCAGAAGAAATGATCCGTGCGGCTGTGCTGATCCTGACGGTCCTGGTTGGCGGAGCGGCGCCGGCTTCAACACCGGATGCCTCACTGGAGCCGCCCGCCAGCACGGCGGCAGCGGCAGGCCTTGAGGCTGCGGCAATCCCCGGGATGCGCCCTGTATCCCGCCCGCAATCGGAACAGCGGCTGGCTGCAGCAGCTCGGCCTGCGGATCTGCCGCTGCTGGCGCCCGGCGCGTCTTTGCTGCCATTTGCGCGTCCGGACAGCCTGGCCGAACAGGTGCTTTTCAAGCGCCGCCAACGCCGCAAGGGCTCGGTTTGTGGCGATCTCGACATTCAGGGGGATCAGGCAGGAGATATCCCGGGAAAGCTGCCCGGCTGTGGCGCCAAGGACGCGGTGCGGGTGCGCGAGATTGCCGGGGTTCGGCTCAGCCAGGCCTCGCTGATGACCTGCAACACAGCCCGTGCGCTGAAGACCTGGATCAGCCGCGAGGTTGAAACTGCCTTTGGTCGTCGCAACAAGGTGGTGTCATTGCGGGTAGCGGCCCATTACGCCTGCCGCACCCGCAACAATCGCAAGGGCGCCAAGATTTCCGAACATGGCAAAGGGCGGGCGATAGACATCTCAGGCTTTACGCTGGCCAACGGTGAAACGGTCACGGTGCTGCGCGGCTGGCAAAATCGCAAAACCCGCAAGAAGCTGAAGAAGATCTGGCGCGCGGCCTGCGGCCCCTTTGGCACGGTGCTGGGACCTGAGGCGGACCGCTATCACAAAGACCATTTCCACCTGGACGTGGCCCGCCACCGCGGCGGTTCTTATTGCCGCTGAAAACAGTGGCGGCAGTCTGGGCCCGCTTGTTCACCTGGCTGAAAATATTCCTGATCGCGAGGCGGAGCCTCGCATCATCGCATCGGCCGGATGCAGGCTGGTGAAAAGGGAAGGGCTCCCGCGCCTGAAGGTGCCCCAAAGGGCACATTACAGCCTTGGGCCGGGCGCGCTGCGCGCGCAATCTTCGGCTGCTGAACAGGCGCCCGGACAAGTTTGTCTGGCCTGTCCTGAAAGAAGGGGCAGCCGCGCACCCCTCCGAGCGGCAAATGGCAGGACGCGGTGCATTCAGCGGATAATCAGCCGCGGCGCATGGCCAAGGGGCAGAGGGCCAAGGGTGACATAGCCGGCCGCAAACCCCAGCGTGATATCCAGATTGCGCGGGTTGCCGCTGGCTTGCGCCAGAAGGCCCAGCACCCGCTCGACCATTCCACGCAGTCCCGGAGCAAGCGCGCCGCTGCGCTCTGCCATCAGTACCAGCCCGCGCCAATTCTCCGCCTGCAGCGAAATCTCACCTTCCGGCAGCCCGTTCTCATCAACTGCCAGTGCACCGGTGGCTTTGAGGCGCAGTTCGCCCCATCGAGCCTCGGCCAGCTTCAGGTCAATACTGCGCGGCTGCGGCCGCCGCTGTTCCAGCGCAGTGCGGTCCCACGGCGTGTCAAAGGCAATAGTCAAATCCAGAGTGAGTGTGTCGAACTGCTCCGGCAGCGGGGCGCTGGCCGCCAGCAGCCGGCGCCAGGCCGCGCGCGGGGCAAACGCCTTGGCATCTCCTGAAATTCTGTAGGCTTCGGGGCGCTCCTGCTGCACCATGCGCAAATCCAGCGCCTCACCGCTCAGGACGGTACTGCCGCTGCGGGAAATCTGCCAGCCGCCGGAGACCAGTGCCATTTCCTCCAGCTCCAGCGCCACGCCGGGCGCAAGATGCAGGCTGGCCTGAAGGCCAGCCGCGGTGATGACGGCTGTCTGATCGAAATAGGAGAGCCGCTGCGGGGTTGCCGGGAATTGCAATTCCAATTGCCCGGGCCAGGCGGCGGGGCTGTCCAATTTCAGCCAATCCGCCCGCCAAGCAGTGCCGGTGCGCGGATCCGCCAGAGCAGGATGGTTGACCCGGGTCTGATGCCGGAACGGGTATCCTTGCGTCGCCAAATCAGCGTATTCAGCCTGCCAGCCCCGGTTCGCTTGAGTGTCGAACCAGGCGGCGATACCGTTCTTCAGCCCCCAGGCCGCGGCCGCCCAATACAGGCTCCACAGCAGAAAGACGGCAATCAGCAGTTTTGCCAGGCGCATCGGATAGCCTCTTTTGTCCGGATCAGGATTGCTGTTTATAGGGAGGGCACAGAAAGGGCCAGACGACATGACGATGTGGGTATTCGGATACGGATCACTTCTTTGGAACCCGGGGTTTCCGGTGGCACAGCGTGAAGTTGCGGTGCTGCACGGCTACGCACGGTCTTTCTGCATGTCCTCGATCCATCACCGCGGCAGCGAGGAAAAACCCGGCCTGGTTCTGGCTCTGGATGCCGTCGAAGGTGCCCATTGCAAGGGCATTGCGCTGGCGGTTGAAGCTGGCCATGAGGAGCGCACCCTGGCAGAGCTGCGCGAGCGTGAATTGATCTCTTCGGCCTATCTGGAGCGTGATCTGGCTGTGGAATTGAAAGATGGCTCCCTTGTCACTGCCGTCACCTATGTGATCGACCCGCACCATGATCAATACTGCGGTGGATTAAGCCTGGAGGAGCAGGCCCAGATCATCGCCCATGCAGTGGGCGGGCGGGGACCCAACACAGAATACCTGTACAACACGGCTGAGCATCTGGCCGAGATCGGCCTGCATGACAGCGAACTGGACTGGCTGGCCGGCCGGGTGCGGGAAATCATCGCATAAAGCCTTGGCGCTTTTGACACTTTGCTTATAGGCTGCGAACGCAATACGAGCAGTCAAAAGTGTCAGGAGCCAGAGCATATGGCGCAGCCAGACCGCAAGCCCCGGCCACAGTTTTCCCAGCCGGTGCGGCAGATTATCATGATGCTGATCGCGCTGGGGCTATCAGGGTTCGGCGCCTTTGTGGCATTGCCGCGGGTGCTGCCGGTTTTCCAGGCCAATCCTTGGCTCAATGGTTTTATCGTTCTGGTATTTGTCATTGGGGTGCTGGCCTGCTTCTGGCAGGTTGTTCAGCTTATTGGCTCTGTGCGCTGGATCGAGCGCTTTGCAGGTGGCGACATTCAGGAACACCGCCGCACGCCGTCCATTCTGGCGCCGCTGGCCTCTCTGCTGGGGTCCCGCAGCGCCCGGATGCAGCTGGGATCGGCCTCTACGCGGTCAATCCTGGACTCCGTCGCCAGCCGTATTGATGAAGACCGTGAAATCACGCGCTACATCGTCAACCTTTTGATCTTCCTTGGTCTTCTGGGTACGTTCTATGGTTTGGCAACCACCGTGCCCGCCGTCGTCGACACCATACGCAGCCTGGCGCCGCAAGAGGGCGAAGAAGGTCTGTCGGTCTTCAACCGCCTGATGACAGGTCTTGAGGCGCAGCTGGGCGGGATGGGCGTGGCCTTCGCCTCCTCGCTGCTGGGCCTCGCGGGATCGCTGATTGTCGGCCTGTTGGAGCTGTTTGCAGGCCATGGCCAGAACCGGTTTTACCGTGAGCTGGAGGAATGGCTGTCTTCGATCACCCGTGTCAGCTTTTCCTCGGGTGAAGACGGCACCAGCGACAGCGGCGTGGTTTCCCAGGTGCTCGACACTATGGCCGAGCAGATGGAAATGCTGCAGGAAATGTTTGTCGAAACCGCCGAAGGCCGCGCGGCAGTAGACCAGCGGCTGACGGACCTGGTGGAGACCATTCAGGAGATGAACCGCCGTCAGGATCAGACCGGCACCATCACCGCAGCGCTGGACCGGGTTGCGGTGGGGCAGGAAGCGCTGACTGAAATTCTGCGCGCTCAGGGCGAACAGGGCGGCATCGACGCTGAAAGCCGGATGCGACTGCGTTCAATCGACGTACAGATGCTGCGTATCCTCGAGGAAATTTCAGCAGGTCGGCAGGAAAGCCTGGCTGAGCTGCGCAAGGACATCGACCTGATGGTCAAGGCCTTTGCCCGCCCGCGTGGGCTGTCGCGCGGCGGCCTGCCAGACCACGGCGCGGGCGAGTAAGCGATGGCTCTTTCCCGGCGCACAGGACAGCGGTTCCAGGCCTCTATCTGGCCCGGGTTCGTGGACGCGATGACAGGCCTTTTGCTGGTTCTGATGTTCGTGCTGACCATTTTCATGGTGGTGCAGTTTGTGCTGCGCGAAACCATCACCGGCCAGGAAAGCCAATTGGATGAGCTGTCCGCCGAAGTCAGAGCACTGGCGTCTGCGCTGGGGTTGGAAGAACGTGCAAACAGCCGTTTGAACGCCCGGCTGGGAGCACTGACCTCGACCCTCAACACAGCTGAGGCCGATCTGGCTCAGGCCCGTAGCCTGATCACTTCGCTGACTGCTCAGCGCGATCGCCAGGCGGCGGAGCTGTCCGAAGCCGTCGGCAGGATCACCAGTTTCGAAGCTCAGGTGGCCGCGCTGATCGCCAGCCGCGATGCCGCTCAGGCGCGGGTTGCGGATCTGGACGCCGAACGTGACAGCCTGGAAGCTGCCCGTGCCAAGCTGCTCAGCGAGCAGGAGGCTTTGAATCTGGCGCTGGCCCAAGCCCGTGGCGAGATTGACGCGCAGGCTGAAGCCGCGCGTCTGGCTGCAGCCGAGCGTGAGGCGATGGAGGCGCTGATTGCCAGTCTGGAAACACAGGAGGCGGAACAGACCGGAGAAATTGCCGGTCTTCAGAAACAATTGGATGCCGAAGCGGCTGCCCGGTTGCTAGAGGCCGCAGCGGCTGAAGCTTTGCGGCAAAAGCTTCAGTCGGCTGATGCGGAACTGACTGCGATGACGCTGGCGCTGGACGCACAGCGGCAACAGGCGGAAGATACCCTGACCCTGCTGGCAGCCGCAGAGGCCGCAAGGAAGCAGCTGGATGCGCAGCTGTCGGAACTGGCGGCCGCACGTGCGGGATCAGATGCCGAGACCGGAAGGCTGGCGGCAGAATTGGCAGAGGCCAAAGCCGCGCTGGCGGCCGCAGAAACCAAGGCAGAGGATCTGGATGTTCTGCGTCAAAGGCTGATGGCTGCAGTGGCCGCACAGGAGGCAGCAGAGGCTGGTGCCGCAGAGCTGCTGGACCGGACAGCAGAACGCGCGGCCTTGCTGGCCCAGGCGCGAGATGCGCTCTCGCAGGAGCAGGCCGTATCGGAGGAAGCCCGCCGCGAAACTGCTCTGCTCAATCAGCAGGTGGCGGCCCTGCGCGAACAGCTTGGCGGCTTGCAGGCCATTCTGGACGATTATCAGGCCCGGGACGCAGCCCAGCAGGTGCAGTTGCAGAACCTGGGCCAGGACTTGAACGCAGCACTGGCCCGTGCGGCGTCGGAGGAACGCAAGCGGCGGATTCTGGAAGAACAGGAGCGCAAACGCCTGGAAGTGGAGGCTGAGGCCCTGGCCAGCAAAGCGCAGGATCTGGAACGCTACCGTTCCGAATTCTTTGGCCGTTTGCGCGGCCTATTGGGCACTCAGGAAGGGGTCCGCATTCAGGGCGACCGGTTTGTCTTTGCATCTGAAGTGCTGTTTCAGCCCGGCAGTGCCACCCTGTCGCCGGAAGGGCAGGTGGAGATTGCCAAGGTCGTGTCGATCCTCCAGGGGGTGGTGACGGCAATCCCTGATGAAATCAACTGGATCATCCGCGTGGACGGGCATACCGATGGCACACCGCTGATCGGGCACTCGAAATTTGCCGACAACTGGGAGCTCAGCCAGGGCAGGGCGCTGTCCGTCGTGCGCTACATGGTGGAGGCGCTGGACGTGGCACCGTCCCGACTGGCAGCCAATGGGTTCGGGGAATACCAGCCTGTGAATTTGGCGGACACGCCAGAGGCGCACGCCCAGAACAGACGGATCGAACTGAAGTTTACCGAAAAGTAGGCTGCCTTTGCCCGCTCTCGTAGGGGCCTTTCCCGGGCGCGGCCGAGGCCTGCGGGCGGAACAGTGCTTTGCCCTTGGGTGCAACCCGCTTCACTAATGGAGACAAGCGACTAGTTACACGCGGGTTGCGGCCCCACCGGGCAGTAGGGCCTGCTATTAACTATTGCGAAAAAGGGCTTTTTCAACTTCCGTCACCGGGTTCTCAACCTCAGCCCGTCACAGCAGCGGCTCCCGCCGGGCGCCAATCCGCCCTGTAAGGGCGGCTGCGCCCGTTGGGCCGTGCAGCCGCGCTGCGGCTGCCTGCCGCGTTACTGAGACGCAGGGTCTGCAGAGGGCGGGATTTCCATACTGTGGGTGAAGCGGCTGATTTCCGTGCTGCCTCGGATCAGCCGCGCTGTGCCGGTGTACCGCCCCGCAGGCCACAGCCCACCGCGCAGGCGGCGCCCCGCTGCGCGGAACAGCTGCGCCTGGGTCCGCTCAAGCGTTTCTCTGTGCGAGACCAGCCTCCCGCCAGGGCCGGTGAGGTTCAGTTCGAGGCTGTCGCCTGCCTGGCTGCCATAGGCGTAGGCCCAGAAAACCAGGGCTGCTGCATCGGCAGCCAAGGACGCCTGGCGGGCAGTTCCGGCCTTGACCTCATCAAATCCGGGAATGGCAGTGGAAATTCCGGCCCCGATCAGCCCTCCTGGCTGGTAGGGCGGCGGGTCAGACCAGAGCGTCTGCGCCACAGCGCCGCCGCAGCTGTCCAGGCTGTCCGGGGCAAAGGGGTCCACCACCGCGCCGTCCTTGCGCACTGATAGGTGCAGGTGCGGGAACTGGGTTTTGCCAGAGAGGCCGACCTCCCCCAGAACATCGCCAGCCCTGACCTTCTGGCCGCTTTGCACCAGGATTGAACCGCGCTTCATATGGCAATATTGGGTTTCCCAGCCGCTGCCGTGGCTCAGCACCACGCCGTTGCCGCATTCCTTGCCTTTGATGGCGGCTTCGTTCTGGCCATCGGCATATTGATCCGGCATCGAATTGCGGGTGCCGCGCACCACGCCATCCGCCGCGGCGCGCACAGCGACGCCGGCCTGCATGTCCGACAGATAGGGGAGAGCGAAATCGGTGCCCTTGTGACCGTCATAGCTGAGCGTGCCGCAAGTGAAATCCGTGGCGCCTTTGCCGGGGTCACGGTCCACGAACTGCTGGATATGGCAGCTCTTGCCCAGGGTGCAATCCAGCGGGAATTGCAAAACGATATCCCCCGCTGCGGCAGGCGCAGCGAGCGATATTGCGGTAATCAGCGCCGTGGCACGCATTATTCCGCGGTCAGCAGCGGCGGTTTGTCCCCGGAAATCCGCGGCTTTCCCGGACCTTCCAGGCGCAGTTCCAGTTTTCCGTCCTTGATGCCGACCTGAACCACACCGCCCTTGGTGAGCTTGCCGAACAAGAGTTCCTCGGCCAAAGGCTTCTTGATGTGCTCCTGGATGACGCGGCCCAGAGGACGCGCGCCCATGCGGTCGTCATAGCCCTTGTCGGCCAGCCATTCGGCCGCCTTGCGCGTGAGCTCGATCGAGACATTGCGGTCCATCAGCTGCGCTTCCAGCTGCAGAACAAATTTCTCGACCACCTGCAGGATCACCTCTTTGCCCAGCGGGGCAAAGGAGATCACCGCATCCAGGCGGTTGCGGAATTCCGGGGTGAAGGTACGCTCAATCGCGGCGGTATCCTCGCCCTCGCGGCGGTCGCGGCCAAAGCCGATGGCGGCTTTTGCCTGTTCCGATGCGCCGGCGTTGGACGTCATGATCAGGATCACGTTGCGGAAATTCACCGTGCGACCGTTGTGGTCGGTCAGCTGGCCGTTGTCCATCACCTGCAACAGGATGTTGTAGACATCCGGATGCGCTTTTTCGATCTCGTCCAGCAACAGCACGCAGTGCGGGTGCTGGTCGACGCCATCAGTTAGCAGGCCGCCCTGATCAAAACCGACATAGCCCGGCGGGGCGCCGATTAGGCGCGAGACCGCGTGTTTCTCCATGTATTCGGACATGTCGAAACGCAGCAGCTCCACCCCCAGCTGATCCGCCAGCTGCTTGGCCACTTCGGTCTTGCCGACGCCGGTGGGGCCTGCAAACAGGTAGTTGCCGATGGGTTTTTCAGGTTCGCGCAGGCCCGCGCGGGCCAGTTTGATAGCGCTGGACAGTGCTGTGATCGCATCATCCTGGCCAAAGACCACACGCTTCAGCGATTTTTCCAGATCCTTCAGCACCTCGGCATCGTCTTTTGAGACATTCTTGGGCGGGATGCGGGCGATCTTGGCCACAACGGCCTCGATCTCCTTGACGCCGATGGTTTTGCGGCGCTTGCTCTCGATCACCAGATGCTGGGCTGCGCCGGCTTCATCGATCACGTCAATTGCCTTGTCGGGCAGTTTGCGGTCGTTGATATAGCGTGCGGACAGTTCCACGGCTGTCTTGATCGCATCGCCGGTGAACTTGATGCCGTGATGTTCTTCGAAATAGGGTTTCAGCCCTTTCAGGATCGCGATGGAATCTTCGACCGTGGGCTCGTTCACGTCGATTTTCTGGAACCGGCGGGACAGCGCGCGGTCCTTCTCGAAATGCTGGCGGAACTCTTTATAGGTGGTAGAGCCCATGGTGCGCAGCTTGCCGCCCTGCAGGGCAGGTTTCAGCAGGTTCGATGCGTCCATTGCGCCGCCGGAAGTGGCGCCGGCGCCGATTACGGTGTGAATCTCGTCGATGAAAAGAACTGCATCCGGATGGTCTTCCAGTTCGGTGACCACTGCCTTCAGCCGTTCCTCAAAGTCACCGCGATAGCGGGTGCCCGCCAGCAGCGCGCCCATGTCGAGCGAGTAGATGGTGGTTTCCGAGAGGATCTCCGGCGTTTCGCCAGAGACGATGCGGCGGGCCAGGCCCTCGGCGATGGCAGTTTTGCCGACGCCCGGGTCGCCCACTAGCAGCGGGTTGTTCTTGCGGCGGCGGCACAGCACCTGAATGCAGCGCTCCACCTCATGGTCGCGGCCGATCAGCGGGTCAATGTCGCCATCGCGGGATTTCGCGTTCAGATCGACGCAGTATTTCGCCAGGGCCGACTCTTTCTTTTCGCTCTCGGGGGCTGTTGCCAGGTTGTCTTCTTCCTGCTCTGTTGCGCCGGAAACCGGGCGGGATTCCCCGTATGCCGGATCTTTCGCAACACCATGGGCGATAAAGTTCACCGCGTCATAGCGGGTCATCTCCTGATCCTGCAGGAAGTAGGCGGCGTCGCTTTCGCGTTCGGCAAAGATGGCGACCAGCACATTCGCCCCCGTTACCTCTGTGCGGCCGGAGCTTTGCACATGGATCGCGGCGCGCTGGATGACGCGCTGGAAGGCTGCGGTCGGCACTGCCTCCGATCCGTCGATGTCGGTCACAAGGTTGGCAAGATCTTCATCCACAAACTCCACCAACGAGGATCGCAATTCGGTCAGATCCACACTGCAGGCGCGCATCACACGGGCCGCGTCGGGCTCGTCGATCAGGGCCAGAAGCAGATGTTCCAGGGTTGCGAATTCATGACGGCGTTCATTCGCCAGCGCCAGCGCTGCGTGAATGGCCTGTTCCAGGGTGCTCGAGAATGAAGGCACGGGCGTGCTCCTCTGATCTTGGGTTGGCCGGTGGGGCGGTATTAACCAACCCCTCAGTTCAACCATGTGCTTATAAGGTTAGAGTTTGGTTGATAGAGCGCCGGCTTCAAGGTCTTTTCTTCATTTTAGGGTCACAATTATTTTCTTCCTGTTGCGTCTTGATACCCTTGAGTTGGTCAAAAATTGTCTTTGCGGCGCCGGATTTCGGCAAAAACTTCTGAATCTTCAGCATCTTGCATGCCCAGGCGGGCTCTTACAGCAGGGTCTTTGGTGCGCAGGAAAGGATTGGTGTCAAGTTCCAACTTCAGGGAGGACGGCACCGTCGGATCATTGTTCCTGCGTGCCAGCGCAATATCAGCCACCCGTGCCTGCAACGCCGGGTTGCCGGGGTCCACGGTGACAGCAAATGCACCGTTAGCTTGGGTGTACTCATGGCCAGAGTAAACCAAAGTTTGCGGCGGCAGCGTGGCAAGACGCGACAGGCTGGCCCACATCTGCTGCGGGGTGCCCTCAAACAGCCGTCCGCATCCCAGCGCCATCAGGCTGTCAGCGGTGAAAACCGCCGCTGCGCCGGGCATGTAAAAAGCGATATGGCCCACAGTGTGGCCAGAGACATCCATCACCTGCACCTCTTCGCCCAGCAGGGTGAAACGGCCGCCGTCTTCAACTGTCAAGTCCAGTTCGGGCAGCCGGTGCGCATCTGCCGCAGCGCCGATAACCTTGGCGCCATAGGCCGCGCGCAGTTCCGCGACCCCATCTATATGGTCCCAGTGGTGGTGGGTCAGCAGGATCCAGTCCAGCCCCCAGCCGCGTTCTGTCAGCGCTGCCCTGATGGCGCCGGGCTCTGGCGCATCCACCAATGCTGTTTCACCCGAAGCCGGATTGTGGATCAAAAAGGCATAGTTATCTGACAGGCAGGGCAGGGTGATGATCTCAAGAGGCATGGCCATTCGCTTCTACATTGCTAAACTGCGCCCAGATTGGCCGAAGCAGCAGGCACCCGCAATGCATCTTGATGTTCAGGATCTCAGGAATTTCTATTACCGCAGCACGCTGGGGCGCGCGGCGCAGGCTTCGATCCGTGGTCGACTGCTGGAGCTGTGGCCGGAGGCTGCCGGGCTGACGATGGCGGGCTTTGGCTTTGCGGCCCCGCTCATGCGTCCCTATCTGCCGGAGGCGCGCCGGGTGCTGGCGCTGATGCCGGGGCCGCAGGGGGTGATGCAATGGCCTGCCGGAATGCCCAATGTCTCTGTCCTGTGCGAGGAGACCAGCTGGCCGGTCGATACCGGCAGGGTCGACCGGCTGGTGGTGATGCACGGGCTGGAAACCTCGGAGCGCCCCACCAAGCTGCTGGAGGAATGCTGGCGGGTGCTGGGGCCTGGCGGTCGGGCGATTTTCATTGTGCCGAACCGGGCCGGTTTCTGGGCGCGTTCGGATCGCACGCCCTTCGGCTTTGGTCGCCCCTATACTTTGGGCCAGCTGGAGGCGCAGCTGCGCGAGCATCAGTTCGCCATAGAACAGCACACTGCAGCGCTCTATCGTCTGCCCAGTCACAAGCGGTTCTGGCAGAAATCCGGCACCATGCTTGAAAAGATGGGGCGCAAACTGCCTGCCATGCTGGCCGGCGGCGTGTTCATGGTGGAGGTCAGCAAGCAGACCTACCCGCAGAAAGGCCACATGATCCGCGCCAAGACACCCAGCCGCATCCGGGTTCTGGAAGGGCTGTCGAACCCGATGCCGGAACCGGCCTGAAACACGCTGCGTTCCTGGGATAAGATTTCGATTCCCGAAATGGGCAGGAACAGCCTGGCTGGCGAGTTTTCCGTCCTAAAGTGACGTTTTTTGCCGCAAATGCTGCTGTCCGGAATCGCCAAATCCTGCAGTTCAGCCGCACTTTTTTAAAAATCATCTGTGGTCAAAGGGCCGCACTTTTATCAAGCCATTGAAAACATTGAAAACATGGCTTCTCTTGTTACCGTTATAGACAGTTGATAGGTCGCATCCGCTCTGCTAGACCCACGCTGATTTCAACGCCCCGCTGCCATGTGGGCTGACTCACACCCCCGGACGCCACCTGATGCCAGGTATGCCAACCGGGGCCAAAAACATATCGGAAGGGTGGACGTGTCCGAACCAGCTTCGATTTCTGCAGGCATTGCCGCGCGCTATGCCACGGCGGTGTTCGACATCGCGGAAGAGAACAAGGCGCTCGACAGCCTTGAAACCAGCATCAATGACCTGGCAGCCGCCCTGGCTGACAGTGACGATCTTAACAGCCTGATCACCTCGCCGCTCGTATCGCGCGAAGAGCAGGGCGCAGCCATCACCGCGGTGGCAGAGAAGATGGGGCTGGATCCCGTCCTGCGCAATACCCTGGCTCTGATGGCCGACAAGCGCCGCCTGTTTGTGGTCCCTGCGCTGATCGAGGCGCTGCGCGCCCGTCTGGCCGATGCCCGTGGCGAAGTGACCGCCGAAGTGGTCTCTGCCAAGGCGCTGACCAAGACCCAAAGCGAAAAACTGGCCAAGACCCTGGCCGAACGCGTGGGCAAGAAAGTTACAATCAATGCTTCCGTCGATGCCTCCATCATCGGCGGTCTTGTTGTTAAAGTGGGCTCGAAGATGATCGACAGCTCGATCCGCTCCAAGCTCAACTCCCTACAGAATGCAATGAAAGAGGTCGGATAAATGGGTATCCAAGCAGCAGAGATTTCTGCGATCCTGAAAGACCAGATCAAGAATTTTGGTCAAGAAGCCGAAGTGGCAGAAATCGGCCGCGTGCTGTCCGTCGGTGACGGTATTGCCCGTGTCTACGGTCTCGACAACGTCCAGGCCGGCGAAATGGTCGAATTCCCGGGCGGCATCATGGGCATGGCCCTGAACCTCGAAGCCGACAACGTCGGTATCGTGATTTTCGGCTCCGACCGCGACATTAAAGAAGGCGACACCGTCAAGCGTACCAACGCGATTGTGGACGTACCTGTCGGCAACGGCCTCTTGGGCCGTGTTGTTGACGGTCTGGGCAACCCGCTGGACGGCAAGGGCCCGATCGAAGACGTCACCCGCGGCGTTGCCGACGTGAAAGCACCGGGCATCATCCCGCGTAAATCGGTTCACGAACCGATGGCAACCGGCCTGAAATCGGTTGACGCGATGATCCCGATCGGCCGTGGCCAGCGCGAGCTGATCATTGGTGACCGTCAGACCGGCAAAACCGCCGTTGCTCTGGACGCGATGCTGAACCAGAAATCCTACAACGACGCCGCAGGCGACGACGAGAGCAAGAAGCTGTACTGCGTATACGTCGCGGTTGGCCAGAAGCGCTCCACCGTTGCCCAGCTGGTGAAGAAGCTGGAAGAGTCCGGCGCGATGGAATACTCCATCGTTGTGGCCGCAACCGCGTCCGACCCGGCACCGCTGCAGTTCCTGGCGCCCTATGCCGCAACCGCAATGGCGGAATTCTTCCGCGACAATGGCCGTCACGCGCTGATCATCTATGATGACCTGTCCAAACAGGCGGTTGCCTACCGTCAGATGTCGCTGCTGCTGCGCCGTCCGCCGGGCCGTGAAGCCTATCCGGGTGACGTTTTCTACCTGCACTCCCGCCTGCTGGAGCGTTCGGCCAAGCTGAACGAAGACTTCGGTGCCGGCTCGCTGACCGCGCTGCCGATCATCGAAACCCAGGGTGGCGACGTGTCCGCGTTTATTCCGACCAACGTGATCTCGATCACCGACGGCCAGATCTTCCTGGAAACCGAACTGTTCTACCAGGGTATCCGTCCTGCTGTGAACACCGGTCTGTCGGTTTCGCGCGTTGGCTCCTCGGCCCAGACCAAGGCAATGTCCTCTGTGGCAGGCCCGGTTAAGCTGTCGCTGGCTCAGTACCGCGAAATGGCTGCCTTTGCGCAGTTCGGCTCCGACCTCGACGCCGCCACCCAGCAGCTGCTGGCGCGTGGCGCCCGTCTGACCGAGCTGATGAAGCAGGCACAGTATTCGCCGCTGACCAACGCTGAAATCGTCTGCGTCATCTTCGCCGGCACCAACGGCTACCTCGACAAGGTCGACGTCAAGGACGTTGGCCGCTACGAGACCGGCCTGCTGAGCCACCTGCGCGGCAAACATGCCGACCTGCTTGCTGACATCACCAACAACGACCGTAAGGTGAAAGACGAGCTGGCTGACAAGGTTAAGGCTGCGCTGGACGAGTTCGCCGCTAGCTTCGCTTAAGGGGGGACGAGGCAATGCCGAGTCTTAAGGACCTTAAAAACAGGATCGAGTCGGTCAAATCGACCCGCAAGATCACCAAAGCCATGCAGATGGTGGCCGCGGCGAAACTTCGCCGCGCCCAGGAAGCTGCCGAGGACTCCCGTCCCTACGCCAAGCGGTTCAATGCCGTAATGGCTGGGCTGGCGGCCTCGGTCGGCGGCAGCGAGTCAGCGCCCAAGCTGCTTCGCGGCACCGGCAGCGATCAGACCCATCTGCTTGTCGTCATGACCGCCGAACGCGGCCTGTGCGGCGGCTTCAACTCGAACATTGCCAAGCTCGCCCGCCAAAAGGCGGAAGAGCTGAAGGCCGCGGGCAAGACAGTCAAGGTTCTGACTGTCGGCAAAAAGGGCCGCGACGCCCTGAAACGCGACCTGGGTGATGACTTCATCGGCCATGTGGACCTGAGCGAAGTCAAACGCGTGGGCTATGCCAACGCGCAGGACATCGCCAAGGGTATCCTCACCCGCTTCGACGCAGGTGAGTTCGACGTTGCCACGATCTTCTACGCGGAGTTCGTCAACGTTGTGACCCAGATCCCAACCGCACAGCAGATCATTCCGGCTTCGTTCGAAGCATCGGAAGGCGAAAGTACTGGTGCCGTCTATGACTACGAGCCCGGCGAAGAGCAGATCCTTGCGGATCTGCTGCCGCGCGGCGTGGCGACCCAGATCTTCTCGGCTCTGCTGGAAAACGGTGCATCCGAACAGGGTGCGCGGATGAGCGCGATGGACAATGCGACCCGCAACGCGGGCGACATGATCGACAAGCTGACCATCCAGTTCAACCGCTCGCGCCAGGCCGTGATCACCAATGAGCTGATTGAAATCATTTCGGGCGCTGAGGCGCTCTAAGAGACAACCGGAGACCAACAAATGGCAAATGCAAAAGGCAAGGTGACTCAGATCATCGGCGCCGTTGTGGACGTCCAGTTTGACGACCACCTGCCCGCAATTCTGAACGCACTGAACACTGAGAACGACGGTAAGACCCTGGTTCTGGAAGTGTCCCAGCACCTCGGCGAAAACACCGTCCGCTGCATCGCGATGGACGCGACCGAGGGCCTGGTCCGCGGTCAGGCGGTGGAAGACACCGGCGCCCCGATCTCGATCCCGGTCGGCAACGCCACCCTGGGCCGCATCCTGAACGTCGTGGGCGAGCCCGTGGACGAAAAGGGCCCGGTGAACGCAACCGAGACCCGCGCGATCCACCAGCCCGCACCGGAATTCAACGACCAGTCCACCGAGTCCGAAGTCCTGGTGACCGGCATCAAGGTTATCGACCTGCTGGCGCCTTACTCCAAAGGCGGCAAGATCGGCCTGTTCGGCGGCGCCGGCGTGGGCAAGACCGTTCTGATCATGGAACTGATCAACAACATCGCCAAAGTGCACTCGGGTTACTCCGTGTTCGCCGGTGTTGGTGAACGGACCCGTGAAGGCAACGACCTGTACTGGGAAATGATCGAATCCAACGTGATCAAGCCGGACAACCTGGAAGAATCCCAGGTGGCTCTGGTCTACGGTCAGATGAACGAGCCTCCGGGTGCCCGTGCCCGTGTTGCGCTGACCGGCCTGACCCTGGCCGAACAGTTCCGCGACCAGTCCGGCACCGACGTTCTGTTCTTCGTGGACAACATCTTCCGCTTTACCCAGGCGGGTTCGGAAGTGTCCGCTCTCTTGGGCCGTATTCCTTCGGCTGTGGGCTACCAGCCGACCCTGGCAACCGACATGGGCGCCATGCAGGAACGCATTACCTCCACCAAGAACGGCTCGATCACCTCGATCCAGGCGGTTTACGTTCCGGCGGACGACCTTACCGACCCGGCACCGGCAACCACCTTTGCCCACCTCGACGCGACCACCGTTCTTAACCGTGCGATCTCGGAACTCGGCATCTACCCGGCTGTGGACCCGCTGGACTCCTCGTCGCGCCTGATGGACCCGCAGATCGTTGGCGAAGAGCACTATGCAGTGGCTTCCGACGTTCAGCAGATCCTCCAGCGCTACAAGTCGCTGCAGGACATCATCGCGATCCTCGGCATGGACGAACTGTCGGAAGAGGACAAGCTGACTGTTGCGCGTGCGCGTAAGATCCAGCGTTTCCTGTCCCAGCCGTTTGACGTTGCGAAGGTCTTCACCGGCTCCGACGGTGTCCAGGTTTCCCTGGAAGACACCATCTCGTCGTTCAAGGCCGTTGTGGCCGGCGAATACGACCACCTGCCCGAAGGCGCCTTCTACATGGTTGGCGGCATCGACGAAGTGATCGCCAAAGCCGAGAAGATGGCTGCGGAAGCCGCCTAAGAACGGAATTTCCCCCGGGCCGCAAGGTGCGGGGGAACCCTGAAAGGAGGCCCCAATGGCACAAACGATGCAATTCGACCTCGTCAGCCCCGAGCGGAGCCTGGCTTCGCTGCAGGCCAGCGCGGTTCAGATCCCCGGAGCCGAGGGTGACATGACGGCGATGCCTCAGCACGCGCCGACCATCACCACCCTGCGCCCCGGCGTGCTGAAGGTCGAAAGCCCCGAAGGCAACGCGGACTATCTGGTCACCGGCGGTTTTGCTGAAATCGCAGGCGACAGCCTGTCGGTTCTGGCCGAACGTGCGATCCCGATGGCTGAAATGACCCGCGATCAGATGAACACGCTGATCGAGGAAGCTCGCGAGATGTACAAGACCGCAAAAGAGGAAGACCAGCCCCACGGGTTGGTCGAGGACGCAGCCAAGCTGCTCGCCGACATGGAAGCCCTGGGCACCCATATGTCCCTCTGATCCGTATGCGGACTGGACGATTTTGAAACCGGCTCCTGTTTGGGGCCGGTTTCTTTTTGGGCAGGGCTTGCCCGTCTGTCAGCACGGACGCGCAGGCATTGCAGCATGGCAGAGACGCCGAAAAAGCGCGCGACCATGGCTGTAAAGCCGCACAGACCGGGCCGGGGAAAGCCGCCGGTCCTGCCGACTGATACAGGCAATTCAGAATCAAGTGTTGGCCCACGCTCCAAGCCGCTTTGCGGACGCAGTCCAGAGCTGGCAGCCTAGCCGGCAGGTAAGACCGAAGCGAAGATCTGTCTGCACGAAACGGCCACTGGCCTATGTCGCCTCTGCTTCGCGAAGATGTACGCCAAGGAGGATCAGGCCCGGCCAAAGCATATAGGTTTCGATTTCAATATTTTCCCCGAATGAGAGCAGCACCATTGTCATCAGTATTCCCAGCGGCAGGCGGCCCCGTGTGTGTTTTGCTGCATCTGCCATGACAAAGCCGATATGCCAGACTAGCGGAATGAGCAGTGCCGCAAAACCGGCAGCACCTTTGACGAACAGCAGCCCGTACCAGGTGTGATGGCTGCCGATGGGCATATATTCAACCGCATGGGATCCGGGTTGAACTGTGCCGTGGCCAAACCAGACGGCTTCGGTCTGCCAGCGCTCGCTGGCGATCCGTTGCAGAGTCTCTCGGACCCGGGTGCTGTCAGCCCTTGCCGATTTGAATGCGGCCACCGCATCGCCAGCCAGCGCCGCCAATGTGCTGCCAGTGATCGCCAACGAGGCTGTCAGCCCTGCAGCGGTATGCCAGGCCCAGCTGCGCAGGATCAGGGGCATCATGCGCGGTGCAACGGTACAGGCCACCAGCCCCACCAGCCCCATCCGGGACTTTGACGCCAGAATCATCAGGACTCCTGCGGCAACTCCGGCCAGCATCCATGTGCGGTCTTTTTCTTCCAGCGCAAACAGCACCATGATGACACCCAGCAGCGCCGCGAAAGGCGACCAGGGGGCATAGAATTGCCAGCGCGGTGTCCAGCTGGCCGGATCATAGGTGAACAGGTAAAGGCTGAAATACTCCGGCCCCGGCCCGCCAACCGCCTGCAGCGGCGAAGTGAAGATGCGTTCGGGCAAGCCAAGGTAAGGCGCAGCCAGCAAAAGCGGCGCCACGGCCAGGGTCCAGGCCCCGATCACGCATTGCCCCCGGATCAGGATCTCGCGGCGGATTGGCAGCACTGCACCAATGAGCGGGAACAGGGCCAGCAGCGCCCAGCCTTTGGCCCAGCCGATCGACGACTTGATTGTCTTCTTGAGGCCAAGCCCCCAGTCGAGATGCCCGATCCACAGCGCAACAAGCATGATGGCCATGCCGATGATCCAGGCCCAGATCAGCGCTGGAACCGGTCCGGTTGCACGCAGATCCGGGCGGATTGCCGGGCCCAGATACAGCGCCAGAACCGTCAGTGCACCCAGAATCCAGGCCAGAACAGGACCGACAATGTAAAGCGCACCAACCGCGTAAAAAGGCCAAGTCAGGACCATGGCGCGGTAGATCATCCGCTCTACCGGGTTCTGCGAGGTCATGCTTCTGCCCTGGGAGCGACCAGAAGACGGCCGATCACCGCCGACCTGATCCAGCCCAGCATCAGCGCGACCAGCAGCATGAAGCTGGCCGCTGCCCCGGCAGCAAAGGCAAGCATCCGATCAGGTGAAGAGGGGCGTTCTGGAAGGGACGGGTTCTCCAGCACTTGCACCAGCGGGTAGGAGGCGTAGACATCCGATTTCGCGGACTGGTTTCGGGCGATGGCAGAGGCAAACACTGCTTCGGCCACAGAAAAATCGCGCTGCAGATCCTTTAGCCGCGCCGCGCCGGCTGACAACCGCCGCAGACGGGTCTGCTCGAACACCAGACGCTGCGTCAAAGCTTCATGTTGTCGGGCGGTTCCTCTGCGTTCCGCATCCATCCGTACAAGCTGGGCCAGCAGCTCTGCCCGCGCTCCGTCCGGGGCCAAATCCAGCCTTTTCAGCTCATCAAACTGGATCCCTGTTACGGCGGCTGCCTGTTGGCTTGCACTGTGGTCCGCCGCAGCCTGGGCAGTTCGGGCGGCTTGTACCTTGGGGTGCCCTTCACCATAAGACGCGCGGGCTTGGGCCAGTTTTGCTGCGTGGACGGCGCTTTCGTCTTTCAGGGCCAAGAAATCTGCATCAGCAAAAAGCTTCAAGGTTGCCGCGGCGGCGGCGGCGGGGATGCCCAAGGTTTGCTCAAGTGCGGCGACACTTTGTGTTTTTTCCTGCAAGACTGCCGCCAGACTTTCAACCCGGCCTTCCAGTTCTCGGGTGTCTTCGACCATCGCATCAAATTCATCCCCTGACAGCAGCCCAGAGGATTTTTGCAGCTGGCTGATGTCCCTGCGGGTGGCCGCCACAGACCGCTGATAGTCAACGATTGCTGCCAGGGCGCTGTCCTCGCGGGTGGCCTTTTCATCTTGTCTCAGCGCGTCCAGTTCCTCGAAGAACGCCTGCAGCAGGGCGTCGCCGCGCTGCTGGGCATCGTGGGCGCTGGTGCCGGTCATCTCGACGTGGATCAGGCTGGTCTGATCCACCAGCCGGATTCGCGGCTTGCCGAAATCCCGGCGGGTCAATCCCATCGCGGCGGCCGCAGCGGCCAGGATACGGTCGGCACCGATCAGGCGCTTGTAGGTTTCGGTCGGGCTGACAGAGTTGCTGGCAAAAGCGGAATTGGCATAGGAGGACGCCTGGCCGATGCCATTGAGGTTCATCGAGGCCGAGGCGCCGGACCCGGGCAGGATGAGCGACGCATGCGACTTGAAAACCAGCGGAGCCGTCTGCAAGTAGCCGTTGACCGGGGCCCAGATCAGTGCCAGCCCCAGCAGGCAAAACGCCAGATAGCGGCGGAGGCGGCTGCTGTCGCCCAGACGCCCCCCGACAATGATACGGCGGAGGGATATCCGGTGCCAAAGCCGCTGCGGAGCGTCAAGTTTTCCGGCAAGTTTCTGCAGCATGTCAGTCTCCTTCAATCAGAGACTATCTTGGCCAGCTGCCTGCCGGGATTGCGCGCAAGGTTATCCCGCTGCGCATCCGTATTCGCGACTATCCAATGGGGTAGGGGTCAGGTCTTTGCCCCTTGCAGGCAGTCAGAACAGACCGGCCTCCCGCGCGGCCAAAGCTGCCTGGGTGCGGTTGGCAACGTCCAGCTTTCGGTACAGCGTTTTCATATGCAGCTTCACAGTGGGTTCGGTAATGTCCAGATCACGGGCGATTTCCTTGTTGGACTTGCCTTCGGTCAGGCCCTTCAGAACCTGCAGCTCGCGCGGTGACAGTTTTTCGGCCAGCGGGTGGTCTGTTTCAGGATCTGCAGCGGTCATGAAATCAATGGGGGCATATTGTTCCCCCATCGCCATGAACTTGACTGCATTGATCATTGATTTTGCCGGCAGGGTTTTTGGCACAAACCCGGCGGCGCCGGCCTCCAGCGCCTGTTCGGCGATCTGGCGGGTGGCAGCACCCGACATCAGTGCAACCCGCTGCCCGTTTCTCATGGCCATCGCCCGCTTGAGGCCAGCCAGACCATTCATGCCGGGCATATTGAGATCCAGCAGGATGAGATCAAAGGGATCTTCGGTCTCAATCAGCTTGCACGCCTGATCCAGATCCGCTGCGGTGCTGGTCTTGATCGACCCTTGGCCTTCCAGGAACAGAACAAGCGTATCGCGCAGCAGGTCGTGGTCATCGGCAATCAGTACTCTCATAACGTGCTCCTTGCTCCCTTCCTTTACACGTAGCGCGTGAATGCGGCGCTTGCACGGCAAAAGTCGTGCGTTTTCGCCGCAGCCTGGAAAGCATTTGGATAGATTCAGATCCGGGCGGATAGGTGCACAGGCCGCAAGGCAAGCCTGGAATGCCAACGGGGGCCAAACCTGTCCGCCCGCTCCGTTGAGAGGCGGAGCCGCTTGCAACAGCCTGAGAGCAACCACTGGTAGCTCAAGGACTTAGCAGATGACACTTGCATATTCCTCTTCCATCTTCGGTGATGGCTGTGCGGTCAAACCCCGCCGTCTGGACAGGGCTTACCTGCCTGCGCTGGACCTCAACCTGGCTGACGGCAGCACCGATCAGGCTGTTGCCAAGCTGCTGTCGCCAGGCCGCAGACGTGTGTTTTTCATAAATGCGCATTGCTGCAATGTCCGCCGCCGTAACCCGCAATACGCAAAGGCTGTCGCAGCGGCAGATCTCCTGTTGCCGGACGGTATCGGAGTTGAACTGGCGGCGAAATTCACCGGTCACTCGCTGACCGCGAATTTGAACGGCACCGATTTTGTGCCACAGCTTCTGCAGCGTGCAGCCAGCATGGGAAAATCGGTCTATCTGTTCGGCGGTCGGCCGGGCGTCGCCGATGCCGCCGCGGCGCGGCTGGTCTATGATATCCCTGGCCTGCGTATCGCCGGCACCCGTGACGGGTATCAGGGCGCGCAGGACACCCGGGCGGTGATCGCAGACATCAACGAAAGCGGCGCCAGTATCCTGCTGGTCGCGCTTGGTGTGCCGAAGCAGGAACTTTGGCTGCACCGCAATGCAAAACATCTGAAGGCCGACCTGACCCTAGGAGTGGGTGCGCTGTTTGACTTTCTGTCCGGTTCAGTTGCACGGGCGCCGGAACCGGTCAGGGCAGCAAGGATGGAATGGGTGTGGCGGCTGGCGATGGAGCCGCGACGGATGGCACGCCGCTACCTGACCGGAAACGTCAGCTTTCTGGCCCATGCCGGGCTGGCAGCATTGCGGCACAAGCGACTCGCCGACCTTCAGCAGCGTGCGCTGGATATCACGCTGGCGTTTTCGGCGCTGCTGCTGTTGTCACCCTTGCTGCTTCTGGCTGCACTGGCAGTAAGGGCAGACAGCAAGGGGGCGGCGATTTTCAAACAGACGAGGGTCGGGCTGAACGGCAAGACCTTTACCATGTACAAGTTCCGCTCGATGACGACAGATGCCGAAGCCCGGCGGGCGGATGTCCTGAACGTCTCAGACCGGGACGGGCTCTGCTTCAAATCGCGTCAGGATCCACGGATTACCCGTGTTGGCCGCTGGCTGCGCCGGACCTCCACTGATGAGCTGCCGCAATTGTTCAACGTGCTGCGCGGGGAGATGTCCATCGTCGGCCCGCGTCCGGCGCTGCCCTGCGAGGTTGCAGATTATCCGCCCCGGGCGCTTGGTCGTCTGAAGGTCAAGCCGGGTATCACTGGCGTCTGGCAAGTGTCCGGCCGGGCCGCTGTCGGCTTCAAAGAAATGATCGAGATGGACCTCGGCTACATCAAGGCCCGCTCGCTCAAGCTGAACCTCCAGCTCATCCTTAGAACCTTTGGCGCGGTCATTTCCGGCCGCGGTGCCTACTGACTTTACATTCCAGGAGACAAGAAATGACACATATCCGCAAAGCTGTTTTCCCGGTTGCCGGCATGGGAACCCGTTTTCTGCCCGCCACCAAATCCATCCCCAAAGAGATGCTGCCGCTGGTGGACCGCCCGCTGATCCAATACGCGGTGGATGAGGCGCGGGAGGCGGGGATCGAAGAGTTCATCTTTGTCACGGCCGCAGGCAAAGCTGCGCTGGAGGATTACTTCGACACTGCCGCTGCGCTGGAAAACACCCTGCAATCGCGCGGCAAGACAGCGGCGCTTGAGGCCATCGCACGCACCCGGATGCCAGAGGGGACATTGTCATTTGTGCGCCAAAGCAAGCCTTTGGGCCTGGGCCACGCTGTGGGATTGGCGGCCCGTCTGGTCGGAGATGAACCCTTTGCGGTACTGCTGCCGGACGACGTGATCCGTGCGCCGCGCGGGGCGCTGCGCCAGATGGTGGAGACCCATGCCGCAAACCCTGGGCACATGGTGGCAACCATGAAAGTTGCACGCCACCAAACCTCCTCCTACGGCATCCTGGATGTTGCGCGTGAGGTCGGAAAACTTACTCATGCCCGCGGAATGGTTGAAAAACCGGAGCCCGCACAGGCTCCCTCAGCACATGCAGTCGTAGGCCGCTATATTCTGGAGCCTTCGATTTTCACCGCTCTGGCCGCCTTGAAACCGGGCGCAGGCGGAGAATTGCAGCTGACCGACGCCATCAATGCGGATCTTCCCTCAGCAGGCGTAACCGGGTTCCGGTTTGATGGCGAACGGTTTGATTGCGGCAGTGTACTAGGATTTGTACAGGCGACGGCAGCCTTTGCTTTGGACCGGCCGGAGCTGGCCCACGAGTTGTCCGGCTTTCTTGCCGGACGTGTCGCCCCCGTTCCGCAGGCGGCATGAATGCGGGACCTATTCGAAAGGATAGGCGGGTATCCGTGTAACCTTTTGGCCTCTGCGCCAGGTTGTGCCATATCTGGGTCAATCAGCAAGGGAAGCCGTGCAATGCTCTTTAAAATGCTCAAATTACTTGCAATCTCCGTTTTTGCCGCGCAGCCGCTGGCAGCGGGGAACCTGGGCCACCCCGCCGGTGAGGTGGTTCTGACCGTGACCGGCGCCCCAACAGCGGAAGACGCCGGAGGAGCCGTGCGGTTCGATCTGGGCATGCTGGCTGAGCTGAGGTCAGTGGAGTTTGAAACCTCGACAATCTGGACGCAGGGCGTACAGAGTTTTGAAGGGGTGCCGCTGGTTCAGCTGGTTGACCATCTGGGCATCACTGGAACTACATTGCGGGCCACCGCGATCAACGACTATGCGGTGGACATCCCACTGGCGGATGCTGTCCAAGGGGGGCCGATCATTGCCTATAAGCATAATGGCAGGGAAATGTCTGTGCGTGACAAGGGGCCGCTGTGGATTGTTTACCCTTATGACAGCAAAACGGAATATCAATCAGAGGTGGTTTATTCCCGCAGCATCTGGCAGCTCGACCGCATCGATGTGATCAAGTAGCGAACCGCTCGACAGCGCATGCGTTCGCCTGGCTGCCCGCATAGGAGTAGGAAGGCAATGGTCGGCAGAAGACGGAGCAGGATCTGGCTGCGGTTGGGTGCCTTTGTCCTGCCGGCCCTTTTGGGCCTGGCTGCCATTGCTGTCCTGGTGCTCAATGTGTCCCGCGACATCACGCGGCTGAACTCAGCCAGTTCCGACAATATTCAATGGAACCTGTCTCAGACCGAAGTGGAGTTCCTTCAGTTCGACCTGGAGTTGTCGCAGGCGCAGCTGGAACAGTCACCGGACTTTCGCAGCCTCCGGCGGCGGTTTGATGTCTTTTTCAGCCGCATCCGGACGCTGCAGCAGGCGTCTATCTACAGCGAATTGCGTCAAGTCCCAGAATTTGCCGCCAATCTGGCAACAGTCGACGCCTACCTGAAAGCGGTCGTGCCCGACATCGACAGTGAGACCAGCGCTTTGCAGGAAGCCTTGCCTGTCCTCAAGGCGCAATCGGAGGCAATCCGCCCGGATGTCCGCAGCCTCTCTGTTTCCGGTCTCAATTATTTTGCCGAGGAATCGGATTTCCGGCGCAACGCCCTGTCTGGAACCTTGAAGCAGCTGGCTGTTGCGATTGCAGTGCTGGTTGCCGCCTTGACGGTGCTGGCTTGCTATCTTGCGGTTTTGAATACGCAAAACGTGCGGCGGCGTACCCAGGCCATTGAAGCCAGTGAGCGGATGAATATTGTGACAGGCACATCCCTGGATGCGGTGATCGTTGCAGATACGCAGGGCCGGATCATGGATTTCAATGCCGCCGCCGAACATATTTTCGGCTTTTCTGCCAAAGACGCGCTGGGGTGCGATCTGGGCGGGCTGATTGTGCCTGAACATCTCCGTGCTGCGCATCAGGCTGGCATGGCGCGTTTGCGCGGAACAGGGGAAAAACGTGTCGTGGGCCGCGGGCGGGTCAAGCTCGAAGCGGTGCGGGCGAGCGGCGAAGTCTTCCCGGTGGAGCTGGCCATCCAGTCAGCGCAGACCAGGGAAGGTGACATTTACATCGCGTTTCTACGGGATATCTCCAGTCAGGTGCAGGCCGAGGCGGAGCTTGTTCTGGCCCGCGACCGGGCCATGGCCGGCGAGAAAGCCAAAACCGATTTTCTGGCCACCATGAGCCATGAAATCCGGACTCCGCTGAACGGGCTGCTGGGCAATCTGACACTGCTGGAGGATACCCGGCTCAGCGCGCGGCAATCCCGTTACATCCGCAATATGCAGACGTCCGGCAAGCTGCTGATGAGCCATATTTCGGATGTTCTGGACATCACGAAATTCGATGCGGGCAAGCTGCATCTGCGCAGGGTGGACATGAACATCAGCGATGTGCTGAAGGACATTGTGGACAGTCTCAGCGGCGCAGCGGCGGGCAACAACAGCACCTTGGAGTGGGGCTGGACCGGGGCGCCGCTCAACTGGGTGCACGCAGATCAGGACCGCATTCAGCACATTCTGATGAACGTTGTCGGCAATGCGGTCAAATTCACAAAAAACGGGCGGATTTCCATCACCGCTCAGTCCACTGCAGCAGCAGAGGGAAAACGCACCCTGTGCATTTCAGTGCAGGATACCGGCCCAGGGATCGATCCAGACCTGCTGCCGCATATCTTCGATGATTTCGCAACCGGGGACAGCTCCTATGATCGAGAGGTCGGGGGGACAGGGCTGGGTCTGGGCATTGCCCAGCGGTTTGCGAAATCCATGGGCGGCGACATCACAGTTGAAAGCATCCCGGGCGAAGGCAGCGTGTTTGATGTCAGTTTCCCGGTTCAGCCCATTGCGCCACCTGAACAGCAGGGGGCAGCCCCGGATGCTCAGGCCGACGGCAAACGGGCAAACATCCTTCTGGTGGAGGACAATGAAATCAACCGCTATGTCGCGCGGGAGATGCTGACCGCTCAGGGGCATTTTGTGACCGAAGCGCATAATGGGCAGCAAGCGGTTGAGATCGCCGCTGACACGGCTTTTGATCTGATTCTGATGGATATCAGCATGCCGGTCATGGACGGGCGCAGTGCTACACGGGCAATCCGGGCAGGTAACGGCGCGTCAGCGCGCGCACCGATTGTCGCGGTGACCGCAAACGCAATGGCCGAAGAACAGGAAGCCTTTCTGAAGGACGGCATGAATGATGTGCTGACAAAACCTTTGACGCGTGATGGCCTGCTGCAATTGATTGCAGACCAGTCTTCCCCGGTTCCGCCTGCTCTGCCAGAACCGGCCAGAGCTGCACAGTGGTCGCAGCAGCGAATTGAACTGGAAGAAACAGTTGGTGCCGAGGCGTTGCAACCGCTGCTGGACCGCTTTGCAGCCGAAATGGAAGACTTCCTCAAAGTCCTTGAAAACGGGCAGGATTTGGCAGCGAATGAAACCGCAACCCAAGCCCACCGGATCGCCGGCAGCGCCGCAACCTTCGGGCTTCCAGAGCTGCGAAGTGCTCTGATCCGTCTCGAAAAAGCGGCACTCAGCCAGGACCGTCAGGCGGCAAATGACGCGCTGAATCCTTTGCGAGATGCCTGGGTCGCCACCAGGCCGGTGCTCAACCCGACCTAGTAGTTGAAGGCGCCGATGAGACGGCCGACCTCTCCCAGGTTGGTGAGTGTGCTGTCATAGCAGGCAATGGCATCCCCGGGCAGAAGGAAAGGGTCATAGTCATCCCTGTCGGCACGGCGCAGCATGTCTTCGATCCTGCGTTCGATCACAACCGACACTTGGGTAACAGGGTTGCGGGAAAACAGGACGGAAGATCGGTGTGCGCTTGTGGCACGGGCGCCGCCGACGCAGTTGGTATCCACCACTGCCTGCAGATACCGCGTGCCATAGGGAAACTCGCGCACCTCGCGGCCAATCGCAGAGATCGCGTTACCAGCTGCCGGCTGGGTGAGGTTCGACAAGAACAGTGTCACCCCTGGCGGGCTGATGGGGCTGGGCCGCATCAGATCTTCCTGAAAACACCCGCGGCTGGGCACATGCACCTGATCACCTGTCAGCAGCATGATGTCGACGGCGTTCCGGCCTTCGAACACGCCGCGCATGTCCAGCCGGTAGAGGCTGCTGCCGCGCCGCACCTCAACTGCTGAAATATCTGCATCCGGACGCACCCCGCCTGCCGCACGCAATGCGGCCGACAGATTGCGCGCCTCGGTTGAGGCCCCCAGTGCGCCCTGCCTGCGGGAATCCACGACGTCCCCCGGCACACCGCCGATTTCCACGGCCTTGGGCTCGAAAACGGCTCCTGAAACACCCACCGTGACTGAGGCAAAATCAGCGGCCCGGACCGATATACGCGGCCGGTCAGAATAGAAATCAGCGGCGATCAGTTTCGCAGCAATGTCGTTCTCGATCTGGATGGCGGTTCGCCCCTGCGCACGGATCGGCGCAAGGAAGGGAAGTTTCAGCGTGCCATCCCGCGAAATGACATAATCGCCATTGAAAGTCTCATCATCACCGATGCGCAGGTTCACCAGATCATTGCGTGAGAACCGTTCACCTGCTAGCGCAGCCTGTGCGGTTCCGGCCCCTTTGCCGCCGGTTCCGCCCGCGGCAGGGCGGCACTTGGACTCGTTCATTCTTTGCGACTGCAGGAAACCGGCTGCGCTGCGAGAGACCTCAGGTTCACGGTATTGCGCCTGATACCCGTCACCAGAGGCAACCGGTTCCAGGTTGTCCGGCGGGTCGATCTGCGCGCAGCCCCCCAAAGACAAAACCGCCAGAATTGCCGTTCCATTTCTGAGAGGTGACTTCATTGAAATTCTCGCGGGATCACTGCGGGTTGCATTTGTGATACGGAATTCGGCCACAGCGGTCGAGAGCCCGTTGATATTGCAGCGCTATCCAAAGGGATATGTGCCAGTTCTGTTGCACCAATGCCCTGTCCCGGGGGGCAAGGGACGGCAGGTGCGTCTGCCCGGTATGACTTGATCCTACTCATTATGGACAGGTCCCGATGCACCGCACTTTGCACATTCCCTGCTTCACAAAGAACCTCTTTGCCTATGGTGCGTCTGAAGCGGCTGCCAAGATATCGCGGCTTCTTGTGGTTGTCGCTGTGGCCCGCACGCTGGACCTGGATCAGATCGGTATAGCTGCGGCCGCTTTGGCTGCCGCTGATATTGTCAAATCGCTGACGGAAAACGGCGTCATTCAAAAGATCATCGCGGCGCCGCAGGCTCAGCTGCAGCAGACCTGCGCAACTGCACACCGCATTTTCTGGGTCTGGTGCACCGGCTTGTTTCTGTTTCAGTCGCTGGTTGGAATTGTACTTTATGCCAACGGCGGCAGCGAAATGCTGCTGGCACTGATCCTTGTTCTGGCGGGTGAATACCTGTTCATGCCCGCAGGTCTGGTGCAGGCAGGCCTTGCTATGAGAGCAGGAAAGCTGCGCCAGACTGCCGCCATTTCGGGTGCGCAGATCGTGGCCTCGAACCTGATGTCGGTTGTGCTGGCGCTGCTTTGGCCGTCCGCTCTTGTGCTGGTGCTGCCGCGGCTGCTGACAGCGCCGCTCTGGCTGATTGCCATGCGCCGCCTGCATCCCTGGCGCCCCGATCCGTCCCAGGGGTATGCGCCGCTGCGCCCGTTCCTGTCCTATGGATGGGCGGTTCTGGGCGTCGAACTGGTCAAAGCGCTGCGCTTGCAGGCGGACAAGGTTGTCGTGGGCGCGCTGATGGGGGCAGAGACGCTGGGCCTTTACTTCATGGCTTTCAATGCCGGTCTCAGCCTGTCCAACTCCTTCACCGTGGCTTTCTCGACGGTTCTGTTTCCGCATCTCTGTGCCAGCGCCGACAAGCTGCAGGCGCTGCGCCAAAGCGTGGTGCTGGCGGTTTCGATCATCGCACCGGCCGTCATCGCGCAATCGCTGCTGGCCCCGCTCTATGTCCCGGTCCTGTTCGGGGCGGGCTGGGCAGGCATCGACGGCGTGGTGTCGATCCTGTGCCTTGTGGCGATCCCGACCACGCTGTGGTCCGCCACCGCTGGCTGGCTGCGGGCAAACGGCCGACCTGGGCAGGAATTCCGGGTCACGCTTGCCACCACCGGGGCGCTGATCCTGAACACCTGCCTGCTTGCCCCCTACGGCCTGACAGCCGTTGCCGCCGGCTATGCCACGGTCGCCACGCTGATGATGACCCTGGCATCGCTGCCAACCCTTCTAATGGCCTTCCGCCACCGCACCGCAGAGGTTTGAGACATGCCCTATTTCTCCGTCGTCATCCCCAGTTTTAACGCTGCCACCACGATCGCGGAAACCCTGGCGGGGCTTCAGTCCCAACATTGCACCGACTGGGAGGCCATCGTGGTTGATGACGGGTCAACGGACGAGACCCGCTCCCTGGTGTCGCACGCGGGCCGGTCGGATACCCGGATCCGGCTGGTCTGCAACCCCGGGAAAGGCCCCAGTGCGGCCCGCAATTTTGGCGCGATGGAACACGCCCGAGGCGCCGTGATCGCATTTTGCGATGCAGACGACATTTGGCATCCCGGAAAACTTACCGGGCTTACAAGCAGTTTCAAGGATCCTACGGTGCATGGTGCCTATGGCCAGATCGGCTTTTTCCGCACAGCACCATCAGATGCCCATGTGTTTTCAACGGTGCCCGGTCGCGATGTGACAATCGGCATGCTGCTGGGGGAAAACCCGGTTTGCACGATGTCGAACATTGCCGTGCGGCGCAGCGTCTTTGCCGCAACCGGCGGCTTTGACGAAACAATGGTCCATAATGAAGATCTGGAGTGGCTGATCCGACTGGTCGGCAGCGGTGCGCGGGTGATCGGAATAGACAGCCTGCATACCTACTACCGCACGTCTGTTGGCGGTCTGTCGTCGGATCTTGAGGCAATGCGGGCAGGCCGTGAACAGGCAATTGCAACCGCTGCGCGCTTTGGCGTGGTTCCAAGCGCCGCCGCGCATGCCATTCATCACCGCTATCTTGCCCGCCGGGCGCTCCGCCTGAATGGGCCGCCGGCTTTTGCCTTGAACCAAGCCGTGTGCGGCATTTTCAAAAGCCCGCGCGGATTTTTTTCCCCGTTCCGCCGCGGAAGCCTGACATTGGCTGGCTCACTGCTGGCACCGGTCCTGCCCCGGCAGATGCGCCGGAACTTGTTTTCCCGCTAACTTTTCCGAGGTACTCATCCATGGCCTTCACATCGATTGTCGTTCCCGCTTTCAATGCCGAGAAAACTCTCGCTGATACGCTTTGCTCCTTGCAACGTCAGACCTGTACAGACTTTGAGGTCCTTGTTGTCAATGACGGTTCCTCTGACAAAACCGCCGCCATTGCTGCTGGTTTTTGCGGTGACCCGCGTTTCCACGTGATCCACCAGAAGAACCGTGGCCTGGCCGGGGCGCGCAATACAGGGATTGCCCGGGCGAAGGGGGATCTCGTGGCCTTTTGCGACGCAGACGATATGTGGGAGCCTGAAAAGCTGGCCTGTCATCGCTGCCATCTGGCGGCCTCCCCTACGGTGGGGATCAGCTATGCCGGGTCCGCCTTGATTTCGGAAGACGGCGCGCTGACAGGCCAGGCGCAGCGGCCAAGGCTGCACAATGTTGACGCGGGGCATATTTTTAAACGCAACCCGGTCGGAAACGGATCTGCCGCCGTGATCCGTCGGGCAGTGTTTGACGAAATTGCCTTCCGACCCCGGTCCGAAACCGAACGCGACTGGTATTTTGATGAAACATTCCGCCAATCCGAGGACATCGAGTGCTGGCTGCGGATTGCCTTGACAACCAGCTGGGCCTTCGAAGGAATCCCGGGCCTGCTCACACGCTACCGGATCAATTCCGGCGGGCTTTCGGCGGCGACAGACCGCCAGCTTGCTGCATGGGAGCGGATGGTGAGCAAGCTGTCCCGGATCAGTCCCAAGTTTTTTGCTGAAGAAACGGTTGTGGCACGGGCCTATCAGCTCCGTTACCTCAACCGGCGCGCCATCAGCGATCTGGACCGCCGCCGTGCCGTACATCTTGCCAGGGCATGGCTTGCCTGTGCCCGGCGGCCGCTTTGGGAGGAACCGTTAAAATCGGGGGCAACGCTGGCGGCAACTGCGCTGCTTGCCATCTCTGGGCCGAAGCCCCTGCGCAAAGCAATGAAACTGGCCGCCCGGACCACCCGGCCTGAGGCCATGTCATGAACCCTGTCCGCGTAACCCACCTGGTCGACGACACCACTGCCGGCGGCGTGATGCGCGTTATCAACCACATGATGACAGCACCGGATCTGGCGCAGGCAGCCAACCACAGCTTGCTGGAATTGAACCGCAACAGGCGTTGCGCGGCGCGGGTCGAGGCGGATGTGATCATATCGCATCTTGCGATCAGCTGGCGCCTTCTCCCCTATCTGGTCTCCCTGCGAGCCTTGAACCCCACGGCCCGGCTTGTTCACGTTGAGCACAGTTACACCCGAAATTTCACTGCCCTGAATGTAAGGCGCAAAGGGCGGTTTGAAGCTCTTCTCAAGCTCTCGTATGCTGTGTTCCACGATGTTGTTGCCGTTAGCGCCGCACAAGGCCAGTGGCTGCGAAGACAGGGCTTTGTGCGGCCGGGCGCCTTGCATGTCATTCCGTCCTGCGTGGATCTGTCCGGTTTCCGGAAACTGGCTCCTCCGGCGGGCGCAGTGCTGACAATCGGAGCCATTGGGCGACTGGAGCCGCAAAAGGGCTTTGATATTCTGATCCGGGCTTTTCGCGGCATTCGCGGCCCGGGTCCTGTCCTGCATATCTATGGGCAAGGGGCGGAAGAGCAATCGCTCCGCAGCCTCGCCGCTGGCGACCCCCGCATCCTTTTCAAAGGCTTTTCCGCCAACCCGGTGGAAGCCATGGCCGACCTTGATGCGGTTATGATGCCATCACGGTGGGAGGCCTACGGGCTGGTTGCAATTGAAGCTCTGGCTGCGGGGCGCAGGCTGCTTGTCAGCGATGCCGATGGGTTGACGGACCACGTGGCTCAAGGCGCCACCTTGGTCGACGGCCTGGGAAACAAGTCCTGGCAGAACGCATTGGAAGACCTCTTTGCAGCCCCGCCGCGCCCCTGCAGGCCAGGCAGCACTCATAACTACGAAAAACTTTTTTCCGACAGGTGGAAGGCACTGTGCCTGCGTCCCGAGACTGGGCGCCGCGGAAAATCCTGCGCTTCTTAACCCAATTCTTACAAAATTTTCCGAAATTGCCCTGCATGACATGTTCCCAATCTGCAGGATTTTCCGTGACAAACTGGACTTCCGGCTATGTCGCCGGCATCGACTATACCTATGACTTCCATCGCCAGCTGACACCGTCGCTGCTGGGCTTCACTGCAACGCGCCAGGGGCTCAGGCACGGGCTGGATGGCGACCAGCTCACTTATTGCGAACTGGGCTGCGGCCAGGGGTTTTCCGCCAACCTTCTGGCAGCCGCCAATCCGCATATTGAATTTCACGCGATGGACTTCAGCCCCTCCCATATTGCGGGCGCTCGCGAACTGGCGCAGGAGGCTGCGCTGGACAACATCCGCTTTCACGAACGCAGCTTTGAGGATTTTGGCGAAACCTCGGGCCTGCCGGCCGCCTTCGACATCATCGCGCTGCACGGAGTCTACAGCTGGGTCTCGCAGGAGAACCGCCAGCATATTCTCAACTTCATTTCCGACCGGCTGAAACCCGGCGGTCTTGTCTATGTCAGCTGCAATACGCAGCCGGGCTGGGCGGCTTCTGTCCCCTTGCGCCGCATTCTCACCAGTCGGGCAGAACAGGGCAGGGGCACCTTGCCGGAACGGATCAGTGAGGCGATGGGGTTTGCCCGCCGTCTGGCCGGTGCCGGTGGTGGCTACTTCGGGAAGAACCCGGCGGCTGCCGCCCGCCTCGATCATCTGGCATCTATGCCTGACAATTACACGGCGCATGAGTATTTCAACAAGGACTGGACCCCTTTCTTCTTTGAAGATCTGGCGGCTGAGCTGGGCTCGGCCAAGCTCAGCTTTGCAGGTTCTGTCAGCCTGCTGGACAATCTGGACTGTGTCCGTTTCACGCCGCAGCAGCAAGCCCTGCTGGACGAGGAAGGCGACCCGGTCCGCCGAGAAGGCTTGCGTGACGTTCTGCTGGACGAGCACTTCCGCAGCGACGTTTTTGTCAAGGGCGGGCGCGCCCATACCCCGCGGGGTGAAGTCGGAGCCTGGTTCGCCGCCACATTGGCACTGACCCGGCCCTACAGCGGCGGGGTGCTCAAATTCCATCATCGTGGTCAGGGTTTGCCGCTGGATCAGACAGAGTATGCACCGGTTCTGCAGGCGCTTGCCCAAGGTCCCGCCACCGTGCGCAGCCTGCTGGATCAGGGCGCGTTCGGCACGATGCAGTGGGGGGATATCACCCGGATGCTGACGGTGCTGGCAGGCGTCGGCCAAATCGCCCCTGCGTTGCCGCTGGACGGGTTGGAGAGCCGAGCCGCGGCCTGCCGTGCCTTCAACCTGGCGATCTGCAAACGCGCGGAGGAAAGCGATGTGCTGCGTCATCTGGCCTCTCCTGTCACTGGTGGCGGGGTGGAGCTGGACCGGTTTGAACAGCTGTTCCTTCTGGCCCGCAGCAAAGGGCTGGAAACGTCTGCGGAATGGGCGGATCTGGCCTGGCGCATCCTGGCCCCGCAGGGCCAGCGCCTGCAGCACGAGGGCCGGGTGCTGGAGACGGAAGAGGAAAACCTGGCACTGCTGCGCGCCCGCGCGAGCCATTTCGCCGCCCGCCGCCTACCGCTTTGCGAAAGCCTTGGCCTGACGCTGGAGGCTCCCGGATGCGTTTCTGCACAGGATCAGGAACAGGCAAAGGGGACCGCTGCCTGAACCGGGCAGCCACGGGGCGGAAAAACATGTATGGCCCGCCCCGCATTAGCAATTTGAAAAGCAGTCACCAGTAAAACAGGGTTTGTACGAGACAACCACTAACAGGAACCGTAACGTGTCCTTTGAAGACCGCGCTCTGGCTGCTCAATCCAATGGCCGGGAATCGGCTTTTGCCCTTGATGAAGTGTTCTTTTCCCGCACCGACACCCGCGGTGTGATTACGGCCGGGAATGCCGTGTTCAGCCGGGTTGCCAAACACCCGCTGGAGGAACTTCTGGGCGCCCCGCACAAGATCATCCGCCACCCGGATATGCCGCGCGCCGTGTTCCAGATCCTGTGGGATACCATCAACGCCGGCGGCACTGTCGGTGCCTATGTCAAAAACCGCGCCAAGGACGGCAGCTATTATTGGGTCTTTGCGGTGGTTACGCCCTGCGACGGCGGCTACCTGTCTGCCCGGATCAAGCCGACCAGCCCGCTGTTCAAGACAGTCGTGCAGGAATACGCGACCTTGCGCCAGGCAGAGCAGGCAGAGGAGCTGAATCCATCGGCCAGCGCTGCACGGCTGCTGGCCCGCCTCAAGGAGCTGGGCTTTGCCACCTACAATGATTTTGCAGGTCACGCTCTGGCGGAGGAACTGCTGGCCCGCGATGTGGGCTTGAACCGCCCGGCCTGTCCGCGGCTGGCAGCTCATCGTGAAATGCACAGCACCGCCGGCCAGCTGTTTGAGGAAACCGAGGCATTGGTGCAGGAATTCGAATCCATGCGCACCATTCCGCATAATCTGCGGGTCATTGCCTCGCGGATTGAACCTGCAGGTGGCCCGGTGACGGTCCTGTCCCAGAACTACAGCGCGATGTCGCGCGATATGTCGAACTGGTTCGAAGCCCATGTCTGGGGCAAGGACAGCAACTTCCGTGCGATCAAAGGCACGGTTACAGCCGCCACTTTTGTCGAGGGCCTGGCCCGAATTCTGACCGAATGCGCCCGCCAGCTGGAGCAGGAAGGCACCGTTGCTGCGGTCGATATCCCGCATGAGCAGGGTATTCTGAACCAACTGACAGAAGAACAGTTCGGCAAAGCCCGGCGCAGCCTGCAGGACATCCGGTTTGAGGCCGACCGCATCCAGAAAGCCTGCCAGACTCTGCACCGGCATTTCATGGCGCTCACAACGACCCGTGTGCTGTGCAAGATCGAATGCGCGCGGCTGGGCAATGTTGGGGAATCGCTGAATTCGATCATCGATGAACTGGGCGTGTTTCAGGACCGGATTTCCACCCGGCTGGAACAAATCACTGAACTCAGCACCGCGCTCGCCTCGGAAGAAGGCTGAGCCTGTTCCTTGGTAGCCTGTTTCGCCCTGATGATGTTCATTGCCGCTGGTTTGGACACTGGGAGGATGATTTGAGGGTATCCAAACATCGCTCAGACCCCAATCGTAAACCAGTTTGCCTTTCAGAGAGTTTTCCCGCTTGCGAAATGTCATCTGGTGGGGGGCGGCAGCACACCCGTGCAAAAGACTTCCGCCCGGCCAAGAGGTCGAGCAGCAACAGGCCAGCTGCGGAAAGGACTGGTTTCTAGAACTCCCTGCTGTATGGCTTACTCTGATTGGCAGGCAATACGCTTGGGAGCCGGAATGAAAAGACTGCGCAATCCCCGAACCGGGGTCGAACAGGGCGATACCGAAGTCTTCTCGGATTTCGAGAGCGGCGGCGAGATGTGGACTGGCTCAGGCCCGCGTATGCGGCGCCGGGCGGTGGAGTTTTCCACGGCTTTTGCCCGTCCGCCGGCAGTGCATGTATCGGTGTCGCTCTGGGACATGGACACGTCGGCAGCCATTCGGGCTGAACTGGTGGCAGAGAACATCACCTGCCAGGGCTTTGATATTGTTTTCCGAACCTGGGCCGACAGCCGCGCCGCCCGTCTGCGCGCCACATGGATGGCCATCGGCGAACTGCCGTATGCCGACGACTGGGATGTGGATTGAAGACTGTCACAGGTCACCGTCAGGGACAGTAACGCCACATTGCACGGTGGGCCCGGCACCGGCTTTGTGAAAGGCGGGGCAGACCATGACACTCTCACCGGCAACAGTGGCAAAAGTGGCGATGGCTGGCCGTAGGTTGGCTGCCAAAATGTGAGCATCTGGTTCCGCAGTTTCGGCGCCAAATGGCAAAAACATGTAACCGCCTATCATAGCATTGAAATTCATGACGTTGCGATCGTGCATGGAGGCAAAGAGTTACCATTTTCCCACTGCATTCAGGTCACGGAGATCAGCGGCTGGCAGCCTTGGGTGGAATGTTGCTTTGGGTTTTCGGCAGTGGCGAGGTGGCAGACACCGCTGCGACACTGTGCAAATAAAAAGCCCCGCAAAAGGCGGGGCTTTCTGAAGTCCGGAAAGCGGGGCTAACTCAGCCGCCGTTGGAATACAGGTTCTCGTAGATCGGAACCAGTGTCTTGTCCTCAAACAGCGACGACACAGAGGTGCCGTGCCAGATGTTCAGGATCGCCTGGGTGAACAGCGGCGCGGTCGGCAGAATGCGGATATTGGGCGCGGCGGCCACGGCCTCGGTCGGCTGGATCGAGTCGGTCAGCACCAGCGATTTCATCACCGAATTGGTGACACGCTCCACCGCCGGGCCGCTCATCACGCCGTGGGTGATATAGGCGTGCACTTCCTTGGCGCCGTTGTCCAGCAGCACCTGCGCTGCCTTGCACAGGGTGCCGGCGGTGTCGCACATGTCGTCGATGATCAGGCAGATCTTGTCTTTCACATCACCGATCACGGTCATCTCGGCCACTTCACCGGCCTTTTCGCGGCGCTTGTCGACAATCGACAGCGGCGCGTTGATGCGCTTGGCCAGCTCGCGCGCGCGGGCAACGCCGCCCACATCGGGCGACACCACCATCAGCTCATCCATCCGGTCCTTGAACTGGTCCTTCACGTCCAGTGCAAAGATCGGCGAAGCATAAAGGTTGTCCACCGGAATATCGAAAAACCCCTGGATCTGGGCGGCGTGCAGGTCCATGGTCAGCACCCTTTCAATGCCCGCACCGGTCAGCATGTTGGCAACCAGTTTCGACGAGATCGGGGTGCGCGCCTTGGTGCGGCGGTCCTGGCGGGCATAGCCGAAATAGGGGATCACAGCGGTGATGCGCTGGGCCGAAGAGCGGCGCAGCGCGTCGGCGATGATCAACAGCTCCATCAGATTGTCGTTGGCCGGGTTGGAGGTCGGCTGGATGATGAACATGTCCTCGCCACGGACGTTCTCATAGACTTCGACGAAGATTTCGCCGTCGTTGAACCGCTCGACGCGGGCATCCACCAGCCCCTGATCGACACCGCGGTGCAGGCTCATGCGGCGGGTAATGGCTTGGGCAAGAGGAAGGTTGGCGTTCCCAGCGATAAGCTTGGGTTCGTTCAAGGTCGGCATTGGCTGATATCCCCAGGCAGCAATGGCAATGTGTCAGATTCGTGATATTGAACCCCGCTTATCATGCACTTACTCTCGCGCAAAGTTCTAAGCGGGAGAAACAACCAATGGCAGCTTTCGATTATTACTTCTCAACCTTGTCTCCCTATGCATATCTGGCCGGCACAAGGCCTTGGGAGATTGCCGCCCGCCACGGCGCGGAGATCAATTGCAAGCCGCTGGACATCATGACGCTGTTTGCCCGCACCGGCGGCGTGCCGCCGGGCCAGCGCCACCCGTCGCGCCAGGAATACCGGCTGATCGAGATGGAGCGGCAGGCCGCAAGGCTGGACATGATGCTCAATCTGAAACCTGCCCATTGGCCCACCAATGCCGCTCCGTCGTCTTACGCCATCATCGCGGCGCAGGCTGCTGGCGGCGGCGACATGGGCCATCTGGTGCATTCGATTCTCCGCGCCTGCTGGGCCGAAGAAAAGAATATCGCCGACGATGCGGTCATACGCGGCTGTCTAAAGGGCGCCGGCTTTGACCCAGCGCTGGTTGACAGCGGACTCCTGGCCGGCGCGGAAACCTATGCGCAAAACCTCGAGGATGCTGTCAGTGTCGGCGTCTTTGGTTCGCCGTTTTGGGTGACTGCGGACGGCACTCGTTTCTGGGGGCAGGACCGGCTCGCGGATCTGGACGCGCATCTGTCAGGTCAGGCGGGGTGAGCGCCCCCTTGCGCGTATTGCCAAGCATTTCGGGCATTGGTTCCGGATTGCTTTGCCCCTGCATTGCCTGCTGGCCCGGTTCAGTGCCTGGTGCGGTGCCGGGCACCGCGCAAATGCGGCCGGTCACCCAACCGGCGGCAGCGGCTGTGCTGCTGTGCCGCTTCTGGCGGCCGATCTGACCCTTTGCACCGCCGCCATGGCTGCTGCAGGATAGTGGAATGCAACCCGCATCAAGGAGTCGGTGCACATGGCATCAAAGAAGGATCTGCTGAAAACCCTCCTCAAGGGTCTGGAGACCGGTGACCCCGCTGCGGCCGCGGTTGTCAACGAGGACAAATACATCCAGCATAACCCGCAGACACATGAGGGCAGCGAAGGGCTGGCGGTGCTGTTCGCCCGCCTTGCCAAAACCTCCCCGAAAGTCACTTTCAAACGGGTGTTTGAAGATGGCGACTTTGCCTTTGCCCATATCGAATATGATTTCTCTTCCCTGCGCGCCGCCTTTGAGGTGTTCCGGTTTGAGGAGGGGAAGGCAGTGGAGCATTGGGACAATATCCAGCCCTTGCGCGGCCCCAACCCGTCGGGGCGGAGTATGCAGGATGGAGCTGCGGAAATTGCCGATCTCGACCGAACCGAGGAGAACCGGGCACTGGCGCGAAACTACACTGAACAGGTGCTGATTGGGCGGCAACTGGACCTCCTGCCGGACTATGTCCGCACGGATCTAATCCAGCACAGCCCGGATCTGCCCGACGGGCTGCCCGCGCTGCGCTCAACCCTGGTGGATACGGTGAACGGCACAGCCACTACTCTGTATCAGGCACTCCACCGAGTGCTGGCAGAAGGCAACTTCGTACTCTGTGCCAGCGAGGGGCAGCGCAATGGCGTCAGCACCAGCTTTTATGATCTTTACCGGTTTGAAGACGGCAAAATCGCAGAACACTGGGATACGGTGGAAACCATTCCGCCGCGCAGTGACTGGAAGAACGATAACGGCAAATTCTGAGAAAGCTGCGCGCGCCCTGCCCGAAATTCCGCTTCGACGCGCCGCAGGGGCGATGACCGGCGCTTGGTCAGTCTTCAAACAGGGCGCGCGCAGCAAACATCAAAGGGCTATCCTGTCTGAAACCGATTTTCGGAGTTCAATCTGCGCCATCGGATGACTGTGCAAAACGGCATCTCCTTCAAGGGAAAACCGCAAAAGACCACCTATTTGTGGCGTGATATCGAACGCCGCACCAGGCGCGATGGCGTTCATATGCGCCTGCCTGCGCCCTATCTGCTGCCGGAACTGGTGCCGGGCATGTCCGAAGGCCGGGATGCGGCCCCAGGCCGCCTGCCGCTGCTGGTTCGAGAGTTCGAGAGTTCGAGCCTAGCCGCTCCGCAGGCGAAGATCCGAACCCTGGCGCCCCCCTCCAGACCGCAGGTCAGGGCCCGGCCCGGGTGTAGGCAGGGCCGCCTTGATCAGATCCACCCGGATGCTGGCCGATGGAACAGAGGACGTCATGAGGCTGGGCGTCTTCGGCGCGCCCAGCTTGGTCGAAGGCACAGAGATCCTCTGGGGCACCATCCGGCGCGAGGATGCACTTTCCTGGGCGCAAGGCAGCAACCAGCCGGAGCTTTTCAGCTTCTTTCTGGTCTGAAATACCCAAGGGGGAGGCCCGCAAAGGGCCGGGGGCAGCGCCCCCTTGAGACAGTTACAACAGGGACAGAAACGCCTGGATATCCGTCTCTGGAAGCGACCAGTCGCAGACAAAACGGGCTGTCACCGGCTCTTCATCCGGACCTTCCAGCCCGCCGTCCCACAGGTGATAGGCGGCACCGGCTGCAAACAGCGCCTTATGCCGGGCGCGGGGCAGGGCGGCAAAAATCATATTGGCCTGCGTTGGATGGCTGAACTCTGCCCCGGCGGCCCGTAAACCGTCCGCCAGCAGCGTCGCCTTGGCATTGGCCGCGCGGGCATTTTCCAACCACAGATCATCGCTCAGATAGGCCAGCATCTGTGCCGACAGGTAGCGGTGCTTGGAAAACAGCTGCGCGCCGCGCTTGCGGCGGTATTCAAACTCCTGCGCATGGTCGGGATCAAAGAAGACCACCGCCTCAACCCCCATGCAGCCGTTCTTGGTGCCGCCGAAAGAGACCGCATCGACACCCACTTTCCAGGTCATTTCCGCAGGCGTGCAGCCCAAAGATACCAGCGCATTGGTGAAGCGTGCGCCGTCCATATGCACCGGCAGCCCGTAAGCTTTTGCCACGTCGCACAATTCTGCCAGTTCCGGACCGCTGTAGATGGTGCCGAATTCTGTCACTTGGGTCAGTGATACCGGCCCGCGCTGCGGCCCATGCACGCCACGGGTCTCCTCGCCCTCGATGGTGGCGCGCAGATCTGCAGGCGTCATCTTGTCCGCGCGGGTCGCCAGCGTCAGCTTGGCGCCGCCCATGAAAAACTCCGGCGCGTTGCATTCATCCATGTTGATATGGGCTGGGCCTGCGCAGAACACCGTCTGCCAGGGCTGCGTCAGGGTGGACAGCGCCAGCACATTGGCCGCCGTCCCGGTGGCCACCAGATAGACCACGGCCTCGGGCGCCTCGAATATCTCCCGGATCTTTGCCGTCGCCGCTTCCATTTCCGGATCCGTGCCATAAGCCATGGCATAGCCTTGGTTCACCCTGGCCAGAGCCTCCATGATCTGCGGGGAAACCGGTCCGGAATTGTCAGAGGCAAAATGCATGGGGTAAACTCCTGCGGGAAGACTATCAGATGGGCTCGTCGATGATGTGGTCTTCCCACTCATCCTCGGAAACTTCGAACTCCGACACCGTCCAGCCGCGCACCGAAACACCAGCCTCATGGACGCTTTCAGGCGTGCCGGTCAGCAGCGGGTGCCACTTGGGCAGCGGTTTGCCCTGCCACAACAGGCGATAGGCGCAGGTCTGTGGCATCCAATAGGCATGGGTGTCCAGGTTTTCAGGCTTCAGCACGATGCATTCGGGGATGAACTGATGGCGGATCGGATACTGGGCGCAGCGGCAGGTGCTGTCATCCATCAGGCGGCAGGCAACCCGGGTCAGCGCAACCTCGCCGGTCTCCTCATCTTCCAGCTTGTTCAGACAGCATTTGCCGCAGCCGTCGCACAGCGCTTCCCATTCCTTCTGGCTCAATCTGTCCAGCGGCTTCTTCTCCCAGAAGCGCTGGCCCAGGCCCGTACGGTCGATGACGTCTTTTGCAGGTTTCATAGCGCCGCCAGAATGTCGCGCGCTTCGGCGCAATCCGCATCCATCTGTGCAATCAGGGCATCCAGCCCGTCAAACGTCATCTCGGGCCGCAGAAACGCAATCAGCCCTACCGACAGTGTCGCGCCATAAAGATCGCCGGAGAAATCAAACAGGAAGGTCTCGATATTTGGCACCTCGCCGTCAAACATCGGCCGGACCCCGATTGACGCAGCCCCCAGGTAGCCGCCCGCATGCGGCCCGTCCAGGACATCCACCAGCACCGCATAAACGCCAAACCGCGGCTGGTGCAGCCCGTCGATCGACATATTGGCAGTGGGAAATCCCAATTCCCGCCCGCGCTGCTCGCCGCCGATCACGGTGCCCTCGATCCGGTGCCAATGGCCCAGCATCGCCTTGGCATCCGCAGGCCGCCCCTCGCTCAGCGCATTGCGGATCGCAGTGGAGGAGACCGCGTGCTCGGAATATTCCATCAAGGGCGCAATGGTGACGCCAAAGCCGTACGCGGCGCCAAAACGCTGCAGGTCTTCCGGTGTGCCGCTCCGGCCTTTGCCGAAACAAAAATCAGCTCCCACCACCACATGGCGCAGCCCCAGCCCCTCGGAGATCACATCGCGGGCGAACTCCTCCGGCGTCAGGCGCGACAGCGCGGTGTTGAAGTTCAGCTCATAAAGCCGCTCCACCCCCAGCTTCTCCAGCCGGTGGGCGCGGGTCTCGGCGCGCATCAGCCGGAAGGCCGGCGCATCCGGTGCAAAATACTCCCGCGGATGCGGCTCAAAGGTCATCACCCCCAAAGGCGCGCCCGGCGCGGCCTGGCGGGCCAGCTCGATCACCGACTGATGGCCCAGATGGACACCATCGAAGTTGCCGATGGCAACAGTGGCGCCCCGGTCCTGGTCTTCGACGAATTCATAATCTCTGACGATACGCATGGCGCATGCCTATCCGCACCCGCGCGGCGGTTCAAGCGGCCAGTGGCGGGGGGAGCTACGCGTCGCTCCGGTATGAGTGAAGATGCGGCAGCTTCAGCCTGCTCAGAATACTGAAAGAGCTCGTTTCCTTGTTTTCGTAACCTCATTGAATGGCGTCGAAGAGCATAAACCTACAAGTAGGTTTTCAAGTCAGCTAAGCTGTATGCAATATGCGGCTTTCCATACTGGCCGTTCTTCCAGTCAATGCCGGATTAAGAATGAAAGTTGATTTAGACTATTTAGTGGATTGCAAGCGTGCTCGTCCTGATTGGAGGCCGGAAGACGGTGCAGCATCTTCGTTTGATGAGATGCTAATAGCAATGAACTCACCATCAGGATACGTCTGGATAGCTGTCGTTGCCCTGTTTCTTTGGAAGAGAAACGCCTTGTCCGGGGCTTTGTTGGCTCTCTTTTCACTGGCTCTTTTAGCAGACTGGAACTTGTTCAAATACAATTTCGTTGATGATCTTTACCTTGGCCAACTGGGGGGCTGTGTCGGAACACATGAAGTTGCAAATACTGTATTGGTTGCCGCCAGCTTACTGGGCATTGCGCAATTTGGGTTTTGGGTACTCAAGCGCTCAAGTTGAAAGCCAACTGCGGCAGGTCGGCCTGTATGGTGGAACAGCAGGATTCTGCAGCTTGGGGGCAATGACAAGTCGAGCTGGTGAGCAAGCCCGAGAGAAGCAACTTTATTAGAGGCTTGCTCCCGTTGCGCCCCCACCGTACGCCCCCTTCACGCAATCCTCATGGCCCTCTGCCATATTGCTGAAGTATCGCGATCCCCCGCCATGGCTCCGCGCATGGGCCATGATACGAGGCGCAGGCATCTATGGGCTGCCTGCGCGACACCCCGGAACCGGCCCTGATAAAAAGGGGGTCGTCCAGGATATCCTGTCCGAGCAGGCCCCCCGTGGGGTCTGTCCACCTCCACCCCGGCGGCGCCGCCCCCTGAAACGGGACACAGCGCATAAACGGCACAGAGACGCGGAAACATCACAAACCGGTGCAGCAAACCGCCAAGAGCACGTCGCTCCGGCGGCGCATGCTGCTGCGCGCAAAGGGCCCTCCGGCGCCCCTGCGCTTCTTTCTGGTTTCAAATACCCCGGGGGTGAGCGCCAAAGGCGCGAGGGGGCAGCGCCCCCTGTCCAGGCTTTGCGGCCAGCTCAGTCGAACTTGCGCGATGGCGCCATCACCATGGCTTCGCCGACCAGAACCTTTTTGCCATCCACGATGCAGCGGCACTCCAGCTTCACCCGGCGCTTTTCGATCACGATGTCGGTGACCTCAACCTCTGCCAGCACCAGATCGCCGGGGCGCACCGGCGCCAGGAACTTCAACGACTGGCTCATGTAGATGGTGCCATGGCCCGGCAGCTGCTCGCCGATCACCGCCGAGATCAGGCCGGCAGTCAGCATCCCATGTGCAATGCGGCCTTCGAAAATCGTGTCCTGCGCATAATCATCATCCAGATGCACCGGGTTGCGGTCGGTGGAGACTTCGGCGAACTTCTCGATATCTTCATCGGTGATCACCTTGCGCAGATAACGCACCATGCCCATCTCGATGTCTTCGATGCAGATGGTTCCACGCGGCATGTTGTCCAACATTTCATCCTCCGTTCGCCTGGTCCCGCAAACATGGGGTGACCGTCTGGCGTTATAACTTTTGCGCATCAAGATGCCCGATTGCGCAACTTTATTACTTTGCAACTGCAGAAAATCAAGAGATTTCTGACAAAAGAAAACCCCGCCCGAAACGGGCAGGGCGGCACGGCCGGAGTGGCCTCAATCTTTGCGGATTTTCAATTTTATCGCAGGAAACCAATGGCATATGTTGGCGCTGACTGTTCCTGCGCCAGATATGCTGCCAGCGCATCCGCATCCGGCTGGACCGATGTCTTTGTCTCTCTGGCCGCAAGGCCGCCGGTGATGAACAGGGAATCGATGCCTTCACCCATGGCGCCGGCAATATCCGTATGCGGCCCGTCGCCGATTGCCAGGATCTCGGAATCACCAATCTCCGGCGCCACGTCCTGCAGCCGCAGCCGCGCCAGGTCATAGATCGGCGGATGCGGTTTGCCGAAATACAGGCTCTCGCCGCCCATGTCCGTATAGAGCCGCGCCAGCGCGCCTGCGCACCATTCCCGGGTCTCGCCGCGGTCGACAATGATGTCGGGGTTGGCGCACAACAGCTTCATGCCCATCTGCTTGGCAAACAGGAAATCCGCCCGGTTCACCTCTGGGTCTGCCATGGTGTCGAACGGGCCACAGCAGACAATGCCTTCGGCCTCCTTCAGTGGCACCCGGGTAATTTCCACCGGATCGTGGATCACATGCAGCGGCTCAAAGAAACCTGCGTCCCGCTGCCACTCGCCCATGAAATAGACCTTGTTTCCCACCGCACCCGTAAACATCGCCGCGCGCGCACTATCGCCCGAGGTCGAGATCGTGTCATAGGCATCATCCGGCACGTTGAACTGCCCCAGTTGTGCCGCAACGCCTGCGCGCGGTTTTGGCGAATTGGTCACTAGCACCACGATACCGCCAGCTTCGCGATAGGCTTTGAGCGCCGCCACCGCCTCGGGAAAGGCGGTGATGCCGTTGTGCACGCAGCCCCACAGGTCTACGAACAGCGCTTTGTAGCGGCTGGAAACGTCGGAAAGGGAGGTGATGATCTGGGTCATGGCCGGGCCTTCGCGCATAATTCACTTGGCGCAGCTATGGCAGAGACGGCAGCAGAAGGCCAGTGGTCGGCATCGGCACCAGCTGGCGGAGGCAACAGTGCAGCTACCGTAAAAAGATTACTCTGGAGCTGATGTTTCGGGAAAATTAACCCGTTTGCTTTTGGATCAGGCAAAACAACCATGTAAAGAGTGTATCATGTCTCGCACACTAACGCTTAAGGCGCGTCTTTTGTTTTCTGCCGTCGTTTCCATGGCGTCGGTGCTTATCCTGGCCGGCGTTGCCATCTACAGCCTGCACCAAAGCGAACTGGAACTGGAGCGGCAGATCAATGTGACCCAGGCGGTCCGGCATGAGCTGACTGCCGATATGGAGCACAGCAAGATCGAGGCCGCGGTTGTCTCAGCCATTGTGCTCGGGCTGGAAGGTTCCGCCGAAGACCAGGCGGCACATCTCGCCCGGATGGAAAAGGACATGGTCAAGTTCCGCTCCGAGATGGATGCGCTTTTTGCGCTGGAGCTGCCGGCTGACATCCGCCGCATGGTGGCATCGCTGCTGCCGTTAATCGACGGGTTCAACGAGACCGCTGCAGAGGTTGCAGGGCTTGCGTTCAAGAACACCGGTGACGCCACCGATGCGCTGCCGGCTTTCCAGTCCTACTCCGCGAATGTCACGGAAAAGCTCGTGGTGCTGGGTGCCGCCATCAAGAAGTCTGCGGCAGAAACAGCAGAGAGCGCCCGTCAGCACGACCAGAACCTTCTGTATCTGATGTTGGGTATCTCTGCCGTGGCCGCACTCATCATGGCGCATAACTCCCGCAGGGTGTCGCTGACCATAACCAAACCCATCGAACGGCTGCGGGCGGCGCTGCGGGAAGTCGCAGAAGGGGATCTCGGCCTCAAGGTCGCCGACCGGATGCGGTCTGATGAATTCGGTCAAATCGCCAAAGACATCGATGCTGTCTCCGGCAGGGTGGTGGATGCGCTTGCCGAACAGAATGTGCTGCGGGAGGAAGGCGAAAAAGTGATCGATCGTCTTCGCGCCGCCTTGCAGCGGTTGGCACGCGGCGATTTCAGTGACCAGATCAAAGAGCCGTTCACTGGCGACTACGATCCCCTGCGGGTGAACTACAACGAGACTGTCGACAAACTGAACGAGCTGATTGCCCAGGTGGTTCAGGCCGGCGGCCGCATCCAGCGGCAGTCCGAGGAAATCGGATCAGGGTCGGAGGACCTGTCGGCCCGGACCGAAAGCCAGGCGGCAACGCTGGAGCAGACGGCCGCTGCGCTTGAGCAGATGACCGCCAGCGTCAATTCCTCGGCCAGCAATGCGCAGGAGGTGCAAGGCGCCGTCGAGTCAGCCCGCGCCGATGTGGAACGCAGCGGCGAAGTGGTCGAGGGCGCCATTGCCGCCATGAATGAGATCGAGAACTCCTCGAACCAGATCGGCCAGATCATCGGGGTTATTGACGACATCGCCTTCCAAACCAACCTCCTGGCGCTGAATGCGGGCGTCGAAGCCGCCCGCGCCGGCGAGGTTGGTCGCGGTTTTGCGGTGGTGGCCTCAGAGGTGCGGGCGCTGGCACAGCGTTCCTCGGATGCGGCAATGGAAATCAAAACTCTGATCAGCGCCAGTTCGTCCCATGTGCAGGACGGTGTGCACAAGGTGGATGGCGCGGGCAAGGCGCTGGACACCGTGGTCAGCCAGGTCAGCCGCATCACTGAGCTGGTGGCCGGCATTTCCCAACAGTCGGCAGAACAGGCGCAGGGGCTGAACGAGATCAACATCGGCGTCTCGCAATTGGACTCGGTCACCCAGCAGAATGCCTCTATGGTGGAGCAGACCGGCAATGCGATCCGCTCCATGAACGGAGAGACGGTGGAACTGAACCGGATGGTCGGGCAGTTCGTGCTGCTGGGAGACAACCAGCCGCGTGACCTGGCCCAGAGTGCAGACGGTCTGCAGGCTCCATCGGCGGCGGCAGAGGTGACCGGGTTCGATCACGGTGCGCTGCCGGAGCCGCAGGCTGGATCTTCGGACTTCGGCGACGGGGCGCATGGCAATGAGCGCTGGGAGGACTTCAACGATGAAGGCGAAGACTGGCCGTTCGATGAGGAAGAGCCGCAACCCCGCTCAGCCTGAATCAAATTGCTGAAAAACCCCTGCAGTTGCGGCAGTTGCGGCAGCTGCCGGGTCAGTGCTGATGGCGGGCTGTGCAACCTGATTGCGGGCTGCCAGTTTGTTCAGGTGCTGAGACTTCTTTAGAGGGTTTTCATCGGACCTGACGCTGGCCGCGGGCACAGGGGGCTGGTCTCCACCACCAAAAAAGGAGGCGCCCGGCGGGGTGCCTCCTCTGTGATTGCGAAAAGGGCGGGATCAGACTTTGAGGTTCGGAATGATCTGCTTTTTGCGCGACATGACACCCGGCAGCACCACGGTGTCCCCGGCCGCATCGGCGCCAAAGGACTTGGCAGCAACGGTTTTCACCAGGTCGTTCGGGACCAGCAGAGTGGCTTCTTCGTTCAGAATGTCGACGACGAACAGCAGAACCTGATCGACACCATCTTCCGCCGCGACAGAGGTCATCGAGTTCATCAGCGACGCTTTGCGGTCCAGCACCACGCCCGGCGCGGTGGTTTCCAGAACGGAGACGCGGAACTTGGTGCCGTCGACTTCGTATTCTTTCGAATCCATGCGGATCAATTCCGCATCGGAGAAGGAGGACACATCGGATTTGGCGGCAAACATTTCGGCGGCGTATTCGGCGATATCGATACCCAGCTCAGCCGCCAGTTTTTCGGCCACGGCCTTGTCATGCGCGGTGGTGGTCGGGGAGCGGAACTCCAGCGTGTCGGACAGGATGCAGGTCAGCGCCGCGCCTTTGACGGCTTCGGGCATCTTGGCGGCATCCGCGCCCATCAGGTCGTGCATGATGGTGGCGGTGCAGGCCAGCGGGCGGATGGTGATGTCGATCGGACCTTTGGTTTCCAGGCCGCCGACCAGCTTGTGGTGGTCGATGATCGCCTGCACGTCGGCGCCGTTGATATTGGCAGGAAGCTCAGCCGGGTTGTTGGTGTCAACGATCACCACAGCTGCGTCATCGGCGACATCAGCGATGATTTCCGGCTTTTCCAGACCCCAGCGCTGCAGCATGAAGGCGGCTTCGGTGTTCGGCTCGCCCAGCAGTTTGGGGGCAGCGGCCACGCCCTTCACTTCGGTCAGATACCAGGCCCAGACGATGGGCGAGCCGGTGGAGTCCGTGTCGGGGGATTTATGGCCGAAAACTTGGATGGTCATGGGGCTGTCCTGTTTTTGCATAAGGTCAGAAAGGGGAGATTTGCGCGCCTTATAGGGCTGGGGCGCAGGCTTGTCACCCCGCAGCTTCTGCAATGCGGCCTTGTGCCTGAACGGGGTCAGAACGGCGCGCGCTCCAGGCTGTAGCCTTCCTGCTGCAACAGGTTCAGCACGCCGGTCTCGCCCGGCAGGTGCAGGGCGCCGGCGGCCACCACGATAAGGTCACCCTCTGCGGCCTCAATCACCGGGATCCAGGCGCGGTTGCGGTTGTCCAGCAGGGCCATCATCGTCTCCTGCCAGATCCGGCGGGTCTCCTGGGGTGGCAGCGCATCCGATTGCAGAAAATCGCGCTGGTAGATGGTGAAATAGGTCAGCGCCTGTTCATCGAAGTAGCTTTCGATCATGGTGTGAACGGCGTCCTGCTCGCCGCCCAGAAGAGTCAGATAGGCGCGCAGCTGGCGGACCTGTTCCTCCAGCGGCTCACTGTTGAACACCTCGAACAGGGTCATCGGGCTTTCCAGCGCCCGGGTTGCGGTCCCGGCTTCATCCGCGGCTTGTTCCAGCCGTCTATCCAGCCCGTTGGTGCTTTCTGGCGAGGCCCGCAGGCACGGCGGCACCGCCATGGAGACGGCCAGGAACCAGGGCCGCATCTTGGCTGCCATCCAGGGTGCGACGCCATTGGCGCGCGCTGTGGCGGCCAGGCTTTCCCATTCGGCAGGCTCCAGTCGGTCGATCAGGCTGGGGCCTTCTGTGATCAGGGTCAGCGACGGGTCCCGGCCAATGGCTGTCACCAGTTCTGCCATTTCGCGCTTGGTGCCTTCCAGCAGCAGCAGGTCGGCCTGGGCAATGACCGGCGCCAAAGCATCAGAAACCGCATCAAGGCGTGGATCATTGATGTGCATGGTGCCGATCACATGCAGGGTACGGCTGCCGCGCCGGGCAATCCAGTGGTTGCCTTCGGCAAAAGGCGTGGCGGCAACCTGGGCATCGATGGCTGCCCTGTCCTGTGCGCTTAGCGCTAGCCGTTGATCGGTGCCGGTGCAGGCAGCCCAAAGCGCAGCGGGCAGAAAAAGAAAGGCAAAGGCAAGAAGGAAGCGCATGAAGAAAATCCTGAAATGTGAATCGGGTTACCGCTGCGGCGCAGCTACCACGGAGCCCGGCTGAGGCTGAAGCCCTTGGCCTTCAGTAGGTTAAGAAGCCCGTTGCGCCCCGGCAGGTGGGCCGCGCCGACGGCGACCACAAAGCGGTCCTGAGACGCTCCGCCGATCACCTTCATCCAGCGGATATTGCGCTGGTCCAGCAGGCGGCGGTTGTATTGCGCCCACAGCCGCTTGGTTTCAGCGTAAGAGAAGCTGCTGTATCGGGCGCTGATCCAGGGAGCGAGCACAAAGGAAGTCCAGACGCTCTGATCGAAGTAAGCTTCAACCGGGGTGGCGTCCTCGGGCATGTCCGATTGCACCAGCTGCAGTTCCAGCTCAAGCATCCGGGCCTGATCCCGCAAGGGCATGCCAGAGATGGCTGCCAGCGCCTGTTCCGGCGTTTCCAGCGCCCCCAGCGGGATTTTCTTGCGGCGGGCAAACCCGGCGATCCGGTCGTCCAGCCCGCGGCGCAGGCCAAAGCCGTAGGGGCGGCAGCCGCTTTGCACCAGGAACATCGAGATGGCCCAGGGTTGCATCCGGTTCATGCTGTCCAGGTTGGCGCCTGTGGCCTGTACGGTCAGTTTGAACCGCTGCCAGGCCTCGGGCGTCAGCAGGTGCCGCAGCTCGCGGCCTTGCGGCAGCAGGAAGCTGCGAGTCAGCGCCGGTGGCATCCGGTCCAGTCGCTCCATATCCTGGTCGGAGGTTTCCAGAAAAATCGCCTGTGCTGACAGCAGCGCCGGGCGCAGGGTGCGCATCACCTTGGCCATGCGGGCATCGCCGCCGTGCATGGTGCCAATCACATGGATGGTGCGGTTCCCCCTGGTGGCGACCCAGTGGTTGCCGTCGGAAAACGGGGTGGCCGCCATTTCGCGGTCCAGCTGTGCCCGGGTGGCGGATGGCAGATGGTCGCGGTAGTCGATGCCGCGGCAGGCCGCGAATAGGCCTGAGGCCGGAAGCAGGAGGGCAAATGCCAGTGCAAACAGTTTCATCAAGTGCCCTTTCCCAATGTGCCGGAACTATGGCCTGAACATAAAAGCCTAGGGCGGGGCAGGGGCGGCGGCAATGTAAAACCCTGCATTGCCCCGTAAAACCCGGCGGTGGATTGCCAAGGCGCGCGCTTCCTGCCAGTCATGGGGCATGGAGCGCGAAGATCAGCTGTATGCGCCGGTGAAGGCGCTGCTGGAAGACCAGGGTTATGCGGTGAAGGGCGAGGTGGGTGCCGCTGATGTGGTGGCTGTCCGCGGCGCTGAGCCGCCGGTGATTGTCGAGCTGAAGCTGAGGTTCTCGCTGTCGCTGTTTCATCAGGCTATTGCCCGGCTTTCGGTCACAGATCACGTCTATATTGCAGTGCCGCGCCCCGGCGGCCGGCAGGCACGGCGGATGATGAAGGACAATCTGGGCCTGTGCCGACGACTGGGGCTGGGCCTGATCACGGTGCTGGCAGACGGGCGGGCAGAGGTGCACTGCGATCCCGGAGCTTACGCTCCGCGCAAATCGAAGAAGAAACAGGCGCGGCTTTTGCGGGAATTCCAAGCTCTGCGGGGGGATCCCAATGCGGGCGGAGCCACGCGGCACGGGATCGTGACCGCCTACCGCCAGGACGCTCTGGTCTGCGCGGCGCATCTGGCAGAGGCCGGTGCATCGCGTGGCCGGGACGTGGCTGAAGCCACCGGCGTTGCACGGGCTACTCGGCTGATGGCTGATAATCACTATGGTTGGTTCGAACGCGTGACGACCGGTGTCTACCAGCTGACTGACGCAGGCCGGGCCGGGCTGGTGCATTGGGCTGAGAGCTGGACGGAAGAGTGAATTTCAGGCGGTCGTCTGTTCTGGGTAATGCATATTATCGGTGATCGATCTGGTTTTAGGTGAATTTGCACACACACATTGTTTGACTTCAATTGGGGCGCATTTTCCTGTTGAGAAAGCCCTTGTCTGCGCTGATGACTGCGCCAGCTTTGCACAAGGGGCGACAGGATTGGCAGAACCGGACATTGACCGGCCTTGGGATCGCCTGCGGGCGCCCGGTTTGAGCCGCTGCCGGTCTGCGTCAGCCCGGAGGCCCCGGCGCGCTACCAGCCTGTAACATGCTGCGCGTATAGATTTGGCCAGTTCAAGGACAGTTTTCCGCATCTGAAAGACGCGGCTGCATAAGGCGGCGGGCAAGGCAGGAACCTGGGCGGTTAGGTGCCCTCATTATTTTTGCAGATTCCGTGTTGACAAGAACCGGGGGCGTTCCTAGCTTCCCCTCGTTAGCACTCAGCAGATGTGAGTGATAACTGCCCCGCCAGGGAGCGGGGCAAAAGATAATAACCTTTGAGCCTTTAAGGAGCTGCAAAGATGGCATTGAAACCGCTTCATGACCGTGTGCTGGTGCGCCGCACCGAAAGCGAAGAAAAAACCGCTGGCGGCCTGATCATCCCCGATTCCGCCAAGGAAAAGCCGAGCGAAGGCCAAGTTGTCGCAACCGGTGAAGGTGCGCGCAAAGACAGCGGCGAGCTGATCGCAATGGCTGTCAAAGCCGGCGACACCATCCTGTTCGGCAAATGGTCCGGCACCGAAGTGACCGTCGACGGCGAAGAGCTGCTGATGATGAAGGAAAGCGACATCATGGGCATCATCGAGTAAGCCCGCAGGCCTGCTCTGATCCCAACTATCGCTGACAATTACAGAATTTCTCTAGGAGAGTGACAAATGGCTGCTAAGGACGTCAAATTTACCACTGATGCCCGCAACCGCATGCTGGCCGGCGTGAACGTGCTGGCTGACGCTGTGAAAGTGACCCTGGGCCCGAAAGGCCGCAACGTGGTTCTGGACAAATCCTTTGGCGCGCCGCGCATCACCAAAGACGGTGTGTCGGTTGCCAAGGAAATCGAGCTGGAAGACAAGTTCGAGAACATGGGCGCCCAGATGGTGAAGGAAGTTGCTTCCCGCACCAACGACGAAGCCGGTGACGGCACCACCACCGCGACCGTTCTGGCGCAGGCAATCGTCAAAGAAGGCCTGAAGCAGGTTGCAGCGGGCCTGAACCCGATGGACCTGAAGCGCGGCATCGACCTGGCAACTGCCAAAGTCGTCGAAGGCATCAAGGACATGGCGCGCGAAGTCAAAGACTCCGCTGAAGTTGCGCAAGTTGGCACCATTTCTGCCAACGGCGAAGCTGAAATCGGCCAGCAGATTGCCGACGCGATGCAGAAAGTCGGCAACGAAGGTGTGATCACCGTCGAAGAAAACAAGGGTCTGGAAACCGAGACCACTGTTGTCGAAGGCATGCAGTTCGACCGTGGTTACCTGTCGCCCTACTTTGTGACCAACGCAGACAAGATGATTGCAGAACTTGATGACTGCATGATCCTGCTGCACGAAAAGAAACTGTCCTCGCTGCAGGCCATGGTGCCGCTGCTGGAGCAGGTGATCCAGTCGCAAAAGCCGCTGCTGATCATTGCAGAAGACGTTGAAGGCGAAGCGCTGGCAACTCTGGTTGTCAATAAACTGCGCGGCGGCCTGAAAATTGCTGCTGTCAAGGCTCCGGGCTTTGGCGACCGCCGCAAGGCCATGCTGCAGGACATCGCAATCCTGACTGGCGGCCAGGTGATTTCTGAGGATCTGGGCATGAAGCTCGAGTCCGTCACCATGGACATGCTGGGCACCGCCAAGAAGATCGAAATCACCAAAGACGAAACCACCATCGTTGACGGTGCAGGCGAGAAAGCCGAGATCGAAGCCCGTGTTGGCCAGATCCGTGCGCAGATCGAAGAAACCACTTCTGACTATGACCGTGAGAAGCTGCAGGAACGTGTTGCCAAACTGGCAGGCGGTGTTGCCGTGATCCGCGTCGGCGGCATGACCGAAGTCGAAGTGAAAGAGCGCAAGGACCGTGTGGACGATGCTCTGAACGCGACCCGCGCAGCTGTGCAGGAAGGCGTGATCGTCGGTGGCGGTGTTGCTCTGGTTCAGGCCGGCAAGGCACTGGAAGGCCTGGAAGGCGCCAACGCCGACCAGAACGCCGGTATCGTCATCGTGCGCAAAGCCATCGAAGCGCCTCTGCGCCAGATCGCTGAAAACGCTGGTGTTGACGGTGCTGTGGTTGCGGGCAAAGTCCGCGAAAGCTCTGACAGCGCATTTGGTTTCAACGCGCAGACCGAAGAATATGGCGACATGTTCTCCTTTGGTGTGATCGACCCGGCCAAAGTCGCCCGTACCGCGCTGGAAGACGCGGCATCGGTTGCTGGCCTGCTGATCACCACCGAAGCCATGGTTGCTGACAAACCGTCCAAAGACGGCGCAGGCGCCGGTGGCGGCATGCCCGACATGGGCGGCATGGGCGGCATGGGCGGCATGATGTAATCACAAATCCTTTGGGATTTGGGATCAGGCGACAGGCGATTGGCCAAACAGGCCAATCTGCCGAAAGCCCACCGCTGAGGACTGCAAGATTTGGGGCTGCCTTTGGGCAGCCCCTTTTCTTTTGGATCAGGAATGGCCCGCCTTGCGGGCCTGCCTGCGGCGCGGGTATTTTGAACCAGAAAGAAGCGGGAGCCAGGGCATGGTTGTTGGGCCGGATTTTTCAAGCAGCGTAAAAGAAGAGCATTATGAAGACGTGGATGCGCTGTTGAAGGCGGCGTTCCCTACGAATGCTGAGGCTCGGCTTGTGCGGCAGCTGCGGGCAGATGGGGACATGTGGTTTGAGTGCCGCAAGCCCTGGGATGGCAGGATCGGGGGATACTTCGCTCTGAGCCGGATGCAGGCCCCCAACGGCTGGGCCTGTCTGGCACCGATGGCGGTGCGGCCCGAATGGCAAGGTGGGAAACTGGCCGAGAACAATCCGAATATGGAAGTTGGCGGGCCTAAGGATGAATTGTATCGCCGCCCGTGGCGGTTTGGCACCCGGATGCTGCAGGAGCTTGAAAGCTGGTACGAATTGCGTTCCGAAAAGATTCGGGAGCGTTTGCCAGAAGCGATTGTCGTTCTGGGCAACCCCTCTTTTTATGGGCGCCATGGTTTCAGTCAGCAGCGGGCACGCCGGCTCAAAAGTCCTTTTCCGCTGGAATACACGCTGATCCTGCGCCATGGCGACGACGTGCCGGAGGGTGAGCTGATCTATCCACGGGCGTTCGCAGGCCAGTAACACGAAAATATCACTGGCCCGCCCGGAGATTGCAGGCTACCGGTGCGCCATGCGCCTGTTTTGTCTCGTCTGCCTCACCATGATCGCCTTTGCTGCGAACTCGATCCTCAGCCGGATGGCCATTGGGTCTGGGCATGTGGATGCGGGCAGTTTTGGCCTGCTGCGGCTGGCGTCTGGCGCTGCCGTATTGATGGTGTTGTGCCGGATGCAGGGGGTGGCGGCCCGCCAGGATTTGCGGGCGAGCCTGAAGGGCGGTGCGGCGCTGACGCTTTATATCGCCGGGTTTTCGCTGGCCTATCAGCAGCTTGATGCAGGGCTAGGGGCGCTGGTGCTGTTCGGTGTGGTGCAGATGTCGATGTTTGTCTGGGGCGTGCTGCGGGGCACTGCGGTCAGCGGCGGGCAGGTGGCCGGTGCGGTGCTGGCCTTTCTGGGGCTGGCCTATGTGGTTTGGCCTGATGGTTCCGGCGCAGTGCCATTGGGCGCGTCACTGCTGATGGCGGCGGCAGGCCTGGGCTGGGGGAGCTACAGCATCCTGGGGCGCGGGGCGGCGCAGCCGCTGGCGGCGACGGCGGTGAATTTCCTGTGGTCCACGGTGATGTTCCTGCCGATTGCCCTGTGGCTGGGCGGCAGCACAATGAGCCTCTATGGCGCGGTATTGGCGGTTCTCTCAGGCGCGGTGACCTCCGGCATCGGCTATGCGCTGTGGTACCGGCTGCTGCCGCAGATCCTGCCAGCGGTGGCCGCCACGGTGCAGCTGAGCGTGCCGGTCATTGCAATCCTGGCCGGGGCGGTCCTGCTGGGCGAGGCAATCGGGCTGCGGCTGATCTTTGGCAGTGCTGCGGTTCTGGGCGGCATCGCGTTGGTGGTGCTGCAGGCACCGGCGCGCAAGGCGCTGGCCGTCAAATAGCGACAGGGTCTTTCCTGCGCCGCCGCTTGCGCTTATTTGGGCCTTATGTGTGATGTTCTGAAAACCTTCTTTGTCGCGGCTGCGGTGCTGCTGCCGCTGCCGGCGGCCGCTGATTGTGTGATCCTGCTGCACGGGCTGGCGCGGTCCGAGAGGTCTTTTGCAGTGATGGAGGAGGTGCTGCAGTCGCGCGGGTTTGACGTGGTGCGGCCCGGATACCCTTCGACCGAACAGCCGGTTGAAGTGCTGGCAGAGCAAACCCTGCCGGAGGCCTTTGCCGCCTGCGGTGGAGCGACAGCCCATGTGGTGACCCATTCGATGGGCGGCATTCTGCTGCGCCGCTGGCTGCAGGACAACCGACCGGACACTCTGGGCCGGGTGGTGATGATGGGGCCGCCAAACCAGGGTAGCGAGCTGGTGGATGAGCTGGGGGACTGGGAGGTCTTTGGCTACCTGAACGGACCGGCCGGGCTGCAGCTGGGAACCGGGGCGGACAGCCTGCCCAAAAGCCTGCCGCCGGTGGATTTCGAGCTGGGCGTGATTGCGGGCAGCGAAACATTGAACCCTGTGTTCTCCAACCTGATCCCCGGCGCGGATGACGGCAAGGTCTCTGTTGAAAGTACCAGAGTGGCGGGCATGACCGCGCATCTGACACTGCCGGTCACCCATACGTTCATGATGAACAACCCGCAAGTTATGGCGCAGGCGCTGCATTTTCTGGAAGAGGGGCGGTTTCAGCCCGGCCTGGGCTGGCTGGCGGCGGTGGAAGAGATTATCAGCGAGGCCTGCCAACTGAATGGCGGCTGTGAAGAGGCAAAGAAATGACGCTGGAATTGACCCTGCAGGGCTGTGATGTGCTGCGCCCCGGCGGGCTGGAGATGGGCGGTGAACTCGCCATTGCGGACGGGCTGGTGGCAGATACATCTGCGGGTCGGGTTGTGGATCTTTCCGGCTATCTTGTGTTGCCGGGGATTGTGGATGTGCATGGCGACGGGTTTGAGCGCCATCTGGCGCCGCGTCGCGGGGCGATGAAACAGATGGCAGAAGGTGTTGTTGCCGCCGAGGCAGAACTGGCAGCCAACGGGATCACAACAGCCGTCCTGGCGCAGTTCTATTCCTGGGAAGGGGGGCTGCGGGGCCCGGAGTTTGCAGCACAGGTGTTTGAGGGCATCAAGGCGGTTCGCGGGTCGCTGGTGACAGATCTGTTGCCGCAGCTGCGGTTTGAGATCCATATGTTGGAGGATTACGCCGGGCTGGCGGTCAGGGTGGCGGATTGGCAGGTGCCCTATGTGGTGTTCAATGACCACCTGCCGCATGAGCGGTTGGCGCAGGGAAAGAAGCCGCCGCGGCTGACCGGCCAGGCGCTGAAGGCGGGGCGCAACCCGGACGTCCACTGGCAGATGCTGAAGGACATGCACGCCCGCCGCGATGAGGTGCCAGACCGATTGGATGCGCTGTGTGCAGAACTGGCTGCGATGGGCCTGCGCCTTGGCAGCCATGATGATCAGACGGCTGAAGACCGCGCGATCTGGCGCGAACGCGGCGCACGTATTTCCGAGTTTCCCGAGACGCTGGTGGCAGCAGAGGCCGCGCAGGCGGCGGGTGATCCGGTTATTCTTGGCGCGCCCAATGTGGTGCGGGGCGGCTCGCACAAGGGCAATGCCTCTGCTGTCGAACTGATTGCAATGGGGCTGTGCGATGCACTGGCTTCCGATTACCACTACCCCAGCCCGCGCCGCGCGGCGCTGATGCTGGAACGCACCGGGCTGCTGGATCTTGCAGGCGCCTGGCAGCTGGTCTCGCAGGGTCCTGCACAGCTGTTGGGTCTGACGGATCGCGGCACGCTGGAAGCTGGCAAACGCGCCGATATCGTGGTGCTGGACAAGCAGACCCAGCGGGTTGCGGCAACAATTGCCGGCGGGCGGGTCAGCTATATGTCTGGCGAGGTTGCGTCCCGGTTCCTGGGGGAGCTGCGCCGCGCATCAGGCCAATAGGCCCTCTTTGCGGCGCGTGAAACCGGCGGGGCCGCTTTCACCGGGCGTTCATGGCCGCGCCCTTGCTTCTTCTGGCCGCAAGTATCCCGGGGGTCTGGGGGCAGCGCCCCCAGCCTTGGCAGCCTGGTTCTTAGGCCTGCGGTGTCAACACCCGGTTCACATGGCCCATTTTGCGCCCCGGCTTGGCTTCGGCCTTACCATAGAGGTGGATGGCGCAATCGGCCTCTTTGGCCAACGCCGGAATGCGGTCCACGTCAGCGCCGATCAGGTTTTCCATCACCACATCCGAATGGCGCTGGCCGTCACCCAAGGGCCAGCCTGCCACAGCGCGGATATGCTGTTCGAACTGATCCACGGTGCAGCCGTTCTGGGTCCAGTGGCCGGAGTTATGGACGCGCGGCGCGATCTCGTTGACGATCAGGCCCTGAGGCGTGACGAAGAGCTCGACACCCAGAACACCGACATAGTCGAGCGCGTTCAGGATCTTGCCGGCCATCAGCACTGCGTCCATGCGCTGTCCGGTGCTCAGCCTTGCGGGCACGGTGGTGGTATGCAGGATGCCATCGCGGTGGACGTTTTCGCCCGGGTCGAAACAGGCGATCTCGCCAGTAGTGCCACGAGCGGCGATGACCGAGACTTCGTGACTGAAGTTCACAAATCCTTCGAGGATCGAGGGCGCACCGGCCATGGCGGCGAGCGCTTCGCTTGCGTTTTCTGCTGCCTTGATGCGGGCCTGGCCCTTGCCGTCATAGCCGAAACGGCGGGTCTTCAGGATCGAGGGCGCGCCGATCTCTGTCAGCGCTGTATCGAGGCTGGCCTGGTCGGTGATGTCGGCAAAAGCTGCGGTTTGCAGGCCGAGATCCTGCAGGAATGTCTTCTCGGTCAGCCGGTCCTGGCTGATCCGCAGGGCTTCGCGGCCCGGGCGGATCGGTTTTTGCGACTCCAGCAGGTCGAGGGCGGAGGTCGGGATGTTCTCGAACTCATAGGTGATCACATCGACAGACGCCGCGAAGGCGGTCAGTGCCTCGGCGTCCTCGTAGCCTGCGGTGGTCACGCGGTCTGCGACATGGCCTGCGGGCGGGTTGGCGCCCGGTTCAAAGATATGGGTTTTGAAGCCGAGGCGGGAGGCTGCAACCGAGAGCATGCGGCCCAGCTGGCCGCCGCCGAGGATGCCGATGGTGGCGCCGGGTGCGAGGGTATCAGTCATCAGAGGGTTCCTCGGGGATGGAGGCAGAGAGTGCTTCGCGCCAGTCGTCGAGACGCTGGGCCAGATCCGCGTCCTGCAGTGCCAGGATGCCTGCGGCCATCAGGCCTGCGTTGGCTGCACCAGCAGAGCCAATGGCCATGGTGGCAACCGGGAAACCCTTGGGCATCTGCACGATGGAATAAAGCGAGTCGACGCCGGACAATGCCTTTGTCTGGACCGGCACCCCTACCACCGGCACGCGGGTCTTGGAGGCGACCATGCCAGGCAGGTGAGCTGCCCCGCCGGCGCCTGCGATGATGACCTGCAGGCCGCGGCCGGCGGCGGATTTGCCGTAGCTCCACAGCCGGTCCGGGGTGCGGTGGGCAGAGACGATCTTGGCCTCGTATTCAACGCCCAGTTCGTCCAGAATATTGGCGGCTTCCTTCATGGTGGGCCAATCGGATTGGCTGCCCATGATGATGCCCACTTTGATGTCACCCATGGATGGTGGCTCCTGTCGCGGCTTGTGGAGCGCGCACTATAGGGAACGTTGCGGTTTTCGCAATGCGGGCCGGGCTGGAAAACCACGGGATTTTCCCTGTTTTGCAGGGTTTGGCACTGTGCCACAGGCCTTGGGGCAGGGGCGGGCTCCCGCCCGCGCGGGATGCGGCCAGGCCCGCACCGCCCCACGGTTGGGCGTGGCGCCGCGCTGGTGCGCGGCGCGGGTGGCCATAGCGGGGCTTGCGGGACATTGGCAAGCGGGGCAGGGTGGCCGCCGGATAAGGAGAGCAAGATGCTGGAACTGCGCCCTAATTGCGAACTATGTGACAAGGACTTGCCGCCGGATGCGGCGGATGCGCGGATCTGCACATACGAGTGCACCTATTGCGCGGCGTGCGTGGAGCAGCTGCTGCAGAATGTCTGCCCGACCTGCGGCGGCGGCTTTGCGCCGCGCCCTGTCCGGCCCAAGCAGGCGTGGCGGCCGGAGTTGGAGCTGGGGCTGGAAAACCATCCAGCGTCAGGGACACGGGTGCATTCGAAATTCAGCCGCGCGGACATCGCCGCGCATGTGGCGCGGATCCGGCATCTGAAGCCGGAGGAGCGCTGAGCAGAGCCGCTTGCGCGGCCCTGCACCTTTGCGGGATCAGTCCCGCTGCTGCGGCAGGATCAGATTGAGCAGCAGGCCCGCAACACCGGAGAGGCCGATACCTGCGAGGGTGAGGCCTTCGCCGAATTGCAGGGTCAGGCCGCCGAGACCGATGATCAGCACAGTGGAAATGATCACCATGTTGCGCGCCTCAGACAGGCTGTCGCCCAGTTTCGCGAGCACCGACAGGCCGACCACGGTGACCATGCCAAAGAGCAGGATCATGATGCCGCCCATCACCGGCATCGGGATGGTCGACAGCGCACCGGAGAGCTTGCCCGCAAAGGAGAGCGCAATGGCAAAGATTGCCGCCCAGGTCATGATCGCCGGGTTGAAGGCGCGGGTCAGAGTGACGGCGCCTGTGACCTCGGAATAGGTGGTGTTGGGCGGCCCGCCCAAGAGGCCCGCAGCGGCGGTGGCAAGACCGTCGCCCAGCATGGTGTTCTGGATGCCGGGCTTTTCCATATAGTTGCGCTTGGTCACATTGGAGATCGCCATGATGTCGCCGAAGTGCTCAATCGCAGGCGCAATGGCAACCGGCAGGATGAACAGGATGGCGGCGAGATTGAATTCAGGCGCGACAAAGCCGGGGACCTTGAACCAGGGTGCGTCGGCCAGGGGCGCGGTGTTGACCAGCGCCTCGCCGGTGATGGCACCCAGCACCAGCGCAGCGATATATCCCGCTGCGACGCCTGCGAGGATCGGGACCACCCGCATGATGCCGCGGCCCAGGATTGCCGTCAGCATGGTGGTGCCGAGCGAAACGGCGGCGAGCAGCAGGGCAGTGTTGCGCGGCATCACCTGGGTGTCGCCTGCCAGGCCGGTGGCCATGTTGACCGCAACTGGCGCCAGTGACAGGCCGATCACCATGATCACGGGGCCGACCACCACCGGTGGCAAAAGCCGGTGCAGGAAACCTGCGCCAAAGGCGCGGATGGCGAAGCTGAGCGCGACATACAAGAGGCCCGCTGCCGCCAACCCGCCGGTCGTCGCCGCCATGCCCCAGGTCTGCACGCCGTAGATGATCGGCGCGATGAAGGCAAAGGAAGAGGCCAGGAACACCGGCACCTGGCCGCGGGTCACGATCTGAAAGATCAGCGTGCCAAGCCCTGCGGTGAACAGCGCAACGCTGGGGTCCAGCCCGGTGAGCAGCGGCACCAGCACCAGCGCGCCGAAGGCGACAAACAGCATCTGGGCGCCGATCAGCGCCTGTTTCGGGGAGAATATGTATTCGCTGCCGGCGGCGGGTGCGGGCGCGGGGGAGGGATCGCTTGCGGAGGTCATTTTCGTTCTTTTCCAGGGTCTTTGAAGTCTGCCCGAGGCAGGCTGATGCGAGTGCTTCGGGCAAAATTGCAGTGCTCCTAACCGGAAAATCCGGCTTTGACCATCCGGTCAGAAGGAGAAACCGCAGGCCCCGAACAGGGTGTCGCAACTGGGGCGGGCGGATGCCGGTTTTCTGCAAGCTGACAGGGCGCACACAGAGGCTTATCCTTGAGCAAAGCCACTGACGGAACCTGCGCCATGAGCCACGACAGCGACCCGCTTCTCCAGCCCCTGCAGCTGCGCCATCTGACCCTGCGCAACCGGATCATGAGCACGGCGCATGCGCCTTCGTTCCAGGAAGGCGGCCATCCGCGCGACCGCTACCGGCTGTATCACGAGGAGAAGGCGCGCGGCGGTGTTGCGCTGACGGTGATTGGCGGCTCGACCAATATTGCGCCGGACAGCCCCTCGGTCTTCGGGCAGCTGTATGCGGGGGATGACAGTATCATCCCGTGGTTTCAGAAACTGACGGAAGGGGTGCAAAGCCATGGCGCGGCAGTGATGTGCCAGATCACCCATATGGGCCGACGTACCGCCTGGGACGACGGGCACTGGCTGCCGGTTCTGGGGCCGTCCGGGCGGCGCGAGCGGGCGCATCGCGCGTTTCCCAAGGTCATGGAGCCGGAGGATATCGCCCGCGTTATCAGGGATTTCGCCGCTGCAGCGGAGCGCTGTCGGCAGGGCGGGTTTGATGGGATCGAGCTGCTGTCGCATTCGCATCTTCTGGGGCAGTTTCTGTCGCCTTTGGTGAACACGCGCGAGGATGACTATGGTGGTTCGCTGGATAACCGGTTGCGGCTGACGCTGCAGGTCTTGGAGGCCGTGCGCGCGGCGGTAGGGCCGGATCTGATCCTCGGCATGCGGATCACGGGGGATGAGCTGGCGGCGGGCGGGCTCAGTGCTGCCGAATGCATCGAGGCGGCACAGAAGATTGCCGCGACCGGTGCGGTGGATTTCCTGAACGTGCTGGCAGGCGCGCCCTATGACGATCTGGGCCTGGCCGGCTGGGTGGCGCCAATGGGCATGCCCGCGGCGCCGGATCTGAATGTGGCGGGTGCGATCCGCGCGGCGGTGGATCTGCCGGTGTTCCATGCGGGCGGGGTGGCCGATATTGCCACCGCGCGTCACGCCATCCGCGAGGGGCAGGCCGACATGATCGGCATGACCCGCGCCCATATGGCCGATCCTTATCTGGTGCAGAAGCTGCAGCAGGGCGCGGAGGAACGCATCCGTCCTTGCGTGGCGCTGGGCTACTGCGTTGATCGGGTCAATCAGGGGAAACCGGCGGTCTGCGGTCATAACGCGGCGACGGGGCGCGAAAGGGTGATGCCGCATGTCATTGCGCCTGCAGAGGAGCGGCGCAAGGTGGTGGTGATCGGCGGCGGCCCTGCGGGGCTGGCGGCGGCACGTGTGGCGGCAGAGCGCGGTCATGACGTGGTGCTGTTTGAGGCCAGCGGGCGTCTTGGCGGCCAGATTGCGCTGGCGGCCAAAGGCATGACGCGGCGGCAGATCTGGGGCGTGGCAGACTGGCTGATCTCCGAAACGGAACGGCTGGGCGTGGATCTGCGTCTCAATACCTATGCTGAGACAGAGGACGTGCTGGGGGAAAACCCGGATGCGGTGATTGTCGCCACCGGCGGCTGGCCGGAAGGTTTGGACATTCCTGGTGGGCATCTGATCACCTCCAGCTGGGAAGTGCTGGGCGGCGAGGCGCGGGTTTCAGGCGAGGTGCTGCTGCTGGACGAGGTCGGAGATCACGCGGCGCTGGTCTGCGCCGATGTGATGGCGCGGGCAGGGTGTTCTGTCACTTTGGCGACGCCGGACCGGATGGCGGGGCATGATCTGGGGCCGACAAACTCTGCTGTGGTCCTGCGGGATCTGGCGCGGCAGGGGGGGGTGTTCGAAAACCTGCTGGAGCCTGTGTCGGTGGCCGCCGCAGGTCACCGCAAGCGTGTCACCCTGCGTCATGTGCTGACCGGGGCACAGAGCGAAAGGACCGTGGACCATGTGGTTTGCGAGCATGGGGTGGTGCCGGCCGAGGATCTGTATCACGCATTGAAACCCGCATCGCGCAATCTGGGTCAGCTGGATCATCAGGCAATGATTGCCGGGTGCAGCCCTTTTGCGCAAACGAACCCCGAAGGGCAATTCTGGCTGGCTCGTGCAGGTGATGCGGTGGCGGGCCGCAATATCCATGCTGCCGTCTATGACGCGCTGCGGCTCTGCAAGGATCTGTAGCCTGCTGCCAAACGCCTCCGCAGCGCGCCGCCAGGCGCGCTGCCATGCCCAACGCCTGGGCCGGGCAGCTTTGCTGCGGGCGCAGGGGGCGGGAGACCTGGCTGGTGGTTCAGTTGCCGTTGAAGAAGGCGGCAACTTCCGTAATGATCTGCTGGTGTTTGGCGGCCCGTTCCATGCCGCCGCCGCGGCAGATGATTTCATCACCGGGGGCTTCTGCAGCCAGGATTGCCAGCCCGTCCGGCTGGCACTGGCCCAGAAAATCGAAATGCGACAGTGTCTGTGGTTCGACATAGCGTACATCGGCGGCTGACAGCGCCTGAACCAGCGCCCGGGATTCGATATCCAGTGTCAGGCCGGAATTCATAATGGGTGCGCCGTAGACCAGCATCGGACGTGTGATCCGTGCCAGGCTATCCTCTGAAAAGCTTTGGGTGCCGCCCAGGTCGAACAGGGCAAAGGCCCTGATCCGCGGGTCGGACAGTTCCGCCTGCATATGGGCGCGATCTTCAGGTGTTTCAGCGATTTTCCAGCCTTTCAGGATGCCACAGACCAGGTCATCCGGCAGCGTGTCGCACATTTGCGAGAACCTGTCCGCATCATAGCGCGCGCCAGCCAGCAGGGCAGCGGTAAAGCCGCCAAGCGAGTGCCCGGCCATATAGATGCGGGCCGGATCAGCCAGCGCGGCCAGCTGTGGCGCCGCCAGCAGGTGATCAATGACACGGGAGATATCGCGCGGGCGCTGCCACAACTGGCGGCTGAGATCCGGCTCGCGCGACCAGGTGGAGGTGCCCGGATGGCTGATGGCTGCCACCACAAAGCCCTGCCGGGCCAGCGCCTCCGCCAGCCAGGCCTGATTGAGCGCGTTTCCGTACATGCCATGCGACAGAACCACCAGCGGGAAGGGACCGGTGGCAGGCGCGGCCTCCCGTGCGGCCAGCGGCGCCTCCCAGACCTTGCTGTCATAGATTGGCTCCAGCGCTGCGGCGTTTGCTGCTGGATACCAGAGAAGACCGTCAAGCGGGCGGCTGTCTGCGGCGGCCGGGATATTCAGGTCCCGCAGGCCGGGTATGTAGTCCTGGGCGGTTGCCGATGCGGCAGTGCACAGGAAGGCAAGGAGGTGCAGGAAGGATTTCATGATGGTCTCCGGGTTCTGTTTTGGATGTCCTGGAACCTGCGCCGGCGGCGCGATTGCAGCAATGGCCGGGGCGCCCTATAGCTGTCCTGAAACCTGATGCAGGACAAAACAGCCGTGAAAGAGGACAGATGGACAGCAGTGCAATGCTCACCTTTCCGCTGCCGGTGATGACCGCAGCCTTGTGCAGCGCCCTGGCAGTACTGGTCTGGCGGGCAGAGCTTGGCTGCCGCCGGGCGAACCTGCTGTTTGTCGCGTTTTTTGGCCTGAGTGCAGTGTCGTCTCTTCTGGTCGGTCTGCGATTCGGCTATGGCCTCAGCCCGCTGATCCCGCTGCAGCGTATCCTGCCGCTTTACTTCGGGCCGTTTCTGTACCTGGGGTTTGCGGCCTTACTGCCGGATGCCAGTGGGTTTCTGCGCCGGGCTTTGCGGCATCTGGCGGCGCCTGTTGCGGCGCTGGCGCTGTTCTGGCTGCTGGTTGCGGATATGCGGCAGTTGGACTGGCTGATCAGCGCCAGCTACTTCGCCTATGCCGCGGCGCTGCTACGGCTTTGGCGCAAGGGGCCGGACGCGCTGGCGCAGGCGCGGCTGGACCGGGCGGGCCTGCTGCACCGGTGGATGCTGCGGGCGGTGGGTCTGCTGGTGTTCGTGCTGCTGCTGGACACGGCCATCGCCGCCGATTTCGCCCTGTTCGGCGGCAGCCATGTTCCAGCGTTGATTTCAGCCGGGACGGTGCCACTGCTGGTCATGCTGCTGGTCCTGCTGAGCGTCCTGCCTGCGGTGTTTTCCGCGCCGGGTCGGGCAGCCGCAGCCGCAGCCCCCGCCGGCAGGGTGACTGCCGACACCGAGGAGAGGCTGCGGCACCTGCTGCAGGAGGAGCAGCTGTTTCTGGATCCGGATCTATCGGTGCAGCGGCTGGCCAAACGTTTGCATATCCCCGCGCGGGAGCTGTCCGCTGCGGTCAACCGCACGCAAGGCCAGAATGTGTCGCAATATGTGAACCGCTTCCGCCTGGCGCATGCGGCCGGGCTGCTGGAAAGCAGCGACAGGAGTGTCACCGATATCGCCGCCGGTTCGGGCTTCTTGTCGCGGTCCAATTTCTACCGCGCGTTTCAGCGGGTCTACGGCGAGACGCCGTCGCAATACCGCAAGTCGCGCGCGGCAAAAGAAGCTGACGCTTGAACCCGCGCTGACGCGCGGTGCCTCCGGCGGGGGTATTTTCACCCAGAAAGAAGCAGGTGGGCCCACAGCGCGCCGCAAGGCGTGCTGCCACGCCCAACGCCTGGGCCGGGCGGCTTTGCTGCTTGGCCAGGAGGCGGGAGCGCCGCTGTGGAAACTGGGGGAGGCTGCCTTCTGCAGCCGGTAACCCGGCAGCTTTGGCCGGGATCAGGCGCCGGTGGGACGGCGCTTGGTCAGGCGATGATATCCGGCGTCAGCCGGTCTTCGATCAGAGCGATCTTGTCCTTGAGGATCAGCTTTTGTTTCTTCAGGCGGCGGATCGTGAGTTGGTCGCTGACAGCGCGCTCTTCCAGCGCGCTGATCGCATCGTCCAAATCCCTGTGCTGCGTGCGGAAAACTTCCAGCTCAATCTTGAGGACCTCATCGGTCTTCATTGACACATCTGTAGGTGCATTCATGGGCGACTCAATCAGGCTGATGAATGAAGTGGCGTCAAAGATACTTCGTTAACGGCTTTTCCGCTAGACCTGAGAGTGCATGCTCTTGTGAAACCTGCAAGAACTTCCCATATTCTCAATGAGGCGGCCGCCGGGACCGGGGCCGCGCAGATCCGTCGCTTTGGCAAAAAGGACGAACAACGTGTCGAAACTAACCTTGGGCTCTTACCCGCATATGCTGGGGTTCGAGCAGCTGGAACGCCTTTTGGAACGCTCGGCCAAGTCGGGCAATGAGGGTTATCCCCCCTATAATATCGAACAGACTTCTGACCATTCCTACCGCATTACCCTGGCTGTGGCCGGGTTCGCCGAAGAGGACTTGGCGATCACCGTCGAAGACCGCCAGCTGGTGATCCGCGGCCGCCAGCGCGATGACAGCGAGGGACGGGTGTTCCTGCACCGCGGTATTGCGGCGCGCCAGTTCCAGCGCATGTTCGTGCTGGCCGATGGCGTTGAAGTGGGCGAGGCGGTGATGGAAAACGGGCTGTTGCATGTGGATCTGACCCGCGCGCGGCCCGAAACCGTGGTCCAGACGATCAGTATCAGAAAGGGGTAAGAGCAATGCATACACCGTTTGATTTCAAGGAGACTGGCGACCGGACCGTTTATGTGAAGGCGGTTGCGGTTGCGGATCTTCCCAAGGAGGTGCAGGAGAGCGCCGGTGATCGCGCGCAGCTTTATGCGGTGCATGACGCGACAGGCGGCCAGCTGGCGCTGGTGGCTGACCGCAACCTGGCCTTTGTGCTGGCACGGCAGAATGACATGACGCCGGTTCCGGTGCACTAAGCCTAGTCTGCGGCCTGATGCTGGGGCAGCGGATTGACGCCAGGGTTTTGGTCCCCATGATTGGCTCTGTTGCACAAATCGGGTGAAGAGCGTTCTTCCCCGTTCCCCGGACGGACTTATCCTAGGGGCTCTATGACGGGTATGCCAAGAAGTGTGTAACGGTTTAGCACGGCGATACGGATTTGGTATCCACTCCCTGGAGCAAACCCACCGACTTCCAGTCGGTCCCGCTTTAGCGTGAATCAAAAGACGGATGCC
>MDLF01000037.1 GCA_001730095.1 Rhodobacteraceae bacterium (ex Bugula neritina AB1)
GCGGATCCGGACGCCCGGGCAGCACCACGGTGGCGTTTTCCACCGCCAGTCGGCCGTCCGGCTCAGGCAGGGTCAGCCGCTCTGGCGCGGCGCTGAGATGGGCCAGGAATGTGTTCAGCCGCCCATGGGCGCCGCGTGCCTTGAGGAAGCCGCGCCAGCCGGCGATCGACTGTTCCACCGGTGCCGCAGCACGGCCCAGAAGGATCGAGGAGGCAATCATCAGCCCCGGCGTCAGCTGATTGTTGATCACCAGCACCACGCCAACCCCCAGCACTGCGATCTGCAGCCCCATGCGCGCGGCTTTGGCCAGCGAGGTCATCAGCGCCACCCGGTCGGTGGCCAATGTGTTGAACAGCAGCGCCGAAAACGCCTTGAGCTGCCAGCGCGCAATCAGCGGGCCGGTCTTGCCCATGGCATGGATGAGCCCTGCGTTGGTCATCATTTCAGCCACTGCGGTATTGGTCTCTGTGGCCTGTTTGGTGGCCTCTTCCAATGGTTTGCGGGCCATCATCTCGCTGAGCAGCCCCAGGATGAACAGCAGCGCGATGCCCGCCAGCGCCACCGCGCCCAGGATCGGACTGAACAGGAAAATCAGCAGCAGGAACATCACCGACCAGGGCGCGTCCAGAAGCGCCAGAAACACCGGGCTGGTGACAAAGCCGCGCAGCTCCTGGATGTCGCGGATCGGTTCGGCCCGGCGCAGGGCCGGCGGCAGCTGGCCGCTGATCATGCCGTCCAGAACCACCGGGCTGAGCCGGGCTTCCAGCCGAGAGCCCAGCCGCGCCACCAGACGCTGGCGGATCATGTCGAAGAGAAAAAAGAACACCAGCGCGATACCCGCGCCGGTGGTCAAAGCAATCAAAGTCGGAATGCTGCCCGAGGCCATGACCCGGGTAAACAGTTGCAGCATGTAGAGCGGCGCTGTCAGGACAAGGAGGTTTACGAAAACACTTGCCGTGAAAATGGCGGCAAGCACGCCCCGCTGACCATCAAATACCCGTCTTTCCTTCATTGTCGTAGCCCCCCGGCTGCACGAAATTGAAGTTAAAAAATCTGGAGAACAGCGCCCTGGTCCAAGGATGCAATCCTTGGCCGGGGACCAAATCGCTGTCCTGAACCAGGGCTGGACGGGCCCGGGGGGAGATCCCCCAGGCCCGCCGTTCCGGTGGCTCAGACGGCTGTGGGACCCCAAATGTTGTCGTAGCTGTCGTCAAAGCCGGTGTCGGAGGCCAGCACCTTGATTGCCTCGTAAGAGCCGGCATCACCGGTGGTCACCGCATTGATGCCCACGCCGCCGGTCGGGATTGCATCCTGTCCCAGCGAGGTGAACGGTGCCTCGTTGCCGGTCAGGCCGAGGATGTTCACCGTGGCGCCGCCGGCGCTGATGCTGGTGTCGGTGCCGTCGTCGGTGACGGTGGCGCCGCCGCCGTTCAGCGCCTCAAAGGCTTGCTGCGCCGAAGTGCCGAGGCCGCCGTCGACATTGGTGACACGCAACAGCAGCACATCGTGGTCCTGGTCGATGTCAAAGTCGGTGATGGTGTCGGTGCCATCGGTGGAGGCAAAGCTGGCGCCGTCCCAGGTCAGGTCGATGATAAAGACATCCTGGCCGTCGCCGCCGGTCAGGTTGTCGTCACCTGCGCCGCCTTTCAGGAAGTCGTTGTCATCACTGTTGCCGCCATGCAGCCGGTCATCGCCGTCGCCGCCATCCAGGAAGTCGCCGCCCTCGCCGCCGAACAGCATGTCGTTGCCGTTCTCGCCATAGAGGCAGTCGCGGTCGTTACCGCCGCCCAGGGTGTCATTGTCCTCGCCGCCCTGCAGCACGTCCTTGCCGGCGCCACCGTACACCATGTCGTCGCCGTCATTGCCGTCGACAAAGTCATCGCCGCTGTTGCCGTTCAGGGTGTCATTGCCGCTGCCGCCATGGGCCACGTCATTGCCGCTGCCGCCTGAGATCCGGTCGTTGCCCTCCTCGCCATAGAGGAAGTCATCACCGCTGTCGCCGAAGATTCTGTCGTTGTCGGTGCCGCCGAAGGCTTTGTCGGAGTCGCCACCGCCGCGGATGGTGTCATTGCCGGCATCGCCGTACAGGCGGTCATGGCCGGAATTACCGTGGACGCAGTCGTCGCCTTCGTTGCCGTGCAGCTTGTCGCCGCCCTTGCCACCATAGAGACGGTCATCGCCGTCGCCGCCATAGCCGTAGTCGGCCCCGCGGCCGCCGACAATGACGTCATTGCCGCCTTCGCCGAACATGGTGTCACTGCCAGAACCGCCGCGAATGCGGTCGTTGCCATCCTCACCGCCATCTTCTGGGGTGTAGCAATCCGGGCAGTCGACCGGCTTCAAGCCGTTGACTTCATGGCCTTGCGGTGCCTGCGGCGAGGCTTCGTCGTCGCAGCAGCTCCAGTCGATCTCGTAGCCATTGACGTCGGCGCCGAGATTGCCGCCCTGGTCGCCGAAGATCAGGTCGCCCTGGGCGCCGCCTTCCAGCACGTCGTTGTTGGATCCGCCGCGCATGGTGTCATTTCCTGCGCCGCCGTTGACGTCGTCGCGGCCTGCGCCGCCATCCATCAGGTCCTTGCCGCGGCCGCCCTGCATCAGGTCATTGTCAGCCTCGCCGAACATTTTGTCGTTGCCGCCCTGGCCGTCCATGGTGTCGTCACCGTCGCCGCCCAGCATGCAGTCGTCGCCATCGGCATCATCGTCCTTGTTGCCGGTGCCGCTGACAAAGCCGAAGTCAAGATCGGCGCCCTGGCCCTGGCGCTCGTCGCCGAACATCTCGTCATTGCCGGAGCCGCCGATCACCAGGTCGTCCCCGAGGCCACCGGCCATGCGGTCATGGCCGCCCTGGCCGTGCATCCGGTCGTCGCCGTCGCGGCCGTACATGGTGTCATGGCCGTCCTTGTCGGTTTCACCGGACTGGCCCATGTCGCCCCACATCCAGTCGTCACCGCCTTCGCCGTCCATGCAGTCGTCGCCGAGCTCGCCATAAAGGTAGTCAGCCGCATCGCCATCAGCGGCGCTGTAGTTGCCGTCGGCATCGTCGCCGAAGATGTGGTCGTCGCCCTTGCCGCCGAACACGCTGTCGCTTTGCTCGCCGCCCAGCAGGGTGTCATTGCCGGTCTCGCCGTCGATATAATCGCAGCCTTCTTCGCCATCGATCCAATCATCGCCGTCGTCGATGTATTTCTTGCCGTAGATCGGCACCTGGTATTCTTCCCAGGTCTCCTGGTCGACCTTGGTTTCATAGCCGGTGATCACCTGCACGTAATGACCCTTGCCGTCGCCATCGCCGCCGAACAGCGTGTCATTGCCACTGCCGCCTTCGATCAGGTCGTCGCCATCCTGGCCTTCGACGTAATCCTGGCCCTTTTCGCCGTCGATGCGGTTGTTGCGCTCGTTGCCGTAGACGGCGTCATCGCCGGCGCCTGCACGGGCGTTATCGCCGGCATCGTGGTCGTTCAGGTTGATCACATTGCCGTCGGTGCCGCCGATTTCGGTGGTGCCGTCATTGTAGTCCGGGTCGGTCTTCTTGTCGCTGAACCGGATATCGCATGTGGGGTCGCAGACTTCCCAGTCCGGATTTCTGTCTTCAATACCCATGGTAAACGTCCTCCTCATTAAGTGTGTGGGGCGGGGCAGCAGCTGCTGCCCGGGTCATGCCCCCGCCGGCGCCATGGCTGCTGCAAGCAGGTGGCGCAAAAGGCGTCATCATGCCTTCTGGAGCCATTGCACCCCATCTGCGCTGCAGCCGATGCCCCCAAATGGGGACAAATCGGCGCCTTAGATGGGGGCGCCCAGCCGAAGGGCCAGGCTGGCGGCGGCGTCCAGCAGCGGGCCGTGCCACCAGGCGCCGGCCGCCAGCGCCACCGTGGCCAGGGCCAGCACCGCCAGCGCCGCGGGCCAG
>MDLF01000038.1 GCA_001730095.1 Rhodobacteraceae bacterium (ex Bugula neritina AB1)
CGGGCAGCGGGCGGGAGTATTTTTGGATAGATGAAAGCCTGGGCTAAGCGGAGACAGGGACCACAGATACTCCCGCCAGAGCCACTCCGGCGGGTTTTTTGCATCATCCGTCTAAAGGCCCAGGCAGGCGATCCCGCAAAAGGTGACAACGACGCTGAGCCACTGGAGCCGTGTCATGCGTTCACGCAGGAAAAGCCAGGCGAGAACGACAGTGATCAGCCCGAACAAGGACGAGGTGATAGAGGCAAATTCGGGCCGGGGCAGCGTGCCGGCGATGAGAACAAGCCCCAGTGCAAGTGCATCCAGGGCGCCCATCAGGCACAAGGCAGGCAGCATGTCCATCGGCGGCAGAGGCACGATCCGCCTGAAGACCGCATATAGACCGGTCGCCAGCAGCGCGGCAGCACGGGTGACGATGAGCACCGGCAACTCTGCCCCTGCCTGTGTGGCGGATTGCCCCACTGCAAAGGTCAGGGCAAATCCAAAGGCTGCAGCAAGGCTCCAGGCAATGGCAGTGAGCGCATTCTGATGCACGTCTTCCTCTTTGGCAGCAAAAACGGCGACACAGCCTGCTCCGGCGACGACCAGAAGCACTGCAAACCAATTCAGGGCTGAGACAGGCTGATCCTGAAACAGCGCCATTGCGATTGAAAGAATGGGGTAGGAGCCGATCAGAGGGGCGACCAGCTTAACCGGGCCAATCGAGAAAGCCCGGTAAAGCGCATAACCGGCAGCGGCAAAGAAGACGCCCGATAGCAGGGACAGGCCAAAGGCAGGACCTGTCATACCGTCCCAGTCACCCCAGATCAGAGCAGCAGCGCCAACGAGAATCGATCCGGTGAACAGGGCGGTGAACAGGGCGGGAATAATGCCTGTCCGCTGTGAAACAAACCGCACGCACAGGTCATGAACGCCCCAGGAAAGAGCTGCTGCGAGGCCTAAAATCAGTGCGTGCAATGTCTGTTCCTTTTGTTTGCGGCATTCACCTGGAGGAAAATGCCGCTTATCGGGCATGGGCGGTTTTTCTGCAGGAAATCAACATGTTTGTTGATTAGATTGGGGGAAGGGAATATTATTTACAATAAATAAATATTCCGACCGTGCAACATTTAGCGAGAGTCCAACAGGAGATGCGCGATGAATGACATGAGCTTCCCTGACATAATCAAGGGGCCTCCCAAACCGTCCGGCCTGTATCAGCCATCGGTGTTTTCTTTGCCAAAAGGGACCGAACGTTACGTGGTTGAGGGCTGCGGCGCGGTCTTGGTCCGGGTGGAAACCGGCGACCAGATGACAGTGATAAATGATGAAGGCGGGCAACCCTGCGAGATCATCGCCGCAGAAGGCAGGGGGCGTATTGATGCCGGGATCATCGGCGCGGCAGCCAATAGCGACGCTGGCGGGCTGAAGGCGTTGCTGACCTCCTCGGACCAGTCCTTGCGCGGTTTGCGGATGGGGCTGGAGGCGCGCGGCATTGATCTGGCACAGGGCGGCGCGGTGCGGGTCTTTGACAGCACGACGCCTGCCAAGACCGAGGAAAGCTTTACCGTGCAGCGCGACGGGGTGGTGATCATCGCGGCGCCTGGCGGCATCATGGATTTTGAAAAACAGGACACAGCGACTGCACTGACTGTCATGGTCAAACGCGCGGTGATCAAGCAGGTGGCACGGTTTGAACTGCCCGATCCGCTGGCCGATCCGGTCAGTGAAGTGCGGGTGCACAGCGCCACCGCCGAGAGTTACTTTGTGAAGGCTGGCGACTATATCCAGATTCTTGATGTGGACGGTCGCCAGTGCACCGACTTCCAGTGTTTTGCGGCCCGCAAACTGGACAAGGGGATTGAACACGCGCTGGATGTGACCACCACAAGGACGCTGATGGGGCATGCCTATCCGATGCCGGGGCTGCACGCGAAATACTACGATCAGGATATGCTGCCGCTGGTCGAAGTGGTGCAGGATACGGTCGGGCGCCACGACGCCTTTGCCCTGGCTTGTGCCGCGAAATACTATGATGACATCGGCTATCCCGGCCATGTGAACTGTTCGGACAATTTCAACGGCGCGCTGGCACAGCATGGCGTGACGCCGCGGCCCGGCTGGATGGCGATCAATTTCTTCTTCAACACCGGCCTGGACGAGCACGGTGTCATGTACGCGGATGAGCCCTGGACCCGGCCCGGAGACTACGTGCTGCTGCGCGCATTGACCGATCTGGTCTGCGTCACCTCTGCCTGTCCGGATGACACCAGCGCGGCTAACGGCTGGAACCCAACCGACATTCACGTCCGCACTTACAGCGGATCAGAGACCTTCAAGCGGGCGATCGCGTTCCGCGCGACCCCTGAATCGGAGCCCAAGATGACCAAGGAAACCGGTTTCCACGACCGTTTCAGCAAAATGACCCGCAATTTCATTGAATATAACGGCTATTGGCTGGCCAATTGCTATGCAGAGTCGGGGCCGCTGGAGGAATACTGGGCCTGCCGTGAAAAATGCATTGTTCTGGATCTCACGGCGCTGCGCAAGTTTGAGATTACCGGGCCGGATGCCGAGGCGCTGTGCCAGTATATCTTTACCCGCAATATCAAGAAACTGGCGGTGGGGCAGGTGGTCTATACCGCGATGTGCTACCCGCATGGCGGCATGATCGACGATGGCACCGTGTTCCGGCTGGGCAAGGACAATTTCCGCTGGATCGGCGGCTCGGATTACGGCGGCGAATGGATCCGTGAGCAGGCGGAAAAGCTGGGCCTGAACGTGCTGGTGCGCTCGTCCACCGATATGCAGCACAATATCGCCGTGCAAGGCCCCGAAAGCCGGGATCTGCTGAAAAAGATTATCTGGACCATGCCGCACAACCCGACGCTGGAGGAGCTGGGCTGGTTCCGCTTCACGCCTGCACGTATCGGTGATGACCAGGGTGTGCCGGTGGTGGTGTCGCGGACTGGCTACACCGGCGAGCTGGGCTATGAGATCTTCTGCCATCCAAAACACGCCGGCGAAGTCTTTGATGCGGTCTGGGAGGCCGGGCAGGCGCATGGCATCCGCCCGATGGGGCTGGAAGCGCTGGATATGGTGCGGATCGAGGCCGGGCTGATCTTTGCGGGCTATGACTTCAGCGATCAGACAGACCCGTTTGAGGCAGGCATCGGCTTTACCGTGCCGCTGAAGTCGAAAGAGGATGATTTCATCGGCCGCGACGCGCTGATCCGGCGCAAGACAACCCCTGCCCGCAAGCTGGTCGGGCTGGACATCGACTCGGCGATCGACGTGGGCCACGGCGATTGCGTCCACATTGGCCGCGCGCAGATTGGCGAGGTGACCTCCTCCATGCGTTCACCGCTGCTGGGCAAGAACATCGCGCTGGCGCGGGTGGATGTGTCCTGTTCGGAACTCGGAACAGAGGTGGAAATCGGTAAACTTGACGGACATCAAAAACGGCTGCCCGCCAAAATCGTACCCTTTGCCCATTATGATCCCAAAAAGACCCGGCCTCAGTCCTGAGGGCGGCCGTTTGGGAGCAGGGAGGGAACATGGTTCAGAAGCTGATTGAGCAGATTGGCGGCGAGGAGGTGCTGCGCAAGCTGGTCGAGCAGTTCTATGATCTTGTCGAGGACACCGAGGCCGGCGCGCAGATCGTCAAGCTGCATAAGCGCGGGCATGGCATGGACCACGCCCGGATCGAACAGTTCAATTTCCTGTCCGGCTTCATGGGCGGGCGCCGGTACTATGAGGAAAAACATGGGCATATGGACGTGAAACTGATGCATGCCCATGTGCCGATCACAGAAGAAGACGCCGAGAACTGGCTGAAATGCATGGATCAGGCGCTGGCGGATGTGTCGCTGGAGGGGCCGCATGTGGAGCGGCTGCGCCAGGTGTTCCGCCGGGTGGCGCTGATGCTGGTGAATGATCTGGCCGAATGGGGGGAGGCGCGTGCCTCAGTGTGACCGGTTCTAACTCCCGAAGAATACCGTGTGCATTGCGCGTCCGGGCAGCAGGGTAAAAGCGCCCGTCAAAAGCAGCCCCAGTACATACATGTAAACCATACCTTTTCTGTGGCGTTCCAAATTGTTGCGCCGGGCGGCGCGGATTGAAACCAGTAACGCGACCAGTACAAACAAGGACAGCAGATGAATGGGCGAAAATGGTCCCATCACGCGGATTTCGTGAATGAACAGGCTGGTCAACGCGACGAACGCCATACAGCCAGTCCATACATAGCCTAGTAACCGATGCTGGGTTGTGCCTTTTCGGGCAAACAACTGAACTGCCCCGATGCCGAGCGCAACTATGGCCAATATCGCATGTGGCGGAACCGGAAAGGGCTCTGAGAGCAGACTACCAGGATCAAATTGTATCATGCGGACACCGCTTGGAAAATTCTTGAAAAAATCAGCTTAAAAAACGCAAGTCGCTGCTGCGAGTCAAGGCCGTCTCAGGAAGACCTGCACATCGGCGACATTGGTGCCTGTGCCACCGGTCATCAGCAGCGCATCAGCAGCTTTCAGAGCGGCGTAGCTGTCATTGTTGGCAAGCAGTGCCTCCGGGTCATGACCGGCAGCCCTGATGGCGGCCCAGGTCTCTGGGGTGGCGATACCGCCTGCGGCATCGGTTGGGCCGTCGCGGCCATCCGTGCCGCCGGACAGGAACAGCCAGTCACCGCTGAGACGTTCAGCGCCCAGTTTGGCCACGCGCAGGGCGAGCTCCTGATTGCGACCGCCAAGGCCGGAGCCCGTGAGCTGAACGGTTGTTTCACCACCGAAAATCAGTGCAACCGGCATGGTCAAGGGGGCGGATTCAGCCGCTCTGACAACGGTTTCTGCGGCTTCGGAAACATCACCCACCAACCGGTGGGAAACCAGTTTCGCAGTCCAGTCCCCTGCCGCTGCAGCCATCATGGCCTTAAGACTGTGACGGTTTGAGCCGATCAATGTGTTGCTGGCCGAAGGCGGGGTTTCTTTTGCGGTCTCAGCAGTGCTGAGATGGCTTCTGACGGCCTCAGGCGCGCCGTCCCATAGGCCTGCACGCTGCATGATCTCGCGGGCTTCTGCACCTGTGCCAATAGGGGCTACGGTGGGGCCGGACGCAATGGCGCGCAGATCGTCGCCGATCACGTCGGACAGGATAAAGGCTTGCACCTGCGCGGGCGCTGCATGCCAGAGCAAGCCGCCGCCCTTGGTGTCAGACAGCTGCTGGCGGATCAGGTTCATCTCGTTGATCCCTAGGCCCGAGGCGAGCAGTCGCGCGTTGACGGCGGCCTTGTCGGCGAGTGCGAGGCCGGGGGCTGGGGCCACCATCAGGGCCGAGCCGCCGCCGGAAATCAGCGCGATCAGCCGGTCATCCGGGCCAAGGGAACGGGCCAGTTCTATGGCGGCCCGACCAGCCAGGGCGCTCTTTTCGTCCGGTACCGGATGGCTGCTGCAAAGGACGGTAGCACCAGGAATTTCTCTGTGATTTTCGGGGTTTGTGATGGCCAGAGCTGACGCCGCATCAGGGATCAGCTGCAATGCCTCGCGCATCATCGGGACTGCTGCCTTGCCCACGGCCAGCAAAACATTTCGGCCGCCATCTGGCAGGGGCGCAAGAGGCACGGCGGACAGCTGGGCGCGCAGGGCCTTGGCAGGATCAGCGCGGTCGACAGCGGCCTGAAACAAAGCCTTGGCGGTCGGCAATAATCCGGTCATCAGCATCTCCCTGGCATAGCGGCATTCAGCCGCCCCGGACAACGCCGGGACGGCGGAAGGTCTTGAACAGGATCAGCGGCTTAGTTGCCGGCGATCTGCTTGGCTTTTTCCACCAGCACTTCTGCCTGACGGATCGAAGCATAGTCAATCAGGCGGCCGTCCAGCGACACCGCGCCTTTGCCTGCGGCTTCGGCTTCGGCCATGGCTTCCAGAATGCGGTGCGCCTTGGTGATTTCCGCGTCAGACGGCGACATCACTTCGTTGGCCAGTTCGATCTGGCTGGGGTGGATGGCCCATTTGCCTTCGCAGCCCAAAACCGCGGCACGTTTGGCGGCGGCCTTGTAGCCTTCCTTGTCCTGGAAATCGCCGAACGGGCCGTCGATCGGGCGCAGGCCGTTGGCGCGGGCAGCCACCACCATGCGGGCCAGCGCATAGTGCCACATGTCGCCCCAATGCACGTCGCGCGAACCGTCTGCGGCCGGGTCGGTCAGCACCGAGTAATCCGGGTTCACACCGCCGATGATGGTGGTGCGCGCACGGGTCGAGGCGGCGTAGTCGGCAACGCCGAAGTGCAGCGATTCATTGCGCTTGGAGGCTGCGGCAATTTCACTCACGTTCTGCATGCCAAGTGCAGTCTCGATGATGTGCTCAAAGCCGATCCGCTTCTTCAGGCCCTTGGCGTCTTCGATCTGGGTGACCAGCATGTCGACGGCGTAAACATCGGACGCGGTGCCGACCTTGGGGACCATGATCAGGTCCAGGCGTTCGCCTGCCTGTTCAACAACATCGACCACATCGCGGTACATGTAGTGGGTGTCGAGTCCATTGATTCGCACCGACATGGATTTGTTGCCCCAGTCGATGTCGTTCAGGGCTTCGATGATGTTCTTGCGGGCCTGGTCTTTTTCGTCCGGCGCAACCGCGTCTTCGAGATCCAGAAAGATCACGTCGACGTCAGATTTTGCCGCTTTTTCAAACATTTGCGGCTGGCTTCCGGGGATCGCCAATTCGCTGCGGTTCAGGCGGCCAGGGGCTTGTTCGATGGTATGAAACGACATGGTTTCGCTCCTCATTCGGTATGGGGTTGGTCCTCTCCTCTCTAGGCATTCCTCATGAGGGTTATTCCTGTCAAGAAAAAAGTTTTCATTTAAATACATTCGCGCGGGTGCGCGCCCGCGCGTCGCGCCCACGCGTGTACACGCGTACGCGCATACGCGTGCGAGGCGTGGGGCCGGGCAGCGGCTCTATTTCTCAAAGCTGAAATCCCCCTTGGCGGCGCGGTTGGCGTAGTAGAACGCAATCGCCTGGGTTCGGTTCTTGACGGAGAGTTTTTCGTACAGGTTCGACAGGTGGAATTTCACCGTGTTGGTCGAGATTCCCAGCTCCTTGCTCAGCTCCTTGTTGGTGAGCCCCTTGGACAGCGCCTCCAGCATCGTTCGCTCGCGCCGCGACAGCTGCTCGATCGGATCGGCTTGCAGGCCGCGGACGTCAAGGAAGGGAAAAACCATCTTGCCTTCGGCAACGGCGATGCAGGTGTCCAGAAGCCCCTCAACCGCGCTGGAACGCGGAGCAAAGCCGGCAGCCCCGGCGGTCATCGCCTTGCGCGGCACGTCGCTGCCTTCGTCGGCATAGACCACCAGCCGCGGGGCGTTGGCCTGGTCGCGGAGCACCTCGATCAGCTTGGCGCCGCCAAGCGCAGGCAGGTTCCAGTCGATGATCCCGACCTGAACCGGCACCCGCATGACCGTCCCGAGGAAGCCTTCGGCGGTTGCGGAAGTGGCAACCAGCGAGAATCGTGGATCTTTGTCAAAGATTTCGGACATCGCCGACAACACCAGCGGATTTGCGTCAGCGAGCATGACCGAAATCGGGGAAACTTTGTCGCTTATAGGAGTCATTATGTGTCCCTTTGTAGAAAACTACCCAAATAGGTAGGGTGCATTTCGGTATGCAACGGTATTTTTACCAGTGTGGGTAGGTTTTTTACTATCCAATTAGATACCCAAAAGCAGGATATAGGAATGTTGCGGCTTTTGTCGACCTGGGTTTTCCTTGGGTTAACAGATGTTGCACGACAGGAAACAAAACTTCCCGCAGTGAAGGGCGCTGCGCAGAAGGCCCGGGACCTCCGGCACATCGCCGACACGAAACCAACGAGGTCCAACCCCGATGACTGAATCCACGATCTTCCCCAGCCTGGAAATCCCGGAAACTCTGGCCGCAGGCCCTGGCCCGGGCAATACCGACCCCCGCGTGCTGCAGGCCTTTGCCAACACCGGCCTGGCGGACCACATGCAGGCGGACGTGCTGCGCGGCATGATCGAGTGCAAGCAGATGCTGCGCGATCTGTGGGGCACTGCCAACACCTACACCTACGGCGTTGGTGGCACCGGCTTCTCGGGCCTCGATTGCATGCTGAACGCAATCCTGCCGGGCGACACCGTGGTTGCCTTCCAGAACGGCACCTTCTCGGGCATCGACGCGATGACCATCCGCATGAAAGCCGCCACCCGCGAGGAGCTGGCCGCGGACGCGATGAACCCGCAGCCTGCGTCCGTCACCGTGGTCGATGTGCCGCACGGCGAGTCGGTCTCTGGCAAGCTGGTCGAGCAGGTGCTGGCTGAGAAGAAACCGAAATGGGCCTTTATGGCGCATTGGGAAACCGGTTCGGGCCGCATCAACGACCTGAAGGGCTTCTCGGACGCATGTGTGAAACACGGCGTGATGGGCCTCATCGACGCGGTGTCCTCGCTGGGCATCGAAGATTTCTCGATCGACGATTATCCGGGCGTTGCCGGCTGGGCGTCCTGCCCGCAGAAGGGCGTTCTGTGCCTGCCGCTGACCTATGCGCCGGTGTCCTTCACCGACCGCTACATCCAGACCGTGCGTGAAAACGGCTGCCATTCCTACGTCCACAACCCGATCCTGGAAGCCCGCCACTGGGGCATCGTGGACGGTCAGGACGTGGCCGCTGGCACCTACCATCGCACCCACTCGGGCTATGCGGTTGCTGCCTTCCACGAAGCGCTGCGCATCACCCTGCAGCATGGCCGTGCCCAGAAGGCTCGCGATTATGCCTTCCACGAGAAGGCACTGCGCGATGCCGTGACCGCAATGGGCTGCGACGTGACCAGCAACATGACCAGCCTGGTGGTTTTGAACCTGCCCGGCGATCTGGCCGGCCGCGAAAAGGAACTGGTGGGCAACTGCCGCGCCGTGGGTTTCGGCATCTGGCCGACCCTGTCGGAGCCGGTTCAGGTCCGTATCGGCATCCTGAACCAGATTACCCCGGCGGCCATCACCGACATCGTCAACCGCTTTGGCAAGGCGATGAACGACATGGGTGCCAAAGTCGACATGGCGGCGATCAACGCCCTGCTCGACACGCATTACGCACCGGCGCTTGAACCGGCTGAGTAATAGATTTCCGCATCCATGAGGAGGAGAGGACCATGGATATCCACGAGTATCAGGCCAAAGAAGTTCTGAGCAACTTCGGCGTGACGGTTCCGCCGGGCGCGCTGGCCTACAGCCCGGAGCAGGCGGCCTACCGCGCGCGGGAACTGGGCGGCGACAAATGGATCGTCAAAGCCCAGGTTCACGCAGGCGGCCGCGGCAAGGCGGGCGGCGTCAAGCTGTGCAACTCGGAAGCCGAAATCTATGAGGCGACCGAGAATCTGTTCGGCAAGAAACTGGTGACCCATCAGACCGGCCCCGAGGGCAAAGGCATCTACCGTGTCTATGTCGAGGGTGCAGTTCAGATTGCCCGCGAGATCTATCTGGGCTTTGTGCTGGACCGCAGCAGCCAGCGGGTGATGATCGTTGCTTCATCCGAAGGCGGCATGGAGATTGAGGAAATCTCTGCCGAACGCCCCGAGTCCATCGTGCGTTCGATTGTTGAGCCAGCGGTGGGCCTGCAGGATTTTCAGGCGCGGGAAATTGCGTTCCAGCTGGGCATCGAACCGGCGATGACGCAGCAGATGGTGCGCACGCTCAAAGGCTGCTATCAGGCGTTTTCCGAACTGGACGCCACCATGGTTGAGATCAACCCGCTGGTGGTCACTTCGGACAACCGGGTCATCGCGCTGGACGCCAAGATGACCTTTGACGACAATGCCCTGTTCCGCCATCCGCAGATCGCTGAGCTGCGCGACAAGTCCCAGGAAGACCCGCGCGAAGCCCGTGCGGCTGACCGCGGCCTGTCGTATGTCGGTCTCGAAGGCAACATCGGCTGCATCGTGAATGGCGCAGGTCTGGCGATGGCGACCATGGACACCATCAAGCTGGCCGGCGGCGAACCTGCCAACTTCCTGGATATCGGCGGCGGTGCCACCCCGGAACGGGTTGCCAAGGCCTTCCGCCTGGTGATGTCCGACAGCAATGTGCAGGCGGTTCTGGTCAACATCTTCGCCGGTATCAACCGCTGCGACTGGGTGGCCGAAGGCGTGTGCCAGGCCTTGAAGGAAGTCGATGTCGATGTGCCGGTGGTGGTGCGTCTGGCCGGCACCAACGTGGAAGAAGGCCAAAAGATCCTGGCGCAAAGCGGCCTGCCGCTGATCCGCGCAACCTCGCTGATAGAAGCCGCAGAGCGGGCTGTCGGCGCGTGGAAAAACGACCTCGATCAAAACACTCGTGTGAGGGCAGTGAAATGAGCATCCTTCTCGATCGTGAAAGCAAAGTCATCGTCCAGGGCATCACCGGCAAGATCGCCCGGTTCCACACCAAGGACATGATCGAATACGGAACCAACGTCGTGGGCGGTGTGGTTCCGGGTAAGGGCGGCGAGACCGTCGAGGGCGTGCCGGTCTTCAACACCGTGAAAGAAGCGGTCGAGGCCACCGGCGCCAATTCATCGCTGGTGTTTGTACCGCCGCCGTTTGCAGCCGATTCCATCATGGAAGCAGCGGATGCCGGCATCAAATACTGCGTCTGCATCACCGACGGTATCCCGGCCCAGGACATGATCCGCGTGAAACGCTACATGTACCGCTATCCCAAGGACAAGCGGATGATCCTGACCGGCCCCAACTGCGCGGGCACCATCTCGCCGGGCAAGGCGCTGTTGGGCATCATGCCGGGCCATATCTACCTGCCGGGCACCGTGGGCATCATCGGCCGTTCGGGCACTCTGGGCTATGAGGCTGCAGCGCAGCTCAAAGAGCTGGGCCTGGGGGTTTCCACCTCAGTTGGCATCGGCGGCGACCCGATCAACGGCTCTTCCTTCAAGGACATCCTGGAATGGTTCGAGGAGGATCCGGAAACCGAGGTCATCGCGATGATCGGTGAAATCGGCGGCCCGCAGGAAGCGGAAGCGGCGGATTACATCAAGAACCACGTGACCAAGCCGGTGGTGGCCTATGTTGCGGGTCTGACCGCACCCAAAGGCCGCACCATGGGGCACGCGGGCGCAATCATCTCGGCCTTCGGCGAATCTGCGTCCGAGAAGGTGGAGATCCTTTCGGCGGCCGGGGTGACGGTTGCCGAAAACCCCGCTGTAATCGGCGAGACCATCGCCAGCGTGATGAAAAAGAACGCTGCCTGATCCGGCTTTGGATCAGGTGCGACGCTCCACCCCTGACCCGGGGCAATGGCGGGGGTGGAGCGCATTTAACAAGCATAAGCACGTCAGGGAGATGAAATCATGGCAAAGCCAAAGGTACTTGTGACCCGTCGCTGGCCCGCCGCAGTTGAGGCACAGCTTTCAGAAACCTTTGATGCCGTGCTGAACACGGGCGACAAACCGCTGAGCGAGGGCGAGCTGCGCGATGCGATGACGTCTTATGACGCGGTGCTGCCGACTGTGACCGACAAAATCTCTGCCAGGGCGTTTGATATCGCCAGGCCGCAGGCTCGTATTCTGGCCAACTATGGTGTTGGCTATTCCCACATCGATATGCATGGTGCCGCGGGTCACGGGATGACCGTGACCAACACGCCGGATGTGCTGAGCGAATGCACCGCCGACATTGCCATGACACTGCTTTTGATGGTGGCCCGCCGCGCCGGGGAAGGCGAACGCGAGCTGCGGGCCGGCCAATGGACCGGCTGGCGTCCGACCCATCTGGTCGGCACCAAAGTCTCGGGCAAAACGCTGGGCATTGTCGGCTTTGGCCGTATCGGCCAGGAAATGGCGCGGCGTGCCCATCACGGCTTTGGCATGAAAATCGTGGTGCAGAACCGCTCGCGCGTGTCTCCCGACATTCTGGCCCGCTACGGCGCGACCCAGGCCGACAGTCTGGAAGAGCTGATGCCGCAGTGCGACTTTGTCTCGCTGCATTGCCCGGGCGGCCCTGCCAACAGGCATCTGATCAACACCCGGATGCTAAACCTGATGAAGCCGGACGCCTTCCTTATCAATACGGCGCGCGGTGAGGTGATCGACGAACTGGCCCTGTCCCGCGCCCTGTGGTTTGAAACCATCGGAGGTGCTGGGCTGGATGTGTTCGACGGCGAGCCGCGCATCAACCCGGATCTTCTGGACTGCGAAAACCTGGTGATGCTGCCGCATCTGGGCAGCGCCACCCGCGAGGCGCGCGAGGCCATGGGCTTTCGGGTTCTCGACAACCTCAATGATTTCTTCGAGGGGCGTGAGCCACGGGACCGGGTGACGTAATGGGCGATCCTGCTGAAACGACACATGCAGGATCCGCTGATACCGGTTATGCTGCAGAGCTGCGTTCCGTTCTGCATGGCCTGTGGCTGGATGTTCTGCGCCAGCGTGCACCTCAGGTGGCCAGCCGGGCGATGGCCGGGGCTGCCTGGGACATGTCCGATGGCCAGCCTGCCACCGCCTATATGCAGGCCTTCAATATCTGGTTTCAGCTGCTGAAGATCGTCGAAGAAAACGCCGCCATGCGTGACCGGCGCATGGCCGAAACCCAGGACGGACCGGAAGTGGTGGAGGGCAGCTTTGCCCGCGCACTGGATCTGGCAGGCGAATTGGCAACGCCTCAGCGGCTGCAGGAGATCGCCGGCCAGTTCTCCATCGGCCCGACCCTTACCGCGCATCCGACCGAAGCCAAGCGTGTCACCATTCTGGAAATCCACCGCCGCATCTACCGGGGGCTGGTGTCGCTGGAGGCCAAGCGCTGGACCCCGCGTGAACGGGCGGATCTGCTGGAAGACCTGCGCTCGGAAATCGACCTCTTGTGGATGACGGGTGAGCTGCGCCGCGACCGGCCCAGCCTGCAGGATGAAATCCAATGGGGCCTGCAGTTCTTCCGGGACAGCCTGTATGAAGCTGTGCCGCAGCTGTTTGAACGCTACATCGCGGCCGCCGAGCCGCGGCTGGGGGCGATTGCCGACACACCCTGCCTAAAATTCCACTCCTGGATCGGCGGCGACCGTGACGGCAATCCGAATGTAACGGTCGAAGCGACCGCAGACGCGCTGTCCGCAAACCGCGCAGCTATCCTCAAACGTTACCAGAAGGCGCTGACCACCGCTGCCGAGCGGATTTCGATTTCGGCCGCCGTTTTTGCGTTGCCGGACAGCACTTCGGCGCGGTTGGCAAAGGTGATTGCCTCTGCACCTGGTACTGCGGAGCTGTCCGCGCGCAATCCAGGGGAGGTCTTCCGCCAGGCGCTGACGGCGATCCAAGTGCGTATCAAAGCCACTTCTGACGAAGAAACAGGTGCTTACAAGCATTTGGGTGACTTCACTTCTGATCTCGCAGACGTGGAAGCATCGCTTGAGGAAATCGGTGCCGCCCGCTTAGCCGGCCGTTATGTGCGTCCAATCCGCTGGCAGGCTGATGTTTTTGGCTTCCGGACCGTCACACTGGATATTCGCCAGAATTCCACCGTGACCACGGAGACGCTGAGCGAAATCTGGGCGCGCACGAGCGAGGTTCCGGAGTTCGGAAGTTCCGAGTGGTCGGCGCGTTTGCGCACAGAGCTGGGCAGTGCCTCGCTTCCTTACATGACACCGGATGAGCTGAGCCCGCAGGGCGGTGAGTTGCTGAAACTGCTGCGCCTGATGCGCGATGCCGGGGCAGGGGAGGATCCCTCGGCGATGGGGCCATTCATCCTGTCGATGACCCGTTCCACCGATGATTTGCTGGGCGTCTACCTGCTGGCGCGCTATGCCGGTTTCGGGGCCGAAAAGGCAGCGCTGAAGGTCGTGCCGCTGTTTGAAACCATCGCTGATCTGCGCGCCGCTCCCGGTATTCTGAATGGTCTGCTGGACGTGGCTTTTGCCCGCCGGTCGCTGAAATCCGGCGACAGCCGGATCGAGGTAATGCTGGGCTATTCCGACAGCAACAAGGACGGCGGTTTCCTGTGCTCCACCTGGGAGCTGGAAAAGGCGCAGCGCCTGATCACCCGCTCTCTGGCAGCGCATCGGATGCAGCCGGTGTTCTTCCACGGACGCGGCGGTTCTGTTTCACGTGGCGGCGCCCCAGCGGAACGCGCCATTGCCGCACAGCCCGCTGGCACCATTGCCGGTCAGATGCGGATCACTGAACAGGGGGAGGTTGTCAGCTCCAAGTTTGCCAACCGCGGCACCGCGCTGCACCAGCTGGAGCTGATGGCGTCCTCGGTGCTGCGCCACTCGCTGCAGGACAACAGCCCGCCGGTAAACCCCGAACACGACGATGCCTTTGAAGCCCTGGCCGGCATGTCGCAGGCGGCCTATTCCAATCTTCTCAACGCATCCGGTTTTCTGGACTACTTCCAGCAGGCCAGCCCGGTAGAGGAACTGGCGCGGCTCAAGATCGGCTCGCGACCGGCCCGCCGTTTCGGCGCTGGCTCGCTGGATGATCTGCGGGCAATTCCTTGGGTCTTTGCCTGGTCGCAGAACCGGCACATGATCACCGGCTGGTATGGTTTCGGTTCTGCCGTGGCCAGCTTGCGCAAGTTCCGCGGAGCGCGCGGCGATGCAGTGCTTCAGGATATGTTTGCCAATTCGCCCCTGTTTCGCCTGGTGGTGGATGAGGTTGAAAAAACCCTGCTGCAGGCCGATATGGACATTGCCGCAGATTATGCGACCCTGGTGCAAGATGTTGCAATCCGAGAGCGAATTTTCGGATCAATCCGCAAGGAGTACCAGCTTTCTTGCGATGCCATCGAATTTCTGACAGGCGACTGCAGCCTGGCAAACCGCTTTCCGCGCCTGCGTGCCCGCTTTGGCCGGGTCGAACATATGCTGCGCGAAATTCACAAAACCCAAGTGCGCCTGCTGCGAAAAGAGCGCGCTGAAAAGCCTTCAACAGTGCCGGTCCCGCTGATGCAGTCGATGAACTGTGTCGCCGCGGGCCTTGGCTGGACTGGATAGACAGGAGCCCCGAATGTCCAAAGACCTCTTTTTCACCCAAGCGCTGTCTGAGCGCGATCCTGAGCTTTATGCGTCGATCACG
>MDLF01000039.1 GCA_001730095.1 Rhodobacteraceae bacterium (ex Bugula neritina AB1)
CGGGCATCAAAGCTCGCGCAAAGCGTCATCGATGTGATGGCTGAGCTCAGCGAAAGGCAGGTGGCGTGATGGCAACGAATATCGCAAAGCTCAAAAGCGGGAAGGGCGCTCCGCCACCGGCTGATGAAACGCCCGACGTGATTGCAGAAGACAAGCGCAGCGAAAAAGAGGCTCTGCGGCCGCTGCAAGTACGCATCCCCGTATCGACCTTCGAAGAGTTCTCCGAGCGGGCAGGGCGCGAATTTGGCTTTAGTCATGGCGCAAAAAAGCAGCTTTTCTTGAAAATGTGGAAAGCATACAAAGCGCAAAACATGTAAGCATGCTTGCATGCAAAATACGTATTGCGCCCCTCTGCGGTGGTCTTATTTTCATAATCATGTAAGCTGATCGGGTATTCACACCGCAGGAGCTTCCTTGTGCCCGATGAAAGCGAGTCAGAACACGCCCGCGCCTTTTTAGACGCACAAAAGCAGGGGGCTCAACAGGATGTCAGCCCGGACGATTACGGCTTTGACCAAAGTAAGTTCCCGGACATTACAACCAAAGCAGAAAAGGAACACCTCGAAGCTTCAAGACCGCAACCCAGCTTCGAGCATCCTGAGCCTGGCGGTTGGACGCCGCCATCGGCAAACGCAGCCGACAGCAAGGATGCAGCGGAACGTGAAGAACGCATAGAGTTCCTGCGGGATCGATTGACACAGGAGCAAGAGCGCTTCGAGCACGACATAGATCAAGCCTTTGATATAGATCGATAATTTCAGGGAAATTTGCGTTGTATCGGTCGTATTTGGTATCATCCGGGCATGACGTTCTATCATTCGAGAGAAGACGCGCTCGCAGCGGAAGCGCTAGAGTATCGCGCAATCAAACATATTGACGGTGAGCTATACACAGTCGGCCTCGAAAAGCGCCTATGGGAAGCTTATGAATTCATTACGGGCTGGCTGCATGGCCGCCAGTGGGAAGGACTTCAGCACATCACCGAGGAAGAGCTGTGCAAACGCGTTGCGGAAAGCCTGAAAAATTCGGCCGAAACCGATAACCCACTGACATTCCCGCTGTCATTTCGCCAGCATGGGGTCAGTTGCGGATAGGGGCGGAATCCTGCGCTAAGGGATTTTCGGGATGGTTTTGGGCCATCTGTACTCGCCAGTTATCAGAATGTGCGCCCATCCGAGCGGAGAGACGTGTGAGAGCAGGCTTTCCGGGTCGTAGATTCCGGCATTCCTGCGTGTGGCGATGATCTGACCGAGTTGCATTGTATTCCAGTAGATAATGATCGCGGCTAAGAGGTTCAGTCCGGCCAGCCGGTCATCCTGGGCGCGGCTTGAACGGTCGCGGATTTCACCTTGGCGACCGATGCGCAGGGCGTTTTTCAGAGCGTGGTGCGCTTCACCTTTGTTCAGGCTGATCTGGGCACGGCGCTGCAATTCACTGTCTGTGAGCCATCGCGCGATGAAGAGGGTGCGTTCGATCCGGCCAATTTCGCGCAGCGCCACAGCCAGTGCATTCTGGCGGGGATAAGACGCGAGTTTGCGCATGATCAGACTGGGCTGGATGGCCCCAGTTTCCATGGAGACGGCGATCCGTAGGATATCTTCCCAGTGATCGCGGATCAGATTTTCACGTACTTTGCCGCCGATTAGGCTGCGCAAGTTCCTGGGCGCGGCGGCGGGGTCGAAGAGGAAGAGCCGCTTTGACGGTAAGTCGCGGATGCGCGGAACAAACTGATAGCCGAGCAAGGATGTCAACGCGAATGTGTGATCCGTGAAGCCGCCGGTGTCCGCATATTGCTCTTTGATTTTCCTGCCCGCATCGGTGGTGAGCAGCCCGTCCAGAATGAACGGCGCTTCGTTCACGGTTGCGGGGATTTTCTGGGAAGCGAACGGGCCAAATTGATCAGACACATGGGTGTAGGCCTTGATGCCTGGATCGTTGCCGTACTTTGCGTTGATCAGGTTCATGGCTTCGCCCTGTCGCGTCGTAGGGAAGAACTGACCATCGCTAGAGGCGGTTTCACCAAGTCCCCAGAGATGTGCCATCGGCAGATCACTTTGCGCTTCGATGATCATGGCAAGGGCGCGATTAATCGCGTCGCTGACAATGTGCCACTGCGAGATGCGCTGAAGTTGCCAATATCCGTGGCTGTTTGAAGCCTCGGCCATTTTGCGCAGACCAAGGTTCAGCCCTTCCGCCAGCAGCACATTCATAAGACCAAGCTTGTCGGAACAGACCGCGCCGGTGCGGAAGTTTGTGAAGGCATCGGTGAAGCCGACCTCGGCATCCACGGCGAGCATGATATCTGTGATCCGGGCCTCGGGCATTTGCGCATAAAGATCGAGCACGAGCTGATCGGCTCCCTCCGGCACACTCGGAGGCAAACGGTCGATTTTCAGCGCACCGGCCTCAATGCTGGCGTGTGGCAGCAGCCCTTTGCTTGCCGCGCGGCTCAGCATTTTCAGGGCCTCGGCCACCTCTTGTTTCTTTTGGGTAAGCCATGCGTCCACGTCGAGGGGCACCGCCAGCTTTGTACTGGCGGGCAAGGCGGATGCAGGCACCAGGGATTTAGACTGATCGCCAAACCGCTCCGCATGTGCCAGCCATATATCACCAGAGCGGAACGCATCGCGCAGGTGGAAGAAGACAGCGACTTCCCACATCTTGATATCATCAGCCTTCAGGTGCCGATGCCACTTTGAAGTTTTGCGCAGGAAGCCCTTGGGCTGATCGTGCCCGGTAGTCTTGTCACGGATCAGATGCGCCGCTTTCAGCAAAGGAGCACAGACCGGTGCGGCCTCGATCTCCAAAACGCGCAACATGCGCGGGGCATAGCGTCGGAACCGGCCCCATCCACCAGTGACATGGGCAATTGGATCGGCGGCCATGGTGCTGGTCAACTTCCCGGCTACGGCAACCAGGCTTTCCAGTTCAGGCCACTGGATCACTGGCTCAAGTGGTTGATTGTCACTATGTGCCGCCAGAAGAGACGTGCCCATATCCTTGAAAGACAAGAGCGTGTCTCGGATGCTGGCCTGGGCATCATCAATTCGTGCATCGGCCAATCGCTTGGCTTCGCGCCATGTGCGTCCCACGATCCGATCATGGGTTTCGACAAGGGCGTCAGAGATAGCAGCCTGCCATTCCAGGGTGCACACGCCCATGATGGCATAACGACGATCATCGGAGAGGTCACGCAATGCATCCGCAAAGTATCGTTCGCCGTGACGACGCAGCCGTTTGATCTTGTGCAATGGAATATCAGCCAAGAGATCGGCTGGCAGCTCAAGCTTTTGCAGGCGCTCCAGCCGATCCAAAAGCTGATTGGCCGCGCGTGAGTTGTTGCCCACGTCGAATTGGCGCAGCCACACAAAGCGCGTCAGCTGGTCGGTGACCATGTCATCCAAAAGTACATCAAGACGCTGCCGCATTCGATCATCCAGCCGTTCAGCAATGACGGCATCGATCCGTCGTTCGGCAGCTACCAACATCTCAGCACAGAGACGCTCTATGGTACTAATCCCTGGCAGGATGATCTGGGTCTCGCGACACCGGGCGATGAACCGTTCCGCCAGGTCGATATTCGACGTGGCATGGAAGGCTTGATCCAAAAGCCATTGCCGGAGCTCCGCTGCACCGCGACCGGTAAAGCTCTTGAAGCCATAGAGGTCATGCAAGTGGGCCAGATGATTGTGGCGTGTTTCCTCTCGTGCGGCGTATCCGGCAAGATCACCCGCCTCGATCCCGATCTGATCAGCCAAGAACCGCAACACTTCGATGGGGATGGTCTCGCCCGGTGCGAGCAACCGCCCTGGATATCGCAAAGCACAGAGCTGAAGCGCAAAGCCCATTTTGTTGTGGGGGCGACGGCGCTGTTTGATCTGTTCATGATCAAAGTCATCGAGTGTGTAGTGATCATGCAGGCTGGCGTCGTCCGTTGGCAAATCCAAAAGGCGGGCCCGCTGCCGTCTTGTCAAAATCGTTCTGCGCGGCAAAATATGTCCTCCTTGATCAAATGGCTAAAAGGGACAATAATTGGGCCAGTAAAAACAAGCCATTATGACCGCTCAAACCACACCAGTTCAATTGGGACAGAAAATGCCTGCTTCATCGAAGCGGGCCGTGATCTATGCGCGGGTCTCAACGTCAGACCAATCCTGCGAACGACAGATCGCCGATTTAACGGAATTCGCCAAACGCGCCGCGTACGACGTGCTGGACATACACAAGGAAACGATATCCGGCACCAAGACCAACCGCCATGCGCGCAATCAGATCATGGCCTTGGCGCAGACCCGCAAGATCGACGCGGTATTGGTGACCGAGCTGTCCAGGTGGGGGCGTTCGACCCAAGACCTTTTGGACACGCTGAACCAACTGGCTGGCTGGAACGTCTCGGTCGTTGCCATGTCAGGCATGACGTTTGAACTCGATAGTCCCCATGGCCGTATGATGGCCACCATGCTGGCGGGCATCGCCCAGTTCGAACGCGACCTCATGAGCGAGCGGATCAAATCCGGCCTCGCCGCCGCCAAGGCACGCGGCAAAAAACTGGGCCGCCAACCCGGGCAACGCCCAAAGTCAGACCGCCTTGCACCCAAGGTCATGGCGTTGATCGAAGAGGGCCGCTCCTACCGCTGGATCGCCCGCGACCTCGGCATCAGCAAAAACACCGTCCTGGCAATTGCGAAGAGAAGTGCGTGAGATGCAGTGGATTTTACAGCAGTTCGAGGACACCGAGAAGCTGGCACAGGCCTTGGATCGCCTTGATATCCTGTACACATGGCACAAGGTCGTTCCTTTCGTCGGTGACCTTCAGCCCGAACCGGTGATCGAAAACAAGGATGCTGTGGTTTTATTCGGGTCTTATACTCTCTGGCGATACGCGCAGCGAGAAGACCTGAATCCTGGCGTGTTCAAGATCAGGCCGTTCGTCCACGAAGAACCATGGCATCCCTACCTCTTGAATGGCGCTGACGCTCTATTTCTTTCGCTGCGAGACATCCCTGATCGCCTCCCGAAGGAGGATCGTCAGTGGTTCATGCGTCCTGTTGATGACAGCAAAGAGGAACCCGGCAAGGTACGCCGCGCTGCCGATATCGTCGCTTTGGCAAAGCGCGTCTTGGCCCTTGATGAGCAGGAAATCCCAAGAGGGTCATTGCGGCATGACACCGAACTCATGCTGACCCAACCCGCTCATATTCTGAAGGAATGGCGGATTTGGATCGTGGGCGACGTCATCCGTACCTTCTCGCTCTACAAAGAAGGGTCGCGGGTCGTCTACCGGCACGAGATCGACCAAGACGCCGCAGACTTTGCTGAGCACATGGTGCGCGTTAACCCGAAATATGCCCGCGCATATGTCATGGACATCTGCCGTACGGACACTGGGCTAAAGATGCTCGAAACAAACTGCATCAATGCAGCAGGCTTCTATGCCGCCGATCTACTCAAACTCGCTGATGCGATACACCATATCAACGGGTACAAGCCTTAGCGCAGGATTCCGCCCCTATCCGCAACT
>MDLF01000040.1 GCA_001730095.1 Rhodobacteraceae bacterium (ex Bugula neritina AB1)
CAACACGCTGGCCGCCCAGGCTGAGCAGGTGCTGGCTGAAGATCCCTGTGAATCCCGGAGACAAAATGGACCACGGAAACGGTCGGATCATCTGACAGTCGCGGAGTAAAAATCCGCCATTCTACGCCTGAGGCAACGAGCTGAAGGCGGGGAGATGTATTCTGTGGAACTTTACAATCGGGTACGCCGCGCGTGCCATGTTGAAGGTATGAGCGAACGTGCAGCAGCTCGTCTTTTTGGGATTGATCGCAAGACGGTTTCAAAGATCCTGAAGCACGCTTTGCCGCCAGGATATAGGCGCAACAAACCACCTGCGCGCCCGAAGCTGGACCTGTTTATCCCGATCATCGACCAGATTCTGGAAGAGGACAAAGGGCGGATCAAAAAACAGCGCCATACGGCCAAGCGCATTCATGCCCGTCTTCGCGATGAACACGGGTTCACCGGCGGGATCACCATCGTCACCGACTATGTGCGGGAGAAGAAACGGCGGTCACAGGAGGTGTTCGTGCCGCTCAGTCACGCCCCGGGACATGCGCAGGTGGACTTTGGTGAAGCCCTGGGCGTGATCGGCGGCGTTGAGCGCAAGCTGCATTACTTCACCCTGGCCCTGCCGCATTCGGATGCCATCTTCATCAAAGCCTATCCGGCGGAGACCACGGAAGCGTTCTGCGACGGCCATAACGCAGCGTTTGCTTTCTTCGGCGGTGTGCCTTTGTCCATGCTTTATGACAACACCACCATCGCGGTGGCAAAGATCTGCGGTGACGGCAAACGCGAGCGGACCCGCACCTTCGCCGAACTGCAATCCCACTATCTGTTCGAGGACAAGTTCGGTCGCCCGGCAAAGGGCAATGATAAAGGTCATGTGGAGGGTGCTGTTGGGTATGGCCGCCGAAATTTTATGGTACCTGCGCCGCGGTTCGAAAGCTTCGATGTGCTGAACGCCTGGTTGGAGGAGCAATGCCTGAAGCGTCAGGACGATCTTGTGCGCGGGCATTCGGAAGCGATTGGCGAACGTCTGATGCGCGATCTGGATGCTCTGATGGCCTTGCCGCCCGCGCCATACGACGCCTGCGAGAAGGTCAGCACCCGCGCAACCTCGGTCTCGATGGTGCGCTATCGGAACAACGACTATTCCGTGCCCGTCGCGTTTGCCCATCATGAGGTCCAGGTGCGCGGCTATGTGCACGAGGTCGTCATCGGTTGCGGCTCGGACGTAATCGCCCGGCACCAGCGGTCCTACGACAAGGCCGATATGGTCTTCGACCCGCTGCACTTCCTGCCGTTGCTGGAACGGAAGATCGGCGCTCTGGATCAGGCCGCTCCCCTGCAAGGCTGGGATCTGCCAGAGGCATTCGCAACCCTGCGCCGTCTGCTGGAGGCGCGGATGGGCAAGCCGGGCAAACGGGAATACGTTCAGGTTCTGCGGCTGCTGGAGACGTTCGAGATGGATCACGTCCATGGCGCCGTGCGGCAGGCGTTGGATCTGGGCGCCATCGGCTATGACGCGGTCAAGCACCTGGTGCTGTGCCGGATCGAACGCCGCCCGCCCAAACTGGATTTGGATGTCTATCCGTTCCTGCCCGCGGCACAGGTCGAGACGACAAAGCCCGCCAACTACATGCGGCTCATGTCCGGGGCGGCAGCATGACGGACGCACCACAGGTCTTGCTCGAGCACCACCTCAAGAAACTAAAGCTGCCAACGTTCCAGTCCGAACACGCCAAGCTGGCGCAGCAATGCGCCGCCGAAGGCAGAGACCACGTCCAGTACCTGCTCCGGCTGTGCGAACTGGAACTGATCGAACGCGAGCGCCGGATGGTCGAGCGGCGGATCAAAGCCGCGAAGTTTCCAGCCACCAAGAGCCTGGACAGCTTCGACTTCAAGGCAATTCCATCGCTGAACAAGGTGCTGGTGACCGAGCTCGCCCGCTGTGAGTTCGTCAGCCGCCGAGAGAACATAATCGCTCTTGGTCCATCTGGAACCGGCAAGACGCACGCAGCCCTGGGGTTCGGTCTGGCCGCTTGTCAGAAAGGCATGCGCGTCCGCTTCGTCACTGCTGCCGCTCTGGTTCACGAGATGATCGAGGCCGTCGATGAGCGCCGTTTGCAACGCCTGCAGAAACAGCTCACCGCCCAGGATCTGCTGATCATTGATGAGCTGGGCTTCGTACCGCTGTCCAAGACAGGGGCCGAACTGCTGTTTGAAGTGATCAGCCAGCGTTACGAACGCGGCTCGATTATCATCACCTCAAACCTACCGTTCGATGAATGGACGGAAGTCTTTGGTACCGAGCGCCTGACTGGGGCTATCCTCGACCGGCTCACCCACCACGTCCACATCCTCGAGATGAACGGTGACAGTTTCCGCCTGCGCCAAAGCCGTAAAGCCAAATCCAAAGGCTGATCAGAACTGGCCCTGCGGCCAGTGCGCCTTGGCACGCGCCAGCTATGTGGCGAGCACACGCGCCAAGGCGCGGCGCCCAGGCCCAGCCAATGGCCCAGCTTTACACCGGTGCGTGGCCCCTTTTTGCGCCGGGATTGACACCAGTGGCATGAAATTGCTAACCCGAATTATTCATGACTCTGCGGCGTTGCGGATTTTCCACGCCGATTTGGCCGCTTAAAGCGGCTTGGTGAAGTCGTCGATTTGGTCTGGGTTTGAGTTCTGTGATTGGGTTAAGCGCGGCGCTGCGGCCGCGACGGCTATGGGGCCTGAGCAGCGAGTTTTCCCAACATGACGTTTATGATTGAGATGTTTGGCGTCGCGGTCGGGAAGGATACGCGGATGCGGGTCTTCATCTGCTCGACGCGCGCTGCGATCTTGATGAAGGTGTTGCGTATGGTCTCGAAGGTGGCGTTGCGCCACTGCGACTTCTTTGGCGCGGCATTTCGTAGGCAAAGCATGAGCCAGTATGCGGCGGTGTGAAGGATCAGCCTGAACTGGTTGGCCTCCCAGCGGTGGCAGGATGTCCGGTCCGACTTCAGATAGAGCTTGTGTTCCTTGATAAGGTTCTCCATTCGCCCACGGGCGCAATAGACCTTCTGGTATATGTGCTTCGCCCTTGCTCCCGTGATATTGGTGACGATGAAGCGAACATCCGATCCAAGGAGAGTCGCCTCGACCCGCGCGATGACGCGGCGGTCGCGCCGCCAGCTCTTGGCTCCGTAGTTCGTTTGGAAGAAGCGCCTGACCTTGTCTTTGTCTTTCAAGGCTCGCCGGGTGGCGACGTCATCGCGCCAGGGCGCGCTGATCTGGGCAAGACGTTTGTTGCCCGAGAGGCCGAAGATGTAGAGGCAGTTCATGTCCTCCAGCACATCCATCACCTCGGGCGTCCCGTAATGCGCATCGCCGCGAACTGTGATTGCGACGCGAGGCCAATGAGAGCGGATCTGGCGAACAACATGGCGGATGACACTGGCTGCTTCCTGACCGGAGGGTCGTTTGCCGCCGCGCAGAATGGCGGCGACCGGCTTCTGCGTGGCCGCTTCAAAGATCAGGATTGGTTGAAAACAGTATCCTCCTGCATGGGTATTGAAGAGGCTGAGCTGTTGAGCGCCATGGGTGAGGTCTGTCGTGTCATCGATATCCAGCACGATCTGCTGCGGCGGTCGGGAGAAGCTGTCGCAGAAGGCTTCTATCATCTTCACGCCCATTCGGGCGAGGGCTCGCCAGCTGACCGTGTTCTCAAGGCGAGAGAGCGTTGGCTGGGAGGCCAGGCCGACCGCGCCGTCAGGCGACTTGCCACAGAACATCTTCAACATCGGCTCATGGCGCATCACGTCATGGTCGTCGCAGTCCTCATGGCCGCAAGCAATCGCTACAACTCGGGCGTCGATCATCGAAGGGTAACCGTGAATGACCTTCGATGGGTCGCGCTGATCCGGGATGCATGAGCCGAGCATCTCGCCAAAGTCGAAACTCCGCGCCGCCTCACGCAACAGCAGAGCACCGCCATTGGACGAAATCGTTCCGCCATCAAACCTGGCGTGAATGTCGAGCCCACAAACGGGTGACAGGCCGGGCAGAATGGGGATATCGTCGGTCATGGCGGGCGAGGAACTCGATTGTGTCGTAAGTGGCTTTGGTTCGCAACAAATCCATAAACGATATCAAATCGTTACACCACGCCCGCCAACAAAATCACGCAGCCTCATGAATAATGCGGGTTAAGATGGATCAGGTTTCATTTCAGGCTGCTAAGCTCATTGGTTCTGATTTGTTTTCATATGCCTCATTGGGGGTCAATATGCCGTGGTTGGAATGCGGCCGCTCAGAGTTGTAATAGGTCAGCCATTTGCCGATCCCGGCCGGCATCTCTGAACCTGTCTCAAAAGCATTGAGATAGACGCATTCATATTTCAGCGACCGCCACAGTCGTTCGATCATCCTATTGTCGCGCCATGCGCCTTTGCCATCCATGCTGATCTTGACCTTTGCGTCCGTCAGAACATCTATCCAAACACCACTGGTAAATTGGCTGCCCTGATCGGTGTTGAAGATTTCCGGCTTACCGTGCTTGGCGAGCGCCTCTTTCAAAGCTTCCACGCAGAAGTCGGCATCCATGCTGTTTGACAGCCGCCAGGCGAGAACTTTGCGACTGCACCAATCCATGATTGCGACCAAATACAGAAAGCCGCGCCGCATCGGGATGTAGGTGATGTCTGCACACCAAACCTGGTTCGGGCGGTCGATGACCGCATTCCTCAGCAGATATGGCCAGATCTTGTGCTGCGGGTGCTTCTTGCTGGTGTTGGGCTCCTGATAGATCGGGATCAAACGCATGAGGCGCATAAGACGGCGGACCCGATGGCGGCCACATTGGTGGTTGTTGCGCTTCATGTACCGGGCCATCTGACGCGACCCATACCAAGGCGTTTCCAGGAACTGCTTGTCAATTATTTCCATGAACCGCAGGTTCTCGGCGCTCTCACCGACAGGCTGATAGTAAAGCCGTGACCGCGACAGCTGCAACAGTTCGCACTGTTTACGCATGCTTAACTTATGGTCCCGGCTCACCATTTTTTGCCTCGCGTCCCGAGCAACTGGTGCGAGGCATCGGCTAAAAAATCCCGTTCCACAACAAGCTGGCCAATCTTGGAATGTAGCTTGTCGACATCCGCCATGCTCACCGGCTCAGGCACCGAACCCCGGCGCGTAAAGGCCGTCGCCATGTTCTCTATCGCCGCCCGTTTCCAAGTGCCGATCTGGGTTGGATGGACGCCATACTTCTTGGACAGTTCCGCAAGCGTCATCTCCTCGCGCATCGCTTCAAGCGCAACCTTGGCCTTAAACTCAGGTGAATGGTTCTTTCGTTTCTTCATTTCGGATCGTCTCTTTCATCATTCGATCCATCTTAGCAACTGGCCCAAATTTCCGCGACCACCTCTCTTGCGGCGTTTCAGGGCCGTTGCACCCAGGTTGCGCGTTTTGTAGAACATCAGATGTCTTCGTCAGGATCGTCAAGCGGATCGAGTACCAGCAGTAAGCGGG
>MDLF01000041.1 GCA_001730095.1 Rhodobacteraceae bacterium (ex Bugula neritina AB1)
CGAGGTTCTCCTTGTTCTTCGACAGCCCGCCATAGCTGATGTTCAGCGTGAACTCTCCGCCGGTCTTTTCACTGACTAGCTCAGCCAGTTTCTCCACATGTTCAGTAAAGGCGCGGCGTTTGCCCCACAGCGAAACGTTCCATTCGGTGGCGGCGGCCTCGCCTACCATTGCAATGCCAGCGGTCGCCGCAACAGCGGCAGTCAGAAATCTGTTCATGATGTAACTCTCCCGAAATGCGCCCTTTTTGGCCCGGCGACGGGCCGACGGTGCGCTTGCGGTCAGGCTAGCCGCACATCGCCGTTCTGCCAAGCCCAAGCCGGAAAGTTGACGCAGCGACTCGGAGAGAGGCCGGAGCGCGGAATTTGCAGACGGCAGTACAAAATGCCGCAGGCCGAACACCACCCGCCCCTGCGGCAGGACGCCGCCCCGACGCCAATCCCGGCTGATGCGAGCGCAAACACGCCTCGATAGAATTTACAGATAAACCTATGAAAACCCGATATAGCATACACTTGCGACAACATATGTTTACAAAATACGCCGATTGTAAGAAATTCATTTACAGATAAACTCTTTGAAATCGGCGTTTTATTCACAAATTTTCAAACAGCGGTATTATCGGCGCCCAGGAGGAAACGGTTTGACAGCCGCAGCACAGCGTTGTCGTTTGTCTTGCCAATAAAATTCTGGGAGGAAACCGAATGAACGCGTTGCACGCAGACGCTGTCTATCCGCCGTCGGATGAAACCGTTGCCCGCGCGCATGTGAATGCCGCCAAATATCAGGAAATGTATGAAGCCTCGCTGTCCGATCCCGAAGGGTTCTGGGGCGAACAGGGCAAACGCATCGACTGGATCAAACCCTTCACCCAGGTGAAGGATGTGAACTACAGCTTTGGCAATGTCTCGATCAACTGGTACGGCGACGGCACCCTGAACGTGTCTGCCAATTGCATCGACCGCCATCTGGAAACCCGCGGCGACCAGACCGCGATCATCTGGGAGCCGGACAGCCCGCAGGACGAGGCGCAGCATATCTCCTATAGGGAGCTGCACCGCCGCACCTGCCGGATGGCCAACATTCTGGAAAGCATGGGTGTGCGCAAGGGCGACCGGGTGGTGATCTATCTGCCGATGATCCCCGAAGCGGCCTATGCCATGCTGGCCTGCGCCCGTATCGGCGCCATTCATTCCATCGTCTTTGCCGGCTTCTCCCCCGACGCGCTGGCGGCCCGTATCAACGGCTGCGACGCCAAGGTGCTGATCACCGCAGATGAGGCCCCGCGCGGCGGCCGCAACACGCCGCTGAAATCCAATGCCGACGCCGCCCTGCTGCACACCAAAGACACGGTGAAATGCCTGGTTGTGAAACGCACCGGCGGCCAGACCACCTGGGTCGACGGGCGCGACCATGACTACAACGAGATGGCGCTGGAAGCCGATGACTATTGCGCCCCGGCCGAAATGAACGCCGAAGATCCGCTGTTCATCCTCTATACCTCAGGCTCCACCGGCCAGCCCAAAGGCGTGGTGCATACCACCGGCGGTTATATCACCTATGCCGCGATGACCCATGAGATCACCTTTGATTACCACGATGGCGACATCTACTGGTGTACAGCGGACGTGGGCTGGGTCACCGGCCACAGCTATATCGTCTATGGTCCTCTGGCCAATGGCGCCACCACGTTGATGTTCGAAGGCGTGCCGACCTACCCGGATGCCAGCCGGTTCTGGCAGGTCTGCGAAAAGCACAAGGTGAACCAGTTCTACACCGCCCCCACCGCGCTGCGCGCATTGATGGGCCAGGGCAACGACTGGGTCGAGACATGCGATCTGTCCTCGTTGCGCACCCTGGGCACCGTGGGTGAACCGATCAACCCCGAGGCGTGGAACTGGTACAACGAGCTTGTCGGCGGCGGCAAATGCCCGATAGTCGACACCTGGTGGCAGACCGAAACCGGCGGCCATCTGATGACCCCTCTGCCGGGCGCTCATGCGATGAAACCGGGTGCCGCGATGAAGCCGTTCTTCGGCATCCAGCCAGTGGTTCTGGACCCGGCAAGCGGTGTCGAGATCGAAGGCAACGGCGTCGAGGGCGTCCTGTGCATCAAGGACAGCTGGCCGGGCCAGATGCGCACCGTCTGGGGCGATCATGAACGGTTCGAGAAAACCTATTTCTCCGACTACAAGGGGTACTACTTCACCGGGGACGGCTGCCGCCGCGACGCCGACGGTGATTACTGGATCACCGGCCGCGTCGATGATGTGATCAACGTCTCTGGTCACCGCATGGGCACGGCTGAAGTCGAAAGCGCGCTGGTGGCCCATGCCGCCGTGGCCGAGGCCGCCGTGGTGGGTTACCCGCATGACATCAAGGGCCAGGGCATCTACTGCTATGTCACCCTGATGAACGACCGCGACCCCTCGGACGAGCTGCTGAAGGAGCTGCGCACCTGGGTGCGCACCGAGATCGGCCCGATTGCCTCGCCCGATGTGATCCAATGGGCGCCCGGCCTGCCGAAAACCCGCTCTGGCAAGATCATGCGCCGCATCCTGCGCAAAATCGCCGAGAACGACTTTGGCTCGCTGGGCGACACGTCGACCCTGGCCGATCCGTCGGTGGTCGAAGACCTGATCGAAAACCGCGCAAACAAGGGGTGATGAACACATGAATATGGCAGTACTCACCCGTCCCGCCGTGCTGATCCTGCTGGGGCCTCCGGGCGCCGGCAAAGGCACCCAGGCGCGGATGCTGGAGGAAAAGTTCGGCTTTGTGCAGCTGTCCACCGGCGACCTGCTGCGCCAAGCGGTGGCCGCTGGCACACCTGCGGGATTGGCAGCCAAGGCAGTGATGGAAGCAGGCCAGCTGGTCAGCGACGAGATCGTGATCAACATCCTGCGCGACCGCCTGACAGAAGCTGATTGCACCAAAGGTGTAATCCTTGATGGCTTTCCGCGCACCACTGTGCAGGCTGAAGCGCTGGATGATCTGCTGGCAGAGACCGGTCAGAAGATCAATGCCGCGATCAGCCTTGAGGTGGACGACGCCGCCATGGTTGACCGCATTTCCGGCCGCTACACCTGCGGCGGCTGCGGCGAAGGCTATCATGACAGCTTCAAGCAGCCTGCCGAGGCCGACAGATGCGACAAATGCGGCGGCACCGAAATGACGCGCCGCGCCGATGACAATGCAGAAACCGTTGCCAGCCGGCTGGAGGCCTATCACGCGCAGACCGCGCCGCTGATCAGCTATTACAGCGGCAAAGACGTGCTGAAGACAACAAATGCCATGGGCGAAATCACCGACATCGCCCAGGACATGGCGGCCATCGTGACCGAAGCCACCAGCTAACGAACAAGAACGGGGCCTGCGCCACACCCGCAGGACCCCGTCCCCCGGACATTGGAATACCTATCGGCACCGCCCTGGCGGACCGGAGGAGTCATGCCTGCGCGACGTCAACCCGTCGGCAGGCAAACACAGAGAGTCTGCCCGGCAAACCCCGTCAGGCAGACATGGAGGAAGAAGGAGGAGCCGCCATGGCGGATCAAACCACACATGCGGCACATACCGCCAAAGCCGACAAAGGCTATTGGGCGGCAAATGTGCGCATCATTCTTGTCAGTCTGGTGATCTGGGCTGTTGTGTCATTCGGCTTTGGCATTCTGCTGCGGCCTGCCCTGTCGGGCATCCGCGTCGGCGGCAGCGACCTGGGCTTTTGGTTCGCCCAGCAAGGCTCGATCCTGGTGTTCCTGGGGCTGATCTTTTTCTACGCGTTTCGGATGAACAAGCTGGACCGCGAATTCGGCGTGGAGGAAGAATAGGATGGACCAGTTCACCATCAACCTGGCTTTTGTGGGCGCGAGTTTTGCGCTCTATATCGGCATCGCGATCTGGGCCCGCGCGGGGTCCACATCTGAATTCTATGCCGCCGGTCGGGGCGTTCATCCCGTGACCAACGGTATGGCCACTGCAGCGGACTGGATGTCAGCGGCGTCTTTCATCTCGATGGCGGGCCTCATTGCCTTTACCGGCTATGACAATTCCACCTTCCTGATGGGCTGGACCGGCGGCTATGTGCTGCTGGCGCTGCTGCTGGCGCCCTATCTGCGCAAATTCGGCAAGTTCACCGTGTCCGAGTTCATCGGCGACCGGTTCTATTCCCCGACCGCACGCATCGTCGCTGTGATCTGTCTGATTGTTGCCTCAACCACCTATGTTATTGGCCAGATGACCGGCGTCGGCGTGGCCTTTGGCCGCTTCCTGGAGGTCTCCAACACCACAGGCCTGCTGATCGGTGCCTGTGTGGTGTTCGCCTATGCCGTGTTTGGCGGCATGAAGGGCGTGACCTATACCCAGGTTGCACAGTACTGCGTGCTGATCATGGCCTATACCATCCCGGCCATCTTCATCTCGCTGCAGCTGACTGGCAACCCGATCCCGGCGCTCGGCCTGTTTGGCGACCACGCTGCATCGGGCGAACCGCTGCTGGCCAAGCTGGACGCCATTGTCCGCGAACTGGGCTTTAATGAATACACCGCGCATCATTCCGACACTTTCAACATGGTGCTGTTCACCCTGTCGCTGATGATCGGCACCGCCGGTCTGCCGCATGTGATCATGCGCTTCTTCACCGTGCCGCGCGTGGCGGACGCCCGCTGGTCGGCCGGCTGGGCGCTGGTGTTCATTGCACTTTTGTACCTGACCGCCCCGGCAGTTGGTGCCATGGCCCGCCTGAACATCACCGAAATGATGTGGCCCAACGGCGGCATCGACGGCGGCGCCGTGACTGTACAGCAGATCGAAAACGATCCGCAGTATGACTGGATGGCCACCTGGCAGAAAACCGGCCTTCTGGCCTGGGAAGACAAGAACGGCGATGGCGCAATCCAGTATTACAACGACAAGAACGCCGATCTGCAGGCCGTGGCCGAAGCCAACGGCTGGGTCGGCAATGAGCTGACCAAGTTCAACCGCGATATCCTGGTTCTGGCGAACCCAGAGATTGCCAACCTGCCGGGCTGGGTGATCGGTCTGGTGGCGGCGGGCGGCCTGGCAGCGGCGCTGTCCACTGCGGCGGGTCTTCTGCTGGCGATCTCCTCGGCTGTTAGCCACGACCTGATCAAAGGTTCGATCAACCCGCAGATCTCGGAAAAAGGCGAGCTGTTGTCGGCCCGTATCGCCATGGCTGTGGCCATTGCAGTGGCAACCTATCTGGGTCTGAACCCGCCGGGCTTTGCCGCGCAGACCGTGGCGCTGGCCTTTGGACTGGCGGCGGCCTCGATTTTTCCGGCGCTGATGATGGGCATCTTCACCAAGGTGAACAACAAAGGCGCCGTGGCCGGCATGCTGGCAGGCCTGATCGTGACGCTGGTCTACATCTTCCTGCACAAGGGCTGGCTGTTCATCCCGGGCACCAACTCCTTTACCGATGCGGACCCGCTGCTGGGCACCGTCAAATCCACCTCCTTCGGTGCGATTGGTGCGATTGTGAATTTTGCGGTTGCCTTCATCGTCTCCAAGTCGAGCGAAGCCATCCCGGCCGAGATCGAGGAGCTGGTGGAAAGCGTCCGCATTCCGCGCGGCGCCGGTGCCGCACAGGACCACTGACCTCCCATTGGCGGGCCGTTTTGCGACGGCCCGCCAAATCCCTCCTGGTCCCGTCCGGCTGTCTGGTCGGCGGGGCCGGTTTTCCGTCATGACTGCTAAGACAGGTTTGCCATGCCGCTTTCCGATGCCGCCCTGATCCGGTTTTTGACTTCGGTCCACCCCTACGACAGCCTGGAGCCTGCGCTGCTGCAGGACCTTGCTCCGGTCTTTCGGCAAATCAGCATCGTTGCAGATGATCCGGTTTATGCGCTGAACGAAGACCTGCAGGGCCTTTATCTGGTGCATAGCGGCGAGGTGGAAGTTACCGACGAAAACGGCATTCCGGTTTCAATCCTTGGCCCCCGAAATTCCTTTGGCGAACGGGGCCTGACCCGCGGCGGCCGCGCGGTGACCTCGGCACGCGCAACTGCGGGCGGCATTCTGCTGCTGCTGCCCAAGGCGGATTTCTACACCCTGATGCAAATGGAGCCGCACGTAGCGCGGTTTTTCGACCGCCGCCGCCCCGGCAGCTACGACGGCAACAGCCTGGCCACCACCCGCGTCGAGGCCATCATGGCACGTGACCCCGTCACCTGCGCAGGCACCCAGACCTGCCAAAGCGCCGCGCAGCTGATGCGCAAGCATTTCATCTCCTCGGTTTGCGTCACCGACGCAGGCTGCCTGCAAGGCATCCTCACCACCCGCGACCTCACCGGCAGGATCCTGGCTGCAGGCAGGTCTGCGAGTACTCCAGTCAGTGCCGTGATGACGCCGGACCCGCTGACGCTTGCGCCCTCCGCCATCGGCTCGGACGTTTTGCACATGATGATGGAACATGACATCGGCCATATCCCGGTGACCGAGGGCAGCAGGCTGGTTGGCATCGTCACCCAGACCGACCTTACCCGTTTTCAGGCCGTAAGCACTGGCGAGATGGTCTCTGCCATCGCCCGCGCCGACACTGCCGTGGAGATGGCCAAGGTGACAGCCGAAATCCCTCGGCTGCTGGTGCAACTGGTGGCTGGCGGCAACCGGCATGAGGTGGTGACACGGCTGATCAGCGATATTGCCGACACCGCCACCCGCCGCTTGCTGGCGCTGGCAGAGGAAATCCTGGGGCCGCCTCCTGTCCCCTACCTGTGGCTGGCCTGTGGCTCGCAAGGCAGGCGCGAGCAGACCGGCGTATCCGATCAGGACAACTGCCTGATCCTGTCAGACGATCTGGCACCGGGAGATGAGGCCTATTTCGAGCAGCTTGCCGATTTTGTCTGCAGCGGGCTGAACACCTGCGGCTATGTCTTTTGCCCTGGCGACATGATGGCCACCAATCCCCGCTGGCGGCAGCCGCTGCAGGTCTGGCGCAGCTACTTTCGTGGCAGGATTGCCAAACCCAGCCCCGAAGCGCAGATGCTGGCCTCGGTGATGTTCGACCTGCGGCCCATCGGCGGCGACACATCCCTGTTCGCGGACCTGCAACAGGAAACGCTGGCGGCTGCCCGTGCCAACACGATCTTCACGGCGCATATGATTGCCAATGCGCTGAAGCACACGCCGCCGCTGGGCCTGTTGCGCGGGCTGGCTGCCATCCGTTCGGGCGAGCATCGCAATATGCTGGACATGAAGCACAACGGCGTGGTGCCGGTGGTGGATCTGGGTCGGATCTATGCGCTGCAGGGTGAGCTGACAGAGGTGAACACCCGCGCCCGGCTGGACGCGGCAGAGGCCGCAGCTGTGCTGAGCCCCTCCGGTGCGCGGGACCTGCTGGACGCCTATGATCTGATCGCCCAGACCCGGCTGGAGCATCAGGCCGCACAGATCCGCGCAGGGTCTGCACCGGACAATTACCTGGCGCCTTCCAGCCTGTCGGACTTTGAGCGAAGTCATCTGCGCGACGCCTTTGTTGTGGTAAAGACACTGCAGTCGGCGGTCGGGCACGGCAAGGGCATGCTGAGCTGAGAACAGCGCCTGCGAGGAGCCTGAGCGCCTCTCTTTCCGGCGGCAAAACCATCTGCCAAGCGGCGGAAAGTGAGTATTTTTAGAAAGATGAAATGGCCTGAGGCAGGTTGGGAGAGCGTATGTTTCTGGAACTGATTGCGGTGATTTTTGCGGGCATTGCCGTGGCGGGCGTGGTGATGCTTCTGAACCGGACGTTCAAAGGCCACCTGCCGCGCTGGTTGGCGCCGGTGGCGGCAGGTCTGGCAATGATCGGGGTGACAATTGCGTCGGAATACGGCTGGTATTCGCGCACCGTGGCGGGATTGCCCGAGGGTCTGACAGTGACAGAGACAGTGGCGAACCGCAGTTTCTACCGCCCTTGGACCTATGCCCTGCCCTATATCGACCGGTTTGCCGCCATCGACGCGGCTACGATGAAAAGCCACGCTGATCACCCGCAGGTGCATCTGGCCGAACTCTATTTCTTCGGCCGCTGGGCCGCCGTCAGCAAACTGCCGGTCTGGCTGGATTGCGGCAGCGGGCGGCGGGCACTGTCCACCGGTACTGCAGAATTCAGTGGCGGGCTGCCGGCAGACCTGAACTGGATCGAACCCGCTGCCGGTGATCCGATCCTGACACATGCTTGCGGGGGATAGCGATGCTCAGCCGGTTCAGCCTGCGTCTGCGGATCTTCCTGTTTTTCTGCCTGCTGGCTCTGGGCGGCCTTGCTGTGACTGGAGGTGCTCTGTGGCTGGGCTACTCTCGTGCCGATCAGCCGGAGCTGATGGACGCCTTTCTGTTTTCCGGCTTGCTCAGCGGGTTTTCCCTGTTGGGGTTATGTGCTGCGATCTGGCTGCTGTTTGATGAGAATGTCGCCAAGCCGATCGAGCGGCTGGCTGCGCAGATGCGCGCCCGCGCCCATGCCGGTGTCAGACGCGAACTGGACACCCGCGACGCCCGCTATCTGGGCGATCTGGCTGCGGCTGCCGAAGGGCTGGCCGGGCAGCTGGATGCCTCGGCGCTGACCGCCGCAGAGGCCATCGCCCGCGAAACCGAGCATCTGGAGGCCGAGAAAACCCGGCTGGCAGCATTGCTGACCGACATCCCCGTCGCCACTGTGATGGTTGGCCCGGCACATCAGATTGTGCTCTATGACGGGCAGGCAGCCGCGGTGCTGGCCCAGGACGCGCCGCCACGGCTGAACGCGCCATTGTCGGATTACCTGGACCTGACCGGTCTAGAGGCAGCCTATGGTCGGCTGATGCGCAGCGGCAAGGAAGTTGCGGCCAGTGTTAAAAGCGCCAGCGGTGTGCAGCTGTATGATTTGCGGCTGAAACCGCTGGGCGGCGCGCCGGGCTATATTATTCTGTTCGAAAGCACCCATGCAGGTCTTTATCCAGACGACGCGCGGCCGCTGGTCTATGACTTTGCCCTGCTGGAGACAGACCGCGCGGATCTGGACAAGTGCACATTGAAAGGTCTCAGCTTTGTGGTGTTTGACACCGAAACCACCGGCCTGTTGCCACATAAGGATGAGATCGTGCAGATCGGCGCCCTGCGGGTGGTGCGGGGGCGGATCATTGAGAGCGAAACCTTCGAGACACTGGTGAACCCTGGCCGTCCCATTCCGGCGGCCTCCACCAAGGTGCATGGGATCAGTGATGTGCTGGTGCAAGGCGCTCCCGACATTGCAGGCGCAGCTCGTGACTTCCATCGTTTTGCCTCGGATGCGGTGATCGTTGCACATAACGCACCATTTGACATGGCGTTTCTGCACCGCCATGCAAAACGCAGCGGCGTCGCCTGGGATCAGCCGGTGCTGGACACCGTATTGCTGAGCGCGGTGCTGTTTGGCGCCTCGCAGAACCATACGCTGGACGCCCTGTGCGATCGGCTGGACGTCACCATTCCCCCTGCCCTGCGCCACACCGCCATGGGGGATGCCCGCGCCACCGCAGAGGTGTTCTGCAAAATGCTGCCGATGCTGGAGGCACATGGGCTGACGACCTTTGGCGCAGTGCTGGAACAGACCCGCAGGCACGGCCGCCTCATTGAGGACATGAACTAGGTAGACAATCCGCGCCATGCGTGGCAGGTCACTGCCCGGAACGAACAAGAGGCGCGCGAGATGGCCGAAACCAGCTTTATTCCCGGGCCGGATACCGCCCGGTCCTACCGCGATGCGCTCGGCTGCTTTGGCACCGGGGTGACGGTTGTGACCACCCAGACCCCGCGCGGCCCGCTGGCCATTACCGTCAACAGCTTCGCCTCAGTGTCACTGGACCCACCGCTGATGCTGTGGTGCCCTGCCAAAGCATCCCTGCGCCACGACGCATTTGTCGCCGCAGAGAATTTTGCGGTGCATGTGATGGCCGAAGACCAGTTGTCCGTGGCCAAGCATTTTGCCGCCAAAGGTGAAGACTTCAGCGCCACAGCCTGGCAACCCAACGAACTCGGCGCACCTGCGCTGGAAGGGGTGATTGCCCGTTTCGACTGCCGCCGCTATGCCGCCCACCCTGCAGGCGACCATACCATCGTTATCGGTGAGGTCGCGCGCGTAACCACCCGCCCGGGCAAAGGTTTGATCTTCAAACGCGGCCAGTATGGCGGGTTTCTGGAGCAGAGCTGAGGTCGTGTTCCGAAAACAGCGGCGTGGCCGCTGCGTATGTCTGCAGCGCCTCAGACCCGGCATCCGGCGCGGCCCCACTGGCAGGTCCGGCAGACCCGCTGGCCGCCTGTTTGCGCTCTTTGCCAAGAACACTTGGCAACACCGCATAGGCTGTCAAATCCATGCCCGGCTCCAGACCCATTGCCCGCTGCGGGCAGATGGAAACACATAACCCGCATTGGGTGCACAGGGATTCCACAAAGCTCAGCGCGCCAGCATTCTCCGTCAGGCTCAGCGCATCTGTCGGACACACCCAGACACAACTGTTGCAGCTGTTGCAAAGATCATTGTCCAGGCGAACAGTTCCATAAGGTGCCTGTTCCGGCAACGCGGCATGCCCAACGCTGGTGGGCAGCAGCGCCGCCGCGCTGGCCCGGGCAGTGTCCCTGCGGCTGCCTACGGCCAGAACCTCCGGCGCGACGGCGGGAAACGGCAACAGGCGGGCAGCCAGCCTTCGGTCGACGCCGGCGGCGCCGTCAAACAGAACGATCCTGCCCAGACCGCCGAGAGATCGCACCAGCTCCACCTCCTGTCGCTGATGCTCCCGCGCCTGAGAGGCCGAACAGACCTGCAGATAGATAACATCAAATCCGCAGGCCAGCGCATGCAGCAGGTCCGCGTGACCTATCCTGTCCAGGCAGCAGACCGCCACCGGGACAACATCGCTATGAAGGCTCTGTGTTTCCGCCAGTCCCGGTGGTTCAATTTCATAAAGCGCCAGGGTCTGCGGGCGCCCGCTTGCCAGCTTGCGGTCATGCGCAGCCTGGCACAGCTCCATCAGCGGCAGCGCACTGCTGCGCCGGGCTGCATCCAGCAAGGTCACCCGCCCCTTGACGGCATATCTGGAACAGCAGCTTGACGCCTCACCCGGAGGGCATAAGCACAGGCTTTGCGGGCGACCGTCCGCTGATCCAATCCTGTCCGGGGTATGCTGAAAAACCTCACCCATAAAAACATGTTAGCACAACAAACACCACTTTTACGTGTGTCTGGCCGGAAACATTCATTTTGTTGCAATTTTAATAGATCCACTGGTTTTTTAACGGAAAACCCGCCGGACAGACGTCCGGCGGGGCAAAAAGCACACAGTTTCTGGCCTTGCGGCTGTCTTACTTCAGCGCCGCATCCGTGATCGCATGGGTCCAGGCACCTTGAGGTGCCTTGGTGATCACCGGATCCGATCCGCCCCCCATCAGGGTCGCCACGGTACGCTCGTAATCCGCCGGATCCAGCGCGCCGTTGCTGCCAGCAGTCAGCTTGGCAATCTCACCCATCATCCGCTTCTGATGGGTTTCCGTCTGCGCACCAGAGGCATCATTGTCCAGCACGATCTCTGCGGCTTCGTCCGGATGCGCCTCAGCGTATTTCCAGCCCTTCATCGAAGCACGTACAAAGCGCTCCATCTTACCGGTGAACTCGGCGTCGCTCAGCTTGTCCTCCAGCACATACAGACCGTCTTCCAGCGTCGCCACGCCCTGATCCTCATACTTAAAGGTGATCAGCTCATCGGCGCCAACCCCCGCATCGATGACCTGCCAGTATTCATTATAGGTCATGGTCGAGATGCAGTCCGCCTGGCGCTGCAGCAGCGGATCGACGTTGAAGCCCTGCTTCAGAACTTCCACTCCGGTCTCCCCCTTGCCTGCGGTGGAAATGCCCAGCTGGCTCATCCAGCTCATGAACGGGAACTCATTGCCGAAGAACCAGACCCCCAGGGTGCGATTGGCCAGATCAGCCGGCGCGGCGATACCGGTGTCCTTCCAGCAGGTCAGCATCATGCCCGAGGATTTGAACGGCTGAGCGATATTGACCAGCGGCAGGCCTTTCTCCCGCGCGGCCAGCGCGGCCGGCATCCATTCGATGGTCACATCGGCACCGCCACCTGCAATCACCTGGGTTGGTGCAATATCCGGACCACCTGGCAGGATGGTCACGTTCAGGTCCTCTTCCTCATAGAACCCCTTGTCCAGCGCCACATAGTAGCCTGCGAACTGTGCCTGTGTGACCCACTTCAGCTGCAAGGTCACGTCGTCTGCTGCCTGGGCTGCACCTGCCGCCCCCAGTGCCAGGGCCGCTGCCGTCATAATGTGCTTCATCGCTAAGTTCTCCCTATTGATTTTGGTTTCTCCGGGTTTCTTTTTGGTTTTTATCTTCCCGTATGTGTTGTGCCGGCTCAACCCCTCTGATCATCCCCGTTGCGACGGGTGCCAGAAGGTGAAGCTCTTCTCGATCAGCGCCACCAGCCCGTAAAAGGCTGACCCCGCCAGTGCAGCCACCACGATTTCAGCCCAGACCATATCCAGCGCCAGCTGGCCGACACTGGTAGAAATGCGGAACCCCATACCGACGGTTGGCGAGCCGAAGAACTCCGCGACAATCGCACCGATCAGCGCCAGAGTGGTTGAAATCTTCAACCCGTTGAACACAAAAGGCAGCGCCGCCGGCAGCCGCAGTTTGAAAAAACTCTGCCAGTATCCGGCAGCATAGGTCTGCATCAGGTCGCGTTGCATCTGGTCGGTTTCACGCAGGCCAGCAACGGTATTCACCAGCATCGGAAAAAACACCATGACAACCACGACAGCCGCCTTGGAATGCCAGTCAAAGCCGAACCACATCACCAGGATCGGCGCGGTTCCGACAATCGGCAAGGCTGCTACGAAATTTCCAACAGGCAGCAGGCCGCGGCGCAGGAAATCACTGCGGTCCACCAGGATCGCAGTCACAAACGCCGCACCGCAGCCGATCACATAGCCGCCGAGCGCACCTTTCAGGATGGTCTGGGCGAAATCCTGCCATAGGATCGGAACGCTGACAGCAAAGCGCGCCGCAATCACCGAAGGCGCGGGAAGGATCACCAGCGACACGTCTAGGCCGCGCACCAGCAACTCCCAGACCACCAGCACGGTAATGCCGAATATCGCAGGCACCAGAAGCTGCACGGCGCGGGTTTTCGATGCCGGGCTATTGGCCAAACGGCTGTTCAGCCACCACCCCAAACACCAGACAAGCCCCGCCAGCATCACCAGTCCCATGACGCAGCCCCCCTGTTCTTCTGGCCGAAAATATCCCGGGTGAGCCGCGCAGCGGCGAGGGCAGAGCCCTTCTCCCGACGTCCGGTCATACCCGCACCCCCATCCGCTTCAGCACCAGCTTTTCCATCACCCCCAACAAAGAGACCAGCGCCGCCGCCAGAATGGCAGCCGCAAACAGCGCCGACCAGATCTGCACGGTCTGCCCGTAATAGCTGCCCGCCAGCAGCCGCGCGCCCAGGCCTGCCACAGCACCAGTTGGCAGCTCACCCACGATGGCCCCCACCAGCGAGGCCGCAATGCCGATTTTCAGCGAAGCAAACAGATATGGCAGCGAGGACGGAAGCCGCAGCTTCCAAAACCCCTGGCTGGTATTGGCGCTATAGGTTTTCAACAGATCCAGCTGCATGGACTCCGGCGACCGCAGCCCTTTCACCATGCCGACAACAACCGGGAAAAAGCTGAGATAGGCAGAGATCACCGCCTTCGGAATGATCCCCTGCACACCGATGGAATACAGCACCACAATGATCATCGGCGCCAGCGCGATGATCGGGATGGTCTGGCTGACAATGGCCCAGGGCATCACCGACATATCCATGACGCGGGAATGCACGATGCCCACCGCCAGCAGAATGCCAAGACCGGTGCCGATCGCAAAACCCAAGAGCGTCGCACTCAGCGTTACCTGCGCATGATAGATCAGGCTGCGTTTCGAGGTGATCTTCTTCTCCACCGTGGACGCCCACAGCTCCACCGCCACCTGATGCGGCGCAGGCAGCCGCGGACGCTCCTGCGCCCAGGTCTCGCCAATGGCAAATGTGTTGTTTGCGACCAGCCCGAATGCGCTCATGTCCCGCCGCATTTTTGGCGTGGCAGGCGTTACTTCACTCCCTGCCCGTTCAGCAGCATCCAACACGCCTTTGATGTTCATCGGCACGCAGGCCGCATACCAAAGCGCGACAATGGCGGTCAGAACGGTCAGAACAGCAACAAGGCTTTTCATTCCCCTGCCCTCCGCAGATGGCACCAGCCCGCTGGACAGGGGGTGCACAGGCCGTGCAGGCAGGTCCCCCCCCAACTCCGGCCCCAACTCCGCCAGGTCTGGCTGGCAAATTCAATCATCGCCATGCCCCGCCCGCAGCCCCTCCCGCACCCGGTGGGCGATCTCGATGAACTCCGGGCTGTCACGGATGTCCAACGGCCGCTCCTTGGGCAGTGTGCTGTCGATCACATCGTGAATCCGCCCCGGCCGCGGCGACATCACCACGATTTTGGTCGACAGATAGACTGCCTCAGGAATTGAATGGGTGACAAAACCAATGGTCTTGTTGGTCCGCGCCCAGAGCTTCAACAGCTGCTCATTCAGGTGATCTCGTACAATCTCATCCAGCGCCCCGAAAGGCTCGTCCATCAAGAGGATATCCGCATCAAATGCCAGAGCGCGGGCAATACTGGCCCGCTGCTGCATACCGCCCGACAACTGCCAGGGAAACTTGCCGCCAAAGCCTGACAATTCAACCAGTTCAAGAACTCGGCTCACACGCTTTTCCTGCTCCGCCTTGGAATATCCCATGATCTCCAGCGGCAGTTTGATGTTCTTGGCGATGGTGCGCCACGGGTACAGCCCCGCCGCCTGAAACACATAGCCATAGGCCCGGTTGCGCCGCGCCTCATCCGCAGTCATGCCGTTCACGCTCAGACTGCCGCCGGTTGGGGTTTCCAGCGCTGCGATACAGCGCAGAAAGGTGGTCTTGCCGCAGCCTGACGGACCGATAAAGGAGACAAAGTCGCCCTTGTTGATCTCCAGGCTGATGTCCCTCAGCGCATGCACCGGCCCGTCCGCCGTCTGAAACGTCAGGTCCAGATTCTTTGCCTGGATCACGCAATCTGCGGAACCTGTTGCGGAAGCGGCGGCCTCGGGACTGATAGCCTGGGTGGTCGTTGCCATATTCATATCTTCGCACAAATCTTTATATCTGGATTTCACACAGGAACGGGCTGCCAGTATCGGCAGCCCGTTCCTGATTTACACGCCTGTCGCCGGGATGCCGCTGCGCTCCACCGGGCGCGGCGCCGTCAGCTCTTTCCAGGTCGACAGTGCCTTGTTCACCGTGGTGTTGGCCTCGCGCGACACAAACTTGCCATGGCCTTCCTGGCAACGGATCTCGCCGTCCTGCACCGCCACATGGCCGCGGGTCAGGGTAAAGCGCGGCAACCCCTTCACCTCATGGCCTTCGAACACATTGTAGTCGATGGCAGACTGCTGGGTGCCGGCCGAAATCGTCTTGCGCTTCTCCGGATCCCAGACCACCAGATCGGCATCGGCACCAACCAGAATGGCCCCCTTCTTCGGATAGCAATTCAATATCTTGGCGATGTTGGTCGAGGTCACGGCCACAAATTCGTTCGGCGTGATCCGCCCAGTCTCAACGCCGTGGGTCCACAGCATCGGCATCCGGTCTTCCAGCCCGCCGGTGCCGTTCGGGATCTTGGTGAAATCGCCAATGCCACTGCGTTTCTGCTCGGTTGTAAAGGCGCAATGATCCGTGGCCACCACTGACAATGATCCCGACTGCAGACCGGCCCACAGACTGTCCTGATGCTGTTTGTTGCGGAACGGCGGCGACATGACGCGCCGCGCGGCGTGATCCCAGTCAGCGTTGAAATACTCGCTTTCATCCAGGGTCAGATGCTGGATCAGCGGCTCGCCCCAGACCCGCTTGCCCTGCATGCGGGCGCGGCGGATGGCCTCGTGGCTGTCCTCGCAGGAGGTATGCACCACATAGAGCGGCACGCCGGCCATATCGGCAATCATGATGGCGCGATTGGTGGCCTCGCCCTCCACCTGGGGCGGTCGCGAATAGGCATGGGCCTCTGGCCCGGTATTGCCTTCGGCCAACAGCTTCGCGGAGAGTTCCGCCACCACATCCCCGTTTTCCGCATGCACCATGGCAATACCGCCCAGTTCCGCCAACCGCTGGAACGACGCATAAAGCTCATCATCATTCACCATCAGCGCGCCCTTGTAGGCCATAAAGTGCTTAAAGGTGTTGATGCCGCGCGCCTGGATCACGGTTTTGATGTCGTCAAAGACCTGCTCCCCCCACCAGGTCACCGCCATATGGAAGGAATAGTCGCAATTGGCGCGGGTGGATTTGTTGTCCCAACGCTTCAGCGCATCCAGCAGGCTCTCTCCCGGATTGGGCAGGGCAAAATCCACCACCATGGTGGTGCCCCCTGCCAGCCCTGCCCGGGTGCCACTTTCAAAATCGTCGGAACTATATGTACCCATAAAGGGCATCTCCAAATGCGTATGCGGATCGATCCCGCCCGGCATCACATAACACCCGCTGGCATCAAGTTCCTCATCGCCCTTCAGGTTCGGGCCGATCTGGGTGATCACCCCGTGTTCAATCAGAACATCCGCCTCATAGCTCAGGTCGGCGGTCACGATGGTGCCGTTCCGGATGACTTTACTCATGGTTGCAACTCCCTGAATCGGGGCGCTTTTTCACGCCTCCACTTGTCTCTTCCGCCATCTGGCGCAGCTCATTTCATCTTTCCCGAAATACTCCGGGGGAGCGGGCCAAAGGGCCGCGGGGGCAGCGCCCCCTACTCCACGATCTCCGCTGTCTCGACCACCGCATGGAACAGAACATTGGCGCCCGCTTCCGCCCACGCCTTGCTGATCTCTTCGGCCTCATTATGGCTAAGACCATCAACACAGGGGCACATCACCATCGCAGTCGGCGCCACCCGGTTGATCCAGCAGGCGTCATGGCCCGCGCCAGAGATAATATCCAAATGCGAATACCCCAGCCGGCCGGCTGCACTGCGCACGGCGCTGACACATCCCTCATCAAAGGCAACCGGGTCAAATCCGCCAACCTTTTCAAATTCGATTTCTACCTCCATCGCCGCGGCGATTTCGCTGGCCTTTTCGCGCAGTCGCTTCTCCATATCAGTAATCACGTCCAGATCCGGGCTGCGGAAATCAACGGTGAAGACAACCTTGCCCGGGATCACGTTCCGCGAGTTCGGGTAGACGTCGATATGGCCGGCCGCACCCACCGCATGTGGTGCATGGCTCCAGGCAATCTCGTCCACCAATTCCAGTATACGCGCCATGGCAAGCCCCGCATTGCGGCGCATCGGCATCGGGGTGGACCCGGTATGGGCATCCTTGCCGGTGATGGTCACCTGGGTCCAGCTCAGCCCCTGACCATGGGTCACAACACCAATATCCTTGCCTTCGGCCTCCAGAATCGGCCCCTGCTCGATGTGTAGTTCAAAGAAGGCATGCATTTTGCGGGCGCCGGTCTCCTCCGCGCCGCGCCAACCGATGCGTTTCAGCTCATCCCCGAATGTCTTGCCTTCGGCGTCTTCACGTGCGTAAGCCCAGTCCTGGGTGTGAATGCCCGCAAAAACACCAGAGGACAGCATGGCCGGTGCATAGCGGGTGCCTTCTTCGTTGGTGAAATTGGTGGCCACGATCGGGTGCTTGGTCTTGATGTTCATGTCGTTGAGCGAACGGATCAGCTCCAGCCCCGCCAGCACCCCCAGCACCCCGTCATACTTGCCGCCGGTGGGCTGGGTATCCAGATGCGAGCCGACATAAACCGGCAGCGCGTCAGGGTCGGTGCCCGCGCGCATGGCAAACATGTTGCCCATCTGGTCCAGCCCCATGGTGCAGCCCGCTTCCTCGCACCACTTCTGAAACAATGCGCGGCCCTCGCCATCCTCATCCGTCAAGGTCTGACGATTGTTGCCGCCCGCAACACCAGGGCCGATCCTGGCCATATCCATCAGGCTGCCCCACAGCCTGTCGCCATCGATTTTCAGATTCTGTCCAAGTGACGTCATCTCCAGCTTCCTTCCCTGTTCACCCGTCTCTGCGGGCTTCGGCCGGCGTTATCGCCGTTTCCGGTGGCTTTGAGTGCCGATCCATCAAATCGCCGGCCCCTGCGGGTCCAGTCAATGATTTGACCAACTGGTCAAACTCACGCTATCACGGGTTCACACTCAGTCAAGAAATTGCCGCACGCCTCTTGAAAAAATCGGCCCTTTTGCCGGAAATAGGGGAAACACCGCGCCTCAACCGACAGGCGCGGCGAAATAGACAAGGACGAACATGCCCGCAGACCGCGCGCCCACCCGAATTCAAAAAAAGAATCGCGCCGCCATTCTGGAGGCTGCGCTGGACGTGTTCTCCAGCCATGGGTTCCGTGGCTCCACCGTGGACCGGATCGCCAAGGCAGCCGGGCTGTCAAAGCCGAACCTGCTCTATTATTTTTCCTCCAAAGAAGCGATCTTCAACGAATTGATGGCCGGGCTGCTGGACACCTGGCTGGACCCGCTCCGCGCGCTGGACCCGGAAGGGGATCCGCTGGAGGAGATCCTCGCCTATGTGCAGCGCAAGCTGCAGATGAGCCGCGATTATCCGCGCGAAAGTCGGCTGTATGCCAATGAGATTGTGCAAGGTGCGCCACGTTTGCATGATGTGATCGCCACGGATCTGACTGTGCTTGTGGAAGAAAAGGCCCAGCTGCTGCAAGACTGGATGGATACCGGCCGCATCAATCGCGCACATCCCAAACATCTGCTGTTTTCGATCTGGTCGCTGACTCAGCATTATGCCGACTTCGACGCTCAGGTCCGCACACTGATGGGCGCCGAAGATCCGTTTGACGCCGCGCCAGACTATCTGGAGACTCTTTACCGGCGGATGCTTACGCCGGAAAGCTGACTTGCCGCCAACAAAATCAATCGCTCCCGCGCCCGCAGCCCCCATCAGCCAAGCTGATGCGACCTGAACGGCCTTGGGCCCGGCACCGCGCTTTGCGCGGTGCCGGGCCCAACGGGAGCGGGTCTCCTGAACAGGAGGCCGGCGACGGGCGGGAGAGCTTCGAAGCCGGGTCCTGACAGCGATCTACTCTGCAGCGGTTGCGGACGGATTGTTTGGGTGCGTAGTCCAATTGGCATAATCACCTGAGACAACTTCGCCGGTGCGCTCATCAAGCTGGCCAGCAGGAACCTCCTTCATGGTGATGCAGCCCTCGACCGGGCAGACATTCACACAGAGGTTGCAGGCAACACATTCGTCGTCCTTCACCGTGAACACCCGGTCTTCGCTCATGGCAATCGCCTGGTGCGAAGTGTCCTCGCAGGCCGCAAAGCAGCGGCCGCATTTGATGCAATCGTCCTGGCTGATCTTCGCCTTGGTGACAAAGTTCAGATCCAGATACTGCCAGTCGGTCACATTCGGCACCGCCATGCCGATGAAGTCCTGGGTGGAGGTGTAACCCTTTTCGTCCATCCAAGTGGACAGGCCGGAAATCATTTCCTTTACCACGTTGAAACCATAGGTCATCGCCGCAGTGCAGACCTGCACATTGCCTGCCCCCATTGCCATGAACTCTGCCGCGTCGCGCCAGGTTGTGACGCCACCAATGGCAGAGATCGGCATCCCGCGTGTCTGCGCATCCCGGGCAATTTCCGCCACCATGTTCAACGCAATCGGCTTGACCGCCGGGCCGCAGTAGCCGCCGTGGGTACCCTTGCCGCCAATCGTCGGCTCCGGCGCCATGCTGTCCAGATCCACCGAGGTGATCGAGTTGATGGTGTTGATCAGGCTGACCGCATCCGCGTTGCCCGCATTTGCCGCCCGCGCCGGGTGACGAATGTCGGTGATGTTGGGGGTCAGCTTCACGATCACCGGCTTGGAGTAGTATTTTTTGCACCATTCGGTGACCATCTGGATGTATTCCGGCACCTGCCCCACGGCAGAGCCCATGCCACGTTCCGCCATGCCATGCGGGCAGCCGAAGTTCAGCTCGATCCCGTCCGCGCCGGTGGCCTCCACCTGCGGCAGGATGTCTTTCCAAGCCTGCTCCTCGCAGGGCACCATGATCGAGACGATCACGGCACGGTCCGGGTAATCCTTCTTGACGCGGGTGATCTCCTCCAGGTTGGTCTGCAGCGGCCGGTCGGTGATCAGCTCGATGTTGTTGAGCCCCAGGAGGCGGCGGTCGGCGCCCCAGATCGCGCCATAGCGCGGGCCATTCACATTGACCACCGGCGGGCCTTCGGAGCCAAGCGTCTTCCAGACCACACCACCCCAGCCTGCCTCAAAGGCGCGGCGGACGTTGTATTCCTTGTCGGTTGGTGGCGCAGAGGCCAGCCAGAACGGGTTGGGGGATTTGATACCCAGAAATTCTGTTGTCAGATCAGCCATTTGATCTCTCCTCTTAAGGCTAGCTTGGGTGCAATGGAGCTGCACCCGAACTGGCTCAGCCCATTAGGCTGGAATGGATGTCCATTGCCGCATCCCGGCCCTCAGCCACCGCAGTCACGGTGAGGTCCTCTCCTCCGCTTGCGCAGTCGCCCCCGGCCCAGACTCCCGTCACCGACGTGCGGCCCGTGCCGCTGACTTTGATCTTGCGGCCCTCAAGCGCCAGCGCATCAGGCTGACCTTCCAGCGTCTGCCCGATGGCCTTGAACACCTGATCTGCCGCCAGCCGCACGGTTTCCCCGGTGCCCGCGACCTTGCCGTCCGTGACGTCGGTATATTCCAATTCGATCTCAGCCGCTGCGCCATTGCCATACACGGCCTTGGGCATGACATTGAACATCAGCTTGACCCCTTTGGAGGCCGCCAGATCCTGCTCGAACCGGCTGGCGCCCATGTCGTCCCGGCTGCGGCGATAGGCGATGGTGACGTTTTCGGCCCCCAACAGCTTGGACTGCACCGCGGCGTCCACCGCGGTCATGCCGCCACCGATCACCACAACATTGCGGCCCACCGGCAGCGCGGTCAGGTCATCCGCCTGACGCAGCTCGGCAATAAACGCCACCGCGTCACGGACGCCGTCCTTGTCCTCGCCCGGGGCGCGCAGCGCGTTGACGCCAGCCAGACCGATCGACAGGAACACCGCGTCATAGCCGGAGGTCAGCCCGTCCAGCGACAGATCCGCACCCAGTTTCTTGCCGTAATCCATTGTAATACCGCCAATTTGCAGCAGCCAATCCACTTCGCGGGCGGCAAAATCGTTGGTGGATTTATAGGCAGCGATGCCAAATTCATTGAGCCCCCCGGCCTTGGGCTTGGCGTCATAGACCACAACGTCATGGCCCAGCATCGCAAGCCGGTGCGCAGCCGCAAGGCCCGCAGGCCCTGCGCCAACCACGGCGATCTTCTTGCCGGTGGCGGCAGCACGGGTGAAGGGATGCTCCCCCTTCTCCATCAATGTGTCGGTGGCATAGCGCTGCAGGCGGCCGATCTCGACCGGCTTGCCCTCCGCCGTCTCTCGCACACAGGCCTCTTCGCACAATGTCTCAGTCGGGCAAACCCGGGCGCACATACCGCCAAGAATATTCTGCTCCAGGATGGTCTTGGCCGCGCTTTCTGCATGGCCTGCCTGGATCTCCCGGATGAACTGAGGAATATCGATGCTGGTCGGACAGGCGGTCATGCAGGGCGCGTCATAGCAGAAATAGCAGCGGTCCGCCGCCACGGCTGCCTCATGCGCATCATAGGCCGGGTGCAGGTCCGAGAAATTCTCGGCAATGCCAGCAGCGTCAAGCCGCGCTGCCTGAATGCCGGATGCCTGATGGCTGGTCGCCATTGGGTGTCTCCCTGATTTTGCGTTGCTGTTTCTATAAGAGTGCCACAGTCTAATTTTTTATCAACTGGTAAAATTTTGAACAGGCCAAAAAAATTGACCGCCCCCGAAAGAACGGCCTGCAAGAACTTGTAATCATGCGCTTTTGTGAAATGCTGCTTCGGTGACATTCAGCCGAAGCCACTGCAAAACGGCATCAAAACCGCTAGAAAGCCCGAAGCAAGCCTGCCGTTTGCAGAGCCGCGCAGAGCGAATTGCGGTGGCAAACAACCCCGCCAACAGCTCTTTGAAAGGCTAGGATGGCAGGACCGCAGTGGCTTCAATTTCAACCTTGGCCTCGTCCTCAACCAGCGCTGAAACCACCACCATGGTCATTGCTGGAAAATGGTATCCCATCACCGCACGGTAGGCTGTGCCGACCTCCGCCTGATGGGCGAGATACTCTGCCTTATCCGTCACAAACCATGTGAGCCGGGTAATATCCTGCGCAGAACCGCCTGCTGTCTCCACGACATCAAGGATATTGCGCAGGGCCTGGCTCATCTGCCCGATGAAATCGCGGGCCTCGAAAACCTGATCCGCAGTCCAGCCGATCTGACCGCCGACAAACAGCAGTTTGCCCTCGGCAATCATGCCATTGGCATAGCCTTTGGCGGGCTTCCACCCTTCTGGATGCACGCTGATGGCCGGCATGACAGGGCTCCCTTTTCTATGATCACGTCCTGAAGCAGACCATAGCGCCGCCACAGTATTTATTTCAAGCTTAAAATTTATTGAGGCATGCACCAAAAACATAAAGGCCGCACAGGTCGGGAACCTGCGCGGCCAAATCTTGCAAAGCTGCAGTGCGGCTTACATGCCAAGCGCTTCCTTGTACATCTCCAGCACCGCTTCCTCTTCGGCGATGTCGTTCTCGTCCCGCTTGCGCAGGGCGATGATCTTGCGCATCACCTTGGTGTCATATCCGCGGCCCTTGGCCTCGGCCATTACCTCTTTCTGCTGCTCGGCAATGGTTTTCTTTTCTTCGTCCAGCCGCTCGAACCGTTCGATGAACTGGCGCAATTCGCCAGCGGTCACGCGGTAGTTTTCGCTCTTTTCGTCTTCAGTGATATCCATCTGCGGCTCCGTCGGCACATGCTGTCTGTTGCTGTCGGAGCAAGGGGATAGCGCCACGCCCGCCGCGCCGCAAGCAGGGAAAGAAGAAGAGCCGTTCAGAGCGGCAAAATCCGGCGTGCCGGAGGCAAAGCTTGCGCGCGCAGCCGGGATCGGCTAGGCGCGGCGCAGAACAGAACCGCAGGAGCACACATATGTTTGAATACATTGTCTGGACCGGAGCCGCAGTTTCCGTGACCGGCCTGCTGGGACTGATCTGGTGTATCGTAAAAGTGGCGCGCGCGCGCCGCCAAAAGCTGGACGACGAAGCCCTGCGCGCCGCAGTACAATCCGTGCTGCCCTACAATCTGGGCGCTCTGCTGCTGTCGGTCCTGGGTCTGATGCTGGTGATGGTCGGCATCTTCCTGGGCTGACTTGCAGCTGCAGCAGGCCCCGCCTGCCCCGGCACGCGGTTAAACCGGCACGTTGTCGAACATGTCCTCGACCGCTTCTTCGCACAGGGCGGCCTCCAGACGGCGCAACCTTCCGGGAACCTCGGCACCGGTCTTGCGCATGTAATCCAACAGGCGGATGAATTCCGGCCGCATGGCCAGACGGGCAGCGCCGGTCTCCTTGTGGATCCGGGTCTCCAGGCTTTCGACAGTGCTGAGCAGATCTTCTCGAGTCATAAGCGGTCCTCCCTTTTTACATGATGTGGTTATACTGATATTTCACAACAGCGGCACGAATGCCTGCACAATCTGAGCGTGTATCCGCCTATCTGAGCAGTTTTTCTGGTCCGCTCACGATTTTCAGTCCCTTTTCTCATCCCGCTCAGCATACTGCGGCGCAGCAATCCTCTTCCTTGACTTAAATCAGCCTCAGGTGATGATTCAGGGCCTAAGATGGCGCCTGCTGCGACCGGACTTGATACACATTCTAAAAACCATATATGAACAGCGAACCGAATGGGAGAGCACCGCATGACCCCCGCCGTCAAAGCCTTTTTCGATGAAGCGACCAACACCGTTTCTTATGTGGTGCGCGAACCCGAAGGCTCCGCCTGCGCCATCATCGATTCTGTTTTGGATTATGACCAAGCAGCGGGGCGCACCTGCACCGCTTCTGCAGAGACAATTGCAGACTGGATCAAGGCCGAAGACCTTAGGGTCGAATGGATCCTTGAAAGCCATGTTCACGCAGATCACCTCTCAGCAGCGCCATATCTGCAAAAAGAACTGGGCGGAAAGATCGGCATCGGCGACCAGATTACGGTCATCCAGGACTCCTTTGGCAAAATCTTCAACGAAGGCACCGCGTTTCAGCGGGACGGCAGCCAGTTCGACCAGCTGTTCCAAGAAGGCGACAGCTTCATGATCGGCCAGATGCGGGGTGAGGTGCTGCACACGCCGGGCCACACCCCGGCCTGCCTGACCTATGTGATCGGCGATGCTGCATTTGTCGGAGACACGCTGTTCATGCCTGACTTTGGAACCGCGCGATGCGATTTTCCTGGCGGCTCTTCGGCGGATCTCTACAACTCGATCCAGAAAATTCTGTCCCTGCCGGATGAAACCCGCATTTATGTCGGCCACGACTACAAGGCGCCGGGCCGCGATCAATTCGCCTGGGAAACAACAGTGGGCGAACAAAGGGCGCTGAACGTACATATCGGTGCAGGCCGCAGTATCGAGGACTTCGTTGAAATGCGTGACGCACGAGATGCCACTCTGGGCATGCCGCGGCTGATCCTGCCGTCGCTGCAGGTGAACATGCGGGCGGGCCAGATGCCGGAACCGGACGACCAGGGGGATGTCTTCCTGAAAATCCCGGTCAACAAAATCTAGAGAACAACGAAAGAGCAAACCGATGGAAGCGGATTGGATCTGGGGATTGGCCGGCGGCGCGCTGATCGGACTGGGCGGCGCTGTTTACCTTTTGGGAAACGGGCGCATCATGGGGGCAAGCGGCATCTTGGGCGGGCTGCTGGACGGCAGCGGCAGATCCTCTGCTGCTGAGCGGTCCGCATTTATCGTCGGCGCCGTTCTGATGCCGCTGTTGATTGCGCTGCTGTCCGGCCACAGGCCTGACACGCATGTCACCAAAAGCGCGGCCATCCTGATTGCCGCGGGCCTGCTGGTCGGCCTTGGCACACGGGTGGCCAACGGCTGCACCTCCGGTCATGGGGTCTGCGGCATTTCCCGCCTGTCTTTGCGCGGGATACTGGCAACTGCCGTGTTCATGCTGGCGGGTATTCTGACGGTGGCGGTACTGCGCCAAACACTGGGGGTGATCTGATGCTGCGGATGTTTCTGGCGCTTATCGCCGGCGGATTATTTGGGGCAGGCCTGATGCTGTCGGGAATGACGGACACCGCCAAAGTGCAAGGCTGGCTGGACATATTTGACAATTGGGACCCGACCCTCGCCTTTGTGATGGGCGGAGCACTGGTGCCTATGGCGCTGGCCTGGCGGCTGACACAGGGGCGCAGGCCGGCCGCTGGCGGCAGCTTTCCGGCGCCGCCGCCTTTCCGCCTGGATCGGCGGCTGATTCTGGGGTCCGTTCTGTTTGGCGTGGGCTGGGGCCTGGCAGGGCTTTGCCCCGGCCCTGCCCTGGCCTCGCTCAGCTACAACGGCTGGCAGGGCGCTGTGTTCCTGGCCGCAATGGCCTGCGGCATGCTCGCTGCACCCGGCATCAACCGGCATCTGGACCGCACAGCTGCAAAAGCGTAAAGACATGAACTATGGATGCACGCGTACTTACCCCCCGCTACTCGGTCTCGCCGCAGATCTCGGTCGAAGACCTGCCCGCCATTGCAGATGCCGGCTACAAGATGGTCATTTGCAACCGCCCGGATGAAGAGGTTCCGCCCAGTCATCAGGCAGAGGCGATCCGCGCCGCTGCTGAGACCGCTGGCCTGCAGTTCGAAGTCCTGCCGCTGACCCATCAAACCATGACACCGGAAAACATCGCCCTTCAGCGCGCGCTGTATGAAAGCTGCAAAGGACCGGTGCTGGCCTATTGCGCGTCCGGCACCCGCTGCTCAGTGGTCTGGGCGCTGAGCCAGGCAGAGGATATGTCCGCGGACGACATCCTGCAAAAGACCGCAGCCGCAGGATATCAGCTGGATGGGCTGCGCCCGGCGCTGATGTCTCAGGCAGGCCGTTAAAATATCCAGTGGCCGCTGCAATCGGCCACGGCCTTCTGCGCCCTTGCGGATCAGAATTTTCAAGTGTGAAAGCAAAAGCTTAACCACAAAATCTCACCCTAAACCTCAGAGCCAATCAAAGCTCCGCTGGTTTTCAATAGACTGAGCCAGAGCCCGCCCGGGTTTACAGAACGGCACGGGCGGTCATTTTCGGATTTTCGATACCCCTGCCGCCGCTGCGGCGGGGTTTCGCTCTGGCACTCACGCCGCCCCGGCCTCAGCCCTCCGGGAGCGCGCTGTCCAACCCGGCAAGCTGCGATATTTCATCCGGATCGCCAGCGGCAAAATCGTCAAGATCTCCGGTCGGAAGGTCTGGCAGTTCGGCGAGATCAGACATATCCGGCAATCCGCCGGCCAGCCCGTCCATACCCAGCTCTCCTTCGCCGTCAAGCGCAGGAAGCGCCATCGCATCCATTCCGGCATCAAGCCCGCCGCCCATGCCGCCAAGTCCTGCGTCAAGCCCACCGCCAAGACCGCCATCAAATGGGGCTGCATCCAGCCCCCCACCGGCATCCAGGGCAGGCAGCCCCATGTTATCCATGGGTTCTTGCAACCCTTGCGCAGCGATTCCCATATCCAGTTCAAGCGCCGGTGCCGCATCCGGGAGCATGTCCATACCGCCGCTTTCAGAAAACGCTGCGGCATCAGCACCCGCATTTCCTTGGCTTTCGCCCTTTGACAGGTTCAATCGCACGGCACGCGAACCTTTCATTTGGCCAAGACGTCCCTGAGCCACTGAGCTGCCGCCGATCGTCAGCAGATCCGTTTCATAAAGATACGCCGAATCCAGCGGAATCGTATCGCCGATCCGCAGGCCTGCAAACGTCTGCACCGGCACCCGCATCTTGCACAGCACCGCTGTCAGTTCCGCCCGCATCGAGTCGAGATTTGCCCCAAGTGACGGTCCATTGGCACTGCCATGCCCCCCTTGCAGCTCTTCTGCCGTGGGCTCTGGCAGGATCAGCTTCATGACACCTTGCATGGCGCCGCAGGCGAGATCCAGTGTCAGCTCAATGATCCGGTAGTCCTCTGCCTCCATCCCCAGCACCAGACTGCGCACATTTTCAACCTGCGCGCCAAATCTGTATCCGGTGAAAAGCGCCTGATCTGTCTGGTCCGCCAGCATGGCGACGACTTTGGTAAAGGTGCGTTCCAGGAAGTCCGAGGTCATGGCAGCATCGGTGGGCGTATAGTTGCGCTCATCCGGTGCTTTGCCGGCCACGGTCCCAATCGTTTGCTGCTGGATCAGTGCGGTCACGGTGGCAGCATCCATACTGGCTGCCCCAAGCCGTCCATGAGGGCAATCCAGGACCACCAGAAGATCCTTGTCCGAAAGCTGTTCAGCCAAATCTTCCGGCACCCGGTTGGATTGCCGTGCAGCCAGAACTGCCATCGGCAGATCGCACAGGTCAGCAGCAGCCCGCGCGACTGAGCGGCGTAACGCCTTCAGCGTCAGGGAACTTGTCAGTCCCCCAGCGCCTTCCTTGGTCGCTGCCAGCTTGCGAGCGAGCACATTGTGCCCGCCGCCGCTTGCCTCTGCTGCTTCTGTTTCAGACATAGGCTGTTTAACCTGCCCCTTACGCGTCCCGTTTCTCCGGTTTTACCCGAAAGGGGGTTAACAACTTCTGTATTCCCGTGCCGGTTTAGCTGCCTTTTCCTCTGAAATCGGTAAGGAAACCCGAAAAGCGCCGCCACCATGCCCCGGCAAGTATGAAACATCGCCGCCCAGCCGCTGCATGACTTCGCGGCAAATCGCCAGACCAAGACCCGCACCACCTGCCCGTTCGGGCCTGACGCGGGCAAATTTTTCAAAGATTACCTGCTGAGAATCCGCCGGAACACCGCTGCCGTTGTCAGCAAAATCAACATAAAGCCGCCCGTCGGCCGCTGACGCAGCGACTGACAGCACCGGCTGCTCTGCGTCGCAGTATTTCTGGGCATTGGTAATCAGGTTGATGAAGACTTGCGCCAAACGGTCCAGGTCAGAAGAAACCCGGTATCCTTCGGCCTCCGGACTGCGTTTGACCTCAAGCGGCCGGTCCAAGCCAGCCAGTGCAGCCGATACCGCGTGGTCCAGCACTTCAGACAATGTTCCAACGGTGATATTCAGGCTGACCTTGCCGCTTTCAAGAACGCTAAGGTCCAGCAGATCATTCAGTAGCCGGGTCAGCCGCAGCGCCTCGTCGTGAATGATTCCGGCATAGCGGCGCTGTTCTTGCTCATCAAGCCGCCCGGCATCTCTCAGAATCTCCGAAAACGCCCGAATGGATGTCATCGGAGTGCGCAGCTCATGGCTGACCTGGCTCAGGAAGGCATCTTTCTGCTCCGAGAGTTGAGTCAGCTTTTCATTTGTTTCCCGCAGCTTAAGAGCGGTTGCAGAGAGCTCCGCCGACTGCAGCTCCAGACGGTTGGAATATTCCAGCATCTGTGCAGTTTCATCTGCAACCGCCAGCAGGTCCGCCACAGAAACCGAAGAGCCGCCGGCAATCTGCCCGATCATCGCATGGGCCGCCGCAGCCCCGATGGAGGCGCTGAGCTCCCGCTCCAGCCGCTCCAGAAAGGCCGGTGTCGGTTCCGGCAGCGGTCCACGGCTGCCCTGCCGCATCCGCTCTTGCTCAAAGAAGGCTTGCGCCTCCGTTGCGCCAAGAATCCGCTGCGACATAATCATCAGGTCTTCGCATTGCGCCACTGATCCGGTCCAGCCGCGCGGACCTGCCGAATGGTCAAACACATTGACGAATTGCGCCCCCTGCAACCGCTCCAGCGGGCTGGGAAAGCTGATAAGAGAGACCAGACAAAACACCAGCGCATTCAGGCTCATCGACCACATGACCGCATGCACCGTCGGATCCAGGCCTTCGATCCCGAACAGCGCCTCTGGCCGCAGCCAGCTGAAACCAAACAGGCCGTCGCGCAGGATATGCGCCGGCAGCAGCCCCCCGCCCAGGGCCGGCAGGAGCATGGTAAAAAGCCAGATACCAAACCCCACAGACAGCCCCGCCAGCGCCCCGCTTCGGGTGGCGCCACGCCAGAACAGGCCGCCCACCAGCGCCGGCAAAAGCTGCGCCACACCCGCAAATGAGATGAGACCGATGGCCGCCAGCGCCGCTGCGCCGCCAGAGAGGTGATAGTAGAAATACCCCAGCGCCATAATCACTGCGATCGACACCCGCCGCGACAGCAGAACCACGTTCCGCACATCACCAGAGACCGATGCCTGACGGCTTTGCACCCGCAACCAGACCGGCATGACTATGTGGTTCGACACCATCGTCGACAATGCCATCGCGGCCACAATCACCATCGACGTGGCAGACGAAAAGCCGCCCAGAAAGGACAGCATCGCCAGCCCCTGCTGCCCCTGATGCAAAGGAACCGTCAGCACGAACATGTCGGGATTGGCGCCGGCGGGCAGAAGATCCAGCCCGACCACGGCAATTGGCACCACAAACATGGAGATCAGCAGGAGATACAGCGGAAACGCCCAGGAGGCGATCCGCAGATGGCGTTCATCCTCGTTCTCGACGACCATGACCTGGAACATCCTTGGCAGGCAGATAAAGGCCGCGGCCGCCAGAAAGGTGATCGTGGTCCAGCGGCTGCCGTCGACATTCCACTGCCCGATCTGCGAGGCGTCGATGCGGGTCAGCGTTTCACCAATACCGCCTGCAACCCCCCAGACCACAAAAACCCCTACCGCCAGCAGGGCGGCCAGTTTGACGATTGCTTCAAGAGCCACCGCTGTCACGACGCCGTGATGGCGTTCATTGGCATTCAGGTTGCGGGTTCCAAACAGGATCGCAAAGACCGCCAGGCCCGCTGCCACCCAAAACACAGTGGAGGTTTCATTAAATTCCCGCAGCGGATCGGCGTCGGCGAAGATTGCAAAAGACAGTGTAACAGATTGCAATTGCAACGAAATATATGGTGTAACACCAATCACCGCCAGAATGGTCACCCCAGCGGCCAGCAGGTTTGACTTGCCATAGCGCGAGGACAACAGGTCGGCAATCGAGGTGATCCGCTGACTGCGCCCGATCCGCACCAGCTTGCGCAGCCCCCACCACCAGCAGATCATCACAAGCGAAGGGCCGAGATAGATCGTCACGAACTCCAGCCCAGAGCGTGCAGCATAGCCAACAGCGCCATAAAAGGTCCATGCGGTGCAGTAGATCGACAGGGACAGCGTGTAGATCAGCGGTGAGCGCATCCATGCGGCACTGCGGCCGCGGCTTGCCTGCCGGTCGGCCCAGAATGCAATGAAAAACAGAAAGGCGACATAGGCCAGGCAGACAAAGGCAAGACCATTCAGAGAGGCCATCAGCTGTCTCCTGCGCGGTCGCCAGCCCGGCCTTCGGTTCCTGCAGCGTCAGGCCCGCCGCCGGTCCAGTGGTTGGCCCATCTCTGAACAGCCAAACTGAAAACAAAACAGGTGGCTATCAGGCCGATCCAGACGGCAAAGATATAGATGATGGCCGCAGACATGCTAACGCCGCCGCGCGTGGCCGGATGGGCTGAGGCCTCCGGCCACAGCAGCGGCAGCGCCAACAGCAACGCCCCCAGCACCGGAAGCAGCCTCGAGATGTCCATCAGCCTGCGGCGGCGGTAGGTCTGGCGCTCTGATCGGGTGCCCGAGTATCTGTTGCCGCGACCCTGCGCCATCGCGGCTTTATCCCTGTCCGGCCTGGGCGTGCAGATCGCGCACAGCGGTAAGCACTTCGGTATTTGAGAACGGTTTGGTCATGAACCGGGTGACGCCGGCTTTCTCCGCCATCTCACGGTCCCGCAATTGGCCGCGGGCGGTCAGCATCAGAACCGGCAAATTCTGCATGCCCTCTGCTGCGCGCAGTTCACGAACGATTTCCAAGCCGCTTTTGCCGGGCAGCATCAGGTCCAGAATAACCAGGTCGGGACCGGCCTCCCGGATCACCTCTACAGCCGTCGCACCATCGGTATGGGCATCCACGCTCCAGCCGTCGCGCATCAGCAAAAACCGGACAGCCTCGGCGATATTTGGTTCATCTTCAATCAGAACAACATGCCTGCCCATCAGCAGAATTTCCTCCCAGCGCGGTCCCGCAGCCTGTGCGGCCACGGACACACGGTTATTTTCCCACAGGTTAGCGCCCTGCCCGCGCAAGTGTCAAAACTCTTCCTTCAGGATCGAAGGTTCGCGCCGCGCCGGACAGCCCTGGCGCGGACAGATCCGGCAGCTGGCCCCCACTGGCTGGGGATCCTGCGCGTCCTTGGCCCCCGGCAGGATCAGCATCACCGCACGGTACAGCGGGTCTTCTCCGAAATCCGGCTGTCTCTGCATCCAGGCGGTGGCCATGCAGTCAAACGCCTCGGCGTTCCGGCCATATTGCACCACATTCCGCCTGACAGGCACATTCGGATTTACCAGCGCAGTATAGAGCGGCCACAGCGGGCAAGACGCACCGAACCTCGGCATTGCAAAACCAGTTACCGGCTTGCGAAACAGCAATGTGCCGGATGCATCGCAGATGACCAGCCCGGCCTCCTGGCCCAACACATCCTCTGGCAGCGACGCCAGTCGGCGCAGCACCGCAGGCAGCCCGCAGCCGAACCCGCGGGCCAGTGCGACCGGATCAATGCCACCAGCTGATATCTCCCGCTCCAGCGACCGCAAAGGAACCAACATGGCGTCCGCGCGATATTGTTCCAGCATCGCCTGCGCCAAACTGCGCGCCGCCTCGCCTGTCAGCGACGTTGCGTCCCGCACCAGATCCTCTGGTGTGGCAGAGCCATCTTCCAGCGCAGGAAAATGAAATTCGTTGCTCAGGAAAAACGCCTCCGCCTCCTCCTGCGGCATGCCACGACGGTCTGCGCCTATGCCGTCCTCGTCCAGCAAGCTCACAAGCGCACGGCTGCTTTCCGACAGGCGCAGCGAATCCTCATTGAGATTTCTGTGGAAACGGTCGCGCCATTCCGGCTCCAGTTCACCGGTTTCCGCCAGAATGGCGGCGGTGGACCTGATCGCGGCAGCGGTCGACAGCACCTCGTGGACCGAGGCCGCAAGGTTCGGGTCATGGGTCAAACGGTCTGACAGTGTTTCCACCGTCCGCTCCAGCGCGGCGATGCGGCGATGACCGGCTGCCAGAACTTCGGCCCAGCCGGGAAAACGGCCCGCGAATTCATCGGCCCGGTCAAGCTCTGCCACCGGCGCGCCGCTGTCCGCCGCAGCTTCCCGCAGGGTTGAGATCAGTGCCGCCTCGGCCCCCTCGCTGAGCATCGACGGCTCTACGCCCAGAACGCCTGCAATACCGACCAGCAGCTTGCCGCCGATTCTGCGCCGGTTGTGCTCAATCAGATTGAGATATGAGGCAGAGATCCCCGCCTCCCGCGCCAGTTCAGCCTGGCGCATGCCCAGGATCAGCCTGCGCTCGCGGATCCGGCTGCCTGTCAGGGTGTCGCGTGCCATGCCGGCGGGTCTCCCAAAACGCTTCCTTTTCAACAGCTTTCTGCAATGCAAAATAACTTTGTTTACAGATCACCGTAACGCAGTGTTCAGTTATTTACAGAGTTTTCAAGCTTTAAAAGGGTTTTATTGCCCAAGTTTACACAAGCCGCCCATACTGAATTTGCACAAATTGTGCAGGTACCGCGCAGAAGTGAGGAGCTGGGCAGTGCCAATCATACAAGGGAGGAATACATGCCTAAACTTGACGTTTCGCGTCGCGGCCTATTGCGGACCGGCGCCGTCGCAGGCGCAGGGCTTGCGCTGCCGACGATCTTTACCGCGCAAAGCGCGCATGCTTTTACCAATGAGCCGACAGGCGGCACCGTCACCCTGGGCTTCAACGTGCCCCAGACCGGCCCCTATGCAGACGAAGGCGCCGACGAGCTGCGCGCCTATGAGCTGGCGGTCGAGCACCTGAACGGTGGCGGCGACGCCGGCATGATGAACACCTTCAGCTCCAAGGCGCTGCAGGGCAACGGCATTCTGGGCAAGAAGGTCGAATATGTGACCGGCGACACCCAGACAAAGTCCGACGCGGCCCGCGCCTCGGCCAAGTCGATGATCGAAAAGGACGGCGCGGTGATGATCACCGGCGGCTCCTCCTCTGGTGTGGCCGTGGCCGTGCAGGCGCTGTGCCAGGAGGCAGGCGTGATCTTCATGGCGGGCCTGACCCACTCCAACGACACCACCGGCAAGGACAAGCGGGCCAACGGGTTCCGCCACTTCTTCAACTCCTACATGTCCGGTGCGGCACTGGCGCCGGTGCTGGCAGGCGCCTATGGCACCGACCGCAAAGCCTATCACCTTACCGCGGACTACAACTGGGGCTACACCACCGAAGAAGCGGTCAAATCCTCGACCGAAGCCATGGGCTGGGACACTGTTGCCGCAGTGAAGACCCCGCTGACCCAGACCGACTTCTCGTCTTACATTGCTCCGGTTCTGCAGTCCGGCGCCGACACGCTGGTTCTGAACCACTATGGCGGCAATATGGTGAACTCGCTGACCAATGCTGTGCAGTTCGGCCTGCGCGACAAGCAGGTGAACGGCAAGGACTTCCAGATCGTCGTGCCGCTCTACTCCCGCCTGATGGCCAAGGGTGCGGGCGCCAACGTGAAGGGCATCTTCGGCTCCACCAACTGGCACTGGACCCTGCAGGACGAAGGCTCCAAGGCCTTTGTGAAATCCTTTGGCACCAAATACGGCTTCCCGCCGAGCCAGGCCGCGCACACCACCTATGTGCAGACCCTGCTTTATGCGGATGCGGTTGAACGTGCCGGCTCCTTTGCACCCTGTGCTGTGGCCGAAGCGCTCGAGGACTATGAGTTCGACGGGCTGGGCAACGGCAAGACGCTGTATCGTGGCGCCGACCACCAGTGTTTCAAGGACGTGCTGGTCGTGAAGGGCAAAGAGAACCCGACGTCAGAGTTCGACCTGCTCGAAATCGTCGAAGTCACCCCGGTGGATCAGGTCACCTATGACCCCGATCACCCGCAGTTCTCTGGCGGCGCTCTGGGCACCTGCAACAATGGCGCCTGAAGCAGACGCCTGACCTGCATTTGAACAGCCGGGCGGGGGCTTTCCCTGTGACAGCCCCCGCCCCATGCTGCGCCCGCCAAAGCCGCCCTGTAACGGGCCCGACCGCATTATGCACTCACACTTTCAAAGGGTGGGACAATGGACGCCATCATCCTCCAAATCCTGAACGGGCTCGACAAGGGCTCAGCCTACGCGCTGATCGCGCTGGGCCTGACACTTATCTTCGGCACGCTGGGCGTCGTGAATTTTGCCCATGGCGCATTGTTCATGATCGGGGCCTTCTGTGCAGTCACCCTGAACCGCATCCTGACGCTGAGCTATACAATCATCGACGACACGCAGAAGGATTTCCTTGGCAATCCGCTAAAAGTTGACGTCCCCTATGTGCATGGCCTGTTCGGCCAGGCCACGGGCGATGCCATCATCGACTGGGCGGTTCCGCTGTCTCTGATCTTTGCCATTCCCGTCATGATCCTGGTTGGCGTGGTGATGGAACGCGGGCTGATCAAGCATTTCTACAAGCGCCCCCATGCGGACCAGATCCTGGTGACCTTCGGGCTTGCCATCGTGCTGCAGGAGGTGATCAAGTATTTCTACGGCGCCAACCCGATCCCAACCCCGGCCCCCGCGGCCTTCAAGGGCTCGCTGGATTTCGGCGCCATGCTGGGCTTTGATCCGAACCTGATCATCTACCCCTACTGGCGGATCATCTATTTCGGCTTTGCTGCCGTGATCATCGGCGGGGTCTTTGCCTTCCTGCAGTTCACCACCTTCGGCATGGTGGTCCGGGCCGGCATGGCCGACCGCGAGACCGTCGGCCTTCTGGGCATCAACATCGACAAGCGGTTCACCATCATGTTCGGCATTGCCGCCGCCGTCGCCGGCCTGGCTGGCGTCATGTACACGCCGATCAACTCCCCCAATTATCACATGGGCATGGATTTTCTGGTCCTCAGCTTTGTGGTGGTGGTTGTCGGCGGCATGGGGTCTTTGCCTGGTGCGGTGCTGGCAGGCTTCCTGCTGGGCGTGCTGGAGAGCTTTGCCTCGATGCGCGAAGTCATCGACATCATTCCGGGCATCAACCAGATCATCATCTATCTGGTCGCCATCATCATTCTGCTGACCCGCCCGCGAGGCCTGATGGGCCGCAAAGGCGTGATGGAGGACTAAAACCATGTTCAACCTGAGCAAAAAAGACCTGAGCCTCCTGATCCTCGTCGCGGTGCTGACCCTGTTCGCCCCTTTCATCCTGAACCCCTTCCCGGCTGGCAGTGCCATGGCGCAGTTCAATGCAGGCTATCCGGACCTGATGCAGCGGTTTGTGATCTTCGGGATCTTCGCCATCGGCTTTAACATCCTCTTCGGTCTCACCGGCTATCTGTCCTTTGGCCATGCGGCCTTTCTCGGCGTCGGCTCTTATGCGGCGGTCTGGATGTTCAAGCTGCTGAGCATGAACGTGATCCCGGCAATCCTGCTGGCCGTGATCGTCTCCGGCCTGTTCTCGCTGCTGATCGGCTTTATCTCCCTGCGCCGCTCGGGCATCTACTTTTCCATCCTGACGCTGGCCTTTGCCCAGATGATGTTTGCGCTGGCCTATTCCGTGCTCACCCCTGTGACCGGCGGCGAGACCGGCCTGCAGCTGGCCCTGAATGATCCGCGCATCCTCGGAGCCAGCCAGACACCAGAGGGCAACATTCCCGTTCCCGGCCTGTTCGGTCTGGAGATGCGCGACAGTGCTGATCTTGTCATCGGCAGCTGGGTCTTCACCTTCAACGTCGGCTACTACTTCTGCGCGCTGGTCTTGCTGGCCTCTTTCTACCTGTCGATCCGCATCTTCCGCTCTCCCTTCGGGATGATGCTGCGGGCGGTGAAATCAAACCAGCAGCGGATGAACTATACCGGCCTCAATACCCGCCCCTACACGCTCGCAGCCTTTGTGATCTCGGGCATGTATGCCGGGCTGGCTGGCGGGCTGATGGCCTCGATGGACCCGCTGGCAGGTGCTGAGCGGATGCAGTGGACCGCCTCCGGCGAGGTGGTGCTGATGACCATCCTGGGCGGTGCCGGCACATTGATCGGCCCGGTGCTGGGCGCAGGCTTCATCAAATACTTTGAAAACATCTTCTCCAAGATCAACGACAACGTCCTGCACAGCTGGTTCAGCTTTCTGCCGGACGGGCTGGAGAATGCGGTGGTCTTCATCATCCACCCCTTCATCGGCAAGGGCTGGCACCTGACCCTGGGCATCCTGTTCATGCTGGTGGTGATCTTCCTGCCCGGCGGTCTGGTCGAAGGTGGCCAGCGGATCAGAGGCTGGCTCAGGAGCCGCAAGAGCAAAGACAACGGCTCAGCCTCTCATGAAACCAACCCTGCGGAATAAGGAGACAGGCTGATGAGTATCCTTGAAGTCAAAAACGTGGGGAAACGGTTCGGCGGCCTGCAAGCCCTGTCCGAGGTGAACCTCAGCGTAAAGGAAAACTCGGTCCACGCGATCATCGGGCCGAATGGTGCAGGCAAATCCACCCTGCTGAACTGCCTGGTGGGCAAGCTGATCCCCGACACCGGGTCAGTGATGTTCGACGGCCAGTCGGTGCTGGGGCGCGCGCCTTACGAGATCAACCAGATGGGCATCTCCCGCGTGTTCCAGACGCCGGAAATCTTCGGCGACCTGACCGTGCTGGAAAACATGTTGATCCCCTGTTTTGCCAAACGCGACGGCGCGTTTGAACTGAATGCGCTTGCCTCAGTGCAAAGCCAGAAGGACATCCTGGAAAAAGCTGAACATATGCTGGAAGAGATGAACATGGCGGACAAGCGGCACATGCATGCCGCCGCCATGTCCCGCGGCGACAAGCGGCGGCTGGAGATCGGCATGTGCCTGAGCCAGGAACCGCGCCTGTTGCTGCTGGATGAACCCACCGCCGGCATGGCGCGGGCCGATACCAACAATACCATCGACCTGTTGAAACAGATCTCGGATGAGCGCGACATCACCATCGCCATCATCGAACACGACATGCATGTGGTGTTCAGCCTCGCCAACCGGATCACCGTGCTGGCCCAGGGCACCCCGCTGGTCGAAGACGACCCAGAGAACATCCGCGGCAACCCGAAGGTGCGCGAAGCGTATCTGGGCGAGTCGGCGTAGGGAGGAACGTCACTCATCCCGAAAAATGGGACCCGGTTTTCGGACAAGATGAGTGAGAAAGGATATAATCATGAACGTCAAACCCGATTTCTCCAAAGGCGCCAACACGGCCGCCACCGCGCCGGCCTTCCTGTCGATCTGGGACATGCATGCCTACTACGGCGAGAGCTATATCGTGCAGGGCATCAGCTTCAACGTCCACGAAGGCGAGATCCTCGCGCTTCTGGGCCGCAACGGCGCAGGCAAGACTTCCACCCTGCGCTCAATCGCCCGCACCGGCTCCCCTTTGGTGACGCGTGGCGAAATTTGGCTGGACCACCAGCCGCTGCACAAAATGGCCTCGCATGAAGCGGCCACCGCTGGCCTGGGTCTGGTGCCCGAAGACCGCCGCATCATTCCCGGTCTGACGGTCGAGGAAAACCTGCAGCTGGCGCAAATTGCCCCGCCGATCGGCTGGTCGCTGGAACGTCTATACGACCTGTTTCCGCGCCTTGGCGAACGGCGCAAACAAGAGGGCGTGACCCTGTCCGGCGGCGAACAGCAGATGCTGGCAATTGCCCGCGCGCTGGCCCGTGACATCAAGGTGCTGCTGCTGGATGAACCTTACGAAGGCCTTGCGCCGGTGATCGTGGATGAGATCGAAAAGACCCTCATCCATATCAAGGAACAGGGCATGACCACCATCATCGTCGAGCAGAACGCTGTCCGCGCCCTGGAACTGGCGGACCGGGCGGTGATCCTCGATACCGGCGGCATCGTCTTTGACGGCACCGCTGCCGAAGTTCTGGAAAATGAGGAGCTGCGGGCCGAATATCTGGCGATCTGAAACCTTTCGGAACATTTTTATCCGCCGCGCCGGGCCCTTGCAAACCGGTTACGGCACCCAAGACCGGCTCATTCCCTTGGGCCGGTCTTTTCCTGTCCCGCATCCGGGAAACCGTCTGATTTCTTTCGTAAACCATGGTTATACGACGCGGAAATCAGCGCCTATCCAACCTGCCTCCTATTCTGCCTGGGCCTCCTCCTCCCGATGTCGATGCCACGGCCCGCAACGCACTGATGCGGGAAGAACAGACAACGCAGAAAGGAAAACATCATGCGCAACTCCATCAAAATCCTGGCCCTCGCTCTTACCCTGCCGGCAGCTGCGGCCGTTGCGTCCAGCTCCGCGATCAGCCCCGATGCTGAGGCCAAAATCCGCAGCATGCTCACCGGTCAGGGATATGACGTGACCGAAGTCGAAGCCGAAGACGGCATGTTCGAAGCCGAGGCCACCAAGGACGGCAAGGACTATGAATTCCACCTGAACGATCAGTTCGAAGTGGTGAAAATCGACGAAGATACCGAAGACGACGATTGATCCGGCTTTGACGCAAAACGGCAGCGGAGCGCACATCCTTTGTGCTCCGGGCCGAAAGGACACAATATGCAAAACTCATATGTCTGGGACCCCGTCGTCCGGCTGTTTCACTGGTCGCTTGTGGCGGGTTTCACCGCCAATGCCCTGTTTACAGACCCCGATGGCTCGCTCCACCACGATATCGGCTACGTCATTGCAGCGCTGATCGGCATACGCATCCTGTGGGGGCTGATCGGAACGCGCCATGCCCGGTTTGCCAGCTTTCCGCCCAGCCTAAAGGCCGCTTCGCGGCAGCTGGAGGACATCGCGGCCCGCCGCAGCGGCAGCCACAAAGGCCACTCTCCCCTGGGGGCCCTGATGATCTACAACCTGCTCTTTGCGATGGCCGGTATCGCCTTGACAGGCTGGCTGCAGACCACCGCTGCCTTTGACGGCATCGGGTGGCCGGAAGAGCTGCACGAAAGTCTTGTCTATTGGGCAGAAGCCTCGGTTCTGCTGCATGTGGCTGCTGTGGTCTTTGAAACCCGCCGCACCAAAGTCAGGCTGGCACGCGCCATGATCACCGGCTACAAGAACCTGCCCGACCGTTCAGCGGAGACATGAAGATGAGCCAGAACCGGAAGGACCGGCAGGACCCGACCCAGCCCTGGATACTGATCGCCGTGATCGCCGTGCAGGCTCTCTGCGCGGCGGTATTCCTGGGGGACATGTTTGCTGATCTCAGCGGCATGGAAGCTGCAGAACCCGGACAGGGCGAAGGCCCGCACGCCTATGTCGAGGGGCTGGCAGCCATCGCCCTGCTGGCCGCCATCGTCATCGAGGGGCGCATCCTGATGTGGCTGATGCGGCGCAAGGCGCATCTGGAGGCAAGCCTGAGCTCTGCCCAGGCCGCGGTGCAGGATGTGATCGACACGGAATTTGCCAACTGGAGCCTGACACCGGCGGAACTGGATGTGGCCACCTTTCTGGTCAAAGGGCTGTCCACCGCCGAAATCGCCGCCCTGCGCGGCAGTGCCGAAGGCACCGTTAAGGCGCAGCTGAACGCGATCTACCGCAAATCCGGCGCCAGCAACCGGGCCGAACTGATGAGCCTGCTGATCGACAGCATGATGGGGCAACGCCAGCCCGCCCCGGACGACACCTCTGCCCGCTTCGGCTGAACCCGCCGACACGGCATGCTGCGCGTGCCCACCGCCCGCGCGGAACACCCCGCAGCAGAAACGCCCTTCAATTCCGCAAAAATACCTGCGTATTAATGCAATATGAGCGATCTTGCCTTTGACTATGCCCCTGTAGGCCTCGCGGTGCTGGACCGCCGCATCATCACCCGGTGCAACCTCCAGTTTGCCGCCACTTTCGGCGGGACAGCTGGCGACTATACCGGCATGCTGGTGGCAGAATTATATCCAAGCCAGGAAGACTACAATCGCATCGGCGCCGTCCTGCAGCAGCCAGAGGCGCAAAGCGGCAGCTACAATGACGAGCGCATCATGCGCCGCCGGTCAGGGGAATTGTTCTGGTGCCGGGTACGCGGACGTTCTGTGACGCCACACGCTCCCTTTCAGGTCGGCATCTGGTCGTTTGCTGATATTTCAGAGGACCGTCCCGTGGTTTCGCTGACCCCGCGCGAGCGCGAAGTCGCCATTCTCACCTGCAAGGGCTTGTCGGCCAAGGAAATCGGCAAGCAGCTGGAGCTGTCCTACCGAACGGTTGAAAGCCACCGCGCGCATCTGCTGCAGAAATTCGAGGCCCGCAAACTGCCAGAGCTGGTGGCCAAGCTGACCGGCATGCCGCTTTAGAGCAAATTTCGGACGGGCGATTGCAAATCCGTCAATCTACCGCCATGTTACGCCAAGCATCGACAGCGCTTTCCTTGCGGTTAACCTTACCCTATAAGCGCGCTAATTTCCTGCCTGCGCAGCCAACCTGGCCTTTGCAGGCGTGTCGGAACCGGCTTGAGGACAAAATGACGAACAAATCTCACGAAGCGGATGTGGCATTCATCAAGGCGCTGGCGGAACTGCTGCGCGAAAACGATCTGACCGAACTGCAGGTCAAACGGGAATACGGCGAGGATGACAGCCTGAATGTCTGCGTCTCCCGTCAGACTGCAGCCGTTGCTGCTCCGGTTCAGGTACAGATGCCTGCCGCCGCTCCCGCACCGGTGGCCGCCGCAGCGGCCCCTGCCGCAGCTGCCGCTGCCAATGATGATCCCGCCAGCCACCCCGGCGCCGTCGCCTCGCCGATGGTTGGCACAGTCTACCTGGCACCGGAACCCGGCGCAGCTGCATTTATTTCCGTCGGCCAGCAGGTCAGCGAAGGCGACACCCTGCTGATCGTCGAAGCCATGAAGACCATGAACCACATCCCGGCGCCGAAATCCGGCACCGTGAAGCGTATTCTGGTCGAAGACGGCGCCGCCGTGGAGTTCGGAACCCCCCTGGCCATCATCGAGTAAGGATCTGCCATGTTTGACAAGATCCTGATTGCCAACCGGGGTGAGATCGCCCTGCGCGTGATCCGCGCCTGCCGGGAAATGGGCATCAAATCGGTTGCGGTTCATTCCACCGCAGACGCCGACGCAATGCATGTGCGCATGGCCGATGAATCGGTCTGCATCGGCCCGCCCTCCGGCGCCCAGAGCTACCTGTCGATCCCGGCCATCATCTCGGCCTGCGAGATCACCGGCGCCCAGGCGATTCATCCCGGCTATGGCTTCCTGTCGGAAAACGCCAACTTCGTGCAGATCATCGAAGACCACGGGCTGACCTTCATCGGCCCTTCGGCCGAACATATCCGCATCATGGGTGACAAGATCACCGCCAAGGAAACCGCCAAAAACCTCGGCATTCCGGTTGTTCCGGGCTCCGAAGGCGGCGTGCCTGATCTGGCGGCGGCCAAAAAAGCCGCAGCCGACATGGGCTATCCGGTGATCATCAAGGCCACCGCCGGCGGCGGCGGCCGCGGCATGAAAGTGGCGGTGAACGAAAAAGACCTCGAGGTCGCCTTCTCCACCGCCCGTTCAGAAGCCAAGGCTGCCTTTGGCAATGACGAAGTTTACATGGAGAAATACCTCCAGAAACCGCGTCACATCGAAATTCAGGTCTTTGGCGACGGCAAGGGCACCGGCATTCATCTGGCGGAACGCGACTGCTCGCTGCAGCGCCGCCACCAGAAAGTGTTCGAGGAGGCCCCCGGCCCCTGCATCACCCCGGAAGAACGCGCCAGGATCGGCAATATCTGCGCCGACGCCATTGGCAAGATGGGCTATTCCGGTGCCGGCACCGTCGAGTTCCTTTATGAAGACGGCGAGTTCTACTTCATCGAGATGAACACCCGCCTGCAGGTGGAACATCCGGTGACCGAGGCGATCTTTGGTGTCGATCTGGTGCGCGAGCAGATCCGGGTTGCCGAAGGGCTTCCGCTGTCCTTCAGCCAGGACGATCTGGAGATCAACGGCCACGCCATCGAGGTCCGGATCAACGCCGAAAAACTGCCGAATTTCGCCCCCTGCCCGGGCAAGATCACCGCGTTCCACGCGCCCGGTGGACTGGGTGTGCGGATGGATTCGGCGCTTTATGACGGCTACTCGATCCCGCCTTATTATGACTCTCTGATCGGCAAGCTGATCGTGCACGGCCGCGACCGGACCGAAGCGCTGGCACGCCTGAACCGGGCCTTGGGTGAACTGATCATCGACGGTATCGACACCACCGTGCCGCTGTTTCATGCTCTGCTGCAGGAGCAGGACATCCATACCGGCGACTACGGCATCCACTGGCTGGAACGCTGGCTGGAAGAAAACGCACCGGGCTAAAACCCCGCGGGGCGCACCATCTGGTTGCGCCCCGTTTTACTTTTACCTGCCTTTACCCTTAATACTGGCGTCACCATGAGCCTGACTGCCGATCTCCTGCTGCACGCCTATTCCGCCGGTGTTTTCCCAATGGCCGAACACCGCGACGACCCCGAAGTGTTCTGGGTCGACCCTAAACGGCGCGGCATCCTGCCGCTCGATGGCTTCCGCATCTCACGCTCTCTGGCCAAGCGCATCCGCAACGGCGGATTTGAAATCACTGTAAACCGGGATTTCGCCGGAGTGGTGGATGGTTGCGCCGACAGGGCTGAGACTTGGATCAGCGCCGAAATCCGCAGCCACTATCTGGAGCTTCATGCTATGGGCAATGCCCATTCGCTGGAGGTTTGGCAGCAGGGTACCCTCGCCGGAGGAACCTATGGCGTCTCGCTGGGCGGCGCATTTTTTGGTGAAAGCATGTTCTCCCGCCACCGCGACGCCTCAAAAGTTGCGCTGGCCTATCTGACAGACCGGCTGGTGCAAGCGGGATTCACCCTGTGCGACACGCAGTTTCTGACCCCGCATCTGGCCTCTCTGGGGGGAATAGAAGTCACGCGCGCCCGCTACCACAGCCTGCTGCGTGAGGCTCTGGACAAGGATGCGGACTTCAGGCAGCCGTCTGTACCCGCACCTCAGCTGCTGCTGCAGCGGATGACCCAGACATCATAGCGGCTGTGATCCAGCGCATTCAGCGCCGGGCTGGAGGCAATCATCCAGCCCTGAAAATGCTCTGCGCCGTTTTTCGGATCACGGACCGACAAATAGGCATAAGCATCACCCGTCGGGTTCTCCGCCGGAAAGCGGCAGTCTGACACCGTCACCAGCAACCCGAACATCTCCGCGCTGGCACCAATGGCCACCTCAGCATCCAGCGAATGCCCGTTGACCTTGTCCAGCGCCCGCAGCACCGCTGCAGTGCCCTGTTCAGCCTGCTCCTGCCCCACGGCAGGAACCGCCAGCAGGGCGGCCGTCGTCAAAACTGCCGCAAAGCGCCTCAAGACTCTTCCCCGCCGCCGGCCACAAACTTCACCAGCAGCGAAATCAGGCTGACGGCGCCCTGGGTGTCCTCGATCTCCTCGCCAGCCTCAAAGGCAAAAGGTGAACCACCCGGCATGATTTCCACAAAATTGCCGCCCAGCAGCCCTTCGGAGGAGATTATGACTGCGCTGTCATCGGGAATTTCGACGCCGTCCTGTACGGAAAACACGGTATCGGCGCGGAAAGTTTCGGCGTTCAGTCCAACGCCGGTCACAGTGCCGATCTTGACACCTGCCAACCGCACATCGGTGCCGACGCTGACGCCCTCCAGCGACCGGAACGACGCGGTCAGATCATAGGTAGAGCCGCCGCGTGACAGGCCTGCCGCCTGCCCGGCATAAACGGCAAAGCCGATGGCTGCGGCCAGCACAATGCCGCCGGCAAAAACTTCGGTAGGATTATGGGACATGAAATCAGCCTTCTGGCAGATGTGTTTACTCGGGCACCCAGGCCTCGTAATCGCGGCGTTCCTTCGGTTCGCCGCCCGCGCGGATCGACCCGGCCGGCGCATAGGCCATCATGGTTCCGGTCAGGTTTTCCTGATGCGGTTTTTCCCAGGCCTTGTGCTTCAGCGGTTTTTCGCTCGGCACCTCATTGAAGGTGCGATGCAGCCAGCCATGCCAATCAGGGCTGACACGGGACGCTTCCACCTCACCGCTGAACATCACCCAGCGCTTGCTGTCGTCCGCGTTGCGGTAAAACACGTTGCCCTGATCATCCTCGCCCACCTTGATCCCTTTGCGGGCGGTGAAAATCGCAGTGTTCAGGGTGGAACCGTTCCACCAGGTCACAGCGCGCAGAAGAGTGTTCAGGATTCCCATGGGTACCTCCGGATTTTTCAAGCTCTGATATGGCCCAATTTCCCGCCGGGGTCCAGTGGCTTGCGCCGCGCCCGGCAATCCCCGGCGGGAAATGGCAGTTTTGCCTCAGCCCGGTTTACAGGCTGTTAACAGGATCAGCCTTCAGCCGGAGCCAGCGCCGTCAGTTCGATCTCGATCCGGAACTTCGGGTCAATCAGGTTACATTCCACCATGGTCGCCGCCGGCGGGTTGGTGCCAAAAACCTCGGCCAGCACCGGCCAGCAGGGCGCAAACTCGGCTGCATCCGGCAGGTAGTAGTTCACCCGCACCACATCGGCAAAGCTGGCGCCTGCCTTCTCCAGCGCCGCCCCGATGGTGTCCAGCGCCGACCGGCACTGTGCCACAACGTCGTCGCCCTGTCCGACCGTTCCAGCCACATGCACGAAACCGCCCGCAACCACGGCCCGGCAATAGCCGATTTTGGCTTCGAACTCGCCGCCCGAAGAAATCCGCTTGATCATGTCTCTCTCCTCAACATGAAAACGGCGCGGAATTGACCGCGCCGCTTTATCAAAACTTTGGCCTGTCAGCCCGCTGACGCCGGCTCTTTCTCGGCATCCGCGTGGATCATCAGCGGCTGTGCGTCAGAGGTCACGGCCTCCTCGTTCACAACCACTTTGGTGACGCTCTCCATGCCGGGCAGATCGAACATGGTATCCAGCAGGATGTCTTCCATGATCGAGCGCAGGCCACGCGCACCGGTTTTGCGTTCGATGGCCTTCTTGGCAATCGCGCTCAGCGCCTCGTCGGTGAAGTCCAGCTCTGTGTCTTCCAGCTCGAACAGGCGCTGATACTGCTTGACCAGGGCGTTCTTCGGCAAGGTCAGGATGGTGACAAGTGCGTCTTCGTCCAGATCTTCCAGCGTTGCCAGAACCGGCAGGCGGCCGACGAATTCCGGGATCAGACCGAATTTCAGCAGGTCCTCCGGCTCCAGTTCCTTGAAGATCTCGCCGACGCCGCGTTCGTCATTGTCGCGCACGTCAGCGCCAAAGCCCATCGCAGAGCCTTTGCCGCGCTGCGCGATAATCCGGTCAAGCCCCGCAAAGGCACCACCGCAGATGAACAGGATATTTGTGGTATCCACCTGCAGGAATTCCTGCTGCGGATGCTTGCGCCCGCCCTGCGGCGGCACAGAGGCCACGGTGCCTTCCATCAGCTTCAACAGCGCCTGCTGCACACCCTCGCCCGACACGTCGCGGGTGATCGAGGGGTTTTCAGACTTGCGGGTGATCTTATCGACCTCATCGATATAAACGATGCCGCGCTGTGCGCGTTCAACGTTGTATTCCGACGCCTGCAGCAGTTTCAGGATGATGTTTTCAACATCCTCGCCCACGTAACCGGCCTCGGTCAGCGTGGTCGCATCCGCCATGGTAAAGGGCACATCCAGAATACGCGCCAGCGTCTGCGCCAGCAAAGTCTTGCCGCAGCCGGTGGGGCCGATCAGCAGGATGTTGGATTTCGCCAGTTCAATGTCCGATCCCGCCTTCTGGGCATGGTTCAGACGTTTGTAGTGATTGTGCACCGCAACCGACAGCACCCGCTTGGCAGTTGCCTGTCCGATCACATAGTCATCCAGCACCTGGCAGATGTCCTTGGGTGTCGGCACGCCGTCTGTGGCCTTGAGGCCCGAAGCCTTGGTCTCTTCACGGATGATATCCATGCACAGTTCAACGCATTCATCACAGATGAATACAGTGGGGCCAGCGATCAGCTTGCGCACTTCATGCTGGCTCTTGCCGCAGAAGCTGCAATAGAGGGTGTTTTTGCTGTCGCCGCCTGAATTCGTCGCCATGGTCTACCTTTCAGTCCGCCCGGTCCGCTGCTCCCGCGCTGCGGGGCTACTCAACTTTTGGCCAGCTTAAGCCAGTGCTTAGGCCGCCACAATGTGAAAGTGTGCCCTATCTTACGCGCCAGGGCACACGGCTGTTCACAAGCGCAGGCGTCAGGCCTGCTCGTCGTCGCCCTTGGCACGGTTTTCGACGATTTCGTCGATCAGGCCAAATTCCTTGGCCTCTTCCGGAGACATGAAGTTGTCGCGCTCCAGCGCATCGACGATTTTTTCGTATTCCTGACCGGTGTGCTTGACGTAAATCTCGTTCAGGCGCTTCTTCAGCTTCAGGGTTTCTTCTGCATGAATCATAATGTCGGTCGCCTGGCCCTGGAAGCCGCCGGAGGGCTGGTGCACCATCACGCGGGAATTGGGCAGGCTGAACCGCATGCCTTTTTCGCCGGCCGTCAGCAGCAGCGACCCCATCGAGGCCGCCTGGCCGATCACCAGGGTCGAGACCTTCGGCTTGATGTACTGCATGGTGTCATAGATCGACAGGCCAGAGGTCACAACGCCGCCGGGGCTGTTGATGTACATCGAAATTTCCTTGGACGGGTTTTCCGCCTCAAGATGCAAAAGCTGCGCCACGATCAGCGAGCTCATCCCGTCATGTACCGGTCCATTCAGGAAAATGATCCGCTCCTTCAGCAGGCGGGAAAAGATGTCATAGGCCCGCTCTCCCCGGCTGGTTTGTTCAACCACCATCGGGACCAGGGTGTTCATGTATGTTTCTCTGGGATCAATCATTGCAACCTGCCTGCGTTGTTTATGTCCGGCACCATACCCGACAGTGTGTTACCCGAGTCTTAGTATCGCCCCTTTTGACCTGCAAGAGGTGGCGGGCATTTTCCCGTTGACGCAAACCTGCCTCCGGTGTCGCAATCTGCTGGAACGCTGTCGCTATTCTTGGGCTGCGGACAGCACCGGCGCCTTAGGAACCAAAATCAAGTCCAAATTCCGCCCGGCGTTTTTCCCGGGTGCTGCGCTGGGGTCCCGCCATGTCCGATGACAGCTTCGTTCAGAAAGGCGCCGCCGCCAATCTTGCCGTCCCGTTCGAGGGCGCGCCGCAGGATTTCTATTTTCTGCTGCTGCCCAAAGCCACAATGCTGCCAATAGCTGCCGCCATCGAACCCCTGCGCATTGCCAATCAGGTGACCGGCACCCGGCTTTACCGCTGGTACATCATGACAGAGGACGGCCAGCCGCTGCGCTGCTCCAACGGCATGGTGGTGACACCCGACACCCAGCTGCAGCCCCTGCCCTCGGACTCGCTTGGCTTTGTCTGCGCCGGTGTGGAGCCCAATACCGCAGCCAGCGAGACCACCTTGAACTGGCTGCGCCGCGAAAGCCGCTTTGGCCGCTCCATCGGCGGCATCTGCACCGGAGCCTTTGCGCTGGCGCAGGCCGGCCTGATCAAGAACCACAAATTCACCCTGCACTGGGAAAACCAGCCGGGCTTTCTGGAGAGCTATCCGAATCTGGAGCCCTCGCCCAATATTTTTGAGATTTCCGGCCCGCTGATGACCTGCGGCGGCGGCAATGCGGCAACCGACATGATGCTGCATCTGATCGAAGAGCGCCACGGCAAGCAGCTGGCGATCATTGTTGCGGACATGTGCCTGCACGTGCGCTCCGGCGGTCAGGCGGCGCCGCAGAAATCGAACTATGCCGTGGCCATCGGCAGCCGCAACCAGCGCCTGCTGAACGCGTTGCAGCTGATGCAGGAATCCATCGAGGAACCGCTGTCCATCGGCGAGCTGTGCGACCGGCTCGACATCTCGCGCAGGCAACTTGAACGGCTGTTCTCGCGCTACCTGAGCCAAAGCCCGATGCATGTCTACTTCGACATGCGGCTCAGCCATGCGTTTGCCTTGATGAATGAAACCTCGATGAGCGTTACCGAAATCGCGCTTGCCTCCGGTTTCAACTCAGCCACGCATTTCTCCCGCCAGTTCAAACGCAAATTCGGCGCAAGCCCGCATTTCTTCCGCAAGGGCTGGAGCTGATACCCGCCGCGGCTCCACAAGGGGCCCCACAAGGGCGCGCATTTTACGCCTTTAGCCGCATCTGGACGGCTGCCTGAACAGCCTTCGCTACATTCACAAATACCAAATTGGTAATTTTTCTTTTGGCCATTCCCGGAACTTCTGCTAATCGGTCCTCCACATTATATTGATAATACGCACACAGCCCGCTGCGCCGCAGCCAGTGCGGAATTCAATAAAGGAAGATGGCACACCGGTGCTGTCAGGAGACCCAAGATGCCATTGCCCGAGTTTTCAGCCGACATGGATCCTGAACAAAAGGAAAAAATGGCCGCAAACGCAACCAAGGCGTCCAGCTTTCTCAAGGCCATCAGCCATCAGGGCCGCCTCATGATCCTATGCCACCTGGTCTCTGGCGAGAAATCGGTGACAGAGCTGGAACACCTGCTGTCAGCCCGGCAGGCGGCGGTTTCCCAGCAGCTGTCCCGTCTGCGTCTGGAAGGGCTGGTTGTTCCGCGCCGGGACGGCAAGGCAATCTACTACAGTTTGGCAGATGACAAGCCGCGCCTCGTGATGGAGCTAGTCTATCAGTTGTTCTGCGACGACGACAGCTGACACGCTTCGCCCACGGGCCAGACAGGCACACAACCGGGAACCGCCAGTGCCGTGAACCAGACGGCAGATACCCCGTGTGATGCGACAGTTTTATGTTGCGAAAGTTTGGTAACATGTTCCAGCCTTCAAACCACTGTTACATGCCAGCGCAAAAAGGCACCGGTCCGGGTCAGGCATCTTAGCCGGCCGGAACCAATCGACGAGACCACTGGAGCCCGCCATGGACCGCAAGCACATCATTGACGACCCGCAAACCTGCAACAAGGCAGAAGCCTTTGAAGCATTTGACGATATTCCCGCCAATCCCAGCCTTTCCCGCACCATTGGCGATGTAATCGCCGCCCGCTACGGCCGCCGGGATATGCTCAAGGGCCTGCTGGGTGTTTCCGCCTCAGCCGCGCTGTTCGGCGCCTCTGCCCTGACAGCCCCACGCCAGGCCGCCGCCGTTGGCGCGCAGTCCAGCAGCCGCTACGCCTTTGACGAACTCACCTGGGGCAACGATGAAACCCATCATGTCGCCGACGGGTATGAGGCAGATATTCTGCTGCGCTGGGGCGACCCGGTGACCGCTGACGCGCCCGAATTCGATGTCATGAACCAAAGCGCCGAAGCACAGCTGCAGCAATTCGGCTACAATAATGACTACGTCGGTTTCACCCCGCTGAACGCCGATGGCAGCCGCGGCCTGCTGTGCGTGAACCATGAATACACCAACGAAGAGGTCATGTTTCCCGGCCTCGGCCGCCAGGACAAGGCCGATTTCGCCGGCATGACCAAGGCGCTGGTGGACATTGAAATGGCTGCGCATGGCGGCTCAGTTGTGGAAATTGCCCGCAACGCGCACGGCAAATGGTCAGTGGTGCGCGACGGCGGGATGAACCGCCGAATCACACCGCTGAACACAGCCATGTCCCTGGACGGCCCCGCCGCAGGTCACCCCCGCCTGCAGACCAGCGAAGACCCCTCCGGTACCGAGGTCATCGGCACCCTCAACAATTGCGCCGGCGGTATGACCCCCTGGGGCACCTGGCTGATGGCCGAGGAGAACTTCCACGGCTACTTCTGGACCGACAAGCTGGATGCAAATGGCAAGCCGGACCTCTCGGCGCAGCCTGAAGCCGCGCAGATGCAACGCTACGGCGCGCCGGGCCGCTGGTATGCCTGGGGCAAATACTATGACCGCTTCAACATCGACAAGGAACCAAACGAGCTGAACCGCTTTGGCTGGGTGGTCGAAGTCGATCCGCGCAACCCGCAGGCCAAGCCGGTGAAACACACCGCTCTGGGCCGTTTCCGCCACGAAGGCGCAGAAACCACCACCTCCAGGGACGGGCATCTGGTGGTCTACATGGGCGATGATGCGCGGTTTGACTACCAGTACAAATATGTCTCTGCCGGCACCGTTTCACAGGATTCGGCCGCAAATGCGAAACTGCTGAGCGAAGGCACGCTTTACGTGGCCCGATTTGACCAGGACGGCTCTGTCCACTGGCTGCCGCTGGTTCATGGCCAGGGACCGCTCACGGCCGAGAACGGCTTTGCCAGCCAGGCGGATGTGCTGATCGACGCGCGCCTGGCTGCCGACGCCCTGGGCGCCACCCCGATGGACCGCCCCGAGGACGCCCAGCCGCGCGGTGACGGCACCGCCTATATCATGCTGACCAACAACTCCCGACGCGGCGAGGACCAGCTGGATGCCGCCAACCCGCGGGCCCAATCCAGCTTTGGCCATATCATCGAGATCAAGGAAGACAGCGGCGACCACGCGGCCACCCGCGGCACCTGGTCGATCCTGGTGAAATGCGGCGATCCGCAGCTGACCGAAGTGGGCGCGCAGTGGAACCCTGAAACCTCTGAAAACGGCTGGTTCGGCTCCCCCGACAACTGCGCATTTGACGCCGATGGCCGCCTCTGGGTCTCAACCGACCAGGGCAGCAAATGGGGTAAGACCGGAAAATCCGATGGTCTATACGGGATGGAAACCGAAGGCAGCTTGCGCGGTCATTCCAAACTGTTCTTCCGCTGCCCGGTGGGCGGCGAGCTGTGCGGGCCGTATTTTGCACCGGACGGCGAAACCCTGTTTCTGGCAGTGCAGCACCCGGGCACAGACGGCACCAAGGATCTGAAAGGGTTTGAGCGCGCCTCAACCTTTGAAGACCCCGCCACCCGCTGGCCGGATTTCGACCCGCAGATGCCACCGCGCCCCTCAGTGGTGGTCGTGACCCGCAAGGGCGGCGGCAAGATCGCAGTCTGACCCCGAAATCCGCAGGTACCAAGCGGAGCGCGCCCCTATTGGGGCGCGCACAGGTGTCAGCCCTTGCGGGCCGTTTGCCGCCTGCCGCACGCGATTGTGAAAACCTCATCTGACTCTCTGGCTTACAACGGATCAAAATCCTTCGGAGGTTTCCTGTGTCTTTCAAACATCTCATTGCCGCTCTGCTGCTGGCTGGTTCCGCCGCTGATGCTGGCAACCTCTTGCCGCGGGACGGCTGGGCCGTGCATGAAACCGCCAAACCCTACGCCCAGCTGATCAAGGACGTCAAAGCCGCCGCCAAGGCCGAAGGCCTGGGCGTTGTCACCCAGGCCGGCCCCACCAAAGCCGCCGCCGCCCGCGGCATCCACATCCCCGGAAACCGGGTGATCGGCCTGTTCAACAATGATTTTGCAGTGAAAATTCTCGCTCTTTCCACCGCAGCAATGATCGAAGCTCCGGTGCGCATCTATGTGACCGAGGAAGCCGATGGCAGCGCCACCCTGGCTTACAAGCTGCCATCCCATGTCTTTGCCCCCTACACAGACGAAGGCGGCGACGCGCTGGAAACCCTGGCAATCCAGCTGGACCGCCACTTTGCGCATATCGCAGAACGGGCAATGAACTAGCCCTGTCGGCTTCTTTCTGGTCAAAAATACCCAAAAACACCGATTTGCGCCAAATTCCGCCGCAGCATTTCTCACACTGGCGTGAGAGGGCTTGCGCCTGCGCTCAGCCTGGGCAATCTGACGCCAAATCAACCGATTGGACGGACAAGATGACAGAAACCCTGCGCGCAGCCGATGTGCTGGCCCGGCGGCTTTATGAGGCGGGCTGCCGCCATGCTTTTGGCATGCCCGGCGGTGAAGTGCTGACCCTGGTGGATGCGCTGATGCGCGCAGGCATCACCTTCCATCTGGCCAAACACGAAAACTGCGCAGGCTTCATCGGTGAAGGCGTGCATCACGCCGACGATGCCCCGGTCATCCTGGTGGCAACCCTCGGCCCCGGCGCCCTCAATGGCATCAATGTGGTGGCCAATGCCCATCAGGACCGGGTGCCGATGCTGGTGCTCACGGGCTGTGTCGACGTGGCGGAAGAGCAGAGCTACACCCATCAGGTGCTTGACCATCGCGCCGTATTCACGCCGATCACCAAAGCCACCTTCCGGCTTGATGCGGACGCCGCGGACCTGATCGCAGACAAGGCCGTCGCCATCGCGACAGAGCCCCGCAACGGGCCGGTGCATATCGATGTGCCGATATCGGTGGCAGATACGCCAGCCAGGGACCGCGGCATCCGCCGCGCGCCTGCAAGCCCTACCGCACCAAGCGGCGAAGCATTGGCGCAGGCGCGGTCCTGGCTGGCGGCCTCGGCGCGCCCTGTGGCGGTGATCGGGCTGGACGCACTGCAGGAAAACGCAGGCCCGGCAATCCGCTCCTTTGTTGAGAAACACCAGATCCCCTTTGTCACCAGCTACAAGGCCAAGGGGATCATTGCCGAGGACCACCCTCTGTGCCTCGGCGGTGCCGGCCTGTCGCCGCTGGCAGACACACATCTGCTGCCTCTGCTGCAGGAAGCCGATCTGGTGCTCTGCATCGGTTACGACCCGATCGAAATGCGCCCCGGCTGGCGCAATGTCTGGGACGTGAAATCCCAGCACGTCATCGACATCGCACCCGAGGCCAACACGCATTACATGCATCAGGCAGGCTTGAACTTTCTCACCGCCATTGCGCCCACGCTCGACGCCCTGTCAGATGGCACCACGCCCCACAACACTTGGCGCAACAACCGCCCCGCTCAGGTAAAATCAGCTCTGGCAGAGGCTTTCCCCCAGGATGACGATTGGGGCCCGGCAGGCGTCATCGCCGAATGCCGCGCCACCCTGCCGCCCGAAACCCTCGCCACCGCCGACAGCGGTGCCCACCGAATCCTGCTCAGCCAGATGTGGGACTGCCATGAGCCGCGCGGGCTGATCCAGTCTTCGGCGCTCTGCACCATGGGCTGCGCGGTGCCGATGGCGATCGGGCGCAAGCTGGCGCAGCCGGATCGCCCCGTTGTCAGCTTCTCGGGCGACGCCGGTTTCCTGATGGTCGCAGGTGAGCTGTCCACCGCCGCCGAATTGGGCGTGGCGCCGATCTTTGTGGTCTTTGCCGACGCCAGCCTGGCCCTGATCGAGCTGAAACAGCGCCAGCGCCAGCTCACCAATGGCGGTGTGGATTTTGCCGCACATGACTTTGCCGCCATGGGCCGGGCCTTCGGCGGCAACGGGGTCACTGTCACCAGCCGCACAGAACTGCGCGCCGCCCTGCAGGATGCCATGAACGCAGACAAATTCACCGTCATCTCAGCTGTGATAGACCGCGGAGGCTATGATGGCCGCATCTGATCTTTTGCCGCATGGCGCCCTTGATGGCGTCAAAGTGCTGGACCTCTCGCGTATTCTGGCCGGCCCCACCTGCACCCAGCTTCTGGGCGATCTCGGTGCCACCGTGATCAAGGTGGAAAACCCCAAGACCGGCGGCGATGACACAAGGCAATGGGGGCCGCCCTATGTCATGGATGCAGACGGGCAGCCATCCGATCTTTCGGCCTATTTCATGTCCGCCAACCGCAACAAACGTTCGGTGGCCATCGATATCGCAACAGAAGAAGGCCAGCAGGCTATCCGCCATCTGGCCGCAGAGGCCGATATCCTGATCGAAAACTTCAAACCCGGCGGGCTGGCCAAATACGGGCTGGACTACGCCAGCCTCAAACCCGCTCTGCCCGGCCTGATCTACTGCTCGATCTCCGGCTACGGCCAGACTGGCCCCAACAGCCACAAGCCCGGCTATGACATCATGGCCCAGGGTTTTGGTGGCATCATGTCCCTGACCGGCGAGCCTGAGGGCCAGCCGATGAAGGCCGGCGTCGGCATCGCCGATGTGATGTGCGGCATGTATGCCTGTATCGGCATCCTGTCTGCCCTGCACCACCGCGACAAAACCGGCGAAGGCCAGCAGATCGACCTTGCCCTGGTGGATGCGCAAATCGCCTGGCTGATCAACGAAGGCGTGGCCTATCTGAACACCGGCCAGATCCCCAGGCGCCGCGGCAATGAACACCCCAGCATCATGCCCTACGGCGTTTATGAAACTGCCGACAGCCACATAATTCTGGCAGTGGGCAACGACAGCCAGTTCCGCCGCTTCATGGAATTCCTGAAGCTGGAAGGCCTGGCAGAGGACGCACGTTTTGCCACCAACCCCGCGCGGCTGCAAAACCGGGATGCGCTGAATGCCATTCTGATCCCCTCCGTTCAGCGCTACACAACAGAGGATGTGCTGCAGGCGATGGAGACCCGCAAAGTGCCTGCCGGGCCGGTGCAGAATCTGGAAACCCTCTTTGCCACTGATCAGGTTGCCGCACGCGAGATGTCGATCCCGATGGAAACTGCGGCAGGACCGGTCAAGCTCCTGGGCAATCCGCTGAATTTCTCGCGCACACCTGTAACATACCGGCATCCGCCCCCCGCCTGCGGCGAAGGAACCCAAGAGATTCTGAGTTCCCCGTCCCCTTTTGCAAAACCCTGACCGCCAAAACCCGCGGCAGCATTCCGCCAAGTGTTACAATTTCCGGCAAAACACCGCCAAACCGGCGGTGTTGTTGTAATTAAACGCCATGACCTCTTGCGGATTTTTCCCGAAAAATCCTACACATCCGACGAATTTCGCATCCACAGGCACACAGCCTATCACCAAACCGCGAGCAGGGTTCGCCCGGGTGTATCCGATGAACTAGTCTCCATTACTGGAAGTCGGCATACCCGCTCAGTTTACGAAAGAGATTGGAATCCCATGACGCATGACATTTTCGGCCAGGACAGCAGCCTCACGGACGCAGCGGCGCTGCAGGATTGGAACGCCGTGCAGATCGGAGTTCTGGCCCATTCTGCCGTCACTGCACAGCATCTGGGCGCGGTGCTGAAGGCCGCACCGGAGTTTGCGCTGGCGCATGCGATCAAAGGTCTGTCGCTGATTATGCTGGGCCGCAGCGAGCTGCTGCCCACGGCCCACGAAGCTCTGCGCGATGCCAAGGCATTTTACGAAGGCGCCCTGCCGCGCGAGCGGAAATATGTCGATGCGCTGGAAAACTGGCTGGCCGGCCGCCCCAGCCAGGCCATCCGCCGGATGGAGGAAGTGCTGGATGTTTGCCCGCAGGACACTCTGGCCATGAAACTCAGCCACGGTATCCGCTTCATTCTGGGCGACCCGGACGGCATGCGCGCCTCGGTTGAGCGGGTTCTGCCTGCCTATGCCCCGGACCACGCGGGCCGCGGTTATCTTCTGGGCTGCCACGCCTTTGCGCTGGAAGAAACCGGAGACTATGAACGCGCGGCCAATGCCGGCCGTCAGGCGCTGTGGATGGCGCCGGACGATGCCTGGGGGCTGCACGCGGTGGCGCATGTGCATGACATGACCGGCAACGCGCGGTCCGGGCTGGAGTGGCTGCACGGCCGCGAGCAGGCCTGGGCCCATTGCAACAATTTCCGCTACCACGTCTGGTGGCACAAGGCGCTGATGCATCTGGACCTGGGCCAGATGGACGAAGCCATCGCGCTTTATGATACCCAAGTACGCAAGGACAAGACCGACGACTACCGCGACATCTCCAACGCCACTTCGCTGCTGTCACGGCTGGAACTGGAAGGCGTCGATGTCGGCGCCCGCTGGCAGGAACTGTCAGAGCTTTGCGCCAACAGAACCGAAGATGGCAGCCTGATCTTTGCCGACCTTCATTACCTGCTGGCGCTGACCGGCCACCGCAAGGAAGACGCCCACAAGCTGGTGCAGCGCATTCACACCGATGCCCGCGATGGCGGAAATGAAGCAAAAGAGCGGATGGCGGCCCCCGGCTGCGCCGCAGCTGACGGGCTGGAGGCCTTCGGGGACGGGAATTACAAGGCTGCATTCGCACATTTGTCCGCTGCCCGCAGCACATTGCAGCTGGCTGGCGGCAGCCACGCACAACGCGATGTTTTCGAACGCATAACGATCGACGCCGGTCTGCGCGCAGGACGGCTTGACGAAGCCGAAGCAATCCTGGATGACCGCCGTGCAAAACGCGGCGGCGCCGAGGACAACTATGCCCTCGCCCGGCGCACCCTGATCGCCGAAGGCCGGAATTCTCCCGGCGCTGCCAGCGTGCCTGCCGAATAAGACTTCAAGGACCAGAGACCAAAGATGTCCAGTGTTGCGCCCTTCCCCGGGCCTCAGAATGACCCCGCAGCTGCCAACCGCGCAGCTCCTCCGCCGCACGCGGCGCAGCCGCGCGTGCGCGACCTGCGGCTCGACTTCTTTCGCGGCATTGCGATGTTCATCATCCTGATCGCCCATATCCCGGGCAACCGCTGGACCGGCTGGATCCCTGCCCGTTTCGGGTTCTCCGATGCGACAGAGATCTTCGTCTTCTGTTCCGGCATGGCCTCTGCCATCGCCTTTGGTGGCTCCTTTGCCCGGCAGGGCTGGTTCCTGGGCACCGCCCGCGTCCTCTTCCGCTGTTGGCAGGTCTTCTGGGCCCACATCGGCCTCTTTGTCTTCATCGCCGTTTCCATGGCCGCAATCGACCTTTATGGCGGGTTTGAAAAAAGCTATGTTAACTCGCTGAATTTGGGTCATTTCTTCAAGGACCCGATGCCCCAGCTGGTGGGATTGTTTACCCTTACCTATGTGCCCAACTACTTTGACATCCTGCCGATGTATCTGGTTGTGCTGATGCTGATGCCGCTGTTGATGGGGCTGGAAAAGGTGGGGCTTTGGGCGGTTGGCATGGCCTCTGTCCTGATCTGGCTGACCGCCAACCCCTATATCATCGGTCTCGGCCCGGATGGCCTGTCGCTACCGGCCGAACCCTGGTCAGAGCGTGAATGGTTCTTCAACCCCTTTGGCTGGCAGCTGCTATTCTTCACCGGATTTGCCTTTATGAAAGGCTGGCTGCCGAAACCGCCCGTGTCCAGACTTCTGATCGTGCTGGCCGCAGCCTTCCTGATCCTGTCCGCCCCTTATGGCTCGTGGAAGGTGTTCACTTGGATCAAGGCCGCCAGCCCGGAACTGGCAGAGCTGATCAAGCCCGGCCGCGACGCCATCGGCGAATGGCGTGAGAAAACCGACTTCGGCCTGCTGCGCTACGCTCATTTTCTGGCACTGGCCTATCTCGGCTGGGCTGCAGCAGGTGAAGGCGGCAAACGGTTGATCGCGTCTGGCTCCTCCATGGCGGCGCGGGTCTGGGAAGTACTGCTGAAAATCATCACCAAAGTCGGCCAGCAATCGCTTGCGGTGTTTGTTTTTTCCATGGCTCTGGCGCGTTTTATCGGCTTTGCGCTTGACCAGACCGACCGCGCGGTTATGACCACGGCATTCGCCAATCTGGTTGGCTTTTTGCTAATCATTGCCTGCGCTTACACCGCAGCCTGGTTCAAGTCTCAACCTTGGAGAGCCAAACGATGAGCTCTTTTACCCGCCGTTCCTTTCTGGCTGCTGCGCTTGGCAGCACGGCTTTGGCCGCTCTGCCCGGCACCGCAAGTGAGGCCGTGCCCTTCAGCCGGGATGTGGTGATCGCCCTGGCCCGCAGCCTGGCTGCCAGGAATTATGCCGAACGGCCGATGGTGCCGCAGGACTGGCTTGATCAGTCCTATGACGACTACAAGGCGCGCTGGTTCCGGACCAAGGACGCGCTGTGGTCGGACACCAGCCGCAGCTATAACGTCGATTTCTTCCTGCCCGGCCTCTATTTCCCGCGCGCGATCCAGATCAATACCGTGACCGAGGGCCTGTCCAGCCGCATCCCCTTCGACTTGTCGCTGTTTGACAAAAACGAAAAAGCACCGGATCTCTCGACCGAAGGCAACCTGGGCTATTCCGGCCTGCGCCTGCGCACCGATCTCGACGATCCCACCAAAAAGACTGAGTTCTGCGTTTTCCAGGGCGCCAGCTATTTCCGCGCCATCGGAATTGGCAACGCCTATGGCCTGTCCGCCCGCGGCCTGGCCCTGAAAACCGCTGACCCCGAGGGCGAGGAATTCCCCGAGTTCATCGAATTCTGGCTGGAGACCCCGGCCCCGGGTCAGCGCCACATGGTGGTGCATGCGCTGATGGATTCCCCGTCTGTGACCGGCGCCTACCGCTTTACGATCACGCCCGGCAGCAGCGCAGTGATGGATGTCGAAGCAACGCTGTTCGCCCGCGAAGAGCTGAGCCATGCTGGCCTTGCGCCGCTCACTTCGATGTTCCTGTTCGATGCAACCAACCGCAATCGCTTCGATGACTTCCGCCCGGCCGTGCATGATAGTGACGGTCTTTTGGTGCTGAACGGCAACGGCGAAACCCTTTGGCGGCCGCTGGCCAATCCCAAACGGCTGCAGGTCTCCTCCTTTGTGGACGAAAATCCCAAAGGTTTCGGCCTGATGCAGCGATCGCGCAAACTGTCGGATTTCAACGACCTCGAAGCCTTCTATCACAACCGCCCTTCGCTCTGGGTGGAACCTAGGGGCGACTGGGGCAAAGGCGCCGTCACCCTGGTGGAGATCCCGGCGGACAAGGAAATCTACGACAATATCGTCGCCTACTGGCGCCCGCGCGAGCCTTATGCGCCCGGCTCCCAGATCGACCTGAACTACCGGCTCACCTGGGGTCGTCAGCCGGACCTGCCGCTGCCAAAAGTGATCGACACCGCCGAAGGCGCGCGCATCTTTGGCGGACCAGGCCGCATCGTCACCATCGACTATGGCGAACACCCGCTGTTCCAGGACGGCCCCGACAGTCTCGACATCCACATTCATTCGCCTCACGCTGAAACCAGCGACGGCGTGCTGCAGCGCAACCCGGAAACCGGCGGCCTGCGGCTGGCTTTCTATTTCGACCCCGGCGAACGGGACCACGTCGAACTGCGCGCCCAGCTCAGAAAAGACGGCCAGCCCGCGTCCGAAGTCTGGCTCTACAGGTGGACCACATGACACCCTGTGACCTGATGCCCCCGAAACAGCCTCTGGCAATGCCAGAGCAGGATTTCAGCAAGGATTTCAGGGATGCATCCGCTCCGGGCGGCTCCGCCCCCCGGCAGATAGCGCTTTGGCGCCTTCTTGCCTTTTCGCCCGCAATGGCGGCGACCAGCATTCTGACATGGATCATGGCAGGCTGGTTCACCGATGGCGGCTTTTCCGTGCTGGAAATGGTGCTTCTGGGGCTGATTGCCTTCAATTTCTTCTGGATCGCCTTCACGGTCTCGACCGTGCTGCTGGGTCTCTATGGCCTGTCACGCCGCCAGAAAACCGTAGACCGCCGCCCGGCCCGCCCGATGAAAGTCGCGCTGCTGATGCCGGTCTACAACGAGGTGCCCTGGTATGTGCTGGGCAATGCCCAGACCATGCTGCAGGAGCTGCATGGTCGCGGCGGTCTGCATGAATATGCCATGTTCATCCTGTCAGACACCCGCGATGATGCGATTGCCGAACAGGAGCGCGCCAGCGTCGAGGCGCTGCGCAGCATGCTGCCGCAAGGCACTGAACTTTATTACCGCCGCCGCGACGACAACGAAGGCCGCAAGGTCGGCAATATCACCGACTGGGTGCGCCGCTGGGGCGCCGGTTACGAAGCGATGCTGGTGTTGGACGCCGACAGTCTGATGACCGGCCGCGCCATTGCCCGCCTGGCCGATGCGCTGGCCCGCGATCCCGGCGCCGGCCTGATCCAGAGCTACCCGCAGCTGATTGGCGCCCAGTCCGTCTTTGGCCGCATGCAGCAGTTTGCCAATGGCGTTTACGGTCTGGCACTGGCTGAGGGACTGGCCCGCTGGGCAGGTCACGAGGGCAATTACTGGGGGCATAATGCCATCATCCGCACCCGCGCCTTTGCCGCCTGCGCCGGCCTGCCGCTGCTGCGCTCACGCTTCGGCGGCGGCGACAAGCTGATCATGAGCCATGATTTCGTCGAGGCCGGCCTGCTGCGCCGGGCGGGATGGTCCGTGCGTTTCCTGCCCCGCATCCGCGGCTCCTACGAGGAAACCCCGGCCACGCTGATTGACCACATCCTGCGCGACCGCCGCTGGTGCCAGGGCAACCTGCAGCACCTGAACCTGCTGCATGCCAGGGGGTTTCGCGCAATCTCCCGCTTCCATCTTTTTGCCGGCGCCATCGGCTATCTGATGGCCCCGGTCTGGTTTGCGCTTCTGGTGCTTTGGGCCGTGATCGGCCGCAGCCAGGACGCCTCGGTGATCAGCTATTTCAGCGAAGCCAACCCGTTTCGCCCCAGCTGGCCGGATATGACCGAACCCAAGCATGTTCTGGTGATTATCCTGATCTATGCCATGTTGCTGGCGCCCAAGCTGCTGGCAGCCATGGCGCTGCCACTGACCGGCAGCAGGTTTTCTGAATATGGCGGCCCGGTGCATTTCGTGCTGTCTTTCCTGTCCGAGGTCGTGCTGGCCATCCTCTATGCACCGATCCTGATGGTGCAGCAGATGATTGCCGTGCTGCGCACCGCCCTTGGCCTGCAGCGCGGCTGGGCACCGCAGGCGCGCGACGGCGGCAGCTACTCCTGGCGCACGCTGATCGCCTGCCATGCGCTGGAAACCATCAGCGGTGTGGCGATTTGGGCCGGGATACTCACCGGCACAGTGTCGCTGTGGCTGGCCCCCATCGCCTTGTCGCTGGTGCTGGCGGTGCCGCTGTCGGCGCTGTCCGGTGTCAAGACGGTGAACCGCATCCGCCACTGGATGGCCACGCGGGAAGAATTCAGCGAACCCCAGATCACCCGCGCCGCCCGTGTGGCCCGCGCTGACCTGAAGGCACTGCTGGACGGCAACGCCCCTTTCAGAACCCCGGCCGAGTAAACGCCGCAGACAAGGGGCTCCCGCGCCCGCAGGCTGCCCCGGCTAGTGCCGGAACAACCTTGGCGGCCTTGGGCCCGGCGCCACGCTGACGCGCGGCGCGGCCGGCGGCAGAGCCACCCACAGCGCGCCCGCAAGGGCGCGCTGCCAGGCCCAACGCTTTGCCGGAAATCTCTGATTGACAGGCAAAGGGGCGGGAGATCGCCGCTGCGGCCTGACGCCGCCCGCTCGCTTCAGCGCAGCGCAGGCCGGGTCTCGAACCAGTCTGCCATTAGCCCGGCCCAGCCTTTGGGCACCCTGTGGCCGCCGTCAAACAGCACCAGTCCGATATCCGCTTCCGGCCCGCAGTCCCAGCGGCGGCGCATCAGGCCATTGGCGCTCCAGGCCCTGTCCGGCGCATGGGAGGAACAAGAATTGGCGTCCCGCCACAGCTCCAGCGCAGCAAACACATCGCCCTGCTCAAACCGACCGCCGCCCAGGATCCGGCCTTCCAGCGGCACCACCTCGTCGCGCCAGCCATGCACCTGCAAAAGCCGCACCGGCCCGCTGCAGCCTTCCGGCTGCGGCCGCCAGAAGGCCCCCGAGACCGGCGCATAGGCGGCAAAGGCCTCCGGATCACGGCAGGCCAGGTAATGCACCATGAAAGCGCCGGCGGAAAATCCGGCCAGCACCGTCTGCGCCTTGGAGGTGCCGAACTGCTTAGCTGCATCTGCCAGCACCGCAGCAAAGAATGCGCCTTCGTCACGGCCTGCGTCAAACGGACCGAACCCCCAGGATTGCGGGCCGCTGCCGTCCCGCCTGCGCCCTTCCGGCGCAATCACCGCATAGCCGCGCTGTGTCAGCCCCTCAACCATGTCTTGGTTGCGCAGGACACTGCGACCGCTGCCGCCATAGCCATGCAGGAACATCACCACAGGCACCGGGCCGGGCGCAACTGCCGGGTCTGGCATCACGATATGATACTCTCCGCCATCCACCTTGCAGGCGTCCGGCGCCCCGCCGCAGCCCGCTGCCGCGCTGCCACCCCAGGCAGCCGCCAGCACAGCGGCTGCCACCGCCTGTTTCACCCGTGACATCATCCTTTGCGCCTCACCCGTTCCATCGCGCCACCGGCAGGTTGCCCGCAATCCAGCCCATGCCCGCCGCAGATCCCAGCATTCCTTCCGGCACATCTATGACATTGGTGTAACCCGCCTCGGCCAGCTTTAACGTGATCCGGGCCGAGCGCACCCCACGGGCACAAATCAGCGCCACGGGTGCCGCCAGGTCCGGCCCGGCCACCGCCTGCAGCGCGTCAATGAAATCTTCCCGCCGCATGTCGATCTGGTGGCTGCCCGCAGGCACCCCCGAGGCGCGCCATTCCCGCGGGGTGCGGATATCCACCAGGATGATCTCCCCCGCCTGAGCCTGGACAAACGCCTGAGCCGCCGTCAGCCGTGGATAATCATGATCCGGCGGCTGACGTCGCTGCCACCAGTACCCAAAACCCGCCGCGGCAGCCGCACCTGCCAGCAGCATCCGCCGCCGGGTAAGATTCGGACCCGTCTTCTCACTGCCAGCCATTGTGCCTCCGCCGCCTGGTTTGCCTGTCCGGTCTAACAGCCTGCGCCTTCTCAATCATCAGAAACAGATCAAATCCACCGGTCAAGTTCTTGTTATTGTGCGTCTGCTGGCCAATTATGCTGGTAAAGGACGTATTCCCTCCGCCATGGCCTGCGGCATTCTTACCGCAATCAGGACGGCAGGGCTGGTTCTAAGTTACAAAATTGCTTAGCACTGGTTCAAAAACGACGCGCCAACCCGACAGGAGACTTGCACGTGTCCCTATTCCTGATTGCGGCCCTGCCCTTTATCGGAGCCGTCTTCCCCGCGTTATTGATCCGCGCCGGACGCAATGCTGCGGCCTCTGCCGCCGGGCTGACAACGCTGCTCGCCTTTATCGGGCTGATGCTGCACATCCCGGCCGTGTTCCGCGGCGAGACGGTCTTTGCCGCCGTGGACTGGTTGCCCGGTCTGGGCCTGAATGCGCATTTCTTTCTGGACGGGCTGGGCTTTCTGTTTGCCGCGATGATCCTTGGCATTGGCCTCCTGATCATCCTCTACGCCCGCTACTACCTGTCACGCGAAGACCCGATGGGCCAGTTCTACAGCTACCTGCTGCTGTTTCAGGGGGCGATGGTTGGCATCGTTCTGTCTGACAACATATTGCTTTTGCTGGTTTTCTGGGAACTCACCTCGCTCAGCTCTTTCCTGCTGATCGGCTATTGGAAACACCTGCCCGAAGGCCGCCAGGGGGCGCGCATGGCGCTGACGGTGACCGGCTCCGGCGGGCTGGCGATGATCGCAGGCATGCTGATGCTGGGCCATATCGCAGGGTCTTATGACCTCAGCATCATTTTGCAGAACAAGGACGCGATCCAGTCCTCGGATCTCTACCTGCCTGCGCTGATACTGATCCTCTTGGGCGCCTTCACCAAATCGGCGCAGTTCCCCTTCCATTTCTGGCTGCCGCACGCGATGGCGGCGCCAACGCCGGTTTCGGCCTATCTGCATTCTGCCACCATGGTAAAGGCCGGCCTGTTCCTGATGGCCCGGCTCTGGCCAGTGCTCGCTGGCACGCCTGAATGGTTCTATATCGTCGCCACCACCGGCCTTGTCACCATGCTGCTGGGGGCGGTGATTGCGCTGTTCAAGGACGATCTCAAGGCGCTGTTGGCGTTTTCCACCGTCAGCCACCTGGGCCTGATCACCATGCTCTTGGGCTTTGGCACCAAGATCGCCGCCGTTGCCGCGGTGTTTCACATCATCAACCATGCCACTTTCAAGGCGGCGCTGTTCATGACCGCAGGCATCATCGACCACGAGGCCGGCACCCGCGACATCAAACGGCTCGGCGGATTGCGCCACCTAATGCCGGTCACCTTCGCCATCGGTACGGTGGCGGCGCTGTCGATGGCAGGCATCCCGCCCCTCAATGGCTTCCTGTCCAAGGAGATGATGCTGGAGGAGACAGCCCACACGATCTGGAACGGATCACACAGCGTGGTGCCGGTTCTTGCCACTGTGGCCGCGCTGTTCTCTGCCGCCTATTCCTTCCGTTTCATCGTGCATGTGTTCCTTGGACCTAGACGGGCAGATTACCCGGCCCAGCCCCATGATCCGGGCACCGGCATGTGGATCGGCCCCGCCTTGCTGGTGGTTCTGGTGGTGCTGATCGGCCTGGCCTCGGCCAAGATCGCGGGCCCGATGGTCGCCACCGCCGCAGCCGCCGTCATCGGCACCGAGACGCTGCCCTATTATTCGCTCAAGCTCTGGCACGGGCTGACTCCGGCGCTTTACATGTCCGTGGCAGCCACCATCGGCGGCCTGACCCTGCTGGCCCTGCATGCCCCCCTGCAAAGGACATGGAATGCCCTGCCGCGGCCAGAGGCCAAGCCCCTCTTTGAAGCCCTGATCGGCGCCTTTACCCGCGTCAGCCAATCGGTGACCGAAGGCCTGCACAACGGCGTTCTGACCCGCTATGCGGCGATCATGATCACCTTCACCGTGGCCATCAGCTATCTTGCTTACCGCAGCGGCACGCTGGGCGCTGAGACCCGCCAGATTCAGGACCCCGGGCTGTTGCCGGTTGTCGGCTGGTTTGCATTGGTGATTGCGACTCTGTTCATCGTCGCCAAACACCGCAACCGCCTGCTGTCGCTGGTGCTGATCGGCGTGGTGGGCCTCGTGGTGTCTCTGTCCTTCAACTACCTTTCCGCCCCCGATCTGGCGCTGACCCAGATCTCGGTTGAGGTCGTCACTATCATCCTGATGCTTCTGGCCCTCAACTTCATGCCCAAGGAAACCCCGGTTGAAACCCCGGCCCTCACCCGCCTTCGTGACGGCGCGATTGCGGTGGTTGCGGGGCTGGGCGCAGGCGGGCTGATTTATGCGCTCCTGATGCGCGATTTTGCCTTTCCGACGATCTCGGATTTCCACCTCGCCAATTCCTACAAAGGCGGCGGCGGCACCAATGTGGTGAACGTGATCCTGGTCGATTTCCGTGGCTATGACACCTTTGGCGAGATCATCGTTCTGGGCATTGCCGCCATGGTGATCTTTGCCCTGACCGAAGCTGTCCTGGGCTCCAAGGTCCGCGCCTACCTCTTGAACCGCGAACCCGACCTACCGCAGGCCGGCGACGCGCACCCTTTGATGATGGTAGTGGCGACCCGGGTGATGATGCCGCTGGCGCTGATGGTTGCGGCCTATATCTTCTTTCGTGGCCACAACCTGCCGGGCGGCGGCTTCATCGCCGGGCTGATCGCGGCCATCGCCATCATCATGCAGTATATGGCCTCGGGCTTTTCCTGGGCGGCTGAGCGTCAGCGCTACCCCTATCACGCCATCATCGGCTCTGGCGTGCTGATCGCCGCCGCCACCGGCATGGGCGCCTGGTTCAACGGCATGCCCTTCTTGACCAGCGATTTCGGCTATCTGCACTGGCCGCCGCTGGAAGAGTTTGAATGGGCCACTGCGGCGCTTTTCGACCTTGGCGTCTTCCTGGCCGTGGTCGGTGCGGTGCTCCTGGCGCTGGAAAGCCTGTCGCGCTTTGCCTGGCAGCCCGGCATCAGCTCTGAGCACGCAATGGACATCAACCCGGCACGCGACGAAGCGGCCAAGACCGGGACGGAGGACTAAGCATGGAACTTCTTGTTGCCTCAGCCGTGGGCATCCTGACGGCGGCTGGCATCTACCTGATCCTGCGCCGCCGCAGCTTTCCGGTGATCCTGGGCCTGTCGCTGCTGACCTATGCGGTCAACGTGTTCCTGTTTGCCACCGGCAGGCTGGTGACCGGCGCGCCGCCGATCCTCAACAAATACCAAGAGGTCGCCTATACCGATCCGCTGCCGCAGGCGCTGGTTCTGACCGCCATTGTGATTTCCTTTGGCATGACCGCCGTGGTGGTGATGATTGCCCTGGGGGCGTATCTGTCGTCCCGCGATGATGGCACCGCGATGCCAACCGAAACCGACGGCGCAGGGGAGGACGCATAATGGAGCACCTGCTGATCGCGCCAGTGGTGCTGCCCGCCCTTGTTGCGCCCTTTATCATCATGGTGCTGCGTCATCATCTGGACCTGCAACGGATCTTCTCGCTGGCCAGCGTGGTACTGCTGGCCGCTGTCTCCCTGACCCTGGCCGCACAGGCCGCCGACGGCACCGTCAAGGTCTATGAGCTGGGCGACTGGTCCGCGCCCTTTGGCATCGTGCTGGTTCTGGACCGGCTGTCGGCCATGATGATCGTGCTGACGTCGCTCTTGGCGCTGCCGGTTCTGCTCTATGCCATCGGCTCCGGCTGGGACACCCGCGGCGCCAATTTCCACGCGCTGTTTCAGTTTCAGCTGATGGGGATCATGGGCGCCTTCTTGACCGGCGACGCCTTCAACCTGTTTGTCTTCTTCGAAGTGCTGCTGATCGCCTCCTATGGCCTGATGATCCACTCTGGCAGCACCCGCCGGTTTCAGGCCGGCGTTCAATATGTGGTGTTCAACCTGCTGGGTTCTACCCTGTTTCTGTTTGCGCTTGGCACGCTGTATTCGGTGACCGGCACCCTCAACATGGCCGACCTCGCCGTGAAGGTCGCCCAGATCCCGGCTGAGGACACCGCCCTCTTGCGCGTCGGCGCGGTGATGCTTCTGCTGGTCTTTGCCATCAAGGCGTCGCTGCTGCCGCTGCATTTCTGGCTGCCCTCGGCCTATGCCAACGCCCCGATGCCGGTGGCGGCACTGTTTGCCATCATGACCAAGGTCGGCGCCTATTCGATCCTGCGCATCTATACCCTGGTCTTCGGCCCCGAGGTCGAGGCCACCGCCGGCCTGACAGAGGCCTGGCTGCTGCCTGCGGCCCTCTTGACCCTTGGCGCCGGCGCCGTGGGCGTGCTGGGGTCGAAAAAGCTGGGCCGCCTTGCCGCCTTTGGCGCCATCGCCTCTATGGGGACGCTGCTGATTGCCATTTCACTGTTCACCCAGACCGCCGCCGCAGCCGCGCTCTATTATCTGGTGCATTCCACTCTTGCGGCAGCATTGCTGTTCCTGGTCGCTGATCTGGTGATGGAGCGTCAGGGCCAGTGGATTCAGCCGCAGCGGCCGATGCCGCAGACCGGGCTGATCTCGGCGCTGTTTTTCGCTGCCGCCATCGCGCTGGCAGGGATGCCGCCGCTGTCGGGCTTTCTGGGCAAGCTTTTGGTGCTGGACGCCACCCGCAACGCCAATCTGGCGCCCTGGATCTGGGGCGTGATTCTGCTGGGCTCGCTGATCACCATCCTCGGAATGGCCCGCGCAGGTTCCCTGCTGTTCTGGAAAGGCCATGGCCTGCCAGCAGACGAACAGGACCCATCCAAAGACCTGCCCGCAGACAGCCTGCCCGCCAAACCGGCACAGCTGCCCTTTGTCGCCTGTTTCGGCCTGCTGGGCGGCCTGATCGCGCTCACCGTCTTTGCAGGCCCTGCCACCCGCTATGCCGAGGCAACGGCGGCTCAGCTCTATGCGCCATCGGCCTATATCGACACCGTGCTTGGGAGGACAGCTGAATGAAACTGATCCGGCGGCTGTTCCCGCACCCTCTGCTCACGCTCCTGCTGACCCTCACCTGGCTCTTGCTGGTCAACCGATGGTCCCTGAACTCGCTGGTCTTCGGCTTCCTGCTGGGCGTGCTGATCCCCTTTGTGACCCAGCCCTACTGGCCCAACCGGCCCCGGCTGCGGAACCCGCTGAAAATCGCGGAATATATCCTGGTGGTGCTTTTGGACATTGTGCTGGCCAACATCATCGTCGCCCGCATCGTGCTGTTCAAACCCAATGCAGACCGCCGCCCGAACTGGATCACCGTCCCACTGGACCTGAAAACACCCGAGGCGATCACCGCCCTTGCAGGCACCATCACCATGACGCCCGGCACCCTGTCTGCCGATGTCTCGGACGAAGGCCACGCCCTCTTGGTTCACTGCCTGGACGCCCCCAACCCGGATGCGGTGCGGGATGAAATCAAACAGCGCTACGAGCGCCGGCTGATGGAGATTTTCGAATGATCGCAAGCGCTGCCACCTTTGCCTTTGCCTGCTTCGCGCTGGCCTTGCTGATGAATTTGTGGAAAGTCGTCACCGCCCCCGATGTGGCCGACCGCATCCTGGCGCTCGACACCATGTTCATCAACGCCATCGCGCTGATGGTGCTTTACGGCCTGGCGCTGGGGTCCGAGATCTTCTTTGAGGCCGCCATGATCATCGCCATGCTCGGCTTTGTTTCCACCGTGGCCTATGCGCGCTTTATCCTGCGCGGCAATATCATCGAGTAAGGGGAAGACGCATGGAAACCCTTCTGGAATTTCTTGTGGCCGCCCTCTTGGTGATGGCAGGCATTTTCGGCTTTGTCGGCTCTTACGGGCTGATCAAGCTGAACGACCAGATGTCGCGGCTGCATGCCCCGACCAAAGCCACCACGCTGGGCGTCGGCGGGGTGCTTCTGGCCTCGATGCTGCACGCAGCGGCATTTGAAAAATACGTCTCCTACCACGAACTGATGATCACCCTGTTCCTGTTCCTGACCGCTCCGGTCACGGCAAATTTCATTGCCAAGGTGCACATCCACCGGCAGGAAACCCGCGCCTCAATGCCAGAGGCCGGCGGCGACGATCACTGGGCCACCCATGACACGCCCGAGGACGAAGAACGCCGCCAAACGGCCCATACTCCGCCCGCCGAAGACTGAACCCACTGCTCTCAGGAAGGCCAGCCTCTTGATCGACACCTCCCGCCTGCCGCTCACCCGCGATCTGGTCCTGATCGGCGGCGGCCACACCCACGCGCTGGTGCTGCGCAAATGGGGGATGTCCCCCCTGCCCGGCGCCCGGCTGACAGTGATCAACCCCGGACCGACCGCCCCCTATTCCGGCATGCTGCCCGGTTTCGTGGCAGGCCACTACGGGCGCGAAGAACTGGACATCGACCTGGTCCGCCTCGCCCGCTTTGCCGGCGCCCGCGTGGTGCTGGGCGCAGCAGAGCACATTGATACCGCGGCGCAAACGGTTCATGTTCCAGGCCGCCCGCCGATTGCCTATGACGTGGCTTCGGTTGATATCGGCATCACCTCCGCCATGCCGGAGCTGCCGGGCTTTGCCGAACATGGCATCCCAGCCAAACCGCTGGGCCAGTTCGCAGAAACATGGGCCGCCTTCCGCGAGGGCGACAGCCCGGCGCATGTCGCCGTGATCGGCGGCGGCGTGGCGGGTGCAGAGCTGGTCCTGGCCATGGCCTATGCGCTCAGATCCCGTGGCAGGCTGGCCCAGGCAACCCTGATCGACAGCGGCGCAGCTTTCCGTGCCATCGGCACCAAAGCCCGCCAGACACTCCGCCGCGCCTTGGTCGAACAGGGCGTCCGGCTGGAGGAAAACGCCACTATTGAGCGCATCAAAAAGGGCTACATCCTGCTGGCCGACGGGCGAGAGATCCTGTCGGATTTCACCACCGGCGCGGCCGGCGCCCGCCCCTATGGCTGGCTTGCAGACAGCGGGCTCGACGTGCAGGACGGGTTCATCCGCGTCAGCGAAACCCTACAAAGCTCCGCCGCCAATGTTTTTGCTGCGGGCGACTGCGCCCATATGGAATTTGCCCCACGTCCCAAGGCCGGGGTTTATGCCGTCCGACAGGCGCCGGTGCTCTGCCACAATCTGCGCGCCCTGATGACCGGCGATCCCCTGCGACGCTACAAACCGCAGAAAGACTACCTGAAACTGATTTCCATGGGCAGCAAAGAGGCGCTCGGCGAGCGCTTCGGCGCCACGCTGTCAGGCCCGCTGATGTGGTCATGGAAGGACCGCATCGATCAGGCCTTCATGGAGAAATTCCGCGACCTGCCAGCAATGGAGCCACCAGACCTGCCCGCTGAACACACGCTGGACATGGAACAGGCCCTGGGCGCAAAACCGATGTGCGGCGGTTGCGGCGCCAAGGTCGGCCGCGATGCGCTGCTCGGCACTCTTGCGGGGCTCGCCACAACAGACCGCAGCGACATCACCCCGCTGCCCGGAGATGACGCGGCCCTGCTGACCACCGGCGGCGCACGCCAGGTGATCAGCACCGACCATCTGCGCAGCTTCACCAATGACCCGGTCTTGATGAGCCGAATCGCCGCCATCCACGCGCTTGGTGACATCTGGGCAATGGGGGCAAAGCCGCAGGCCGCAACCGCCAGCCTGATCCTGCCGCGCATGTCGAGCGATCTGCAGGCCCGGACCCTGGCAGAAATCATGGGCGCTGCGTCAGAGGTCATGCAGCAGGCCGGCGCCGCCATTGTCGGTGGCCACACCTCGCTCGGGGATGAGCTGACAATAGGGTTCACCGTCACTGGCCTCTGCCCCCGCCCCCCGGTCACCCTCGCAGGCGCCAAACCGGGGGATGCGCTGATCCTGACCAAACCCATCGGCTCCGGTGTTCTGATGGCCGCAGAAATGACAGGTGATGCCAGAGGCGAATGGATCGCCTCCGCCCTGGATCTTATGAGCCAGCCGCAGGGAACAGCCTCGGGCCTATTGCAGAACGCCCATGCGATGACCGATGTGACCGGCTTTGGCCTCCTCGGCCATCTGCTGGGCATCTGTGAAGCCTCCGGCGCCGGTGCCCAGCTGTGCACCGGCCGGATCCCGCTGATGCCGGGCGCTGCCGAACTGGCCGACCGCGGCATCCGGTCTTCCCTGTTCGCCGCCAATCAGGCGGCGCTTGCCGAGCTGAACACATCCGGCTGGCAGGAACTACTCTTTGATCCCCAGACCGCTGGCGGCCTGTTGGCAGCGGTCAGCGCCGAAACTGCTGACGATCTGCTCGGCCAGCTCCGCTCCGCCGGATATCCGGCGGCGCGCATTGGCAAAATGACCGCGACCCAAGGCGCCATAACGCTGAGCAGCCAGTAGCAGCAACAGATAGAAAAGGGGCCGGCCCCTCTTGGCCTGACGGCCAATTCACCCCGGGGTATTTTTGGCCAGAAAGAAGCCCTTTCGCGCCCGCTTCTTTCTGGTTGGAAATACCCCCGCCGGAGGCCCGCTGCGCGCCAGCGCAGCGCTGCGCCCAACGGGAGCGGTGCATCGCAGATGCACCGGCGACGGGCGGGAGGGGCTCCCGTCAGAGACTGGACATAACAGCCGCCACCTGTGTGGCAGCAGCATCGAGGCCCGCCTCATCCAGAGCAACCGCTTCCACTGCCGCGGCGACCTTGGCGCCGATTGCGGCACGGGATTTTCGGTAGGCCGGATCATAGTGCTCCGCCATCAGTGCTGCCGTCAGGCCTGCCTTGTCGCCGGCCTCAATGCTGGAAAACCAGCCGTCAACGATTGCGCCAGAGCGATGCGCTCGCAACGGTCCCAGCTTGTCGCGCAGCCGCGCGGCGTCAGACAGGATGTCGTCATAGGCCTGCACCAGATAGCGGCAGCGCGCCGCAACCGGCACCTGCAGTTCAATACGGGGGGCCTGTTTCATCGCCTCCCAGACGGCAGGCGGAATGATCCGCTGGCCGATTTTGTTCGATTCCGCTTCCACCAGCACCGGCCGGGCGGGATCCAGCTGCATCAGCGCCCCCGCCACTGCCGATTCAAACCCCTTCTGCGAAGGCTGCGGCGTCGGCATTTCCCCCAGCAGCGAGCCCCGATGATTGGCCAGCCCCTCCAGATCCAGCACCTGCACGCCCAAAGCACCCGCCCGTTTCAGCACCTCTGTCTTGGCCGATCCGGTATAGCCGTCCAGCGCCACCAGCCGGAGCGGCAACGCGGTTTCATACATCGCCTTGTGGACCAGACGGCGATAGCTTTGATAGCCGCCTTCGACCACCTCTGCACGCCAGCCGATCTGCTGCAGCATCCAGGTGAACGACCCCGACCGCTGACCGCCTCGCCAGCAGTAGACCAGCGGCTTCCAGCTCCCCTCGTGATGGCTCAGGCTCTGCTCAATGTGGTTTGCCGCATTGCGGAACACCAGCGCAGCACCCAGTTTGCGCGCATTGAAAGGGCTGTCCTGCACATAGATGGTGCCGACCTCAGCCCGTTCGTCATTGTTCAGAACCGGCAGGCTTATGGCGCCCGGAACATGGTCCTCGGCATGTTCCGCCGGGCTGCGCACATCGATCACAGTGGCAAAGCCATGGGCATAGAATTCTTGCAGGGAAGTGAATTTCAGTGACATCCCCAAGCTCTACCCTGCGATTTGAGCAAGGAAAAGCTGCAATCGCCACCCCACGGCGATAAGTCTTGCGCGCAAAGCGCACGGGGCGCTATGGCATTTCTCGCAAAGCAATCCCCCGCACGCATTGCCGGGAACAGGACCGCCAAGGACCGGTAAGCCCATGACAACTGACCCATTGATCATTCACACCCTGCCCGGCCACCTGATCCGGCGGCTGCACCAGATTTCTGTGGCCCAGTTCATGGATCACATGACGGCAGCGGGCGTGGACCTGACCCCGGTTCAGTTCTCTGCCATGGCCGCCATCCACCGCTACCCCGGCATCGACCAGGCCTCTGTCGCAGGCCTGATCGCCTATGACCGCGCCACGCTCGGCAAGGTGATCGACCGGCTGGTGAACAAAGGGCTGGTGGAACGCCTGGTGTCCAAGGCCGACCGCCGAGCCCGCGAGGTCAGCCTGACCCATGTCGGCGCAGCGCTGCTGCAGCGCATCCAGCCCATCGTGCAAGCCGCCCAGCCCGGCATCCTGACTGGCCTGACGGAAGAAGAGCAGGACATCTTCGTGGCGCTTCTGAAGAAGGCGACCCATGCCGCCAATGATCTCAGCCGGGCGCCCCAGCGCGACCTGCCAACCGGCCACGCCGCCGAATAAGCCTCAGATCAGCTGGCCGCGGGGAATATCATCTTCCCCAAACGGCTCGATCAGCTCTGACCCTGCCGCCCAGTTGGCGTTCACCGCCGGATCGACCCGGTGGAAGTCCAGCACGCCCTCTGGCCCCGGCTGCATCAGCCTGGCGGCGCCATGGCCCGCCTCGCCCAGCCATTTGCCCCAGTCGCCAGGTTCCAGGATCAGCGGCATCCGGTGATGGATGGCGGACAGCCCCTGATTGGCAGCCGTGGTGACAATGGCGCAGGTCTTGACCGGATCGGCATCGCCCCAGCTTTGCCACACGGCAGCAAAGGCGATCGGGGCCGCGTCACTGCGATGGATATACCACGGCAGCCGCGCGCCCTCCCCGGATTTGGTCCATTCATAGAACCCCGTCGCCGGGATCAGACAGCGCCGGGTGCGGGCGGCGGCCGCAAAGGCTGGTTTCTCCGCAATCGTCTCAGCCCGCGCGTTGATCAGCAGCGGTCCTGCGGTCTCAGACTTGTACCACTGCGGCAGGAACCCCCAGCGCATCGCAACCAGCTGCCGCCCGGCATCGCCCATCTGAACAGCATGCACCGGGCGGGTCGGACAAACATTGTAGTCCGGCACCTTCGGCAAATTATTTGCCGGCTGCGCCGCAAACAGCTGCGCCATTGCATCCGTGGGCAGGGTTATGGCAAATCGTCCGCACATGCTGATTTCTAACCCGGCCCGGGGCGCAATTGCAAAACATGCCCCGACCCGCAGTCTTCAGCCGCCTCGACAGGATGATAGATAGGCCTCATGACTCTGCAGAATGATCTCCAGTCCGCCTTGGGTTTTCTCAACCAGGGCAAGTTCAAACAGGCGCTGAAGCAGTCCAAGGGCGGCATGAAGCGGCACAAGAACCACCCGGATTTCCCCAATATCGCCGGCATTTGCTTGTCGGGCCTCGGCAAACACCGCGATGCGGTGCCTTACTTCAAGAAGGCGCTGGCGCTGGCCCCCGGCTTTCACGATGCCCGCAAGAACATGGCCCAGACGCTTTTGTTCCTGCAGCAGGGCGACACCGCCATAAAACTGGTGGAACGGGTGCTGAAGGACCAGCCTGGCGATCAAGCAGCGCTTTATCTGAAGGCGCAGGCGCAGTTGGTCCTGAATGACGCCAAAGCGGCCATAGACACCGCCACCGCAGCCCTTGCGCGGGATGCCCGCCAGCCCCGCATGCTGCGGCTGCGCGCCACCGCCTGGAGCACCCTGGGCGACGAAAAAGCCATGCTGGCGGATTATCAGGCCGCCCTGAAGATCGACCCCAACGATGCAGACGCCCTGCAGAACATCAGCCTACCGCTGGCCCGACTGATGCGACAGGAGGAAGCCACCGCAGCCGCTGAGAAAGCCGTGGCCGTTGCCCCCCAGCACGTCGAGGCGCGGCGGCGACTGGCCAGCCAGCTGATTTCCAACGGCGATACTGCTGCGGCACGGGAACAATGCCTGGCCCTGATGGAGCTGGACCCCAAGGACACCCAGGTGCTGGAAATGCTGGCCCGGATCAACAACCGCGACCAGAATGCAGAGCTTCTGCCGATCATGCAAAAAGCGCTGAAGGCTGCCCCCCCCCGCTCGCTCGACCGCGCCAACGTCAGCTTTGCGCTGGCCCGGATCAGCGATCAGGCCGGCGACAAACACGCCTTTGCCGCCCATAACGACGAGGCCAACGCCTGTATGGCGGCGCAAAACCCCTATGATTACGCGGAAAGCGAACGCCAGTTCAGCCGCATCATCGCCGCCTTCCCCGGTCCGATTACCCCGGCGCAAGCCACGCCCGAAGGCCCCCGCCCGATCTATGTGGTGGGGATGCCGCGCTCTGGTACCACCCTGACCGAGACCGTGATCGGCTTGCACCCGGATGTGTTCCCCCTGGGCGAACGCGGCGTGCCGGCCTTCCTGCTGCATCCCTATCTGGACAAAAATCAGGGTTTTACCGCTGATGCCGCCCACAATTTCGTGGCAGAAGACATCAGCCGCCTGCCGGAAATGCCCCAGGGCACCGCAGCCTATGTCGACAAAATGCCCGACAACTACCGCCTGCTGGGCCATCTGGCGGCCGCCTATCCGGATGCACGCTTTGTTCATCTTTGTCGCGACCCGCGCGATGTCGCAATGTCGATCTGGCGCGGCTATTTCTCCGGCAGCTCGCTCACCTACGCCTATGACCTCAAGGCGATGGCGCATCGCTTCAACCTCTATGGCCGGCTGATGCAGCACTGGCGGCAGGTGATGCCGGGGCGGATCTATGACCTGCGCTACGAAGACTTCGTGGCCGACATCGAAGGCCAAAGCCGCAAACTGGCGGAGTTCTGCGGGCTGGAGTGGGTTGAGGACATGGCCCACCCGGAACGCCACGAGGGCCAGGTTCTGACCCTGTCGAACACCCAGGTCAGGCAGACGGCGCACACGCGTTCAATCGGCAAGTGGGAAAAATACGCCGACGTTCTCGCGCCCTTCATCGACGGGTTGGACCCGGAAATCTGGCCTGAAATCCAGCCTGAAATCAAAGACTAACGGGCGTTACCTGGTGTAGGACTTGCGGGCGATTTCGATCCGCGCATCCATCATCGACATCTCTTTCAGGATCTCCTGCCGGCGGCTGCGGTCGCCGGCCTCGCGCAGCTCTGTTCGCAGGCGCTGCAGCTCGCGCGACAGGCTGACAAACTCCGGAACCCCACCGCTTTCGCGCACCAGCCGGTTGACCAGCTCATTCTCCGGATCATCACAGTCCGGCAGCGGCCTGCCCGCGCCTTGCAGATTGTCAAAGGCACCGTCCTTCTCGGCGGCTTCGATCCGGGCATTGATAAGGTCGATCAGCGGGTGGTCCATGGGTGCATTCTGCCATGCCAGCCCAGCCAGCGAAAGACCCTGGAAGCCCGTTTAGAAACAGGCCGTAAAGGTTAAATTTCCTTGAAGAATATGCGGCAGCACCTCTGTCCGAATGTTTCGCGCGCGAAACATTCGGACAGTAAGGCTTACCTATTTTTGCCAGCCTATTTGACCTGCGAAATCCGCCCGTCGGTATAGGGCGTATAGGGGCCTTGCGCGGCCAGATACTCTGCCAGCACATCCGCCAGATCCGGGCCGAAATCATAGGCATTCTTGTCGTCGCCCGCGAACATCGCATAGCCGTCACCGCCGTTGCGAACATAGTCATTGGTGACCACCACATAGGTTTTGGCCGGATCAATCGGCACAAAGCCCGCGCCCTCGGCCACCAGCACCTCCTGCACCCGCCCTTCATTGGGGGCGGCAGAGGCATCCCAGCTAAATTTCAGCCCCGCCACCTGCGGGAAACGCCCCTTGACGTCCTCCACCTGACTGACCCCGCTCTCCAGCGCCGCAACCAGCGTCTTGCCGTCAATTTCAAAGGTCGACAGCGTGTTCTGGAACGGCAGAATGCTCAGCACTTCGCCCATGGTGACAGCGCCCGCATCCAGACTGGCACGGATACCGCCGGAATTGGCGATGGCAATGGTCACGCCCTGATCCTTCACCCGGTCAAGCATCGCATCGGCCACCAGATTGCCCATCTGGCATTCCTGCACCCGGCACACATCGCGGCCACCTTCGATGGGTTCCCCAGCCTCTGCCACCACTTTGTTGCGGATCTCATCCAGCGGCTGTGCCAGTTCGGCGATCCGGCCAAGGGTAGCCGCATCCTCGTTGACGTCGGCATCCATAATCAGCGGCTCCCCTGTGGCGCTGACAACATTGCCCGCATCGTCAAACGTCACATTTAGTTCACCCAGGAACTTGCCATAGGCATAGGCCTGCACAATCTGCACCCCGTTCACCACAGTCGGGTACGGCCCCACAGCCTTTTGCGAGGTGTTGGACAGGTAGGTGTTGGAATGGCCGCCGACGATCACATCCACCCCCGTGGTCTCTGCCGCCACCCGCTGATCGACACCATAACCTGAGTGGCTCAGCACCACGATCATCTTCACGCCAGCAGCCGTCAGCCGGTCCACCTCGGCCTGCACTGCTGCCACTGGATCAGAGAAATGCACGTGTTTACCAGGGCTTGCCAGCTCATGCGTATCCTCTGGCGTCAACCCAATCAGGCCGATCTTCCCGCCACCGCGCTCTATCACCGTGGATTTCTTCAGCACGCCCGCCAGTGCTGGCTCCTGTGACACATCCGCATTGGACATCAGGACCGGAAAACCCACCGCATCCATGAACCCGCGCAGCACCTCTGGCCCGTCGTCGAATTCATGGTTCCCGACAGTCATCCCGTCATAACCCAGCTTGTTCATGAACTCCGCCGCGGCCTTGCCCTTGTAGTAGGTATAAAACAGCGAGCCCTGGAACTGGTCGCCGCCATCCACCAGGATCGAATTTCCGGCCCGCGCGCGGGCATCTGCAATGGCCGTCACCAGCCGCGCGGTGCCGCCAAAGCATTTGCCCTCGGCCTGATCCTCAGCGTCGCAGGCGCTGTCATATTTGTTGATCGGCTCAAACCGGGAATGAAAATCATTTGTGTGCAGGATGGTCAGCTTATACTCCGCCGCCGCAGCGCCAGCGGTCAGGGCAAGGGCTGCAACCGATGTGAGAATTCGTGCAATCATGAGGAAGGCTCCCGTTGATCTGTTTCAAGCAGAGCCTGCGCCCAAAGCCCGCGCCCGTCAAAGGGGAAAAGCTGCCAATCAGCCTCTCGTGACGTCAGCATTGCGCAGCCGCCGCGACCAATCCCCCTTGATTCCTTTGCAATCGCAGGGCATCAGGCGCTTATGCTGATTTACAAGATTTTCCGGGCGGACGAATGGGCCGCCCTGCAGGCGGCGGGCGAAACCCAGGGCGCGCCGATTGATGTGGCGGACGGCTATGTCCATTTCTCCACCGCGACCCAGGCGGCAGAAACCGCAGCCAAGCATTTTGCCGGCGCCGAGGGGCTGACCCTGCTGGCCTGTGATGCTGGGGCAATGGGCGCGGACCTGAAATGGGAAGTGTCCCGCGGCGGCGCGGAGTTCCCGCATCTCTACCGCAACATCCGTATGTCGGATGTGGTCTGGGCCAAGCCGCTGCCGCTGGCGAATGGCGCGCACCAGTTCCCGGAGGAAATGGTATGAAGTTTCCTGAGAAACTGGCCCTGGCCGCCTTGCACAAAGTCGATCCCGAGGCCGCGCATGGCCTGTCCATCAAGGCGCTGACCATGGGGCTGGCGCCGGCGCCCGGTCCGGTGACCTCTGCCCGGCTGAAAACCTCACTGGCAGGCATCGACCTGCCGAACCCGGTGGGGCTGGCCGCTGGCTTTGACAAAAACGCCGAAGCACTGGCGCCGCTGGCGACATCCGGCTTCGGCTTCATCGAGGTTGGCGCCGCCACCCCGCGCGCCCAGCCCGGCAACCCCAAGCCGCGCCTGTTCCGCCTGACCGAAGACAAGGCGGCAATCAACCGCTTCGGATTCAACAACGAGGGCATGGAGGCGATTGGCGCCCGGCTGGCGCAGCGCCCGCGCGACGCGGTGATCGGCCTGAACCTCGGCGCCAACAAGGACAGCGAGGACCGCGCTGCGGATTTCGCCAGGGTGCTGGCGCACTGTGGCGCGCATCTGGATTTTGCCACCGTCAACGTGTCCTCTCCCAACACCGAGAAACTGCGCGACCTGCAGGGCAAGGCAGCACTTTCGGCGCTGCTGGCAGGCGTCATTGAAACCCGCGAGGGCCTCAGCCGTCGGGTGCCCGTGTTCCTGAAAATCGCCCCGGATCTAGACCGCGCAGGGATCGAAGACATCGCCGCCGTTGCGCTGGGAACCGGCATCGACGCGGTGATTGCCACCAACACCACCCTGTCGCGCGACGGGCTGCAGAGCGCCCACAAGGGCGAAGCAGGCGGGCTGTCCGGCGCGCCCTTGTTTGAAAAATCCACCCGGGTTCTGGCGCAGCTGTCGGAGCTTCTGGAGGGCCAAGTGCCGCTGGTCGGTGTGGGCGGCATCAGCACAGCTGAGCAGGCCTATGCCAAAATCTGCGCCGGGGCCTCTGCGGTGCAGTTCTATACTGCCATGGTCTATGGCGGGCTGTCGCTGGCCGGCGACATCGCCCGCGGGCTGGACGATCTGCTGGCCCGGGACGGGTTTGACACCGTCGCAGAAGCAGTTGGAACCAAACGGAAGGATTGGCTGTGATCACCTATTGGCACTACCCGAAATGCTCAAAATCCCGCGCGGGTCTTGCCCTGATCGAAGACCGCGGCGCAGAGGTACAGATCCGTGTTTACCTGGAAAATACGCCGTCGGTGGATGAGCTGAAAGCGGCGCAGGCCGCATTGGGTGTTTCCACAATCGAAATGATGCGCACCGGCGAGAAACTGTTCAAGGACCTGGGCCTGAGCAAGGACAGTCCGGAAGACGCCCTGCTGGCCGCCATGGCCGCATATCCAATCCTGATCGAGCGCCCGATTGCGATCAAGGATGGCAAGGCCGTGATCGGTCGCCCGACCGAAGCGATCGAAACATTGCTGTAAACGGCTGCTGTATAAAATTGCAGCGGGCCTGTTGGCCCGCCTTGCACATTCAGACGCCCACCTGCGCCTCCAGCCGCGGATAGCGCAGGCCAAGGGTCACACCGCGGGCCAGGTTCAGAATCACCAGCGACGCCCACAGACCGTGGTTGCCAAAGGCCGGCACAAGAAGCAGCAGCGCTGCCAGATAGATGGCCACCGATTGCAGCATCGCCCACCGCATATCCCGGGTCCAGGTGGCACCGATGTAGATGCCGTCAAACATATAGCTGGCCACACTGAGCACCGGCAAAACAGCAGCCCAGATCAGGAACACACGCCCCGCTTCGCGCACATCGGGCGAGGTCGACATCAGGTCAATCAGCCAGGGGCCACCAGCCGCAAAGGCGACCCCCAAGAGAACCGCACCACCGATGCCCCATTGCGATGTGATCACCGACGCACGGCGCAACCGTACGCGTTTCCCGGCGCCGACGGCTCCGCCCACCAGCGCCTCGGCAGAGAAGGCGAACCCGTCCAGCGCAAAGGCGGTGATCTCGACAAACTGCAAGAGGATCTGATTGGCGGCAAGGTTCACATCGCCGATCCCCGAGCCGATGAACAGAAAGGTGGTGAAAGACCCGGTCAGCAGCACAGACCGCACCATGATGTCGCCGTTCACCTGCATCATCCGCCTGAGCCGCGCGCGGTCGAAAACCCGACCCCAATCCCGCCATTGATCACCGGTAAAGGCATCCCGGCACAGGTACAGCCCCAGAGCCAGTCCGCTCCATTCGGCAATCAGCGTGGCAATTGCAACGCCCTCTACCCCCCAGCCGAGGCCCAGTACGAACCACAGGTCCAGAACGATGTTCAACCCATTCATCCAGACCTGCAGCAGAAACACACCGCGGGTGCGCTCCACCGCGATCAGCCAGCCGGTGACCGCATATAGCGCAATGGTGGCAGGCGCGCCCCAAATGCGGATCTGCAGGTAGTTTCGCGCCAGCCCCTCGACCTCGGCACTGGCAGGCGCCAGCGCAAAGGCCCCCCAGAACACGGCGCCCTGCGCGATAATGAACACACCTCCGGCAGCAAAGGCCAGCAGCAGTCCGCGCATCAAAAGCGCACCTGTTTCCGCCCAATCCCCCGCCCCGCGTGCCTGCGCAGCGAGGCCGGTGGTGCCCATGCGCAGGAAACCAAAGACCCAATAGATCGTCGCCAGGATCACCGCGCCGATGCCAACGGCGCCAATCGGTGCAGCCGCGCCCATCTGGCCGACCACGCCGGTGTCGACGGCGCCCAGAATGGGGACCGTTGCATTTGACAGCACAATCGGCAAAGCGATCTTGAGCACCCGCTTGTGGGTGATATCCGTGTCCGCGCCTGTCATGTCCTCAGCCTTCGTCGTTCTGGTCCTGTGGCATCAGGAAATGACCGGTGGCCTGGGCAAACAGCTTGTCCTTGCGATCCTGCCAGGCCTCCACATGCACCGAGGCATAGCGGCGGCCCGACCGATTCACCCGCGCCCGCGCATAGGCATCGCGCGGCAGGCCAGAGCGCAGGTAGTCGACGGTGAAATCAATGGTCTTGGGCTGGCGCGGCAGATTGCCCTTGGCCATTTCCGACGGGTCCAGATCACCGCTTTCGATGCGCTGCCACAGATGCGCCCAGTTGAGCGTGATCATCGCCGTGATCTCCAGAAAGGCCGCCGTCGCCCCGCCATGGATGGCCGGCAGGAAGGGATTGCCGATCAGCTTGTCGTCGAAATTCAGCACTGCCGTCAGCTCATCGCCGCGGCGGTCAAAGGTCACGTTCAAGAATCGGATATAAGGCACGGAACCCACCAGCGCCGACAGGGCCGCATCGCGGCGCTGCTTGACCACCTGTATGGGTTCGGGACGGGGGCGGCTCAAAACGTGCCCTCCACGGTAAAGGCACCTGCGGCAGTGGCGACAGGGCGCTCTGTGTCCTCGTCCATGGCCACCGCTCGGACAAAGGCAACGCTGCGGGTGATCTGGTGGCAGGTGGCGCGGGTGGTGATCGCCTGTCCCGGCGTGGCTGGCCGCATGTAGTCGATCCGCAGGTCGATGGTGGCGGTGCCACCGGGCGCCGCAGGGTGCGCCATCACCGCCGCGCCGCAGCAGGTGTCCATCAACGCCGAGACCGCGCCGCCGTGGATCACCCCAGTGGCCGGATCCCCCACCAGTTTCGCGTCATAGGCCATGCGGATTTCGGCAGAACCCTCGCCGATTTCCGTCAGTTTCATACCCAGCTGTTTGGCATGGGGGATGGCCTCGATGAACTGACGGGCGAACTCTGTCTTGTCGGCCATGCGGCTTTCCTTTCGGATTGTCTGCCTCATCTTTGGACCCCGCACCGCCCAAGCGCAAGAGTGCCGCCGCAGGTGGTTGCCATGGTCGCTGCAAGTGCATAGGTTCCCGGCAAGGGAGAAGGTGGATGGCCGACAACAGATTGTCATTCAAGGATATGTGCGCCGCGTTCGAGGTCACGCCGCGGACGTTGCGCTATTATGAATACATCGAATTGCTGCAGCCGGACCGCGAAGGGCGGTCCCGGTTTTATGGCGCACGTGAACGGGCGCGGATGAAGCTGATCCTGCGCGGACGCAAGTTTGGCTTCCAGTTGGAAGAGATCCGCCAATGGCTGCTGATCTACGAAAAAGAGGGCAACGACGCCCAGAACCATGCCTTTCTGGAGATGGCCGACCGTCAGCTGGTTGAGCTGGAAAAGCAGCGCGATCAGATCAACGAGGCCATCACCGAGCTGAGCGCGCTGCGCGAAAGCACCAAGGCGATTCTGAAGTAGGCCGATTGCATCTTTGCAGAAATGTGCCCCCCGCCCCTCGTGGCGGGGGTTTCTGTTTATCTGGATCGCACCGGAATCGGCAGCACGCAGCACCCACCCCGGTGCACAAACAGCCTGCTGCTTTGCAGTCGCGCCATAACGTTACGTCACTTTGCGTTCGTTTTGCGCGCCAGTAACACCTAAAAAAGTGACGTAACGTACAACTTACGTAAACGTAAAGTCAGTCTTGATCGAGACCCCAACTGCACCCAGCTTGGCCCTGCACCAAGCCGTAAGAGTAACGATGATGACCGAAGATACCATGACCATCCGCGAGATGTGCGAGGCGTTTGATGTGACCCCCCGCACGCTGCGGTTCTATGAAGCCAAGGAACTGCTGTTCCCGATCCGCGACGGGCAGAAGCGGCTGTTCACCAAACGCGACCGCGCCCGGCTGAAGCTGATCCTGCGCGGCAAGCGGTTCGGGTTCAGCCTGGAGGAGATCCGCCAGCTGCTGGATCTGTATCATGTGGGCGACCAGCAGGTGACGCAGTACACCAAGACCTATGAGATCGCCAACGCGCGGCTTGCCGATATGGAACGCCAGCGCGAGGAGCTGACCGAGGCAATCGAAGACCTGAAAGACCAGCTGGCCTGGGGCGAAAAGGTGATCGCCTCGATGAAGGCCAAGCAGGCGGCAGCAGAATAGGCTGCCGCCCTGCCCCGACCCCGCCGGCCCGCCTGGCCCTGATCAAAGCAACAAGACCCTGAAGAGGACCGCCATGCCTTCCTATCGAGCCCCCGCCAAAGACGCCCAGTTCATTCTGCACGATGTGCTGAAGATTTCCGGCCAGGACATTCCCGGATACAGCGAGCTGGAGCCAGAATTCACCGGCGCGGTGCTGGACGAGGCCGGCAAGATCGCCAGCCAAGTGCTGCACCCGCTGAACACGGTGGGCGACCAGGAGGGCTGCCGCCTGGAAAACGGCGTGGTCTACACGCCGGCGGGGTTCAAGGAAGCTTTTGAACAGATGAAAGAAGGCGGCTGGACCGGGCTGGACATGCCCGAAGAGTTCGGCGGCCAGAACATGCCCTATGTGATGGGCACCGCAGTGGGCGAGTTCTTCTCTGCCGCCAACCAGGCTTTTACCATGTACCAGGGCCTGACCCATGGCGCAGCCTCTGCCATTCTGGCGCATGGCACCGAGGCGCAGAAGGCCACCTATCTGCCCAATATGATCAGCTGCCAGTGGACCGGCACCATGAACCTGACCGAGCCGCACTGCGGCACCGATCTGGGGCTGATGCGCACCAAGGCAGAACCGCAGGATGACGGCAGCTACCGGATTTCGGGGCAGAAGATCTTTATCTCTGCCGGCGAACACGACATGGCCGAAAACATCGTGCATCTGGTGCTGGCCAAGATCCCCGGCGGCCCCGAAGGCATCAAGGGCGTCAGCCTGTTCATCGTGCCCAAATTCCTGGTGAAGGATGACGGCAGCCTGGGCGAACGCAACGGCGTTGCCGTCGGCAAGATCGAAGAGAAAATGGGCATCCACGGCAATTCGACCTGCGTGATGAATTATGACGGCGCCACCGGGTATCTGCTGGGCGAGGAACACAAGGGCATGCGCGCCATGTTCACCATGATGAACGAGGCGCGTTTGGGTGTGGGCATGCAGGGGCTGGCACAGGCCGAGGCGGCCTATCAGAACGCGCTGGATTATGCCAAGGACCGGCTGCAGGGCCGCGATGTGACCGGCGCCAAGAACCCGGACGGCCCCGCCGATCCGCTGATCGTGCATCCGGACATCCGCCGCTCGCTGATGGACCAGAAAAGCTTTGCCGAGGGCGCGCGCGCCTTCCTGCTGTGGGGCGCCACCCTGATCGACCAGGCGCACCGCGGCGAAGACAAGGACGCCGACGGGCTGATCTCGCTGATGACACCGGTGATCAAGGGCTTCCTGACCGATCAGGGCTATGACATGACGGTGCAGGCACAGCAGGTCTATGGCGGCCATGGCTACATCGAGGAATGGGGCATGTCGCAATACACCCGCGACGCCCGCATCGCGATGATCTATGAGGGCGCCAACGGCGTGCAGGCGCTGGATCTGGTGGGCCGCAAGCTGGGCCAGCACGGCGGCAAATACGTGCTTGCCTTCTTTGACCAGGTGAAGACGTTCTGCCAGGAAAACAAAGATATTTCAGAGACTTTCACCAAGGACTTCATTGATCCTCTGAAAGCGGCCTCCAAGGATCTGCAGGCGGCTGGCATGTTCTTTATGCAAAACGGCATGAAGGATCCCAACCATGCGCTGGCGGGCTCTTACGACTTCATGCATCTGTTCGGGCAGGTCTGCCTGGGGCTGATGTGGGCCAAGATGGGCAAGGCTGCGCAGGAAGCGCTTGACGCTGGGTCGCCTGACGCGGCCTTCTATGAGACGAAACTCGCAACCGGCCGATACTATATGGCACGGCGTCTGCCCGCGACCAAACTGCATCTTGCCCGTATCGAAAGCGGTGCAGATACAGTGATGGCGCTGGATGCAGAGGCCTTTTGATGCCTTGTGGCGCCCCTGTTCCAAGGGGCGCCCTGCCCAGCCCCGGCCGGTGCTTTTGACAGCTTAAGGACCAGATATGCCGAAACGTTTCCGCCTGACCCGCCGCCTGCCGATCGCGATGACCGAGGACGGCTATCGCAGGCTCAAACGTTTTGCCCAGGAGGCCGGGCTGGATGAGGGAGAAGCCCTGTCATTCCTGTTCGAGAATTTCGACAGCGTGACAGACCACGAGAACCTGAGCCACCGGCTGCGGCTGTTCAATGCCGAGCTCGAGGACCGCAAGAGATAGGCCGGAAGTAACCGCCAAGGGGAGAGAGATGACCAGCACGCAGTCCGCATGGATGACACAAGAGCACCAGATGCTTGCTGAAATGACGGCCCAGTTCATCACCAATGAATGGGCGCCGCGTTTTGAGACCTGGCGCAAGCAGGGCATGATGGAGCGCGAAACCTGGACCCAGGCCGGTGAACTTGGCCTGCTCTGCCCGTCGATCCCATCCGCATACGGCGGCGTCGGCGGCGATTTCGGCCATGAAGCCGTGATCCTGATGGAAGGCAGCCGCGCCAATCTGGCCAGCTGGGGCAACGGCATCCATTCCGGCATCGTCGCGCATTACATCCTCGCCTATGGCACAGAAGAGCAAAAGCAGCGCTGGCTGCCCAGGATGGTCAGCGGCGCACTGGTCGGCGCATTGGCGATGACCGAACCCTCCACCGGCTCGGATGTGCAGGCGATCAAGACCAAGGCAGTGCGCGACGGCAATGCTTACCGTCTGTCGGGCCAGAAAACCTTCATCACCAACGGCCAGCACGCCAATCTGATCCTGGTGGCGGCCAAGACCGACCCGGCACAGGGTGCCAAAGGCGTGTCGCTGGTAGCGGTCGAGACCGACGGTGCAGAAGGCTTTAGCCGCGGCCGCAACCTCGACAAAATCGGCTGTCACGCGGCGGATACCTCTGAATTGTTTTTCAGCGATGTCGAAATCCCGCCGGAAAACATTCTGGGCGGCACTGAAGGCCAAGGTTTCTACCAGATGATGCAGCAGCTGCCGCAAGAGCGTCTGATCATCGCCTGCGGCGCGGTCGGCGCCATGGAAGGCGCAGTGACGCGCACGATTACCTATTGCCAGGAACGCGAAGCCTTTGGCGGGCCGCTGATGCAGTTCCAGAACACCCGGTTCAAACTGGCCGAATGCCTGACCAAAACCAAAGTCGCGCGCGCGTTCCTGGACGAGTGCATCGCCGAACACCTGCAGGGAAAACTGACCGTCGAGAAGGCCGCAATGGCGAAATACTGGATCACCGACACCCAAGGCGAAGTGCTAGACGAATGCCTGCAGCTGCACGGCGGCTATGGCTACATGCAGGACTACGCCGTGGGAGAAATGTGGGCCGACGCACGGGTACAGCGAATTTACGGCGGCACCAATGAAATCATGAAGGAGCTGATTGCACGGTCCCTGTAAGCGCAAGGACCGCGACGGCGTGCTGGAGGCGGATGATGGATTTTGAGTATTTTCAGAAAGATGAAGCACGGGCAGTGTCCCTGCCCCAAAGCCTTGGCCAAATGGGCAGGGACGTCTTCACCTTTCACGGCCATCGGCTCTCCAGCCTGTACCGCAACGCGAGAATAGCAGGCAGCCCGCGGACGCGGGTTAACACTGCATCATCTTTCCAAAAATACTCCACGGGGGTGCGGGGGTGTGAAACCCCCGCGCTGCCGCCAGCAACAGGGAACAGAATATGACCATGAAACTGCATTGTTTTGGTGAAAGCGGAAACTCCTACAAGGCCGCGCTGGCGCTGGAGCTGTCCGGGCTGGACTGGGAGCCGGTCTTTGTTGATTTCTTCGGCGGCGCCGCGCGCACGCCGGAGTTTCGCGACATCTCGGCCATGGCTGAAGCCCCTGTTCTGGTGGACGGCGATCTGACGCTCAGCCAGTCGGGGGCGATCCAGCAGTATATCACCGACAAGACCGGCAAGTTCGGCGGCGCTCCGGAAGATAAATACGAGGTGCTGCGCTGGGTTCTGTGGGACAATCACAAAATGTCCAGCCAGGCCGGGATGACGCGGTTTCTGGCAAACTTCCTGCCGGAGCAGCACCGCTCGCAGGAGGTGATCAGCTTCATGCAAGGAAGGCTCAAAGCCGCCTATGCCACGCTGGAGCACCATCTGGAGGGCCGCGAGTGGATTGTTGGCGGCGCTCTGACCAATGCTGACATCAGCTGCTGCAGCTATCTCTACTACCCCGAACCCTTTGGCTTTGACCGCAATGAATGGCCCAATATCGACGCCTGGCTGACCCGCATCAGCACACAGCCCGGCTGGAAACATCCCTATGACTTGATGCCCGGCAACCCCTCGGACCGGGCCTGAGGAGAGCACAATGACAGACGCATATATCTATGACGCGCTGCGCACCCCGCGCGGCAAGGGGCGCAAGGATGGCTCCTTGCATGAGGTGACCTCAGTCCGGCTGTCCGCCCTGACGCTGAACGCGATCAAGGAGCGCAACAATCTGGTGGGCCATGCGGTTGAGGATGTGATCTGGGGCAACGTGACCCAGGTGATGGAACAGGGCGGCTGCCTGGCGCGCTCTGCCGTGCTGGCCTCGGATCTGGATGAGCGCATACCGGGTCTGGCGATCAACCGTTTCTGCGCTTCTGGCATGGAGGCGGTGAACCTGGCGGCGAACCAGGTGAAGGGCGGCGCAGGCGATGCCTATATCGCTGGCGGAGTTGAGATGATGGGTCGGGTGGCCATGGGTTCGGACGGTGCGGCAATTGCCGTGGACCCGAGCCTTGCGATGGAAACCTATTTCGTACCGCAAGGGATCTCGGCTGATATCATCGCAACCGAATATGGCTTTACCCGCGAACAGGCGGATGCACTGGCGATGGAGAGCCAGCGCCGGGCTGCCAAGGCCTGGGAAGAGAACCGGTTCGAAAAATCCGTGATCACCGTGCGCGATCAGAACGGTCTGGCGATCCTGGGCAACGACGAATACATGCGCCCCGGCACTGACATGCAGGCGCTGGGGTCGCTGAACCCGGCGTTTCAGATGATGGGCGAGCAGATGCCGGGCTTTGATAAGGTGGCGATGCTGAAATACCCGCATCTGGAGCGGATCAACCACATCCACCACGCGGGCAACTCCTCTGGCATTGTCGACGGTGCTGCGGCACTTTTGATTGGCAACAAGGCGTTTGGTGAACGCCATGGTCTGAAACCGCGGGCGCGGATCAAGGCCACCGCCAAGATCGGCACCGATCCGACCATCATGCTGACCGGCCCGGTGCCGGTGACCGAGAAGATCCTCGCAGACACCGGCATGAAAATCAGCGACCTGGACCTGTTCGAAGTGAACGAGGCCTTTGCATCCGTCGTGCTGCGGTTCCAGCAGGCGTTCGATGTGGACCCGGAGCTGGTGAACGTCAACGGCGGCTCGATCGCCATGGGCCACCCTTTGGGCGCCACTGGAGCGATCATCATCGGCACCCTCTTGGATGAGCTGGAGCGGCAGGACAAGGAAACCGGGCTGGCAACGCTCTGCATTGCATCGGGCATGGGTGCCGCCACCGTGATTGAGAGGGTGTGATGCCGAAACTGGATCTTTCACACATCGACTGGCGCACAGGGTCCGGTTATCCGGGCAAACTGGCCCGGGCCGGTGACGGGCGCAGCGTGCAGCCGGTGGGCGATGCGGGCGGCCTAAGCCAATATGGCGTCAACATCGTGCGGCTGGAGCCGGGCGCGATGTCCTCGCTGCGCCATTACCACATGGAGCAGGACGAGTTTGTCATGGTGACCGAGGGCGCCTGTACGCTGATCGACGACGATGGCGCCCATGACATGCTGCCCGGCGATTGCGCCGCCTTCCCGGCAGGCGAGGAGAACGGCCACCATCTGGTGAACCGCTCAGACAAGCCCGCCGCCTTTCTAGTGGTGGGCACCCGCACCCCAACCGAGACCGGCTATTACAGCGAATTGGACATGATGGTGAGATTTGCAAACGGCGATTTCACCTTCACCCGCAAGGACGGCAGCCCGCTGACGGCAGAGCAGACCGGAGAAGACATATGAGCGATTTCAAATACGACGTGGACGCAGACGGCGTCGCAATCATCACCTGGGACGCGATCGGCAAGTCCATGAATGTCCTCACCCGCGAGGCCTTTGGCCTGGTGGAGGAATACGTGGACCGGGCGCTGGCGGATGACGCCGTGAAGGGCATCGTGATCACCAGCGGCAAAAAGGATTTTGCCGGCGGCATGGACCTGAACGTGCTGGCCACCATCCGTGAGGAATCCGGTGACACCCCCGCGCAGGGGCTGTTTGATTTCACCATGGGCGGCCACCGCATCCTGCGCAAACTCGAACTCGCAGGCATGGACCCTAAGACCAAAAAAGGCGGCAAGCCGGTGGCCTGTGCGATCAACGGCACTTGTGCGGGCATTGGCACCGAGATTGCGCTGGCCTGCCATCACCGGGTGATGACCTCCAGCCCCAAGGCCAGGATTGGCCTGCCGGAAATCATGATCGGCATCTTCCCCGGCGGCGGCGGCACCACGCGCTATTCCCGCATGGTGGGCGCCATGGCGGCGGCCCCGGTGCTGCTGGAAGGCAAGATGATGGAGCCGAAAAAGGCCAAGGGCGCGCAGCTGGTCGACGCAGTGGCCGATGATGCGCTGGCCGCGGCCAAGGAATGGGTTCTGAACGCCAAACCCGCCGATCTGGTCAAACCCTGGGACGCCAAGGGCTATAAAATGCCGGGCGGCGCGCCCTATCACCCGGCGGGTTTCATGACCTTTGTCGGTGCCTCTGCCATGGTGAATGGCAAGACCCAGGGCGCGTTTCCGGCGGCCAAGGCGCTGCTCAGCTCGATCTATGAGGGCGCGCTGGTCGATTTTGACACCGCGCTGAAGATCGAGGCGCGGCATTTCACCTCTGTTCTGATGAACCCCTCCTCCTCTGCCATGATCCGCAGCCTGTTTCTGAACAAACAGGCGCTGGAGAAAGGTGCTGTGCGGCCCAAGGATGTGCCGGACCAGTCGGTGAAGAAGATCGGCGTGCTGGGGGCGGGCATGATGGGGGCGGGCATTGCGCTGGTGTCGGCGCAGGCCGGCATGGAGGTTGTGCTGATCGACCGCGATCAGGAGGCCGCCGACAAGGGCAAGGCCTACTCCGCCGCCTATATGGACAAGGGTATCAAGCGCGGCAAGGCAACCGAGGAGAAAAAAGAGGCGCTGCTGGCGCAGATCACCGCAACACCTGATCTGGACGCCCTGAAGAGCTGCGATCTGATCATCGAAGCCGTGTTCGAAGACCCCGGTGTCAAGGCCGAGATGACCCAAAAGGTCGAGGCCGTCATCCCCGAGGACTGCATCTTTGCCTCCAACACCTCCACCCTGCCGATCACCGAGCTGGCCAAGGCCTCCGGCCGACCGGAGCAGTTCATCGGCATCCATTTCTTCTCCCCCGTCGAGAAGATGCTGCTGGTGGAGATCATCAAGGGCACGGAAACCGGCGACCGGGCCGTGGCCAAGGCGCTGGACTACGTGCGCCAGATCCGCAAGACACCGATCGTGGTCAATGACGCGCGGTTCTTCTACGCCAACCGCTGCATCATTCCTTATATCAACGAAGGCATGCGGATGATCACCGAGGGCGTCAGCCCGGTGCTGATCGACAATGCGGCGCGCCAGCTGGGTTTCCCGGTGGGGCCGGTGCAGCTGACCGATGAGACCTCGATTGATCTGGGCGCCAAGATTGCCCGCGCCACCAAGGCCGCGATGGGCGATGCCTATCCGGAAAGCCCTTCGGATGATCTGATCTTCTGGATGGAGGAACAGGGCCGTCTGGGCCGCAAGGCCAATGCCGGCTTCTTCGAGTATGACGACCAGGGCAAACGGGTCGAGTACTGGAAAGGCGTACAGGAGAAATTCCCGCAGGCGGCTGAACAGCCCGATCTGATCGAAGTGCAGGAGCGGCTGATGTTCGCGCAGGTGCTGGAAGCGGTGCGCGCACTGGAGGAAGGCGTGCTGATGGACATCCGCGAAGGCGACGTCGGTGCCATCCTGGCCTGGGGCTTTGCGCCCTGGTCCGGCGGCCCGCTAAGCTGGCTGGACATCCTGGGCACGCCCTATGCGGCAGAGCGCTGCGACAGCCTGACGGAACAATTCGGCGATCGCTTCGCCTGCCCGCCGCTGCTGCGCGAGATGGCCAAAAAAGGTCAGAGCTTCTATTCCCGCTTTGCCCCGGAGAACTCCGCCGCGGCCTGACAGCAGCCCAAAAATCGCAAAGGCCAGCGCCTGAAATCGCTGGCCTTTTTCATTCTGCTTCAAACCCTTGCCGGGCGCAGTTGAATTCACATCCAGGTGGTGGGCTGAACCGCGTCTGCCGCAGGTCCGGCTGGCCAATAGTCTTCCTCTGCCATCATCGACAGAACCAGGCCGCGGGCCTCATCCGTACCCAGCACCTGATAGGCGCCCCGTTCCGTGAACACCCGGCCGCACATCAGATTGACCGACGCTGCTGAATAGCCCAGCATCCCAGCTTCCAGATAGATCACCTGATCCTCGGCAAAGCGGGGTGTTACCAGCTCCAGCTGGGCGCCCGGATGCATGCGCCGGATGCCGCGAAACCCTTCCAGCGCGCAGCCCGGGACGATGGCAAAGGGATCGCCCTGGGCGTCTTCCACCAGTTCGCTCTCCAAAAGCACCCCCTGATCCGGCATCAACCACATCGGCACCCGGTTCATCAGCGCATCGCGCGGCACAAACAACGGACAGCGCATCGGCTCCAAATCCCCCTCGGACGGGATCACAATTTCGCGCTGGAGCTCAACAACAGTCTGCATGCCATGGTCAAAAGTCAGAACCTTGTCGCCAGGCGCCAGCGCCTCCACCGGGCGCCAACCCAGATTAGAGGCCACATGCGTGCCTGCCAGAAACCCGCCCTGCCCCACCGGAATCAGGGGAAAGCCGCTGTTCATGACCCCGCCAGCCGGCGTGTCTGTCCGTTTCAAAAGCCAATCCAGCATCCGTCTTCCTTTCCTGCAGCCAAGGCATCGCACCCGTCAGCCGACCCGGTCCTATCTCCCCTTGCCAAATAGAAGAGGTGTTCAGGCAAAACCCGGGCATTGTTCACGTTTTCGCACCAATCACCCACCTGTTTCCGGATAAGCCTCCAGACAGGCACGTTCAGCGCTCTTTGCGTACCTTGGATAGGGGACAATCGTTAAAAGAATATTCAAATTGGGCAATTTCCTGTGCGCAGGCCTTTGCAATCGCCTCCGCCGCGGCGTCATCGTAATAGACACGCCAATCCGGCTCCCGGCCGCTTTCATTGGCCACCGGCAGCTGCAGGGAAAATCCCAGGTGGTCAAACAACGGCTGGGCGTCGTCGGTGAAATGTTCCAACCGGATATACAGCTGACATTGCTCCGTTCCGTCAGCGTGACGCATATAGGAAGAGGTCGGCGTGCCGCTGAAGGCGGCAACAATGCCCGGGTGCTGCACAAATGCCCGGAAATCCAGCCGCCGGGCCAGCCCGATTGCCGGATGATCAAAACTCTGTTCGCGCAGCCAGTGATAATAGCTGACCGCCCGGTCCCAGGGATTGCGGACCAGTGTAAAGGCAAACAGGCTCCGCAGGGTCTGATCCGGCACCAGCCCTTCGATGTCCGCCAGAGTGGAGTGTTTCCACAGCCGCCCGCGCGTCTCAGCGCCCTGCAGGCGGCGGCGGCGTTTCACAGCTTTGGGCGTATCGCCCAGCATCAAGTCATCCGCCATCGCGCGCGCCTCAAGCGCCAGCGCCAAAGCGGTACCACCGGTCTTGGGGATATGGATAAAGACGTATCTGCGGCCCAGGGACAGGATCATAAGCCGACCCTAGGGCATTGACCACGGGTTGAAAATGCCCGTCCGCATGGCAGCGCCCTGCTTTTCATCTTTGCAAAAATACTCCGGGGGAGCCGCCCAGCGGGCGGCGGGGGCAGCGCCCCCTCCCGTGTCTTCAGCCCCGCCTATCTCGACCGCAGCGCGATGGTTGCCCCTGCCGCAATGATCAAGCCAATTCCAAAAATCTGCCAGGAATTGAGCGCCTGCCCCCAATAGGCCCAGGCAACCCCCGGTCCGATGATGATCACCGCATACTCGAACACCGCCACAAAGGAGGCCTCACCCAGCTGATAGGCTTTGGTGATCAGGAAAACACCGCCCACCGCCGCGCAGCCCTGCAGCAGGATCAGATGCGACATCTCCCACAGCGGCCAGACCCAGCCCCGGGTCACAAACCCATCCGTCCCCTGCGGCACGGGCTGTGGCCAGATTTCCAGCCCCAGCAGCAGCATGGCCCCCAGAACCCCCTGCACCAGCAGATAGAAAAACAGCATCGAAACCGTGCTTTCCCCCTGGCAGTAAAGCCCGGTTGCCATGGACCCAAGCGCATAGAACAGCCCGCCCGCAACCGGCAACAGAAGCAGCCAATTGAAATCGCCAGGATTGAGCTGCAGCACCAAAAGAACTCCGGCAAAGCCGCACAGCACCGCCGCCACCCTCAGCCAGCCGATCCGCATCCGCAGGAAGATCACCGAAATGATGACAATCAGAATGGGCGAGGTAAACAGCCCGGCCAGCGCCTGCGCAATCGGCATCAGCGCCACTGCCGAGAAGTAGAACACCATCGACACCGCCACCAGAACCGCTCGCAGCAGAACAGCTGCGAACCGCCGCGGGGCCAACCCGCCCAGCCCGGCGCGGGCCATGATCCACAGAAATGGCAGCGCGACAAATGTGCGCAGAAGATAGAACTGGCCAAGGCCGATCTGCTCGGCCATCAGCGGCACTGCGTTGTCTGTCACACCGATAATCAGCATCGCAGCCAGCATGGAATGTGCCGCGGCTGGCTGACTGCTGCTGTCATGGGTAAGAGTTGCTGTTTGCTTCATGCTCTTTCCATTGCCAGCAACTTTCCGCAATATCTGTTCCCTAGGCGACACCAAAGTGATTCAGGGGAGGAAACTGATGGGGTGGATGGCGGATGAGACCGGTCTGGAGAAGACTGCCGCGAATTATGTACCGCTGACGCCGCTCAGCCATCTGCAGCGGGCAGCGCAGGTGTTTCCGGAGCATCTGGCGGTCAGCTATGGCAAACACCGCAAAACCTATGCCGAATACCACGCACGCTGCAGCCGGCTGGCTTCTGGCCTTGCGCAGCTGGGCGTCAAACCCGGTGACGTGGTGGCAACGCTGCTGCCCAACATCCCGGCCCAGGCCGAGGCGCATTTTGGTGTACCGGCCTGCGGTGCGGTACTGAACACCATCAACACGCGGCTGGATGTCGGCACTGTGGCCTATATCTTTGGCCACGGGGAGGCCAAGGCTGTTCTGGTCGACCCGCAATTCCTGGAACTGGCCGAGGCCGCCGTGGAAGAAATGGAAGGCCCTGCCCCGGTGCTGATCGAGGTCGCGGATGACCAGGCTGGCTGGCATGCCACCGGCAAACACTTGGACTATGAAGCACTGCTGGCCGACGGCGATCCGGAATTCCAGTGGATCATGCCCGAGGATGAATGGGAAAGCCTGGCGCTGAATTACACCTCCGGCACCACCGGGCGGCCCAAGGGCGTGGTGTATCACCACCGCGGCGCTTATCTCATGACCACCGGCACGGTGATTTCCTGGCGGATGACCCTGCACCCCGTATACCTGACCATTGTGCCGCTGTTTCATTGCAACGGCTGGAACCACACCTGGATGATGCCGGTGGTGGGCGGCACGCTGGTCTGCTGCCGCGACATCTCTGCGCAGGCCATCTACAATGCCATCCATTCCGAAGGCGTCTCCCATTTCGGCGGCGCACCGATTGTGCTGAACATGATCGTCAACGCGCTGGATGAGGAACGCCGCAGCTTTGATCACACGGTTGAGGTCTTCACCGCCGGCGCCCCGCCGGCCCCTGCAACCCTGTCCAAGATCGAAAACCTCGGCTTCAACATCACCCATGTTTACGGGCTGACCGAAACCTTTGGCCATGTCACCGAATGCTACTGGAAGGCGGATGAATGGGACGGGCTGGACAAGGCTGGCATTGCTGCCAAAAAATCCCGTCAGGGCGTCGCCATGCCGATGCTGGAGCCGGTGGTGGTGCGCGACAGCGCGCATAACCTGCTGCCGATGGACGGCCAAGCCCAGGGGGAGATCGCCCTGCGCGGCAATGTGGTGATGAAAGGCTATCTGAAGAACCCCGAGGCAACGGCAGAGGCTTTCAAGGGAGGGTACTTTAACTCCGGCGACCTCGCTGTGCAGCACCCCGATGGCTACATTCAGATTGCCGACCGGGCCAAGGATATCATCATCTCTGGCGGCGAGAACATCTCATCGGTCGAGGTGGAGGGTGTGCTGATGGCGCATCCGGATGTGCTGCTGGCCGCAGTTGCTGCGATGCCGGACGAGAAATGGGGCGAGGTGCCATGCGCTTTTGTGGAACTGAAACCGGGCGCAAGCGCGGACGCCGCAGCACTGATCGCATTCACCCGCGAGACGCTTGCCGGGTTCAAAGCCCCCAAGAAAGTTGTGTTCCAGGAGCTTCCTAAAACCTCCACCGGAAAGATCCAGAAGTTCGAACTGAGGAAAATCGCCAAGTCTTTGTGATTTTTCACGGTGAAACAGCTTCCGGGGCGGCAAAGCAAATTGCCGCCCCTGTTTTATGTGCTTATTCTGATGCCAACGATACGGATGGGGACCGGGCAGGCTGCATGACGGCATTGAAGGAATTCGAGCGGCTGGAGGCTGCGGGCCTGTGGCGCGCAGGCCCTGAGGCACAGCGGCGGGATGTGATCATCTCGCTGGGCGATGCGACACTGACCATTGCCAGCATGAATGACCAGCCTTTGGCACATTGGTCGCTGGCGGCCGTAGAGCGTGCCAATCCCGGCGCGTTCCCCGCCCTGTTCCACCCTGACGGAGACGCCGGCGAAACGCTGGAGCTGGCGGAGGACGAAACCGCCATGCTGGAGGCCATCGCGCGGGTGCAGAACGCCATTGGCCGCTCCCGCGCGCGGCCCGGGCGGTTGCGGGCGGTCAGCATCCTGGGCACCCTGGCACTGCTGGCCGCATTGCTGGTGCTATGGCTGCCCGGTGCGGTGACCCGCCATGCAGTCAGCGTCGTGCCGGACATCAAGCGCAAGGCGATCGGCCAAGCTCTGTTGGGGCGGATCGAACGGGTTTCCGGCCCCGCCTGCGCCACACCCGAGGCCGTTCCGATCCTGAAAAACCTGGCACAGCGCACCGGCGTGCGGCAACTGGCGATCCTGCGCTCCGGCATCCCCGGCAGCCTGCATCTGCCCGGCGGCATCGTGCTTTTGAACCGCTCCTTTGTGGAGGATTTCGAAGACCCGGCAGTCGCCGCAGGCGCGGTGCTGGCGGAACGGGCGCGGTCTGCGGCCAGCGATCCGATGCAGGAACTGCTGGACGCTGCGGGTTTCGGCGCCACGTTCAAGCTGCTGACCACAGGTGAACTGGACCGTGCGGCGCTGGATGCCTATTCTGAGGCCACATTGGCCAGTGCCCGGCCGCAGCTCCCAGACGAGGTGCTGCTGGCGGAATTTGCCCGTGCAGCCCTGCCCTCCTCTCCCTATGCCTATGCGCTGGATATTACCGGGGAAACCGTGCTGGGGCTGATCGAGGCCGACCCGATGGCCGGTCGCGAGCTGCAGCCGGTGCTGAATGATCGCGACTGGGTGCAGCTGCAAAATATTTGCGGCTGATCCCTTCGCTGCCTCCGCCGCTGCCCAATCGCAAGTATCAGCCCGATCGACCAGGACCGTCAAAGCCGCGCACATACATCCAGGGGCCTAAGCCAGCCAGGCCGGACCACTCTGTCAGTTTTTGCTGAGATATTCCCGGCTGTTCCGGCAACGGCCCGAGGCTGCCAGAGGCTGATTGTCTTTATTCGCTAGGCCGATGAACTGGCCGAAAACAGCTGCGGTCAGGCGCGCGCGCCATATGCAAGGGGCTGCTCAAGAAAAAGGCCGGGCTGCTGCCCGGCCTGATACAGTGATTTTTTTTGCGCTTACTTGCTGATACGGGCGCCGCTGAAACCGGCTTGGCGGATGTCGGCCAGCGCCGCTGCTGCCTGGGTTGTGTCCCGATACGGCCCCGCCAGAACCACTTTGTAAGGCTGCCCCTTGCGGCTGACAGTGCCAAGCCGCACGCTGAGGCCGGCGGCAGCCAGTTTCCGGGCGGCCGCCTTGGCCTGCGCCGGGTCGGCATAGGTCGCCGCCCGCACATAACGGCGGCTGGCGGTTTGCGCTGCCGACGCTTCGGCACCCGGTGCTGAACGGGTGGACAGGTGCAGCACGCTGTGCCGGGCTTCAGCCGCGCTGACACGGGCTTTGCGCGGCAGCGTCACAGTCTGGCGGTCCAGCGGCAGCTCAACCAGCCTGCGCGGCAGGCCACGAGTCCAAATCCGCGCCATCTGCACGTCGCCTTCCGGCGTGCGCACACCGCGCATCGGATTCATCCTTCCATCTGCGCGCTCAACCGTTTCATAACCAGCCGGGGCTTCAACAAATCCGGTGACCACCGCAGAGCGAGCGGTGCGCTCTGCCCGCTGCGGATTCAGCCGCCCATCGGTCCAGACCGGGCGGTAGCCTTCCGGCACCGTGAAACTGTTGCTGAGCCGACGGTCCTGATAGATGTGCTTTTGCACCACACGGGTGTTCGGCGTCAGCAGCAAGGAGCTTTGCGGCCCAACGGCCTGACCGCCGAAGGACACGGGCGCCTCCCCCTGCGGACCGCAGCGCACATCGCTGGAATTGGTGTACTGGCGGCTGATATCCGAAAGCCCGGCGCAGGCCGAATTGCCTGCCGGTTGCCGTACTGCCGCGGCGGGTTGCGGTGCTGCGGCTGGCGCAGGGGCTGCCCGCACAACTTTCTTGACGACAGGTTTGGACGCCGCCGTGGTCGGCTGTTCGACTGCGGCTGCCGGTGCCCGGCGCGGTTTGGTGGTGGTCACTGTCCGCGGCGGAGTGCCCGCTGTCGCCTGTTGCGGCTGCTGGCTGGGCTCAAGGGTGATCAGCTCAGGGGTTGCGGCCCGCTGCCGCTGACGGGTTGTGCCTTGGACGTTGGTCGGCGCGTAGCCACAGATCTGCTTGCGTGAGCGGCTGACGCGCGGCACCCAGTTGACGTCTCCGCCGATGCCCGCGCGGATATAGATACAGCCACGGCTGTCGACATATTGCTTGCCGGTGTAAGACAGGGGTGGATATTCCGCAGGCGGGCGGGTTTCACGCAGAGTTTGTGCTTGTATCCCTGCGGCGCCGGTTGCCCCCGCGATGATGGCCAGTGCAATAATTCTAGTTATTTTCATTCCTGAGCCCCACAAAATGTGGCAGCAGGATGCCTGACTCTGGCCTGTGAGTAAAGAATTTGAACAACAATAAGGCCGCATACCGGCAATTTTTGCGCAAACTGTAATGAATTCGCGGTGCCGGGCCGCCAAGACGGAAAATTCCGCCCTGGCGGCTGATATCATTTGGTGCCGAACATCCGGTCGCCAGCGTCGCCAAGCCCTGGCAGGATGTAGCCTTTTTCATTCAGCTGCCGGTCCATCGAAGCGGTGACAATCGGCACATCGGGATGCGCCTCTTTCATGCGTTCAACACCTTCAGGCGAGGCCAGCAGACACAGGAAACGGATGTCGTTTGCACCGGCATCCTTTAGAAGATCAATCGCAGCAGCCGAGCTGTTGCCGGTGGCCAGCATCGGGTCCACGGCAATCACCAGGCGGTCTTTCAGCCCTTCGGGCGCCTTGAAATAATACTGCACCGGTTCCAGCGTTTCTTCATCGCGGTAAAGGCCGACAAAGCCGACACGCGCCGAAGGGATCAGCTCCAGCACCCCGTCCAGCATGCCGTTGCCCGCGCGCAGGATCGACACCAGCGCCAGTTTCTTGCCGGCCAGGATCGGCGCCTCCATTTCCTCCATCGGAGTGTCGATGGTGGTGGTGGTCAGCGGCATTTCGCGGGTGATCTCATAGGCCAGCAGCTGGGTAATTTCGCGCAGCAGGCGGCGGAAACCGGCGGTGGACGTGCTTTTGTCCCGCATCAGCGTCAACTTGTGCTGCACAAGCGGGTGATCAACAACGGTCAGGTGGTCGGTCATGGGGCACTCCTCAAATTTGGTTCTGCGCGCTTTTACGGGCTTGGCCGGGACAGGCAAGCAGGTTTTGACCATGAGGTCAAAGAAAGCTCTTGCCGGGTCCCTGGGCCGGAATATTCAGATGGCCTGCGATGGACGCCGCCACATCGGCGAATTTGACCTGCCCGATGCCCCCGGCGTCAAGCCCTGCAATCAGCACCGGAACCTGTTCGCGGGTGTGGTCGGAGCCGGGCCAGCTGGGATCATTCCCGTGATCCGCCGTTAGCACCAGCATGTCGTTCTTTCGCAGCTTCGGCAGCAGGCGGCCTAGCGCGCGGTCGAACCATTCAAGCGCGCGGGCATAGCCGGAGATGTCGCGGGTGTGGCCAAACAGGCTGTCGAACTCGACAAAATTGGCAAAGGTCAGACTGCCGTCTTCGGCTGTTTCCACCGCATCGAACAGATGTTCCATCAGCCGGGCGTCCGTGCCTTTTTTCAAGGTGTCGATGCCGGACATTGTAAAGATATCACCGATTTTGCCGATGGCATGAACCTTGCCACCTGCCGCCTGCACCCAGTTGGTCAACACCGGGGCCGGCGGGAGGATGGCATAGTCGCGGCGGTTGACGGTGCGGGTGAACCCCTGCTCTGGCGAGCCGGTAAAAGGACGCGCGATGACCCGGCCCAGCTTCATGGCGTGCAGCCGCGGCGCGACCGCCTCGCAAAGCGCCAGCAGACGGCCGAGGCCAAAGCTCTCCTCATGCGCGGCAATCTGAAAGACACTGTCGGCAGACGTGTAGCAGATCGGCTTGCCGCTGCGCATATGTTCGGCCCCCAGGACATTGATGATCACCGTGCCGGAGGCATGGCAGTTGCCAAGAATACCATCCGTGCCGGCCTGCTGTGCCACAAAGGCTGTCAGCGCCTCTGGGAAAGACTGCACCGCGTCCGGGAAGTAATGCCAGTCCCAGGGCACCGGCAGGCCGGCCAGTTCCCAGTGGCCCGAAGGCGTATCCTTGCCACGGCTGAACGCGCGGGCGCAGCCCCAGCGGCCCAGCGGCTCTGCGTCCATGCCCGCAAATGGCACCGTCGACGCCAGCCGCATAGCTGCACCAAGACCAAGACGCGCCATGTTGGGCAGCTGCAAAGGCCCGCTGCGGCCCTCTGCTGCCACGCCTGCAGCACAGGCCTGGGCGATATGGGCCAGCGTATTGGCCCCCAGATCCGGCAGATCACCATTGAAGAACGCCCCGGCATCCGGCGCGCCGCCGATGCCAACGGAATCCATCACCACGAGAAAGGCCCGGGGCATCAGGAAATCCTTTCGTGCACCAGCGGCGGCGGGGAGAGCGGCGCCTCGCGGATGGAAACAGCTGCAAGAACCGCCGCCTCTGCCATGTCTGCCGCATCTTCGCTGGCGGCGTGGATCAGACAAATCCTGTCCCCTGCCCCCACCTGCTGGCCCAGGCTGACAATATCCGAGATCCCGACGCCGGGATGAATTCTGTCGCTTTCCACCATGCGGCCGCCGCCCAGACCAACAACCGCAAGGCCAAGCGCCTCGCCATTCATCGCCGCAATGCGGCCTGCAGACGGCGCTTTGACCGCGCGCTGCACCTCTGCGCCGGGCAGATGGCGCTGCCAGTTTGCAGCAAAATCCGCAGGCCCGCCCATCGCCGCAATCATCCGCGCGAAAATCTCTGCGGCGCGGCCATCCGTCAGGGCAGCCGCAATCCTGGCGGCCCCCTCTGTCGCATCTGCAGCCAATCCAGCAAGACCCAGCAATTCACCGCCCAGGGCTGTGCTGATGTCAACCAGCCGCCCCTCTGCCGTGCCGGTCAGCAGCCGCATCACCGCGGCCACTTCCAGCGCATTGCCAAGCGCGGGCGCCAGCGGCTGGTTCATATCGGTGATCAGCGCCGAGGTGCGGCAGCCTGCGGCATTGGCCACGTTGCACATGGATTGCGCCAGCGCCCGCGCGTCGTCTGCGGTTTTCATAAACGCGCCAGAGCCGATTTTCACGTCCAGCACCAGCGCATCCGGCGAGGCCGCAAGTTTCTTGGACAGGATCGAGGCGGTGATCAGCTCAATGCTTTCAACGGTCGCGGTGACATCGCGGATGGCGTAGAACCGTTTGTCCGCCGGCGCAATCTGCGCAGTGGCGCCAACAATGGCGCAGCCGATGTCCTGCATCATGCGCCGCAGATGATCTTCGCTCACCTGGGTGGAGACGCCGGGGATCGCCTCCAGCTTGTCCAGGGTGCCTCCGGTATGGCTCAGCCCGCGACCGGAAATCATCGGGACATAAGCGCCGCAGGCGGCCAGCGCCGGCGCCAGCAGCAGCGAGACGCAGTCGCCGACACCGCCGGTCGAATGCTTGTCGATCACCGGCCCGTCCAGATCCCAGGTCAGCACGTCGCCGGTGTCGCGCATTGCCAGCGTCAGCGCCCGGCAGCCTTCGGTGCCGATGCTTTGGAAACAGGCGGCCATGGCAAAGGCCGCCGCCTGGGCGTCAGTGACGTCGCCATTGGCCAGGCCATTGGCAAACCAGCGCAGCTCCTCTTCGCTGGGCACTTCGCGGCGCCGCAGCTTGGCGTTTATGGCGCGGGCATCCATCAGCTGCGCTCCATATGGCCCGCATCAAAGGCGCCGGGCAGCAGGTCCGCGATGGTGGTTTCCCGCTCTGCGCCATCGGTGGTGCCCATGGTCACCTTGACCTCGCCGTTGCCGAACTCCTTGAGCTTCTGGCGGCAGCCACCGCAGGGCGGGATCGGCGTCGGGCAGTCGGCGATCACATAGACCTCTGCCAGGTCCGTCTCTCCGGCTGCGACCATGGCGGCAATGGCGCCGGCTTCCGCACAGATGCCTTCGGGATAGGCCACATTTTCGACGTTGCAGCCGACATAGATCTGGCCGGACGCCGCGCGGATGGCCGCGCCGACCTTGAAGTTGGAGTATGGCGCGTGGGCGTTTTCACGGACGGCAGTGGCAGCGGCCTTGAGGCTCATGGCGTTTCCCCATTTTTGATCGATTGGTCAAGATGATGCAGAATAACGGCAGTGGCAGGCAAAGGGGAAGCCCTGCCAGCCGGATTTTCCGGCCTATTCACTGCCCGCCCCGGTGGTGGCGGCCAGGAACACCGGCGCTGTCAGCCCAGCCTGGTGTTGAAGACACCGGGCAAAGACACTTCCAGCAGCTCCACATCCTGCGATGGGTCGCTGAGCCGGGTCTTCATGCCCGGCGGGATCACGAAGGCATCGCCCTGCTCCAGCCGGAACGGCGCGCGGCCCTCCCCCTCGAGCGTCACCGTGCCATTCATCACGAAGGTAAAGTGGATATCGGTGTCATGCGCCGCCCATTGGGGGACGCCGTCGCCCCGGCGCACCACCTGCACGCCCGCAACGCCCTTGGTGTTTTCAGCAATGGTGGTGTCGCGGCAGATATAGCCCGGCAGGCGGAACGGCACCCACTCGGCGCCTTCAGCCTTGTTGTAGACAAAGCGCTGGCCCTGCCATTCCCGCTCGGGGCGGTAATGCGACGTCGGCAGTGTCATCTCGTGGTCGATCTCGGTGACATGTTCCGCCGGCACGCCGATCTCGATCACCTGCACATTGTCGCTGGCCTCCAGCACCCGGTGGCGGATTTCCGGCGGCTGGATGAAACAGTCGCCCGCCGTCAGACGCATCGTCTCGCCCTGATCCTCATAGACCACATCAACCCAGCCGTGGATGCAGAAAATCAGCTGAAAACCGACCCGGTGGAAATGCACCATGTCCGGCACCGGGCCGCCGTCGGGAATGCGGATGTGGCTGGCGATGATCGACCCGCCCAGCCGGTCCGGCACCAGGTCACGGTAGTGCATGCCGGCCCGTCCGATGATCCAGGGCGCCTGGTCTTTCAGGCGCCGTACCACAAAACTGTGCACGGTTTGCGGCATCACCATCGGCGGATGCCGCTCCTCGATTTCAATCCTGGTGCCATTGGGCGCTGTCAGGCGGCGCTGCCCTGCGGCAAATCCATCAGGATCCTCCGTCAGAATGCGGAGTGTGCCGGGGCTTTCCTCTGCCCCTTTTTCAACCCTGAGCCGCAGCCCATAGCCCGAAAAGACCGCGATGCGCGGATCATCTGCCGGATAAATCATATCCATTTTCATACCCAAAACCTTGGTAAAAAACGGAATATCATTGCGCAACTCGTCTGTTGGCAGGCGGAATTCGGCGATTGCACCGCTCATTTTTCACTCCCATTTCATTTGGCAGAAGAGTGGCCGTGCGGCAGAGTGAATGCAAGAAGCCGCCGCCTGTTCTGCCGCCGCGTCCATTTGCGTCAGTTTAAGCTAGGTTTCCGGCAGGAAAAATGGTTTAACACTAAACAATACCCTTCCCGAGGAGCGCCAGATGTCCGATTCACAGAACCTGCGCCAAGCCGCGCTCAACTATCACGAGTTTCCGCAGCCCGGTAAGCTGGAGATCCGCGCAACCAAGCCAATGGCCAATGGCCGGGATCTGGCCCGCGCCTATTCGCCCGGCGTGGCCGAGGCCTGCACCGAGATCAAGGCGGATGCCGCCAATGCTGCCCGCTATACGTCGCGCGGAAATCTGGTGGCGGTTGTGTCGAACGGTTCGGCGGTTCTGGGGCTGGGCAACATCGGCGCGCTGGCCTCCAAGCCTGTGATGGAAGGCAAGGCCGTCCTGTTCAAGAATTTTGCAGGCATCGACTGTTTTGACATTGAAGTGAACGAAAGCGATCCGGAAAAGCTGGCCGATATCGTCTGCTCGCTGGAGCCGACCTTCGGCGCGATCAACCTTGAAGACATCAAGGCACCGGATTGTTTTGTGGTCGAAAAACTCTGCCGCGAGCGGATGAACATCCCGGTTTTTCACGACGATCAGCATGGCACTGCAATTGTTGTGGGGGCTGCCGCCAAGAACGCGTTGCATGTGGCGGGCAAGTCTTTTGAAAACATCAAAATCGTCTCCACCGGCGGCGGCGCGGCGGGGATTGCCTGCCTCAACATGCTGGTAAAGCTGGGCGTAAAGCGCAGGAATATCTGGCTCTGCGACATTCACGGGCTGGTCTATGAAGGCCGCAAAGAGGATATGAACCCGGAAAAAGCCGCCTTTGCCCAAGCCACGGACCTGCGCACGCTGGAGGAGGTGATTGATGGCGCCGACCTGTTCCTGGGCCTCTCTGGACCCAATGTGCTAAAGCCGGAAATGGCGGCGAAAATGGCAGAGCGCCCGATCATCTTTGCCCTGGCCAATCCAAACCCGGAAATCATGCCGGAGGCCGCGCGCAAAGTGGCGCCGAATGCGATTATCGCCACTGGACGCAGCGATTTTCCCAATCAGGTCAACAACGTGCTGTGCTTTCCTTTCATCTTTCGCGGGGCGCTGGACGTCGGCGCAACTGAGATAAACGACGCGATGCAGATCGCCTGCGTCGACGGCATCGCCGAGCTGGCCCGCGCCACGACCTCGGCCGAAGCCGCCGCGGCCTATAAGGGCGAGCAGCTGAATTTCGGGGCCGATTACCTGATCCCCAAACCTTTTGACCCGCGCCTGGTGGCGGTTGTTTCCTCTGCCGTGGCCAAGGCCGCGATGGAAAGCGGCGCGGCCACCCGCCCGATCGAGGACATGGAGGCCTACCGCCAGAAGCTGAACCAGACAGTATTCAAATCCGCCCTGCTGATGCGCCCGGTGTTCGAGGCTGCCCGCGCTGCCGCCCGCCGCATTGTCTTTGCCGAGGGTGAGGACGAGCGGGTGCTGCGCGCAGCCCAAGCCATCCTGGAAGAAACCACCGAAACCCCGCTGCTGATCGGCCGGCCTGAGGTGATCGAGCGGCGCTGCGAACGGCTGGGGCTGGATGTGCGTCCGGGCCGCGATTTCCAGCTGGTGAACCCGGAAAACGACCCGCGCTATTATGACTACTGGAACAGCTACCACAAAGTGATGCAACGCCGGGGTGTGACGCCGGATCTGGCCAAGGCAATCATGCGCACCAATACCACCGCTATTGGCGCCATCATGGTGCACAGGGGAGAGGCGGATTCACTGATTTGCGGCACCTTCGGCGAATACCGTTGGCATATGAATTATGTGGAGCAGGTTCTGGGCGGCAACAGCTATTCCCCGCACGGGGCGCTGTCGATGATGATCCTGGAAGACGGCCCGCTGTTCATCGCTGACACCCACGTGCGGATCGAACCAACACCGGAGCAGATCGCCGAAACAGTTCTGGGCGCTGCCCGTCACGTGCGCCGCTTTGGGATCGAGCCGAAGATCGCGCTGTGCTCGCAGTCGCAATTCGGCAATATCGCCTGCGATACAGGGTCTCGCCTGCGGGATGCGCTGGAGATCCTCGACGATAAGCGCCGGGATTTCGCATATGAGGGTGAGATGAACATCGACACCGCGCTGGACCCGGAGCTGCGGGCCCGGATCTTCCCGAACTCCCGGCTGGACGGGGCGGCGAATGTGCTGATCTTTGCCCATGCCGATGCGGCTTCGGGTGTGCGTAACATTCTGAAAATGCGGGCCGGAGGGCTGGAAGTGGGACCGATCCTGATGGGCATGGGCAACCGGGCGCATATCGTTTCGCCCTCAATCACCGCCCGCGGGCTTTTGAACATGGCCGCCATTGCCGGAACCCCGGTGGCACACTACGGTTAAGCCAGGCGGCAGATGTCCTGTCTGGCCGCCCTTTTTGGGGAGGCCAAATCCTGCGACGGGTGATTCCCGGCCCATCCGGGCCATCCGGGCAGTTTGCAGCGGATGGATTTGCAGATTTGCAAAAATCACCCAGTTTCACAGGAATCTCCTGCAGCAAATCCCGGTTTGCAAACTATCACTGCCGCAAAGCGCGCAAGGCGTGTAAATTGTGTAAATTTGAAGGAACTCACCGCCGGAAATCTGTAAATTCCTTGACCAACCTTGCGTTCGGTCTGCGCAAAACTTGCCCGTTCAACCTCTTCTCGCCTACCCAGAAAGCAGGAGGAGATGAACACCATGGGATATCAGGATATTTATGCCGCCTGGAAACAGGATCCGGAAGGCTTCTGGATGCAGGCCGCCCAGGCGATCAGCTGGGACAAGGCACCAACACAAGCCCTGTTTGACAAGGGCGACGGCCTCTTTGAATGGTTTTCCGATGCCAGGGTGAACACCTGCTACAACGCCGTAGACCGCCATGTCGAGCAGGGCCGCGGCGAGCAGACCGCAATCATCTATGACAGCCCGGTGACCCAGACCAAGCGTGAAATCTCCTATGTCGAATTGCGCAACCGCGTTGCCACTCTGGCCGGAGCGCTGCGCGCCAAGGGCATTGAGAAAGGTGACCGGGTTATCATCTACATGCCGATGATCCCCGAGGCGCTGGAAGCGATGCTGGCCTGCGCCCGCCTCGGCGCTGTGCATTCAGTGGTGTTCGGCGGCTTTGCCGCCAATGAACTGGCGGTGCGGATCGACGATTCCAAGCCCAAGGCGATCATCGCCGCCTCCTGCGGGATCGAGCCGGGCCGCACCGTGCATTACAAGCCGCTGCTGGACGGCGCCATTGATCTGGCCGCACATAAACCGGAGTTCTGCGTGATCTTCCAGCGCGAGCAGGACGTGGCGGAACTGATCCCGGGCCGCGATGTGAACTGGCATGGTTTTCAGTATGGCGTGGACCCCGCCGAATGTGTGCCGGTCGAGGGCAACCACCCCTCCTATATCCTCTATACCTCTGGCACCACCGGCCAGCCCAAGGGCGTGATCCGCCATACTGCAGGCCAGCTGGTGGCGCTGAACTGGACCATGAAAAACATCTACAACGTCGATCCCGGCGATGTGTTCTGGGCGGCGTCGGATGTGGGCTGGGTCGTGGGCCACAGCTATATCTGCTACGCGCCGCTGATCCACGGCAACACCACCATCGTATTCGAGGGCAAGCCAGTCGGCACACCGGATGCAGGCACCTTCTGGCGGCTGATCTCGGAACATAAGGTCAAAAGTTTCTTCACCGCGCCGACTGCTTTCCGGGCAGTGAAACGGGAGGATCCAAAGGGCGAATTCGTCGGCAAATACGACCTGAGCAATCTCTGCCAGGTCTATCTGGCCGGCGAACGCGCCGACCCCGACACCATCACCTGGGCACAGGCGCAGCTGAAGGTGCCGGTGGTTGATCACTGGTGGCAGACCGAGACCGGCTGGTCGATTGCTGCCAATCCGTTGGGGATCGAGGAACTGCCAACCAAGCTGGGCTCTCCGGCGGTGCCGATGCCGGGATATGAGGTCGATATTCTGGACGATGGCGGCAACCCGGTTGCGCCGGGCGAACTGGGGGCCATCGCCGTCAAACTGCCGCTGCCGCCGGGCACCTTGCCGACCCTGTGGAATGCCGAGGACCGTTTCAGGAAAAGCTACCTGACCACCTTCCCCGGCTATTATGAAACCGGCGATGCCGGCATGAAGGACGAGGATGGCTATCTCTATATCATGGCGCGCACCGATGATGTGATCAACGTGGCCGGCCACCGGCTGTCGACCGGCGGCATGGAGGAAGTGCTGGCGGGCCACCCGGATGTTGCAGAATGCGCTGTGATCGGCGTCACGGACAGCCTCAAAGGTCAGATGCCCGTTGGTTTTCTCTGCCTGAATGCAGGCGCCGACCGCGACAATGCAGAGGTGGTGTCCGAGGTCGTCAAACTGGTGCGCGAGAAAATCGGCCCGGTGGCCGCCTTCAAGCTGGCGGTGGTGGTCGACCGGCTGCCCAAGACCCGGTCCGGCAAGATCCTGCGCGGCACAATGGTGAATATCGCCGACGGCACGCCGTGGAAAATGCCTGCCACAATCGACGACCCGGCAATCCTGGATGAAATCACAGCAGCACTGCAAAGCATCGGCTACGCCAAGAGCTGACCCTGCATCAGCCGTGAAATTCTTGAAACCGGGTGGGCTTTCCGCCCGGTTTTGCTTGCAACTCTGCCCTGCCCGCCTAGGCTGCACAGCCAGGGAGAAGAGCAGATGGCAAATGATGACTTATGGCGCCTGAGCGCAACGGAATTGACAGCTTTGACCCGCACCGGCGATGTCAGCGCTGAAGACGCGGTGCAGGCCTCGATCAGCCGGATGAACGCGGTGAACCCGGGCCTGAATGCCGTCGTCGAAGACCTGAGCACCAAAGCGCTGGAACGCGCCCATGGCCTGGACAAAATGCGCGCAAACGGCGCGGCGCCCGGACCGCTGCACGGGGTGCCTGTCACCATCAAGATCAATGTCGACCAGAAGGGCCATGCCACCTCCAATGGTGTCACCGCATTCAGGGACCTGCTTGCCCCTGCGGACGCCCCGGTCGTGGAGAACCTGCAGAAAGCCGGTGCCGTGGTGATCGGGCGCACCAACACGCCGGAGTTTTCCTTTCGCGCAGATACTGACAACCCGCTGTTTGGCCGCACTCACAACCCCTGGGGGCGGCATATCTCGCCTGGCGGGTCCTCCGGCGGTGCCGGGGCTGCGGTGATGGCCGGGATCGGCGCGCTGGCGCATGGCAATGACATCGGCGGTTCCTTGCGCTTTCCTGCCGCCGCCAATGGCGCGGTGACGGTCAAACCGAGCCTTGGCCGGGTGCCCGCCTGGAACCCCAGCCAAACGGCTGAACGCGGATTGCTGGCACAGATGATGTCGGTACAGGGGCTGATCACCCGCACGGCGGCGGATCTGCATCTGTCGATGCCAGCGTTGATCGCGGCTGACCCGCGCGACCCTTTCCATGTGCCGATGCCCTGGCGCGGCGCACCGCTGGACGGCCCCATCAAAGTGGCCTTTACCAGAAACACCCATGGATATGATCTGCATCCCGAAGTCGAAGCCGCGCTGGAATTCGCCCGCGATGCGCTGACCGACGCGGGCTATGTGGTCGAAGACGCGGAGCCGCCCAATGTGTTCGAGGCCGGCCGCACCGGCTACCGTGCATTGATGGGCGAGATCTACGCTTTGATGAAGCACGATGTGGATGCGGCCGGCTCGCAGACCGTGCGCGACATCTTTGCCGTCTACTTTCAGGAATTCCCGCCTTTTGCCGGTGACGAACTGTTGCAGATGATGGCCAAGCGGACCCATTACGCACGCCAGTGGTCGCTGTTCATGGAGGACTACCCGCTGGTGTTGTCGCCCTTCCTGCCGCAGCCTTTCTTCAAGCCGGACCGCGACACCGAGGGCGCAGACGGCGTGCATGAAGTGCTGGGCTGCGCTGTCTATTCCTATGCGATGAATTTCCTTGGCCTTCCTGCGGCCTCGGTTCCGGCCCGGCTGGCCAGCCTGCCCAAGGGGCCGCAGCCCATCAATGTGCAGATCGCCGCCCGCCGCTGGCGCGAGGATCTGGCGGTGGATGCCTGCGCTGCAATCGAGACCCGCGCAGGCCGCATGTGCCTGCCGCTGTGGCAGAATATGGCAGACGGCAGCAGCCTTTAACCCCTGCCCAACACTGCCTATGGCCGGAACGGAGCAATCATGCTGCTGGCGTGATGGCGAAAATATACAGCGAACTCCCCGGGAGCAGGGCCAGCTGCCCCCGGGGTCTTCCTGACCTAAGACACTCGCTACCAACGCTGCATTTTCCACCCACATGCAAAGATGCAGGTGTACCGGACCAGGCCTGCGGGAAACTCAACACTAAAACACACTAAATCCGCTGGTCTGGCACTTCGGCATTGCAGCCGCAGGCAAATGCACCCGGCACCTGCCTGTGGGAAAATCTTCCCATAGAATGGTTACCGGGGCGTTCACAGTCACGTGAAGCCTGCATCAAATTCTTAGGTAAACTGTTCGGAAATCAGTCTTTCCTCCAGCCCGTGGCCTGGATCGAACAGGATTTTATGCCGGATTTGCGTATCGGTCCGGATCTCCACCCAGTCGATATCCGCCACCGATATTGAATCAGCGTCTGCCATCACCGGGCGTTTGTCAGCTTCCAGAACATCAAAACGCACCATCGCATTGCTGGGCAGCAGCGCCCCACGCCAGCGCCGCGGCCGGAACGCGGCGATGGCGGTCAGCGCCAGCACATCAGAGCCGATCGGCAGGATCGGGCCATGGGCGGAGTAGTTGTATGCTGTCGATCCTGCAGGCGTTGCCACCAGCGCCCCGTCGCAGACCAGCTCCTGCATCCGCATTCTGCCGTCCACCGAAATCCGGAGCCGCGCCGCCTGCGGACCCGCCCGCAACAGCGAGACCTCATTGATTGCCAAAGCCTTATGCACGTCGCCGCGGCGATCCATGGCTGTCATCGACAGCGGGTTGATGATCTCCTGCACGGCTTCTTCAAGCCGCTCGATCAGCCCGTCTTCTCGGTATTCATTCATCAGGAACCCGACCGTGCCGCGGTTCATGCCATAAACCGGCGCCGGGTGGTCCACCATAGCATGCAGGGTCCGCAGCATGAAACCGTCACCGCCAAGGGCCACGATCACCTGCGCCTCATCCGGCGGCACATGGCCGTAGCGGCGGCTCAGCTCCGCCAGGGCATCCTGCGCCACGCCGGCGTCGCTGGCCAGAAAGGCGATTCTCAAACTCATAAAATCTGTTTCCGGTATTAGGCAACTGGTTCCGAAACAATCACAGCTTTCCGCCGATGACCATAGTTGCCGTTCTGTCGCAGGGAATTGTCGCTTTACAGGCTTCCTGCCCAAGGAAGTTTCCGATAGGAAATCCCCAATTCTGAACCTAACTCCAACGGAGCCACCATGACTGAAGCGACCCGTGACACCGGCTTTTTCACCCAAGCGCTGTCTGAGCGCGATCCTGAGCTTTATGCGTCGATCACG
>MDLF01000042.1 GCA_001730095.1 Rhodobacteraceae bacterium (ex Bugula neritina AB1)
ACCTTCAGCCCTTCACGCCGCCAGATACGCTCGACCCGCTTGTGGTTCACATGCCAGCCTGCGCTGTTCAGCAGGCCAGTGACCATGCGGTAGCCATAGCGCCCGTATTGGTCGGCCAGTTCGATGATGTCGTCGGTCAGACGCTCTTCATCGGCCCGGCCTTGGGGCACCTTGCGCTGCGTCGATCGATGCTGACCCAAAGTGCGGCAGGCCCGGCGCTCAGACACACCCAGCTCCTGCCGCACATGGTCGATGCATTTACGACGACGCGAAGGGCTCAGAAGTTTCCCTTTGCCGCTTCCGTCAGAATGAGCTTGTCCAGCGTCAGGTCAGATACCGCGCGCCGAAGCCGCAAGTTCTCTTTCTCAAGCTCCTTCAGCCGTGCGAGCTGAGATCGCTGCATACCACCGTAGAGCTTGCGCCATCGGTAAAATGTCTGCTGCGTCACGCCGATCTGGCGCACCGCCTCGGCAATCGTCGCACCTTGTCCCTGCAGAACTTCAACCTGCCGAAGCTTCGATACAATCTCTTCGGGTTTCTCTCGCTTCCCAGCCATCGCTGATCCTCCAATTTGTGGGACAATCTATCCCAGTTGGTGGACCACTTTCAGGGGGCTACTCCAAGGCATCGTCCAGTCCAGCCCAGCTAATTTGAACAGGCTCTCCATAACCCCGGTCGTCTGCCGCAAGGGCATGCCAAAGAGCACTTTCATGGTTAGGCAAGTCTGGATTGCCGCATAGCTGTAACACTGTTGCCGACCCCGCTTCCCTGACGGCTTTGCCTTCCAGATCATCGCAGGGTCGAGCCAGATTGTCAGAGAGCCGCGCTGCTTCAGTGCATTGTTATAGCCGGGCCAGTTTGTGGTCTTGTATGTCGGGAGGATAGGTCTGCTCATGACCCTCGGATAACATACCGGATTCACGAGATGAATCCCTTCCCCCGATTTGCCCAACAAAGCCGTCAGGAAGTTATGAGCCGTTGGGCTTTGACGAAGTACAAAACCGGAAACTAGGTTCTGAACAGCCCCACTTGTGTGGTCCAATTTGAAAGTTTGTGCATGGTTGGCCTCTGGTCCATCGGGGTGACACTGGGCGGCAGGCAGACCACTCAGTTGCGCCTCAGCACCGGTGTAGTCACTGACTTGTCCGGCAGCCACGAACAGGTTCAGTGGATGCCCCTGGCTGTCACAGATGGCGCGCAGCTTAGTGTTCATGCCGCCCTTAGTGCACCCCCTTTCAGGACATCGCTGCGCAATGCCCTGCCGAGCAAGGGATCAAGCGCCCACGCCCTCCTTTTCACCTCCAAGACTGGAGGCCGTACGGTGTGCTTTCAGGTAAGTTGCGCCCATTGCCCGGCTGTTGATTGCACAGCAATAAATGAGAGAGGGTCATCGGGGCGCATTGAACCGCGCCGGGTTTTCCGGAGGCTGATTTACCTTAGTTACGCGGCCATGTCTGATCTTTCCAGTGCTGCATAGAAGTTTGCCTCTGCTTTGGCTGGCGGGATATTCCCGATGGGCTCCAGCAGGCGGCGGTTGTTGAACCAATCGACCCATTCCAAGGTGGCGTATTCCACAGCATCAAAGCTGCGCCATGGCCCGCGTCTGTGAATGACCTCAGCCTTGAACAGGCCATTGATCGTTTCTGCCAGGGCATTATCATGGGAATCTCCGACGCTGCCGACGGACGGGACGATTTTTGCCTCTGCCAGCCGTTCGGTATACTTGATCGATAGATATTGCGATCCGCGATCCGAGTGGTGCACCAGTTGATTCTGTGCAGGTCTGCGTCGATGACGAAGGCCACATAAACAAATCCCTGCCACGTCGCGACATAGGTGAAGTCGCTGAGCCAGAGCACGTTTGGCGCTGGTGCATGGAACTGGCGGTTCACCTTGTCCAATGGGCAGGGCAGCACCTTGTCTGGGATCGTTGTCTTTGGCTTTTTGCCGCGTACAACACCTTCGATCCCAATGTTCTTCATCAGCCGGGCGACAGTGCAACGCGCGACATCAAAGCCTTCCCTGCGCATTTGGTGCCAGACCTTCCGCACGGCAGAGATGCTGAGGTTTTCCTCAAAGACGCGCTCAATCTCAGGTTCCAGCTCTTCGTCACGCTTGGCGCCATCGGAAAGACGCGAAGGGTCGGCGCACCGGGCCAAGTGATCATAGAACGTGACAGGGGCAATCGGCAAAACACGGCAGATTGGCTCGACCCCATGATCCCGGCGGTGATCTTCTATGAACTGGATCATCGTTTCAGTGGGCGGTCGAGCCCGCCTGGGCAAAATATGCGGACGCTTTGCGAAGGATCTCGTTGGCTTGCTTCAACTCGCGCACTTCGCGTTCCAACGCCTTAATCTTCTCGACCTGTTCGGTCGTGATGCCGCCGTGCTGGCCAGTATCAATCTCGACCTTCTTAACCCATTCGTTCAGCGTTTGCGGCGCGCAGCCGATCTTCGACGAGATCGACACAATCGCCGCCCAACGGCTCTCATGCTGCCCTGCGCCATCCGATACCATCCGGACCGCACGCTCGCGCAATTCTGGTGAATACTTGTTCGTCGTCTTCGTCATGATGCTCCATCCTACTCATGAGTTGAAGCCTCCGGCAAACCCAGAGCGGTTCTGTCTGAGCTGGCCAAGGCCATGCGCTATGCCCTGACGCGGATGGAAAGACTGGGCTCCTATCTGGATCATGGCTTCCTGGAGCTCGACACGGATGTTGTTGAACAGTCCTTCCTTCAAGTTTCTTTGGGATTTGGCGGCTTTTCTCGCCAAGCCTCTACCATTTTGGCATAGGCAGCTTCGGCGTTTGCCACGAGCTCCCTTTCCCGGTGGCGTAACTCTTTGATCCAGTAATCTCGGCCAGGCCCCGCTTTACCATGGGCTTTGGGCGCTCCGGCCCGCAGCTCCAGCTTGCGCATCTTCATTGCAACAAAGGCCGGGCGCGCCCATTGGTAAGGCTCATCTTTGGTCAGAAGATGCCAGATGAGGCTAGCAATCTTGCGTGCTGTCGCGACGGCAGCAACGTTTGCGCCCTTCCGGTCCTTGATCCGTAAGAAGAAGGCACGCAGAGGACCGGGGACGGACGCCGCTCCCCAGGCCGCTTCGATCAACATGTTCCGCGCGGTGGCGTTTCCCTGCTTTGAGATCCGCCCATGGATGGCGCCGCGTTCTCCGGATTGGCGCACACGCGGTGTGAGCCCGAAGTAGCTGGCCAGTTTCTCAGGTGATTGAAAGCGACTGATGTCACCAATTGAGGCGATGACAGCGGTCGCGATCACAGAGCTGATACCGGCCACGCTCATGAGTTTGCGCGTGCGGCCGTCATCAGGTGACATGCGGATCAAAACCTTTTCGAGGTCGTCAAGCTTGATGGTCAGCCAATCAAGCTCGCCCAAATGCCGGCCTAAAAGATCGCGTTCCGGTCTTGGCAGTGGCACTTTACTCAGCCAATTGCGCCCGCCCTTGCCAAACAGATGCCCGGAAAATTTGGGAACAAGATTGGCATGCAGAATTGCCTGGACACGGCTCTTCACACGCCGGATCGAACGCACCGTTGCATCCCGCTCAGAGACGAGGCGCCGAAGGTGCAGTGTCTCATCGTCTGCAGCCCAGACTTCCGGCAAAAAGTCGGCCGCATGCAATTGCGCGAGGATCTTTGCATCCACTTTGTCTGTCTTAACGCGCGCATGCGCGATTGCCTTCACCTGCAAAGGATTGGCGCTGATCACGCGGTTCACAAAAGGCGTCAGTAACCTGACAATTGCAGATGTGTTCCCCGTAGCCTCAAGAACCACTTCATCCTCTGGTTTCAGGCTTCGCCCGAAGGCCACCACTGCATCATGCTCCATGTCCACCCTAAAGCTCTGGGTGATGTCACCATCATCAAAAACGGCGACCTGTGCAAAACTCCGGTGCACATCCATACCGATTGATCGCATAGCAATCTCCTCATTTATTGTCACAAGGAGTGCACGGGCCTGTACGACATCTACGGATACGCGCTCACAGCGCAGACGGGCTGGTCGCAGGGGCGGCCAGAGAACAACTCGAGCTCGCAGCTCATTGTCTAATCGGCCTGCCCGTGTCTTCGCACTCCGACGCCCCGATCCCGCTGGACCTGCTTAACATGACATCTGTAAAGCAGGGGCGGAAAGCGAAGCGCCATAACCAGCATGCCCGATAACAACAGTGCCGAACGGGCCGTCAAACCTGTCGCCATCGGCCGGAAAAACTGGATGTTCGCAGGCTCCGAGGGCGGCGGGAAAGCCATGGCCATCGCATTCACTCTGATCGAAACCGCAAAGTTGAACAGGGTAGAGCCGCAAGCCTGACTCACCTGGGTTTTAGCGCAGATCGCGGATCATAAGATCACACGCCTGAGCGAGCTCATGCCGTGGCGCTACGCTGCCCAAGCAGCGTAGCAAGGACCACCGCCACTGTGCCAGAGCACCTTCACCGGACGGTCACGAAGTGAAAACCTATGAATTTCCGATAATCGAACCGTCTGCCGAACAGAAGAAAGACTTCAAACAGGCCGCCGCTAAAGAGGTAGCGGCATGAACCCGGCGGTTAAGGAATTTGTGCGCCTCCTCAACGGTATAGACCGTTCCAAGCATCGAAGAGAGGTTTTCGCTGACTTCTGCGAAATGAGCTATTGCGCGCTGGCCAAGAAGGCCA
>MDLF01000043.1 GCA_001730095.1 Rhodobacteraceae bacterium (ex Bugula neritina AB1)
CTACCAACCGCAAGACGGGCGGGGTCGAGTATCAACGCCTGGAACAGGCGTTCCAGAGGCTCATTGGCACGACCTTCCAGACCGATATTCAAACCGGAAACAAGCGCGAGACACGCTTTTTCAGCCTGCTGGAATCGGGCAGCGGGTTCGTCATGAAAGAAGAGGGCAAGTGGCGGCTCGACTACTGCGAGGTGATCCTGTCTGACTGGGTGATGCGCGCGATCGAGGGCGACGAGGTCGTGACGATCTCAAACGACTATTTCCGCCTGCGCCGACCGCTGGAACGCCGCCTCTACGAGATCGGCCGCAAGCATTGCGGAGGCCAGCCAAAGTGGCAAATCGGCCTCGCCAAACTTCAGGAAAAGACCGGCAGCAACGCGCCCCTGAAGAAGTTCCGGTTGAACATCCGCCAGATCATCGAGGACGATCACACGCCGTTCTATCGCATGGAGCTGACCGCAGAGGATCTGGTGATCTTCCGCCCGCGTTCTCCGAAAAGTGACCTCCTGCCCGAGATCCGATTGCCAGAATGGGCAGAGGACAAGGCACGGGGTATCGCCGGAGAGAAAGGTCGAGACTACTACGCCCTGCGCTCTGACTGGCTCTCATTCGCCAAGAGCGAAGCGGCCAAAGGAAACCCGCCGAAGAACGCAGGCGCCGCCTTTGTGGCCTATTGCGGGAAGCAGGGCAGCCTGCGTTAGCCGCAGTTCGAGGTGCCTCGAACAGGTTTCCTTGCCGTTGCGCCTTGCAACGCGATAAACTGTTGCGCAACAGGCAAGAAGGAACGAGGCGCAACGGCATGAAATATTCATTATCCGAGGCCGCAAAGGCCACCGGAAAGAACAAGACCACAATCCAAAGGGCTATCAAAAACGGCAAGATTTCAGCCGTTAAGGGCGACAGTGGTTCATATGAGATCGACCCAGCTGAGTTGCATCGTGTTTTCCCCCCCGTCGCTGCGCAATGCGATGCGCAACACCCACAAAGCAACGATGCGCAACAGGACAAATTTGCCGCTAAAAACAGCGAATTGACCCGTGTTCTTGAACTGGAAAAGGAGCTGGCGGTAGCGCGCGAGCGGGCCAGCGGGCTGGAGGCCCAAAAGGATCATATGGCCGACACGATCAGCGACCTGCGAAAGCGCCTGGACAGCTCCGAGGGCCGAGTGACAGCACTTCTGGCTGACGACAGGCCCAAGCCTAGCCTCTTATCCCGCCTGTTCAGCCGATAGAGTTTGGAGGACGCATCGTCATAGTGACGCTGTAAGCCACCTGTCCGGCCTGCTCTCTGATTTGCTCTAGAGCATCAGAGTTCATCGCCTCGGCTGTCAGATCGGCGATCCTTTCTGGATCCACCTCTTCCAAACGCTTCAGCTCCTTGAGCTGATGAACGATAAAGGCGGCTCCCATACTGAACATTTCAACGTGGGACAGCTTGATCCCTAGGTGTAGCGGCTTGAGATTATAAATCTTTGGGCGCGAGATCATCGCTGTTTCTGGCTCAGATTATTTGAGACTGTAAATCGATTTGGGATCACTTTAGTTGCGACTGAGCTCAGAATAATTGAGACGGGCTCACATTGCTGAGACTGGGATCGTCGGTGTGAGACCATCCGACGACGTCACAGCGACAACCCTGCCATCTTCATTCGCTCTGCCAGCTCTCGGGTCCGCGCAGGTTCAAGCTGCCCGCTCAGGAAGCGTTTGATCTCGGCAGGCTTGGACTGGAACTGATCCGCCAGCACCTTAACGGAATAGCCCTGCCGGGTGAGGCGCGGCTCCAGGTCATCGAAGTCGGGTGCCAGCGTGGGCGAAACAATATCCGGGGTGATTGGTTTCTGGCCGGTGCGGAACCCGGCCTCCAAAGCCCGGTTCAAATATTCGGCAAATTGTAGGGGTGTGGTCAGGCGCTCTGCCAGCAGGTCCAACGCCGCCGGTTCGATAATTTCGTCAAGCGGGGCATCGTCTTCGGTACACTGATCCAGCAACCAGTCGAGATAGGCTCGGGAATCTTCACCCAATCCTTCGAAGGGCAGGATATCTGTGCGATGGCCAATCTCTTCCATTGTCGGACGGCGCAGGTCGTTTCGTAGTTTTGGGTGACCAACCAGAATGACGGACAGGTTACCACCGCCGCGCGCGATCACCTCCATCAGGCGCTTCAACCCGATCAGTGTCTTGCCGTGCAGATCATGGGCCTCATCGACGAACAGCGCCACAGGCTTGCCGGAACGGGCAACCAGTTTCTGAAGTTCCCGTTCCCGCTTCTCGCCCTGGGTCGGGATCTTCGGTTCTTTCTCACGTGAGAGGTCATAGAACAGGGCCGATATTAGCGTCGGAACGGTCGTACGGGCTTTGTCCACTGACAAGCTTTCCGCGACCGTGACTTTCTTCTCTCGTGCGATTTCATCCTGCAAGCGGTGCAGAAACACGGTCTTGCCGATACCAACCGGGCCGGTGACTGCAATCAGACGCCCGGTTCCAATTCCCGCCCGGACTGTATGAGTGATCTGACGATGGTTTTCGGTTTCGTAGAACCCGGCGGCCCGCCAGTCCTTGATCAGCCCATATAGTGCCATGATCTCGGCATTCAGCATTACTCGCTCTCCTCTTCAGCGGCCGGTCGCTTTGGCGAGAACCGGGCAGTTATTCCTTGTTTGATTTCCGCCTTGTCGAGCGTGCGGTCGACAAGATCATTCACGAAAGACAGATCTTCGTCTGTCAGACGGGCCAGCGGTTTGTGCAGCAGGTCCGAGACCCCGCGTAGAGCGTCCAGCCGGCTGCTATAGGTGAACTCTCCGTATGGGTCCGGGTCGACAAAGGGCTGGCTGGCGAACGGTAGCACATCCGCGGCCTTGGCCAGGCTTGAATCCAATCCGCTAAGCGCCGATCTGGGCACCGAGACCTTCTGCGCAAGATCGCCGATCCTGTCGGCCCGCGCCTGTGTTTGAGTTTTCTTGGGCTTCCGGTAGCGATGCAGCGGAATAGGCCCACCTGATGGATGATAGGGACCAAAGCGTTTGTCATTCAGCTCGACAAACAGCTCATGATCAAACAACCCCCACCAGAGCGTGACGGTCTCACCCGCCAGATCAGGGTCAACCTCGTAGAACGCGCCATCAACGCGAATGCGGGCATCCCCGGCAACCTTGCGTGTTTCCGGTTCACGCGCGAATGTGCAGAACCGTTCCCAGGAACACATCTGCCGGATGCCTGTTGATGGGAGGTTCTTTACCCAGTCGTCAATCCGGCTGTGCGGTTCACGGCGATGGGGCTGGGCATTATACTGGCCAATGAAGCGCGCCAACCAGGCATTGGCTTCTGCCTCGGTTTCCGGTTTGTGGAAATGATAGAGGGTTTCATGAGCTTCTTTCACGGTGCGGAACGGGCGCTCGACTTTGCCCTTCGACCGCGCTGTTGGCCGGCGGCCGTCGCTGCCCGCCGGATCGTGGGTCATCACGCGAACGCCCAACCGTTCCATCACGGTATGAAAGATTCCGCTCTTTGCAATCGGCCCGTTGTCCAGATAGATCGCCTCCGGAATGCCTTGCAGCTGGGCTTCATCCCCTTCTTTCGGTGCCATTGCGTTGAACAGGAAACGCAGGCCGCTTTCCACATCCTCGCCATAGACGCAGCGATACTCCTGAAAGGAGGTTCCGGAGCGATCATCTACCACGCTGAATAGCATCGGTACGGGAAGACCTTTGCGGTTTGGGTCAATCCAGGACGGTTGTTCGATCTGTTTTAGATCCGATGGGCTGATATCAAACTGCCAGAGTGCATTGGACGTTCGGGCTTCAAACCGGACGGCGGCTGGCGCCCTAGTCATCCGGGCATGATCATAGCCCCATAGACGGAGATACCGATTGACCGTGGCCTTGTTCAACTGTCCCTTTGCGGCTTGAACCAATCCTTCTGGCGTTTCAACGCCATGATCCTCCAAGAGCTCGATGGCCCGTGCGGTCGACAAGCGCCGCCCCTTCTTGTTGGATGTGCGAATTTTCAGGGCGGCGATGATTTCACAGTATCGCTCCAGTTCAGCACGAGGGACGGCTCTTGGTTCTCCCCGGTCAACACGTCGCAGGCCTTTGGGCCGCAGCTGCCCTGACAAAGCGCGGTATACAGTGGCGCGGGAAACACCAAAGAGGCTGGCCACGCCTTCAATCAAAACCCGCCGGCCTGGATCACGAGGTGCAAGACCATCAAGGCGTCTCCGCAGATCAAGCAGTGCTTCCGCCGGAATGCCGCCGTCTTTGCTCATGCGGAATTCCCGTCCAACAGTTTCTGACCAGGCGCTTTCGCGCTGCCGTCGCCGTTGACGTATTCATAGAGGGTTGTCGTGGTGATCCCGAGCCGCTTTGCCAGATCTGAAGCGTTGGTCTCACGATCCGCCATGGCCTTCATCGCCATGCGCAACATAGTGACATCCATCTTGCGCGGCCGCCCGCCTTTCCGGCCCCGCGCACGTGCCGCTGCCAGCCCGGCGCGGGTGCGTTCAGCGATGAGTTCCCGTTCGAACTCAGCGAGGCTGGCAAAGATGCCGAAGACGAGACGCCCATTGGCAGTTGTCGTATCAATCTCGGCGCCCGCGCCGGAAAGAACACGAAGGCCAACGCCGCGCTCTCGCAGGTCATCAACCGTTGCCACGAGATGCTTGAGATCGCGCCCAAGGCGATCCAGTTTCCAGATCACCAGAGAATTACCCGGCTGAAGCGCTTTCATGCAGGCATCAAGCCCTGGCCGATGATCCTTTCTCCCGGATGCCTTGTCTTCATAGATGCGCTCAGCATCGACACCGGCTTCAATCAGCGCATCGCGTTGCAGATCGAGAAGCTGGCTCCCGTCCGCTTTCGACACCCGTGCATACCCGATAAGCATGGCAACCCGCCCCGCCAGAATAGACAAGACGTAGCCTGCAGCCTCACTATGATTTCCGCAACGGTTTCTCTGGTGATGAGCAGGGAGCTGCCCGGCCATCAATCAAGCCACCAGAAAAACGCCCGTTTAACGGGTGCGGACCCCGCGAACGTAAAAACCCCTGCCTGGTGTCAGTAGTATCCGGATGGCGGTTGCACAAAAAGTGCAACCGCTGTTTCGGAGTTTCACCTGTTCTGGGCCCAACGCTCCATCATTGGCGGCACCCGAGGTTCTTCTTGCGCTCCGGGTTCCTGCCGGGGCGGGTTTGGTGTGTTGTTTACCGCATTTGTCGACCCCCATAGACTATGGCTTGGAGCATCGGGCGCAGCGTTGACCGCCAAGGTTGAGCCCATGGGGTCGTGGTTTGGCGGATTTGACGCGTTGTTTACCGCAATGGTCGACCCCCATAAACTGTGGCTCGGAGCATCGGGAGCTGCGTTGACCGCCAGGGTTGAGCCCATGGGATCGTGGTCTGGTGGATTTGGCGTTTTCTGCATCTTACCGGGAATAAGCGACAGGCTGGGCTGGGACGTTCCAGGCCCGGAACGTGCCGCCGCATTCTCTGGTATGGACGGCAGCGGCTGTGGCATCCTGCCAAATGCCGCTTTGGGAGCAGGAACAGGCGGCGGCGGTACATCTTTTGCATAATCCTGGTTCCTGACAGCCTTCCACTTTGCCTGATCCACCTGCTGGAAAACGCTCAGTTTCTTGTCTGTTGCTGCAATATCCGCTGCTTTCTGCGCGTCACGCTTGTCCAGGGAGGCCAGCGCCGCATCCGCGGCTGATTTGGAGGTTTCTTCGTTCATGCGTTTGGGCTTGGCCGCGTCCTGCGCCGGATTGAACCGCAACCGCTCCCGGTCTGCTTGGCGGGCTGCGTCTGCTTCAGCCTTCTCGGCCAGCTTCTGAGCCTTGGCCTCAGCTTTGTCCGCTTTCTTCTGAGCCTTCGCTTCAGCTTTTTCCTGAGCTAACGCTTCCGGCAGACTGGAAACGGTCGAATGCCTGCTGAGGTTTGTCTGTTCTTGTTGCCGCTGCTCGGTCACCTCAGGCGATGTCTGAATTTCTACAGGCTGCGAGGCACTTTCCGACACTAGACCATCAGACTGTTCTGTGCGATCTGCAAGAGCTGCAATTTCAGCACGTCTCTTTACTTCAATCGAGTTGCTGACCTTTAGGGTACGATCGCCTTTTTGCAGGTCCATCATATGGCGCTGCTGCCGATCTTGAAGGGTTTCACCTTTTTTATTGATGATTTGATCGCGAGCACTTGGATTCGCATCCAAATAGGCTGCCAATCTTTTGGGAGATTGTGCGTGCTTCATAAAAGAAGCCGGTAGAACAGCATCAGCTTCTTTCTGCGGAATCACGTGCAGGTCGTGATTTTTAAACTCCCCTGATATGTTTCTGGAATGCAACTCAGAAAGCGCAGCTTCTTCCTTGTACATTTTTTTACAGATAGCTAAACTGAACATACCGCAACCCGTATCACTCCGCTGCAAATCTGTTTGCATCACGCAGAAGCTAGCATCAGGTACAATTTTATGAAGTGCATCACCTACTTGAAACACAAGTATGGAGGCTGTGACATTACCGTCGACACTCAGAGGTTCGACACAAATTATCGAAGGATCACAGCCATCTACAAGACGATAATCAAATGCAGCAAAGTGTTTGTCATATTGACCTGTTCCCCTAGTTAGAAAACGAGCACTTTCCACTTCTTCCAAAGTCAGCTGAGATATTTTCTGAGCCATTTCAGTTGGACTGGAACAAACATAAGCATTTAACTCCGGATATTTTTCATTGGCCAATCCAGTCAATGCAGGTAAAAACTCCCCATCTCTTGCGACAATTTGCGTTCCTTGATCCAAGTTCTTCTGTATTTCATTGAGATACCCTGCAAGCTCACTTTGGCTCGAAGTCGAGGGAACGACCGATGTGCCTTCGCGGAAGACACCTTGTGAAGGCTGTCTAGACCCAACTCCGCTGATGCTTGCGGGGTCTGTGCGGTTCGTTTTTGGTCTTGCCCCACTCTGCCCGTTACTCGGTAAGGGTTCATGATTTCCACGTGGTGTCACCGCTCCACTGCCCGATACTGAGTTGACCATCCCATCCTCCAAGGTATATGGATTTAAAGAGTGGTATAGTGCCGGAGAAGCCCCTGAACCTTTCATCATTTTTTTGAATGATCAGCCGTTTCAGCCTGAACCGCAGCCGTTACACCATCCACTTCAGGTGAGAGGCAGGGCGTCGCGGGTCACGTAATCTCCCGCGCCCGTCCCAGCCTCACAAATGTGAGCCTGTCTCAATTATTCTGAGCCTGGCCGCAAGTAATCTGATCCCAAACCGATTTATAGTTTCAAATAATCTGAGCCATAAACAGCAATAATCTCGCACCCAACGGATTATGATCTCAAGCCACTACAATTACATGCATACAGCGGCTGCACTATTAGGTCGTGTTGACAAAAAGGATTCACAGCCGCCGCTAAGCGTGATTCAAGCTGGTATCTGCGATGGAGACCAGCTTGGCACGAGATTTGATGTCAGACGAGGAATGGGCGTTCTTTGAACGTTTCCTCTTCACTGTCCGCGCCCCGAACGGGCGCAAACCTTCCAACCACCGCCTTGTTCTTGATGGAATTTTCTGGATCGCGCGGACGGGAGCTCCGTGGCGTGACTTACCCGAAGAGTTCGGCAAATGGTCAAGTGTCTACCGCCAGTTCCGGCGTTGGACCCTGGCCGGGCTCTGGGAGCAGATCATGGATGTGCTGAACGCAAGCGGCGCAGTGCCGGACGTGCTGCAAATGATCGACAGCACCGTGGTTCGCGCGCACCATCAGGCTGCGGGCGCTAAAGGGGGACTCCGCGGCATGGTTTCGGCCGTTCAAGAGGTGGCTTCACGACCAAGATCCACCTCCTCGTCAATGCCGCTGGGCTGCCCATGAGAACCGAAGTCACGCCAGGGCAAACATCTGACTATATTGGCTTTGACTTGGTCATGGCTGACAATCTGCCCCAGCCAAAGATTTTGCTTGCTGACCGGGGCTATGACGCTGACAGCATTCGGATTTCTATGGTCGCTCGCGGCGTCCGGCCGGTCATCCCCATGCGCAAGTGCCGCAAGAAGCGTGTAGGCGTGGATCGTTCGCTGTATCGGCTGCGAAATCTCGTCGAACGGTGTTTCAACAAACTCAAGAACGCCCGAAGGGTCGCCACCCGCTACGACAAGACAGCCGAGAGCTTCCTTGGCTTCGTCGACATCACATCAATCCGCCTATGGCTACGCCATTTGTCAACATGACCTAAGAGGCTCGCATGAGCAAGCCTGAACCCGCCCGCTACCGCACGACGAACTGGAAATCCTGCAACGACGCGCTGAAGCAGCGCAGCTCGCTGCTGATCTGGCTGGGCAAGGACATGGTGTGGCAATCCCCTCCCGCCGACACAACGCAGCGATACTCTCCTCACCACGCAAACCCTCCAGCACAATGCGGATCTTCTCCTCCGCCGAATGGTGCTTGCGTGTCTTGCGGCGAATGTCTTTGACGACCCGATCAGCTGTTGGTTTGTCGGTTCCAGCTTTCCGTCTCATCTTTTCTCCTAGGGTCAGGACCCATTGATTTCCGGCCAGCGGCGTGATTCACGGTTCGAAAACCGAGCGGTGACCATGTCTGATCTTTTCTGGTAGAGCGTCGCGCAGATGGCGCGTCTTGAACCTTTCTTCCCCAAGTCCCACGGTAAGCCTCGCGTCGATGATCGGCGCGTGTTGAGTGGGATTACCTTCATCAATCGCAATGGCTTACGGTGGCGCGATACCCCGGCAGCCTATGGCCCGCACAAGACACTCTACAACCGTTGGAAGCGGTGGAGCGACAAGGGCATCTTTGCCCAAATGATGACGGGTCTGGCGGCCAGGCACGGCGAAGAGAAGACCGTGATGCCCCCTCTCATTGATTGCTGCGCAATCACCTGCCGGGCAGCGGACGCCACTTACCTGAAGGCCCACCGCACCGCGACCAGCATGGGCGTGAAAAAGGGGGACGTGGCCGTCTGATTGGCCGAACCAAAGGCGGCATGAACACCAAGTTGCACGCCATCTGCGACGGCCAGGGCCGCCCCCTCAACCTGTTCGTCACTGCCGGACAAGTCAGCGATTACATCGGCGCGCGGGCATTGCTGGGCAGTCTGCCGGATGTCGACTGGCTGCTCGGGGATCGCGGCTGTGACGCCGACTGGTTCAGACCGCTTCGAGAATATCGCAATCTGTCTATCGCAGGGCTTGAAGATGGTCAGCGCAGGGAAACCACTGAAAGATTACAAATCGATTGGCAAGAAGTGCAAACTGAATGGCTTCACGGCGATGACACTTGCTGAGTTCGCCCAAGAAACCGCCTGACGAACAACGGATCTTCTTCGGAAGCGCATATCTCGTTTCAACTATCGCGTCGCGTCAACTGATCGAGATTTTGGGTGAAAATGATTGCGGGGTATCAACTCTCCCTTCAGTCCCGCGGCCCGCCGAACATCTCCGAGAACGCTTGAAGCCCGCCGGGGGCCTACCGCTGGCAAACCCACGATCCCTCGCTCGCGGATGCCGTCATTCCGCCCCGCAAGAACGCCAAGCCTTGGAAGGCCATCACCGATGGAGCTGTTGCGCGCAATGAGGCTCTGGCGGAATGTCCGCTTCCTCCGTAAGGCCATTGTGCGCTCGCCGCTGCGGCGCCGCCCGACCTGCATGCGACCTCGTCGTGGCAAAGCACTAGGCCGGAGGTCCGCTTCGGGCTCTCCTGAAACCTTCGCCGCGCCAGGCGTGAATGGCCGCTGCTCGCAACGGGCACCGATCAGAGGAGCGGTCACAAGGAAAACGCCCGTTATCCTGGCGGTGACGATGTGCTGCGGATTTCTGTACTCGGCGCACCAGATAACCCGATCCGGAAACCTATTGCAGCATTGTCCCCAAAGTTTGGCTTTTCTGCCATCGGTCTCACGACGCTGATCTGAGTCTCAGCAATGTGAGCCCGTCTCAGACAATCTGAGCCCAGTCGCAGCTATTATGAGCCGGAGCGAAATTATAGTCTCAGACAATCTGAGCCGAAAACGCCGATGATCTCGCGCCCAAGCCTGGATAATCTCAAGCCGCTACACCTAGGGCTTGGACGGTGCCGTCGAAAGCTCCCAAGGCAGCAGCGGAGAACTCTCCGTCATCCACCTCACGCTTTATCGCATTTAGGAAGCTGACATGAGCGATGCCAGCAGCAACATACAAGTCCTCGCGCTCGCCTTCACTACGATCCAAGCCGTCACCTTCCATGCTCGGTGACGGACCACGATCACTAACCTCGACAGGATAGTCCGCTTCAGCATTGTTCACTCGCAAAGGAACAATGAAATCATTTTCTGCCTTGGGGTCCATCGCACCGGCGCAAAATGCGCTGACAACAAATGCGACACCAATCGGGAATAGAAACGCTAATAGAATAAATCCGACCACCAAGAACAGCCACCAGTGAGCCCTGAAGATCGGCATAACCCCGATCTTCTGCAAAAGCTGCATCTGAACGTTCCACCAATATCTCCCTACCACTGAGACGCTGGAGGCAACGGCAGACAGGCCGTCCATAGCTGCGCCATAGGCAACGTGAGAGTCCGGTTTTTCGTTATGCATCAGGCCCCACTTTGGCCGCTTGCACACCCCGGCGTCTGGCGAGAAAGCGCCCCACCAAGCACCAGCCGGCCACCCCCCAAAAAAGCGCGATAACAATAAAGATTGGGGCAAACCGGGACGTGGGCGACACCAGAATTAGCAACGCTACGTTCAACACACCAAAGCCCCCAGACCAAAGCATCGCGCGCTTTAGGGACTTGGCAAAGATGCCGGATAGCAATCCACCGACACCTCCAACGTCAAGGGACATACCAAGAAAAAAAGCAATCATATTCATGGCGATTATTGAAGCTTCTCAGCAATCCAGAGCTTGATTAGAGATTGCCGTGTCACGCCGAGGTGCCGAGCCTGCTTGTCCAGGCCCTCTACGACCCAAGCCGGAAAATCCACGTTCACGCGCTTGGGCTGGTCGTTCGGGCGGCGCGCCTGGGACCAGTCGATTGCACTGCTCACGTCCTCACCAGCGTCGAACTTCTTGTCGAACTCAGTTGCCTTCATAGTAGCTAATCTCCTCTTTTCGGGCACGGCGCACCGATATGATCCGCACCGCTTCGCCCCGCGGCGTCCAGACCGCCGCCCAGTGCTTTCCTCCGATTTTCCCAATCGACAGGAAGCGCGGTTCGCCCTCGGTCTTGGCGGGCGCTTCGAGCATCCAAGGGTCATCCCAAAGGGCCTGCGCCTGATCGAAGTCAATTCCATGCTTCGACAGATTCGAGGCACTTTTGGTGGGGTCATACTCAAAATCCATGCTTGAATATGGTATAATAATTATCCATTTTCAAGCATGGTTCTGTTTGGCCACCACCACCATCTTGGTCTTCCAATAACCAGATTGAGAAACGAATGCCTCACGACCGCCACGAGAATGCTCCCTCTGATTGCTCGTCCCGCTTCGACTGCGGGAATTACGAGGTCAGCTCCGAGACCCTGACCGATGCAGAAATCTGGGAGCGGACACCGTCAAAGCACCGGCATCTGCTGCCGCCGGACTTTGCGGAACGGTTCGGCGCCCCTCAAATCCCTGACTGACATCGCCCGCCATAAGGCAGGGGAAGGAAGGGATTTGTCGCCCGCTCGGCGGGCGAACAGCAGGAGGTCCAGGAGGGCGCAGCGCCTCCGGCCCATGGCAATTAGCGGAGCGGCTCGTAGAGAATTGCCTAGTGGGTTGTCATTTGAAATGACAATTCTGTCGCTCTCCGCTATCACCGCCCCATGTTCAAAGCAGCCATCCGCGTCAACAAGCTCACCACCATCGCCCAGCTCCGCGGGGCGTCCCTCCATGCGCAGCGTCACGACGAGACCGGCAAGGCGCGGGTCCGGGATGATGCGGAACCCGGTTTCGGCCTTGCCTGGTCGAAGGCCGAGAACGACCGCGACTATCTCGCTGCCTTCAAAGCCCACAAGACCGGGCTGGGGGCCGGCGAGCGGAAGGGTGCGCCGCTCTGTTTGCAGGCCATCTGCGTGGTCTCCCCGGAATGGGTGGAAAAAGCCGGCAGCCTGCATGACCCCGACAACCCGCGTAACCGCCAGCTCTTCGACCAGGCGAAGGCATGGGCCGAGGGCTGGGGCGGCAAAGGATCGGTGATCGCCACCCGCCTCGATCTCGATGAGAAGGGCGGGGCTGTGGTCGATGTGCTGGTCTCTCCGGTCCGGGAAAGCCGGGGCAAGCCGGTGATCTCGACCAACAAGGCACTGCGCGAGCTGAAGGAGGCCACGGGCGAGCGGAACGAATACTCCGCCTTGCAGACGTCCTGGGCCGATTGGTGCCGCGAGCATCTGGACCCTGAAATCGTGCGCGGCACCCGGAAAGAGATCACCCAGCGCCAGCACCTTTCCCCGGAAACC
>MDLF01000044.1:0-22902 GCA_001730095.1 Rhodobacteraceae bacterium (ex Bugula neritina AB1)
GCTGGCCGGGCTTGGCGAGGAAGCGGCCGCCGAAGAGACCGGTGATGCGGACAGCGCCGAAGACGACCTGGACGCGCTGCTGGGCGGGTTGGGTGACGCGGACACGGATCTGGACGACCTGATGGGCGGTGACGGCGGGGATCTGGATCTGGATGATCTGCTTGGCGGTCTGGGCGGCGAGGATGAAGACACCGCTGATGCCGGCAGTGATGATCTGGATGCGCTGTTAGGGGATCTGGACGCCGATGGTGATAAGCCAGCAGCAGCGGCGCCGGCGGCCTCGGACGAGCCGGAATTTGCCTATGGCACCATGAGCGCGAACCGTCCTGAGCCGCAGAAGCTGGCGCGCAAGCGGTTCCGGCTGGCCATTCTGGGCGACTTCTCGGGCCGGGCGGCAAAGGGCCAGCTGGAAACCGGCGATGCGCTGGCGGCGCGCAAGGCGATCCTGCTGGACCCGGATACGGTCGAGGATGTGATCGAGAGCTTTGCCACTGAACTGGTGCTGCCGATTGGCAAGGATGGCGCCGGGATTGCGGTCAAGCTGGCGGATCTGGACGGGCTGCATCCGGATGAGCTGTATGAAAACGTTGATCTGTTCTCTGAGCTGGTGGGGCTGCGCAAGCAGCTGCAAAGCGGCGCCACGGCGGATCATGCGGCGAACACGCTGAAGGTCTGGGCCGAGAAATACGGCACCAGGGCGCGGGCGCCGAAACGGACATCGGCGGGCAATTCGGTGCCTGCAGACAGGCGGCTGAGCGCGTTTCAGCAGCTGATAGGCGACACCGGCAATTCCCTGCGCGAGGCCTCACCGGTGGAGGATCTGCTGGCACGCGTTGTGGGGCCGCATATCCGGGCGCTGCCGGACCCGGATGTTGCTGCGATGCAAAAAGCGGTGGACGAGGCGCTGTCGGACGCGATGCGGCTGGTGCTGCATCACCCGGAGTTCCAGTCTGTCGAGGCGCAGTGGCGCTCGCTTGATCTGATGGCGCGCTCGATTGAGGCGGATGATACGCTGGATGTGATGCTTTATGACATCTCTGCCGAGGAGCTGGCAGCGGATCTGGCCGCCGAAGAAGACCTGTCGAAAACCGGCTTTGTGCGGCTGCTGACAGAGGAGCCGCTGGACGAGGAAAACGGGCGCGGCGGTTATTCGGCGCTGATCGGCATGTATCAGTTTGAGGAAACCCCGCCGCATGCGGAATTGCTGGGCCGGATTGCGCGGGTGGCCGCGCATGTGGATGCGCCGTTCTTTGCCGGCATTTCGCCGGAGTTCCTGAAAACCCCCAAGCCGGAGCGGCCCAAGCTGGTGGCGGATGCCTGGAATACGCTGCAGGGGATGGCAGAGGCCGGGCATCTGGGGCTGGCCAGCCCGCGGTTCCTGCTGCGCCGTCCCTATGGCGAAAAAACTGATCCATGCTATGAGTTTGATTTCGAGGAGTTTACTGAAGCAGAAGGCCTGAAAGGCATGCTGTGGGCCAACCCGGTGGTGCTGGTGGCGATCCTGCTGGGACGGTCCTTTACGGAACATGGGCCGTCGCTGCAGCTGGGCAAAATTATGTCTCTGGGCGGGATGCCCTATCATTATGTAAACGACAAGTTCGGCGACCAGGTGGCGCTGCCCTGCACAGAGCGCAATATCGATCTGGACAAGATCGCGCAGGCGCAGGAACGCGGGTTCATGGCGGTGAGCGCGGTCAAGGGACGCGACGAGGTGCGGCTGACCTCGTTCAACTCGCTGAAGGGCAGTGAAATCCTGGGGCCCTGGACGGGATTGCCGGCGCCGGAGCCCTCGCCTGCGGATCCGCGCGGACTGCCAAAGCCCAAGCCGCCTGCGGCTGGCGGCGATGAAGAGGAAGACCTGGATCTTGATTTGGATTTGGGCGGAGACGATGAGGACGATCTCGGCCTAGGTGATCTGGATTTCGGAGGCGACGATGGGGATGACGACGGCCTCGGGGATCTGGACGACTTGCTGTCATCATTCGGGGATGACGATGACGGCAATGATGGGGACGATGACGAAATGGATGCGGACCTCGCCGCGCTTTTGGATGATTTGTGATGCGAATGTTTGAGAACACTGCCGGCAATTACCGGCCCCGTTCCCGTCACGGAAAGGAGGAGACATGGTTGTAAGCAAGGGCCATGAAAATGACCTCGCCTGGATGTCGGGGACATATTCCACCGACGGCCTGATGATGAGCCGGGCCATTGTGCGCGAAGGCTTGAGCAAGCTTACCGAGACGACGATCGAGTTTGCGGCGACCAAGAAACAGCCCAAGCTGGAAGATCTGGTCGGCAAGCAGATGAATGTGCATGTGATGCGCCAGCAGACGGAGCATCAGTTCAATGGCATGTGCATCTCGGTCGAGTATCTGGGCTTTCGCAACGGCTATGAGATGTATGTGGCCGAGGTGCGCCCCTGGTTCTGGATGCTGACGCGGACTGGGGATCTGCGGGTGTTTCAGGAAAAGACCACGGTGGATATCATCAAGCAGCTGTTCAATGAGCATGGCTTCAGTGATTTCACCGACAAGCTGAGCGAAAGCTATCAGAGTCGGGAATATTGCCTGCAGTACCGGGAAAGCGATTATGCGTTCCTGTGCCGGCTGATGGAGGAGGAGGGGATCTACTTCTACTTCGACAGCGTTGCCGGTGATACGGCGGTTGAAAAGCTGGTTCTGTGTGACGGGGTCAGCGGCCATAGCCCGATTGCCGGTGGTGCGGATGTGGAGTTCCATGCCCGCGACGACAGCGACCGGCGGCGCGAGGAACATATCTCCGAGTGGGCCAAGGATGAGCGGATTACCCGCGGCAAGGTCACATTGAATGATTTTGATTTCCTGACACCGTCGGCGGATCTGAAGGCGACCTCGTCGATCCAGAAGGGTAAGCACTCATACAAGGATTATGAGGTCTACGATTACCAGGGTCACTACCGGCAAAATTCCGGCCTGGGCAACAAATTGGCGCGGGTGCGGATGGAAGCGGAGGCGGTCAAGCACATCACCTGGCGCGGCGCCTCCAGCGTGCCGACGCTGGGCACCGGCAGCACCTTTACCATGAAGAAGCACCCGGTGGCGGAGAACAACAAGGAATACCTGGTCATCAACGCTGAGCATCACGTCAAGGTGGCCTGGGATTACGGCGAGCGCGAAAGCCAGAAGGCAAAGGAAAGCGCCAAGCAAGGTGCCATGCGGCGCGACCTGAAAGCGCGCAACATGGATGTGCCGGAAGAAATGGAGCATGACGTTTATGCCTCCACCTTCAGTGCTATTCTGAAGGCGGATCAGTTCCGGGCCCCGCTGGTGACGCCCTGGCCGGAAGTGCAGGGGCTGCAGACGGCAACGGTTGTCGGCCCGAGCGGCGAAGAGATCCACACGGACAAGCATGGCCGGATCAAGATCAAGTTTCATTGGGACCGGGAAAACAAGAAGGACGACACCGCTTCCTGCTTTGTGCGGGTGGTGACGCCCTGGTCCGGCAAGGAATGGGGCATGGTGGCGGTGCCCCGGATCGGCCAGGAGGTGGTGATCCAGTTCGAGGATGGCAATCCGGACCGGCCGATCTGCACCGGCATGCTGTACAATGCAGAGACCATGCCGCCCTACAAATACCCTGACGATCAGACCCAGCTGGGGATCAAGACCAATTCGTCAAAGGGCGGCGGCGGCTATAACGAGCTGATGTTCGACGACAAGAAAGACAGCGAGCTGATGCGGGTGCAGGCGCAGAAGGACCATCAGATGCTGGTCAAGGACCGCTCGACGGTGACGGTCGGCCTGGAAGCGCCATCGCCAGAGGTCACTGCGGCGGATGAGAAAAGCTATGTTCTGACGGTTGAGGAAAATGTCACTGAGACGGTGAACAAGGGCGACCGGACCGAGACGGTCAAAACCGGCAACATGACGGTGGATGTGGAAAAGGGCAACCTGGCCGAAACGATCGACAAGGGGAATGTGACACTGGACATCAACACCGGCAACCTGACCGAAACGATCGCGAAGGGGAACCACAAGGAGACCGTGTCTCTGGGGAACCTGACCGTGGATGTGACCGCAGGCAAGATCGCCATGAGCGCAGGGCAGGAGATCAAGCTGACCGTGGGGGCTTCGGAAGTGAAGATCGACAACTCCGGCGTGTCTATCAAAGGGCCGATGATCAAGATCGAAGGCACCGGAATGGTTGAAGCCAAAGCGCCGATGACCACCGTCAAAGGCGACGCGATGCTGACCCTGAAGGGCGGCCTCACGATGATCAACTAGGTGGGCACAGATGTCGGCAAGATTTGAAAAGCTGGTGAAAATGCCTGCGGACCCGGTGGCCAAGCTGCTGTCGCGGGCAAATGTCATCCTGAAAACGCCGCTGGAGGCGCCGCCTACGGCGCAGGCAGGGGATGTGCTGGAGGAGCTGGAGCGCAAGGGCGCTCTGGTGGATTTACTGCGCACGCTGGCCGTGCTGCTGCCCCCGCGGGAACGGGTGTGGTGGGCCTGCCTGGCCGCGCGTGACTATATCGGGCCGCGTTCCGACAAGGACCCGGCCTCGCTGACCGCTTCGGAGGCCTGGGTGTTCGAACCCACCGAGGAAAACCGCGACAAGGCACGGATCACCCTGGATCATGCCTATGTGGATGATGACACGGTGAACTGCGCCCTGGCGGTGCTGTATGCTGCCGGAACCCTGGGACCCGGAGAATTGAATCAATATCCTGCCCCGGCAGGGGCCTCTGAGGCGGCGGCCTTTGCCATGAATATGGTGGCCTTGGGTCAATTGTCTGATAAGTTTGAAGAACACGGCGGTGTTCTGGTAGAGCGGGCGCTGGATATTGCCCGCGGCGGCAGGGGACAGGTGGTCCGGGTGCCGGAAGTGGAAACACAAGGATAAGGGGAGGAAATCACAGATGGGAATGCCACAGGCCCGGGTAACGGATCTGCATGCCTGCATGCTGCCTTCCACACCGCCGCCGCCGGTGCTGCCGGTGCCGACGCCAATTCTGCCGCCCTGCGCGGTGACTGTCCTTGTCGGCGGCCTGCCTGCAGCGCGGGTGTCCGACATGTGCACGGCCGCGCCGCCGCATCCGATTGTCAAAGGATCGGCCACGGTGCTGATCAACAGCCTGCCTGCAGCGCGTATCATGGACACAGCAGCCTGCGGCGGCATGATCACCCTGGGGCAAGTCACCGTATTGGTGGGAGGTTGAACCCAGGCATGGGCGTGACACTGAAATTCCAGAGCTCGGGCGCCATGCCCGGCGATGCGGCCCCTGTTCCGATGCGGGGGCCGAGCCTTACGGTGGGCCGCGGCGCCAGCTGCGATCTGGTGCTGCCGGATCCGGACCAGCTGCTGTCGCGCAATCACTGTGTGATTGAGGACCACAATGGCAACGTGGTGGTGGTGGATCTCAGCTCCAACGGTACATTTCTGAATTACTCCAAGATCCCGCTGGGCCGGACGCCAACGCCGCTGAACAACGGCGATGTGCTGTGTGTCGGCAACTATGAGCTGGTGGTGGAAATCCGCGATGATCTGACGGATGTCGGCGACATGATTGCGGCCCCTGCGGCGCAGGCTCCGGCGTCGCACGGCAATGCGGCCAATGCGCCTGATCCGTTGCAGCTGCTAGATGATGCCGGGCCGGGTGGCGATTTTCTGGACGATCTGCTGGGCGAGGGACCGACAGGGCCTGCGCAGTTGAACCCGGTGGATCCGATCGACGAGCTGCTGCCGCCCTTGGGTGAAGAAGAGGATCCGTTTTTCCAGAAAGCCAGCGACGGGCGCGAAGGGGAGGGGGCGAGCCTCGCCAATCACAATCCAACCGCATCGGACGGGTTTGCAGTGCCTGTGGCGCAGTCGAATGTGATCCCTGACGACTGGGATGATGATTTCCTGTCTGGCATCGGCGAGCCGGAAGCCCCGGCGCCCGGCCCGGCGCCTCAGCCCGCACCGCAGCCAGATCCCTCGCCGCGCGAAGTGCCGCCGCCCTCTGAGATGCCGCCAACGGCCCCGCCACAAGAGGCACCGCCGCCATCGCCCCAGGAAATTCCGCCGCAGCAGGACAGCGGCGGACAGACTGTTGCCCCTGCCGCGGCGTCTTCGACAGAAGCGCAGGAAGCGGTCGCCGCTTTCCTCAAGGGTTTGGGGGCTGAGGTCAGCCTTGATCCGGCAGAGCATGCCGGCACCATGGGGCGGATGGGACGGGTGATGAAAACACTGGTCACGGGCCTGCGTGAAATCCTGATGACGCGGACGTCGATCAAATCGGAATTCCGGATCGAGCAGACGATGATTTCTGCCGGTGGGAACAACCCGCTGAAGTTCTCAATCACCCCGGAACAGGCAATTGAGGCGATGGTGCGCCCAGCCACCAAGGGGTATCTGTCGCCCGAGACCGCCGCCGAGGAGGCGCTGCGGGACATCAAGGCGCATGAGGTGGCCATGGTCACCGGCATGGAGGCCGCGCTGAAAGGCGTGCTGAAACGCCTGGACCCCAAGGCGCTGGAAAGCCAGATCGAGACCAAGGGCGGATTGGGTGGCCTGCTGCGCGGCAAGAAGGCCCAGTACTGGGATGTGTACGAACAGCTGTATACGGAGATTTCCGACCAGGCTGAGAATGATTTTCACGACCTGTTCAGCCGCGAATTCGCGCGGGCCTACAAGGATCAGCTGGACCGGCTGAAGGAATGACCGGCGCCGCGTTCTGCGCGCGCGCCTGCAATTGAGAGGAGATCCCGGTGTCCTGGGACAGCAAGGTACTTTGGACGGAGGGGCTGTTTCTGCAGCCGCATCACTTCCAGCAGTCCGACCGTTACAACGAGGCGCTGGTTGCCGGGCTGGCGCGGCGGCTTGGCCCCTATGCCTGGGGTGTGAACGGGCTGGAGATCGACCATGAGGCGCTGAAGATCGGCCAGTTTGCAGTCAAGTCCTGCGAAGGGCTGACCCATGACGGCACCGTGTTCCGGGTGCCGATGGCGGATCCGCATCCGCCGGCCATGGAGGTTCCGACCACGGTGAAGGACTGCATTGTCTACCTGACCGTGCCGCAGCGCCGCCAGGGCGCCACGGAGGTCGATCTGAGCGGCGCCGAACGGTCAGCCAGCCGGCTGCGCCCGGATGCGGTGGAAGTGACCGATGTGACCTCGACCGAACGCAAGCCGGTGCAGTTGGACGTGGGCAAGATGCGCCTGCAGTTTGCGTTGGAAGTGGATGATCTGGCCGACCTGCTGGCGATCCCCGTGGCGCGTATCATCGAAGTGCGCTCGGACAAGGAGATTGTGCTGGATCAGGCCTTTATTCCGTCCTGCCTGGATGTGCGCGCAGCGCCTGCGCTGAGCGGTTTCCTGCGCGAACTGGAAGGGCTTCTGGCGCACCGGATGGAGGCGCTGGCAGGTCGTCTGTCAGAGGCCGGCGGCGCCCGCGGCGTGGCGGATGTGTCAGATTTCATGCTGCTGGCCGTGGTGAACCGGATGCTGCCGCAGGTCCGCCACCTGCGCAACATCGAGAACCTGCACCCGGAACGGCTGTTTTACACCTGCGCCGGCATGGCGGGGGAACTGTCGGTGTTCATGTCCACGGAAAAACAGGCGCCGGAATTTCCGCCCTACACCCATGACAACCTGATGACATGTTTTGCGCCGGTGATCCGGGTGCTGCGCCAGTATCTGAGTTCGGTACTGGAACAGACCGCGATCCCGATCAAGCTGGAAGCGCGCAAATACGGCATCTCGGTGGGGGTCATTGCCGACCGCAAGCTGCTGGGCAATGCGGGTTTTGTGCTGGCGGTCAGCGCCGACATTCCGGCCGAGGACGTGCGCAAGCATTTCTCGGGCCAGGCCAAGATCGGCCCCGTCGAGGAAATTCGCCAGCTGGTGAACTCAGCCTTGCCGGGGATCACCCTGCGCCCGCTGCCGGTGGCGCCGCGGCAGATCCCCTATCACTCTGGTGTGGTCTATTTCGAGATGGATGCAGACAGCCCCTATTGGCGCAAGATGACCACGTCGGGTGGTATCGCGGTACATGTGTCGGGGCAGTATCCGGGGCTCAAGATGGAGCTGTGGGCGATCCGTAATGCGTAAGGGAAGTTGCTGAAATGGCTGATTATGACGATCCCTTTGCCGAACCCGGGGATACCGACAAGACGGTGATCAGGCCGAATCCGGGCGGTCGCCGCACGGCCACGCCGATGCCGCAGACTCCGCCGTCGCAGCCGGTTGCGGATGATCCCGCAAGCCCGCAAGAGCCGGGGCTTGATGCCTATGGCGTTCCGCAGGCGGCGGCGCCGAAACCGCAGGCGGCAGCAGGTGGCCCCAAGGCTCCGAAGATGGCGCTGACGGGGATGAACCAGCTGACAGCCTGTGCCTCGACCCTGTTTGCGCTGATCAGCCGGATCCGCAACCGGGCGCAGCACATGGACCCAGACGGGTTGCGCAAGAATGTGGTGGCCGAGGTGCGCGCGTTCGAGAACCGCGCCTTGCAGGCGGGAATTGCCGCGCAGACCGTCAAGATTGCGCGCTATGCGCTGTGCGCGACGCTGGACGATGTGGTGCTGAACACGCCCTGGGGCGGGCAATCCGCCTGGGGGCTGCAGTCGATGGTGGCGACCTTCCATCGCGAAGTTGTCGGCGGCGACCGGTTTTACGATTTGCTGGCCCGGCTGGAAAAGGAGCCGGGCAACAATATCGATATGCTCGAGTTCCTGTATATGTGCCTGTCGCTGGGGTTTGAGGGCCGCCTGCGGGTGGAGCAGGGCGGTTCGGAAAAGCATCTGCAGATCCGAGGCGCGCTGGCCCGGATCATCCGCAACCAGCGCGGTCCCGTCGAGCGCGACCTGTCGCCCCATTGGGAGGGGCTGGTCAAACCGTTCAAGGCACTGTCGGTCTGGCGGCTGGTGTGGATCACCATGGCCGCGACCTGCGCCATTCTGGCGCTGCAGTTTCTGGGGCTCAGCTGGATGCTGTCGAACAAGACTGAAAATGTGGTGGGTCAGCTGACCATTGTGGATTCCGGTCCCAAGGTTGCGCTGGAACGGCGCGCACCGCCGCCACCACCGCCGCCGCCGGCACCCACCACTGAAGAACAGATCGCCAAGGTGTCCGGGTTCCTGGAGCCGGAGATCAAGGAAGGCATCGTGCAGGTCTTCCAGAAGGGCAACACGCTGATCATCCGGCTGACCGGGTCCGGTATGTTCGGCTCTGGTTCGGATCAGCTGAGTGAGAAATTCCGCGGTCCGGTGAACCGGGTGGCCGAGGCACTGAATGACGAAAAGGGCAAGATTATCGTGGCCGGACATTCGGACAATATCCCGATCCGCTCCTCCCGCTTCCCGTCCAATATGGCGCTGTCGCTGGCACGGGCAAAATCTGTGATGGCTGGTATGGCCAAGGTGATGACCGACCCGGACCGGCTGTCGGCCGAAGGCCGGGCCGACAAGGAACCGATTGCAGATAACAGCACCCGCGCAGGGCGGGCTAAGAACCGCAGGATCGAAATCCTGCTGGTTCAGGAGGTTAAAGGATGATCCGCCGCTATATCTTGCCTTTGTTCCGGTCGATCTACACGGTCCTGCTGATCCTCACCGCGGCGTTGTCGGCCTGTGTCTGGTACTTCGCGCCGTTTATCGGCAGCGATGACTGGCGCCCGTTTGACAGTGTGATGTCGCGGCTGATCACCATCGGGGTGATCTTCCTGTTGTATTTCATCACCGTCGGCATCATTTTCTGGCGCCGCCGCCGCCAGGACAAGGAGATGACCGAGGAGATGGCGGAGGCTGTCGATACCTCGGAAGATGATGTGCTGTCCGAAGAAATCGGCGAGCTGCGCGGCAAGTTCAAGGATGCAATGAAGGAGCTGCGCAAGTCCAAGGGCGGACGGCGGCATCTGAACGATCTGCCCTGGTATATCATGATCGGCCCGCCGGGCGCCGGTAAGACAACGGCGATTGTGAATTCCGGTCTGCAGTTTCCGCTGGCCGAGAAACTGGGCAAAGCCGCGATCGGCGGCGTCGGCGGCACCCGCAACTGCGATTGGTGGTTCACCAATGACGCGGTGCTGATTGACACTGCCGGGCGCTATACCACACAGGAAAGCGATGCCGAGGCGGATAACGCCGCCTGGCTTGGCTTCCTGAGCCTCTTGAAGAAGTACCGCAAGCGGCAGCCGATCAATGGCGCGCTGATTGCGATCTCGCTGTCTGATCTCAGCTTGCAGGATGAAATCACCCAGAAAAGCCACGCCGCTGCGGTGCGCCGCCGCTTGGCGGAGCTGCGCGAAAAGCTGGGGGTGCGTTTCCCGGTCTATGTGCTGTTCACCAAGGCCGATCTGATTGCCGGCTTCCAGGAGTTTCACGACTCTCTGGGCAAGGAAGACCGCGAACAGGTCTGGGGTTTCACGCTGCCTTTGCCCAAGGGCAAGAAAGAACAGCCGCCGATTGCCGGGTTTGACGAGGAATTCGGCCTGCTGCTGGGGCAGATCAACGCGCAGCTTCTGGAGAAGATGCAGATAGAGACCGATCATCAGCGCCGGGCGCTGATTGCCGGCTTCCCGGCGCAGGTCGCGTCGATGCGCGGGGTCGCCCGCGAGTTCCTGATGGAGGTGTTCCAGGACAACCGCTATGAGCAGCGCCAGATGCTGCGCGGGGTTTATTTTACCTCCGGCACCCAGGAAGGCACGCCGATTGACCGGCTGATGCTGGGGATGGCGCAGACATTCGGTATCGGCCGTCAGGCAATCGGCACCGGGCAGGGGACTGGACGCAGTTTCTTTTTGACCCGCCTGTTCGAGAGCGTGATGTTCCCGGAGGCCGGGCTGGTGTCGGCTGACGACAAGGTTGAACGCCGCTACCGCTGGACCCGGCGGATTGCCATTACTGCAACCGTGCTGGTGGCCATTGCGATGGGCACGCTGTGGGTGCGGTCGTATCTCAAGAACTCGGACCTGATTACAGATGCCGAGGGGCAAGTGGCTGCCTATCAGGCCGCTGCGGCGCAGCTGCCGCCCAGCCCGATCGGCGACACAGACCTGGTGCCGGTGGCGGCAGCGTTGAACAATTTGCGCGACATGCCGGGCAATCCAGTGCTGTCTGACCCGGAACCCGATGGCGCGATGACCTATGGCCTGTATCAGGGAGAGGTGATCGGCACCCAAGCTGCCCAAACCTATCGGACAGCGCTGAACCAGCGTCTTCTGCCGCGGCTGCTGGTGCGGCTGGAGCAGCAGATCGAGGGCAATATCAACAACCCCGATACGCTGTATGAGGCGCTGAAGATCTATCTGATGCTGGGCCTTCAGGGGCCGATGAACCAGGATCTGGTCAAGGAATGGATGCGGCTCGATTGGGAAAACATTGCCTATCCCGGCATTTCCCGCACCCAGCTGCGGTCGGATCTGATGGATCACCTGACCGCGCTTTTATCGCAGCCGATGGAAGAGATTGCGCTGAATGGTCCGCTGATTGCGCAGGCGCAGAATCTGCTGTCGGAAATGCCGCTGGCGCAGCGGGTCTATAACGGCATTCTGAATTCCCAGCAGGCAACCAGCCTGCCGAAATGGCGGATTACGGATGTTGGCGGGCCGTCGGTGAAACGGGTGCTGGTCCGCAGTTCCGGCAAGCCGCTGAACGATGGCATCGAAGGCATCTTCACCTATGACGGCTTCCACAATGTGTTCCTGCCCGAAGCGGTCAGCGTTGCTGAGCGGGTTCACCGGGAGGCCTGGGTGCTGGGTGAGCAAAGCGAGGCCGCCCAGAACGAGGCGGTGCTGTTGAAGCTCAGCCGTGATGTTCTGGATCTGTATTACAACGACTATATCAGCCGTTATGATCAGATCCTGGGCGATATCGACATCATCCCGCTGGAATCGCTGTCCCACGCCGTGGAAGTCACCAATGTTCTGTCCGGGCCGACATCACCCATCGTCAACATCCTGACCGATGTCAGCAACGAAACCCGGTTGAATGAGGACAAATCCGTTCTGGATACGGGAACTTTGGCCGCGGGCGCCCAGAATGTGGCCGCGATTGAAGCACGCTCCACTCTGTCGATCCAGGGACAGATCCTGCTGGAGGCGCTGGTCGGTTCTGCCGAGAATGCGTCGGGGCAGGCGGCCAAGCCGCCGGGAGCTTATGTGCAGGAACGGTTCCAGTGGCTGTTTGACCTGGTCAACCGTCCGGAAGGCCAGCCCTCGCAGCTGGACGACCTGATGGGGCAATTGCAGCTGGTCTATCAGGAGCTGAACAAGATGTCCTTTTCCGGTGTTGCCACCGGTGGCCAGAGCGGTCAGGCGCTGTTGCAGTTCCAGCAGACCGCCAGCCGGATGGGTGGGCCGCTGCCTCGCTGGGCAACGCAGATTTCAGCCGGGTCCTCGGGCATCACCTCTGAGGGCACCCGCGCATCAATCAACGCGCGCTGGCAGTCTGCGGTGCTGCCGTTCTGTGACAAGGCTTTGGCCAACCGCTATCCGTTCAACCGGTCGGCGCGGGCGGATGTTGCAATGGCGGATTTTGCCAAACTGTTCTCTCCAAACGGGCTGATTGACAGTTTCTTCAATGAGCATCTGCTGAAATACGTCGACACCCGCAGCCGTCCCTGGACCTGGAAACGCGTCAACGACGTCGATCTGGGCATCAGCCCGGCAGTGCTGCAGCAGATGCAGTATGCGGCAGAAATCAAGGAGGCCTTCTTTGCCGGCGGCGCGCAGCCTGCGGTGAATTTCCAAATTACTGTCAATGCCTTGGACCCCAAGGCCAAGGAAGTGATGCTGGAAATCGACGGTACCAAAGTCGCCTATAACCACCGGTCCGGCGCGCCGACGCCGGTGGCCGTCACCTGGCCGGGCTCGGTCGGGCTGGCCCGGCTGACGCTGCTGCCCAAGAAACGGGATGCCGAAAACGTGCTGTCGCGGGACGGGCCTTGGGCCTGGTTCCGGCTGCTGGATGCGGCCGAAGTGCGGCGCACCAATGTGTCTGACCGTCGGCGTGTGAACTTTCGCGTTGGCGGGCGGCTGGCCCTGTTTGAGCTGCAGTCCGGATCTGTCATCAATCCCTTCGCCCTGCCGGCCATGGCGAAATTCAGCTGCCCGAAGTCGATGTAATGGACGGGTTCGGCGCATATGGGAAAATGCCTTCGGCCGGGGATTTCTTCCGGCTGCGCACCCCCGGCGGCTTTGTGCGGGTCTGGGATGCTTGGCTGCAGCAGGTTATGCTGGACGGCAAGACGGCCTATGGCTCCGGCTTTGATGCCCATTACATGACAGCGCCGATCTGGCGCTTCACCTTGCCGGCAGGCTGCGGCGGTGCGGCCTCGGTCTGGGGGGTCATGATGCCGTCGGTTGACCGGGTCGGGCGCAGGTTTCCGCTGACTCTGGTGTCCGCGCGGACGGGGGCCGGTTCTGCCGATCCCGGCCATCTGGCTGCGCAGACTCTGTTCGAGCAGCTTGAGGAGCTGGTACTGGACGCATTGGAGGACAGCATGACCAAAGACAGCCTGGCCGACCGGCTTGCAGCGCTTCCGGCGCCTGATACGGTGCAACCAACGGCCACAGAGGTGGTCATGGCAGGCCCGCAAGGGCCGGAGCGGCTGCAGGCATTTGACCCGCGGCTGGCCGGGTGCAGCCTGTGGACGGCCGTTCTGGACGGGGTGCCCCGGACGCTGGCTTGCAGAGGTCTGCCGCAGGGAGCGGTGGCTTTGGCACTGTTTGATCTTGGCGCGCCGGTCTGGGCCGGGGTTGAGGCCGCGTGATGAACCAGCTGCGCAAATACCGCTATACCGCGCAAACCCATGTGGGCCTGAAGCGCAAGGTTAATGAAGACTCAGTCCTGGCGCTGCCGGAGCATGACATCTGGCTGGTTGCTGATGGCATGGGTGGCCATGACGCAGGTGATTTTGCCAGCCGTCTGATTGCCGATTCAGTGGCGATGATCCCGTTGGGGCTGGACCCGGCGGCCCGGATGCATGCGCTGCGGGACGCGATTCAGAACGCGCATAAGGCAATCCGCGCCGAGGCGGCGGCCCGGGGCGGCGGTACAATCGGGTCAACGGTTGCAGCACTGATCATGGCAAACCAGCATTTTGTCGGGTTGTGGGCCGGTGACAGCCGTATCTACCGGCTGCGCAATGGCCAGATCGAAATGCTGACAGAGGACCATTCGGCCGTCGCAGAATATGTGCTGGCGGGAAAGATGACCTGGGACGAGGCGGAACAACATCCGCATTCCAACGCCATTACCCGAGCGGTGGGCGTGGGAGATGAGCTGGAAATTGACAAGATCCGCGGCGACACAGAGCCTGGGGACCGGTTCCTGATCTGCTCTGACGGGCTGAGCAAATATGCCACCTTCCAGATTCTGGAAGACATGCTGAGCAGCGCACCGTTGGAAACCGTTGGTGATCAGCTGATCCAGCTCGCGCTGACAGGCGGCGGCGCCGACAATGTTACCGCGATAGTTATCGACGTTTTGTAAGGTCGATACTGTACTGCGCGCAAGGAATGTCTGCCGGGAGTGCAAATCCTGCCCGGCCCGGAATTGTAGATTTCACAGTCAGGGCTTGGCGGTCACCAGGATACGGCTGTCGAGCGAGCGGATGCGGCTGGAGTCTGCATCATAGCTGGCCTTCAAAGCCTCAGCAAATCCCACGGCACTTTCTGATGTTGGCCGCATGCCATCGAACAGGGGTTCGGCGGAATGCAGAACCAGCACCTTGCTCTTGCCCAGCGAGCTGTCATCCACTTTGAAGGCGATGCCGCCATTGGCTGCGGATTCTTCCAAGCTGTAGGCGACCCGCACCGGGACCTCGCCCTGTGCGCCGTCGCGCAGGCTGGCAACCGCGTTGTCCTCCCGCGAGATATTCGGCAGCAGGTGGAACACATTCCCGGACACATCAAGGATGGAAACCGTGAGATATCCGTCGGTTACGCCGTTGGGTAGAACCACGTCGATCACCGGGTTTTCGCCGACAAAGAACCGGCCAGAGGGGTTCGGCTCCACGGATGTCCCGCCAACCGCAAATTCCACCCCGGCCCCGCCGGACGGTGCTTTGGGCAGATGCTGTTCAACCACACAAAGAGCGTCATTCAACACTTCCACATCCAGAACAACCTGCCGCTCATGCGCCAGTGCGCGCAGCGCGTCAAACAGCTCCAGCCGGGTGGCAGTGCTGGCGACGCGGCCGCTGATCAGGATCGGGTCGGTTGGGCCGTAACCTTCAAAATGGCCGTTGCCCTGGCGCACCAGCGGCCCGCAATCGGCAAAGCTGTTCATGATCGCTTTCACTTCTGCGACTGGCAGCATCGGCAGTTCAAACCGGATGTCTGCTTTGCCTTCCAAGGCACCGGGCAGCCCGTTGCGAAACAGCTCATTCAGCATTTCCGCGACGTTGGTGTCATCTGTGGTTCCGGTCAGCCGCGCCTTGTTGTTGCTGACAACAAGGCGCCATTCCCGCAGACCGCTAAGTGGTTTGACGGTGTCCAGAATGTCAGCGCCCCAACTGTCGGCAATGGCGCCAGAGGCAAGGGTAAGGTCGGCATCCTGCGACAAACCCAGCAGGCCATCGCGCACCGCTTCGGAAGGTACGTTGCCAACGATTTCGACCGGGCCATCGGCTGGTTTCTCTGCAATCAGTGAATAGGGACGGGCCACCGGATAGCTGGGCCCCAGGACGCTGTCGAGAAAGCCACCAAAATAGGCGCCGGCCCCGCCACCGCCGAGCAGCAGAAGCACCACCAAAGCGGCCCAAAGCCCGCCACCGCCCTTTTTCGCCTTTTCCGCTGCGGGTTTGGCAGCGGGCGGAGATTGGGGCGGCGCAGGTCTGCTGGTCTGCGGCACGATGATGGTGGCGTCTTCATTCGGCGCATCCAGCAAATCTGCCAGGCTGCCGCCGTCCGACCCGCTACTGGGGTCGTCCAGAAATGCCAGAACTTCGCCTGCGTTTTGGAACCGGTCATTCGGGTCCGGGGCGCACATCCGGTCAATCAGCGCTTTCAGCGGCTCGGGCAGGCCATCGGTGTCCACGGGCTTTTGCTTGTTTTCAACCACTTCCATCGGGTTGGCACCCAATTTCGGCGCCGCGCCCCGAAAGTTGGCCAGCAAAAGCGCGCCGAGCGAATAGATGTCAGAGCGGGCATCGGTGTTCCCGCTCATCTGTTCAGGCGCTGCATAAGAGTATTTGCCGGCAAATTCATTGCCGACAATGGTCTGGGCACCAGGATTGGTATCCTTGGCGATGCCGAAATCAATGATCACCGCCTCTGCCGGGTCGCCGCCGCGCAGGATGATGTTGTCCGGGCTGAGATCGCGGTGAACGATATTGCGGGCATGTGCCGCCTGCAGGCCCTGCACCACCCGGCGGCAGACAACCAGCAGATCTTCGGCCGACATCGGCCCCTGTTTCAGGCGCTTGTCGAGACCGGGACCGTCGACATAGTCCATCAGCAGATAAATATGGCCGTCTGGGGTGCGGTGGTTTTCCGAATAGCGCACCACGGCTGCGTGACGGATTTCGCGGATGTTCTCTTCACGCGCCATCAGGACGGTGAAATCCTCGTTGGCGGCAAGCTCCTGCTTCAGCACCTTCAGGGCAACCAGATTGCCGGAGATTTCAGAGCGCGCCTTGTAGACATCGGACGTGCCGCCGCGGCCCAGCAGGCATTCAATCCTGTAGGTATTGTTCAGCAGATCACCCGGCTGGAACAAGTCGCCAGGGCGCGATTCAAGCATAGAGGTCTCCCTGGCCTTTGTGCCGGAGCGGGTCCGGGCTGTTGTCAGCCCAGAGCCTGAAATTCAACGCGGCGGTTTTCATCGGCGCGGGTGTTGTTTTGGTTGTACGGGGCGGTCTCGCCCATGCCGATGGCCTTCAGCATATTCTCTGGCACGCCGCAGGAGCTGATCAGATGACGCCGCACCTCCTGTGCGCGCAGCAGGGACAGCCGTTCGTTATATGCTGCCGAGCCGGAACTGTCGGTATGGCCGATGATCTGGAAAACCGTGTCATCCAGAGCCTTCATCGAGGCGCACATATTTGCCAGTTTCGGTTCCTGGTCGGACCGCAAAGCGGCACTGTCGAAATCAAAGGAGATCTGAATATTGATCTGTGTCTGCTGATCTACGGGGGAGTATTCCTCCGCCGCGGCAGCCACAGTCGCAGTTTCCTCGGTTGTGTCCTGGCCCGTGTCCGCGCTGCTGGGCACAATGACCAGGCCGCGGGTCTTCTGTTTCTTGAAGGCTTCTGTGATTTCTTCTACCGACAGCTCGCCGCTATTGGATTGCGCCTGTGCCATCGGCGCGAAAATCAACCCGGCCCCCAGAATGCTTGTAAAAATACTTTTCAGGCGGATCATGCTCTGCGCTCTCCCCTACCGCTGCAACATGGGGACAGCTTATACCAGCACCAGCAGCCTGCCAATGCCGGGCAGAGCCCTGTGCAGGAAAAAAACACGGTGTTTCCGGCAAGTTGTAATCAGGGGGTTTACTGCCGGCCGGTGAAGGATTGAAATGGGCACAAATGAACCAGGAGGAAAAATGCGGGTACTGCCAGCTGTGATTATTGCCATCGGCCTTGTGCTGGCTCCGGCTATCTGGTTCGGGCTCAGCTGGCTGCTGAACGAGGAAGATTACCAAGGCGCCGGTGGTGTCGATTCCACAGCGCGGATCGAGCTTGAAATGCTGCGCCAGCAGGTTGAGGATCTGCAGGCCAGGATGACGGACTTGCAGAACGAAGTTGCCAGCCTGCCTGCCGGAGGGGCAGACACAGGCAGCCCTTTCACTGATGATGCGGCCGGCGAGGCCGCGATCTGGAATCAGACAGGCGGTGCTGATCTGGATTATGCCCAGGTGGTTCTGATTGCGGACCGGCTGAACGTGAACCGCGGCCTGCGGGTCACCGGCGGCAAATACCTGACCGAGAGACTGGGCCGTCCGCGGCAGGATCTGAACGACACCTGCCAGCCGATGACAAATCCGGACCTGAAGGAAAAACTGGTGACCGAGCAGGTCGGGCCGATCCGTGTCAGCATGCTGAGCCCGGCCATCGAAAGCCTGAAAGTGGTTTTTGAAAACATCCGCCAGGCTGACCCCGATCTTTATGCCCGCATCAACACCGCCGGCGCGCTATGCGTGCGCCGGATTCGCGGCACAACCAATTCACTGTCCACCCATAGCTATGGCCTGGCGGTTGACCTGAATATTGACGGTAAGCTGGATAACTTCACCGATGGCAAAACCCAGCTGGGGCTCACCATCATGGCGGATTTCTTCTATGATCAAGGCTGGGTCTGGGGTGCCGGGTTCCGGCGCGAGGACAGCATGCATTTCGAAATCAGCCGCCGCCAGTTGGATGAATGGATCGCAAACGGGCTGCTGTAGGCCGTTTGTCCCGGCAGTATCCAGCCGACCAAAGCAACACATTGCTGGTCAGTTCGGTTCCATTGTCGCTGACCACAAGGCAGAGATACCCGCGCAGCTCGGCAATCCGATCCAGCTCACGGGCGACCCGCGCACCGCCAATGGATATGTCCACGACGGCGGCCAAGCATTCCCGGCTGAAGTGTCCGTCGTCAGAGCTTTTGGCACCTAGACCGACTCATAGACTTCCCGCGCCCAAGGTGGGTTTGCCCCCTTACGGGACACCGAAATTCCGGCGACTTTTGACGCAAAAGTCAGAGCTGACCTCAATACCTCAGGAGTGATGTGCGGGAGTATCTCAACATCCAACATTCCAAGCTCCCTAAGTTTGCACAAAAAACCTGCGTTGAAGGTGTCGCCTGCGCCAACCGTATCGACAATATCAACGGATTCAGCAGCGATTGCGACCTCCGTGCCATTGGGAAGATAGGCAAGCACACCAGCGGATCCCCGCGTTTCGACCACAAGACGTGGGCCACGGTTCATCAACATTGCGGCTTTCTCCGCAGACGGCATATTCAGCGGGATTAACCAGTCAAGATCCTCGTCGGAAACCTTGATGATATCGGTCTGTGCCAGCATTCGGTCCAGGCGCCCACGGTAACGTTCCGGGTCGGCAATGAAAGCTTCACGAATATTGGGATCCAACATGACCACACGGTCACGCTTTTCCCGCTCCAACAGGGTGGCATAGGTTTCGGCGGCAGGCTCCACGGCAAGGCTGATGCCACCAAAAAACAGCGCACTGACATGCGTAGGCACGTTTGGTAAATCGGCAAGCTGCAGCAAACAACCGGCTGAATTTTCATCAAAGAAACTGTAGCTGGCTTTGCCATCCACCAATTTGACAAATGCCAATGTCGTGGGGCGGCTCGACACCGCAGCCAGAGAAAGATCGACATGTGACGCCCGCAGGTGCGCGGTTAGTTGTTGGCCAAACATGTCATCGGACAACCCCGTAAACAGTCCTGTTGGCGCTCCCAGACGTCCCAGGGCCACCGCCGTATTCATGACCGCGCCACCGCAATGGGGCACGAAACCCTGGGCGCCTTGCAGTGTAGGCTCGGGGATCATGTCGATGAGGGCCTCGCCACAGCATAGGATCATCATGATGTCTCACTTTTCACGTTCTGCGCCTGTCCGGTATAGGCCTTCAGTGCCGCAAGGCTGCCTTTGGACCAAATCAGCTGCAACCAACGACAAAAGGCTGGAGCAAAAATGGGATCATCGCTCAGGGTGTCATAGATATGTCTCTGCTCGAGCCAGGCCTCTGGCCGTCTGGCGCTTTCTTGCGCAATTGCAGACAGGTTTTGCCAATTGGGATCATTGCTCTCGATGATTGTCCAATCCTCTCGCACACCGGCGCACATGCGCGCCCACAACGCTTCGACCAGGGCTAGTCCCTCGACAGAGCCACCGCTGTTCAAGGCATCTCGAACGATTGGCAGGATGAATTCGGGATGGCGCGAGGATCCATCAAAAGCCACCCGGCGTGTTGTGTCGCGAATTTCCGGGTTTGAAAACCGTTGGGCAATCAAGCTGACATATTGCGTCGGTGTCATACCTGGCACCTGAGAGACATAGGGGGCGATCTCTTCCTGTTCGACCTTGTGGAAAAACTGTGAGATCAGCGGATGCGCCATACATTCTGCGATGGTCTGAATGGACATCTGCTCGCCGACATTGGCCAGGACCTGATGGCCAGCATTCAGGATGCGAATTTTCATTGCCTCATAGGCGTGAACATCGGGGGTCAGAATGACCCCAACCTTTTCAAGGTCAGGCCGGCCTGCGCAGAAATCATCCTCGATCACCCACTGCCGGTAGCTTTCATGTGTCACCGGGGCTGCGTCATCGATCCCAAACCTCTGCGCCAGGGAAATCTCATTTGGGCCAGTTGCCGGGACGATGCAATCAACCATGGAATTTGGGAAACTGCAGTGGCTGTCAATCCAGGACGCGAGGTCTGGATCGACCTGTTGGGCGAAGGACAGGATGGCTTGCCTGGCAATCGTTCCATTGCCTCGGAGGTTATCGCAGCTGAGAACCGTAAAAGGCCCGGTGCCAGCAGTACGGCGCGCCAAAAGCGCTGCTACGATGGCTCCAAAGACGGTTCTGGGGGCCTCAGGTGTACAAAGATCATGCTGGAGCTCTGGGTGTTCGAGGTCCAGCCCCTCGCCGTTTGATGAGATGAAGTAGCCGCCCTCCGTGATGGTCAGCGACACGATCCGAATGGCGGGATCAGCCATTTGGCGCACAAGGGCGGTGTTGTCGGTTTCTATCGGCAGGTAGTCGATCATCGAGCCTATGACTTCGGCGGACTTCCCTGTAGGCGAGAGTTCAATCAAAGTTGTCAGGTAGTTCTGCGCCAACAGACGGCTGCGCATGTCCTGGTCTTGGGTGCGGACGCCTGCGCCGATGATGGCTCAGTCCTGCGCCTCTCCCTGTTGCATTAGCCGATGAATATACCAAGCCTGATGCGCGCGGTGGAAATTGCCAAGGCCGATATGCACGATGCCAGGGCGCAGCCCAGCCCGATCATAGGTGGGACGTGCGATGGCTTCAGCAAGCCCGGGAAGGGTCGCGTCAGACAGGGCAACACCCGTGCTATTTCGTGCCGAGGCCGCCATCAGAGTCTCAGGCCCTGCGTGTCAAATTTATGGATCTGATCCACCTGGGGCGTCAGATAGATGGTATCGCCGTGTTTGACCGCGATGTCGCAGCTCACACGCACCGTGACCAAATCTGCCACTCCAGTGTCATGCACATGGATGAAGGTGTCCGAACCCAGATGCTCGGCAACGCCTACACGGCCTTTCCACTCCCCTTCGCTCATGCTGACCTCTGTGTGCTCCGGGCGAATGCCAATGGTGGCAGCTCCGTGTTTTTCGGCCTCTGGTCCGGTTACAAAGTTCATCTTTGGAGAGCCGATGAATCCCGCCACAAATTCGTTTTGCGGTCTGTGATAAAGATCAAGCGGAGAGCCCACCTGCTCAATCACCCCGGCCCGCAGCACCACGATTTTATTTGCCATGGTCATCGCTTCGACCTGATCATGGGTTACGTAGATCATGGTGGTTTGCAGACGTTCGTGGAGCTCGCCAATTTCCAAACGCATGCCCACACGCAGGGCGGCGTCGAGGTTCGACAATGGCTCGTCAAACAAAAAGGCTGTAGGTTCGCGCACAATGGCGCGACCAATGGCAACACGCTGGCGTTGCCCCCCCGACAGATCGGCGGGTTTGCGATCCAGGTACTCCATCAGGTTCAGGGATTTTGCAGCTGTTTCAACGCGCTGGTTGATTTCGGCCTGCGCCATCTTGGCCATACGCAAAGGAAAGCCAATGTTTTTGCGCACCGTCATATGCGGATAAAGCGCGTAAGACTGAAACACCATAGCCAACCCGCGCTGCGCGGGAGGCACATGGGTTGCGATGGTGCCGTCGATTTCGATCTCGCCCGAAGTCAGATCCTCAAGCCCGGCAATCATCCGCAACAAGGTGGACTTGCCGCAACCCGAGGGGCCAACAAAAACAGCAAACTCCCCGTCTTCGATGGTCAGATCCAGCGGTGGGATCACCTGCACATCACCAAAGCTTTTGGTCACGCTTTTGAGTTGGATACGTCCCATTGTCGTTCCTTACTTCACGGCGCCAAAGGTCAGGCCCTGGACAAGTTGTTTCTGGCAAAACCAGCCCAGGATCACGATGGGCCCAACGGCGGCTGCGGAGACGGCAGACAGGCGGCCAAAGAACAGGCCCTCTGGGGCACGGTTGCCTTCGATGAGTTTAGACAGCGTCGCTGCATCGGTGGTGGTCAGGCGCACGGTCCAATGGGCCTCGTTCCAGCAAAAGATGAAACACAGCAGCGCGGTGGAGGCGATGCCGCCCCAGGCCAATGGGATGAGGATTTCCTTGATCTCGCCCCAGGTGTTGACGCCATCCATCTGACCGGCCTCGATGATGTCCTTGGGGATCTCCTTGAAATAGGTGAACAGCATCCAGACCACGATGGGCAGGTTGATCAGGCTGAGCACTAGGATGATCAAAAAATGGGTATCAAACAGGCCTGTGGATTTGGTGATGAAAGTCATAGGATAAAGCACCGCCGCCGCAGGGAGCATCTTGGTCGAGAGCATCCACATCAGAACGTCCTTGGTGGATCGGCTGGGATTAAAGGCCATCGCATAGGCGCAGGGAATGCCGACGCAAAGCGTGAAGGCGGTGGCCAAAACGGCCGTGATGACTGAATTCCTGGCAAAGCGCCATTAGTCGTAGTTCTCGGTCATGTTCAGGTAGTTTTCAAAGGTCGGCGTAAACCAGATCAGGTGCTCAGGCTTCACCGCATCGGCGTCTGTCTTAAAGCTGGTCAACATCATCCAGAAGATAGGGAAAAAGAACATAAGCCCCACACCCCAGGCCAATACTGGCCGACCAAACTTTGAAAACCTTGAGGATTTTGCAACATATGTAACCGCCCCTTGCGCCAGAGGGAATTTGAGAGCTGTATCTGGC
>MDLF01000044.1:23002-116808 GCA_001730095.1 Rhodobacteraceae bacterium (ex Bugula neritina AB1)
GGCGGTACTGCGAGGACGTCGGAGCGAAAGAGGGCAAGGAACAGTTTGGCGCAACAGTCGTGAGACGGGATCGGGAGAACCAGTGTGCAACAAAGTGCCTATGAGCACGCGGCGTTATTTGGACCCGACCTGCGAACACCATACGGGCCCGCGGCATGTGTAAGCCGCATCAGAGGCCGGACATATGTCAGCACTCGACAACGCGCCAGATACAGCTCTCAAATTCCCTCTGGCGCAAGGGGCGGTTACATATGTTGCAGAACCCAGCAACTGAGCGAGTTTTCTCTTTCCCATTGAGTTCAGGCCAGGCCTTCGATCTCGGCCATGCCGAGTTCGTTGAAGCGGTTCATGAGAGCGATACGGATGTGGATTTCGCCGGTCTGGCGGTCGGGGTCTCGTGAGGCGATGCGTTCGCCGAAGGATTTCAGGCATCACATCTTTGCCTCGATCCGACTTCGGGCTTGATAGCCGGCCCATCGCTTCCAGATGGCTCGCCCGAGGTGCCGGGGGCGCGCAGGATCTCGTTGCGCGCCGTCGCGACCGGACAGTCTTCTTTCCAAAGGCGCCCATTCTTGCGGATGGGGATGACGGCGGCGGCGCCTCGATCCAGGATGGCTGTATGGCAGCGGCGCGTATCCTAGGCGCCATCACCGGTCACGGTGCAGATGTGTTCCTCTGGCGGCACCTGGCTCAGCAGTTCGGGCAGGACCGGGCTGCCGTCTTTGTCGCTGGAGGTGAACTCCACCGTCCGGATGTCGCCGGCGCCGGTGTCCATCGCCAGATGGACTTTTCGGTATTGGCGCTTGCGATAGGTTCCATGCTTGCGGGCCAGCCACTCGCCATCGCCGAGGAACTTGATCCCGGGACTGTCCGCTGCCCGGCAGGGTATTGCGCAGCAATACCCGAGAGGGAGCCAACAGGTTCAGCGGGCTTGCCGCGCGACGGCCCGATATCTGGACGGTGATGGATTTTTGGCGTCGGCTCAGGGTGGAAAAGTCGGGCACCGGCCAGTCCAGCCCGGCCATCGTCAGGATGCTGCCCACCATCCCGGTCGTTTGCCTCAACGGCAGGCCGAACAGCACTTTCACCATCAAACAAAACTGGATGGCCGCATCCGAGAACACAGCAGCGCGACCGTTGCGACCGGCCCTGGGTGCCAGCCACACCATGTCCTTGTCCAGCCAGATCAGCAGCGAGCCACGCTGCTTCAACGCGTCGTTGTAGGACTTCCAGTTCGTCGTGCGTTAGCGGGCGGGTTCGGGCTTGCTCATGCGAGCCTCTTAACCCACTGGATTTCCAAGGTGAATCCGGATTTGGAAAGTTCTGCAACAACGCCCTTGCACTCCCCCCATCCTGCGGCAGACAATGCCGCTGCGGCGTTGCTGCTTTGAAATTGGTAGGGTGAAATTCTCCCTTTTTGGAACTTCGCACCTCTCCAGCCGGCCGGTATCCTGCCCGTAAAATTGATTGCACGAGACCAGCCATGAACACCCAAAGCCCGATTGAAACCCTGCCAAGCGTTTGCCCATTGGACTGCCCCGACACCTGCAGCCTGACTGTGCAGGTTCAGAACGGAACGCTGATTGACGTGAAAGGCTCGCAGGCCAATCCCTTCACTGCCGGCGTGATATGCAACAAGGTCGCGCGCTATTACCCTGACTTCGTGCATGGCAAGGCCCGGCTCACCCATCCGCTAAAGCGCGTCGGCGCCCGCGGCTCCGGCACGTTTGAGAGGATCAGCTGGGACGAGGCGCTGGATATCGTGCATGCCGGCTTCAGCCGTGCAATTGACACCCATGGCCCAGAGGCTGTGCTGCCCTTCAACTATGCAGGCCCGCATGGCGAACTGGCAGGCGGGTCCATGGACCGGCGATTCTTTTACCATATGGGGGCAACCATGCTGGACCGCGGGCCGCTGTGCGGCGCGGTCCGCGGCGGCGCCTATGCCAGCCTCTTCGGCGAGGCTCCGGGCATGCCGCCGGAACAGGTGCTCCATTCCGACCTGGTGCTGGTCTGGGGCAACAATGTAACCGTCTCCAACCTGCATCTTGCGCCCCTGCTCAAAAAGGTCAGGGCACAGGGCGGCAGGCTGGTTGTCATCGATCCCAAGCGCATCAAGATCGCAGAGCAATGCGACATGCATGTGCAGATCAAGCCCGGAACCGATGTTGTCCTGGCCATGGGGCTGGCCGCAGAACTGGAGCGGCGCGATGCGCTGGACCGGGACTTCATTGCCGGATGGGTTGAAGGTTTTGACCCCTACATGACACAGGCCCGCGAATACACGGTTGCCTCGGTCGAGTCGCTGTGCGGGATCAGCAGCGCACAGTTTCACCAACTGGCAGACTGGATTGCCGCGGCCCGGAATATGTCCTGCTCCAGCGGCAACGGGATCGAACGCGGCCGGTCCGGTGGCTCCGGGCTCAGAGCAGCGATGGCGCTGCCCGCCCTGACCGGCCATCACGGGCGCATAGGCGCCGGTGTCATTGCCAAATCAGGTTTGGCAGCGCCGAAACGGCGTGACAGGCTGCAGGGTGAACAGCTGATGAAACCGGGCACCCGCGTCATCAATATTGTCGATCTGGGCAACGTCCTGCAGGACGAAACCCTGGACGTGCCAATCACGGCGGCAATGATTTACAACCATAACCCGGTTGCAACACATCCGGATCAGGCCAACCTGATCAAGGCGCTGATGCGCGAGGACCTGTTTCTGGCCGGATGCGATGTGGCAATGAACGACAGCATGGCACTGTGCGACGTGATCCTGCCCGCCGCCAGCCACTTTGAACATGATGACATCTTTGGCGCCTACGGCCAGAATTACCTGCAGCGTGCCGAACCGGTCATTCCCTGTGTCGGCGAAAGCCTGCCGAATACGGAGATTTTCCGGCGGCTGGCGGCCCGTTTCGGCTATACAGACCCCCTGTTCCAGGCCAGTGACACACAGCTGATGGATGATGCGATCGACGAGACCCATCCCCAGCTCAACGGCCAGCGCCCCAGCGAAATCCCGGTGGATCAGGCGATCGGAATGAATACCCTGAATGGCGAACCGCTTGTCATGTGCAAAACCGTGATGCCAGCCACACCCTCCGGCAAGATTGAGCTGTTCTGTCAGGACTACCAGGACCGCTACGGCTATGGCGTGCCTAGGTATGAACCGGTGGCCCGCAAACACCCGTTCACGCTGATCACCCCCAGCTCTGACAAGCGGACCAACGCGACCTTTGGCAGCCACGCGGCTTCCCAGGGGATGGAAATCGTCGAAATGCATCCCGCCGACGCTGCCAACAGGCGGCTTGCCGATGGCAGCAAGGTTGTGGTCTGGAATGGCCAGGCCGAAGTGACCCTGCAACTGAAAGTCACCGATGCAACCCGCGAAGGTGTGCTCTATTCCCCCAAGGGCACCTGGCGGGCGACCTCCGAGACCGGCCTGACGGTGAATGCACTGATCCCCGCAGACATCCGCACCGACATCGAAGACGGTGCCTGCTATCACGAGACATTTGTGGATGTGCGCCCCTGCTGACAGAGGCAAGGAGCCCCCTGACCAGGCCCTGCGCGACGCGCGGGGCTCCCGGCAGGCCCGTCAAGCCGCCGCTGCCTTCATGAAGTTGCTGTAAAGCTGTTCAGCAGCCGCCAGAAAACCAGCCATCTGCGTCGCGGCAGCATCCCGCATGTCAGCCACACCGGTCTCCCCCATGGCGGCTATCAGCGCCTCCCGGTAGGCCGGGATGGCCGCCCAGTTATCAACCGTGTCGGGTTCAACTTCGACGTGGTATTGCATCGACAAGGCGTTGCTGCCGATGCGCATCGCCTGAACCGGGCAGGCAGGTGAGCGGGGGCTTCCATCTTCGACGCCATGACCGGCGACAGGCCGAACCCCGCCATGACTGCAGCGGACAAGATTGCATAACACCGCACGCGCTCACCAGTTAGAAAGCCGCAAACATTGTCAAACGGGACTTCACTCTGTCTCTCAACCAGCTGCCGCTTGCCGTTCCGCATTGATGAAATCAGCCAATCTTTGGCACTGCTGCCCTGCGCCGTCAAAGTTCTCTTTGGCAAGCCAGGCCAGAAAACCGCGCTCGACCGGCGCCCAGTCCTTGTCCAGCAAGGAATACCAGGCCGTATCGCGGTTGCGTCCCTTGTAGATAACCGCTTGTTCGAACAGGCCGTCGTAGGTAAATCCAAATCGTTCGGCGGCGCGCCGCGACGGTGCATTCAAAGCATCGCATTTCCATTCCAAACGCCGATAGCCGAGCTCCCCCAGCGCTCGCTGCATCATCAGAAATATTGCTTCGGTCGCCACACGGGTGCGCTGCAGGCCGGGGGCAAAAGTAATGCTGCCGATTTCCATCACCCCTTGCAGGGGATCTATGCGCAGAAAGCTGGCAACGCCCTTTGCCGTGTTGTCGTTCTGATCAACAACCGCAAAAAACGGCTGCTCATCGCTCCCGCTAACCTGCGAAATCCAGTTCTGCAGGCCGCTTGCTGTGTTGTAGGGACCGTTGGCCATATAGGTCCATATCGCAGCTTTTGGGTCTTCCCGGTAAGCGCTGTACAGGTCTTGCGTGTGGGTCACCGGATCGAGCGGCACCAGTTTTGCATAGGTTCCCAGCATCGCCTTGTGACCCGGATGAGCAGCCCCGCCCCAGCCCTCCAAAGACGCGCCAACCGGCTGGCCATATTCATTGATGCGTTCCATCATTGTTCCTTGCCTTCAGAAAGGGTCAGTGCATCCGGCGGCGGCGGACCTGACCAAGGGTCCGGCCGCTGCGGTCGTCCCGAACCGGATTGCCATAGTTTTGGTCAGCAATTAATGTCCAAAAATTGAAAAACAAGGCATACCAATATGCGACATACCCCATGGCTCGCCTTTGCAATCGACCGGTCCGCGAAGACGCCGGTGTTCGAACAGATCTGTGCAGCGGTCCGAGATCGCACGATTTCAGGCGAACTGACCGAAGGCACCCGGCTGCCCCCGACCCGCGCCTTTGCCGTGGAACTCGGAGTATCGCGTTCAACCGTGGTCACAGCCTATGAACAGCTGGTCGCCGAGGGGTATTTGTCCAGCCTGACAGGGTCCGGCTATACAATCTGCGCCACCGGCCAGGTGGAGCTGCCTGCGCATAGGACCCCGCCAGGGCCAGAGCAGGAAGGGGAACAGCCCCGCAAACCGGTGCCATTTGAGGCCAGCCAGCCGGACATGCGGCTTTTCCCCCACCGGCAATGGGCAAAGGCGGTCTCACGGGTCTGCAGAACAAACCCGCAGTCTATGCTGGTCAGCGGCGCGTTGTTTGGAAACTACAAACTCCGTCAGGCCATTGCCGCACATGTCGCGGAATGGCGCGGCATCCAGGCTTCGGCCCATCAGATCGCCATCACCGCAGGCTCTACGGATGCGCTGGAAATCTGCATGCGCGCCTTGACCGCCAAAGGGGACACAATCGGGCTCGAAGACCCCGGCTACATGCCCGCCCGGTCGTTTGCACAGGCACATGGGCTGTCTCAGATCCGTCTGGAAATCGACGGCAACGGCGCCAGGCTTCCGCCCGACGGCACCAAGCCGCAGCTTGTCATGCTGACCCCCTCCCAGCAATATCCGCTGGGCGGTGCAATGTCCCCGGGCCGACGCCTGGAGTTCATCCGCTGGGCCAAGGCAAACGGCACCTGGATCGTCGAAGACGACTATGACAGCGAATTCCGCTATGCCGGCCGCCCCATCCCAGCAATGGCAGGGTTTGACCGGCTGAACCGCACGATCTACATCGGCAGCTTTTCCAAGATCTTCTCGAACTCTCTCCGTCTGGGATATGTGATCCTTCCCGAAACCCTGCTGGAGCCATTCCGCACAACACTCATGCGCTTTGGGATCAAGGCCAGCTACCTACCCCAGCAGGCCCTGTCAGAATTCATGGCCTCCGGTGAATTCTACCGGCACCTCAGGCGGGTACGCCGGATTTACGCAGAGCGCCGCAAGTATCTGATCGACAGGCTGACTGCCGATTTTTCAGATGTCGGGACTTTCCAGGACCATCAGGCAGGCATGCAAATCGTTCTGCATCTGAACGATCGCTGGACCGACACGGTGATCGCACAACGCGCCGCAGAGAAATCCGTGGAGGTTCAGGCACTTTCGGAAATGGCATCGGACAAATGCGCCTGTAACGGTCTGGTCCTGGGATTCTGCGGCTATCAGCAAGAGGAAATGGCAGCTGGCCTTGCCGTACTCAGGTCCTGTTTCGATCAGGCCTGAGGGTCCGGGGTCATCATTCGGGGTTTGCCACCTTCGGTTTCATCGCCCAAGCGCCTCCCCGCGTCCCCTACCCTGCCATCTCCTCAAACGCGCCCGGTATCAGCTCCTCCCAGAACGCGGCCATCTCAGCAGCCAGCAGCGCCGCGGCCCAGCCGCGGTTGCGGAATTCCTCGCGGTCGATCTCGTCTTCCAGACGGTTCAGGAACAGCCGTTTGTCCGCATCCCGCTGGGTCGGCGACCGCTCCGCTGCCAGCTCCCGGATCCGCTCCAGCTTCTGTGCACGCAGGGACCGCTCCCGCGCCTTGACCGCATCCTCAGCGGCTGCGACCCGCGCCGCTGCCGCCTCGGCGGCCTTGCGCGCTTCGGCCGCTGCCAGCACCTCCGGTGGAACCTCCCTGGCGGCCTCGGCCGGCGCATCCTTGTAATCATCGCGCAGCGCCGCGCTCAGATACCGCACCGGGCTTTCCACGCCCTTCTTGCTTTTCAGATAGCCGACCTTCTCCGCCACATAGTCCTCGCCATGTTCGGCAATCCACTGCCGCGCCAGCCGGTCGCTGACCCCCAGGTCCATCAGCTGGGAATAGACCGCACCCTGCCGCACCCCTGCCCCGTCATCGATGTCCAGCATTGCCAGCTGCGGGTTCTCCTTGATCAGGAACCGCACCTCCGCCACCTGCCGCCCCATCTTCTTGAACTCCGGCGTCAAGAGGATGTTGGAGGTCTTGTTCACCTCCGCCACCGCAGGCTTGATGATCTTGGCGTTCAGATGCTTGAAGCTCTCGTAATAGGCGCTGCCATCCACCCCCATCAGGCGGCGGAACAGGGCAATGTCCCACCACCCGGTCGATCCCGTCCGCACAAAGCGATAGCAGTTCTCGTACAGCGCCAGCGCGTGGCCGCTGGTGAACCGCCGCTGGATGTTCAGGTTGATCAGGGCAAAAACCTTGGGGTCATGCAGCTTTTCCGCCAGCGCCGGGCTATAGGCATATTCGCAGATGCCGCCCGCCAGCTTGGCGTAAGACAGCAAAGAGCTTACGCCCCATTCCTGCCGCCCCTGTTCATCCAGCATGTCCCATTCCGCCACCGTCTCTGCCAGCGAGCGCAGCGACTGTTTCAGCGTTTCCATGTCGTTGGAATTGTAGCCCACCATCATGCACAGCGTCTGCGCGTCGATCTGATGCTTGGGTTTGCTGACCAGCGCGTCATAGGCATTGAGCAGCAGCACATTCGACAGCTTGCGCTGCAACAGCGTCAGCTTGCCAGAGACATGAATCGCGGCCACATTCTTCTTCACCGACCCGCGGCGCAACGGGCCGGACAGTTTTTTGTGCGGGATGTTTTCAGCGTCCATCGCCCTGCCCTCCTGCCCCGCTTTGGCCGTTGCGACTCTGCCGGGTCTGCTCACGGTCACTATGGCGCAAAAGGCACCCGCCCTCAATCCCGCTATGGGCACCCAAATACAGGAGAACCTCATCCCGCAAACAGGTACCTTTCGGCCTGTCCGCAGGTTTCAGACAGCATTTGCCGCTGAAATCCCCGCTTTTTCGGCTATTCTGGGGTCCGAAACCGCCTGTTTCAGCCTCCCTGAGTCGCGGGTACCCCTGCTCCTGCGAATCGGACCCCTTGCTCCTGCAGACGGGTACCCATGGTCCTGCAAACGGGTGCCACTGATACTGTATTCAGGCACTCAAACATATCTAACAGTCTGAAAACTAATAACTTACTGGTCCTAAAGACTCTAAACTGAATCAAAGATTCACAACATTTCAACTTGTTTGTGCCATACTTCTTTTTGGGGATCAGGGTCATATTCTGCGCAGTTTCCGGACGGTTGCGCCAAACAGATGCGCTGCCAGATTATGATTCACACTCTGCCCAGAATGTGCGACAAAAACCGGGATAACACGCCAAACAGGCGATTTACCCGAGGCACCCGTCACATGGCAAAGAAACCCGACACTCCCCTGCCCCCTTATTTCAACCTTGATCCGGCCGCGGCAGCTGCCAAGCTTGGCGATCCTGTCGACACCGCCAAATTCGCCAAGGCCGCCGCTTTCGCCGGCCGTGGCCGAGACGATCTGGCCAAACGCGGCTACGCCCCCGACGGGCGCAAGCGGCTGCGCAAATTCTCCACCTGGGAAATCTGCCGCTACCTGATCCCGGTCGCGGCGGCCCATCTGCGCCGGGTGCTGAACAAGAACCCCGACCTGCCCCAGGGCGAAGGCGCCAGCGGCTCGAAATGGTTCACCCTAGAGGAGGTGCTGCAGCTGCGGGATCATTTCGCAGAAGAAGGCATCAGCACCAAGGAATACCGCCCCTACCGCCCCGAAGGCCTGCCAGCCAAGATCGTCGCCGTGGCCAACTTCAAGGGTGGTGTTGGCAAGACCTCCACCGCCGCGCATCTGGCGATGTCCGCCGCGCTTGACGGCTACAAGGTGCTGGTGGTCGATCTTGACAGCCAGGGGTCGATGACCTCGATCATGGGCGGTCAGGTGGCCGATGAATGGCAGACCGTCTTCCCCCTCCTTGCCCGCGATTACGCCGAGGCGGTGGAAGCCGAAAACCAGGTCCGCGCGGCATCCGGCCTCGACCCGGTCCCGCTCGACGAAACCCTGACCGAGGCACGGGAGGTTTCGCTGCGAAACCTGGTCCAGAAAACCCACTGGCCCAACATCGATCTGATCGGCGCCCAGCTGAACCTCTACTGGGCTGAATTCCAGATCCCGGTCTGGCGCATGGGTCTGCGCAACTGGGCGCTGTGGGATGCGCTCACCAATGCGCTGGAAGCAGGCGGCGCGCTGGATGACTATGACATCGTCCTTCTGGATACCCCCCCGGCGCTTGGCTACCTGACCATCAACGCGCTGGCCGCTGCCGACATCCTGATGGTGCCGCTGGGCGCCTCTTTTCTGGAGTTCGACTCGACGGGCCGGTTCTTTGACATGCTCTATTCCACCTTCGCCTCCATCGAAGACGGCGAGAACGCCGGCCGCCGTCGCGCGGGCCTGCCAGAGATGAAGTTCGAATGGGACGTGGTCCGCGCCCTGATCACCCGCTTCGACGCCAGCCAGCAGACCGATCTGGCCAATGTGATCCAGGCTTATTTCGGCGACATGATGAACGCCTACCGGCAGGACTACACTGCCATGGTCGGCCAGGCCGGAGAAAGCGTGTCCGGCATCTACGAGGCCGACTACCGCAACTTCAACCGCGAGACCTATGTGCGCGGCCGCGAGGTGTTCGACCGCACCTATGCGGAATTCAAGGAGCTTCTGATCGGCAGCTGGTGGCGCGATCAGCAGATGGAGCAGGCAGAACAGAGCAACGAAGAGGAACAGGAAGATGGCACGCCGCAGACAGCTTGAGACCCCCTCCCCCGAGGCACTGAAGGAAATCGAAGCAGGCATTGACCGCGACCTGTCGCGCGGGCCTGCGGGCCTGCGCCCGCCGATTGCCGATGTGGTGGCTGATGCCGCCCGCCACGCCAGCCCCCTGCCCCAGGCCGACCGCGAGACAGCGGCCCGAGACAAGGCTGACGCCGAACGCCTGCGGGCGGCGCAGGACAAGGGCCTGGTGGCGGTGGAACTGCCGCTGGAAGACATCACCGCCGATGCCCTCAACCGCGACCGCATCGTGCTGGACGAGGACGAGATGCAAGAGCTGATGGCCTCGATCTCTACCAACGGCCTGCGTCTGCCGATTGAGGTGTTCGAGCCGCTGAACCCCGAAGACGCCGGCAAATACGCGCTGGTCTCCGGCTATCGCCGCCTCAACGCCGTGCGGCGCCTGAACGCGCTCAGCGGTGGCAAACGGTTCCAGACCATCCCCGCCTTCATCCGCGAGCCCGGCAGCCTCGCCAATGCGCTGGTGTCGATGATCGAAGAGAACGAGATCCGCTCCGGGCTCAGCCAGTATGAACGGGGCCGGGCGGCGGCTTCTGCGGTGCATGACGGCGTCTTCCAGACTGTCGACGAAGCGGTGGCGGTGCTGTTTCAGCATGCGTCCAAGGCCAAGCGTTCCAAGATCCGCTCCTTCGCGCTGATCCACGAAGAGCTGGGCGATATGCTGGCCTATGCCACCGGCCTCAATGAACGCCAGTGCCTGCGTCTGGCCGCGGCACTGCGTACCGGCACCGCAGAGGTGATGCGCGCCGCGCTCGAAGCGGCCGGTGCGCGCTCAGCGGCAGAGGAATGGGATGCTTTGCTGCAATTCGTAGAACAGTCCGAAGATGAGCAGAAGGATCCCGCCCGCGGTGGCCGTCCCAAGGCCGCACAAAAGGTTGAGCGCAGCCGCCGCACCCGGCTGGCCAATGGTATGTCCATCGAACGGGAGCATGGCCCGAACGGCTATGCGATCCGCTTCCACGGCAACAATGTCACTGCGGATCTGGTCGATGCGGTGATGGATAACGTTCGCCACTTGCTGGAACAGGGCTGACGGGACAGGGAGCTGTTCCAGAGGTTTCGCAGCGAAACCCCGGCTGAAAACGCCGGGGTTTTTTGTGGCTGAACCTCTATCAAGGGGCAGGGGGTTTCGCTGCGAAACCTGCCTGCTGCCTGCAGAAGCCGGGCAGGTCTAACCCAGATCGCTCCGCCGTGTTTTGCGCAGGCTTTCACGCCGCTGGTCGTGTTGCCCTAGCCGCAGGTTTCGCAGCGAAACCTCCCCGCTGCCGATCAGTGCAGCCGGTTCACCGGGAAAACCCGATAGGCAGGCTGAGCTGGATCTGGCCGGCCTGCAGTTTTTTCGGAGCAGGTGGAAATTTCCCGGCGCGGGCAACAGCCGCCAGAGCGGCCTGATCAAACGCGGCGATCCCGGAAGATTTGGCAATCCGATGGTTCAGCAGGCGGCCGTCGCGGGCGACGGTCAAACGCAGCACCACCCGAGCTTGGCCGCGAAGACCAGAGGGATAGCGCTTTCGCCGTTCGATGCGGGCGCGGATCTTGTTGCCCCAGACTGCGCGCAGCGTCGCCTCGCGACCGGGATCGGTGGTGGCCGTCTGGGCGCCTCCCGCCTGTCCGGCCTCGGCACCACCGCCAGACCCCGCAGCGCGCTGGCCTGCCTGTCCGGCGGCGTTGCGGTCAGAGTTGGCCTTGGCTGGGGTCTGCTGTTGCGGCTGCGGTTTTGTCTGCGCCACGGGCTTGGGGCGTGGCTTGGCCTGTGGTTCCGGCTTTGGTTCTGGCCTGGGCGGTGGTGGCGCGGTATCGGCCTGCACTGGCTGGATCGCTGCGGGCTGACTGAGCGGCGCCAGCAGCGCCGCCCGTGGCGCCTGGGCCAGCTCAATCTGCGGCAGCGCAGGGGCTTGGGCCTGTGGCAGAGGCTCGGTTGGCAGCGTTGCGGTTTGCGGAGTTTCGGGCGGCCTCTGCCAGGCTTCCGCCATTCGGGCAACCTCGGCGCTGGCAGGCTGGATGGAGACCAGCGCCTCGCCACCAGAACCGCTGGACAGGGCACCGCTTTCCGGGACGCTGGCAAACAGGGCGACATGGACAAGGCCTGCGAGGCCCGCAAAGACAGTGAATTCGGCAGCGCGCTTCATGGCTGGCGCACCACCAGCTCGGCACGGGCAAGGCCTGCCTCAGCCAGCTGGCGCAGGATACGGGCGAGGGTTGTGGCCTCCAGCCGGGCATCAGCGCGCAGCTGGACATTGTCATGGCCCGCGCTGGCAGCTGCAAGACGGCGCAGGGCGGCTTGTCCTTCTGCACCGTCGAAATGCATCCGGCCTGCGGCATCAATATACAGCACCGGCTGTGCCTTCGGCGGAGTCTCAGAGACCGCGTCCGGTGGGGTCACCTCGAAGGGGTCGGGCTGCGCCAACTGCGAGGTCATCAGGAAGAAGATCAACAGCAGGAAGACCACGTTGATCATCGGCACAATGGATTCGCCGCGGGGGCGGCGGTGGGGATCGCTCAGGTCCATGACGGCTGCCTCATTCCACCAGCACAATATTGCGCAAGCCTGCTTGCTGCAGCAGGGCGGTCACGTTGGTGATACGCTGCAGATCAGCGCCGTCCCGGCCACGCAGGATCAGCATGTCGCTCGGGGATTTCATCAAAGGCGCCAGCGCCTGGGTGAGGTTGCTGTCCGCCACCGGCACGCCGTTCACATCCAGGTTTCCGGGGCCGACGCCGATGAGCCGCGGCGGCCCGTCGTAGCTGCCACCCTGGCCGGCCAGAGGCAGTTGCAGCACCGTGTCCATGCCAAAGCGGGACGCCAGCATGAAGAAGACCAGAAGCAGGAACACCACGTCGATCATCGGCGTCAGGCTGGGCTTGCGCCGGGGGCGCGGGGCGGGGGCGAGCTGCATGCGCCTACTCGGCGGCCAGCGGCAGCCGGTCCGGCTGCCGGGCGACAAAAATGCGGGTGGCGCTGTCTTCCAGATCACGGCGGATGCGGGAGATCACTGCCTCGAACCAGGTGAGCGCAGCGGAAGCGGGAATGGCGACGGCCATGCCGGCAGCGGTGGTCAGCAGCGCCTCCCAGATGCCGCCGGCCAGCAGCGCCGGATCGGCCTTGGAGCCGGCCGCCTGCAGCGCTTGGAAGGCGGCGATCATGCCCAGAACGGTGCCGAGCAGACCCAGCAGCGGCGCGATGGTGGCAATCAGCTCCAGTGCGCCGAGACCGGTGGCGGCGCTGGCCAGATGCAGCTTGGCAACGCGTGCCGTTTCCTCGCGGGCGCGGTCTTCTGGCAGGTTGGCGCTGGCGGTGAGCGCGGCGGTGACGACTTTGGAACGCACCCCGATGCGGTTGCGGACGATGGAGAGCGCGATGGCGCGGTCGCCGCGCTCGAAGGCGGCAACGGCATCGGCGGCCAGGCCGCGGGACCAGGCGCCGATCAGCGCCAGCCGCCAGATCTTCCACAGGATCAGCGCCAGGGTGATGACCGAAAGCGCGGCAATGGCCCAAATCGAGGGGCCGCCGTCGCGCAGGAACTTCACGGCCTTGGCGGAGGCGTCATTGGCGATCTGCGTCAGTTCGGGCTGGACGACGGTCGGTTCTGCCACGGGCTGCGGAGCGGGGGGGGCCACTGGGTCGGCTGCGGCGGTATCTGCCTCCGCCGGAAGAGCAGGGGCGCCAGTGGCAGAGGGTAGGGGTGCGGTTCCGGCTGCTTCGGGGGCTTGGACACTGATCGCAGGCACGGGCGCTTGGGGGGTGTCCTGAGCGGCGGCGAAGGGGGCCATGAGCAGAAAGGCAGCCGCGGCTGCAGGCAGACGAAGGGTCATGGACCGGTCTCCAACAAGAGGTGCCGCAAAGGGCGGCGTCAGTTTCTCGGATTTGGCTGGGTGGTCCCTGAGGGGGGGCAGGGAGTGCCTTGCTGGGGTGGTTTCGCAGCGAAACCTGCGGCTAGGGGTTAAGAAAACCAACTTGTTTTGTCAAGATTCTGGAATCAGGCGGCTGCGGACCGCCATGTCATCGGTCGAAACCCTGCCAGATCCGGCGCGGTTGTCTTGGATTTCTGCGCGCCAAAAGCGCATGCAGAGCTGCAGGTGTCTGGCAGCATCCAGGGGGGCAAAGCGGCCCGATCCGGTGAGCATGGCAAAATCCCTAGTGGTTTACTCAGGTTAAGGAACAATACTGCTTAAAGCGTGTGCCGCAAGCGTAAAACTGGTGAGAGATTGGCCAAAGTGGCGGGACCCCAGCTGCCGAAGACCAGCACCGGGACATCTGAAAAGCTGGGTTATGGAGCAGGGAAATTCAGCAATTTTCCCTATTTAGACTCTGTTCTTCAGGAAAGATGCCAAGGCCGTGGACCGGCATTCTTGCAGGTCAGTCGGACCGGTGGTCGGCGCCGGGACATTAGCTGCTGGCGTTGGAACAGGAGGGCAGAGGGGCAGGGGAGGTGGCCGGAAACGGAAGTCCCCGGCCAGGGCTGCGTTACGTGGCGTCTGCGAAAGACATCAGCGCATAGGTGATCTGGGCAGTGGTGAAATCCGAGACACGGCTGTTTTCTGCCGGGGCCAGCTCTACCACGTCGCAGCCTGCCAGATTGCGACCTGCGAGCGCAGAGCGCACAATGTTGAGCGCCTGATAATAGCCGAGGCCGCCGGGCACCGGGGTGCCGGTGGCGGGCAGAATCGCCGGGTCCAGACCGTCCACATCAAAGCTGACGTAGACATCCTTCGGGAAATCCTCGGGCAGGGTGACGGACTGGATGTTGCCAGTGACCAGCTCCTCTGCGTCGATAAAGACCACCTTGCAGGCGGCGCGGCGGTCGACCTCTTCCTGGCTCATGGCGCGGACGCCGTATTGGGCGATCGGCAAGCCGTCTTCCTCGGCCAGCAGCTGCATGACAGAGGCGTGAGAGTGGCGTTCGTCCTGATAGGCCTTGCGCAGGTCGGCGTGGGCGTCGATCTGGACGATGCCCACGGGGCGGCCCAATGCGCGCGCCACACCGCGCACCGCGCCGTAGCTGAGCGCGTGTTCGCCGCCTAGCGTCACCGGCACTGCGCCTGCGGCCACCGCGGCCGCAGTGCGGGCGGCGATGCGCTCCATCACTTCGGGCAGGGGGCCGGTGCAGTCGACCGCGTCTTCGGTCGCGATGCCTGCGGCGCAGGGCTCAGCATTGCGGTAGAGGCGTTCCAGTTCGACGCTGGCTTCCAGAATGGCCTTGGGGCCGCCCTCGGTACCGGCGCCATAAGAGACGGTGCGCTCCAGTGGCACCGGGATCACCCGGAAGCGGGCGGTGGCGGGATCACGTTCGGCGTCGCTCAGTTCGCCTTCGAGGAAATAGGTCATGACAGGCGGTCCTTGAAATCGTCATAGGAGGGGGTGCGCAGCAGTTTCAGCGCATCAGTGTCGGAGTTCCACAGCGCAATCGCGGGCAGGGGAACGCCGTTGAACGTGTTGGTTTTGACCATCGAGTAATGCGACTGGTCGAGGAAGGCGATGCGGTCGCCGGGCTGCGGCGGGCTGGCAAAGCCGTAGTCACCGATGACATCGCCCGCCAGACAGGACGGCCCGCCTAAGCGGTGCGGCGGCACGTCCGGGACTTCGCCCAAGAGGTCTGGGCGGTAGGGGGCTTCGATCACATCGGGCATGTGGCAGGTGGCGGAGATATCGGTGATCGCCAGTGGCATGGCGTTTTCGGCCACATCCAGGATCTCGCCCACCAGAATGCCGGAGTGCAGCGCCACGGCCTCGCCCGGCTCGATGAAGACTTCAACGCCATATGTTTCGCGGATGTGGCGGATCAGGGCGATCAGCCCGTTGCGGTCATAGTCGGGCATGGTGATGTGGTGGCCGCCGCCGAGGTTGATCCATCTGAGGCTGGACAGGCGGCTGCCCATTTTGGTTTCCAGTGCGGCAAAGGTGCGCTGCAGCGGTTCAAACCCCTGTTCGCAGAGCGTGTGCATATGCAGGCCCTCGACGCCCTCCCAGTCCTGATCGCTGAGCTGCGACAGGGGCGTGCCAAGGCGCGAGCAGGGGGCGGTGGGGTCGTATTTCTCGTTCCAGCCTTCGGAATGCTCCGGGTTGATGCGCAACCCGATAGAGATGCTCTCGCCGCTGGCACGGGCATCAGAAATCAGCGGTGCAAAGCGGCGGTGCTGGGCTGGGGAGTTGAAGATCAGGTGGTCCGACAGGCGGATGATGTCCGGCAGGTCGTCTGCCTTGAAGCCGGCCGAATAGGTGGTGACCTCGCCGCCGAATTCCTCGCGCGCGAGCCGTGCCTCGTAAAGACCGGAGGCGCAGGTGCCGGACAGGTAGCGCCGCACCAAGGGGGCAACGGCAAACATCGAAAACGCCTTGAGCGCCAGGAGGACGTTGGCGCCGGAGGCGTCGGCCACCTGTTTCAGGATCGTCAGGTTGCGTTCCACCGCGACCTCATCCACCACGAAACAGGGGGAGGGCACACGGTGCAGGTCGAAGGCGGCGAAGCTTTGGGTGGAGAGGGCTTTGATGTCCATGGGTTTCTCTGATCCAGAGGCCCGGTAAGCACAACAGAGCTGAGCGGCTGCCCGGGCGGAGGCGGAACGCGCCTGCCGTGGGGCGGGCAGCCGCGTGCCAGCCGCTTGTGCGACTGGCGTTTGTGCAAGAAAAGCCGAAGCTGATCAGAACTCCGGGTGGCCGTCCAGTTCGACCACCTGCCAGGGCAGGCCGTCGGTGTTCAGCATGTCCATGAAGGCGTCCGGGTCCAGCTGTTCGGTGTTCCACACGCCCGGCGCGCGCCAGGTGCCGTTCATCACCATCGCAGCGCCGATCATCGCTGGCACGCCGGTGGTATAGGCCACCGCCTGGCTGCCGACCTCGGCATAGCATTCCTCGTGGTCGCAGATGTTGTAGATGTAATAAGTCTTCTCGGCGCCGCCGTCCTTGGCCGGGCCGGTGATGATGTCGCCGATGCAGGTCTTGCCCTTGGTCAGCTCACCCAGTTCGGAAGGGTCCGGCAGAACGGTTTTCAGGAACTGCAGCGGGATGATTTCCTGACCGTTGTGCATCACTGGTTCGATGCCGGTCATGCCGACGTTCTGCAGCACCGTGACGTGGTTGATGTAGGCATCGCCGAAGGTCATCCAGAAGCGGGCGCGCTCGATCTCGGGGAAGTGGGTCGACATCGACTCCAGTTCCTCGTGATACATCAGGTACATGTTCTTCTTGCCCACGGCGGGGAAGTCGAATTCGTATTTATGCGTCATCGCCGGGCTTTCAACCCAGGCGCCGCCTTCCCAGTGGCGGGCCGGGGCGGTGACTTCGCGGATGTTGATTTCCGGGTTGAAGTTGGTGGCAAACGGCTTGCCGTTGTCGCCGCCGTTGCAGTCCAGAACGTCGATCAGGCGGATGCCGTCCAGTTTGTGCTTGCGCACCCAGGTGGCCATGATCGAGGTAACGCCCGGATCGAAACCGGCGCCCAGGATCGCGGTCAGGCCAGCGGCCTTGAAGCGTTCCTGATAGGCCCACTGCCATTTGTATTCGAACTTGGCTTCGTCCTCGGGTTCATAATTGGCAGTGTCCAGATAGTGAATGCCGGCCTCAAGGCAGGCGTCCATCAGCACCAGATCCTGATAGGGCAGGGCCAGGTTCACCAGCAGTTCGGCGCCGGTTTCCTTGATCAGCGCCACGGTGTCGGCGACATTCATCGCATCCAGCTGGGCGGTGCGGATGGTGACGCCGGTGCGTGCCTTGACGTTGGCGGCGATCTCTTCGCATTTTGAGACCGTACGGCTGGCCAGGGTGATCTCCTTGAAGATCTCCGGGTGCATGGCCATCTTGGTGACCGATACCGATCCGACGCCGCCGGCGCCAACAACCAGAACCTTTTCCATGTGTTTTTTCCTTTGCAGTGGGGCCGTGGCCCCGGTGTTCCGATATGCCCCTGGGTGGTCAGCCGGGGGGCGGTTTCAGTCGAAATAGGTGCTGCCGGCCAGGCTGTCCTTGTAGGCGGCAATCATCTGGCGGCGCTCTGCGGCGTTGACCCGGCCGGATTTCACTGCCCGTTCCACCCGCTTGCGGAAGGTGTCCAGACACTGGCGCGGGTCGTATTCCACATAAGACAGAACCTCGGCGATGGTGTCGGCCTCGGTCTCGTGTTCGATGTCAAAGCCGCCCGCGCCGTCCAGCGAGATGGTGACCACATTGGCGTCGCCAAAGAGGTTGTGCAAGTCGCCCAGCGTCTCCTGGTAGGCGCCGACGAAGAACACGCCGATCAGATAGTGCTCATCCTCGCGCAGGTCATGCACTGGCAGCGCGCCAGAGGTGCCGTCGGCCAAAATGAAGTGATCCAGCTTGCCGTCGCTGTCGCAGGTGATGTCGGTGATGATCGCGTTGCGCTGGGGGGCTTCGTTCAGGCGCTGCAGCGGCATCATCGGGTGCAGCTGGTCGATGGCCCAGACATCCGGCAGCGACTGGAACAGCGAGAAATTGCCCTGATAGTGGTCGGTGAAGGCGCCAAGCGCGCCGGCGGCTTCGGCCAGGCTTTCATCGCTGCGGGCGGCGGATTTGAACAGGCCCGCCAGATACAGAAACGCCTGTTCGGCGCGCGCCAGCTGTGCCAGCCCGATCTGGCCGCGGCGGAACAGTGCCCGCAGCTCATCCCGGTAGTAGATCGCGTCGTTCAGCGCCTCCTGAAAACGAGGCCCGCTGACGTAGGCCTCCACCGCCATCAGATCCGAGACCAGATGATGGTCGCCGGGCTGCACCTGCGGTTTTTGCGGCGCATCATAGAGCGTGGCGCCCAGCACTTCGAAAATGAAGATCGACGAATGCGCCACCACAAAGCGGCCGCTTTCGGTGACGATGGTGGGGTGATCGATGCCCGCCTCATCCAGCGCATAGCGGATGGTTTCAACGATGTTGGTGCAGTATTCGTCGACGGTGTAGTTGACGGAGTTTTCATCCGGGCGACGCGCCCCGGTATAGTCCACACCCAGGCCGCCGCCAAGATCCATATGGGTCAGCGGTGCGCCCATGCGGGTCAGTTCCACAAAGAAGCGGCAGGCCTCATCCGCGGCGCGGCGGATGTCAAAGATATTGGGCACCTGGCTGCCCAGATGGCTGTGCTGCAGCACCAGACAATCCAGGAAACCGCTGTCGCGCAGCCGGTCCATCAGCGTCACCAGATCATGCGCGCCAAGCCCGAATGTGGAGCGGTCGCCAGAGCTTTCCTGCCATTTGCCGGTGACGCGCTCAGTCAGTTTGACCCGCACCCCCAGGAGCGGGCGAATATCCAGATCTTCCGCCACCCGACGGATGATGTCGAATTCGTCCAGCGTTTCGATCACGATGACGGTGTTATGGCCCAGCTTGCGCGACAGGATCGCCAGCCGGATAAACGCCTCATCCTTGGAACCGTTGCAGATCAAGAGCGCATCTTCGGGCAAGGGCTGCGACAGGGCGATCATCAGTTCCGGCTTGGAGCCTGCCTCCAGCCCGTAATTGAATTTTTGGCCTGCGCGCATCAGATGGCTGATCACCTCAGCCTGCTGGTTCACCTTGATCGGAAAGACGCCGCGGTACCGGCCCTGGTAGCCTGCCGCCGCAATCGCGCCGTTGAAGGCGTCGTGCAGCTGGGTCAGGGACTGCTCCAGGAACTGCTGTACCCGCAGCACCACCGGCGCAGAGATGCCGCGTGCCTCGATCGCTGCGATCACTTGGGGCAGCGGGGTTGGCTTGGCGTCCGGGTCCTGTGGCAGCCGCAGCGCCACGGCGCCGTCCGGGGTCACTTCCAGCATGCCACCGCCCCAGGCGTTCAGGCCATAGAGGCCTTCGAAGGTTCCGCCGGTGGTCATCGGCTGGGTCCCTGTGCAGGGCGTTTCGGAAAATCGGAGAAGGGGAGCCGGTGCAGCATCACGGGGCCTTTCTGTCCAGAATTCGAGGGGCTGAGAGGTGCAAAGCTGAAGGTTCGGGGTGAAGCCTTTTCAGGTGCGGGACCGTGTGGTGGCGGTCTCCTTACAATCCGTGCTCAGCTGCATCAAGAGGGTTTCTGCAAGCCGGGCAGTGATTTGCACGCCTTCGCCTGACGGCGGCTGCAGGTGGCTGCGGCGGCAATGTAACGGCGGATCCGGACCTGTGCGGCATGTGCCAGCGCGCCCCCTTATTCTGAGCAAGCCTTCCCAGCCAGTCAAATTCCAACGCTTCAGAGGTCAGGAAAGGGCACATTGCATGGTTTTGCAACTGGCCGTGCCATTTTTTTCGCCCTGGCGGATGGTGCGGCAGGGCGGCGCGTGGCAGTTGAGACAGGGCAGGGCTTGTCGAGCGGCCTGAAAACCCTGAAAGAATTCCGTGCAGGCCTCAGGCGAGCTGCGATCCCCAATGGGGGGTGAGGGCAGGGGCGCTGGCCCCGTTCTGCCGTCACAGTTTCGCGGCAGACCTTTGCGGATGTTTTTCAGCCGGGGCAGGTCGCGGTCGAACCAGACCAGCCCCCGCCCCCGCCGCTGCCGCGATTTGTTTTGGCTGGACCAATGCGTGGTGCGATAGCGGCGGACAGCCTTTATGCAACAACGCCCTGGTACCCGTCACGATGTGCAACAGAGTGCCTGTCAGTCAACGCGCCGCAGGAAACCGTTCTGGGCTACGGTGATCAGCAGGCGTTCATGGATCTGGCTGTCGATCTCGAAGCTGCTGTTCTCCTGCAGATAGGCCTGGATGGCGGTATAGGGGTTGTTCCCCTTGCCCCAGGGGCGGTCGCTATAGGTGCCTTCCTCCATATCTTCGATCAGCGTGTCGAACACCACGCAGTAGCTGCCGGAGGAAGCAAGCGGAGCATAGGCGCGCAATTCTTCCAGCACATGATTGTGGGTATGGTTGCTGTCCAGGCAGACCAGCACCTTTTTGTAGCCTGCGGCAAATTCTCGGACCTGGCTGATGATCGACGCATCTATCGAGGAGCCCTGGATCATTTCGATCCGGGAGCGCATCGGGTGGGCGTCGATGGCAGCGCGATTGTGGTCGCGGATATCGATGTCGATGCCCAGCACCTTGCGCTTGGAGATGGCCGGGTCAAAGCTTTCTCCTGCTTCAATGGCGTCCACCATGTCGAGCATTGCCAGAACCGAGGCCGAAAACACCAGCGAGCCGCCATGGGCAATGCCGGTTTCGATGATCAGATCCGGCCGCAGATCGTAAATCAGCTCTTGCATCGCAACGATATCTTGCGGGTACTGGATGATCGGGCGGTCCATCCAGTGGAAATTATAGGAGTATTGCGCCTTGGCGGAGCTGCGCAGGAAATCCATGGAGGCTTTTTGCAGGGCAGCGTTGGCGCTCATATTCTGGGTGCGGCCCGCGATTTCGGTTTTGAAGTGGGTCATGATATCAGTCTCTCGGTCGGTCAAGGTGTTTGGGTCGGGAAAGATGAGCTGTGCTGCGCCGCGGCGGTGCGACGGCCAATCACGCAGGGAGGGTCGTCGGGATTGGTAGGGCGGGCGCCAAAGACCAGAAGATCGCGGCGCCCGTATTGGTCGGCAATGCTTTCAGCGAGGCTGCGCACCGAGGTGCCGCTGCCGCTGCAGATATTGCTGACACCGCTGCGCCCGGAGAGGGCGTCCTGCACCAGCAGGGCCGCAGCGGCATCCACATCCATGAAGTCACGGATCTGGGTGCCGCAGCTCAGCTCCAGCGGGTGGCCTGCGGCCAGGTTTGCATGCAGTGATGCCACCAGCCGCCGGGGGTCTTCGCCTGCCCCATGCAGATAGAACAGCCGGGCCCACAGAAAGGAGACCCCGGCCGCCGGTAGCACGGCCTGCAGCGCGGTGGCGCAGGCGGCCTTGGCAGCGGCATAAGGGGACTTTGGGTCCAGCCGGGTGTCCGGCGCCGCCAGCCCGCCGCTGAGGTCGTATTCCAGGCAGGTGCCCAAACCGACCAGCCGCGGCACCCCGGCCTGCTGAAGACCTTCGGCCAGGGCCATGGTGCCTGCCACGCAGTGCAGATTGCGAAGCGACGTCTGGTATTTTCCCGGCTCTGCGTACCAGGCCATATGCAGCACCATGTCATACCCCCGGGCGGTGTCAGCCCACCATTCGGCTGGCTGTGCAAACAGATCCTGCACTTCGATAATGTGGTCCGGGACGGCCTGCGGATCAGGGTTTTCCGGAGTGCATATGCGCTCTGCCGATCCTTGCCGGATGACATGGCACAGCTCATGGCCGCCCTGGCGCAACTGGCGGGTGACAGCCCGGCCGACAAATCCGGTGGAGCCGGTGAGAAGAATGCGTGTCATGGCCATCCGCATCCCCGGGTCATGCAAATTTCTGTTGGAGCTGGGTGTCAGTGACATGGGCCAGCGCGCTGGTCCGGGCGGCTTCCAGCAGCGTCTCGTCCTGGCAGCTGAAGTCCAGCACCACATCCCGCGCCCCGATACCATCGGCCTGTTGCGCCCGGCGCACTGGCAGGTTGGTGATACCGGCCAGTTGCTGCAAAGTCTCCTCGGGGCAATTGCCAATGATCGTGACACTTTCTGCCCTCAGGGTTGCCGGCAGTTTGACACAGGCAAAATACAAGGCCGCGGTGCTGCGGATCTGCTCCATCGGAGCAGGTAGCTGGCTGCCAAGGCCCAATCCCCGCAGCCGTGCAGCCAGGGTGTAACTCTCCAGCGGATCACCGCCCAGTTGCAGCCGCAGCTTGAGAGCGGTGTACATGCGTTCAATTGGGTGGTTACGGATAAACTTCGCCACCATAGCGGGTTTGGTCAGGCCGCCATGAGCCAGCGCCAGCCCATGCAGCACTTCCAGCCCGCCGCGGTAAGTGTCCCAGGCTGTCATCACTTCGCTAAAACCCAGTTGCGCCCGGTTGTCGCCTACGAAGTGGCGACTGATGGAGCAGTAAAACGGTTCCTGCGCATAAATCAGATCCCCGGCACCGAGGTATTCGGCAGGGGTGGTGAAGGCCCAGAAGGCAATATCATTGGCAATTGGGTTCAGCGCCTGGAAGACCTCCCGGCGCAGGATGCAGATCTCTGAGTAGATGCTGTGTTCGGCAATATGCTCCAGCAGCTGACCATAGTTGCCCTGGGCAATGGAGACATCTCTGGGCTGGCGGTAGAACTGTCCGGTCACCTGGCCGGTGACCAGATCCTTGATCTGCCAGGGGGCGTAAAGCGCGCTGGCCGCCGGATTGGCATCCAGCATGGAAATAGCGTTCTGCAAGGCCTCGACGCGCAACCGGTCATCGTCGGCCAGATAGACCAAATAGGTGCCCTTGGCGGCACGCAGCGCCGCATGCATGTTGGGCACTGCCCCAATGTTTTCGCTTTGCTTCAGGATCGTCAAAGGCAGCAGCGCCTGCGACGTTTCCAACAGCGCCAGCGTATTGTCATCAGAGGCATTGTCGGAGACTATGATTTCGGTCTCGAACGGCAGCTGGGCCACCACCTCCTGCAGATGCACAAGCACAGTTTCCAGATACCTAGCCCGGTTATAGGTCGGAATGCAGATGCTGAGTTTCAGGTCTGACATAAAGGATGGATCCTATCTAAGTGAACAATGTACAAGTACAGGTTTATTGCTGCCGTAATTCAGGCCGCTTGCGTTGCGGCGGACGGTTCCAGCTGAGTGGGTTCCGGCATAACCGTCCAGAAGCGGGTTCCGTGGTCCCTGGCCAGCCAGGCAAGATCTGCGGCGATCTCTTCCTTGATGTTCCAGGGCAGGATCAACAGATGCTGCGGCGGGTTTTCTCGCAGCGTTTCCACCGGGCGCACCTGGATATGGCTGCCGGGCAGGAAACGACCCTGTTTGAACGGCGCGGCATCGCAGACATAGGGCAACAGTCGCGCACTGACACGAGCATAGTTCAACAGCGTGGTGCCTTTGGCTGCGGCACCATAGGCCGCCACGGTTTCTCCGCGCGATTTGCAGCCTGTCAAAAAGTCTAGCAGGCTGTCTGCGGCGTGATCAGCCTGGGCCTGCAGGGTGCGGTAAAACTCCGGTGTTCCCAGCCCGACCGCTTCCTCCTGCGCCAGAATTGCATCGACCGCAGCCTGCCGCGCATGCGCAGCACCTTCCCGGCAGCCCCAGACACGCAGGCTACCGCCATGGGTGGGCAAGGTTTCCACATCAAAGATCCTGAGACCTGCTGTGGCAAAGATCCGGTTGACCGCAGTCAGTGACAAATAGGAAAAATGTTCATGGTAGACAGTGTCGAACTGACCATGGGCAACCAGCTCCTGGAGATGCGGGAACTCCAGTGAGATGACGCCTTCGGGGGCCAGCAGCTGATACAGGCCGCGGGTAAAATCATTGATGTCGGGCACATGGGCATAGACATTGTTGCCGGCGATGAGATCGGCACCGCCGTCGTGACCCTGACCCTGCGCCGCCCGTTCCTGGCGCAGCGCCCGGGCGGTGGCCTCGGAGAAGAACTCCAGGCGGCTGTCGACGCCTTTGGCGCGGGCGGCTTCAGCGGTGCTGGCAGTCGGCTCAAAGCCCAGACAGGGGATGCCCGCAGCGACAAAATTCTTCAGCAGGTAGCCGTCGTTTGAGGCCACCTCGACCACAAAACTGTCTGCATCCAGATGAAAGCGCGCAATCGCGCTTTCTGCATAGCGCGCGGCATGGACGCACCAGCTGCGGGAGGTGGAAGAGAAATAGACGTAGTTGGCATCAAACAGGTCATCGGCACTGCAGAAATCCTCGGTCTGTACCAGGGTGCAGACGGGACAGAATAACAGTCGCAGTGGAAAATGAACCTCTGGCTGCAGGCGCTGGTGCGCCTCCAGGTAGGCGTTGGAGGGCGGCGCATGAGCCAGGTCCAGAATGTTATGCGTCAGCGATGTGGAGCAATGGCGACACTGCATCAGAATGCCTCCTTTATGTCAGAAAGAAACGGCAGGGCCGCGTCACGGTCAGAGACTACCGTCACCGGCAATTTCCATTCGATTGCAATCTGCGGGTCCCGGTAGGACAGCCCAGCCTGGTGGTCCGGGCTGAAGGGCTGGGAATGGCTGTAATGCAGGGTCACGTCTTCGCTGAGGGTTTGGAACCCGTGGGCGATGCCGGCCGGGATATAGAGCGTGTCAGCCCGGGTGCCGTCCATGACAAGGCCAATCCATTGCAGATAGGTCGGCGAAGCGGGGCGGAGATCCACAAGCACATCCCAGATACGGCCTGTGATACAGGTCAGCAGTTTGATCTCTGCAAAGGGTGGCGTCTGAAAATGCATGCCGCGGAGGGTGCCCCGGCCTGTGGTCCGCGACAGGTTGCTCTGCACCCAAACGCTGTTCAGCCCGGCCTGGTTCAGCCGCTCTGCGCAGGACAGGCGGCAGAAGCTGCCGCGCCGGTCTTCATGCAGGTGCGGCCGGTAGCGGAACGCACCGGGCAGCGGCAGAGCCGTCAGTTCTGTATCGGGCTGGCCAGTGTCAGCCCGGCCGGAGTCGGGGAGGGTGGGGAATGGCATGGAGGCAGCCATGGTCAAGCCCATGTTTTCCAAGGGGCCGCCCCGCTGTTCCATAGGCTTTCGAGATGGTTTTTGTCCCTGAGTGTATCCATTGCGTTCCAGAAGCCGTGGTGCTTGTAGACCGATAGCTGACCGTCCAGAGCCAGCTGCTGCAGCGGCTGCTGCTCCCAGATTGTGTCCGGCCCTTCGATATGATCCAGAACCGAGGGTTCGCAGACAAAGAAACCGCCGCTGACCCAGTTGTTGTCACCGGCCGGTTTTTCCACAAACCCGCTGGCAGCATTGCCCTGCATTTCAATGCTGCCGAAGCGGCCGCTGGGTTGCACAGCAGTGACCGTTGCCTGGCGGCCTTCGGCAAAATGAAAGCTCAGCAGACTGGTCAGATCCACGTCAGAGACCCCATCGCCGTAGGTCATGCAAAAGGTTTCGTTTAGATGCGGCCGGGCATAGGCCAGGCGGCCGCCGGTCTGGGTCAGCTCGCCGGTGCTCAGCATGGTGATACGCCAGGGTTCAGCGGAATGGTTCAGGATGTTGAAATCACCGGTTCCCAGATCCACGCTCACATCGGCGTTGTACAGCAGGTAGTTGGTAAAATATTCTTTGATCATGTGCCCCTTGTAGCCACACAGGATGATGAAATCCGTCAGCCCATGAGTGCTGTAGGTCTTCATGATGTGCCACAGGATCGGTTTGCCGCCGATTTCCAGCATCGGCTTGGGACGCAAGTGGGATTCTTCGCTGATCCGTGTGCCCAGACCGCCCGCCAGAATGACAACTTTCATGTGTTTGCTCGCATCAAATAAAATCTCACTTGAAATTTATAGATATGCGGGCGGGGTTAATTTTCCTTTACCCGGAAATGGTGTTTCGGGTTTGGTAACCATTTTCTTTTAGGCCTTCTGGCAGCAGTTTTTTCTTCAGAGTGGCCCGGGGCGGATCCGGAACATACCGCCGCCCGGACAGCAAAAATCGGACAGACAAGGCTCTAACGTGAACAATAAAAACTTCCGCAGCTCTCCTACTTTCTGGCATGGCCGCCGTGTGTTTGTGACCGGGCATACCGGGTTTAAGGGCAGCTGGCTGACCGCCTGGCTGCTGCAGATGCAGGCGCAGGTGTGTGGTTTTGCACTGCCGCCTTCGATGGCCGGGGTGCCCGAAGGGCGGCAGAGTTTCTTTGATGAGCTGGGGCTGGCGGCGCAGATCGACCATGTGCCGGGGGATCTGCGCGATCAGAATGCGTTACAGAAGGCTGTGAAAGCCTTCGATCCGGAGATTGTCATCCACATGGCGGCGCAGCCGCTGGTGCGCCATTCTTATGCGGCGCCGGTGGAAACTTATGCCACCAATGTCATGGGCACCGTGCATCTGCTGGAGGCCTGCCGAACTGTGGCGCCGTCGCTGCGCTCTGTGGTCGTCGTTTCCAGCGATAAATGCTATGAGAACCGCGAGCAGATCTGGGGCTATCGGGAAAGTGACGCCATGGGCGGCCATGATCCCTATTCCGCCAGCAAGGGCTGCACTGAGCTGGTCACCGCCTCCTATCGCAATTCCTATTTTCCGCCGGACCGGCTGCAGGAGCATGGGGTAATGCTGGCGTCGGGACGGGCCGGCAATGTGATCGGCGGTGGCGACTGGAGCCCGGACCGGATTGTGCCGGATGCCATGCGTGCCTTTACCGCGGGTCAGACTTTGCGCCTGCGCCATCCTGGCGCGCTGCGCCCCTGGCAGCATGTGCTGGAACCGCTGGCAGGCTACCTGCGCCTGGCTGAAATGGGGGTGTCTGCGCCCGGCGACTGCGCCCGGGGCTGGAATTTCGGCCCCGCCGACGAAATGAACCTCTCTGTTGAGGAAATGATCTCTGGATTTGCCGCCACTCTGGGCCCCGGGTTCCAGTGGACCAGCCAGCCGGACAGTGCCTTGCATGAGGCAACCCTGCTCAAGCTGGACTGCAGCGCTGCGTGCCAGCTTTTGGGATGGCAGCCGCAGCTTGACGCGGACCTGATGATGGCCTGGACTGCGGAATGGTACAATGGCCAGACGCCGGAGCAAAGAGCAACAACAGTCGGGCGGCAAATCACGGATTACCGGAGCCGTCTGTCCTTCAGAAGTTGCTGATGCCCTTGGGGTTCGGCCCCATAAAACTTGTTGCCATACTTGTCATCTACTGGCTTTGAAATTCTATGAGATGTTCAATACCCGGAACGCTCTGCCATTGTCTGTCCGGTGATTCACGAAATCATATGACCAAACGCGATTGCGGTACTCCGGCCGCAGCCGGACGACTGGATCCGTCGTTGCGCCAGCATGCGTTGCCTGCGCCTGTCAGGAAAGAGATGGCGCACGTCCGCGTAAAATTGGCGATGTCTTCGCGGCCTTGGACAATGCTGGGGACAATGCTGGTGCCGAAGACGCCAGCCGCCGGAGTGCCGAACTCTATGCAGTCGAGGTAGGGCGGCTGGACAGGGTGGGGCGTATTTTGAGAAAGCGTGCGGCCAGCGTGATCACCAGGAGCGCTGCGCCGCCAGAAGCCCCAAGTTGGAACAGGGCCTGGGTTTTTGGATCAGCCGTAGACAGGATCTGTGGAACCAACAAAGCTCCTGGCAACAGTGTCAGAGCGCAGAATGCTGACGCTGCCAGTAAAGGCCGCAAAGGGGTAAGAGAGAACTGCCGGGACTGAAAAATGCGTCGAGAGCGCAGCAAGAACAGCAACAACAAGGCCGGTAGAACAGGGCTGAGGATAAGGGTCAGGGAAATGCCGGTCAGCCCCATGCGCGGAACCAGCAGTTCAAACAGTACCAAGCGGCCCAGCAGATCCGCACCTATTGCTATGCCCACCAGTCTTACCAACGGCAGGTCGCTATCGGCAACAATGCGCATGAGCATCATGCGCAGCACCAGCGCCGAAACAGGTGCAAAACCCATCATCTGGATCAGCGCCACAATTTCGGCGCGATCCGCCCCAGTGGCAAAGGCACCATACCCCAAAAGCAGCTCTACCAAGGCGGACGCATTCAGGGCCACGCCACAGGCGATCACCAGGACCAGCGCCAGCCCAATGACCAGCGCCTGCTGAAACAGGGCAGCGGGATCCAGATCAGGATCAGCTGTCGCCATCCGGCGGGACAAGTCGGCAAAGACCACTGCCGCCAGTGCAGTAGCCAGCGTATTGCCCAACAAAGCGCCCAAACGTTGGCCAAAGTCCAGCATCGCCACGCCACCTGTTCCATGGGCGGCGGCAATGGCGGTTTCCAGCCACAGGAACCCCAGTGCGGCCACCGCGAGCAGGGCGGCGGCCACACAGCGCCGGGCATGGGCTGCCCTTTGCGGTTTGGCGGGTTTGGGTTTGGGGGCGGTGTGGCTGTGGCGGCTGATCTGCAGTGTGACAGCAAATGTGAGCAGCAGCGCAGCACCACTGGCTATCGTAAAGGCCCATGAGGCATTCACAGCGACATTGCCCAAAGTGGCAAGCGCCAGTGCAACGGCCAGGCGCGGAGCTTGTTTGATGGTGGCAAGACTGCCGAAAGCGCCATGAACATTGCCAAAGCAGGACAGCACTGTGGTCATGACAGCAAAGGGCACCGCAAGCGCAAAGATCTGCATGATCTGGGTGGCAAGGACGCGGGTTGTGCTGTCAAATCCGGGAGCGATCAGAGGCACCAGAACAGGCGCGGCTGCGATCAGCCCAACGGCAAGACCCCCTCCAGCCAGAAACACGGGGCCCGCAGATTTGCGCAGGATGGACCAGATTGTTCCCCCGGCGATGACCTGTGCTGCCACCATGGGCATAAACACAAAGCCGATGATCTGATGCAGGGTTTCGGTGACCGCCGTGATCAATCGCCGCCCCATGACAAAGGCATCTGCCTCAGCTCCTACCCCCAGCCTTCGTGCAATCAGATGGGCGACCACAAGCGCCAGAAGCAGCCCCAGCGCCTGACCGGAAAATTGAGCCAGCCCCTTGGAGACCAGTGACCGCCGTGATTTGGGAACGGTACTGGGGGCTGCTGGCCCGGAGGTATGCACGGAGGACTGGGTCACCAAGCAACTGCCTTAGGACTTGTTCCCTGATGCCATAAGTTTGGCTCCAAGCAGGGGATTGGGGGCCGCAGAGATTGCGATGCGGTTCACCGCTGCTGGCACCACTACATTGCCAAGCGCATAGCGATCAACCACATAGGCGCTGGTCTCATCTGTGGGTTCAAAGATATAGTGACCCGCCGTCTCTGTGGAAAAAAGTTGCAGATTGGCGCGACGCAGCCCGCCATTGCGCAGGCGCACGGTCAATTCGGCACGGGTTGTCGAGGGGGACAGAATGGCTGGAATCTTGACGGTATCACGTTCGAACGACTGGACATCATAGCAGGGCCCGCGCGCATTTTTAGGGTCAAGTGTGGTCAGTGTGAGATCCGCCCGCGTTACAGGGGCCTTCAGAGAGACAGGCAGGAATTTATTCCCCAGAACCCGCAGAATCCGGGCGATCATCGAGAAAATGATGCGAAGGGTCAGGGCAATCTCTGCACGCAGCGAGACCGGACGGGACACATTGGCATTGTTCATGCGGGCGCGAATGCGCTTGCTGCTGCCGTGGCCAAAATAGGCCTGGGTTGGGCCCAGCAGTCCGGGGCGGACATCAAACCGGGTATCATATCCGGGGATGGACGTCATATGAATGGCGCGAATTTCTGCGCGAACCGGGCGCGGGCCGCAGATATTCATGTCGCCTTTGATCACATTCAGCAGCTGAGGCAGCTCATCTATGCGGGTGTCGCGCAGAAAGCGACCAAGCGGCGTGAAAATATCCGCATCCTTGGGCAAGGTACGATCCTTGGTGAGCGCGGCAGCGCGTTTGTCGCACAGCGTGCGGAACTTGAGGATATGAAACAGCGAGAAATTCCGGCCAATCCGCTCCCCGCGATAGAAAATCGAAGGTCCTTGCGTGGCCAGAAGCAGGATAACCACGCTCAAGAAAACAGGAAAACTAGCAACCAGCAACGCTGTGGCAACAGCAATATTGTAGAGACGATACGCCAGCGGATGTGCTGGCCGAAAACCGACATGGGTCATAGTTCAAACCATTTTTGGGTCACCGCAGCAATCAGTTGCGACGATCCAAACCTTCAGAGTTTCTAAGAACCGGATGTCGTTCCGATCCTTGCTGAAGGATGTTTTCCATTAAGATTCTATTAATAATTGGACTACTTTGAGGCTTTGTTGGACAGGGCGACGAATGTTTTCTCTGGAAGGCCGCAGGAAGGGCTTATTTTCTTCACAATCTGCGCTTTGGCGCCTGTGTCTGTCAGATGTCTTGTCCGTCATCGCAGGCGGACACAAATAAACGGACATCAAAGCGTTGCTGCCTTGGAGCGACGCCAAACCTGTGTGATCGGCGCGCCGCTTATGGCTGCGCCGATGATCCGGCCGACGTGCAGATGCGTCGCGAACGGATGGATGGTCTGAGACCTTTGGCGTTTTCTTGGGTTTTGATTGTGTGGGTTCTGCGCGCTTGTCACGGTGGCGCCGTGACATGCGCAACAGGTCCTGTACACGTGTTGCGCTCGATTTAGATGGGGGCCTTATGAAGAATTGCGAGGTTCTCTAAAAATCGGTGTCCATGTCGCCTTCGGTGAAAAACAGCGGCGTCCGGGCCAAATCGGTTTCTGTCGTGCAACGGCCATTGGCGTCGAAGTTGCGCAGGACAGCGCCGGATTGGCGGGATGTGAACAGGCCTGCGGTCTTGTATGCTTTGGTGGTCCAGCAATATTGTCCGGACAGTGCCGTGAGTGTTTCCACGTTGCGTTTTGTACCCAGGGAAATGGCTGTGCGGGTCAGGCTGGCAAATGTGTCCATGTCGCCGGGGCGGCAGAACAGATCGACAATCGACAATTGATGGCGCCTGTTGCTGCGCCGTTCTTTGGTGACCATATGCCCCAGTACAGAGCCCGCAGCGTCCAGAGCGTAAAACAGCCTATAGCCCGGGATTGGAAATTCGGCATAGCGCCAGTTTAGCAGCGCGGCGTCGCGGGTGAAAACAAGATCGAAATCCTCTTTGATATGCTGCCATAGCTGGTCAGACCGCTTGTCAAAACGGGGGATCTCCTGGACCGATCCTGTGCCTGTTTTGTTGGGCAGTTTGAGGTTGCCTGCAAGCTTCCACAGGAGATCAACGGGTGTGCCGACGGCGGCAGAAAGCTGCAATTTCTTGGCCAGTAATGCGCCGGGGCGCAGGGGGCGGAAATGGCGGATCAGGGGGGTTTGCTGATGGGTGCCAAAGCGGCCATACAAAGGCACGAGCTTGGGCGAATTGGGAGTGCCGCACAGATAGTGATCTTCGCCCAGGAACTGGCGCATCAAGCGCAGCCCGGCACCGCGCTTGTCGGGATGCACATTGATAAAGCCCACCATATAGGATGGCTGTAGGTCTGCCTGTTGTTTCAGCACAAAGGGCATCAGGATTGCGACCGCCACCAACTGCCCCTGTTGGCGCAGCATATAGGTTTTGGCCGCTTGGTCTGATGTCACATGAGGCGCGGAAAACATCCAGTCCCAGGCAGCGCGTTTGCGCTCAATGGCTTCGGTTCCGAAACTCAGCTCGGACAGTTGGAGGATGTCGTCACGATCCCTAGTGGAGGGTTTGCCTTTGATGATGTCCAACTGCATGGGGGGCTATGGAATTCCTGCTGTCTTTGGATCTGGTTCGCTTTGGCGGATCCTGTTCCTGATCAATATGCGCCGCCTGGATAGGGTGATAAAGGCCTGAGGAAACAGTTTTCTGGCCAGGTGATGCGTCCATATTGCGCCCCCTGTGGCGCCGGATCCCCTAGGGCGCGGCAAGAACCTGATCAAAAACCGCCTGATAGGCTGCAACGGCGTGAGTGACGTCAAAGCCGGTGACTGCGTCAAACCCGGCCTCCCGGTAACGCTGGCGGGCGGCGCGGTCCTGGGCCAGATCCGTAACGGCGGCGGCCAGCGCAGCAGCGCTGTGATCGGACAGCAATCGCCCGGCACGCCCGCCTTGCAACAGCTGCGGCGGGCCAAAGGGGCAATCGACACTAATCACCGGTACGCCACGCGCCATGGCTTCGATTATGGCATTGCCCAGCCCTTCGCGCCGAGAGGTGCAGACAAAAAGATCTGCGGCACTGTGGACTGCATCCATGTCGTCAGCATAGCCGGGTAAAGTGACTGTGCCAGTCAGATTTTTGCTGGCAATCAGTGCTTCAAGCCTGGCGCGTTCGGGGCCTTCACCGTGGATGGTCAGCCGCAGGTCGGGGTGCTGGGCATGGGCCAGGGCAAAGCTGTTGATCAGCAGATCAAACCGTTTTTCCGGCGCCAATCGGCCCACAGAGACAATGCGCTGTGCCCGTTCTGGCAGGGGGCGCAAGGGGGCGATGGTGTCGACCACCGGGTTGGGCAGACAGGTGAATTTCGGCGCATGCGCCCCCAGCAGTGTCTGCAAATCCGTTCCGATCTGGTCGATGGGGCCACCCGTCAAACTGGCACGGGGATAGAGCAGCCGCATGGCCAAGCGTCTGAGCGCTGGCTGTTTGGCTTCGGCCAGGAAGGCGAGCGGGGGCGTGTGCTCCATCACCAAGGTGCACGGCCGGGCCTTGTTGCGCCCAAAAGGCAGGGCGGCGGCCATCAAAGCATAAAGATTGACGGCATTGGTTACAGTCACCAACAGGTGCACATCTGCCTGACCACACAGGCGGGACAATTCAAAGATACAGCCCGGAGGTTTGGGGCGGGACAGCCTGTGCAGTATGACATCCGCTGGCAGCTGGCACAGCAATTCGCCCCGCTGCTGTTGAAGGATCAGATGCGGCTGGAACCGGCGCCGATCCAGCCCTTGCAGGACTTTCAGCACCACGGTTTCGACGCCGCCGGCGGCAAAATGCGGGAGGAAAAAGGCGATGTTCCTGCGCATCAGATGTCCTTTTGCTGGGCATGGCTTTGATGTGACGTGGTCGGGAGCTGCGCCACTGGTCTTTTCCACGACTGTTCCGACGCTGCAATACTGCGTTAATAAATTAACTTTCAAACATAGTCGCGACCTCGTAACAGCAGTAATATCCCATTTGTGGGTAAATTGCGGAGTAAACATGCGATTTTTGGGGGCAGGCTATGCGCTAGGCATATGTCTCGCGCTGGCGTCAGTGACGCAGGCAGGAGCACAGGAGTATTTATTGGCGCCGGGGGATCGAATTGAAGTTTCGGTTTTCGCGCGGCCCGATATTTCCAAGCAGTATCGTATTCGGACCGATGGCACGATCTCGATGCATCTGATCGGGTCTATCCAGGCTGCAGATCTCAGCCCGGCGAAACTGGAAACCCGTATCGAGGCCCGCCTTGGGGTGTTTTTTGACGAACCGGTATCGACAACACTGGAGGTCGCCGACTGGCGCCCCGTTGTTGTGAGCGGGGATGTAATGGAACCCGGCGCAATTGTTTTTCGCCCCGGCACCGACGTTCGCGCCGCGCTGGCCGAGGCGGGGGGGGCGATACGGGGCTTGCCAACGGGCGATAGTGGCAGCGCCATGCGGGTGCAAAGTGAAGTCGGCGATCTGGCCCAATATGAGGCCCGTTTGGCACCATTGCTGGCGGAGCGCAGCCGCCTGATAGGTGAGACGACCGCAGGTCAGGAGCCGACAGACGGGCGTGATCCGGTTCTGGCAGCCATGGAGGATCTGGTGGGGGGTGAGGTCGCAGCAGAACTTGTTGCGGCACAGGCCTTGCTGGCGGAGCGCGAAACCCAGCAAAGCATACTGGAAAAAGCCGCCCGGCAAACGCAGCAGGCGCTAGCTGCCAGCGAGGCCGACGCCTATGGCACACGACAGGAGATCATAGGTGAGCAGCTGGCTCTGACCCGGGATGAGCTGATCAAGCAAGAGGAATTGCTGGAGCGGCGCATTTCGATCGCGTCGAAAGTTCTGGATTTGCGGCAGGATGCCACCAGCCTGCGCAGCGAGGAGCTGGAAGCGGTCGGGCTGCAGGCCGCGGCCGAGCAGAAACGGGACCGGGCCATTGCGGGCCAGCAATTGGCCGAGGCCACGCGCGCACGCGATGTTGCGGTGCGGCTGACCCAATTGGAGGCGGAAATCACCGAATTGAACGCTCGGATCGCACAATCGCGTGTCTTTATCGAGAACTTTGGTGGGGCGGCGCTGTTGATGGACGCCAAGGTACGCACCGAAACCTATATGGTCTATCGCCGGACTGGTACCGGGCTGCGGCGGCAAGAGGTCGGAGCCGATATGTTGCTGCATCCCGGTGACATTCTGGAGGTGACCGTCGCGACCGAGCCGCTGGGGCAATGAGGTGGTCCGTCTTAGGTGCGCTGGTGTTTGTGCTGCTGGTCGCGGCACTGTCACCAATGCGTGCTGCCCAAGCCAGGGATTTGGAACAGAGCACAGGGTCTGGGGGTGTGGATCTGTCCATGCTGCAGGTGACACCCAATGCACGGCTGGGGCTGGCATTTCCGGGAAGTGACCCCAAGTATTACCGCTATGTCGCCGAAGCGGGCATTGGTGTCGTGCGGATTTCTGCCGCCTGGAAATGGCTTGAGCAGGGGCGGGACAATTTTGATTTCACAGGCCTGGACCGCCGTATTCATGGTTTGCAGACCCTGGGGCTGACGCCCTTTGTGACGTTTGAATCCAATGCTGATTGGGCGACCATCGAACAGACACATAAGGTCAAAAACGCCCAGCCCAAGGATCTGGCGCATTGGGCGCGGTTTGTAGAAACGGTGGTGGAGCGTTACGACGGCGATGGCCGTGATGACATGCCCGGCCTTACGTCGCCAGTGCGCTATTGGCAGGTGGCCAATGAATGGATCAGCGACAGCAACCGGTCCGGGGGCTGGGCTGGCAGCACAGCGGATTTGATTGCCTATGTCAGCGCGTCACGCACTGCGATCAAGGCCGCTGATCCTGAGGCCATCGTTGTGATGGGGGGCGTGGCTGCCTTTAATATGGATCTGCTGCTGGTGGCGCGCGACGGGTTTGATTTTTCCGTGCGCCAAAGTTGGAGTGCGACCTCGGAAACGGTGATGACCAGGGCTGAGATACAGGGCCAGAAGGTGGCCAGTATTATTGACAACAGGGTTCTGCCCGTGCTGCGGCAGGCGCCGTTTGATGTGGCTTCGGCACATCTTTATGGCCCTGAAGACCGGGATGGCGCGCGTCTGGATCTGCTGCGACGTCTGAGCAACAAGCCGGTTGTCTCCTCGGAATGTGGTGGTCCAACTCTGGACTATGGTGGTGAGTACAGTGGCGCAGCACATTTTCGGGCGGTCATTGAACGCAATCTGAATGTGCTGGCGGCGGGGGGGCAGTTTTGCCTGTGGTTCCGGCTGGGCGAGTCCGGCGGCAGCACCTATGGCAATGCCCGCACCGCACTTTATGACGCCAAGGCCCGGCCCAAACCGGGTGTCTTTGCCTATCGCGCGCTGGCGCGGCTGCTGGATACGCAGGCCACTGTTGCACAGCAGCGTCCCGGGCATTTCCTGATCCAGCGCGGGGCGGGGCAGGAGATATCTGTTGCCTGGGGCCCACCAGCACAGGACCTGCGCCGCGAGCCTGAATTCTATTGTTTGTCCGCGGCCCAAACCGGCCAGCTGAGCACAGACAGCCATGCCTGCGCGCCTGGCGCGGTGACCTTTGCCGGTGCAGGCCTTTGGTCGCTGTTTTCCCCTTTCACCCAATGACACCCGGAAAGATCTCCGATGCTGAACCACTACATTGAGCTTCTAAGCCTGTTCCGCCGTAAGATCCTGAAGACAGCGTTGTTTTCGGCGGGTGCGGCGTTGGTACTGAGCCTGTTGTTGCTGAAGGAAATGCCGATCTATGAATCGAGTGTTACCATGAATATGCAGCCCTCGCAGGAGGATCTGAGGTTCAACAGCGCCTTTCTGGGGGTGAGCCAGTTCAATCCTGCGACGATCATTGCGCAGTCCCATATCGAACGCTTGCTGTCGCGCCCGGTTGCCGGCCGTGCGATTGATATTCTGGTCAGCCAAAACGATGGCAATATGCCCTCTGATCCGCCCAGCGTGATCGGAAAACTGCGCAAGGCCGTGTTCAGATGGTTGCGGATCCTGAACTCTGGTTATTTTGTGGATCTGCCCGAACGGGAGCAATACATCAGTGATCTGATCAGCGCCAGCAACATCGAGATTGTCGAAGGCTCCTATATCTTGCAAGCCTCGGTTTCCTACACGGATCCGGTGATTGCTGCGGCGGCGGCCAATGCTCTGGCACAGGCCTATATCGAAGCCGCACAGGAAGAGCTGAGCCGTGATGCAGCACGCGTGGATGACGCGCTGAAGGCGGTGCAGGAAGATGAAGAGGCAAAGCTGGCACTTCTGCTGGAAGAGCGCTGGTCTCTGGAGAAACAGCTTGGCGTTTCCAGCCTGGCTGCGGAACGTAGTTATCGGCAGGACAATCGCAGCGCCGCACGGCACGCCTTGGAAGAGGCCAATGTGGTGCTTTTGGAACGCGAGTCCCAGCTGGAGGCGCTGGTTGCTGCGATTGCCCGCGAGGGGGATGCAGGGATCTCGCGTCAGCTGCGTCAGGATCTGGTCAAGATCCGTGGCGCCCTTGCCTCTGCCAGGGTGCGCCAGGCGCAAAGGCAGGACAACCTGGATGCGGCAGAACAGGCATTGCAGGATCTGGGACAGGCGCAAGAGGCCTTTGTGGCGGTGGATCAACGGATCGCTGACACGCGCACCGAACTGGCCGATCTGCAAGAACGCCGTATCCAGACCGAACTGGCGCGCAATGCGCAACTGTCGCAGGTGCGGATCATCAGTGCGGCTGAACCCGCTGTGTATCCCAAGTTCCCGATGGTGATGTTCAATACGGTTGTTGGTTTCATTGTCGGCAGCCTGGTGATGCTGGTGCCGATCTTTGCCAGTGATGTTCTGGGCACCCGTCTGCGCACCAGCGAGGATGTGCGGGCGATTTTTGGCGCGCGCAGTCTGCCGCGTCTGACACCGGCCCTGCTGTCGGCGGCGAAGTCAGTTGTGAAACGGGACCGGGCTGCCACACCTGCGCTGCGGGCCTTTGCAGAGCAGGTCGGGCATCGTCTGGCGGTCGAGGGCAGCGGACGCTGGCCCACCGATACGCTCTATGTCACCACCCAGGGTGCCTCTGCCAATGCGAATGATCTGCAATTGGTCATGCAGGCAGTGGTCAAGATTCTGGGGCGCAAAAACGCGCAGGGTGAGCCGCTGCCAGTCACGGCGCTGTTGCCGGTGTCGCAGATTTCCGATTGGTCTGCACTGTCGCGCCACCATCTGGTGATTGGCCTGGCCTCTGGCGGGACCAATGAGGCCGAGGTCATTGGTTTGGCCGGGGGCGCGCAGGTGTCCGAAAATGGCCGCAGCCCCTCTACCTTTGCAATGTTGTTGACGTGACGGCCACAGGGACAGAAGGGCGTCGTCAGGCCCGAAAGCGTGGGTTTCGCCGCGCCGCGCTGATTTTGGGCGCGGGAGGGGCTGTTGCGCTGGCTGCTCTTCTGGCTGACGGGCCGTTGCTGGCTTTGCTGCTGGGTATTGCCTGTCTGATCTGGGCTGCCTGGCAGCTGTATCAACCGGGCGGTGTGCCCATTCTGGTCTATCACAGCGTGTCACCGGATGCAGGTTGGCTGCCCTGGGCACGCAATACTTCGGTGCGCCCTGAGGTGCTGCGCTGCCATCTGGCTGCGTTGCGGGCCGGGGGCTGGCGGGTGATCGCGACTCAGGAGTTGATCCAGGCGCGTCAAAGCGGCACTGCGCTGCCCCGCCGGACTGTGGTGCTGCAGTTTGATGATGCCTATCTGGACAACTATCTTTTTGCGGCGCCCATCCTGCGGGAATTCTCTGCCCCTGCGATGTTCTTTGCCTCCACCGATTTCATCGCAGAGGGCGAGAGTTTGCGCCAAGATGCCCGCAGCCAGGGCGCAGCAGCCTGGGCAGGCTATATGAATGCCGCCGAGCTGCGCGCTTTGGATGCTGATCCGCTGTTCACGGTTGAGGCCCATGGCACCAATCATGCTCGTATTCCAGTGTCGGATGCGCCTGCTGAAACGGTTCAGGGCGATGACTGGAAACCCCATGCGCCGCTTAGCTGGGCAAAAGGGGAAGGGAATAAATCGCTTTGGTACAAGGCCGCCACTGCGCCCGAGATCTTGGCTCCGGGCTGCGTGTTGCCGTGCCATGACTCGGCGCTGGCAGGGCGCTGGTGGCGGGATGGGCGGGCTGAAACAGAGGCCGAGTTTAGAGCCCGTGTTACGGCCATGCTGACCGAGGCCCATGGCCGACTTGAGACGGTACTGGGCCGCGCGCCGAACGTGATGGCCTGGCCCTTTGATCGCTGTGATGAAGTATCTCTGCAGGCAGCCTATGACGCGGGGTTCACTGCGGTGACCGGCGGGAATGGCGAAAATCGTGTGGGCGAAGCCGCAACAGTCCTGAGCCGAATTCATCTGCAGGATCACGCTTTTGGCCCGGGCCCCTTGTGGCTCGAAGCGCTGGCCGTACGAGCCCGTGCCCAGGCTGCATCGGGGCATTGGATTTGGCATGTGCTTGTGGCACTGGCGGCACGCCGGCGGCGGCGGCTTCTGGGGGCCTCGGGCTATGGGGCGCCGTGATGACGGGAGAGTTTGGCAAACGGCTGACATCGCGGATACAGGACTGGCAGACGGCTGTCTGGGGTGGTGCCAGTGGGCTGTTGGTGGTGCTGGTTGGACTGTTGGCCAACCCGGTCCTGACCATCGCCATGCCAATCGGTCTGATGCTGGGTCTCTTGCTGTTCTGGCATCCGTTTCTGGGGGTTCTGTCGCTGGCGGTGTTTGCCCATCTGGATGCAGTGGAAAAGCTGCTTTTTGGATTTCTTCCGTTGTCCTACTTCAAGCTGACGGCGGCGGCCTGTGCGGTGGTGATGATCCTGCGCGGATCGCAGTTGCGTGCCCAGATCCGCACGCTTCTGAGCGAGCCCGTGGCAATATTGGGTCTGGTGTTTCTGGTCCTGGCCTTTGTCAGCGCTCTGTTTGCCAGCAACAAGGCCCAGGCGCTGGATGCGTTGAAAACATACATCAGCCTTTATCTCTTGATGGTTCTGGTAATTGTCTTTGCCGCGACCAAGACCCGCATCCGTTTGTTGCTTTATATGCTGGCGGCGACATCGCTGGCGACGTCCCTGCTGCTGTTTCTGGATCTGTATGGCGGTATCAGCATTGCCAAGGCCGAAGCCGCCACCACCGCGCGCACCGCCGAAGGGTTCGACCGCTCTTCTGGCGGATCGGATTATAACCCGACCACGGCGGCCTCGTTATTGCTGACCGGGGTGATTTTTGCGCTGGTGCACGCACTGGAAAGCCCACGGCTGCGTATGGCGATGCTGGCGACTGTGGTTCTGGGTACCCTTGCGGTGATCCTGTCCTTTGCCCGCTCTGCGGTGGTTGGGTACGGAGTTATTGGGCTGCTGCTGATGTGGCGCTATCGCCACGAGAAGTTCTTGCCGCCGATGATCATCTGCGCGCTGTTTGGTCTGGTGCTGGCATCGCCCTTTATTCCGGGTGAATATTGGGAGCGGCTTTGGTCGATCTTTGGCGGCAGTGGCGGCGATTGGACCCTGGGGCGGCGATGGAGCTATAACCTGATTGGCCTGAACCTGCTGGGCGAAAACCCTGTGCTGGGGGTGGGGCCGGGCAATTTCCCGCATCATTTCACAAATCCAGAATATCGCTACCTGCCCGGGCGTACCCTGCTGGGGCGGGAATTGCACAATATGTTCCTGTCCGTTGCGGTGCAGATGGGGCTGGCTTCGCTGTCGTTCTTTTTCATGCTGGGATATGGGCTGGCGCGGCTGCGGGCGGTTCTGCGCGAACCGGCTGACGCCGAGCTGAGGGTCTTGGCGCGAGCGCTGATCTATGCCTTTGGCGCCTATCTGATTGTCAGCCTGTTCCTGCCCAACGAGTTTACCAAATACACCTGGCTTCTGACCGCGCAGGCTGCGGCGCTGTTCCAGGTCAATAAATCCTTGAAAGGCCGGACATGAACACAATCGGCGTTGTGACACAGACCGCCGAACGGGCTGAAATGGCGCCTGCTGACCGCAGAAAGCTGTTGGTGGTGGTCAGCGAATTTCCCAAGATCACCGAGACCTTTGCCTATCGCAATCTTGTGGAATATGACCGCATGGGTCATGAACCCTGGCTGTTTCATATCAAACCCTATCGCCATCACGACAAGGTCCATGCCTTCTTTGAGCCGCTGATGCACCGGGTCTTCAGCCTGCCCTATCTGGGGGCTTCCAGCCTGCTGCCAATGCTGGCCGAATGGATCCGCGCACCGCGCCGGATGGCCTGTCTGGCGGCGCGCCTGATCCGCGCCCATTGGCGCGAGCCCAAACGCGGGCTGGCGGTGGCGGCGCTCTATCCCAAGGCCGTCGCGCTGGGGCGCTGGTGCCGGGCGCAGGGCATCGACCATGTGCATGGAGAATTTGCCGGCCACCCGGCCAATGCCGCCTTTATTGCGTCGCAGGTGGGCGGCGTGCCGTTCAGCTTTACGGCCCATGCCAATGACATCTTTGTCAGTCAGGCGATGCTGGTAGACAAGGCACAGGCCGCGCGATTCATCCGCTCGATCAGCGCCTATAACATCCGCTTCCTGTCCGAATTGGAGGGGTTTCCGACAGAACGCTTGAAGCTGATCCGCTGTGGCGTGGTTGCTGAGCAGACCCGAACCCCTGCACCTGAAGCCCCGGATCAGTCGCCTGACGGAGAAGGTTTGCGCATTCTCTATGTGGGGTCCTTGATCGAAAAGAAAGGCGTGCGGCACCTGCTGGAGGCGCTGGCCCAACTGCCCACGAAGATGCGCTGGCGCGCCCGCATTGTCGGCGGTGGTGACCTGGCGGCGGCGTTGCAGGCGCAGGCAGAGGCATTGGGACTTGGTGCGCGGGTGCAGTTTAACGGTCCACAGACCGCTGAAGAGGTGGCGGCGGCGCATCGCTGGGCGCATGTGCTGGTGGTGCCCTCGATCATTGCCACGTCGGGCCGGGTAGAAGGTATTCCAGTGGTGCTGATGGAGGCTATGGGCCATGGCCGTGCGGTGATTGCCAGCGCTCTGTCGGGCATCCCCGAACTGGTTGAAGACGGCCAGACCGGCTGGCTGACAGAGGCCGGTGATGCCAGCCACATTGCCAATGCCTTGCAAGAGATTGCCGGTGACTGGCCGCGGGCGGCAGCGATTGCTGCGGCTGGTCAGGCCCGCATTCAAAATGACTATCTGATTTCCGAAAATGCGCGCGCCCTGGCGGCGGCGATGACGACAGACCCACAAAGGAACCCCCCCTGATGTTGACTGCCCTGTTTTGGATTTCCGCGCTGGCGCTTGGGTATTCGCTGATTGGCTATTCCCTGATCCTATTGGGGCTGGGACGGTTTTTCCCTGCCTGGTCCCCCCGTGTGGATGCGCCGATGCCTGCCAAGGTGAGTTTCCTGATTGCCGCCTATAACGAGGCCCCGGTGATTGCGGAAAAACTGCGCAATACCCTGGAGCTGGCGCGCGGCGACTGCGCGCTGGAGGTGATCCTGGTCTGTGACGGCTCGAGCGACGGCACGGCACAGGTCGCGCGCAGGGTGGAGGATCCGGCGATAAACGTGCTGGAGCCTGGTCGTCAGGGCAAGGCGCTGGCACTGGCATGCGGGTTAGAGAAATGCAGCGGCGATGTGGTGGTGTTCTCTGATGCCAATGCGATGCTGGCGCCCAACAGCCTGCTGGCGATGCTGCCCCATTATCAAGACCGCCGTGTGGGCGGGGTTTGCGGGCAAATCACGGTCCAGGCCAAGGACGGCGGCATCGGCATGTCAGAGGGGCTGTTCTGGCGCTATGATCAGGCGATGAAACATGCCGAGGCCCAGTTGGGCGGCACGGTATCTGCGCAGGGGTCTGTCTATTCGATGCGTCGCGAGCTGGCGCGGGCGCCGAGGCTGGGCTGTACCGATGATTTTGACATTTCAGTGGCCGCCATCCATGCGGGCAAGCGACTGGTGTTTGAACCTGACGCGCGCACCAGTGAAACCACCACTGAAGAGGTCAAAAGCGAAATGCGCCGGAGAATCCGGTCGTCGGAGCGGGGCTGGCGCAGCCTGATGCAGAATGCCGCGTTGATGAACCCCTTTGCGCATGGGCTGTATGCCTGGCAGCTGTTCTCGCACAAGCTGATGCGGCGGCTGAACCCGCTGTTTCTGGTGCTGCTGTTTGTCAGCAATCTGCTGCTGATCGACAAGGGCGGGTTTTATCTGCTGACCGGCATCGGGCAGATCAGCTTCTATGGAATGGCACTGGCGGGGTTGATCCGGCCTGACCTGCGCCGCCTAAAGCCGGTGGCGCTGGCCGCGTTTTTTACCTTTGCCCATGCGGCCATGGGTTGGGGAATACTGCGCTGCATGGCCGGGCGGCAAAGCACTTTGTGGACACCCTCCAGGACCAAGGCCTGAACAGATGAATGAGCAGACCACGACAGAGGGGGACGGTGCAATTTTTGTGCTGGGGCTGCAACGTTCAGGCACCACCTGGCTGGCCAATATGATTGTTGGATCGGGCGTGGTGGCGGCGGTGACGGCGCCTGAACATCAGGGGGTGCATGAAAGCGTGTTCTTCTCCCATTTTGCCCGCGCCTTTGGCGAATTTGCCAATCCGACGGCGCGCGCCGATTTTGAGGAAGCGCTTGCGCAATCGGATTACTTTCTGCTGACGGGCTTGCCGCGGGCGTTCCTGCGCGACACCGTTGCCACTGCCCAGGATTATGCAGAAGTCTTTGAACGTCTGATGCGCCGTGTGATGGTTGATCAGGGCTCCAGGCGCTGGCTGGAGAAATCCCCCCACCACACGTTGCTGGCAGCAGAACTTGCGGCACGCTATCCAAAGGCGCAGTTTATCTGTGTGGCGCGGCGCAGTGAAACCCTGCTGGCCTCAAGACTGGCCGCCTATGGGCGCATCCCATCGCGCGGGATGAAACGTCTCGGCGACCTGTTGCGCGGGGCGCTTGTCAATGCGCTGTACACGCGCCATCTGACAGGATTTGCCAAAGGTAACCCCCAAGTGCTGATGATGCGCTATGATGACTTTGCCAAAGACATCGAGCCAGGCCGCGCGGCGCTGATTGACTTCCTGCGCCTGCCGGTTGCGCCAACAGCGCTGCACAGCGCCTTTGCCGCCAACTCCAGCCACGCAATTGATGGCAAGACCCGGATGCTGAGCGCGGTTGACCGTCTGATGATCCGATTGGGGGATGGCCTGGGGGCGGTGCTGCCGCTTGCGCTTTTGACTGCAATAGAAGCCAGACGCCGCAAGCGGCGGGGCACGGATTGGCCCGATTGGGTCTGGCAGAAAAGCGGCTGGCGCCCCCCCTTGGTGTGAGCGATACTTGAAGTGCGACTCCTATTGCTTTTGAGGGTAGGGTGATCGGCGCATTTTCTCTATCATCTTTTCACGGAACACCTCGGCGGGTGTCTTCCATCCGAGGCATTTTCTGGGTGTCGCGTTGAGGCGGTCACAGATCATTTTCAATTCATGATCCACTGCCCGGCAGGGCATTGTAAAGCAATGTCCCGAGAGGGGGAGACTGCCGTGATGTCCCGCTTCCTCGGAAGCCATCTTCGGGCGCGGCGATTGGTGTTCTCGACCGTGCCTGTCTGCCAAGGACTGGAAGGATCACAGAACCAGGTTTGCGTCCCGATCTCGGCCTGAAGGTGCGGCCAGCTGACGAACTCTGTGCCCCGGTCAAAGGTGATCGAACGACGTGCGATGTGAGGCAGGTCGCGTACAGCCTTCATGATCTTGCCCATCACCGGCTTGGTGCGCTTGTTTGAGTTTTTCAACAGCACTGTGAAGCGGCTCACGCGCTCCACGAGGGAGGTCACGTTTGACTGGCCAAAGCGTTGTTTGAACAAGACAAGATCAGCTTCCCAATGCCCGAACTGGCGGCGGTGTGCGACATCGTCCGGGCGGAACAGGATGCTGACATCACGGTCAAACTTGGGCTTCTGGCGCTTTCTGGCCCGACGTGGACGACGCGCCTTTCGATGCTCAGGCAGATACCACCACAGCTCCTGATCCATGCCTTCCTTGGAATAGATATAGCGAGAAATCGTCTCCTGGCAGACACGCAGCGCAGCACCTTCGTAGATCATGCGATTGCCGATCTGCTCGGGCGTCCAGCCTTGTTTGATACGTGCGATGACCGTCTGGCACAGCTCAGGGTGCCGGATCCGTTTACGCGGCACTGAACGGCGCTTGTTTGTCTGCAACTGAGCCGCATGACCGACGTAACCTGCGTATTTCTTCGGGAACGCGTCATCCGCCCAGAAATTCCGTTTGATCTCACGAAAGATCGTCGATTTGTGACGTTTGAGAACACGCGCCATCTCTCTGACAGGCACCTTTGCGTGCCACCAGGTCTCGATCTTGCGGCGTTCTCCCAGTGATAGTTGCGTGTAAACGGCTCCCATGCCAGGATCTCCTATTAGATAACGCATTGTTTTCTAATAGGAGTCGCACTTCAAAGTAGCGCGCGCGCCAGTACAGCGAATGTAAACACCATTCAGAAATGTCACCGGCTGCGCAAAGCAGGAACGTCACCGCATAGCGCAACAGGAACAAGGCTTGGCAGCCCGTAGACACCAAATATCGAAGGGCTGATAAGCCTTGTGGAGAAGCGAAGGCGTTTGACCGTTCTGACTGATAGCCAATCAGGTGGGCTAATGGGATTTCCCGGATAGAGCTGCCTTGATGAAGCTCGCTTTCCCAGCCGTATATTTTTTCCGGTCACCAGGAAACGCGGTGGCAAGGTGGGATTTTAGGTCCGCGTATTTCCCGCGCAGGTCCGCGTTTGACCTTAAAATGTCTCGGAACTGCAGATAGTCGCTCCATTGTGGATCACTATCAAAGATTGCGTGAAGATGAATTGCCCGAACTTCGGGGGATTTCTCCAATACAAACAAGTGGCCGCCGTTCTCGGTGTTATTTCCTCTGTACAGGTAACCAATTGAACTCAAATGTCTTTTGAGTTCTTGCAGCAGTTCTGGATGCCGAACGCGTAATGCTATGTCCAGAATTGGCTTCGAAGGCAGACCGGCTACAGATGTACTGCCGATATGCTCCACAAAATATCCATCAGTCCCAACAGCTTCCACAAGACGTTTACATTCTTTCTGGAAGGCTCGAGCCCATGCATTATGATGCGCCCTCAATTCAACGCGCCCTCTTTGAAGGCCCAGGGCCGTTAGCTTGGCTCTATCTACCATGGTCTCTTTGTTAGCAGATCGTTTTTATTGGCTGCATCATCCGCGAAACGGTCAATCATTGACAGCCGAAACTCCTGACAAGACCTTCTTGCGAGGCCTGGGTTTATACCCCATCTTCTCGGAATTGGTCCGGACCTTGGGCTTTGGCGGCGCTTTCTCCTGCATCTCTTTGACATGAGCCAGAACAGCACTGAGCCGTTTGTTCTCGGTGACGGCAGCATGGGTGACGCGCTGGTCCATATCAAAGACTCTGTAGGGCAGGGATTGGCCTTTCCAGCGCACCTCAAGCCGGCCATCCGCAAAGGCATAGGTATCCACATATTTGCCGACCAGAGCGCGTGACAGCTCGTTTTCTTCGAGCATGATCCGCTTGCGGTCATAGGAAAATGTGAGCTGCTTGCCGACATAGCGGTTCTCGCGCCAGCACAGCACCTCATCCAGCCGGTCCGGTTCGACATTCAGCGCGCGGTGCAGGTTGTCCGGTTTGGCCGGAGCCTTGGAAAACTTGGCGTTGAAGCGGTTCTTGAAGCCTTCAAGAAAGGCATTTCCGGCCTCCATGTCCGAAATACCCGCCAGCCTCAGCTCTTTGACAAGCCGATCCTGAAGCGTGCGGTTCGCCCGTTCAACCCGGCCTTTGGCCTGAGAGCTGTTGGCGCAGAGGATCTCGATGTTCAGCTCATTCAGCGCGCGCCCGAACTGGGTCATGCCTGCGCCGTTCTTGGCATCGGTTTTAGCCACTCGGAATACCGAATGCTTGTCGCTGTAAAAGGCCACCGGACGGCCATGCTGAACCAGATAACCTTCCAGAGCCCCGAAATAGCTGAACGTGCTTTCCGATTTCACGAAACGCAGTTCCATCAAGGTGCTGGTGGCATCATCACCCATCCCATGTCCGCTCGTCCTCGCTGCCTTATGCGAGGAGAGTGACACTTCTGCTTTGCTGATGGGTGACATTACTGCTTTGCGGCTACACTTGATGTAGCCGGGGTGGATTCACATCCGAAGTGCCAATTCTGTACGAATACAGAGAGTTGCATGGAGTATGAAGAATGGGAAGCCACTACTGTCACCTGAAGTTGGATGAACGTCGCAAGCTTGCAAAGTGGCTTGAGGCCAAAATGCCGATAGCTGAGATCGCTGATAGATTGGGCCGCGACCCCTCGACGATCTACCTAGACATTAAACGCAACCGATACACGGATACAGAGATCCCAGAGCTCACCGGCTATCACGCCGTTGTCGCTCAGGACAAATACGAGCATCGCCGTGCCATACATCGCAAGATGATCGTGCACCCGGAACTGAAAACCGCCATCGAAGATCGGCTGAAGGCTGGCTGGTCGCCTGAACAGATCGCAGGCCGGATGCGTCTGGGACGCCACCCGATCCGCGTGAGCCATGAGACGATTTATCGGTTTGCGTACTCCAAGGACGGTCGCGAGGAGCAATTCTACCGGCACCTTCCCGAACACCGCCGACGTCGCAGGCCGCGTGGCTACCGCAGACATAACCGAACGCATATCTTCGACGTTCGAAGCCTGTCTCACAGGCCTGAGCGCATCTCGGAACGCACCGAGTTTGGCCATTGGGAATGCGATCTGATGATGTTCCGCAAGGAGCATGGGAAGGTCAACGTGACATCCCTGGTCGAGCGTGTCAGCCGATACGCATTTGTCATGCGCAACGAGGATCGTCAGTCCAAGCCGATCATGGAGGCACTGATCCAGGGTCTCGCTCCCCTGCCCGCCGATGCGCGCCAATCGATCACATTTGACCGTGGCACCGAGTTCTCGGCCTGGAAGCATCTGAAGGCCGGGATCGGAGCAGATGCCTGGTTCTGTGACCCGCAAGCGCCGTACCAGAAAGGCACCGTCGAGAACACGAACAACAGGTTGCGGAAGTATCTGCCTAGATCGACCGACCCGACGGCGCTGACAAATCGATGTTTGAGGTCGATTTGCCACCGCCTCAATTCCACGCCGCGCAAGTGTCTTGGGTATCAAACGCCTACGGAGGTCTTCGAAACCAAGCTGATGGAAATCCAGAACCGATTGGAATAAAACTACATATCAGGAACTGCACTTCACCGTGAGTTCACACCGCAAAGCAGTAATGTCACCCATCGGCAAAGCAGAAGTGTCACTCTCCTTGCATAAGGCAGCGAGGGTGAGCGGACATGGGATGGGTAATGATGAGCGAGCGCGAGTTGAACCGCGTGGAGGTTTTGGCGCAGGTCGATGACGGCCGGTTGACAGTTGATAACGCGGCGAACCTGCTGGATCTGGCCGAACGCGCACGATCGAAGATCTTTTGCATTGAAAGGTCAAAGTGGCTGAGATTGCACGACGGAAAAACCGTCATCGGGCACCCGGTGACATTTCAGCTTGGTTGCAACTTCACGCGATCTTCCTGGGTGGGCGGCAACAAGCTGCTCAGGAATAATTGACAAAATTAGTAAATTATAATACCCGCCGCGCTCGAAGGAGTTGCGGATGTTTTACGACTTGGCAAGTTTGCGCATTTTTGGCGCCCGGCCCTGCCTGATACCAGCAGCAGGACCGCAGCTGACCTATGCTGCCTTGGCAGACGCCGCAGAAGACTTTGCACGCCAGTTGCCGCCCGATCGGCGGCTGATTGCGGTGGAAGCTGCAAGCGATCCGCAGGCCATTGCGGCCTATCTCGGCGCGCTCGCGGCAGGCCATGCAGTGATGCCGCTGCCCGCCGGGGATGCCGAGACCGCCGCCCGCCTGGAAGACCGCTTCTGCCCTGCCGCCAGCTTTCGCCGTGTGAACGGCAGCTGGCAGCTGATTGCACATACGCGCGCGCCCGCAGATATTCATCCCGAGCTTGCCCTGCTGCTGCAAACCTCTGGCAGCACCGGCCACGGCCGCGGCGTGCGCCTGTCTGCCACAGCCGTGGACAGCAACGCCCGCGCCATTGCCGAGTATCTGGAGATCCAGCCCCAGGACCGCGCCGCGCTGATCCTGCCGCTGCATTATTCCTACGGGTTGTCGGTGCTGCATTCGCATCTGGCAGCAGGTGCCAGCCTGTGGCTGGCCCCCGGCTCGGTGCTGGACACCGGGTTTGCAGAGGCTCTTGCTGCCTCCGGCGCCACCAGCCTGGCTGGGGTTCCGCATCACTTCCGGCTGCTGGAAAGCGCCGGCCTGGCGCAGGCGCTGCCCGGATCTCTCAGGACACTGACCGTTGCGGGCGGCGCAATGCAACCGGAACAGGTCCGCACATGGGCTGCCCGGATGCAGCACCGCTCAGGCCGGTTCTTTGTCATGTACGGCCAGACAGAGGCCACTGCGCGGATCAGCTATCTGCCGCCAGAGCTGGCGCAGGACAACGCCGGTGCCGCTGGTCTTGCCATTCCTGGCGGCCAGCTGCTGCTGCGCGACGCCGGCGGCAGGGACATCACCACACCGGAAGGTGAGGGAGAGCTGATCTATAAAGGCCCGAACGTGATGATGGGCTATGCCGAAGGCAGCGCAGATCTGCTCAAAGGCGCAGAACTCAGCGAACTCGCCACCGGTGACCTGGCCCGGCGCGCGGCTTGTGGCCTCTACCATATCACCGGCCGGCTGTCGCGGATGTCCAAGATCGCAGGGCTGCGCATCGGCCATGACGCCATTGAACGCGCCCTGGCTGCCCAGGGGCACGAGGCCGCAGTCTGGGGCGACGATGCCCGTATCTCCATCGCCATCTGCGGCCACCCGGATGGCATCGCCGCCCTGGCCGCCCGGATGACCGGCGTCGGCCAGCAGCATTTCACCGTGATCCCGCGCAAATCCCTGCCGCGCCGCGCCAATGGCAAGATCGACTACCCGATGCTTCGGGCCCAATCGGCAGCCCCCAAGCGCGCCAAAGGGGTTCTGGCTGCCTATCAGGCGGCATTTGCGCCGCAGACCGTGGGCCGCAACGACAGCTTTGCCTCGCTTGGCGGCGACTCGCTGCGCCATGTGGAACTGTCGCTGGCGCTGGACGACATTCTGGGCGGCGCCCCGGCGGGCTGGGAAAAGATGCCCGTCAAGGACTTGCAGCAGGCCGCTCCAGCGCCCGCCGCAGGCCTGCCCTTTGATCTTGTCGCCCGGGTTCTGGCCATCTTCGCCGTGGTGGTGGCGCATCAGACCTTCTGGCCGGTTTTCGGCGGTGCTGCAGCTATGGTCATCCTGATGGGGATGAGCATCGCAGGGTTTCGGTGGGACGCGCTGAAATCCGGCGATCTGCACAGTTTTTTCAAACCCGTGGCCGCAGTGCTGATCCCCTACTACCTGATCCTTGCGGGCTATGCCGTCGCCTGGGAGCAGATGCCCTGGGTGTCGGTCTTTCTGGCTGGCAATTTTGCCCTGACCGTCCCCGAAACCGGTCTGATGCTGCCCTATCTCTATTGGTTCATCGAAGCCTACTTGCAGATGACCCTGCTTGTGGCCCTGCCGTTCATGCTGCCGCCGCTGCGCCGCTGGCTGGTGCATCAGGGCGCCTTTCGCGCAGGTCTTTGCTTGCTGGGTTTTGCCATCGCGCTGCGCCTTGGCGTGCCCGAGGTCTGGAACATCGGCGGCCGGGCGCAGTTCACCGTGCCCTGGGTGTTCTACCTGTTTGCGCTTGGCTGGTGCATCACAGCCGCGAGCACGCTGACACAGCGGTTGCTGGTGCTGGCCGCCGCCTGCATCATCATGCCGATGGCGGCCTATATGGGCGGCAACTGGTACGGCGGCTGGATCAAATACATGTGGCTGCTGGCGCTGATCGCCGGGCTGCTGTTCCTTTCCCGCCTGCCGATGCCACGCATTGCCGTGCGGCCCATGATGCGGCTCGCCCAGGCGACCTTTCACATCTATCTTTTGCACCGCTTTGTACCGGAACTGCTGATGCCGATGGCAGGGCTCGAGGGCCGCAGCCCGTTGAATGATGCGCTGGCCATCTTTGGCGGCATTGCCCTGGGCCTGGCCGCCGCCGCCCTGCAGCGGCAGCTGGTCCGGATGTGGTTGCAGGTGCGGAACCGCCGCCCCACCATGGCCCAGGCAAATATCTGACAGCCTGGTGACGCCGGGCAGAACATCTTAATCCGGCCGTGTCCGCAATTGCTTGCGCATCCAGGATTCCAGCTTCTGCACGGCCTCCGGCACCACCCCATTTGGGCTCAGAGCAGGATTTCACCTCTCGGCAACGGGCGCGGACTGCGGTATTGCCCATGGGAACACCGGCCCCGACGGCGCTGAAAACGGCGGCGCTTTCGGGGGCGGAAAGAAAACCGGCGACGGCCGCGAATACAGCTCCGGCGCCTGCAACGGATACATGCGCCGGCAGACCGATACGGTGATTTACTCACCCGGGCCGCCGCTTGCTCAGGAGATCAAGTTTGACATCTGATCTGGCATCCTGCCTCTGGCATCAAACCTGCCAGGAGACCCCCGCCTTCGAGGAGCTCACCGGCGAGGCTGAAGCCGATCTTGTGGTGATCGGCGGCGGCTTTACCGGCTGCTCTGCTGCACTGAAAGCCGCAGAAATGGGGGCCTCGGTTCACCTGATCGAGGCAGATGAAACCGGCAGCGGCGGTTCCGGGCGTAATGTGGGGCTGGTCAATGCCGGCCTCTGGCTGCCGCCCGAAGACATCAACGCCGAACTGGGCGCTGGGACCGGCAGCCGCCTGTCCCAGCTGCTGGCGGGTGCCCCGGACATGGTGTTCTCGCTGATCACCAAACACGCCATCCAATGCGAAGCGGAAACCGGCGGCACCCTGCACTGCGCCCATGCGCCCGCCGGGATGAAAGATCTGCAGCGCCGCCATGCCCAGCTCCGCGCAATCGGTGCTCCGGTCCAATTGCTGCCGCGCGACGACGCCATCCAGCGCACCGGCTCCGAGGCCGTGCACGGCGCCCTGTTTGACCCGCGCGCAGGCACCATCCAGCCGCTCGCCTTTGTCCGCGGCCTTGCCCGCGCCGCCGCCCGGGCAGGCGCGCAGCTGCATGAACATTCTGCCGCCACCGCCATCAGCCGCGACGGCAGCACGTGGCATGTGGCAACGCCCAAGGGCAGCATCCGCGCCAAACATCTGATCATGGCCACAAACGCCTATGCCCGCAGCCTCTCCGGTTACGCCGCGCCGCAGGTGATCCCGGTGCATTATTTCCAGGCCGCCACCGATCCGCTGCCCGCCCCGCTGCTCAGGCAGATCCTGCCAATGAAGGAAGGCTGCTGGGATACCGCATTGGTGATGTCGTCCTGGCGGCTGGATCAGGCCGGGCGGCTGATCATCGGCGGTATGGGCGCGCTCGACCATTTCGGCAGCGCGCTGCACCGCAGCTGGCTGCCCCGCAAACTGGCAGCCCTTTATCCGGATCTGAAAGAGGCGCAGCTGCGCAGCCACTGGCACGGTCGCATCGCCATGACCGCCGAGCATTTGCCCAAGATTCTGGACCTGCAGGGCGGCTTTGCCTGTTTTGGGTATTCCGGTCGCGGTATCGGCCCCGGCACCCTGTTCGGTACCGCCATGGCCGAGGCGCTGCTGACAGGCGACAGCACCTGCCTGCCGGTGCCGCCCGTCCCCGACCACAGCCTGCCCTTTGCGGGTCTGCGCAGCACCTACTACGAGACCGGCGCCACGCTCACCCATCTGATCAGCAACAGGTGATCAAGGCAGGCCGCTTGGCGCGCCCGCATCTTCAGCAACCGGCAATTGCCGCGCCAATATCCTGCAACAGCGCCGGATAGAACTGCGGCCCCGGTTCCAGCCCGGCCCCCAAGGGATCCAGCACAGCAGTGCCCGCACCGGTGCCATCCAGCACCGTGGCAACCAGCCCCGGATTGAACTGTGGCTCGGAAAACACGCAGGCCACTTTCCGAGCCGCCACCACATCCCGGATTTCCGCAATCCGCGCCGGACTTGGCTTTGCCGCATCGCTGAGCGTGATCGCCCCGGCCGCGCTGAGACCAAAGCCCCGCTCAAAATACTGATAGGCATCGTGGAACACGATGAACGGCTTGTCCTGGAACGGCTCCAACGCAGCCGAAACGCTTGCCACAGCCTCTGCAATCTCCTGCTTGCCCGCCTCTGCATTGGCCATATAGGCCGCTGCATTATCCGGGTCATGCTCTGCCAGCTCTTTCGCAATTACATCCAGCCAGGCCTGGGCATTACCCGGCAGCAACCAGGCATGCGGATCGGCGCCCTGGTGGTCATGCCCATGCGCTTTGGCGTGATCATCATGATCACCGTGATCCTCATGCGCCGCATGTTCTTCATGATCATGGTCATCATGGCCCGCGTGATCATCATGTTCTTCATGATCTTCATGGCCGTGGTCATCGTGACCGGTATGGTCCTCATGCTCCTCGGGACCGTCATGGTTTGCGTGATCTTCCTGCGCCTCATGGTCACCATGGTCATGCGCCTCAAACCGGGCGCCCTCGCGGAACGGCAGCACCAACGTGCCGGTGCTTTCCAGCAATGCAACCCGATGCGCATCGCCCGCCAGTTCCTCCAGCGGACCTTCCAGCCAGGTCGTCAAACCGCCCCCCATCCAGAAAACCACATCTGCCTGATCCAGCGCCCGCGCCTCAGAGGGGCGCATCGAATAGCCATGCGGCGAAGCGCCCGGCCGAACCACCAGGGCCGGCGCGCCCATGCCCTGCATCACCCGCGCCACCAGCCCGTGCACCGGCGTAATATCCGCCGCAACCCTGGGCACCTCTGCCCAGGCCGCCCCCGTTGCCGCCAAAAGCACTGCCGCTGCCACCGCGTTCCGCATGTCACCCTCCGATGTAACTTTATAACATTTCGTCCGGGTTGATAAACGTCATAACATAACATATCAAGAGGCAAATCGCGCCGCCTCCCACAGGCCCGCCCCCAAAGGAATGCCTCCATGGACTCCCTCGGTTTCGAACCGCATGACCACAGCAGCTGCGTTCATGACAGCATTGCCGCCGCCGAGGCCCACTGCCGGCAGCACGCCCTGCAATTCACCAAAGTCCGCCGCCGGGTGCTGGAGATCCTGCTGCAGGAGCACCGCGCGCTCGGCGCTTACGACATCCTCGACCGGCTGCGCCAGGAGGGTCTCGGCTCACAGCCGCCCGTCGCCTATCGCGCTCTGGATTTCCTGGTCACCAACGGTCTGGCCCATAAGATTGAACGCCTGAATGCTTTTATCGCATGTTCCCATCCGGGCGACAGCCATGCGCCGTTCTTCCTGATCTGCCGGTCCTGCGACGCGGTGGCCGAGGCGCACCGCGAACCGTCACAAGGCCAGCTTGGCGCGGCCGCCCGCGAGGCCGGCTTTATCATCGAACGCGCCGTGATCGAGGCCGAAGGCCTCTGCCCGAAATGCCAGCAAAGCCCGGCCGCATGAGCAGCCTGCTCTCTCTGGATGGCCTCAGCGTCGCGCATGGCGGCAACACGGTGCTGTCCAGTGTCAGCCTCAGCATTCAGGCCGGCGAGATCGTCACCGTGGTCGGCCCCAACGGCTCCGGCAAATCCACCCTGCTGCGCAGCGTGATCGGCGCACAGAAGCCCTCGCGCGGCACGGTCACCCGCGCGCCCGGCCTGCGCATCGGCTATGTGCCGCAGAAACTGCACATCGACCCGACCCTGCCACTGACTGTGCGCCGGTTTCTCAGCCTGCCTGTCCGGGTGTCCGATGCCCGCGCCGCCGAAGCACTGGAGCAGGCTGGCGCCGGCAATCTGGCGGCGCGGCAGATGTCCGGCCTGTCCGGCGGCCAGTTCCAGCGGGTGCTGCTGGCACGCGCGCTTCTGTGCAATCCGCAGCTGCTGATCCTGGACGAGGCCACCCAGGGCCTGGACCAGCCCGGCTCTGCAGCCTTTTATCAACGCATCGAAAAGGTCCGCCAGGAACTGGGCTGCGCAGTGCTGATGGTCAGCCACGAGCTGCATGTGGTGATGGCGGCCTCTGACCGGGTGATCTGCCTCAATGGCCATATCTGCTGCGAGGGCGCGCCAGAGCATGTTGCCTCCGCCCCGGAATACCGGGCGCTGTTCGGCAGCGGCACCCAGGGCGCCCTGGCCCTGTACCGGCATGAGCACAATCACAGCCATGATCATGATACCGGCCACAGCTGCACCCATGATCACCACCACGAGGCGGCGGAATGACCCTGCTTGACGATTTTCTGATCCGCGCCGCATTGGCAGGCATCGGCGTGGCCCTGGCGGCAGCACCCCTGGGCTGTTTCGTGGTCTGGCGCCGGATGGCCTATTTCGGCGATGCCACCGCGCATGCCTCGATCCTTGGCGTGGCGCTGGCGCTCAGCTTTGATGTTTCTGTCTTTGCAGGCGTTCTGGCCACGGCGCTGGCCATGGCCAGCACGGTCTCTGTCCTGGCCGGCCGGGGCTATGCGATGGACACGCTGCTGGGGGTGCTGGCGCATTCGTCGCTGGCCTTCGGCCTGGTTGCGGTGTCCTTCCTGCAAGGGGTCCGGATCGACCTGATGGCCTATCTGTTCGGCGACATCCTGGCGGTGGGCCGCAGCGATCTGGCAGTGATCTGGAGCGGCGCTGTGCTGGTGCTGGTGCTCTTGTGGCAACGCTGGTCCGCGCTGCTGACGGCCACCCTGAACCCGGATCTGGCGCATGCAGCCGGCATTGATCCCCGGCGCGAGCAGATGGTGCTGACCATTGCCCTGGCGCTGGTGGTGGCCGTGGCAATCAAGGTGGTGGGCGTGCTGCTAATCGCGGCCATGCTGCTGATACCGGCAGCCGCCGCGCGGCCCTTTGCGGCGACACCGGAACGAATGGCAGTCATCGCGGCGCTCCTGGGCATGCTGTCTGCTATCGGCGGCTTGCAGCTGGCCTTTACCTTTGACACGCCCGCCGGCCCCAGCATCGTCTGCCTGGCCGCCGGGCTGTTCGCGGCGTCCAGCCTGGCCGGTTTGCTGCTGCAGCGCCGCCGCAGCTGACAGCCGGGCGGCCCCGCACGCAGCAACTCTCCCCCGGGGGCGCCAGGCGCCCCGGCCAGCGCCAAGGTCAGCTGCCGGTGCGCTGCAAATCCGATGTTCCAGACCACTTCCGGATTGCCTCCTGCAAAGCCTTCTTGTTGATCGGCTTGCTCAGGAAATCATTCATGCCTGCTTCCAGGCATTCTTCCTTGTGCGAGGTCAGCGCATTGGCCGTCAGCGCGACAATCGGGCAGGTGCCGCCGCCGCTCTCTGCTTCGATCCGGCGCATCTCTGCGGTGGCTTCCAGCCCGTCCATCTCCGGCATCATCATGTCCATCAGCACAATGTCTGGCCGATCTTCCTGGAACTGGGCCACCGCTTCTTTGCCATTCTTGGCAATGCTGATGTCCAATGACGCATCCTTCAGCATCTTGGTCACCACCAGCTGGTTGGTCCTGTTGTCCTCTGCCAGCAACAGTTTCAGGCGGCGGCTGCACGCCGCGGTGCCGGAGGGCCGCCCCGCGGCAGTCCCAGCCTCCCGGACAGGCAGGCTGAGCGCCCGCCCAAGCACCTGCCGCAGCTGAACCGCGCGCACCGGTTTCAGCGCAAATTCACAGTTGCCGATGGCCGCAAAATCTTCCCGGCTCAAGGCCTGCTCCACCGAGGACAGAATGATCAGCGGCATGGTTTCGAAACCTGGCATTGCCCGGATCCGCGCAGCCAGAGCGCAGCCGTCCATGGCCGGCATCTGAAAATCCAGGATGGCAAAGTCGAAACGGCGCCCGTCCAGCTGCGCATCAGACAGGATTTCCAGCCCTTCACTCGCAGACGCCGCCAGCGTGCAGGCCACCCCCCATGTGCTCAGCCGTTCGGACAGGACCACGCGATTCAGCTCCAGGTCATCCACCAGCAAGCCCTGCAGCCCGACAAAGTCCGGCGGGCCGCCCTGCGGCACCTCAGCCGCCGGGCGGCCCGGCCGCAATGGCAGCTCAATGGTGAAAACCGATCCTTTGCCCGGCTCCGATTCCGCTTGCACCGATCCGCCCATCAACGTCAGCAGCCGCGACGAAATCGCCAGCCCCAGGCCGGTGCCCTCGAACATCCGCGTGGCCGCGTTGTCAACCTGTTCGAACGCGCGGAAAATCTTGCCTATCCGGTCCGGCTCAATGCCGATCCCGGTATCGCGCACCCGCAGTTTCAACAGATAGCTGCCGGTGTCGCGCTGCACCCCGGTGACGTCAATAAAGACATAGCCTTGATGGGTGAACTTGACCGCATTGCCGGCCACATTGGTGATCACCTGCCGGATCCGGCCCGGGTCGCCCTCAAAGATCTCAGGCAGCGTCGGATCGTAGCGCATGGTGATCTCAACGCCTTTTTCCGCCGCTTTCGGCGACAGCAAAGTCACCACATCTTCAACAGCGGTCTGAAGATTGAAAGGCTCCGTCGCGAATTCGACCTTGCCCGCTTCGATCTTGGAGAAATTCAGAATGTCATTGATGATCGTCAGCAGCGCCGCACCCGATTTCGAAATCGTCTCCGCATACATCTGCTGGTCGTCATCCAGCCTGGTTTCCTGCAGCAGTTCCGCCATGCCGATAACCCCGTTCATCGGCGTGCGGATTTCATGGCTCATATTGGCCAGGAAATCCGATTTTGCGCGGTTGGCGGTATCCGCCGCTTCGCGGGCCTGCTCCATGGCAAACTCGCGCTCATCGCGCTCGGCAAAGGTCTCCTCCAGCACCCCTACCGAGAAATCCAGCGCCCGGAACTCGCGGGACGCATACCAGGGCAGGGGCTGCGCCGGGCTGCGCAGGCCGGCAATTGCATCCGACATCCTATTGTGAATCACCTGCAGCGGCCGCAGTGCCAGACAGTGCACCAGCAGCAGAACCAGCAACGACAGCGCAAGCACCGGCACCACCGTCCAAAGCAGGATCTGACGCACCGAAGCGGCCACAAGGGCCTCGCCTTCCCGGGTTGACCATTCGACCACCATGGTGCCGAAGACAGCCCCTTCCAGTTCGATCGGCCGCTCATACATCACCCGGCTGCCCTCTGGCACGCCCCCTGGCGCATTGGCCGCCGCCAGCAGCTTGCCCGCCGGGGTGAGGATCTTGATCGACACAATCTGTGGCCTGCGGGCAACCGCCTCGATCAAGCCGGTCTCCAGCACCGGCACATCTTCAACGATAATCGATTCCAGCATCAGCCCGGTCAGCAGGGAAACCGTGAGATCCGCCTGCCCGGCCAGCTGGGCTTCCAGTCTCTGCACCTCCTGGCGCTGCGCCAGATCGCCAACGACAATGCCAACAGCCGATGCCGCCAATAGCATCGACAGCACGATCTGGAAAAGGATACTCGTACGCTTCATTCTGCCAACGCAACGTTTTAAAAGGCCAGGCTGCGCTCCATCGCCCGGCGGATAATGTCATAGTCCTGATCGCTCCCTTCAAGGAAGCCATTCTTGGAAATCTTGCGCACGATCTCCTCGTTCTCCGAAGCCAGCATCACCTGGCGCATCGCCTCCAGCACATCCGGCGGCATATCCGCCGCGGCCAGCCAGGGTTTGGTCACATTGTCAAAGGAGGCCAGTACCCGGATCGGCACCCCTTTGGAAACCAGCTTTTTGTAGGTGCTTTCCTTCAGGGCACCGGCTGTATATTTGCCCGCGCCCACCGCCTCGCCGACCAGATCATGCCGACCCAGATAGTCGAACGCCTTCAGATCGGAACTGCTGATGCCTGCCTCCAGCAGATGTTCCTGCGCCAGATAACGGCCAATGGTCGACAGTTCATCGCCAAAAGCAAAGCTCTCTCCGGTCAGATCGGACACGGACTGCAGCGTGCTGTCGGCATGGACGACAATGACCCCTTTGAACCGCTTCCGGCCGTTCTTGGATTCCATAGCGACAATCTGAATATCAGCGTTATCGTTCATCACATGAACATAGGACGCAGGGCCAAAACGGGCGAAATCCACCTCGCCGTTGGCCAGCTGCCGGATGCTGTCCTCATACTCTTTGGCAATCTTCAGCCGGATCTTGACCGGTTTGCCCAGTTCCTGACTCATCCGCTTGGACAGGAAGGAGAGAAACGGCTGATATTTTTTAACCGTTGCGGTTGGTTTATCTGCCGCATAGGTGCCGAAAACCAGTTCTGTTCCAGCCAGACCCGCCGCGGGCAACAGTGCCGCGAGCCAAACAGCCAGCAAAGCGCCGGGGACAGCAACCTCCAGACGCTTCCGGAAAAGCGCAATGATACCAAAGGTCCGCACAAACATCTTCACAGTTCTCGCCTCCTGATTTGCATCGGCTCGCCCGGCAGGAAGGCCGCGCGCCATCGATACATGGCACATCGTTAAGAATACAATGTTAACGCATATGCAATTGTCGGAAAAATTTTGCGGTTCTTTTATTCTCCAGCGCCTATATTAACCCTTCAGTAAGGTTTTCATAATCTTTTAGGCAAATTCGCCTTAATTTGAAACAATACACTCAGCTGGCCCGACAGGATCCACCGTGACGCAAAACCCTATGCCCTCCAGGACCACACAGTCCCGCCGCCGCTCAGCCCAAACCATTGTGCTGGCATCGCTTTTATCCGCGCTTCCGGTTGCGGCCCTTGCCATTCCTTCGCCGGAACTGGTGATCGGTTCGGTGTCTTCTCTGTCTCAGGTCCTGGCCGTGGGCATCGCCATGATTTCCGGCTTGGGTGCCGTCATTGCCGCAAAACTGGGTTTTGCGCCCAAGGCGGGCGGTTCACATGTCCGTTACCCGGTGAAGCTGATTTCATTCCTCCTACTGGCAGCTCTTGCACTGGCTGCCGGCAACTATTGGCAGTATTCCTCGCATGCACAGTCCGAGCTGGCAAGACTGCAATCCACTTTGACGCGACCGGCGCAGTTTGACGGCACCGTCATCAAGGACGCCTCGCTCAAGGAAACCAGCTTTTCCAAGCAGGAAGACCACCCGCTGGCGATGAGTACCACAGACGCCGCCGCTGCCCTGCAGGACGGCCAAACCCTGTTCTATGACATCCGCGAAACCGGCGAGAACGCCATGGGCACCCTGCCCGGCGCCACCCATATCCGCTTTCCGGATTTCCTGCAGTCCCGTCCGGTTCAGCCCGGCCAGAAAGTTGTGCTGTTTTGCCACAATGGCAATCGCAGTTCGGAAACCTGCGCCAAGCTGGCAGCAATGGGCATCGACTGCAGCTTCATTGCCGGCGGCATCGAGAAATGGATCGTCGAGGGGCGCGACTTCTCCGACAAGGATGTCAAAACCCTCTCCGACCTGCGCGCCATCCCGGACTACCCGGGCAAGGACGTGCTGCTCAGCACCGATGATTTCACCAGCCTGCTCACCACCGAGGACCTGCAGATCGTCGACACCCGCTATCCCGGAGATTTCGAGGGCGGCCATCTGCCCGGCGCCGTCAACATCCCGATCCGCAAGATGACCACTGCGGATCTGATGGAGCGCATCGCACAGCTGGACCCGGACAAACCCACCATTGCCGCCTGCTATGACCGGCGCAGCTGCTTCATGAGCCAGGTGCTGGGGCTTGAGCTGTCGCAGCAAGGCCTCGACTTCCGTGGCCGTTACACCCTGCCGTGGGAGTATTTCGTGGCGCCGCCGCCAAAGCCGCATGTGCAGGCCTGGCTGGCCGATCAGCAAGGCGGCCTGTGGGGCAAGGCGATCTCGGCGCTGGCCGCTGCGCTACTGTGGGTGCATGAACGCAGCCATATCCTGCTGGGCCTGCTAGCACTGTCCGTCCTGACCCGCATTCTGGTGCTGCCGGTGGCGCTGAAATCCGAACGCGATCAGATCATCACCAATGACACCGCCGATGAAATGAAGGCGCTGAAGGCAAAGCTGGCCCACGACCCGGTGCGCAAGGCACGCGCGGTGCAGGCGTTCTACAAGGACAAGGGCCTGACCCCGATGAAGAACCTCACCGCGCTGCTGTTCTTGCCGGTGATGATGCTGGGCGTCTCTGCCGCACAAGAGGCCAGCGCCAGCCTGCAAACCCCGTTCCTGTGGATGGCCGACCTTGGCCTGCCCGATCCGCTGTTCATCATGCCGGTGCTGTTCTGTGCGCTCGCCGCCGTCTACCTGCTGTGGGCCGTGGCCAAGACCCCGCGCCAGAAAACCCTGTGGATGGTGCTGGGCATGCCGGCGCTTTTTGCCATGGTGTTCAGCCTGTCGGGGGCCGCCAATGCCTATCTCTGCTTCAGCCTGTCGCTGCTGCTGGTGCAGCGCGCCTATGTCACCGGCATGCATGCCAGGCTGGGCCAAGCGCTTGCCTTGCGCAGCCACCAGCGCCGCCTTGTTAAATTGCCGCGCGGCGTGATCCCGATGGGATACAGCGAAGAACTGGCAGAGGCCGGCAACAAGGCCCTGCGCCTGTCCGTGCTGAAAGACGCAGGCCTGCCGGTGCCCGGCGGTGTCATCCTGCGATCAGACGCCATTCAGGACTACCGCGCCATGGCGGATGCCCAGAAAGATGCATTTGCCGCAGAGGTTTTCAGCCTCGCAGGCGGCCAGCCCGTCGCCGTGCGCTCCTCTGCCAGCAATGAGGACGGCGCCGGCCAAAGCTTTGCCGGTGTCTTTGAATCGGTGCTGGATGTGACCGCAGAAACCATGCGCGCCGCCCTTGACGAGGTGGTGGAAAGCTTCTCATCCGAGCGCGCTGCCAGCTACTCCGCCGACGGCGGCCAGGGCAATATCGTGGTCCAGGAGATGGTGCAGGCCGACTATGCCGGTGTCCTCTTTACCCAGGACCCGATGGCGCCCGGCATGGCGATGATCGAATGGGTCGAAGGCTGCGGCGAAGATCTGGTGTCCGGCCGCGTCACCCCGACCTCGTTGCGTTTTGGCCGCTACACCGGTCAGCCCGCAGCTGAAGATCAGGATCAGACACTGGATATGGCGCCGCTCTTGGCGCTTGGCAAACAGATCGAAGCCACCTTTGGCGCGCCGCAGGATGTGGAATGGGCCTATGCAAACGGCCAGTTCCAGATCGTCCAGAGCCGCGACATCACCACGCTGTCGCTCGGCACCGAACAAGAGCAGACCCGTCTGGCCGAATGGCGCGATGTACTGGACCGTTATGCGGACGCCGACCCGGACCAGACCATCCTGGAACAGGACGAAATGTCCGAGGTCCTGCCCCGTCCCGCCCCGCTCAGCTTCTCGCTGATGAGCGCGCTCTGGAGCCCTGGCGGCAGCGTTGACCTGGCCTGCCGCGCACTTGGCGTGCCTTATGGCCTGCCCGAAGGACGCGACGGTCACCTGGTGAACCTGTTCGGCAAAACCTACGTCGATGTGGCACTAAAGCAGGACATGACCCTAAAGCTGACCGCCGCCAAGGCCAAGCAGCTGCGCAAACAGGCGCATCCGATGATCCTGCGCTTCCGCAATGAGGTGATGCCAGAGCTGAAGGACAAACTCGCCTTCTGGCAGGCCATGGATTACACCGCCCTGCCTCAGGATAAGCTGCTAGAGGCAATAGGTACCCTCAAGGACATGTTCATCCATGAGGTCTATCTGGAAGCGGAAAAGATCAACATCCTGGCAGGTTTCACCATGGGCGAGGCCGGCAGCGCAGCCGCCGGCGACCCGGCCCTGCGGGCGCATCTGATGCATGCAGACCTGCCCAATGCGCCCTCCAGCCTGCTCGCCTCCTGCACCGGCAAGGATGCTCAGGCGCGGGCCATGCAGCTGATGGGCCACCGTTCGATCTTCGATTACGAGCTGTCCTCGCCGCGCTACAATGAGGCACCGACACTGCTGCATTCGCTGCTCAACACTTCGGTCGAGCCGATCGGCGCCGTGCCGGTCCCGGCCAACCTCCCGGATGAGCTGGACGATATCATCGGTATTGCCATCACCTATCAGGACCTCAAGGAACAGGCCAAACACGAAGCCCTGCGCGTCGTCGCCGAGCTGCGCCGCGCGCTGCTGGCACTGGGCCAGACCAGCGGGCTGGAGGAGCTTGTCTTCAGCCTGACCTTCGATGAAATCCTCGACAGCAACTGGTCGCACAGGGACGCGCTGCGCGATCTGGCCGAAGCGCGGGCAGAAAAGGAAACCCTGCGCAAGAAATCCGCGCCCTCAGCTGTCACCCTCACCCTGCGGGACTGCGAATTGCTGTCGCTGGGGACCCAGGCCCCGTCCGTTGGCGGCGCCATGGGCGGCACCTGTGTTGCAGGCAGCGGCAGCGCCACCGCCCGGGTGTTCTGGATGGAGGACGACAGCTGCATCGACCCGGCGGCCTTTGCAGATTTCCAGAACGGCGACATTCTGGTCTGCCGCATGGTCAACCCGGCCTGGCTGCCCTACGTCCAACGCTCTGGCGCGGTGCTCAGCGAAATCGGCGGCTGGCTCAGCCACATGGCCATTGTCGCCCGCGAAAAAGACGTGCTGATGCTGGTCGCCTGCAAGGGCCTCGACAGCCTTGAACATGGCGACAAGGTAACCGTCAGCGAAGACGGCACCATCCAGCCGCTCGAAGAAAAGGGCCTCAAGGTGGTTTCAGCCTGACCGGCCAGCCGACAGCAGAACCTTATGCCCGGCCGACAGGCCGGGCAGCGCCCGTCCCGGCGGGACGGGCGCTGCCGTCGCCGCTCTATTGCTTGCCAATATGACAAAGATTGCCATATCCTGTCCCGGCGAAAGGAGCCTGCCCATGGCCACCATGAACGTATCCCTGCCGGAACAGATGAAGGATTGGGTCGAAGAACAGGCCCGCACCGGCACCTATGCCAATTCCAGCGACTATGTCCGCGACCTGATCCGCCGCGACCAGACCCGTGCCAAAGCCATTGCAGAGCTGCAATCCGCCATTGACGCAGGCCTTGCCAGCGGCCCCGCGCAAACGCTGACAGCCCAGGATTTCAAGGCCTCCATGCGCCGCAATGGCTGACCCGCGCTGGGTGATCCGCCCCGCCGCCCGCGCCGATCTCGCCGCCATCTGGCGCTATGGCCTGGAAACCTGGGGCGAGGCGCAGGCCGACGCCTATGCCGACAGTCTCTTTGCCCTGTTCGATCTGCTTGCCGATTTCCCCGAAATGGCCCGCAAACGCTCCGAATTCACGCCGCCAGTCCGTATCCACCCGTCGGGTGCGCATCTGGTGATCTACCGGCTGGACCAGGACCACCTCGAAATCCTCCGCATCCTGCACGCCCGTCAGGATCTGATGGCCTTCCTGACGGAATAACATCCGTTCCACACTTGCCATTCTCCAAACATCTGCTCTGATAGCGCGATGGACCCGCATCTCGACCCCAAGCAGACCATCCGGCTGACCCAGCACCTCAAGGACCGGTTGGACAGCCTGCCGCCCAAGCTGAGAACCGCCGCCAAATACGTGATCGACAATCCCGGCGACTTCGGCCTCGACACTGTCCGCACCTCCGCCGAAAAGACCGGCATCAGCGCCAACGGCTTTGTCCGCCTTGCCCGGCATCTGGGCTATGACACGTTTGAAGCCTTCCGCGCCCCCTTCCGTGCCGCCCTCACCACCACGCAAGAGACCGGCCTCGGCCAGGACTGGCTAGAGAGCATGGGCACCGAAGGCCCCGCGGGCGCGTTGCAGGCAGCCGCGGCGCGCAATCAGCTCAACATCACCTCCCGCTCCCTGCGGCTGATGACGGCAGAGCGCACCCAGGCCATCGTTGACACCCTGCTGACCGCGCGCCGCAGCTATGTCACCGCCACCCGGTCTTCTTATGCGCTGGCCTATTACTTTCACTATGTCGGTCGGATGGCCCTGCCCTCGCTGGATCTGGTGCCCCGCCACATGGGCGCGGCACTGGACGACCTGCTGGACATCACCCCCGAGGACTGCCTGATCGCATTCACCTTCGCCCCCTACTCCGCCAGCACCATCCAGGCGCTGCGGCTGGCGGGCGACCGCGGTGCATCGGTGATCCTGATCTCCGACAGCGAGGTCATCGCCCCCGGCATCCGCACCGACCACGTGCTGGCGGTCGCCGCCAATTCATTGCACCCCTTCGGTGCCGTCGGCGGCGCCATGGCTGTGCTGGAATGCCTGCTCACCCATCTGATAGAGGCCGGCGGCGAAGACGCCCGGCGCCGCATCGAAGCCTACGATGCCCTGCGCCAGGACAGCGGCGCCTATTGGAGCGGCCCGAAATTGCCACGGGTGGGCCGCTGATGGCGGTTTCGCGGCAATCCGTAGCGCAAAAAACGTACGGCGGGATGTCTCCTCTCTGTACCATGCCCCTGAACAAAAGCGGGGATGCGCGTCATGGCCATTGCACAGATGAACTGGGGACGGATGCATCATCCGCTCGACCACCCGGAAATGGCAGAATTCAATGCCGCCCTTGACCGTATCTACGCTCTGGCAGAGACACATTCCGGATTTATCTGGCGCATCGGTGAGGCAGAGGCCGCCGCGCAGTTGCACGAGCTTGGCTGCAACAGCCTGATGTCGGCCACGGTATCTGTCTGGGACAATTTGGAAAGCCTGCGCGACTACACGTTTAACAGCGAGCACGGCCTCTTTCTGGACCGCAAGAGCCGCTGGTTCGAGACCGTCGAAGGCCCGCAGCTGGTGATATGGACTGTGGCAGCTGATGCGCGTCCAACCTTCCGCGAGGCATTTGACCGGCTCGCGCTCCTCAAAACCAATGGCCCATCCTCCGCAGCATACGGCTGGACCTGACAGCGACCCTCCGGCCCCTCAGACATCCCCGCCGATAAACGGTCTGGACTTCCCATTCGTCCCGCATGGCCCGCTTATGATCCCCTTCCAGCCGCACCGATGCCATCCCCCCCGGGTTAGAGCCGCAAATCCGCCTGATCCGGTGCCAGCACGTATTTCAGGTCATAGACCAGCGCGCCTTCCGCCCCCAAGGCACGGATCGCCTGCGCGCCCATCGCCCGGAACTCCGAATGGGCCACCGCCAGCACCACCCCGGCATAGCTCCCCTGCCCCGGCTCAGCCACCAGCGAAATGCCGTATTCGGCTTGCGCTTCCTCCGGGTCGGCATGGGGATCAAACACATCCACCACCGCGCCGTATTGTTGCAGCTCGCGCACCACATCAATCACCCGCGTATTGCGCAGGTCCGGGCAGTTCTCCTTGAACGTCAGCCCCATCACCAAGACCCGCGCGCCGGCCACCGGCAGGCCGCGCTTCAGCATCGCCTTGACCATCTCGCCGGCCACATAGGCGCCCATGCCATCGTTCAACCGACGGCCCGCCAGCAGGATCTCCGGGTGATACCCCAGCTGCTCGGCCTTGTGGGTCAGGTAATAGGGGTCCACCCCAATGCAATGCCCGCCGACCAGACCGGGGCGGAACGGCAGGAAATTCCACTTGGTGCCGGCCGCCTTCAGCACCGCCTCGGTATCGATCCCCATCTTATTGAAGATCTTGGCCAGCTCATTCACCAGCGCAATGTTGATATCCCGCTGGCTGTTCTCGATCACCTTGGCCGCCTCCGCCACCCGGATGCTGGCCGCCTTATGGGTGCCTGCCGAAACCACCTCGCGGTACAGCGCATCAACCCGCGCCGCCACTTCTGGCGTCGACCCGGACGTGACCTTAACGATATCCGCCAGCCGCCGCTGCTTGTCGCCCGGATTGATCCGCTCCGGCGAGTAGCCGGCAAAGAAATCCTGATTGAACACCAGACCAGACCGCGCCTCCAGCACCGGCACACAGTCTTCCTCGGTGGCGCCGGGATAGACGGTCGATTCATAGATCACCAGATCACCGGGTTTCAGCACCCCGCCCACCACCGCCGAGGCCGACAGCAAAGGTCCCAGATCCGGCGTGTGATTGGCATCCACCGGTGTCGGCACGGTGACGATGTAAATCGCACATTCCGCAATCTCCGCAGGATCAGAGGTAAAGCTCAGATGCTCCGCGACCGCCAGCTCTTCTGCGCCCAACTCGCGGGTGCGGTCCTCACCCCGGCGCAGCTCAGCAATGCGGCTGGGGTCAATGTCAAACCCGACGACGTCCCGATGCTGCCCGAAAGCCGCTGCCAACGGCAGCCCCACATAGCCAAGGCCAATGACACAGATCTTCTCTTGCGCACCGCTCATCCGGGTTGCTCCTTCATGCTGCGGGCGGTTTCATAGGCAAACACCCTGCCCGCCCACATAATGCCGCGCCGCCTCAGGGTTCAACCGCCCACGAGCGGATTTGATCTCAGGCTCTGATGGGCCTAGGCCTCAACGACGATGGTTGAAACATCGCTGTCCACATCCCGGCAGGCCGCCAGCAGCCGCGGCATCAGATGCGACATCACGTAATTCGCATGGAACCGGCTCGGGGCCTTCAGCACCAGCCTGCCCCCTGCCCTGCCTGCACGTTCCAGCCCCTGCACCCAGGACGCATAATTGGCCGGGTCTTCCGCATGCAGAACCGCCTTGGCCAGGCTCCATTCTTGGCCATCGGACACATCCGGCGCAGGCGGGGTTGCCCCGGGTCGCAACGGCACCACATTTGGTGTGGGCTCATCCGTGCCTTGCATCCGGTGCTCGAAATCCGGCCCCACCGCGCCCCAGCGTTCCTGGGTGTCCGCCAGCAGCTGCTCCAGATCGATACCGTATTCGGTCACCCGGCCGCGCGCGCCCTGCCGTTTCACCACCAGCCAGCCCCAGCCCCGCAGCTTGGCCATCTCGCGTTTCACCGTGCGCTCGTCCACATCCCACAGCCGGGCAATCTCCCGCTGTCCCACCGCCAGCTCATCGCGCTGCCAGTTATAGCGCGCAGTCATCAGTGTCATGAACCGCAGCACCAGCTTCTGCGCGCCTTTGCCCTGGCCAAGCGCATAGGCCCCCATCGCTGTGAGGATATCGTATTTCAGCGCAGAGGCGTTGCGCCCCGCAGGCCGTTTGGCAAGCATCGCTGCCCCCGTTTCTCCCTCCCCTGCCCTTCTGGACTGGGGTATGCTGCCTCAAGTGATCTCAGCATGTTGGCTGAGAATGACGTTAGCGGGTTTTGCCCCGAACTCAACGCTATTCGTTTGTTGTACCTGATTTGCGTCCGGAAATCCGATTCTGTCAAGCACCGGCGAGAATTGAATTCAAACCCAATCCCTTTTTCGAAAGAAAAATCGGTATTAATGGTATTGGGTGACACACAGTATGTCCCCTATTGGGCCCAAAATGTCTCCCAATCTGCTGTGTTCGGGTCCGGCATGTCCCCCTAAATATGGGGGCGAAACACCAGAATAAACCCCGTGAAACGAATCGCTTGGCCGATGCCTGCCGAATCGCTCCCGCCCTTATTTCACTGGGCCTGGCGCAGAGCTGTCCCCGCGGGGACAGGACGCTGATCAAAATCATAATTGCTTTTGCGTTTTTTGCAAATTGGGCGTAAATGAATATTGAGGCTGAAATAGCGTCCGGTCACCTGGGCGCCGCCACAACGAAAACGTGTGAGGCTAAGGAGCAGCGATGTTTACGCACGAAGACCTGTCCAAAATGCAGGCCCAATCCCTCAAGATGCAAAGCTGGATCCGACAGCAGACCTTCTCTCCCGAAATGGAAAAGACCCTGCGCCGGTTCTCTTCCTGGGAAGTGGCAGAGCTGATATTCCGGGTCAACCAGTCGACCCTGCGCGGGCGGCTTGCCACCGACCCTTCCCTGCCCCAGGGCCATGTGGAGGAAGACGGCCGCCAGCGCTGGTATTCGCTGGAAGAGATCAACGAGCTGCGCCGCCGCATCAAGATCAACCGCCAGTCGCTGATGCCCAAACGCCCGGCCGGGAAACGCGCCCTGCGGGTGGCGATCTCCAACTTCAAGGGCGGCGCCGGCAAATCCACTGTGGCCCTGCATTTCGCCCATGCTGCGGCGCTGGACGGCTACCGGGTGCTCTGCGTCGACTTCGACCCGCAGGCCACCCTGTCGCATTCCATGGGTCTGAGCGACGTGACCGAGGATTACACGGTCTGGGGCATCATGGCCCGCGATCTGGTGCGCGAGACCGAACGGATGAACGCCGCCTCGCAGGGGGCCGAGACCGGCACCGCCCTGCCCCGGCGCCAGCTGCCCGACGCGATCACCGGCATGGGGCTGCAGGATCTGCGGGTCAGCGATTTCGTCAAGCCCACCAGCTGGCCGACCATCGATATCATCCCGTCCTGCGCCAATGCGGCCTTTGTGGAATTCGCCTCTGCCCAGTATCGCCACCTGAACCCGGAATGGTCGTTCTTCGCTGCGGTCTCGCGCTATCTCGACCAGCTGCCGGCCGAGGATTACGACCTGATGATCTTCGACTGCCCGCCCGCCATCGGCTACCAGTCGATGAATGCGGTCTTTGCTGCCGACATGCTCTATATCCCCTCGGGCCCCGGATATTGGGAGTATGACTCCACCACCTCCTTTGTCGGCCAGCTGTCCGAAGCATTGGAGGATTTGTCGGCCTTTAACGGTGTTGTCCCCGCGGGGACATTTGCGCTGCCCAAAGTGTTCCAGGAGGTTCGCTTCCTTCTCACCCGTTACGAAAGCGGTAACGATTTGCACCGTGCGATGCGTTCGGCATTTATGAAGGTGTTTGAGGGTAGAATGACCGAACACCCGATTGAGATGACCCGCGCAGTCGAACAGTCGGGCCGGTTCTTAAGTTCCATCTATGAAATCGACTACCGGGATATGACCCGCGAAACCTGGCGACGCGCGCGCGCGTCGTTTGATCAGGCCTATGATGAATTCAAGGCCTACGCGCTGGACGCCTGGGAGAAACTGGAGGATGAGGCATGAGCAAACGCAGAGTCTTCGACATCGACTTCACCCCTGACACCGTTGCTGTCCCCGTCGGGACAACGCAGGAAAAACCGGCAGAGAAGCCCACTGAATCCCGCCGCGGGCCAATGGCCACTGCGATCTCTGAAAACGCCGATGCGTTGCGCAGCCGGGCCGAGGCAGAGCAAAAAATCCGTGCGGAAAACGACCGGCTGGCACATGAATTTGTGCGTCTGAAGAAGCTGGGCCTGATGGTCGACCGCATACCGATCGGCCAGATCGGCGCCGCCAAACTGATCCGCGACCGGCGCGAGGGGCGCGACCCGGATCTCGACGAATTGAAAGCCTCGATCAAATCCATCGGCCTGTCGAACCCGATCCGGGTTGAGGAAAACGACGACGGCACCTATGAGCTGATCCAGGGCTACCGCCGCCTGCGCGCCTATGTCGAACTGCTGCGGGAAACGGAGGATGAGGCATATGAATGTATCCCTGCGGGTTTGGTGGCCAAGGGTGACACGCTGCAGAACCTCTATCGCCGGATGGTGGACGAGAACCTGGTGCGCCGGGACATCTCCTTTGCCGAAATGGCGCAGCTGGCGCTGAACTATACCCAGGATGAAATCACCCGGGCCAAGAGCATCGAAGAGGCGGTCAGCGATCTGTATGCCTCTGCCGGGCGCCAGAAGAAAATCTATATCCGCCATTTTGCCCAGCTGCTGGGTGCGGTGGGCGACCTGCTGAAATTCCCCGAAGCGATCCCGCGGGCGCTGGGGCTGGAGCTGAGGAAACGGCTGGAGGCGGACGCCGCGAATATCCCGGACCTGCGTGAGGCGCTGGAACGTGCGAAGGCAGACACCGAGGACGCTGAACTGGGCGTGCTGCGCAGCTTTCTGGAGGGCAAGCGCAGGCCCGCGCCCCGCACAGCTCCGCGGTCCGGTGTGGCCAAAACCACCCTGCGCTGCACTGTCCCTGCGGGGACAGTCCGCTGCCAGGCCCGGGACGGCAAGATCGAAATGGCGATGGAGCGCGACTTTTCCGAGATCGACCGGCACAAGCTGGAAGGCGCGATTGCCGCCTTCTTTGCAGCATTGGAAGACGAAAACTGATCCCCATCCTTTGCCGGACAATTCGCAACAACAGCAAGGGCCCGGCATGTGTCGTCGGGCCTTTGCCGTGTCTAAACAGTAGTATTGAGCCTGTTTTGGCAGCATTGTCCCCGCGGGGACAGCTGCGGGGCGGCCAGCGTTTCTGGCCTTCGCGGCAAGAAAAAGCCCGGCGCGTTGGCCGGGCTTGGGGGTATTCAAAACCGGACCCTGCGGGGACAGACGGTTGTTTGGACGACCCTAGCGCCAATCAGTTCAAAACCTTGAACTCAATCCGGCGGTTCCTGGCCCTGTTCTGCACCGTGTCATTCGGCACCAGCGGTGTGGTTTCACCATAGCCGACGGCCACCAGGCGCTCTGCCGGGATGCCTTTCTGTTGCAGGTAGCGATTGACCGACGCGGCGCGTTTCTCGCTTAGCGCCAGGTTCCAGGCTGCTTTGCCCTGGCTGTCGGTATGGCCGCCGATCTCAACCACCATGCCGGGGCAGCGACGGATGATGTCTGACAGGCTGTTCAGAAAATCGCGGGAGTTGGCGTCGAGCCGAGCCGTGGAGGGCGCGAAGTTGACACTGCGGCCTTGCGACAGAATGTCAAAACGGCCAGTGCAGGCCTCACGGCTGAAATCGCCGCTGGCTTCCATTGCGGTTGCGGCCCCAGAGACAGTTGTCCCCGCGGGGACAGTGGCAGCGCCGGCGCCGTTGCGTTCAAACATCAGGTCCATGCTGACCAGCCCGACCGGGGTAATGGTGACGCCTGCGGCTTCCTCCAGTTTTTCCCGGCCGGTGGTCAGGTTGAAGTCCGCCAGCTTGAGAATGACCGGCTGCACGGTGGCCACGGCAACGCGGTTTTCAGTCAGCAATGTGACCGCTACCGGTATGGTTAGCCCGGCTTCAACCCCATGCAGGGACAGGGTGACGGGCAGGTCGATCTGCTTGCGCTGCACGGCGGCGAGATCGGCAAGCCGGGCCGGATCAATCTGTGCGGAAATCACGGCCTCCGGATGGGCGAAGGTTTCAAAGAACAGGAACCGCATCCGCACGTTTCGAAGGTCGATGGAGGTGTCGACAGAGTCGAGCGCGATGTGGATCTTGGCCTCTCCGGTTTCTGAGATGCTGCCGGAGAAGGCGGCAAAACGGCTGGATTCCGCAATACTGCCTTTTTTGATCGATATGAATCGGATAGCGGAGGATTCGGGCGACAGCTGCCAGCCACCCTCAAAAGGGCCAGCTGCCAGTGCCGGCCGAAGAAGGAAAAGGAAAATTGTTAAGATTGAAAGGGTTAAGCGGTACATTCAGGGTCCAACGCGATTGCTGCCAGGGGTGCCCTGGCCAGCAGGCAGGGCAAAAGTGATGCGCCCAGATTAACAGCAGAGTTGCTGTCGGGCGCAAGGGACGCGATAGTTTGGTAATCAAATACCCTTAAGAATTGGGAAGCTGCCCCGCGGCAAGGCTGCTGGGGGCAAAGAATGGAGCAGAGGCGTGCGAGTTTTGTGGACCCAAGTCCGGCTGATGGTACTGGCGGCTGCGGCGGCCTGCTGGGGCGTGATGGCCCTGGCAGAAGAGCGGCTGGCGCTGGTGATCGGCAATTCGGCCTATGGCGCGGTGTCGCCGCTGGACAATCCGGTGCGCGACGCGCGGCTGATCGCCGAAACGCTGGAGGGGCTGGGGTTTGACGTGACCCTGGCGGCGGATGCCAAACAGTTTGATATGAAGCGTGCGATTGCCCAGTTCGGCCGCAAGCTGCGCGGGGCAGGAGAAGACGCCACCGGGCTGTTCTATTATGCCGGCCACGGGGTGCAAAGCTTTGGCAACAACTATTTGCTGCCGGTGGACGCCGCGCTGGAAGATGCTGCGGATCTTGATCTGGTGGCTGTAGAAGCGCAGTCAATCCTGCGGCAGATGGCGTCGGCACGCAACCGCACCAACATCGTCATTCTGGATGCTTGCCGCAACAACCCGTTTGAAGAAGTCGCCGATCTGAACAAAAGCGGTCTGGCCGAGATGAAGGCGCCAACCGGCACTTTCCTGGCCTATGCCACCGCGCCGGGTGATGTGGCGCTGGACGGGGAGGGGGGAAACAGCCCCTTCACTGAGGCGCTGGCGCAGGAGATCAAGGCGCCCGGTCGCCCGGTCGAGCAGGTCTTCAAGGAGGTGCGGCGCACTGTTCTGGAGCAGAGCAGCGGCCGTCAGACACCCTGGGATACGTCCTCTCTGATCAGCGATTTTGTTTTCGCCGAAGTCAAACGGCCGGTTCTGTCTGCGGTTGACCTTGAAGAGGAGGAGCTGTGGGCCTCTGTGAGCGAGGCGCGGGACGTGGTGCAGACCATGCTGTTCCTGCGCGGCTACGGAGATGGCAAGTTTTCCGGGGAAGCCCGCACTTTGCTGGCGGAACTGGTTGCAGAGGAACTGGCGGAAGGCGGCGAAAGTCAGAATACCGGTCAGATGGCAGCGATTGAACCCTCTGAGATGCAGGACGTGGAACAAGCCATGTTCGAGGCGGCGCAGCAGGAAAAAAGCAAGGCGGCTTTTGAAGCCTATCTGATGGCCCATCCTGGCGGTCGCTATGCCGAGATGGCAGAGATGGAAATCGCGGCATTGGCTGCTGGGGCAAGCCTTGATCCGGAGGCGGGCGGCGAAGCGCCGACAGCGGCGCCGGAGCCGGCAGCGGTGGAAATGGCCGAAGTCGGCCCTGTGACCTATGCAAACCCGCTGCATGCCGACGTGCCGGAGATCGCCGGGCTGACCCTGGCAGAAGTGATGACCCGGTCGCCGTCTTTCCCGCCGATCGAAGGCCTGCCGGACAGCTATTGGAAGGACCAGTCCTGCAGCAATTGCCACCAATGGACCCGTGAGCGTCTGTGCACCCAGGGCAATACCTATCTCAGCCTCAATATGCAGCGCTCGCTGGGCAAGCAGCATCCGTTTGGCGGGGCGCTGAAACAAGTGCTGAAAAGCTGGGCTGCAGGCGGCTGCGAATAGGCCCGTTCACGCGGCTTGCGCAGGGCAGGGGAGGGCTCCCGCCCGCTTCGGCGCATTTTGCAAATGCACCTGCACGGTTGGGCGTAGCGCTGTGCTGCGCACAGCGCGGCGCAAGGACAGGCTGGCGAAGGTCAGAGGGAAGCCGGATGTCGGTTGGGTGTCGGCGGCCTGTGGCGATCTGATATGACCGATATCCAAAGGCATTCTTGGTGACCACTGCCCTCGCGGCAATCATCATCTGCTGGTTCTGACCCCTGACCTTAAGGTCAGTGTTGCCCTTAGGGTGCCGTTTTGTGATGTCCGGTCATCTTTCGCATCTAGGGTGAACCACATATTCTACGTCGTTGTCGGCACAGCCTTTGACCCTGGGGGCGCGCTGCGCGTCAGCGCAGCGCCGGGCCCAAGGCCGCCAAGGCCTGGCGGCGGCAGCCGCGGGCCTGCGGGCGCGGGAGCTCCTTCTGTGCGGCGGCGTGCGGTGGATGGTTAGGGGGCGCGGGTGGTGATCAGGAAATAGACCCATTCGCCTTTGAAATCAGCATGGTCTGCGCGGGCTGCGGCCACCTGCGCGCGCAGGAATTCCAGATAGGCGGGCGCCGGTTCGCTGAGGGGCCGGGTGCCTTCGTACAGCGGATGTGAGGCCGCGAATGCAACGGCGATTTCCTGACCAAATGGCGGCGCGACGGTGATTTGCAATCCGGGGTCTCCAGCCGCCTTGGCACCAACACGCAGGGCGGTTTTGGGGGCAGCTTCAGCCAGCGGCACCAGCGCGTTTGGCGACAGGTGCAGCACCGCGCCGCCGGCGTCGAAATAATCCACATAGACATAGGCCGGATAGTCCGGTGCGGTGAGGTCGAAGAACAGACGCTCGCCGCCGGAATAGTCGAGCACCCGGGCATGGGCATCGTCCCCCAGCAGCAGCGGATTGGTGATCTGATCCGTGCTTTGCGGCAGGCCGACATTGGAAATCCCCGCCAGTGCACCGCATTGCGGGCGTGGCAGCAGGCGCATCTGGTCTGAGACGGTGATATCGGCGCCCATTTGCGTTTGGAGAGCGGCGAGAACCGGGCTGCGCAAGCCGTCTTCGGGTAGGTGCCCGCGGACCTCCAGCGTTGCGGTTTCCGGCACAAAGGCGACCTGCAGGCGGGCGCAGGGCACCGCACTCAGGATGCCGGAGACACCGTCGCGCAGCGGATCGCCTTGGGTGGCGGCATCGCCGGGCTGCATGAAGCTTTGGAAGGCGGCGAGGGAGACCGGATCAATGTCGCCAGCGCCACCCTGAAACGCCAGCGCGGCCTTGATGCGGGGGGCGTCGGGACGGGCGGCGGGGGTCTGCTGGGGGTTGGGTGCCGCGCCGGGCAGGGGGGAGGTTTGGGGCTGCGCCTGGGGGCTGGGCTGGCTGGCGGGTGCTGTTTGCGGCAGGGGGGCCGTGTCTGGCTGCGCGACTGGTGCAGGGGTCTGCGGGGCGTCGGCATTGGGCAGCGGCGCAGCCGCGGGGGCGGTGCTGGCAAGCCTGTTGGCGGGTGCCTGGGCTGGCGCGGCGGCGGCAGCTTTGGCTGCTGCGGGTTTCAGGCTGTCAGCAGCAGAAGCCTTGGGCTGGGCTCTGGACCGGGGAATGCTGCCAGCGGCGAGGCCTTGGGTTTTGCCTTTTCTTTCAAAGGCTTCCTCGCCTTCTGCCACCTGCGGGATGGCCGCTGTCCTAGGGATGCGATGGGATTGCAGGCTGAGGCTGCTTTCCGGTGTCGGCTGCTGCGGCAGCGGGTCCGGGGCGAGGGAAATCAGCAGCGCGCCGGCGCCGGCCGCGTGGACCAGGGCAGAGGCCGCAAGCCCCAATGCCCATATGGCCGGTGCGCGCGTCATCCCTCTGTTTCCGGGGTGACCACCAGCACCACATCGGTGAACCCCAGCGCCTCGCCCTGGGCGACCAGCGGCAGCACGTTGCGCAGCTCTGCCGAGCGGTGGGCATTGATGCGCAGGCGCAAGGCAGGGTCGTCCGCCAAGAGGGCGGAAAGGGCAGAGGGGAGGGCGCTGTGGGCGATGGTCTCGCCATCAAGGGCCAGCTCTCCGGTGGCTGAGACCGCCAGTGTGATGCCGCCTGCGGGCATATCGCGGCCGGTGACGGCGGTGGCGGGGCGCACATCGAAGGGGGCAGTGGCGTCCATCCGGCCGATCAGCATGAAAAACACCAAGAGGAAGAACACCACATCGATCAGCGCGATGATGGTTTCCGAATGGGGGGGGCGGGCCGGACGGTTGAGTTTCATTGCGCTGCCTCCAGTCGCAGGACACGCAGGCGGGTGACGCCGGCCAGGGTGGCCACGTCCATCACCGTGATCAGGGCCTGGGTCTGTGCGGCGCCGGAGGGGAGGATGACGACTTGGGTCAAAGGGTCGTTCGCCACCGCAGCGGAAAGGGTGGCTTGGAGGCTGTCTGCATCCAATGTGGAGCCGCGCAGCACTGGCACACCATCGGCGCCGAGGCGGATCATCAGGGTGGCTGCCGGGGCTTGGGTGGCGCCCGTGGTCGTGGCTTGGGAGGGTTTGACAGCCGGGATCATGTCGAGGTTCAGATAGGTGGAAGTCACCATGAAGAACACCAAGAGGATCAGCATGACATCGATCATCGGCACCAGTGAGATCAGGGCGCGGGGTCGTGCTGGGCGGTTGATGTTCATAGGAGGAGCCGTTCGGTTCCACAATTGGGTTCATGCCCGGCCCCGAGGGGGGGCGTTTTCACGCCCGCCCTGGGGGGGCGGGCCGTGCGTGAACCGGGCCGCAGGCGGCCCGGGATGTTTATGATGCGAAGGAAGCGCATGTGTCAGCGCGATCCGTCGATCAGCAGCAGGCGGCCGGCGGCGCTTTCGATGGCTTGGGCGGCGGCGTCGATGCGGGCCGCAAACAGGCCTGCCGCGACGGCGGCGGGGATCGCGACCAGCAGCCCTGCAGCGGTGGTCAGCAGCGCCTGCCAGATACCGCCTGCGAGCACCGAGGCATTGGCCGCACCCTGCGCCAGTTCCAGTTCCTGAAACGACTGGATCATGCCCAGGACAGTGCCAAGGAGGCCCAGGAGGGGCGAGACCATGGCGATGAGTTCCAAAAGCCGGATGAGGGCGTTCATGCGGCTGACTTCCTCATTGCCGCGGCGCTGCAGCTCATCTTGCAGCAGCGGACCGCGCAGGCCTTCCTGCAGCGCCTGCATGGCATAGGCCATGACCCGGTCGGCGGGGGATTTGCCGCCTGCGATGCTGTCCTGCGCCTGTTTGCGGTCGCCGTTCTTCCATTGGGCCAGCGCCTGTTCGCGGCCGCTGGAACCAGAGCGCACCGGCCAGAGCTGGACCAGTTTGACGGCAATCACCGTCAGCGACAGAAGCGACATCAGCGCCAGGATCACAATCACTGGCCCACCGGTGCCGAGGAATTCCCAGGTGCTGCTCATGGCCTATTTCACCAGCGGTGCGGCGGCGCGGGAGCCAAGTTCCAGGATCGGGAAGCAGTCCATCTGGTCCTCGTTCTGGGGCTGGCAGGAGGTGACATCATGCAGCAGGATTTCAGAGATGTTGCCGCAGGAAATCTCTGGGATCTCAAACAGTTTCAGGGTGGTGCGCTGGACGGGCAGGGGGGCGGCGTCGATCGACAGCAGGCGGTCGATCACCCCCTGGCCGTCGAGAATAGCCAGCGACATTTCAAACCCTTCAAAACTTTTGCCGGTCTGATTGCGAAACAGGAAGAAGGCGCGGCAGCCGCCGCCGTCGATTTCTTCGGTCTTGTTCAGCTCAACGCGGAGCGGGCCAGTGTCCGCGGCAGCCGCGATTGGCAGGCAGCAGAGCATGGCGAGGGCACAAAGCAGGCGTTTGAGGGGCATCACTGTCTCCGGGTTCCGGTTTGTCGTTGCCAGCCCGCGGGGTGCGGATTGGGTCTTGGGATCAGACCAATGAGGTGAGCGCCTTTTCGATCTTGTCCATGGCGTCGCGGGCCGAATCCAGGTCGCGGCGTTTCAGGTGGCGGGCGGCCACATGCAGGGCGCGGCCCAGCCGGTCGCGGGCGTTGCCCGGGGCGCGGGCGACATTGGCCTGCAGCGACTGGGCGCGTTTGACCTGGGCGCCAAGCGAGCGCTGATCCATCTCGCGCTGGCCGCGTTTCATTGACTTGGCTTCATCCTCGCGGTCGGCGCCGATCCGGGCCACCGCGCGTTCGATCACCACGATCATCGTCTCGGCCTCCTGCAGGCGGCCGTCGTTGATCAGGCCGACGGATTTGGCCAGCGCGCGTTTCAGTTTCAGCTCCAGGGGGCCGGGCGCCAGGCCGATGCGCGGCTGAATCCGTTTCAGCCGCCGTTTCAGCGGAGCGATGGCCTTGGGGTCGATGTCGGAGGCGGAAATGTCAGAGACGTCTTTCTCGGCCACCACGCTTTCGGAGGTTTCAGGTTTGAGACTGTCCAGCAGGTTGCCGCCGTCGTCATAAAACAGCACATTGACCTTGGCAGGATTGCGTTTGAAGAACTTTTTGAGCTCTGTGATCATCCTCTGCGGGGCGCTTTCGCAGATCATCTCCATGTCGCCGTAGCGTACAACATAGGTGCCCCAGGCCATGGGCGGGCCACCGCCTGCTTTTTTCATCGGCGTCTTCAGAGTTTCCGGTTTTTTGCCCGGCTGGATCATCAGCAGCGGGTCCTTGCTGGCATCCAGGCAGAAAGCGAAACTCATTCGCTTCTTGGCGCCCTCCCGGATCATCTCTTTGACTTCTTTGCCAGAAATACGATCAATACTCATCATTCAGCCATAGTTGAAAGCTTGGAAAAGGTTTGACATTAGGATGGCGATAAGGCTCTCTTGGGGTCAAGTTATTGTTTGAGGATTCCGCGGGTTTAACCACCAGGCTCGAAAAGAGTGGCTTCCGCTTTACGTAGCGTTACCAGATCCGGTACGCAGCCAAAAGAGAATGCACCCAGGGGGGCGAGAGACGATGGATCCTGCAGTATTGCTGCAATCCAAAGGGGATGATGCCCCTAGCGGAGAAAATCTGGAATACGACCCGGCGTTTACCGAAATGGAGCTGGCGGCCCAGCCGGGGGAAGAATCGGTTGTGGGCAACGAGACAATCGAAGCCACCGATCCCGACTACCGCGAAGTTCAGAAAAAAGCCCTGGAAGTGCTGGAGCGCAGCCACGATCTGCGGGCGGCGGTGTTTCTGGGAGATGCGCTGCTGCATTCCGAGGGCCTGCCCGGTTTTGCCGATGTGACCACCTATATCCGTGGCTGCCTGGAAGAGTTCTGGGAGACCTGCCATCCGGAGCTGGATGAGGACGACGGCGATCCGACGATGCGGATCAATGCCATTCAGGATCTATGCGGCCAGCCGGACGGGATGGCGGGGCCGTCGCCCCTGTATCGCTCGCTGCGCCGGGCACCGCTGAGCGAGAGCCGTGGGTTCGGCCGGTTCTGCCTGCGCGACATCGAAATCGCCGAAGGGGTGATGATGGCGCCGGAGAACATGGAGCATGTTCCGGACAGTGCCACCATCGGAGCGGCATTTCAGGACAGCGACCAGGAGGTTGTGGCGGCGCGGCTGGCGGCCGCAAAGACGGCGGAAGAAAACGTTCGGGCGATCTCTGCCGTTTTTGACGAGCAGACACCGGGGCAGGGGCCGGATCTGAGCGCGCTGATCAAGCTGCTGCAGCAGATCGGCAAGCGGATTGGCAGCTATGCCAGTATGAGCACCGAAGATGAGGCCGATGAGGACGAAGCAGCAGAAGCCGACGCGGAAGACGGCGGTGCTGCGGTGCAGGCCGGCGGCGGCCGTCCGGTGGCCTCTGCGCCGGGGGCGATCAACTCGCCCGCGGATGTGTCCAATACGCTGGACCGCATCATCAGCTATTACCGGCGGGCAGAACCATCAAGCCCGCTGCCGATCCTGCTGGAGCGGTGCAAACGGCTGGTGGGGGCCGACTTCCTCACCATTATGAATGATATGGCGCCGCAAGGGGTGGATAATGTGCACCTTATTGGCGGCATCGAAGACGACGACGACTGACGGACACGGACGTTCAAGCGGTGGAACCCGCTGCTGCATCCGTGAAAGCAAGACGAGCAAGGAGACCTAGATGGCCGGAAGTTCACAGAAATTCATTGCCCGCAACCGGGCACCAAGGGTCCAGATCGAATATGACGTGGAGCTGTACGGCGCCGAGAAGAAGGTGCAATTGCCCTTCGTGATGGGCGTGATGAGCGACCTGGTGGGCAAATCCGAAGTGGAGCAGCCCGCGGTTGCGGATCGCAAGTTCCTGGAAATCGACGTGGACAACTTCGATGACCGGATGAAGTCGATGGCGCCGCGCGCGGCCTTCACCGTGCCAAACACGCTGACCGGCGAGGGCAACCTGGCGGTGGACATCACATTCGACAGCATGGACGATTTCAAACCGGCGGCGATTGCAGCCAAGGTTGCGCCGCTGCGCGAGCTGCTGGAAGCGCGTAACCAGCTGTCGAATCTGATGACCTATATGGACGGCAAGACCGGTGCAGAGGATCTGATCTCCAAGATCATTCAGGACCCGAGCCTGCTGAAGACCCTGGCGGCACAGCCGAAACCTGGCGGCGACGCCGAGAGCGAAGAATAAGAGGGGAGGCAAAGATGGCTGAAGAAGAACTCCAGGCGGAAGCCGCTGCTGGTGAAACCGCCTTTGGCTCTGCCGAATTTGCGAGCCTGTTGCAGAAAGAATTCCGCCCCAAGTCGGATCAGGCCAAGACGGCGGTTGAAAGCGCGGTCAAGACCCTGGCCGAGCAGGCGCTGGCGAACACGGCCCTGATTTCCGACGACGCTCTGCGCTCAATCGAGAGCATCGTGGCGGCGATTGACGAGAAGCTGACCGAGCAGGTCAACCTGATCCTGCACAACGAGGAATTCCAGCAGCTGGAAAGCGCTTGGCGAGGCCTGCACTATCTGGTCAACAATACCGAGACCGATGAGCAGCTGAAAATCCGGGTGATGCCGATCACCAAGAAGGAAATGTCGAAGACCCTGAAGAAATTCAAGGGCACGGCATGGGACCAGTCGCCGATCTTCAAGAAGATCTATACCGAGGAATTTAGCCAGCTGGGCGGTGAACCCTATGGTTCCCTGGTGGCCGACTATCACTTTGACCATTCGCCGCCGGACATCGAGCTCTTGGGCGAGATGTCCAAGATCGCCGCGGCGGCGCATGCGCCGCTGATCACCGGCGCCAAGCCGACGCTGTTCCAGATGGACAGCTGGTCGGAACTGTCGAACCCGCGCGATCTGACCAAGATCTTCCAGACCCCGGAATATGCCGCCTGGCGGTCCCTGCGGGACAGCGAAGATGCGAAATATGTGGGGCTGGCGATGCCGCGGTTCCTGGGCCGTCTGCCCTATGGCTCCAAGACCGACCCGGTTGAGGAGTTCGCGTTCGAGGAAGACACAGCCGGTGCCACCAGCGAGAAATACGGCTGGGTCAACGCCGCATATGGTATGGCGGTGAACATCACCCGGTCGTTCAAGATGTACGGCTGGTGCTCGCGCATCCGTGGGGTCGAAAGCGGTGGTACGCTGGAAAACCTGCCCAGCCACACCTTCCCGACCACCGATGGCGGCGTTGATCAGAAATGCCCGACCGAGATTGCCATTGATGACCGGCGCGAGGCGGAACTGGCGAAGAACGGAATGATGCCGCTGATCCACCGCAAGAACACTGATGTTGCGACCTTTATGGGTGCGCAGTCGCTGCACAAGCCGGCCGAATATGACGACCCGGACGCAACCGCCAACGCCAATCTGGGCGCGCGGCTGCCGTATCTGTTCGCCACCTGCCGGTTCGCGCACTATCTCAAGTGTATGGTGCGGGATAAAGTCGGCTCGTTCAAAAGCCGTCAGGACATGGAGTCCTGGCTGCAGGAATGGATCAACAACTATGTTGATTTCAACGCGGACATCTCTTCGGAGAACCAGAAGGCGCGCAAACCTCTGGCCGCAGCCGAAGTGGTTGTGGAAGAGGTCGAGGGCAACCCGGGGTATTACACCTCGAAATTCTTCCTGCGCCCGCATTACCAGTTGGAGGGGCTTTCGGTCTCGCTTCGTCTGGTGTCCAAACTGCCCTCGGAAAAGGGAGGCTAATTTCCACTCCAACGCCTCCTCCTGACCGAAACGACACGCAAATCAATTATGAAAGGATACAGCTATGGCTGCTAACATGTTCATCGAAATTAAGGACATTAAAGGCGACTCGACTGTTACCGGTTTTGAAAAAATGATCGTCATCCAGTCTGCAAGCTGGAATGTCGAACGCGCAGTGGAAATGACCGATCTGGGCTCCACTCAGCGTATGCATGCGAACTCGAACTTCGGGAAAATTGAAGTGACGTCGCAAATGGGCAAGGCATCGAACGATCTGGCGCTTGCTGTGGCAAATGGCACCGTACGCCCGGAAATCAAGATGTACTGGTGCCGTTCCGGTGAAAGTGCATCGGAAGGCCTGCAGGCCTATTCGACCTGGACCCTGAAGGATGTTGTGGTCGACAGCTATTCGATCTCTTCCAGCGAAGACGGCATTCCGGAAGAAACCTGGTCCATGGCTTATGCCTCCATCATCCACGAGTACAAGGCGACCAACCAGAAGACCGGCAAGCTCACTGCGCAGAAGCCGAACTTCACCTGGAACGTGCAGACCGGCAAGGTCGAATAAACCAATTGGCGGACCCCGGGTGTATTGCCGCCCGGGGTCCGTTTTTTCTGACGTTTTTGCAGCATCCATCCCAGTTGCGGAGTAGAGCCCCATGACCCCCGAAGAGCATCTGAAAGCTGGTGATCCCAAGGCGGCGCTGGAGGCGCTGCAAGCCAAGATCCGTGCGGATGCGAGCAATCCGAAGCTGCGGGTGTTCCTGTTTCAGCTGTTGTGCGTTCTGGGGGACTGGAACCGGGCCATTGCCCAGCTGAAGGCAGCCGCCGGACTGGATGAGGGCGCCACGGTTATGGCCCAGGCCTATCGCGAGGCGATCATCTGCGAAGTCTACCGGGAGAAAGTGTTTGCCGGTGAAAAGGCGCCCTTGATCCTGGGTGAGCCTGAGGAATGGCTGGCGCATCTGATCGAGGCGCAGAAACTGCTGGCAACCGGCAAGCCCACAGAGGCGGCAGAGCTGCGCGCCAAAGCGTTTGATGCGGCACCGGCCAGTTCGGGCGAAGTGAACGGCAAGCGGTTCGAGTGGATCGCGGATGCCGACATGCGGCTGGGCCCGGTGCTGGAAGCGGTGATCAACGGCAAATACTATTGGCTGCCGTTCTCCAAGATTGTCGCGTTTGAGGCGGATGAGCCCAGCGACCTGCGCGATGCGGTCTGGACGGCCGGCACGCTGACCCTGGCGGGAGGCGGCGAAGTGGCGGTGATGATCCCGACCCGCTATCCGGGCAGCGAAAAGGCTGACGGGCTGTCGATGCTGGCCCGGGCCACCGTCTGGGAGGACGCGGGCGCGGAAACCTATACCGGTCTGGGCCAGCGGCTGCTGGCGATCGGTGATGAGGACATTGCCATCATGGACGTGCGCACACTCCGGATGGATGGGCACGGCGAAGAGAATGGCTGACAAGACACTGGCCGAACGCCTGCAGCCCTCGCTGCTGGACCGGCTGACCGACAATGCACCCGGCAATCAGAAGGAAACCCGAGAGAGCCGGGTGATCGATCTGATGCGCCTGCGGGAAATCATCCAGCGCGATCTGTCCTGGCTGTTGAACACCCAGAATGTCGAAAGCCATTTTGACTCGGAGAGGTTTCCCGCCGTTTCGGCGTCGGTGCTGAACTACGGGCTGGTGGAAGTGGCGGGCGAGGCCTCGACCAGCGAAAAGGCTGAAACCATCCGCCGGTCGATCAAGCAGGCGATTGCAACCTATGAGCCGCGGATTATCGAAGGGTCGGTTGATGTGCTGCTGCAGGATGGCACCGATGCGACCCAGATGACCATCGGGCTGGAAATCCGCGCCGACATGTGGGCGCAGCCGATGCCGCTGGAGCTGTATCTGCGCAGCAAGGTCGATCTGACCACCGGTGAAGTCCAGATGGAAAGGGTCATGTGATGGATACACGGCTGCTGACCCATTATGAAAATGAACTGAATTATCTGCGCGACATGGGCGGGGAGTTTGCTGCCGCCTATCCCAAGATTGCCGCACGGCTGGGGATGGAGGGGGTCGAGGTGCTCGACCCTTATGTGGAGCGGCTGCTGGAAGGCGTGGCCTTTCTGTCGGCCCGTGTCCAGCTGGAGCTGGAGCTGCAATATCCGAACTTTACCTCGAACCTGCTGGAGATCATCTATCCGCATTATCTGGCGCCGACGCCGTCGATGATGATTGCGGCGTTTGAACTGGATGTGGCGAACTCGGCCGTCAAAAGCGGCTATGTGCTGAAACGCGGCTCGACGCTGCGGTCGCGGCTGACAGAAGGCGAGCAGACGCCCTGTGAATTCCGCACCGCCGCGGATCTGACCATGTGGCCGGTCCAGATCACCGAAGCGCAGTATATCGATGGCCGTGGCGAGCTGGTGGCCGCCGGTGTGGCCACCGGGTATGACGCCCGCGCCGGTATCCGGCTGCGCATCAAGCGCATTGACGGTGATCCGATCAACAAGCTGGAGATGGACAAGCTGTCTCTGTATCTGTCCGGTGCGGCCGGCAACAGCTGGCCTTTGCTGGAATTGCTGTGCACCCAGGTTCAGGGGATTGTGGCCCGTTCCACCGACCGGCGGGCCGACTGGCAGTTGCCATTGCGTGACGCCCGGGTGGTGCAAAAAGGATTCAGCCCCGAAGAAGCGCTGCTGCCAATGCCGCGCCGGGTCTATGACGGCTACCGGTTGCTGCAGGAATATTTTGCGATGCCCGAGCGGTTCCGCTTTGTCGAGCTGCAGGGGCTGCAGGCAGGCTTGCAGAAAGCCGAGGGCAGTGAGGTCGATCTGTACATCCTTCTGCGCGAAGGACTGTCGGAAATTGCCCCGATGGTGGTGCCGGAGGTGTTTCAGCTGAATGCTGTGCCAGCGGTCAACCTGTTTGAAAAACGCTGCGACCGAGTCCGGATTGCGCCGATTGATACCGAACACCATGTGATCCCGAACCGGACCGCGGGGCTGGATTTCGAGATCTATGCGCTGCAGAGCGTGACCGGCATCAGCGGCGAGGGCGAGGACGATGTTGTGTTCCGCCCGTTCTATAGTGCCAATGACTTTACCGCAGCGGGCGAAACGCACCCGGCCTATTACACCGTAAAGCGCCGGATGCGGCAGCGGTCCGAGAAGGAGCGCCTGCGCGGGGTGCGCAGTTCCTACCTGGGATCGGAAATGTATGTGACGCTGGTCGACAGGGCGCAGGCGCCTTATTCGGCCGGGCTGGAGCAGCTGGCGGTCACTGCACTGTGCACCAACCGCGACCTGCCGATGCTGCTGGCCACCGGCAATGATGATGTGTTCCACCTGCCCGAAGGCGGCCCGGTCAAGACGGTGACGCTGCCGGTATCGCCGACCCGCCCGCACCCGACACTGGCGCAGGGCGACACAGCCTGGCGGCTGATCTCACATCTGAGCCTGAACTATGTCTCCATTGCGGAAACCGGCAAGGGTCAGTCGGCGGAGGCGCTGCGCGAGCTGGTCGGGCTTTATGCACCGCTAGGCGACCGGGTGACGGAAAAGCAGCTGGAAGGCATCCTGTCGGTTGGCGCCCGCCCCATTGTGCGGCGGATGAGCGACGAGGTTCTGTCAACCGCAGTGCGGGGGCTGGAGATCACCCTGGGCTTTGACGAGAGCTTTTTCGAGGGCAGCAATATTTATGCGCTGGGGGCCGTTCTGGAGCGGTTCTTTCGCGGCTATGCCAGCATCAATTCGTTCACGGAGACCGTCCTGAAAACTGAAAAACGCGGGGAAATTGCCAGATGGCGACCGGAAAAGGGCCTCGGCCGGATGATCTGAGTCTGTATGGCCATTTGGCCATGGAGCCTGAAAAACATCATGTTTTTCAGGCCCTCCGTGTTTTGGAGGCACATTTCGAAGAGGCTCCGCGCCTGGGTGAAAGCCGCCGCCCGCGGGAGGACAAGATCCGTCTGGGTCAGGAGGCGGAACTGGCGTTCCCGCCCTCGACCATTGCTGCGTTCAAACCGGCGGCAGGTGACAAGCCTGCGGTTCTGACCAACCGGTTCTTTGGCCTGTTCGGACCACAGGGGCCGCTGCCGCTGCATCTGACCGAATTTGCGCGCGACCGTAAGCGCAACCACCGGGATCCGACGCTGGTGGGTTTTGCGGATATGCTGACGCACCGGATGATGAGCCTTTTGTACCGGGCGTGGACGCAAGGCTCACCGGCTGTCAGTTTTGACCGCGCGGATGATCCGATGGCGCGCAAGGTGGCATCGCTGATCGGCTACAACGGGGTGAAATTCACCGGCCGCGACAAGATGCCGGATCTGGCCAAGCTGCATTTTGCGGGCCATCTGGCGAAGGGGGCCAAGAACGCCGAGGGTCTGGTGTCGATCCTGTCGGCGTTCTTTGAGGTGCCTGTCACCTTGGAGGAATATGTCGGCAGCTGGCTGGAGCTGGAGCCGGACGACCGTTGGCAGCTGGGCTATGGCGGGCTGGGGCAGACCACCAGCATCGGCGACAAGGTCTGGAGCCGCACCGCGAAATTCCGCATCCGCATCGGGCCGTTGAAACTGGAAGATTACGAACGGCTTTTGCCCGGTGGCGCGGCTTTGGACCGGCTGCGGGCGATTGTGCGCTCTTATGTTGGCGATGTGCTGGACTGGGATGTGAACCTGGTGCTGGCAGGTGACGAGGTGCCGCGCGCGTCTTTGGGCGGCAGCACCAGACTGGGACATACCAGCTGGGTGCGTTCGCGGCCCGATCCGGATGTGGACCAGCCGGATGTGAATGATTTGTACCTGTACCCGGGATTAGGCGCCGGGGCTGAGAAGCCTGTAGAGGGAGGGATTTGAGATGACAGAGATCAGCCGTGTGGCGCTGTTTGGCAAGTTGAACAAGCTGGGATACCAGGCCGTTGAGAGCGCAACCGTGTTCTGCAAGATGCGGGGCAACCCCTATGTGGAGCTGGTGCATTGGATGCATCAGCTGCTGGCGCAGCAGGACAGCGACATCCACCGGATCATCCAGCATTATGACCTGGATACGGGCAAGATCGCCAGCGAGCTGACCCGCGCTTTGGACATGCTGCCGCGCGGCGCCTCGACGATTTCCGACCTGTCGGATCATCTGATGGATGCGATGGAACGCGGCTGGGTCTGGGGGTCGCTTCTGTATTCGTCCTCGCAGGTGCGCAGCGGCCATCTGCTGCTGGGGATGCTGAAGACGCCGGCACTGCGCAACATCCTGTCCAATATGTCGCCGGAGCTGGCAAAAATTGGCGCCGATGATCTGGCGGACAGTTTCAATGATGCCACCGATGGTTCCCCCGAAGAGAGGCTGGGCGCGCAGGATGGATCGGATGTCACCGGCGGCGGCGCGGAGCCGGGCGAGGCGTCGGGTGCGATGGCACCGGGGGCCATGGGCAAAGGCGAGGCGCTGGAGCAGTTCTGCACCGATCTGACCGCGCAGGCCAAGGCGGGCGAGATTGATCCGATCGTGGGCCGCGACGAGGAAATCCGCCAGATCGTCGATATTCTGATGCGTCGGCGGCAGAACAACCCGATCCTGACCGGCGAGGCAGGCGTGGGCAAGACCGCGGTGGTCGAGGGCTTTGCCCTGCGGATTGCGCGCGGCGACGTGCCGCCTGCGCTGGCGGATGTGCGGCTCTTGGTGCTGGATGTGGGCCTGTTGCAGGCGGGCGCCAGCATGAAGGGCGAGTTTGAAAACCGCCTGCGTCAGGTGATTGACGAGGTGCAGGCCAGCCCGGTGCCGATTGTGATGTTTGTCGATGAAACCCATACGCTGGTTGGTGCAGGCGGCGCGGCTGGCACTGGCGACGCGGCCAATCTGTTGAAACCGGCGCTGGCGCGCGGCACGCTGCGCACCATCGGGGCCACCACCTGGGCCGAATACAAGAAATACATCGAGAAAGACCCGGCGCTGACCCGCCGTTTCCAGGTGGTCAAGATCGACGAGCCGGGCATCCAGAAGGCGATCCTGATGATGCGCGGCATTGCCTCGATGCTGGAAAACCACCACAGGGTGCAGGTGCTGGACGAGGGGATCGAGGCGGCGGTCAGCCTGTCGGCCCGCTATATCCCGGCGCGGCAGCTGCCGGATAAATCCGTCAGCCTCCTGGATACGGCCTGCGCCCGCGTCGCGGTCAGCCAGCACGCGGTGCCGGCCGAGGTCGACGACAGCCAGCGCCGCATTGAAGCGCTGACCACCGAGCTGGAGATCATCGGCCGGGATGAAACGGCGGGCTATGATGTCGATGACCGGCGCGCGGCGGCGGAGGCTGCCAAGGCAGCCGAAGAAGAACGGCTGGCAGGTCTGACCGAACGCTGGGACAAGGAAAAGGCGGTTGTGCAGGACATTCTCGACCTGCGCGCCAAGCTCCGGGAGGGGGTCGCGCCCGTGGATGCTCCGGCTGATGCCGGGGAGGACGGTGCGCAGGGCGCCGCCGAAGGCGGGCTGTCTGATGACGACCGCGCAGAGCTGATGCAGCAGCTGAAGGACAAGAACGCCGAGCTGGAAACGCTGCAGGGCGACTCGGCGCTGATCCTGCCGATCGTCGATCATCAGGCGATTGCCAGCGTGGTTGGCGACTGGACCGGCATTCCGGTCGGCCGCATGGTCAAGGATGAAATCGACACCATTCTGAACCTGGAGGAACATCTGGCGAAACGGGTGATCGGCCAGGATCATGCGATGAAGATGATCGCCAAGCGCATCCAGACCAGCCGCGCAGGGCTGGACAATCCGAACAAGCCGATCGGGGTCTTCATGCTGGCCGGCACCTCGGGCGTCGGTAAGACCGAAACCGCGCTGGCGCTGGCAGAGGTGCTGTATGGCGGCGAACAGAATGTCATCACCATCAACATGTCGGAATATCAGGAGGCCCATACGGTCAGCAGCCTGAAAGGCGCGCCTCCGGGCTATGTCGGCTATGGCGAGGGCGGGGTGCTGACCGAGGCGGTGCGGCGCAAACCCTATTCGGTGGTGCTGCTGGACGAGGTCGAAAAGGCCCACCCGGATGTGCATGAGATCTTTTTCCAGGTCTTTGACAAAGGGGTCATGGAAGACGGCGAAGGCCGCATTATCGACTTCAAGAACACGCTGATCCTGCTGACCTCCAACGTCGGCACCGAAACGATCATGGATCTGTGCGCCGATCCTGACCTGATGCCGGACCCCGAGGGCATGGCCAAGGCAATCCGGGATCCGCTGGTAAAGGTGTTCCCGCCGGCCTTGTTGGGGCGTCTGGTGGCGATCCCCTATTATCCGCTCAGCCCGGAGATGATCGGCGAGATCACCAAGCTGCAGCTGGGCCGGATCCAGAAACGGGTGCAGGAGGCGCATGGGGTGCCGTTCGAGTATTCCGACGGCGTGGTCGAAGAGATCGTCAACCGCTGCCAGGAGCTGGATTCAGGCGGCCGGATGATCGACGCGATTGTCACCAACACCATGCTGCCGGAGATTTCCAACGAGTTTCTGCGCCGTCTGATGGAGGGCGCTGATGTGGAAAAAGTCGCCATTGATGCCAAGGACGGAGAGTTCACCTACAGCTTTGATTGAATTGGGGCGTTCCAGGGAACGCTCGGGGAGGAGGACGAAATGGCTAAAGTAAACAAATCTTTTGATCTGATCACCGTCAAGGCAAAGAACTTTGAATTGCCTGATGGCAAGATCACTCTGGAGGTGTCAGGCAAGGAAATCGACACCTCTCTGCTGGCCCGGATTATGGAGCCGGTCTATGCGTATCTGAATGATTACCGCAAAGTGGCAATTGGTCCGGCGATCCAGAAGTACGACAAGCAGATCGAGGGGATGAGCGATAAGGCCGAGGTCGACAAGCTGATCAAGCTGGTCAATGACGAGCTGAAAAAGCTGGTCAAAAACTTGGAGAAAGAAGCACAGAACCGGATTGCGGCCTCCTGGAAGAAAATCCAGAAGGAAAACAAAGAATACACCAAATGGAAGCTCAAGATTGGCGCCAAGATCACCTGGGGTGTGATCAAAATCGGCAAATCCATTGCAGCTCTGGTGGCCAGTGCAGGGGCCAAGGCGGATGAGTATTATAAAATCGCCAAGTCAGTTTACGGCATTGCCAAAGAGGTGAAGAAGGCCGTCGCCAAGGAAGCCAAACTGCGCGAAGATGTGATGAAGGCCGTTGAGAAAATGGCCAAGGCGACCAAAGACGGTAAGGTCGGCAAAAGCCACATCACCAAGGTCGAAGACACCGTCAAGGAATACAAGGTCAAGCTGACTGCAGCACGGCAAAAAGCATCGTCGATGGCCAAGCCTTTGGAACAGCTTCTGCAACTGCAGGACGACGGGGTGGCGCTGACCAAAAAGCAGGAAAAGCAGATCAACGATATGATCGTGCAGATCATTGAGTTTAACACGACCGAGAAAAACGGTCGGGCGTTTGCGGATTTTGCGCTGAAGAAAACCAAGGAAGCCAAAGGCCAGCTGGATCTGAAAACCATCAAGGCGCATGCGGAAAAGGTCAAGAAAGCCATTGATATTGCATTGAAAGTCTTTGAAGTGGCGTCGGATATCCTGTGAGACAGCGCTGACGGAACCGCAACCGTCGGATTGGAGAGCATAATGAACGCTGAGAATGTGGCCCCCAAACCTATGGGCCTGCGCGCCAAGGCGCAGGAGTTTGTCGAGCGCAGGTCGGTGACCAATGCCATTCTGGGCATCATCATCTTTAATGCGGTCACCCTTGGGCTTGGCACTTCGGCCGCGGTGCGGGCCCATGCGGGCGGGCTGCTGGATGTGATCGACACCATTGTGCTGGCGATCTTTGTGCTGGAACTGGCGCTGAAGCTGTTTGCCTATGGCCTGCGGTTCTTCTCCTCTGCCTGGAATATTTTTGATTTCGTGGTTGTGTCTTTTGGCCTGTTCCCGGCCAATGACAGCCTGTCGGCCCTGCGCGGATTGCGGGTGGTGCGGGCGCTGCGGCTGCTGTCGGTCATTCCGCAGATGCGGGCGGTTGTGCAGGCGCTACTGGACGCGCTGCCGGGGATGGGCGCGGTGATCGTGATGATCTCTATCGTGTTCTATGTTTTCGGCGTGATGGCGACGATGATGTACGGGCAGGCGTTTGACGAATGGTTCGGCACTTTGGGGCGGTCGCTTTATTCGCTGTTCCAGATCATGACATTGGAAAGCTGGTCGATGGGGATCGTGCGGCCGGTGATGGAGCAATTCCCGTTTGCCTGGGCGTTTTTTGTCCCCTTCATCGTGATCACTGCGTTTTCCGTGTTGAACCTGTTCATCGGTTTGCTGGTCAACACCATGCAATCGGCGGTGGAAGCCGATGCGGAGGCGGAATTCGAAAAGCTGCGCAATCTGGTGAAGTCGGAAACAGATGTGGTTGATGCGCATGTGATGGAGCTGCATGGGGAAATCAAAAGCTTGCGTGCGGAGATTGCGGCGCTGAGAGGGCAGGGCAATGGCTGACAGCTCGCAAAAATTCATTGCCCGCAACCGGGCGCCGCGGGTCCAGATCGAATATGATGTGGAACTGTACGGCGCCGAGAAAAAGGTGCAGCTGCCCTTTGTCATGGGGGTGATGAGCGATCTGGCGGGTAAGTCCAGGGTTGCGCAGCCGGCCGTGGCGGACCGTAAATTTCTGGAAATCGATGTCGATAATTTCGACGAGCGGATGAAGGGGCTGGCGCCGCGTGCGGCCTTTACGGTGCCAAACACGCTGACCGGCGAAGGCAACTTGTCGGTGGATCTGACGTTTGAGAGCATGGCGGACTTCTCTCCTGGTGCGATTGCCGCCAAGGTGGATGCGTTGCGCCCCTTGTTGGAGGCGCGCACCCAGCTGCAGAACCTGATGGCCTATATGGACGGCAAGACCGGTGCCGAGACGCTGATCGAGACGATCCTGAACGATCCGTCACTGCTGGCAGCGGTGTCGGCACCGGCGGCAGATGCGGATAGTGCGGCGGCACTGGACAGTCTGCGCTCTCTGGAGCTGCCGGAAGAAGAGGCGGACACCGCGGGTGATGTCCTGGCAGGCCTTGCGGCGCAGGCACCGGAAGAAGCCGCGCCAGAAGACAGTTCGGGCGGGGTTCTGGATGCTCTGCGCGCAGTGGCGCCCAAGGACGCGGATGCAGAAGATGCATCGGCGGATGTGCTGGCAGGGCTGAGCGCGGCGGCCCCGGTAGACACAGGCCAGTCGGATGAGGCCGCGGATGCGTTGGCGTCGCTGGCGGCATCTGAAGTCCCAGAGGCTGTTGCGGAAGACAGTTCCGCAGCGGTGCTGGAAGGGCTGGCGCAGGCCGAACGTCCTGAAGATGAAGAAGATACATCCGGGGATGTGCTGGCGGGGCTGTCCGCACAGGCGCCGGAGGAGCGCGAGCCCGATGAAGCCGCAGGCAGCGTTCTGGACGATCTGCGTGCGACGGCGCCCAAGCACGCGGATGCGGAGGATGCATATGCGGATGTGCTGGCGGGGCTGAGCGCTGCTGTTCCCGAAGAGACAGCGCAGGATGATGCCGCCGGAGAGGCGCTGGCCTCGCTGGCGGCGGCGGCGCTTCCGGAAACCGAAGAGGATGACCAGAGAGGGTCTGTTCTGGAAGGGCTGGCGCAGGCTGAAGTCCCTGATCAGGAAGAGGATACTTCGGGTGATGTCCTCGCCGGGCTGGCAGAGCTGGAACTGGAAGAGGCTGTCGGCGAAGATACCGTAGGCGCGGCGCTGGAGAGCCTTGCGGCGGTGGAGCCGGACGCGCCGGAAGGCGAGGATCACAGCGGGGTGCTGGATGCGCTCGCGGATCTGGACGTGCCGGAGGACGTGGACACGGCGTCTGATGATGCGCTGGAAAGTCTGGCTTCTGTCGAGATTGAAGAGGCCGGGGAGGAAGACCATTCCGGCGTTCTGGATGCCTTGGCAGATGCAGATGTAGAAGAGGTGGCGGATACCGCTGCGGAGGATGCGCTGGAAAGCCTGGTTGCCTTGGACGTTGAAGACGCTGCGGCTGAGGATGCAGCTGGCGCCGCTTTGGACAGTCTGGCCGCTGCGGATGTGCCGGAGGCGATTGCGGAAGAAGATCCTTCTTCGGTGCTGGATGAACTGGCTGCGATAGACCTGGAAGAGGCACCGGAGGACGGCGCAGGCGCCGCGCTGGAAAGCCTTGCCGCCGCGGAAGTCGACGAACAGGAGACAGAAGACCACTCGGATATTCTGGATGGTCTGGCTGCGCTGGAAGTTTCCGAAGGCGAAGAAGGTGATGAAGAGGCTGCTGCTGCCCTGGACAGTCTGGCCGATGCCGGGGTTGCAGACGCTGAGGACGACGACAGCCTGGATGACGTGCTGGGCGATCTGCTGGCGGACGTGGCTGAAGAGTCTGAACCAGACCAGGAGGCCGAGGATGCGCTGGAGTCTCTGGCTGCCGTAGACATTGAAGAGATGGAAGACAGCGGCGCCGAGGACATTCTGGAAGGCTTGCTGGAGGCTGCGCCTGACGACGCGCCTGAAGAGGAGGATCTGAGCGCGGCTCTGGACAGTCTGGATGCACCGGAAGAGACCGAAGAGGCGGATACCGCCGGTGACGTTCTGGCCGGATTGGCGGATGGCCTGCTGCAAGACGATGCGGAAGATGACACGGATCTGGACGATATCCTCGGCGGGCTTGACGCGCCGGAAGAGGAGACCGGCGCCGATGACCTGAGTGCCACGCTGGATACGCTGGACGCACCAGACGACGCGGACGCCGAAGACAGCGGGCTGGATGATCTGCTTGCGGATCTTGGCAGCGATGACCCGGAGGACGAGGCCGCAGACGAGACCGCTGATGTGCTGGCTGACCTCGCAGATGCTGCCGACACCGAAGAACCCACCGACGAAGAAGACGATCTGGACGTGCTGCTGGGTGGCGGAGCGGACGCGGAGGATGATCTGGACAGCCTGCTGGGCGGTCTGGATGCAGAGGGTGACACCGAGGACGGTTCCGATGCGCTGTTGACGGCGGCGGAAGATGACGCCGCTGCCGAGGATGCCGCAGGTGATAGCAGTTTGGATGACCTGCTGGGCGGATTGGACGCCGGGGACGAGGGCGAAACCTCTGATCTGGACGCGCTGCTGGCGGATGAGCCAGCCGCTGAGGAAGACGGTAGCGACAATCTGGACGCCTTGCTGGGCGGTCTGGATGAGGCGGAAGAGACTGCTGGCGCGGATGCCGACAGCAGCGATCTGGATGACCTGCTGGGCGATCTGGACGACGAAGGCAGCGATGCGCCGGGGGATGACCTGGACGCCCTTTTGGGCGGTCTGAACGAAGATGAGACCGACGCGGATGCCAGCCTGGATGACCTGCTGGGTGATCTTGGCAGCGAAGAGGAAGAGGGCGGCGATCTGGACGGTCTGCTGGCCGGGCTTGGCGAGGAAGCGGCCGCCGAAGAGACCGGTGATGCGGACAGCACCGAAGACGACCTGGATGCGCTGCTGGGCGGGTTGGGTGACGCGGACACGGATCTGGACGATCTGATGGGCGGTGACGGCGGGGATCTGGATCTGGATGATCTGCTTGGCAGTCTGGGCGGCGAGGATGAAGACACCGCTGATGCCGGCAGTGATGATCTGGATGC
>MDLF01000045.1 GCA_001730095.1 Rhodobacteraceae bacterium (ex Bugula neritina AB1)
GGGTCGCGCAGTGCTGCGGTCATCAACCCCTTCGCGTCATAGGCGTTCGATGGGCTGACCACTTTCATACCGGGCAAATGAGCAAAGCTGCCATAAAGGCATTGCGAGTGCTGCCCTGCGTCAGAATAGCCGCCGCCGGTCGAGGTCATCAACACCATTGGCACCGTGACATTCCCGCCCGAAAAATAGGTGTTCTTGGCCATCAGATTATAGATTGCATCGAAACAGACGCCAAAGAAATCGGCGAACATCAGCTCGACCACTGGCTTCATACCATCTTGTGCGGCACCGACAGCAGCACCGATGAATCCGGTTTCAGAAATCGGCGTGTCGCGCACCCGCTCTTTGCCAAACTCTTCCAGCAAGCCACGTGTATTGCCAAATACACCCCCAAGTTCACCAATGTCTTCACCCATGACAAAGACACCGTCATCAATGCGCATTTCCTGAGCTGTGGCTTCGGCCATGGCCCGCGCAATCGTTAGTTTACGTTCGTTTTCCATTGTTTTTCCTCCCTCGCGATCAGGCGAATACGGCTGTGAGCGCGTCTTCTGGTTTCGGGTCCGCGCTCTCGCGTGCAAAGCTGATCGCTTCATCCACTGCGTTTTGTGCATTGGTTTCCAACGCATCGAGTTCCGCTTCAGTAAAGCTGCCGTCGGCCAGTAACTGGGCGCGCATTTTTGGGATCGGATCCCGCTCAAACAACCCGTCCTTTTCGCCGTCAGGGCGGTAGCCCTCGGCGTCCCCCATAAAGTGACCAGCCAAACGGTAGGTCTCGATCTCGATCAGCGTCGGACCTTCACCCGCCCGCGCCCGTGCAATCGCTTCGCCTGCGACCTCATAGATTTTCAACGGATCATTGCCGGGAATATAGTGACCGGGAATGCCATAGGCCGAAGCCCTATCCGAATTCCGTTCAATTGCCGTGGACGCCTCTTTGGACACAGAAATGCCCCATGCGTTGTCTTCAATTACGACAATCATTGGCAGTTTCCAGACCGCAGCGAGGTTCATCGCCTCGTGAAATGCACCCTGGTTGGCAGCACCCTCACCGATGAATGAGACGGCAACGCCCGGCTTGCCTTGAATTTGACGTGACAAAGCGGCACCCGCTGCGGGGCCCATGCCCTGCGCGATGATACCGGAACAGGCAAAGTTCACATCCGCATCAAAGATGTGCATGTGACCGCCGCGCCCACCGGACAGTCCTGTCGACTTGCCAAAGATTTCCGCCGCCATTTTCTTCAGGTCAACACCTTTGGCGATCGCCTGATGGTGAGGCCGGTGCGTCGCGGTCACAACATCCTCTGCGTTGAGATGCGCACAAACGCCAACCGCGACAGGCTCCTGCCCGTCCGACAGGTGCATCTCGCCAGGAATTGGCCCGTCCGCCATGTTGAACACGGGCGTCTTGCCTTCCATGTAGATTTTCTCAATAGCGTTTTCGAAACGACGGCTTGTCACCATCTTTTCGTACATCCACGCCAATGTCTGTTTATCTGGCTGCATTTGTCCTCTCCTCCTTGTTGGAGCAAAGGTTAACGAGGGCCAGTCAGGTTGATAGCGCTTTTGAGAAAGTGTGCATCACACACCGAAAACTGTCTCATACCCAGCGATATGAGACACATGATTGGATCACTATGCGCCACTATGCAGAGCGAGAATTGCACGCAATTTCGAACAATATCTTTTGGGAATATCGTTTTCAACAGGCGGCAGATCAGAATCGCGATCCAAAACGTGAAAGAGAGCCGGGCGTTCTTTTTCGTATTAGGCAAGTCTAGTTTACCATCATTCGACGATGCATTTGGTGGCGTCTGGACCTGTCACGCTTCCGTGCCGCCCCAAGTGCTCGTTTAAGCCACCTTCCGTTCAAATGCGACCGGGCTTTTCCAGCCCAATGCTGAGTGGCGGCGACGCGGATTGTAGAAGCCGTTGAAATACAGGAAGATGGCTAGCTCTGTTTCTCTGTGTGTCGACCACAGCCTTCGCCAGTTCAGCTCAACCTTGATGGTCTTGAGGAATGTCTCAACTGCGGCGTTGTCATAACAACTGCCTTTACGGCTAATCGACACCCGGAACCCATGCTGGCGCAGGAGCTTTTGGTAATCTTGAGAACAGTATTGGATGCATCCTTTAAGGCCGCGAAGAGCCGAAAGTCACCGATCCCACCTAAACAAACGCTGCACGATGCACGAATGGCCGGAAACAGCGCTGCGTCGCAACATGTGAATCTGGGCAAATGCAGAAATACCTGTGCTGCGAGCGCACGCAGCAAGAAAATCAAATCCACAGGATGGGCTCTCCCGTTGAATCCGCCGCGCCCTAAACGAACGGCGGCTTCAGGTCTCGGCATCCGCGAGCGCGCGGTAGACGGTCATTCTTGAAACGCCAAGATCACGAGCAATCTGGGCTTTTGTGGTGCCCTCGTTCGCCAATCGTCGGATTTCCTCATCATCTACGGACTTCCGCCGCCCCTTGTAAACGCCCTTACCCTTGGCGGCTTCGATCCCGGCACGTTGGCGATCACGAATGAACTTGAGCTCCATGTCGGCCACCATGCCGAGGACGGTAATAACCATCCGCCCCATGTCGCCGGCGGTGGTGACTTCCGGTTCAAGCACCCGCAAAGATGCGCCTTTGGCATCCAGTTCATGTACCAGGTTCAGCACATCGCGGGTGGACCGGCCAAGGCGGTCTAGGCGGTGAACGACCAACTCATCACCTTCACGAAGAAACTCCATCACCGTTGCCAGCTCGGAACGATCATCACGAGACGCGCCGGAAACGGTTTCCGAACGGATGACTTCACAGCCAGCCACCTTCAGCTTGGCTTTCTGAATGTCGAGGTCCTGGCTTGATGAACTGACGCGGGCATATCCAATCTTCGTCATGGCAACCTATCACATTAGGGTGGTTATCACTCTGATAGTGTAACAATGAGCAATTGACTATTCATATGTGACATTTCTCTCTGTCACATCAGCCTGTCTCCTGCGGGTGTACCCTTTTGTGACGCACGGATCACGCTGCCATTGCCCCAAAGTCGATCCGCTGGTCCAGATCAACATCGAACCGGCCATAGGGATTGATATGCGCATAGATCAGCGGAGAAAGTCCGTTGTAATCCCGATCCGTCAGCCGTGCCGTGCTGCATGGCTGAGGCGTATTTGACCATTTCATCGTACTGTCTTTCGATCTCTGCCCAGTCGATAGTACCAGATAGGATGGGCATGAGATTTGGCAGTTGTCCTCGCATGCCTGTGCTTGGCAAGGCCAGTTTCTGCCGCGCAATGGCCTTCAAGCGTGGGGCCAGTTCGAAGCCTAGAAGGTGACAGAAGGCGAAACCAATGGCACTCTGGCCGTGGCTATCAACATACTGGCGCTGGATTTCCATGTCGGTGCAATGGCGCAAAACCCCTTCGATCATGGCTGCCACTTCGGAAGATGAGCAGCGTTTCAGCTGAGAATAAATGCAGGTCGCCCGCCGCTCGACATGCCAATAGATCATGACGCCGCGCCCGCCATAGCGGGCATGCCATTCGGTCATCAGGTTGCGGTCCCAGGCGCCGAATTTGGTGGAATCCGCCGCGCAGGCCGTTCCCGCATCTCCCCATACGGTCGGATTCCGAACCGCCAAAGTGGCATCCGCGACTTTGGCCGCCGCAGCCCGAAGCGAGGCTGGATCGATATACCGGCGGCGAATGTGCAGCAGCTCATCATAGCTGCTCCCAGGCACTCCGGCGGCCACCCGCTTCAAACCGGCATTGCTGCCCAGACCATAGAGACACAGAAGCAAACGCTGGTCTCTGACTTTGCGATCAAGCGCCTCTCGGCTCGCTGAGGTTTCAAATACATCCAGAAACCCGGTATCCAGCGCGGTTTCCTTCAGCGCATCCAGCAGGCCAGTCATCGGCCACCGTCTACTGATTTCAGCTTTCAATGAAAGGAGGCCGCGCGGTTCGGGCGCTGGCGCAAGAGGCGTGATGTGAATCCGGTTCTCGCCAGGTCATCGAAGCCTAACCAGATCATTGGAAGGCAAAGTCGCATTCAGTAGGCGCAGCTCGTGTTCCAATTGCTCACGAACTGAGCCGGAAAATTCCCGCGCATTTCTGAGAAGTCCTTTGGCAAGTCGTCATCCGGATTGCGATAGCGGTCCGCTCCCTCAACCCAGTTTTCTTTCGATCTGATACGTTCCCGCAATTGCGTCAGGACACAGAGTTCATAGGAAATGACATTCAGCCGCCCCCGGTGATCAAAAACGGTGTCGCGCCATTTGCGCGGGACCGACCCTTCGGGGGCTAGTGATGCCGGAGCGACGCGTCGCCCTTCCTCGTTCAGGCGAGTGATCAAAGACTGAGCGCCGAGGATCGGGCGCCAGCTTTCATTGTTCGAACGGAACTTCAGGACAGATAGCAGCGACGGCAACATTCGGCGGTAATGGCTGGCCCAGGAGCCCCGCATAACCATCTGGATCCGCGCATCCAGCGTGCCCTTTGCTCGATGTTCGTCGATAATCGCTTTCAGTTTCGCAGCACCCGCAACAGGAAAGATCACATCCGAGATCCTGCCATTCGTGGTCATCATCGCAGCTGTGGCGATATCGACCAGCAATCGCTCCTTGCCATGAACCTTCTCGATGTCGGCAGCAATTCTGCCGATCACCTTGCGCCGCGATTTTGTGCCGATCCGGTGAACCACATCTATCAACAGGTCCATCAGCCCATCAATCAGCTGCGATTTGCGAGACATTATATATAGGACCAGTAGCCCGACCCGCGTTTCCTGGGCATGACGGCGCATTTCATAGGCCGTTTCACCTTCGACACGGCGCGCAAAGTGCCTGAGCCAGGATGGATCGGCGGCATCCGATATACCAAATGGAAGATCAAGGCCCTGTATAAAGGCCAGACGGTCTGCCGCTTCCAGAACATTATCCAGAGTCGCAGCCCCGACATCGTCCTTCAGTCGCAGAAAACCATGCGATCCTCGCGGGTCGGCAAGGCATTCCCCCAATGCCGCCTTGGATTTCTGTGAAACCTGGTCCGAGATCTCTGTCAGGAATGTTTCCTGGAATGCATATAGCGCAGAGCGAACCGAGCGCTCCATGATCTTCCGCGAGGGCATGAATATCCTTTTCTGCAACGCCCATCGGAAACCAAAATCAATAAGAGGTTCAATGGCTGGGCCTGTTGCGGAACTCTCCTGAGCAAGCACAGAATGCAGCTTCGCACGATCCCGCTCATTTGCCCGTCGAAACCCCAGATGGCGCAAGATATCAAGGCGGTGACGGCGGGCGGCATCAGATTGCAGATCGTATAGATGAACATCGCTGCCCAACTGCTCCTCGACAAATTGGATGCAGTCGGCGGCAATTTCGTCCAAAGATCCAGGAAATTACCCGTGACTGCGAAAATGAACCAACTGAAGCGCCAACCCCGCGCGCATCGCACGCCGGTATCCCTGAACAAAATCCAATTCGCCAAACGACAGGCTCCACACCTTCAGCTCGTCACTCTCCATCCGAATGCCCCCAATGACCAACAGGGCGAACCTCCAGAGGAATTAGAAAACCGTCAAGCTCTCTCTTGTTCCTCATAACCCCCATCTGTGCACGCTCGGGGCGGTTGGGCCTGATAGGAGAAAATCCGGCAGGCCGTCGTGATGTCTTCCAGCAGGAACACCAGATCTTTCTCGGTACCTCAGTGGCGGTAATCGTAAAGAAGAAATTGCCGAAAATCATTTGGCGCTCGGGCAGGGGATATCCTTTTCGAGATTAGATCGGGTCAGCAGCTTTTGTGTGCGTGATCATATGCGGCAACGATGGCCTCCGCACGCGCTTTGACCTCAGATGCGGTGAACCCTGCTTTGTAAATGCCTGATCCTATTCCAAAACCTGTAATTCCCGCATCGAACCAGTCCGCAAAGTTGTCAGGCCCAACACCACCGACGGCGTAGGTTTTGGTCCCCTTGGGAAGAACCGCAGAGATCGCGGATAAGCCCGCCGGACCAACCAGAAAGGACGGGAAGAACTTCAAACCGTCGGCCCCATTGCGCAAGGCAGTGAAGCACTCGCTTGGCGATGCCACGCCGGGGTAGGAATCCAACCCGGCAACTTTCGTGGCGCCTATGACATCCGGATTCGCATCAGGAGAGACGATCAACTGCCCGCCCGCACTGGCGACATCATGTACCTGTGAAACACTCAGCACCGTACCAGCGCCCACATGAGCCTCGCCCAGCAAAGTCTCGGACAGGCCCTCAATGCTCTTGAGCGGTTCAGGCGAATTCATCGGCACTTCGATGGTGGTGATCCCCGCCTCGACAAGAACCTTGCCGATGTCCAGCACTTCATTGGGCTGCACGCCACGTAGAATTGCAATGATTTCTCTAGGCATTTTTGCTTTCCGTCTGAAGGTGATGGGCTCTGAGCAGGCCTGAGATGGTCATGGCATCATTGTTGAGCGCATGTGCGGCAACGCCGATTTGATCGAAGGCACGAAGATACAATTCGCACAGGGCCGATGCGCCGATCAGGGTAACGGCCTGACCTTCCCAATAGGGGCGAACCGCCGCCAGTTCCTGCCCGATCAACAGGCCGGACAATCGGGCCCGTGCCTCTGCGCCGGACTGATCCCCGATCAGCATTTCGGCACGGATTCCGAATAGTCTGCGAGGCACAACGTTAGGCTCAGACAGGGCTTCTGACACCGCCTCTGAAAAAGCGACATTGCTCCAGCCATCGACAATCATCGAGTGGGACAGAACGGATGTTTTGGAGAAAAATGCGAATTTCTCGCCTGTCATGCAGGTTTCAAAGTCGTAGATGGTCTGGTCGGCGACACGGACCCATTTTGTGTGGGTGCCGGGCAAACAGACTGTCCCGGAGAAATCCGAATGTCTCTGCAGTAGCCCCGCGATTTGGGTTTCTTCGCCGCGCATCACATTGGCCGGTGAGAGTTTCTTAATACCGGGCAAAATGTGGACGTCGCGATCTATGCCCTGAACCTTGACCGTGCCTGTTCCCAAGGCATCCAAGGGGGTCGGCGTTTGCAAGTATGGCGCTTCACACCATCCCTGAGCGGCACCGGCCATGCCGCAAATGACGGCTGGCACATCCGGCCCGACGCCGATCTTGGCAATGCTGTCTTCCAACACACTGCCAAAATCGCATCTTTTCAGTCGTAACATGCCGAAGGGACCATCAGAGGCGGCGGCAATCGTGCCGTCCGCCTCCAAAGCCCAGAGGCGAAAATTGGACGTGCCCCAATCAACGACAATGACCGATACCTCACCCATGCCTAGCGCCCCATCAACTCGGGTGCCAGCAACGTGGGCAAGCCCAGTGTGATCGCTGGGAAAAGGATGATCAGCAACATCAGCAGACAGAAGGCGCCGAAGAACACCAGCGTCCAACCGAGGCCTTTGGACAACGGGATTTCCGCAATCGTACAGGCCAGGAGCAGGCTGATGCCATAGGGCGGTGTGATCTTGCCGATGGCCAGAGCCATGATCACCAGAATGCCCAATTGCAGCGGATCAGCACCAATGGTTGCTGCCACTGATGCCAGCACCGGAACGAAGATCAACATCGCAGGTGCCGGGTCCATGAACGTTCCCAAAAGCAGGAACAGTACCGTGGCGAACAACAGGAACATTGTCGGGCTGCCGGCGTAGGTTTCGAACAGGTCACCGGCCACATCGAGGATGCCATAGAAGGACATCAACCAGCCAAACAGTGTCGCCGTTCCCACGCAGATCATGACGACAGCCGTCAGTAGCGCGGTTTCAATTGCCACGTCCATTAACATGCTGAACGACATCTTGCGGTAAACGAACATGCCCACCAACACCACGTAGATCGAGGCCACGGCTGCAGATTCCGTTGCCGTCATGACACCTGTCAGGATACCGCCGATGATCACGCCGATCACCGAGACAGGGATCAGGCCTTTGGCAAGGATCTCTATCTTTTCGGCGCGCGGCTTCTTTTCATGGGTCGGCAGGTCGATGCCGTATTTGTTGGCATAATACCAAGCCACGACCAGTTGAGTCAGTCCGACCAGAATGCCCGGAACGTAGCCCGCGATGAACAAGGCACCGATGGAGACATTGGCCGAAGCACCATAAATAACCATCAGAATGGACGGCGGAATGATCGACCCGATCGAGGACGAGGCCCCTGTCAAAGACGCAGCAAAACCGGGTGAATACCCCTTTTCCTTCATCGCGGGGATTAGGATCGCACCAATACCGGCAACGTCGGCAGTGGAGGACCCAGATACACCGCCCATCAACATGGAAGAGACCACGTTGATATGCGCAAGCCCGCCTTTGATGCGCCCGACCAGCAGGTCGGATAATCGCACAATGTCGCGGGTGACGCCGATTTTGTTCATCATCAACGCGGCAAACATGAAGCCCGGGATGGCCAAAAGCAGGAAGTTGTCGATGCCCGTATAGAGTTTTTGCGGCAGCACCACGATATCTAGACCGGGGTCGACCGCAATCGTGATGACAGATGAAAACAGCAACGACATTGCCAGTGGCACACCGATTGTGAACAGGATCACAAAGCTGATCAGAAGAATGGAGAGTGCAAGTTCCGGGCTCATTTCGGATCCTCGGCAGAAATGTCAGCCTTGTTGGCTTCCAACAGGGCTGACATGGTGTCCGGATCGTCGTCTGGATTCTCGAACAATTGTTCCAGCGCCATCAGCGCGATCAACACACCGCCGACCAAAAGGGATGCGTAGATGTAGATCATCCGCACACCTGTGGCGGGGTTCTTTTTGAGAAGTCCGAGCTCAACAAAGGTGATTGATGACCATGCGATGATCAAACCACCGGCGACAACCGTCAGCAGCATCGCATAGCGGTGAAACCTTTGGGCCGCGCCGCGCAGCTTCTTGTGTACGAGGTCAACTTCAAAGTGGCTGCCGCGTCGCACGGCAATCGCCGATGCAAACATCACCATCCAAAGGAAGCAGAACGGTGCAATATACTGGATTTCAGGAATTGACGTGAAGAACAAATAGCGTGTCAGCACCTCGGTGAAGAGACATACGAGTAGCACCAGACACATCAGTGCTGCGCTTTTCTCAAGCCCCCATTCTAGTTTATCAACGATCGTCCGTAACATCGCGCCCTCCTCAAAGCGTCGTTAGGAAATAAGGGCGGCCCCCGCCCGAAAGCGGGGACCGCTGGGAGGTCCTTATTCGGCAGCTGCGGCGATGGCTGCGGCCAGATCCTCAAGGCCTTCATCAGCAGCAAAGCCTGCGATGACGGCAGCTGAAGCTTCAATCATCGGGCCTTTGTCTGGCTCAGTGAATACAACGTCATAATCTGCGGCAAGCGCTTCCATGTTCTGAATGTCCAACTCACCCTCAAGGGCGACGTCGAAATCAGCAGCTTCCAGAGCGGCCTCGCGGATGGCGGCTTGGTATTCTTCGGACAGACCTGCGATCTTGCCTGCGTTACCGACAAGTGGGCGCACGGTGATGGAGTGCTGGGTCAAGGAAACATTCTTGGCAACCTCAGCCCAACGAGCCGTGGTAAACGTGGTGAATTCGTTTTCGGCTCCATCCACCACACCGGTTTGCAGGGCGGTGTAGACTTCAGGGAAGGCAACAACCGAACCAAGCGCACCGAGACCGGACCACCAGTCCAGCATCACCGACCATTCCCAAGTCCGCATTTTCAGACCGTCAAGGTCTTCAACGCCATTGATGGTTGCGTTCGTGGTGATCATGTTGCGCTGTGCGCCCCCGAAGTATCCTAGAACCTCAACGCCAGTAGCGTCCTGATAATTCGCACCCATTTGAGCGCCCAAATCACCGCGGGTGACCGCCATCATGTGATCAATGCTCTGGAATACGTAAGGCAGTTCGAGAATACCCATGGCAGGGGAATACTCGGCCAACACACCGGGCGTTGAGACGGTAAAATCGATGATACCGGTCTGCACCGCGTCCAGCAGCTCAGGGTTGGAGCCAAGTGCGCCGTTGTCAGAAACGGTCACCACGACTTCGCCATTGGTTTTCTCTTCGACGAGGCGTGCGAACTCTCGTGCGGAGATCGAATGGGGGTGGTCTGTCGGTGTGACAACTCCCAGTTTCAAGGTGACTTCCTGCGCGAAGGCCGCGCTCGAAAGTGCGATACCGCTCGCTGTGACGAGGGCAAACTTAGTAAAGGACATCAGTTTCATGGTTTTCTCCCTAATAGAACTGATTGGTTGGTCATCGGCGTCAGTTGCCGATGTCGTAGTGACGGATGAAGTCGCGGTCGGGCGTGACGCCCAAACCGGGGCCGTCGGGGATAGCCACAAGGCCATCATTGCTTGCGACCTGGCCCTGGATGTCCAGGGGTTCGGTCAGCAGTTCGTCTCTGAATTTGTTGTCGGTCGTGTCGAATTCCAACATCGGTTCCCACGGGAACAGACCACCGGGCAAAGGCGGCATTGCGGCCAGCAAATGCAGGTTCGTGGCTACGGCGATGGCGGATCCCCAGACATGGTTCACCACGGGCGTGAAATGCGCGTGACACAATGCCAAAACACGAATGTATTCGGATATCCCGCCTAGGGCACAGACTTCGGGCTGGGCAATGTCCAGTCCGCGGGCTTCCAGCAGGCTGCGCCAGCCCCAGCGGTTGAACTCGATCTCACCGCCGGAAATGTTCACCTGCAGCCCGGCGCGCAACTCGCGGTAGCCGTCGTAGTCTTCGGGCGCGATCGGCTCTTCGAACCAATAAGGGTCGAATTCCTCCATCGCGCGGCCGACGTAGAACGCGTCATGGGTGGTGTAGGCATGGTTGGCATCGACCATGAAGCGGTAATCGTCGCCCACGCCTTTGCGCACCGCCTCGATCAGACGCACGTCGTCCTTGGGGCCAAGGCCAACCTTCATCTTGGTCGCCTTGAAACCCATGCCCTTGATCGCTGCGGCCTCATCCTCAAACCGCGCGACAAGGCTGTCGGCACTTTCAGGGCGCAGCATCATGCCGTAGCCATAAGCCTGTACTTTTTCACGATGGGCACCACCAATCAGCTTGTGCAACGGCAGTCCGGCAACCTTGCCCGCGATATCCCACAGCGCGATGTCGACGCCGGATAGGGACTGCATCGGCATACCCTTCTGTCCGTGGTCACGCATCAGGTTGTAAACCTTGTGCCAGATCACATCGCGGTCCATCGGGTCCATGCCCAGAACCATCGGCTGGATCACCTTTTCAACGATTGCCTTGTTGCCGAGCGCGATATTGCCCGCCCCGAAACACTCACCCCAACCGGTGATGCCTTCGTCTGTCTCGATCTCAACAAGATGCGAGGTGCGGTTGAAGTAATACTGCTGCGAGTATCCCAAAGGCTCCGGCAGATCGTAGCCGAGGACATGGCTGGTAATCTTGGTGATCTTCATGGATTCGAGCCTCCGTGCTCATGGCCGCACACAGCTGTCCCGTTCTTACAAACGCTATGCGTGTGAAGTTGAGCTATGCTATTGAAATTTAGACACACTTTCCCTGTGCGGCGGCAAAGCCCGCAAGGTTCATCGAAATGTGAGGTGGTGGTTACGCGCTGCGCGTAAGCTCGTTAGCTGTCATTCATGTATCTCCCCAGTCGCTCTTGCGTATCCCTCAGATGAGCGTCCATCTTGCACTCAGCGAGCTCAGAATTCTGGTTCAGGATCGCAGCGCAGATGTCTCTGTGAAAAGGCATCGACATATCGTTTTCACGTGGGTCCTTGTTCGTCAGGCGCACCGAAAGCAGCAGTGACGAATAGATGACCCCCTCAATCGGACGTAGTAATTCATTTTGTGAAGCCCGCAGAATGGCGCGGTGGAAAATCGCGTCAGCGACAACAAAGCGCTCTACTTCGCCTTGTTCGGCCTCCATCTGCGCCAGCGCGTTGCTGATCTCCGCCAAGGCCTCATCATCACCGCGTTGGGCGGCCAACCGCGCGGCGGTCGGCTCAATCATCAAACGCAGTTCAAGAAGCTGGCGCAAGAAGGCCGCGCTGGGTGGTACCGATTGGTGCCAGGCCAACACGTCATCATCCAGCAAATCCCAACTGGACCGGAAACGCACACGCGTGCCGATCCCACGGCGCACCTCAAGCATGCCTTTGGCAGACAGCAGCTTCACCGCGTCGCGGATAACGGTCCGGCTGACGTCAAACTGCGAGGACAATGCGCCCTCGTCGTCGATCAACGCGCCCGCTTCAAAATCACCCGATATGATCCGCAAACCGATCTCACGCGCGATTTGCACGGAATAGCTCGTCGCTATCTTGGGCTTGCCGTTCAGTTCGTAATACAGATTCTCGCTCATGATTCTTTTTAAACATCTAATGTTTGAAAAGTCAAACATTAGATGTTTGGTTTTGATGATGCAAATCTCAAACCGTCTAGGACTGTGTTTGGCGAAAAGAGAAATGCTAACCCGAAAGCAGTTCGAGGCAGCGGAAGTAGCCCTGAATGTCCAAGATGTAGGCCCCGAAGTCGTGGCGGATGATTTCTGCATAGTCCCTGGCCTCTTGCAAATCACTTGGCACGAAGGGCCGGACCGGGGCGAGGCATGACCCGGCCTGGCTTGCGACCGGAGCGAGCATCAGCAAGTCCGCAGCCTGCATTGTCACCCCTCGGCTCAACCTCAGGTTTCTGAAACCCAGAACCACGTCGCCCGCGTCATGGCCGTCGTGGCCCGATTGGAAGGATCAAATTCATGAAACAGATTTCAACGTTCTTTGTCGCCAGTTTGGCGCTCTTCCTGCTCGTCGCCGAGCCTGCCCTTGCCCAAAGCATCGATCTCTCCTCGATCCAGAGCCTCTTGCAGGGGATCTTCGATGCGCTGACCGGCCTGCTTGGCGTTGTCATCGCGACGCTCGCCCCTCTTTCTCGACCTCGTGCGCCCGCCTAAGCTTCTGGGTCTGCCCATCATGTATGCGATGGTCTGGCTCTTTGGCTCGGTGCTCCTCTTCGTCCGTGTTTGCAGCCCGTGCCGTGTCCCCGGCAAGCCGCTTCTTACCGGCTTCCATGAAGGCCTTCGACCACTTGTAGTAGATGCCCCGCGATATGCCTTCACGGCGACACAACTCAGCAATGCTGTCCTCGCCACGCAAGCCGTCCAGCACGATCCTGATCAACTATTTAGATGAATACTGCTTGCGGGTGGCCCGCTTGATGTCTTTGACGATTTTCTCGCCGGGGCTCTTCGTTGTCTTCCTCATCGTCCACTCCTCAGTGGTTACGATGCGCAACAAACACTCTCTTGGCAAATTGCCCTAAATGGCCCCATAGGTGCTGACGTCAGACGGCCAACATATGGGTGGAGAGGGGCAAAATGCATAACTTTGCAAATGGTGGATATGATACCCCGTCCGAATTGGAGATCTTCTACCGGCGAGGATCGGAGTATCAGCCGCATATCAACACGTGCCTGGGATTGGTCCGCCAAGTTTCCAATAACGCGTTTCGACTTAATATTGAATCGCTTTAAGTGTTGCCTACATCTGCGATGCGCAATTCAGTCCCCCAAGCGATCTTTCAAACCTGAGAGGCAAATCTCGTGCTTACCGAAACCGCCGTTTCCAGGGCGCGTTTAATCAGGCTGTTTTCCGCGGAACCCATGTAGTTTGCCAAAAAGTCATGAGGCTTTGGGAGCCAGTTGGCATTGAATATCCGCAAGTTTCGCCTTTCGGCATCTTTCGCAATGGCCAAGGGAACACAAGCAACGCCGATCTTGTCCGATACGAGT
>MDLF01000046.1 GCA_001730095.1 Rhodobacteraceae bacterium (ex Bugula neritina AB1)
AAGGTCTCGTGCCAAGCTGGTCTCCATCGCAGATACCAGCTTGAATCACGTTCAGCGCTGCCTGTGAATCCCTTTTGTCAACACGGCCTAGACCTGCACCGGCTCGGCGCCAGCGATCATGTCGAATGCCGTAGCGAATTCTTACGCCATCAACTGGCGTCTCCTCAGCCGACTGAACAAAAAAATCGCTGAAGGTATAATACGATTTTGATCTAAGTGGCGGCTTGAAGCCCTTTCGGTCATTGTGAAACGCACAGGCAGCCATTGCCAGCATCGTGGATTTGCCTGAACCATTTGAGCCTGCAAATGCGGTGATGGGATATTCAAGCTCAGCCTTGAAGTGGCCAAGCCCTCGAATATTGCCCTTTTTCAACTCAATGGATGTAAGAGTGGCGCGTGAGTTGTCTGTTTTAAACCAAGATAGGTTACTTCTATCTATGTTCGATTTTCTGTAGCTCATGCATAAACCAGATCTTCAAAAAAGGTTCCTCACGTACACCACACGCGCTCGCTCGTATGGTGCAGGGAGTTCTATATCTTGCGAGTGGCAGCTGTGCCAACAACTTTATGTATGGTCAAAGTATCAGAATGCTGATCGTCGATCTTCCTGCATCCATCTTGGCGCAACGTGATGTCGTGTCTTCTGCCGGGCCGAAATTGAGAAATAGTGCCCTGTTGAGGGCAAGTTGATCGGCTTAGTCAGCATTGTGCAGGCCTTCGAGCGCTGCTTAACGAGGATGAAGACAGAGTACTTGGGAAGCGCTAAACTTTTCTCCGCTGGGCTCGCAGTGCATCAGGTGGAATTCTCGGGCCATTCTTTCACCTTCGACACATGGATACCTGGTTGCAAAACCTGTTGCGCCGAACGCTGGAAGCGTCACGGTTGCGGTAAACTGGCGCAACAGCGCTCTACCTATGGTAATAAAAGCACCATGCCTGTTGTAATTTAACTCAACTGGAGGTGGCTTGAGCCATGTCAGACAACACGCTTTACTTTCCTGTCGATAAGGCCCTTGAAGCGATGGGGAACACTTCCCGCCGCTGGCAGAACCATCTGGAAACGAACAAAATCCACGTGCCCGCTGAGGTGAACTTCGTTTCATCGTTCGGGCCGGGGCGCGGGAAACACCGCCATATTTCAATTGAAGCCATTACGCAGGGGGCCATCGCATTCGCCTTGATCGACTGTGGGGTTGAGGTTCGGAGTGCCTACCTTGCTGGCGCGGAATTCGCCTTCCTTGGCGAACTTGGCGGGGCCTATGGATATGATGAAAGCGCACCTCTTGACCCTGTTTTGGACCGCATGCCGGGGCGCTTGTATGCCGAAGGTGAGACGTTCTTGATTTATTCGGTGGGCGAGGTCGAACCTCACAACAAACGGCTGACATTCGTTTCTGACAGAAATCCTGTCTTTGCGGCAAAGCGAGGCATCAGCGCTCCGGCAATGGTCGTGCATGCGGTTGATGGTGGCAGCAGTGCAGCTCCGCGTATCGTGCTGAATGTTTCCCAGCTTTGCCGCAGGATCGCATCATCCCTCGGTATCTGCTTCACAGCCGCCTTCATGACGGAGGCCGGGTGATGGAACCGCTAGGGGCACTGGGTATTGAACTGGTTTCATCTGAGGATCTGGCTTCTCGCTTAGGTTACTCGGGAACCAATGCAGCCTTTCGGGACTGGCGCGTTTCAATGAGGATCACACCAGTTCCGGGCCGCAGGAGATACTTTGATCCGGCTTTGGTGCGCAGAAGGCTTGATGAGGCACAGTGGTTGCTTGCGGCGCAATCTGGTGAGGCCGAAGGATTTGTTGCCGCACGGAGGGCACGCCGTGCCGCGAGGTAATCTGCCCCCCGAGGTTCATCGCGTGCGGGCTAAGCTCGCCGATGGCTCGGTGTGCTATTACTTCTCTCTGCGAGGCCGCAAGGGAACCGGGTTCTGGAAAGATGCGCGCCCGTTTCCCAAGGTTGCAGAATTCTTTTTGGCCTATACGGCCGCGATGGAAGCGGCCCAGCCGAAAACACGCGGCCAGATGACCGAGGCACTGGTAGATGCCTATTTGCAGTCCGCTGAGTTTTTGGCGCTGAAACCGCGTACTCAAGCCGACTATAGGAAATGGGCCTTGAGGTTCTCCGACGAGTTCCGGGATGACCCCTCCGTTATGTTTGAAGAAGCTGCTTCACGGGCAGAAGTGAATGATTGGCGGGCGCAGTGGGCACATTCCCCGAAACAGTATGATTACGCAGGGACCGTTGTAACACGGATACTGAACTGGGCGCGGGAAGCCGGTAGAATTGCGGAGCACCATTGCAGTTTCAAAAAGGTCTACCGCTCTGACCGTTCGGATGTTGTTTGGGCGCCGGAGCACGTCATGGCGGTACGGAAGATTGCGCCGGAGTGGGTGGTCAGAATTCTTGTGACGGCGTGTGAAACCGGAATGCGACCCGGTGACCTTATACGGCTTTCCCGCGCCCATATTGAACCCACGCCGGGCGGGCGGCGGATTCGTATCAAGACCAACAAGCGGGGCAAATCAGCTTTTGTGCCCGTTAGTCAGGCCATGGCTGAGATTATCGACTGCACCCCGTCTGACCGGCTATTGATCCTCACCAATGCGAGCGGCAACCCGTTGACTGAACACAGGGCCTCTGAGGTCGTGCGGCAATGGCGGGATAAGGCCGGTATGACCCCGGAACGGCTTGGCTATGACCTACGCCTGTATGATGCGCGTGGCACCGCCGCGACCCGCTTACTTTGGGCAGGTCTTTCATTGTCTCAGATCGCAGGATGCATGGGCTGGTCGCTGCGCACAGCGGCAGCAATGATTGAGCGGTATGTGCAGGTTTCCCCGAGCGAAACCGATGACGTTTTGACCCTGCTTAGCGAAGCGCGGGAGGGCAAAGCATGAACGGAATTGTAAAACGGGATGTAAAATGCCCGGTCTGTTCCGAGCGTATTACATGTAAGTGCTTGATTTTGTTTGGAGGCGAGTACCGGAATCGAACCGGTGTACACGGATTTGCAATCCGCTGCGTCACCACTCCGCCAACTCGCCATCCGTGGTGTAGGGCGTGATTAATCACATGCCCGGCGCTGGTGCAAGAGGCCAATTGCGTCCACCAGCGCCAAAAATGCATTTCTTTCCGGAAGGCCGGAAACTTATGCGGCGTTGTTACTGTCAGCTGCTGTGGAGCGGATGGCGTTGGCGATAAGTGCCGGGATGCCGGGCAGGGCGCCGGTCACCGGCAATATGGTGCCGACAAAGTCAGCGGCCTCCAGAGCTTCAGGCAGATCCTGTTTCACATGGTCGCCAGCCTGAGCAAAGAAAGGCAGGCAGAGGGACCGTGCGGGCAGGGCTGCAGCAGAAGCGGCAATCCTGGGCGCTTGTTCCACATAGCCCAGCGACACTCTGCAGCCCGGCAGACGTTGGATGAGACTGGCCGCAAAAGTCTCGGTGGCTTCTGCAGCTCGGGGGCCGCGGGCAGAGCCATGGGCGGCCAGCAGAAGATGGGTTTCCTGCAGGGGCTGGCGGTTGGTCGCAGCCGCTTGGCGCACGGCCTCAGCGGCCAGATCTGGAAGGTGTTCGTCCAGACCGAATGGCTGAGCCAGGCGGTAGGAAAAGCCTTGCAGGCGGCCCGGCAGAACGTTGCTTGTGAAGTAGCCTTGCGACATGAAAAATGGGTAGACCACGGCACCGTCTTCCATCGTGGTCTCGAGCCGACCCGGTGCGGCGAGGGTTGCTGAGCGGACCTCCCAGCCGGGCAGATGCGCAGCAACTGCGGCGGCTGTAGACGCCAGGTCCGCCTCTGCCGGACCCGGGGCAGAAGGCTGGCCGTGAGAGATGATGACAGCGGCATTCGGTTTCTTATGCAAGGGTGACTTCCGGGTGCTGAAGGGGCGGTTGAGGTTCGCGATAGCGTCTGTATCTGGCGGGTTTGTCGATGCCGGTGCAAGGGGAAAGGCGAATTTTTTGCCGCCCCAAAGATAAACGAAAACAAGGTGGTTGACCTTGCCCGGCGCTTCACCTAAATCAGCGCTTGTCCTGAGCGGGTATGGTGAAATGGTATCATAAGAGCCTTCCAAGCTTAAGGTGCGGGTTCGATTCCCGCTACCCGCTCCAGACTTCTCCAACCTCTGTCAATAATCCCGCGCAAAGCAGCTATTTGCTGTTTTCAAAGGCCATTTGAAACTGCTGAACGCTTGACGCGCCGGTCCAGCGGGGCCATGAACCTTGGCGTACATGCGGGGTGTGCTCCGCCAGGCCAAAGTGCAGAAGGATCCGGAATGGCGCGGAATAATGCGGCTCCGAATGCGGAGCAGGAGCGGGAGAAATCCCGCAAAATTGGCGTGCTGTCGGCTTTGTGGCCCTTCATGCGTCCGTACCGCTTGCTGATGCTGGCTGCGACCTGCGCGTTGGTGCTGACTGCGGCGCTGTCGCTGACCCTGCCTTTGGCGGTACGCAGAGTTGTGGACAACTTCCGGATTTCGGATTCCGAGCTGCTGAACCTCTATTTCAGTGCCGCGCTGGTTATTGCGGCGCTGCTGGCCGCTGGCACCGGGGTGCGGTATGCGCTGGTGACGCGGCTTGGCGAACGGGTGGTGGCAGATATCCGCAAGGCGGTGTTTGACCGGGTCATCGGCATGAGCCCGGAGTTCTATGAGCGTGTCATGACTGGCGAGGTTCTGAGCCGGATCACCACTGATACCACGCTGATCCAGTCGGTTCTGGGCTCGTCGGTGTCAATTGCGCTGCGCAACCTGCTGATTTTCCTAGGCGGCATGGTTCTGATGCTGCTGACTTCGGCAAAGCTGACAATGATGGTGCTGCTGATTGTGCCGGCAGTGATTGTACCGATTCTGGTGCTGGGCCGCCGCCTGCGTGCCATTAGCAAGGAGAACCAGGATTGGATCGCGGCATCCTCTGGAAATGCAGGCGAAGCACTGGGGGCCGTTCAGACAGTGCAGGCCTTTACCCATGAAAGCGTTAGCCGCCTGAAGTTTTCAGATCTGACCGAAACAGCCTATGAGGTCTCGCGTCGCCGTATTCAGACCCGCGCCTTTCTGACGGTTATCGTGATTTTCCTGGTATTCTCGGGGGTCGTTGGCGTTTTGTGGATGGGGGCCAACGACGTGCGCGCCGGGGTAATGTCGGAGGGCACGCTGATCCAGTTTGTGATCTATGCCGTCCTGGTGGCAGGATCGGTCGCGGCCCTGTCTGAGATCTGGAGCGAGTTGCAGCGGGCTGCTGGTGCTACTGAGCGGCTGGTTGAACTTCTGAATGCAGAGGATACGGTTCTGGACCCGGCTGCGGCGCAGGTGCTGGCCGCTCCGGTCAAAGGGGAGATTGCGTTTGAGAATGTGTCCTTCCGCTATCCGTCGCGGCCGGATGTCTCGGCGCTGGATGAGGTGTCACTGACGGTGAAACCGGGGGAGACGGTCGCCTTTGTCGGTCCTTCGGGCGCTGGCAAGACCACCATTATTCAGATGCTGCAACGGTTCTACGATCCCAATCAGGGCGCCGTGAAGCTGGACGGCGTGGCGCTGCCCCGGCTGCAGCGCGATGAGTTCCGGCGCCATATCGCGCTGGTGCCGCAGGACCCGGTAATCTTTGCGGCTTCGGCGCGGGAAAACATTCGCTTTGGTCGGCCGGAAGCCTCAGACGCTGAGGTCGTGGCCGCGGCTGAGGCCGCTGCCGCGCATGATTTCATTTCCAAACTGCCGGATGGTTATGACAGCTTTGTTGGAGAGCGCGGAGTGATGCTGTCGGGCGGGCAGAAGCAGCGGATTGCCATTGCCCGAGCAATCCTGCGCGATGCGCCTGTATTGCTGCTGGACGAGGCGACATCAGCCCTGGATGCGGAAAGCGAACGGCTGGTGCAGGCCGCCGTGGATGAGCTGAGCCAGGGCCGGACCACTTTGATCGTGGCACATCGTTTGGCGACGGTAAAGAAGGCTGACCGTATCGTGGTGATGGACCAGGGCCGGATCGTGGCCATGGGCACCCACGATGAGCTGGTGGCGCAGGGCGGGCTGTATGCGCGTCTGGCCAAACTGCAGTTCACCGAAGGTCTGGCGGCAGAGTAAGCAGAGGACATTGCGGCATGGCGGGCGCCCCGGATGCTTTCCGGGGCGTTTTTGTTGAAATCCGCCGTAGGCAGGCAATTGGCGCCACGTCACGTTCCTAGCTGCCTTGGCGTGATCCTTTCAGGCGCTTGCGCAATCGCGCGTATGCAATAGTCTGACCGAAATCAGAACACACCCTGATATACCGGGGGAACGGGGAGGAAACTTATGGAGTATTCCGGAATCGCGGATAGAAACGCGCTTCACAATGAGATGCCTTGGGAAGACCGGGATCTTCCGGCCACGCTGTACGGGCTGCTGTCACGCACTGCCGACAAATACCCGCACAGCAAGGCGGTCAGTTATCAGATTTTCTCGGGCCCGACCGAAAAGGCGGAAACCCTGACCTGGAGCACGCTGAAGGATCAGGTGAGCCAGGCTGCCAATATGTTCCGGTCTCTGGGCGTGGGCGAACAGGATGTGGTCGCCTATGTGCTGCCCAATTGCCATGAGACGCTGGTGACAATGCTGGGCGGTGCCGTTGCGGGGATTGTGAACCCCATCAACCCGCTGCTGGAGCCGGAACAGATCGCTTCGATCCTGCGCGAAACCAAAGCCAAGGTGGTGGTGACCCTGCGGCCTTTTCCAAAGACCGATGTGGCGCAGAAAGTGGCAGAGGCCGTGCGCCATGCGCCGGGGGTGAACACGGTGCTGGAAGTGGATCTGAACCGCTACCTGACACCGCCAAAGTCCTGGATCGTGCCGCTGATCCGGCCCAAGCTGGACAGCCGTCCAAATCACGCCGACTATCTGAGCTTTACCAAGGAACTTGCCAAACATCCCAAGACGCTGGCCTTTGCGGACAGCGACGACGACCGGGTGGCCTGCTATTTCCACACCGGCGGCACCACTGGCATGCCCAAGGTCGCCCAGCATAAATATTCCGGCCTGGTCTACAACGGCTGGATTGGCAGCACGCTGCTGTTCACCGAAGAAGACAACATCATGTGCCCGCTGCCGCTGTTTCATGTCTTTGCGGTGCACGTCATCATGATGGCGGCGATTGCATCCGGTGCACATGTGGTGTTTCCCACACCGCAGGGTTACCGGGGGGAAGGCGTCTTTGACAACTTCTGGAAGCTGGTGGAACGCTGGAAGATCACCTTTATCATCACCGTTCCCACTGCAGTTTCTGCATTGATGCAGCGCGAAGTGAACGCAGATATTTCCTCGGTCAAAACTGCATTTTCAGGGTCGGCGCCAATGCCGATGGAACTGTTCAAGCGGTTTGAAAACGCCTCTGGCGTGGCAATTGTTGAGGGATACGGTTTAACAGAGGCAACCTGTCTTGTGTCCTGCAATCCTCCGGGCGGCGAGAAGAAAGTCGGCTCGGTCGGTATTCCCTTTCCGTACACAGATGTGCGCATCGTTAAGCAGACCAACGATGGCGCGATAGAATGCGGTGTGGATGAAGTGGGGGAGATCTGTATTGCGAACCCTGGCGTGTATGCAGGCAATACCTATACCGAAGCCGACAAAAACGCGGACCTGTATTATCAGGACGCACATCTGCGCACGGGCGACCTGGGACGGATCGATGAGGATGGCTACCTTTGGATTACTGGCCGGGCCAAGGATCTGATTATCCGCGGTGGCCACAATATAGACCCGGCAGAGATCGAAGAGGCGCTGCTGGGCCATGAGGCGGTGGCTTTTGCCGGGGCAATCGGCCAGCCTGACGCCCATTCTGGTGAACTGCCCTGCGCCTTTGTCGAACTGGTTGCCGGGGCATCAGTCAGTGAAGAGGAACTGCTGGAATACTGCAAGGTGCATGTACATGAACGGGCAGCGATCCCCAAACATATGACCATTCTGGATGAGCTGCCGAAAACTGCGGTGGGCAAGGTCTTCAAACCGGATCTGCGCAAACACGCGATCGCCCGTGTCTACAATGGCGCGCTGGAACAGGCTGGGCTGGCTGCGCGTGTTGCCACTGTGATCGACGATAAAAAGCGCGGGCTTGTGGCGCAGGTTGCCGCTAACGGCAGCACAGACGCTGACATAAACGGGGTCTTGAACAGTTTCACCCGCCCGTGGGAACATGCCGCAGCCTCATAACCCGGCGGCACAGTGTGGAATAATGAACGCCTTTCGCCGCGCTGTTTCTTTCAGGCATTCCCTTTGCAGGAAACTCTGCCTAGGCTCACTTGAAAACCGGGCGCGCAGGGAGGCTCGCAGATGGACTATGAACGGCTGATCGACGAGGAAACCTGGGATTTCATCCAGAAGACCGGGGAGCTGTTTCCCGACGATGCCGTCGACATGAGCATTGAGGAGCAGCGCCGCATTTACGATGCGATGGCGCGCGAGTTCCGGGTGCCGCGGCCGGACGTGGTGTCGGTCGAAGAAGTGTCTGCAAACGGGGTGCCGGTGCGGGTTTATACAGCCGGCGATCCGACCCGGACGGTACTGTTCTGCCACGGCGGCGGGTTTGTCGTCGGAGGGCTGGACAGCCACGACGATGTCTGTGCCGAAATCTGCGCCCAGACCGGTTACCGTGTGGTGGCAGTGGACTACAGGCTGGCGCCGGAGCACAGGCATCCGGCGGCTTTTGAGGACGCCTGGGTAGCGCTGGGCTGGGTTGAGGCCGGGTACGGCAAAGGCGTCGTTCTGATGGGCGACAGCGCCGGTGCCAACATTTGTGCTGCGGTGGCACATCATGCGCGCGGACGCTGCGAGACCATTCTGGGCCAAGTGCTGATTTATGGTGCGTTCGGCGGTGACGTGAACCAGGGCTCTTATCTAGAACACGCGCAAGCGCCGATGCTGACCCGCGAGGACGTGCTTTATTACATGGATATCCGCACCAGTGGGGAAGTGCCCAAGGATGATCCGCTGTTTGCGCCGCTGGCTGACAGCGATTTCTCGGGCTTGCCACCGACGCTGCTGGTGACGGCGGATTGCGACCCTGTGCGGGATGATTCACGCGATTACCGCGACCGCATTGTGGCGGCCGGCGGCAAGGCGCATTGGATCAATGAACCGGGGCTGATCCACGGCTATCTGCGCGCGCGCCACAGCGTGGGCCGGGCGCGTGACAGTTTCGAGCGGATATCGGTTGCAACCGAAGCGCTGGGGCAGGGGATCTGGCCCTACGATGAGTAGCATCGAGTAGCGCCGAGTAGCACTGTCTAGCCGGCAATATCCCGGCACTGCTCCTGAAACAGAGATGTGTCCAGCCAACCGCCGCTGGTGATCTGCCAGTCGGAGCCGGAGGTGGTGACATAGGTCCAGTTGCCCACTGGAATGTGGGCATATTTCACATAGTCGCCCGGATCTATCTGCCCAACCAGCGGCGCATCGGAGCTGTGGCCTGCCCGCAGCCCTATAACTGGCCCCAGCCAGCCCAGACAGGCGCTTTCGAACTCATCTCGGATGGGCAGGTTCCGCAGCTGATAGCGGAGAAACAGATCATCCAGATCCAGACGGGTTTGCTTGTTATTCACCCGGCAGCCAAAGCGGGCCTCCATCTGCTTCACTTTGGAGACCATGCGTTGGTCCTGCGGTGGCAGGGCGACGGACTTGCCAGTGCAATCACCGTTGTCGAACACGGCCTGTCCCAGTGGTGAACCGAAGCAATATCCGGCCCGGTCAATCACTGCATTCCGGGTGAACCACAGATCGTGGCAGGCGTCGCCTGCCAGGGCCGGAGCGGCGAGCAGGGAAAACAGGGCAACAAGGGACTTCATGGCAATGTCCTGACATATGAAAGCGGCAGCTGCGAACCATCCTAGCACACAACTGCCGAATTCAGATTATTTCAGGAACGGTTCTGCCTTCATGGTCTCAGCAATCGGTGCGCCCAGCCGACTGAGGATGGTAGGCGCCAGCTGGCGCTGGTCGATCACCTCACCATGGTCCGGTCCGACGGCCTCGCCAAAATAATAGAGCGCCGTTTCCTGCTGCAACGGGCCGCGGCCGCCGTGATGGCCGCGCTCGTCCTGGCCGTGGTCGGCAGTGACAATCACTTCATAGCCCAGATCACGCCAGCGGGTGATAAAGGGGGCCAGCATCTCATCCATGACGAAACAGGCGTGGTCCATTTCCTGGCAGTCGTGAAAGAACCGGTGGCCCATGCTGTCCAGGGTGCAGGCGTGCAGTATCCCATAATCGAGCCCGAACCGCAGGCAGAGGTTGGTCAGGGTGGCAAAGAGATCGACATCCGATGGCGTCATCTGGTTGTCCTTGCCATAGCCCGTCATGGTGTGGAAACGGCCATGGTTGATGGTCTTGCTCTCGGGCTCGTCATATTCGATGTCGCGCACGTAGTCGAAGGGATGCCGGTTGAAGAAAGAAGACCAGTAGCTGTGCGCCACAGCCCCGGTTACGCCGCCGGCTTCGCGGACCTGGCTAAACACATCTTTTTCCTTCAGGCGGAACACATTGGCGTTGCCGGTACAGCCGTGAATGGCTGGGGCCACGCCAGTGTGGATCGAGGCATAGCAGCTGGCCGAAATCGAAGGCAGCACCGCGCGCAGCTTCCAAACGCGGGCATCTCCGCTGTCGACCCAGCCTTCAAGGTTGCCGAACAGGCGGCGGAAATTGCGCCAGGGCACGCCGTCCAGAATGATGAGCAGGAGTTTCTTGTCCATTCGCCGAATCCCTTTGCCTTGCGATGGCTTCGGTGGTTCATCTTCGGGTCCATTTCTTGAATTGCCATTCAAAAATCGACGGATGGGCCGGAAATTGGCGTTTTCAGGCTAACTTTGCGGATTTGCGTGGGGCGGGCCGAACAGTGCGGGTCACAAAGCGGTCGCGAGCACGTAACAGCCCGCCGCAATCAGCAGGATCCCCGCAGCAGAGGTGTAGAACCTGGGAAAAGGAACGGTTTTCTCTGCCAGCACAAACAACGCCAGCCCGGCAATCCAGTACAGGTTCATGATGCCGCCAGCAAACAGCAGCAGCATCAGGGCCCAGCAACAGCCCAGGCAATATGTGCCGTGGTGGGCGCCCATCAGTAAAGCACCAGCCAGTCCAGAGCGGTTATATGCCGTCAGAAATTGAACCGGCAAACGGCAGTTGGAGAGGCAAGCATGCTTGTAGGGGGTAAACTGATAGGCGCCCGCCGCCAGCAGCAATGCACCGCCAAGGGTGCGGCTGCTGAGCGACATCATGGGGCCGTTTGAAAGGCCCGTTGTTTCAAGCCACCACTGCATAAAGGTGGCAAGCGCAGCGTAGGAAGCCCAGGCGATCAAGTAACCGCTCAGGAACAGCAGACCGAGCAGCGGGGCGCTGCTGGCATGGGAACCGGACTTCTTGATAGCCGTGAACAACAGCAGCACAGGGGCCGCGCTGGGGGTCATCATGGCGATCATCATGACCCACCACATCAGAAAGATCAGCACGGCATAGCCAAGGGTCCAAACCGGTATTTCATCCATCACCATCGGTTCGCCAATCGGGCGGGCCATCCGGGTCATCTCAATCGCGGTCATATTCATTCCGGCGCCAAAGAACGTGTAGAGCCCGCTGAGCAGCACGATCAAGGCCACAGCGACAAGCACCACCGCCTGATCATTGCGGGCCAGGCGCTCAGCTGATCCAGTTATGTGGCGCAGGGGAGGCACGGCGGATCAGGCCGCGCGCTCGACGCCTTGGCCAGTCAGGTGCAACGCGGCAACATGGGCGTGGGTGCCGCTGTTCTTTTCCAGGCTGATGGCTGCGTTGCGGGTCTGTGTCGAGCCGGCCGCCATCGCGGCTTCGGCAAATTCGAACCCTTTTGGCAGCGCAATCGTGACAAAGTGCGGATCGCCCGAAACGATGTTGGGAATAGGATGTACTTTGGTTTCCGCAAATTCGCCGATCCGTGCCATTCCGGTTCCGGTTTCCGGGTCGTACTCCAGAGATATGTCTGCGGTCAGTGTTTCATGCTTGGTCGGGCTCATCAGACTGAAGACATAGAACATGGTCGCAAATTCATCGGTGTCTTCACCGGTCATGATCGCCTCAAGGGCTGCCCGCTGTTCCGGCGTCGCATGTTGGTCGATGATCATCTGCATTTGGCCGTCACCCTCATGCACCGGGCCGGGCCACTTATAGAGCACCGCCGCGTAAAGCCCGTCTAGTTCGACGTTGCCGTAATGCCCCTTGTCGATGCGGTAGGTCAGGACAGCTTCGCAAGTGCCGTCCGTGGGTAATTGGGAAAATTGGCATGGGCATCCGGGATTGCAGTTGCAGTTCCCGATTTCCTGACCGTGAATTGCCCAGTCCTTCATGAGACGTCCTCCCCTTTACAGCAGTCGCAAAAATACTGCCCGGGAATTCGGGTTGGCTTGCCTCACCTTAGCCACGCTCAGAGTTTTTATGTTATTTGCAGCACATCTCGCCGCAGTTCCCCGGCTCCGTTATCCTATCACAAAAACGTGATATTTAACAAAGAAAAAGCCTCCGCTGAAAATCAGCAGAGGCTTTGCATCTTTGCGCAGATTTAGTTGCCGGCACTTTCCATTTTACGGTGTGCGATCACCTCTTCCAGCCAGCCCAGTTTCATCTCCGGGACGGAGCTGAGCAGCAGATCGGTGTAATCGTCAAATGGCGGGTTCAGCACCTTGGACTTTCCGCCGTAGCGCTGCACCTTGCCCTGGTACATCACTGCGATGTTGTCCGAGATTGCGCGCACCGTTGCCAGATCGTGGGTGATGAACAGATAGGCCACATTCTCGATCTTTTGCAGATCCAGAAGCAGCTTCAGGATGCCGTCCGCCACCAGCGGATCGAGTGCCGAGGTGACCTCGTCGCAGATGATCATCTTTGGCTTGGCTGCCAACGAGCGGGCGATGCAAACACGTTGCTTCTGGCCGCCGGACAGCTCTGCCGGGTAGCGGTCCATGAACTTCTCGCCCAGCTCAATCTCATCCAAGAGTTCGACGATCCGCTTCTTCTTCTCGGCACCGCGCATGCCGAAGTAGAACTCCAGCGGGCGGCCGATGATGGTGCCGACGGTCTGGCGCGGGTTCATCGCCACGTCCGCCATCTGATAGATCATCTGCAGCTCGCGCAGGTCCTCGCGGGAGCGGCCATTGAGGTCCGATGACAGCTTGCGGCCGGCAAACTCAATCTCGCCCTCGCGCGGCGGCAGCAGGCCGGTGATCACGCGGGCGAGGGTGGATTTGCCCGAACCGGACTCACCCACCACTGCCAGGGTCTGGCCGGGGTAGAGATCCACGTTCACGTTGTGCAGCACGTCGAACTGGGTGCCCTTGTAGCGCGCGGTGATGTTGCGCACGCTCAGCACGGGCTCCTCGGTGGGTGCCTTTTCTTCGTGTTCGATGGAGCGAACCGAGACCAGCGCCTTGGTGTATTCTTCCTGCGGGGCATTGATGATCTGATCGACGGTACCGTATTCCACGGTGTTGCCCATCTTCAGCACCATGATGTCGTCGCTCACCTGTGCCACAACCGCCAGGTCGTGGGTGATGTAGAGCGCGGCCACGCCGGTGTCGCGGATTGCTTCCTTGATCGCCATCAGAACGTCGATCTGGGTGGTCACGTCGAGCGCGGTCGTCGGCTCGTCGAAAACCACCAGATCAGGCTCCGGGCACAGCGCCAGTGCGGTCATGCAGCGCTGCAGCTGGCCGCCCGACACCTGGTGCGGGTAGCGGTCACCGATGTTGTCCGGATCCGGCAGGCCCAGCTTGGCAAACAACACCCGGGCACGGGCTTCGGCCTCCTTGCGGGAGAACTTCTGTTGCTCCACCGCGGCCTCGACCACCTGGTCCATGATCTTTTTGGCCGGGTTGAAGGAGGCAGCTGCCGATTGCGACACATAGGTCACCTCGGCGCCGCGCAGTTTGCGGATGTCCTTGTGGCTGCCCTTCAGGATATCACGGCCGTTGATCCAGACTTCGCCGCCAGTGATCTTCACGCCGCCGCGGCCATAGGCCATGGACGCCAGACCGATGGTGGATTTGCCGGCACCGGATTCACCGATCAGGCCCAAAACCTTGCCGGGCGCGAGGTCAAAGCTGACCCCGTGCACGATATCAATGTCGCGGGGACGTTCGCCCGGCGGATAGACGGTCGCGCCAATTTTCAGGTCGCGGACTTTCAACAGAGTATCGCTCATCCGCGGCCTCCTTTCAGCGATGTGGTCCGGTTCAACACCCAGTCAGCCACCAGGTTAACCGAGATCGCCAGAGTGGCGATGGCAAAAGCGGGGATCAGGGCCGCAGGAATGCCGTAGACGATGCCTTCCTTGTTCTCCTTCACGATGCCGCCCCAGTCGGCTTCAGGCGGCTGTACGCCCAGGCCTAGGAAGGACAGAGTGGAGACAAACAGAACTGCAAAGATGAAGCGCAGGCCCATCTCCGCGATCAGCGGCGACAATGCGTTGGGCAGGATCTCGCGGAAGATGATCCAGGCCGTTTTCTCGCCGCGCAGACGGGCGGCCTCGACATAGTCCATGACCTCGATGTCGACTGCAACAGCACGGGCCAGACGGTAGACGCGGGTGGCGTCGAGCAGGCCCATCACCAGGATCAGCATCGGAATGGTAACCGGCGCAACCGACAGCACCACCAAGGCAAAGATCAGAGTCGGGATCGACATGACCAGGTCGACAAAGCGCGACAGCGCCTGATCGACCCAACCGCCTGTCACGGCTGCAAAGAACCCGAGGACGGAACCCAAAGTGAAGGATAGGACGGTCGCAGCTGTTGCGATGAAGATGGTGGTGCGCCCGCCATAGATCATCCGGCTGAGAAGATCGCGGCCGATGTTGTCGGTGCCCAGCAGATAGTCTGCGCTGGAGGGCTCCCATACATTGCCGACCACTTCGCCGACGCCGTAAGGGGCCAATAGGGGCGCAAAGATTGCACCAAGGAAGTAGAGGGCGGTAAAGAACAGCCCGATGAGTGCGGAAATGGGGATATTCTTCATTTCGGATGCCTCAGGCGCGGGTTGCTCAGGATGGCGACGATATCGGCGAACATGTTGAGGGCGATATAGACGGCGGCAAAGATCAGGCCGCAGGCCTGCACAACAGGCACGTCACGCTTGGACACATGGTCGACCAGATACTGGCCCATGCCGGGATAGACAAACACCACTTCGATCACCACAACGCCGACCACCAGATAGGCCAGGTTGATCATCACGACGTTGACGATGGGGGCAATCGCGTTCGGGAAGGCGTGTCGGTAGATCACCTGAAAGGCATTCAGGCCTTTCAGTTCCGCGGTTTCGATATAGGCCGATTGCATCACGTTAAGGATGGCTGCGCGGGTCATGCGCATCATATGCGCCAGCACCACCAGCGTCAGCACCGCAACCGGCAGCGCGATGGAATGCAGCTTTTCTAACAGGCTCATACTGTCGTTGATCATGGCAACCGACGGCGCCCAGCGCATTTTCACGGCGATGAAGTACATCAGCACATAACCGATGAGGAATTCTGGGATTGAGATCGAGGCCAGTGTGACGGCCGAGATCAGCTTGTCCGGCCAGCGGTCCTTGAAACGGACGGCAAGCAGGCCCAGGAAAATCGCCAGCGGAACCGCAACCACGGCAGCCCAGAAGGCGAGGAACAAGGTATTCCCGATACGGCTACTGAGAGCCTGGGCAATGTCCTGGCCGCTGGTCAGCGCGGTGCCAAGATCGCCCTGCATGGCGCCGAAGAGCCATGCAAAATAGCGTTGTACAGGAGGATCGTTCACACCCAGCTCAGCGCGCAGGTTGGCCAGTGCCTCCGGTGTTGCCGACTGACCCAGGATCGACTGTGCGACGTCGCCGGGCAGAACGATGGTGCCGGCGAAGATCACCACTGAGATCAGTAACAAAAGAAGGAGGCTCAGCGAAATGCGCTGAGCCAGGAGTTTTACGATCGGTGACATATTAGGCTTTGACCCACATCTTGCTGGCGGCATAGCCATTCATCAGAACCTGGCCCGGGATGCCCTCGACAAAGCCCTCGACGTTGTCGGTGGTTGCCTCAACAAAGTCGTTGAACATCGGGCAGATCAGGCCGCCTTCGTCCCGCAGGATGGTCGACATGTCGGCATACATCTGTGTCCGCTTGGCAACGTCCAGCTCGCCGCGCGCTGCAACCAGCATCTGGTCGAACTGCTCATTGTTGAAACGGGTGTCGTTCCAGTCGGCGGTCGACAGGTAGGCAGTGGTGAACATCTGGTCCTGGGTCGGACGGCCGCCCCAGTAGCTGGTGCAGAACGGCTTGGCGTTCCAGACTTCCGACCAGTAGCCATCGTTCGGCTCACGCTTGACATCCAGCTGGATGCCGGCGCTGGACAGCGACTGCTGGAACAGGGCAGAGGCATCCGGTGCGCCTGGGAAGGAGTTGTCCGAAGTGCGCAGCAGGATGGAGCCGTTGTGGCCGGCCTTCTTCAGGTGGTGCATCGCCTTGTCCGGGTCGAACTGGCGCTGTTCCAGTTCTGTGTACATCGGATAAGAGGCGTTGATCGGAGTGTCGTTACCAACGGTGCCATAGCCGTTCAGGATCTTGTCGACCATCTCCTGGCGGTTGATGCCGTACTTCAGCGCCATGCGCACATCGTTGTTGTCGAAGGGCGCGGTGTTGCAATGCATGATGAACACGTAATGGCCGGCCGCGGAGGTTGAATGCACGGTAATGTTCGGCGCACGTTCGACCAGCTTTGCGGTACGCGGGGGAACCCGGTCGATCACGTCCACCTGACCGGACTGCAATGCCGCGACGCGGGCAGTGTCGTCGTTGATGACGATGATTTCCACCGTGTCCGCGTTGCCCAGATCGCCCCAGTAATTCGGGTTCTTCTCGGCCACAAAGCGCACGCCCATGTCAGCGGATTTCATGATGTAGGGGCCGGTGCCGATTGCGGCTGCCGGATCGTCGTTGCCGCCGTTCGGCTGGATGATCAGGTGGTAGTCCGCCAGCAGGTAGGGAAGGTCGGCGTTCGGGCTGTCCAGTTCGAAGACAACGCTGTCACCGTCGGCGCGCACGTCCTTGATGCCGCGCATAATGCCCAGAGCGCCGGACTTGGTGTCTTCGCCGCTGTGGCGTTCCATGGTCTTGACCACGTCCTCAGACGTGACGTTCTGGCCGTTCGAGTAAGTCACACCAGAACGCAGCTTGAAGGTCCAGGTCTTGGCGTCGGCAGAGGCTTCATAGCTCTCGGCCAGCTTACCCTCGATGCCGCCGTCGTCGGACAGCTCAACCAGGGGTTCACCCCACAGGCGGGTGACCATCAAGCCGACGGTGTTGGTGACCAGTGCCGGGTCCAGGCTGTCGGTGGTCGAGCCGCCCTGCAGGCCGAGACGGATGGTGCCGCCTTTCTGCGGGCCTGCCGCCTTGGCGGCGGTGGACAGCAGCAGGTTTGCGGATACAGCGGTAAAGCCCAATGCGGCGGCCTTGCCCAAGAAGTCACGGCGCGACAGTTTGCCTGCCGCGGCTTGGCTGGCCAGATACTGCATATGACGGTTCATGGAGTTCTCCCGAAAGTTTGCGGTGCTCAGGCACCTGTTTTTTTGATTGGCGATTTCAGATTTGCGTATTTGCCTGTCACTCGCAAGCGTTATTAGCTCAACACCAGGGAAGCCGCCGGTACAGGTAAAATAGCAAGTGTCGCCTTTTTGGGTAAAGGTGCCGTTTTTGAGATTTAGATGCCTTGCAAAACAGAAAATCTGTTGGAAAGCGACAAGAAATTTCCCTGCGGTGGTTTTGTGATTTTTTTGTGAAACTGGCCAACTGGTCCGGCTGGAGGGTGCGGGAAGGGACAGAATCGATGCTTTCCGGTCAAAAAACGTCGCTTTCACGGCCTCGCAGGCCTTCGTATTGTTCCCGACGCGCGGAAGGTGTTAGGCCCACCTGCGCGCCAGGCGGATGACCCGTTTCAGGCCTGTTCTGTGTCCACCCAGACGGTCACCGGGCCGTCATTCAGCAGCCGGACTTTCATGTCTGCGCCGAACTGTCCTTTTGCAGTTTTCAAACCAATTTCCGTCAGGCGGGCCGCAAAATATTCATACAGCCGCTCACCTTCAGCCGGTGCTGCAGCGGTGGAAAACCCGGGGCGGTTGCCGCTGCGGGTGTCGGCCGCCAGGGTGAATTGGCTGACCACCAGCACGCTACCGCCGGTATCCAGCACAGAGCGGTTCATCTTTCCCGCCTCGTCCTTGAAGATCCGCAACTTGGAGATCTTGGAAGCCAGCTGCTGGGCCTGGGCTTCGCCATCGCCGGCCATGGCGCAGATCAGCACCAGCAGCCCGTGCCCGATTTCACCGATGACCTTGTCGTCAACTGTGACCGACGCCTCACTGACCCGTTGTATGAGTGCCCGCATGTCTGCTTTCCTTGTCAGAATTGATCTGCCTGCCCTGCAGTGGGCAGTCCTGGAGCAGGTCTATCTCTTTTGCTGCGCACAGGCGAGATCGTCGCCCGAAATCATCCTGCGCAAGCCCGAAAGTTGCGCGGGATCAAGGCGGGGCTGCCCGGCCAGAGGTACAATCAAGGGGCAAAAAGAAAGGAGGCTGAAAATGGTGGAAAAGACCGAACATGGCGGCTTCTGGCCGTCGCTGTATGACCCGTTCCGCAGCTTCGGTGCGCGGCTTGCCGACTGGCTTACGCCAGCAACTGAGGCGTCTTCGGGCGAGGCGGCGTATGACGTCGCAATGGAGCTTCCGGGGGTGTCTCTGGAGGATGTGGAGCTGACTGTGGATAACGGCGTGCTGACAATCCGGGGCGAGAAGAAGACGCAGTCCGAAAAGACAGGCGACACCTGGTACTTCAGCGAGCGCCAATTTGGCGCGTTTCGCCGGTCCTTCAGGCTGCCGGAGGACGCTGACGGACAGGCGGCCTCTGCGCGGATGGCGGACGGGGTGCTCCACATCGCGGTGCCGAAAAAGGCGCTGGAGCAGCCAAAAACTGCGCGCAGGATTGAAATCAGCAAGAGCTGAAGGAGAGACCAGCCAAGGGTTTCGGCTCAGAAAGCCGGGGAAAGGAACCGGCTGGTTCAGGGCGGGGGCAGGTGTGCTCCCGTCCGCTTTGCAAGATGTCACTTCTGGCTGGCGAGCAGGGCGATCCCGGCGCCGACCAGAAGGGCCAGCAGCACCGCAAAAGCAATCTTCCAGGCGGAGTAGGGCCGCTCGCCCTGCACTCTGCCGGATTGGCCGTTGACCACAAAACGGTAGGTCTGGCCGCGGTATTTGTAAGCGGCGAGCCACACCGGCAACAGGATATGTTTGAAAGTCACATCGGACAGCTTGGTATTGATGTCTGCAATCCGCTGCCGATCGCCGCCAATGTCAAACCGGACATCGCGCTCAATCGCCCGGTCCATTTTCTGTCCTGCCTCGGCAAAGCCAGCCTCAATATCCACGGTATAGGCTTCTGCCCGGAAACCGGCCAGATATTGCGGCTGATAGGGTTCCAGCTGGGCAAGATCCCAGGGTTCGAGCGCCTCCGTATAGCTCTTGGGCAAGCTTTTTGAGGCCAGAACCAGCACATCATCAAAGAACCGCTGCACCCGGCCTGAAACGGGTGTCCAACGCACCTTTGCGACCTGCCGGGTCTTGGTTTTGCCGTCCTGCTGGAAGGTCTCGGTCACAAAATAGATGGTGCCGCGCTGGCCGGTATATGCGCTGCGTGTCTGGGCGTCATAGGTCCAGTAAGGCACATAGATGCCTTGCATCCGACGCCCCTTGCGGGCGTATTCCTTCAGGCCATTCGGGGCAAACCACAGGCTGCCCAGCCAATCTGTCATTGCCTTGTGGGCCGCACGCTCCTCTACCGCAAAGGGCAGCACGCCTTTGGGCTTGATGTGACGGTTCGCGCCGGTGCCGGTGACCACCGGTGTGGCGCAGAACGGGCATTCCCTGGCGTGTGTGTCAGGGTCGAATGCCACCTGAGCGGCACAATTGGGGCAGCTGGAGACACGGGTGATCTCGATCTCTGCTTCCGGAAGCTGTTCTGCCGCCGCGGTGCGGAAATCCAGTTCTTGCAGCGCAGCGCCCTTCCATGGGCCGCTGCGGATGCTGTCTGTATGGCCGCAATGTCCGCAGGTCAGCGTACTGTTTGCCGGGTCATAGGTGTAATCGGCGCCGCATTGCTCGCAGGGGAACCGGTGTGTTTCCTCAGCGGGGGCGGGCACTGTTTCAGCGGGCGGCGGCGGGGGCATCGTCACGGGAAAGCTACCTGTCGGGCAGTGTCAGTCTTGGCGGGGCGGGGCAGCAGCTGGCTGTCTGCAAGCGGAGCTATCCGGCTGGCGATGGCGGCGGCGGGGGAGGCGGCGGCAGGATGGTGAACAGCTGTGCCAGCTCCATCACCTCGCCCGCGCGCTTCCAGCCGTCCTGGCCTGGTGTCCAGACATGGGTTTCGCGGGTCAGCGCGCCTTCTTGCGCCATACGGCCCATCCGCGCCTTGGAAAACGGGCCGGAGGTTTGTCCATCCTCCGCGATATGCCAGACATGCTCCACCGGCGGTGGCGGCGGTGCCGCGGGCGCTGCCCGTTGCGGCGCAGCGGGTTCGGGCCGTGCGCCCCATGGCCCGGCCGGCTGACCCGCTGCCTGAGAGGGCGCGCCACCCTGCAGCGTTTGGCCCATCTGCTGGGCCATTGCCAGGCCCATCCCCATCCCCATTCCGGCCCCCATGCCGCTGTTCGGGGTTTGTGCTGCGGCGGTCATCGCTTCGGCGGCGGAAAACTGGGTGTAGCGGCCAAGGTCGCCCAGCACGCCCATCTGGGTGCGCTTGTCCATGGCCTCCTCCACCGCGGGGGGCAGCGAAATATTCTCGATGTACAGCTCCGGCATGGACAGCCCGTATTCCGCCAGGGTGCCGGAAATCTCGGCCGCCACCAGCTTGCCCAGGTCGGCGGTATTGGCGGCCATGTCGAGCACAGGGATACCGGATCCAGCAAGGACGCGAGAGAATTCCTGCACAATGATGTTGCGGATCTGATAAGAGATCTCGTCCATGGTGAATTCACCATCGGTGCCGACGATCTCGGTCAGGAAGCGGGCCGGGTCGGCCACCTTGATGGTGTATGTCCCATAGGCACGCAGCCGCACCGGGCCGAATTCGGGGTCACGGCAGATGATCGGGTTTTTGGTACCCCATTTCAGATCGCTGAAACGGGTGGTGTCGACAAAATACACCTCCGATTTGAACGGTGACTGAAAGGCGTGGTCCCAATGCTGCAGCGTGGTCATCACCGGCATGTTGTTGGTCTCAAGCATGTAGAGACCCGGCGTAAACACATCCGCCAGCTGGCCCTCGTGTACAAACACTGCTGCCTGGCCTTCGCGCACTGTCAGCTTGGCGCCGTATTTGATTTCATGGCCCTCGCGTTCAAACCGCCAGACCATAGTGTCATGGGTGTCATCCACCCAGTGGATCACATCAATGAATTCGCCCTTGAGAAAATCAAAAATTCCCATGTCTCAGGTCCTCTTCTAATTCCGGCCTACAAGTCCCGGCCCATCGCCTCACGGGCGAGAATACGGATGATGGGGCGGGCTTCCTCAGCGCTCATCCCCACTTTCAGTCTTGGATCATACAGCATCTGCAGCAGTTTTTCGTCAAAGCTGGTAAGCAGTGCAAATTCGTCGTCGTCGTTAAAGATCGAAGGCCGCGCCCGCGGGCTGTCGTTTCGCAGGCCCAGCCCTTGCGCCACTTCCTCATGCAGGCAGCTTTTGCGCACCAGATCGGGATGTTCGGCCCGGATCAGCGCAACACCGCGGGTGTAGGACAGCGGATCGCCTTGCGGGCCACCTGCCACGACAAGGCAGTAATAGCTGCGCGGCGGTGCTGCCAGCAGTGACAGATCACGAGGACTGATCGCAGGCAGCAGTTCACGCACCCGTTCGGCAACAAAGGCGCTGTCGTCGAGGCTGGCAAAGATCACATGGAAATTGGCGCGCCCGCTGACAGAGCTGATAGTATGGCCGGTTATCCGCGCCAGGCGCGCGGCGTATTCGGCCAGTCGGTCCCGGTCTTGGTTTCGCTGGCTGGGCTGTACAGAGGGGCCGAATTCTACAGCGATCCGCACCGGACCGGTCCAGCGGCCCAGGCCGCCTGAGAGGTCTGCTCCGCCGTATTCGTCATAAAACGCCAGTGTTTCAAAACTCTTTGCCAGATCGTCTGCATCATAGGGCGTGTCCGGTCCCCCGCCATCGGTGCGCAGCAGGCCACGGGTCAGAAGATCGCGCTCCAAGGTGTTGTAATAATAGGCCAGCTGGGCGCTGTCCGCAGAAGGCGTGTAGATAGCTGGCACAGGGGCAGCAGGCCTGGCCTGCGGCACCAGGGATTCTGCCTGGTCAAACGGCAGGCAGGCTGTAAGCGCAGCCAGCCCGGCAAAGGCCGCTGCGCTTTTCCGCATGATCCGGACAGCCTGCATCCTTGCCGCCATTCTCAGGTCGGCACCGCGGTGCCGGTCGTATCGCCAACTCCGTCGCGGCGGGCTTTGGCAGCGGCCAGCGTGTCGCGAAGGTCTGCCTCCATTTTCAACAGGTCTGCTTCTGCAGCTGCGCGTTTGGCCTTGCCCTCATCCGCGATTTTGAGACTGTCCTGAATGGTGCCGATCAAATCTGCATTGGCCTGTTTCACAGCTTCGATATCAAAGACGCCGCGCTCCATCTCCTTGCGGATCATCTCATTTGATTGCCGCAGGTTGGCCGCATTGGAAGTCAACAGCTCATTGGTCAGGTCATTGGCGTCGCGCACCGCTGCGGCGGCCTGAGCCGAACGCTGAATTGTCAGCGCCTGAGCCAGCTGGGTTTCCCACAGTGGCACGGTGTTCACCAGCGTCGAGTTGATCTTGGTGACCAGCGATTTGTCATTTTCCTGCACCAAGCGGATCGACGGCAGCGACTGCATGGTGACCTGGCGGGTCAGCTTCAGATCATGCACCCGGCGCTCCAGATCGTCGCGGGCGGCGCGCAGATCGCGCAGCTCCTGCGCCTTCATCACCTGATCGCCTTCGGGTGCGGCCTGCACCTCGGCTTCCTTGGCCGGGATGGCGGTGCCGTCCAGCTCTGCAAGCTTGGCCTCGCCCGCGGCGATATAGAGCGCCAGCTCATCGTAGAACTGCAGTGTTTTTTCATAGAGAAGGTCGAGAGACTTGATGTCCTTCAGCAGTGTGTGTTCATGCCCCAGCAGGTCATCGGTGACCTTGTCGATCTGCCCTTGAACGGTTTCATAGCGTGCAGAGAATTTCACAAATGGCGTCGCCTTGCCCAAGAGCCGTTCCCAGAAGGTCGGCTTGCGGCGAATATCGAGTTCCGAGACAGAGAAACCGCGGATCGTGGTTACGATATTGCGCAGAGAATCACCTGCGGGGCCCACGTCCTTGTTGCGCACATCGGCAAGCATGGCCTGGCTGATCGTCTGCAGTTCTGACTGCGCGGCAGAGCCGAAATGGATGATTGAATTGGTGTCCGCCATGTCGATCTGGTCCATCCGCTGCCGGATCGCCTCGCCGGTGGGTGCATCGGCCTGTTCCAGCGGCTGCACCTCTGCCACGGGTTCGGGCAGTTCGATTGCGGTGACTTCAGTTACCAGTGCTTCGGCTTCTGCGGCCTTTTGTTGAATGGCTTCAGACATGAACGGCTCCCCTTTATCAGTTGCGGTCCAATTGGACCCCTTCACGCTGCAAACGTTCACGCAGCACGTCAATTTCCACAATCAGATCGGTGCGGTCTTCCACCAGCAGCTTGCGGGTGCGGGCGGCAAAATTCTGTTCCAGATCGTCAAGCAGCGCCAGGTAGTCGGCGCGGGCCTGGGCGTCCTGGCTGCGGGCATAGATGTCGGCGAATTTCACCGTCGCATCGCGGGCGCCCTGCAGATAGACAGTCAGATATTTGCGCGCGGCGGTCAGGTCGCGCGGGTCTTCCTCGACCGTGCGAAACAGCTCACGGGCCACGGACTGAAACTGCTCCACCCGTGCGTCGACACCGCGATCACGGGCGCGCAAGGCGGCATCCTTCATCGCAGAAAGGTTTTGCTCCGCCTCATCTACGGCACGGGCCACACGCGACTGCTGAAACTGGTCAACACCTTCTGTGCCCTTGTCGCGCAACGGGTCGATGCCGAAAGCCGTAAGATGGAGACCTGCGGTTGCGGCGCCATAAATGGTGGCGATCAGGATGCCGGGCTCAGCCTTCCAGGCGGCGAGGGCAGCGCCGCCGCCGACCAGCAGGGCGGCCAGGATCTTGCGGGGCAGGGCGGGTTTGCGCGCGACTTTGCGGACAGCATAGGCGGCTTCGGCCTTCAGGCCTTCGCGCAGTAGCAAGGCGCCGCCGGTCCACAGCGTTGCGCCAATCAGCCCCAGTGCCAGTCCTGCAGCGCCATCGTTCAGCGACAGTAACGTCAGAATGGCGGGCGGCAGGAACATCAGATTGGCGCGCATGCCAACCGGGTCCATCTGAGCATTTCGGAAAGAAGGCTGCGGGCCTGCATCCTGCGGCTCGCTCTTGCCGTCCGGGCTATATTTGCCGCCGTAGCGTTGTGCCATCAGGTCAGCCCCCCACGATCCAGCCGGTGCTGAGGCCCAGCATCAGGATCATCAGGGCTGCATAGGCAAGTTTCTGCACGCGAAAGACCCCCCAAATACCGCCTGCGAAGATTAACTGATTGGAAATCTAGGGGATAGCGGGCGGTGTTGCTAGGGGGAAGTCTGCGGGAAATGGCTCAGCGCCGGTGTTTCTTGCCGATCGGGCCTTTGCCGCCGCCGCGCGGGGCGGGGTGGTCGCCGCGCGGTGCGGCGGGTCTGCTGCCCGGTTTTCCCGGTTTCCCGGGTCTCGCCGGAGCCTTGCCAGCCGGCTTGCTGCCGGGCTTGCCTGCAGGCCTGTCAGCAGGTTTGCCGCCGCGGGCGCGGGTGGGGCGGGCCGCCGGTTTTTCTTCTTCCGGCTCCAGCCCCAGCTGGTCGCGCACCACGCGCGAGCGCAGTTCTTCCACATCGCCCGGCTTCAGATCTCCCAGCTGGAATGGGCCGTAGGACACCCGCAGCAGACGGTTCACATTATAGCCGATATCCTCCATCGCGCGGCGAATCTCGCGGTTCTTGCCCTCGCGCAGGCCCACCGTCAGCCAGGCATTGGCCCCCTGCTGGCGGTCCAAAGCCACGGTCATTGGTTGGAACCGCTCCCCCTCAATCACCAGCCCTTTGCGCAACGGGGCAAAATCCTCGTCTTTGGGACGGCCGTTTATCCGCACCCGGTAGCGGCGCAGCCAGCCGGTCGAGGGCAGCTCCAGCTTGCGCTTGATGCCGCCGTCATTGGTCAGCAGCAGCAAGCCTTCGGAATTGATGTCAAGACGGCCGACCGTCATCACTCGCGGCATGTTTTCGGGCAGCTCGTCAAAGATCGTCGTGCGCCCTTTTTCGTCGTTGTTCGAAGTAACCAGGCCGATGGGCTTGTAATACAGCCACATCCGCGGCGCCTCGGCTTCGGGCAGGGGTTTGCCATCGACGCTGATCCGATCCGTCGCAGTCACATTCAGCGCCGGGCTGTCGATCTTGTCGCCGTTCACCGATACGCGACCCTCGGCGATCATGCGCTCGGCCTCACGGCGCGAGGCAACGCCTGCGCGCGACAGAACCTTGGCGATGCGGTCGCCCTCGGGAGAGGTGCCGTCAGCAGGGGCGGCGGCAGCTTTGCGGGGCTGGGGTTTCGGGCCGGGTTTGCCCTTGGGGGATGCGGGTGCTTTGCTCATATGGGTGCCATAGAGCATTCCGCCGCCTTGCGAAAGCGGGCAATCGCGGGCAGGAAGGGGCATGGCATTCAAATCGCATATGGACAAGGCGCTGGAGCAGGCGCGTGCCGCGGCAGACCGGGGCGAGGTTCCTGTGGGGGCTGTTCTGATCGCGCCGGACGGGCAGGTGGCCGCCCTGGCGGGCAACCGCACCCGCGAACTGAATGATCCCACCGCACATGCCGAAATCCTGACCATCCGCGAAGCCTGTGCCGCCCGGGGCAGCGAACGGCTCGCGGGCTTTGACCTTTATGTCACGCTGGAGCCCTGCGCCATGTGCGCCGCCGCCATTGCCGCCGCCCGCATCCGCCGAGTGTATTACGGCGCGGCCGATCCCAAGTCCGGCGGAGTGGCGCATGGGGCCTGCGTGTTCTCCCATCCACAGGCACATCATGAACCGGAGGTTTACGACGGTATCGCCGAGGCAGAAGCCGCAGCGTTGCTGAAAGACTTCTTTGCAGCTAAGCGCTGACAAGCGGTGGCTGTGAGGCTGCGGCTTTGAGGCTTGACGGGCTTTTGCGTCTTGCGGACCCTGGACCAGGCTGGCGATAAAACCTGAGGAGACAGGCATGTATTTCATTTTGCTCACATTCGCAGCGGAGAAGCACCGTTTGGCCGAATTTCTGGAGGGCCACAAAGCCTGGCTGGCGCAAGGCTTTGAGGACGGGGTGTTTCTTGCCGCCGGTTCCATAACCGATGGTGAGGGCGGGGCGATTCTGGCTGTGGGAGAAACAGAGGAGGCTCTGTTTGCCCGTGTCGCGCAGGACCCTTTTGTGTCCGGCGGCGTGGTGGAGCCGGAAATCATCGGCGTGGCGCCGACCATGATGGACCCAAGGCTTGATTTCCTGCGGAGCGTAGAATGAGCAACATCATTACCGCCGCCGATGGCCATTACCGGTGCGCCTGGAGCGCCTCTGCGCCGGATTTCCTGCGTTATCATGACGAGGAATGGGGCTACCCGGTGGGCGACGACATCCGCCTGTTCGAGAAGGTCTGTCTGGAAAGCTTCCAGTCCGGCCTGAGCTGGCGGACGATTCTGGACAAACGCGACAATTTCCGCGCCGCCTTTGCCGGGTTTGATTTCAACGACATGGCCAGTTTTGGCGCAGCGGATGTGGACCGGCTGTTGCAGGACAAAGGCATCATCCGCCACCGCGGCAAGATCGAGGCGGTGATCAACAATGCTGCCCGCGCGCAGGAACTGGTGGCAGAGGCGGGATCTTTGGCGGCGTTTTTCTGGAGCTTTGAGCCGAAACCGGAGGATTTGCCCGAGCCGCAGACCGCCTCCACCAGCCCGGACTCCGTGGCGCTCTCCAAGGCGCTCAAAAAACGTGGCTGGAAGTTTGTCGGCCCCACCACGGCCTTTGCCTTCATGCAGGCGATGGGGCTGATCAATGACCATGCCCACGGCTGCATCTGCCGGAACAAGGCTGCAGCGGCTCGACTGGCCTTTACCGTGCCGCAGATGAAACCGGCGGCCTGAGAGCCGCCCGCGCCGGGCCGTCAGGCCCGGCGCCACCCCCAACGGGAGCGGATCTGCCAGGCAGATCCGGCGACGGGCGGGAGAGCCTCGTCTGGCGCCGTTTCAGATCTCGATCGCCTTCATCACTTCCGGCTCGGTCACCTGCACCCCCGGCAGCCCTTCGATCAGCTCCTTGGCATCCTGTTCCAGGATCGGGAAGCTCTTGTAATGGCAGGGAATGACCGTCTTGAAATCGAAGTACCGCTTGGCCGCATAGGCCGCCTGTTTCATATCCATGGTGAAATGGCCGCCCGCCGACAGGATGCCCACATCGGGCTTGTAGTAATCGCCCATCCACTCCATGTCGGCCATGATCGCAGTGTCGCCGGACAGATAGACCGTCTTGCCCTCGGCCATCAGCATGTACCCGACCTCTGACCCTCCGGTGCGCAGGCCGTCCTGGGTGTTGAACGTGGAGCTGTGCGAGGCCGGCACCATTGCCACTTTCATGCCGCCCAGATCCACCGTGCCGCCCTTGTTGAAGCCAACAGTCTGCACCCCTTCAGTTTCGCCCCAATGGCCCATCAGGTCATATTGCCCTACCACCGGCACCTCCAGTCTCTTGGCCAGCGGCAGCACGTCCACCACGTGGTCGAAATGCACATGTGTCAGCAGGATATGGGTGGCGCCGGCAATCGCGGCTTCGTGCTGATCTTCGGGCAGCACCGGGTTGCCGCTCAGCCAGGGGTCCACCAGCAGCGTCAGGTCGCCAGTTTCGATGCGGAATGATCCATGGCCCAGCCAGATGATTTTCATAGGTTTTTCCTCCTGTTAAGCATTGTTTTGACCACTGGAAGCCATGGCCCCCGGGTGCACTCCCCAGCCCAGGCTGCCAGCTGTTCAAGTCGAACTCGGCCTGCGTCAGCTCTGCGTCCCGCAAGATGGCGTAAGTATTGCCCAAAAACGCAGGAAAGTACCCCGTCATTGTGGCGAACAGTGTAGCGGCCGACAAAGCTGTAACTGTCGTGACAGACGCGATCCTCAGCGGCATTGAAATCGGTGGTGATGTCTGCATCTGGCTTGACGCCGGTCTGGTAGGGAAAATCATCTGCGCCGGAGCCACCCGTCAGCACATCCCGGCCACGCCCGCCGACCAGCACTATGTCCGGGTCGTCCCCCCCAGGGCACGCAGGACATCATGCCGACTGCCGCCAAAGACCTTAAAACGGTTTGCCCCTGTTCAAGTGCTGGTCGAAGTTTTTTTCGCAGGGTGTTGCGGGGTGTTCGGAAAGCGCAAGAAAAATGGACCGCACCATCGCCTGTGGAAGCTTCGCAGGCTTGCGGCGCAGGCGGCACAGCGGTAAATGCCTAGCCAACACCAGATGAGGGTTCCCATGTCGATTGACCAAAGCACCGCCGCCAAAGTGGCCAAACTGGCCCGGATCAAGGTCGAGGATGACGCTCTGCCGGCGCTGGCAGATGAGTTCAACAATATCCTTGGCTTCATCGAACAGCTGAACGAGGTGGATGTGACCGGCGTCGAGCCGATGACCTCCGTGACGCCGCAGCGTCTTAAGCGCCGGGTTGATGAAGTCACCGACGGCAGCCAGCAGCCCAAGGTTCTGGCCAATGCGCCGGATGCCCGCGAAGGCTTCTTCGCAGTGCCTAAAGTCGTGGAGTAAGAGACATGAGCGATCTGAACAAACTGGGCCTGGCTGAGGCCCGCGACGCGCTGCGCAAAGGCGACACCACTTCTGTTGAGCTGACCGAGGCCTGCCTCAAGGCAATCGATGCGGCTGATGCGCTCAATGCCTTTGTCCACAAGACGCCCGAAATCGCCCTGGAGCGTGCCAAGGCTGCAGACGAACGCATCAAGGCGGGCGATGCGCCTTCCATGTGCGGCCTGCCGATCGGAATCAAGGATCTGTTCTGCACCAAGGGGGTCGCTTCCCAGGCAGCATCCCGCATTCTCGAAGGCTTCAAACCCGAATATGAATCCACTGTCAGCCAGAAACTGGCCGATGCCGGTTCGGTCATGCTGGGCAAGCTGAATATGGATGAGTTCGCCATGGGCTCCTCCAACGAAACCTCTGCCTATGGTAATGCCGTCAGCCCCTGGCGCCGCGGCAATGACGACGCCCAGCTGACACCCGGCGGCTCTTCTGGCGGTTCCGCATCCGCTGTTGCTGCCGACCTCTGCCTGGCCGCAACAGGCACGGACACCGGCGGCTCGATCCGCCAGCCTGCCGCCTTCACCGGCACAGTTGGCATCAAGCCCACTTACGGCCGTTGCTCGCGCTGGGGCATCGTGGCCTTTGCGTCCTCGCTGGACCAGGCCGGCCCGATGACCAAATCGGTACGCGATGCTGCCATCATGCTCGAGGTCATGTGCGGCCATGATCCCAAGGATTCGACAAGCGCCGAACTGGCGGTGCCGGATTTCGAGGCGATGCTGACCGGCGACATCAAAGGCAAGAAAATCGGTATTCCGAAAGAGTACCGCATGGATGGCATGCCGGGTGAGATCGAGAAGCTCTGGTCAGACGGCGCCGAAATGCTAAAGGCCGCAGGCGCCGAGATCGTCGACATCTCGCTGCCGCACACAAAGTATGCGCTGCCTGCCTATTATGTGATTGCCCCGGCTGAGGCGTCCTCGAATCTGGCACGCTACGATGGTGTTCGCTATGGCCATCGTGCGCTGCTGGAAGCGGGGGATGGCATCACCGAGATGTACGAAAAAACCCGCGCCGAAGGGTTTGGCTCCGAAGTGCAGCGCCGTGTCATGATCGGCACCTATGTGCTGTCCGCGGGCTTCTATGACGCCTATTACAACCGCGCCCGCCGCGTGCGCACCCTGATCAAGAAGGACTTCGAAGATGTCTTTGCAGCTGGCGTCGACGCGATCCTGACCCCGGCCACCCCATCTGCGGCCTTTGGCCTGGGCGAGATGACTGAGGCGGATCCGGTGCAGATGTATCTGAACGATGTCTTCACCGTCACCGTGAACCTGGCGGGACTGCCGGGAGTTGCGGTGCCCGCGGGCTTGGACTCCCAGGGTCTGCCGCTGGGGCTGCAGCTGATTGGCAAACCCTGGGAAGAGGGTGATCTGCTGAACACGGCCTATGCAATGGAGAATGCCGCAGGCTTTGTAGCCAAGCCGCAACAATGGTGGTAAGCATCTGCTCAAGTAATTGAGCAGAGCTGACAGGTACCCCATGCGCGCATTCGCATCCTACGCCGCCGCAGGCAGCCTTCTGGTTATGGCTGCCTGTTCCCCTCAGATCCCCGACAGCGCCGCAGGCGTTGGCATCGACGGCGATCCGTTTGCGCCGCCGCCGGCCGCAGGGACCACCATCAACGGTGATCCGCTGGTGCCGCCTGTGCGGGTGTCCACCGAAACGGTGCCTTCCCAAACAGGGGGTGCACCGCGCAGCAGCTCCACCATCACTGCAGCCGGCGCCTTCAGCGCCGCCGCAGCGTCTTCCAGTGACGCGGATATTGCCCGTGAGACAGAGGCGGCGCTGGCCGCGTCCCGCACTGCTTCGGCTTCCGCGGCGCTGGATGCGAGCCCCTCCAACCCGGCGCCGCAGTTGATCGGCAACGCAGGAATTTCGGACGAAAACGACTTTCAGGCGGTATCGTCACGCCAGTCCATCGAAAGCGATGCCGCGCGGCTGCAGCAGCAGCGGTCGCAGTACCAGCAGGTGCAGCCAACTGCGGTACCGCAAAATGCTGGCGATACGGGACCGAACATAGTGAAATACGCACTCAGCACCTCCAATCCCAAAGGGGTGCGCCTCTACACCCGTGCGGGCATCAACCTGCGGGCACGCAGCCAGCGCAACTGCGCCGAATTCGCGTCGCCAGATCAGGCGCAGATCGCCTTCCTCGAAAGCGGCGGCCCTCAGCGTGACCGCAAGGTGCTCGATCCGGATGGCGACGGCTTTGCCTGCGGCTGGGATCCGGCGCCCTACCGGCTGGCCGTCCAGAACTGATGCTGCCGGATCAGCCAGACACAATCTGGCACCCCAGCCCAAACTTCGGGCCGCGCAGAGACGGCCTGATGCCGTCTCTTATCGTTTTGCACTACACTGCCATGGAAAGCGCTCAGGCGGCACTGGAGCGGCTCTGCGATCCTGCGGCAGAGGTTTCAGCCCATTACCTGATCGGCGCAGAGGGTACCGTCTGGCAGATGGTGGCCGAAGACAGCCGCGCCTGGCACGCCGGAGCAGGCGAATGGAAAGGGCAGGCGGATATCAATTCCCGTTCCATCGGCATTGAGCTCGACAACCGGGGGTGCCACCCGTTTGGTGCTGCTCAAATGGCGGCACTTGAGGTGCTGATGCGCGGCATCATGCAGCGCTGGAACATCCCGGCTGCGGGGGTCATTGGCCATTCCTGCATGGCCCCAGGCCGCAAATCGGATCCTGGCCCGCACTTTGACTGGGGGCGGCTGGCCCGCCAGAATCTTGCGCTTGGAACCGGGCACGGCTCTGTCCCGCAGGATGTCTCCGCTTTCGGTTTCCGCAAAGCTGCGTCATCCGCGGGGTTCACAGCGCCCGTGGATGACGCAACACTGCTGTCTGCTGTTCGGCTGCGGTTCCGCCCCTGGGCGTCCGGGCCACTGGAGCCTGCGGACTTTTCGCCGTTGGGCTGACAGGTGAATTTGCTTCTTTCTGGTCCGAAGTACCCCGGGGGAATTGGCCATAGGCCAAGAGGGGCAGCGCCCCTGTTGCCTGCACTATCCGCTTGACGCCGGGCGCCGTTGTTCCTAGGCCTCGCTTCGCACAGAAGGCTGGACGGCCGTCGGCGCGGGGTCAGATCCGCGCGGGAGGAAAGTCCGGACTCCATGAAGCAGCGGTGCCGGGTAACGCCCGGGCGGGGAAACCCGACGGAAAGCGCCACAGAAAACAGACCGCCGGCCTCCGGGCTGGTAAGGGTGAAACGGTGGGGTAAGAGCCCACCGCGCCCCTGGCAACAGGGGTGGCACGGCAAGCCCCACCGGGAGCAATGCCAAATAGGGTCCCCGCGCGGGCAGGTTCCGGTTCTCCGGAAAACCGCCGCTAGGTTCGCTTCAGCCGAGAGGGACCGGGTTGGCAGCTTGAGCGGCGCAGCAATGCGTCGCCTAGATGAATGGCCGTCGATCTCTGTCTTACGGGGCAGGGGGGACAGGATCCGGCTTACAGGCCTTCTGTGCATAAATCCTTCGGGGAACGGGGCGAATCCGGTTGACTTGGGGGCTGAGGCGGGTAAAAGCCGGGCTTCAGATAGGAATTTACCGAGAGGCCCCTGCCTTTTCGGACGCAGGAGAAGCACCATGGCGAAGCCGACCACCATCAAGATCCGCCTGAACTCGAGCGCGGGCACCGGCCACTTCTATGTGACCAAGAAAAATGCACGCACCATGACCGAGAAAATGGTCGTCCGCAAATACGACCCGGTTGTGCGCAAGCACGTCGAGTACAAAGAAGGCAAAATCAAGTAAGCTTTCCTTGCTGATTGATTACCGGAGACGGGTCGTGCATTGCACGGCCCGTTTCTTTTTTGAGACCGCAGCCCCGGCGCGCCGGGATCAATTTTCGGAAAATGCTTCGCGGATTGCCGGCCGTGCTGGCGCCTTCTTGCCCCATTTCGAGCCTAACCTGACAGCTGTGGGTAAACAGACAGGCGGGTGAACTACTGTGAAGGTTTTATTGTTGTCAGTTGTGCTGGCCTTGGCCGCGGCGCCAGTCTCGGGCTTTTATGAAGCCAAAGTGGCGGTTCCGCTGCTGTCGGCTGTCAGTGCTGAGCCCTTGCCAGCCGGGACCGAAGCGCTCGTTCAGAAGACGTCAGGGCGTCAGGATGTTTCTGACATGCATGTGCGTTTTGGCGGGCGCAATCTGCTGCTGAATCTGGTCAGATCAGGTCGGTCCGGGATGGCGGTTCTAAGTGTCGCAGAGACCAGCGCGGTACCGGTCCTGCCTGAAATCGCAGAGACAGAGCTGCATGGACTAATGCGCAGGACCACCGGCTGCCGAGTTGAAGGCAGCATCCGGAAGCTGGCAGGGCGGCAGGGAATTTTGGCTATCTCCGCCGCACTGGACTGTGCAGGGGTCTGACCCTAGGCGCGCCACTCCGTCACAGTCAGCACAGGCGCCATTCCCATGCTTTGCATCAGCGCCGCAGAGGCGCTGTTGAACGGCGCATAGGTTGCCGCGATCACCGTGGCGCCTGCGGTTAGGCTCCAGACTCATTGATTTACAGCCAGAATAGAACTGTAGCAGCGAGAGCGATGGCCGAGAGGAATACCTTTGGGCATCTGTCATATCTGGTGGCGACGCGCCGCCAATCCTTGAGCCGACCGAACATGATCTCAATGCGGTTGCGTCGTTTGTAGCGGCGCTTGTCGTATCGGACGGGCTTGTTGCATAACTTTCGTGCTGGGATACAGGGCTTTATTCCCCTGTCATTAAGGGCTTCGCGGAACCAGTCGGCGTCATAGCCTCGATCTCCCAGCAGCCAGTCAGCCGATGGCAGACTGTTCACCAGAGCCCTGGCGCCCGTGTAATCGCTCACCTGCCCAGCGGATATGAAGAAGCGGATGGGGCGTCCCAGACTGTCAGTAACAGCGTGCAGTTTCGTATTCATACCACCCTTGGTGCGCCCTATCAGCCTGCCACGCCCCCCTTTTTCAACCGCAGGCTGGAAGCCGTGCGGTGCGCTTTGAGGTATGTTGCGTCAATCATGATGGTCCTATGATCGGTGCCCTGCGCAGCCAGCCCGTTCATGATCCGAGCGAACACACCCATATCGCTCCATCGTTTCCAGCGATTGTACAGTGTCTGTGGCGGCCCATATTCGCGCGGCGCATCGGACCAACGTAACCCATTGCGATTTATGAAGATAATTCCACTCAGAACGCGTCGATCATCAACCCTCGGCTTTCCATGGCTCTTTGGAAAGTAAGGCTGAAGCCGCGCCATCTGCTCGTCAGTCAACCAGAATAGATTGCTCATGTTATACCCCTGAAACTCACGGGTATGAATCACGCAGGCCGGATGACAGCAACCAAATTAATAGGTCCAGAACCTAGGAGAACAACACTGCAGCTATGATGGCTGTAAGCACTACCGCAATGCCTGCGGATGCCAGTAGCATTAGAAACTGAAGCGCTTGGCGAGGCCGCGCACGTCCAAACCAGAAACTTAGGATGCCAAGCGATGGATCTTTCTCCCTCGCCTTGACATAAAGAAGGGCGAGGAAGGAGGTATGAAGGGCTAAGAACAACCCGGCGAAAAGCTTGAATGCCATCGGCTCAAACATCCAGCTCCTCCACGAACTTCGCGTTCTCCTGAATATACTGGTAGCGGAGCTCGGGTTTCTTGCCCATCAACTGTTCGACCAGCTCGCTGGTCTCGCCGGGTTCGTCCTCGTCTATGGTGACGCGGATCAGCTTGCGGGTGGTGGGGTCCATCGTGGTCTCTTTCAAATCCTTGGCGTCCATTTCGCCAAGACCTTTGAAGCGAGAGACGTCGATCTTGCCCTTGCCGCCCAGACCCTTTTCCAGCCATTTGTCGCGCTCGGCCTCGTCCAGGCAGTAGACGCGGCGTGCACCCTGGGTCAGGCGGAACAGCGGTGGGCAGGCCAGATACAGGTGGCCGCCGTCGATCAAGGGCCGCATCTGGGTGAAGAAGAAGGTCATCAGCAATGACGCGATATGGGCGCCGTCGACGTCTGCATCGGTCATGATGATGATCTTGTCATAGCGCAGATCATCAAGGTTGAATTTGGTGCCGGTGCCGACCCCAAGCGCTTCGCACAAGTCGCGGATTTCGGCGTTGGTGCTGATCTTGTTGGAGGCGGCTCCCAATACGTTCAGGATCTTGCCCTTCAGGGGCAGCAGCGCCTGGTTGTTGCGGTTGCGCGCACCCTTGCCGGAGCCACCCGCCGAGTCGCCCTCGACGATGAACAATTCGGTGCCGGCGCGGTCCTTGGAGGTGCAGTCCGTCAGCTTGCCAGGCAGGCGCAGCTTCTTGGTGGCGGATTTGCGCTGGGTTTCTTTGTCCTGCTTGCGGCGCAGGCGTTCCTCGGCGCGCAGAACCAGGAAGTCGAGGATGGCGCCGGCCGATTTGGTGTCGGCGGCCAGCCAGTTGTCGAAATGGTCGCGGACCGAGTTTTCCACCATCTTGGCGGCAGCTTCGGTCGACAGGCGGTCCTTGGTCTGGCCGACAAAGGCGGGGTCGGCGATGAAGCAGGAGACCAGCGCGCAGCCGCCCGCCATCAGGTCGTCGCGGTTGATCTGGCCTGCCTTCTTGTTGCCGACCAGTTCGCCATACGCCTTGATGCCCTTGAGGATCGCAGCCCAGAAGCCGGTGACATGGGTGCCGCCTTCGGGCGTGGGGACGGTGTTACAGTAGGATTGGGTGAAGCCGTCGCGTGAGGGGGTCCAGTTGATCGCCCATTCGACATAGCCCGGCTCGCCGAATTTCTCACGGAACTCGATCTTGCCGGCAAATGGCGCGTCTGCATAGACGGCGGATTTGCCAAGGACTTCGGTCAGGTAATCCTTGAGGCCGCCGGGGAAATGGAAGGTGGCCTCTTGCGGGGTTTCACCGTCGTCGATTTCGGACTTCCAGCGGATTTCGACACCCGAGAACAGATAGGCCTTGGAGCGCACCAGGGTGAACAGGCGCTTGGGCTTGAAGCGGTGGGAGCCAAAGATCTGCTCGTCGGCGTGGAAGGTCACGAAGGTGCCGCGCTTGTTGGGCGCTGCGCCGATTTTCTCGACCGGGCCCAGTGGCAGGCCACGGGAGAAACGCTGCTCGAACAGTTCCTTGTTCTTGGCGACCTGCACCACCATGGAATCCGACAGCGCGTTCACCACCGAGGAGCCGACGCCGTGCAGACCGCCGGAGGTCTGATAGGCCTTGCCGGAGAACTTGCCGCCTGCGTGCAGGGTGCAGAGGATCACCTCCAGCGCGGATTTGTCCGGGAACTTGGGGTGCGGATCAATCGGGATGCCGCGGCCGTTATCCGAGATGGTGACGGCGTAGTCAGCATGCAGCGTTACCTCGATCCGGTTGGCGTGGCCTGCGACGGCTTCATCCATGGAGTTGTCGAGGATTTCCGCCACCATATGGTGCAGTGCGCGTTCATCGGTGCCGCCGATATACATGCCGGGGCGCTGGCGGACCGGTTCGAGGCCTTCCAGAACCTCGATAGAGGACGCGTCGTAGGTTTCCGATGCAGGCGTGCTGAGGAGGTCGTCGGCCATGTGCGGGAGCTGCTCTTCCTTGGTGTTGATTGGCAACCATTATGGCAGGTGTTGGGTGTGGGGGGAAGAGGCACGCAAGGGGCTGTGGATAAGGTCACCTGTGCTACTGGTTTACTTCTTTCAATACCGCCTGCCTCGTTTGGGCGTCTACGGGGAAGGGGATCAGGGAAAACTGAATCTGGCCCCCATAGGTGCTTTGGGTGATGGTGAAAAAGCCTGATATCCGGTCAGTCCAGCTGTGCACGTTGTTGGAGTGAGGCGGATAGGTGACAACCGCCGCTGCCGGGACGTCCTGATCTGTGTCAAAGGCAAAGATCATATGGGTGAGTTCAGGCTGCTGAAGACCCTTGGTCTGATTGCAAGGCAGGCCGCCTTGTACGTCCTGCACCCAGAGAACATAGGCGTAGTTTGCGTATTGGATAGGAAGAAACGGATCGTCTTCGCACCCGCTTGCGGCCCCAACATCTACCATGTTCACCCATACACTGAGATCTGCATAGACGGGCTGTCCCTTGTATTTTTCTAGGAAGTTCGACCATTCAAGATTCTCACCTTTCAAAACTTCGTCGGGCGAAGTTGTCGCTGAGCCTACGAAAATAGGAAAATCGCCTTTGAACCTGTCGCACAGCGCAAGTACAGCGGTCAGTATTCCCAGCAGGGTGGCAATGGCGCCAATGGCTATCTTTGATGTATTCAAGAACTTCTGGGGCATGCTTTCTTACAGTCTTTGAAAACTCGCGTCATGTGAGAGTCGCTTTGAGTGGGCGCAATTAAGCGTAGAGCGGCATGGCTTCATTGGCCATTCTCCCTGAACAGCAGCCAGTGGAGTGTTGTAATTGCGCCGGATGTGTAGCGATTTGCAGTGAAAGCGAACCATAGTTTTCAGAATGCCGCAGTTTCGAGAATGTTGCTGCAGTTGCAGCTGTTGCAGGCTAAACCCCTGCCAAAGGCAGGCAAGAGGAGGGCGCGCAGGTGGCTGACAAGGGGATCAAGACGCAGGATTGGGCGGCGTTCCGGGTGGAGGCGCAGCGGATGCTGGATGCGGCGCTGGACCAGATGCAGGAGGCCGCACAGCGCCCCTGGCAGCCCGTGCCGGAGGATATTGATGCGCGCTATGCCGTGCGTGCCGAGGCGCAGGGGCCGCAGGCCGCGGTGAACCGGATCATTGCGGACGTGCTGCCCTATCATGGCGGCAATACCCATCCAAAGTTCTGGGGCTGGGTGCAGGGATCGGGGCTGGCCTCGGATCTGATCAGTTCGATGGCGGCAGCGGCGGTCAACGCCAATATGGGCGGGCGCGATCACGGGGCGAACTATATGGAACGCGCGGTGGTTGACTGGACGCGGGACAAGATGGGGATGCCAGAAAGCGCCAGCGGATTGCTGGTGACGGGCACCTCGCAGGCGACGGTGATTGCCTTTCAGGCGGCGCGTTTGCGGGTGTTGAAAGATGTGCGCAAGCAGGGCCAGGGCGATGTGCGGCTGACGGCCTATGCGGGCGAAGGCGTGCATAATGCGACGCTAAAGGCAGTGGAGCTGCTGGGCATCGGATCCGACAACCTACGCAAGGTGCCGCTGAAGGACGGACAGTTGGACTGTGCCGCCTTGGCGCGGATGGTGGCGGAAGACAAAGCTGCTGGTGCGCTGCCCTTTCTGGTGGTGGGCACCGCCGGGTCGGTGGATCTGGGGCTTTATGACGATTTGCATGCGCTGGCAGATGCGGCGGCGGATCTGGGGCTGTGGCTGCATGTGGACGGGGCCTTTGGCGCCTGGACGCGGATTGCGGCAGAACCCTACCGGTCCCTGTCCGATGGGATCGGCCGGGCCGACAGTATTGCGCTGGATTTCCACAAGTGGATGTATGTGGGCTATGACTGCGGCATGGCTTTGCTGCGCAACGAAGATGAGCATCGGGCAGCCTTTGCAGCGCGGCCCTCATATCTGGAGGGGGCTGAGCGCGGGCTGGCGGGCGGCGAGCCGTGGTTCTGCGACTATGGCATCGATCTGAGCCGCGGCAACCGGGCACTGAAGGTCTGGACGGCGCTGGAAACCTACGGCGAGACGGCATTCTCGGAGGCGATTACAGGAAATTGCGAGCTGGCGTCCTTTATGGCGGCGGAGGTTGAGGCGCAGTCCGTTATGGAGCTGGGGGCGCCGGTGGTGTCCAATGTCTGCGTGTTCACGGCGCGCAGTGACCTGCCGGAAGAAGCGCAATCGGCGGTGAATGCGCGGGTTGCCCAGACCCTGCAAGAAAGCGGTGAGGCGGTGTTTTCAACCACCAGGGCAGGCGGTCGGGTCATGCTGCGCGCCGCCATCACCAACCACCGCAGCCGCGAGGCAGATGTGCGCGCCGCCATTGCCGCGGTGGCACGTGAGGCGGCACGGTAAGGCTGCGTCCCAATCTTCCGTTGGCGTGGGCTGGCCAGAGCATACCTGTGTCTGCTCTGGCTCAGGACCGCTGCGGCATCCGTGAAGCCTGCGGCAGACCCGGAGCAAATGCCGCGCTCAGGCCTGCATCTGGCCTGGCAGACAGGCGTCAGGCCGGTGTGCTTTCGTTGACAACGTCGGCGAAGGATTTGAAAAACTTTGCGGCAAGTTTCTTGGCGGTGCTCTGGATCAGGCGGCTGCCAAGCTGAGCGAGCTTGCCGCCGATTTCCGCCTTTGCCGCATAGCGCAGGATTGTTGTGTCGCCGTCGGCGGTCAATGTGACATCCGCGCCGCCTTTGGCATGGCCAGCTGCGCCGCCGTTGCCTTGGCCGGACAGGGAAAAGGCATCCGGCGCGCCCGATTGGTCCAGGACGACATTGCCGCTGAACCGCGCCTTTACCGGGCCCATTTTCAGCACAACCTTTGCCTCCAGCTCAGTATCGGAATGTTTGATCAGCTCTTCACAGCCAGGGATGCATTGCTCAAGCACCTCGGGATTGTTCAGCGCCGCATAGACGCGCTCTTTGGGCGCATTTATGATTATTTCGTCGTTTAATTCCATGGGTTTATCCTTTTTAGCAACAGGGAAATCTGATGTTTTTGGCGTGTTCCGGAGTCATTTCAACCTTCTTGAGCAGCCGCCTGATCCGGTTCAGGAATGAAATCATGTTGTCAGCTCCTGTGGCATTTTATGAGCGTTGCGTCGGTTTGCGGACTGCCGGTATCCGCATGAAACCCGGGTGCGGACAGCGGTGCGCCCTGCAAATGTACAGGGCGGCGGGTGAAACACAGGCAGCCGTGTCAGCCACGGGCCGGGCCGATGTGCTGCCGCCTGACGCGGACCAGTTGCGCAAGAATGGAGAGCGCGATTTCCTCAGGTGTCACCGCACCCAGATCAAGACCTGCCGGTGCATGGACGGACTGGACCGCGTCAGGCGCAATGCCTGCGCCTTCAAGTTTTTCTGCCAGCGCGGCGAACTTGCGCGCACTGCCGACAAAGGCGGTATAGGCAGGGGGCTGTGACAGGACCGACTTCAAAGCCTCAAGATCGCCCTGGCCCTGTGTTGCAATGACGGCATAGCGCGGGCGCTGGGGTGCCGTTTCGGGGGAGAAAGAGGCTGTGACCGACCAGTGGAACTGCGGCGCAATCGCGGTGAGGGCTTGTGCCACAGGAGAGGCGCCCAGAACTGCCAGCTCCGGTATTGGCAGGCAGGGTTCGATAAAGATGTCGACAGTGCCTTTGGACGGGCATCCATTGCGTGCAAAGCGTATTCCGTCAAGCTCATCCCCTGCTGTCAGGCCCTTTTCCTTCAGCAGTTCTTCTGGCGCGACCGATATCAGTTGCGGCTTGCCCTGTTCGAGGGCCACCAGCGCGGCGCGTTTCACCGCCCCGAGGGTGCATCCGCCGCCAAGCCAGCCGTGTAGGAGGGTGCCTTCCGCACTCAGCAGCGCTTTGGCGCCGGGTTTTGCTGCGGTCAAACCGGCGGTGCGGATTATGGTGGCAAAGGCAAAGGGCAAATGCCGGTCGCGCAGTCGCTGCGCGGCATCGGCCAGGTCCGGGTTGAGGATTTCTGCAGGGCTCATAGGGGTCCCAATTCTGTTTCAAGCGCGGCAAGGTCCGCAAGCGTGTTGGCTGGCCGGAACAGGTCGAGGTAGGGGATGGCCGCTGCCATTCCGCCGGCAATAGGCGCGTAGTCCTTCCAGGCTTTCAGAGGGTTGAGCCAGATGATCCTGCAGCCGCGCTTCCTGAGCTTTTGGAGCGCCGCCGCCAGATCTTTGGGCGGTTCGGTGTCATAGCCGTCCGACAGGATCATCACCACAGACCGCCCATCCACAAAGCGGCGGGCATATGTGCTGGCAAACTGCTGCAGCGACGGCCCGATTCTGGAGCCGCCGCCGAACCCATCCGCCATCAGTGACATCCGCCCGATGGCGCGCAGGGTGTCATTGTCGCGCAGCGCCTCTGTAATCCGCACAAGCCGGGTGTGGAACACATAGGCGTCGGCGTCCTTGTCGGCGCGCATCAGCCCGGCAAGAAAGGCGAGGAACACCTGTGCGTAGACGCTCATGGAGCCCGACACATCACAAAGCGCGACGATCCTGCGGCGGCGGTCCGGGCGTTTCTTGCGCAGCAGGCGCAGAGGTTCGCCGCCGGTTGCAAGGCTTTGGCGGATGGTCTTGCGAAAGTGCAGCCTGTCGCCTTTGCGAGCTGCGATCCGGCGCCGGGAGCGCCGGTCGCGCAAGGCGGCACCGATCCGGTGGGCCGCTGTTTCGGCTTCGGCAATCTCGCCGACGCCTATCAGATCGCGCAGATCGCAGCGGTTAAGATTGCGCAGCTGGGTTGCAATCAGCTTGCCGGTGCCATCCCCATCCGCATCGCCCTTGGCCGTGTCGGGAGCCGTGGCACTGCCGGAGGCGCCGACATCCTGGCCGGTTGGCTGGCGGGATGAATGCACGCCGCTGTCAATGGATGGCGGCGGTTTTGGCACGGTCTTTTGCTTTACCCGCCCTGCGTCCATCCAATAGCTGTCAAACAGGGCATCGAACCTGTCAGCTTCCTCCTTGCATCCGGTGCAGACCGCACGCAGTGCGCGCCGGCTCTCGTCGGTAGCAACCGGATTGATTTCAGCCAGCGCAGCTAATGAGAGCTCTGCCTCTGCCACCCCCAGACGCAGGCCGTTTGCGCGCAAATGCGCAAGGAAGCCGGCAACACGCGCGGCCGGACCCGGGTCGCGCCCGGCGAATTTGGTGACCCGGCTCATGCGGCCTTGCCTGCGATGCGCGCGGCCACTTCGGGGGAGACCTGCGCCCGATCGCTTTGGGTTTTCAGAAGGGTGGTCAGGGTCGCATGCAGGACGGCCGGGTCTGCTGTCAGATCGGCGATGCCCAGCCCCATCAGGGCCGCCGCAAAATCCAGCATCTCTGCGATGCCGGGTGTCTTCTCCAGCTCTTCGCCGCGCAGTTTCTGGACGAAGCCGACCACCTGTTCCCCAAGCCGTGCCTCGATCTGAGGGCAGCGGGCCCGGAGAATGGCAAGTTCGGTCTGGATGTCCGGATAGCCGACATAGCTGTAAAGGCAGCGGCGGCGCAAAGCGTCGGACAAGTCGCGCGTGCCGTTTGAGGTGAGGATGACAATGGGCTTGCTGGTGGCGGTGATGGTTCCCAGCTCCGGCACAGACACCTGATAGTCGGACAAGACCTCCAGCAGATAGGCCTCGAACTCTTCGTCCGCGCGGTCGATCTCATCGATCAGCAGGACCGGTGGTGTGCTTTGCGTGATTGCGGCCAGCAGGGGGCGCTCCAGCAGGAAGTCGCGGGAGAAGATCCTGTCCTCAACTGTCTTGCCGGTTTCACCATCCTCAGCTGCTGCGCGGATCGTCAGCAGCTGCCGCTGGTAATTCCACTCATAGATCGCCTGCGATGCGTCCAGGCCTTCGTAGCATTGCAGGCGGATCAGCTTTGTGCCGCGTGCCGCGCTGAGGGTCCGGGCGATTTCGGTTTTCCCCACACCTGCCGCCCCTTCCAGCAGAAGCGGGCGGCCGAGTGCAAGCGCCAGGTGCAGTGCGACAGACAGGTCGTCCGAGGCAATATAGCCCTGTCCGCCAAGGGTGGATTGTAAGTTGGTCCAGGTCATGCAGGTCTCCTGCAGGGCGGTCGGGGCACCGCCCTGCCATTTGCGCCTAGCCGTGCAGGCCAAGTTCGTTGGCAGTCTTCCAGATGCGCCAGTGATCATGGGGCATGTTGGTGTGGCGCAGACCAAAGGCCCGGAAGGCGTCATGCACCGCATTCGAAAAGCACGGCACGCCGCCAACATGGGGGCTTTCGCCGACGCCTTTGGCCCCGATCGGATGATGCGGCGAGGGGGTGACGGTGTAGTCGGTCTCGTAGTTGGGAACCTCCCATGCCGTCGGCAGGAAGAAGTCCATCAGCGTTCCCGTCTTCACGTTGCCCATGTCGTCATAGGCGATCTCTTGCCCCAGAGCGACGGCGAGCGCCTCGGTCAGGCCGCCGTGAACCTGGCCCTCGATGATCATCGGGTTGATCCGGGTGCCGCAGTCGTCCAGGGCATAAAAGCGGCGGATATCGGTGACACCGGTGTCCACGTCGATGTCCATGACGCAGACATAGGCCCCGAACGGGTAGGTCATATTCGGCGGGTCGTAGTAGCTGACCGCCTCTAGCCCCGGCTCAATCCCCGGAATTGCCTGATTGTAGGCGGCAAAGGCGATTTCCTTCATCGTCTTGAATTTCTCAGGCGCGCCTTTGACCACGAAACGGTCGACATCGAATTCGACGTCATCGTCATGGACTTCCATCAGGTAGGCCGCGATCATCTGCGCCTTGGCGCGAATTTTGCGCCCTGCCATCGCCGTGGCCGCCCCGGCCACCGGGGTTGATCGGGAGCCATAGGTGCCAAGCCCGTAGGGCGCGGTGTCGGTGTCGCCTTCCTCGATGGTGATGCTGTCGGCGGGCAGGCCGATTTCCGATGCCAGGATCTGCGCAAAGGTCGTGGCGTGCCCCTGGCCCTGGCTGATCGTGCCCAGCCGGGCAATGGCGGAGCCGGTAGGGTGGATGCGGATTTCGCAGCTGTCGAACATGCCAAGGCCAAGGATGTCGCAGTTCTTGACCGGACCCGCCCCGACGATTTCCGTAAAGAAGCTGAGGCCGACCCCCATCAGCTTACGGGTTTTGCCTGCCTTGAAGTCCTCCACGCGCTGGGCCTGCTCGGCGCGCAAACCGTCATAGTCCACGGCTTTCAGCGCCTTTTCCCAAGCCGTGTGGTAGTCACCGGAGTCGTATTCCCAGCCAAGCGCCGCCTGATAGGGGAACTGCTCCTTCTTGATGAAGTTGATGCGGCGCAGTTCGGCGGCGTCCATGTTCAGCTCAATGGCCAGAACTTCGATCATCCGCTCGATGAAATACACAGCCTCTGTCACCCGGAAGGAGCAGCGGTAGCTGACGCCGCCCGGGGCTTTGTTGGTATAGGCGCCATCGACCTGGAGGTAGGCGGTTGGAATGTCATAAGACCCAGTGCAGATGTTCATGAATCCTGCGGGGAATTTGGTGGGGTCGGCGCAGGCGTCAAAGCCGCCGTGGTCGGCTGTCACATGGCAGTGAAGCCCGGTGATCTTGCCGTCTTTGGTGGCGCTGATCCGGCCCTTCATCCAGTAATCACGCGCAAAGGCGGTGGTCATGAGGTTGTCCATCCGGTCTTCGATCCACTTGACCGGCTTGCCGGTCACAATGGAGGCCACAACCGAGCAGACATAGCCGGGATAAGCGCCCACCTTGTTGCCAAAGCCACCGCCGATATCCGGTGAGATCACGCGGATGTTGTGTTCCTCGATCCCTGAAATCAGGCTGACCACGGTGCGGATCGCGTGCGGTGCCTGGAAGGTGCCCCAAAGCGTCAGCTTGCCGTTGACCTTGTCCATCGACGCCACACAGCCGCAGGTTTCCAGCGGGCAGGGGTGGGTGCGGTGGTAATACATGGTCTCTTCGGCCACCACCTCGGCATTGGCGAGGACTTCCGCTGTCGGGTCTTTGTCACCTGCTTCCCAGGTGAAAATGTGGTTGTGGTGCTTGCGCGGGCCATGGGCGCCGTCCACCGGATTGCCGTTTGCGTCAACCGTGTCTTCGCGCAGCACCACATCGGATGTCAGCGCCTCGAAAGGGTCCACCAGAACCGGAAGCTCTTCGTATTCGACCTCAACCGCTTCGATGCCATCCGCCGCGGCATAGCGGTCCTCGGCGACGACAAAGGCGACCTCCTGGCCCTGGAACAGCACCTTGCCGTCGGCCAGCACCATTTGCTTGTCGCCTGCCAGGGTCGGCATCCAGTGCAGGCCCAGCGGCTCCAGGTCCTTTGCCGTCAGCACCGCCAGAACGCCGGGAACCTCCAGCGCGGCGGCGGTGTCAATGCGGGTGATCCGGGCGTGCGCGTAAGGCGACCGAACAAAGTCGCCGAACAACATGCCATCCAGTTTCAAGTCGTCGACATAGTTGCCCTTGCCCTGCGTGAAGCGTGCATCTTCGACCCGCTTGCGCGAGCAGCCCATGCCTTTGAGGTTTTCAGCCCGTTCTTTGCGGCTTGCCACTTCGTCTTTCATTCCGCCGCCTCCTTGGCTGCATTCATTTCCGCTGCTGCGGCCTGAATGGATTTCACAATGTTCTGATACCCGGTGCAGCGGCAGATATTGCCCGCCATGCCAAAGCGGATTTCTTCTTCTGTTGGAGTGGGGTTCTCTTCCAGCAGCTTGGTTGCGCGGGTGATCATGCCCGGGGTGCAGTAGCCGCACTGCAGGCCGTGGTGCTCTTTGAACGCCTCTTGCAGCGGGTGCAGCGCATCCGGGCTGCCAATGCCTTCGATGGTGGTGATGTCCTTGCCGTCTGCCTGGGCCACGAACATGGTGCAGGATTTCACCGACTTGCCGTCAATGGTCACGGTGCAGGCGCCGCAATGGGAGGTTTCGCAGCCGATATGCGGACCGGTGACATTCAGCCGCTCGCGCAGCGTGTAGATCAGAAGCTCGCGCGGCTCGGCGAGGAATTCCTCTTCCTTGCCGTTTACGGTGATTTTGTAGTGTTGTTTCTGTGACATGAAATTTCCCCTCAGGCACGCGACCAGGCGCGTGTGATGGCCCGGCGCAAGATCACGCCTGCAACATGTTTCTTGAAGGCGACGGGACCGCGGTTGTCCTCTGTCGGGTCGATATCATCCAGCATCGCTGCGACGGCAGCGCTGAGCGCCGCATTATCAACCGATGTGCCGGCAAGGGCGGCGCCGGCGGCTTCGCAATAGACCGGTGTGTCGCTGAGGTTGGTCATCGCGATTGAGGCCGAAGCGCAGGCTGCGCCGTCTTTCACGATTTGAACGGCGGCGGCAGCGGTGGCGTAGTCGCCGATTTTCCGCTTCTGCTTTTCATAGGCATAGCCCCCCTTGGGCAGCGGAATGGAGATCGCTGTCAGGACCTCTTGGTCTTCGCGTGCGGTCATATAGGCGGCTTCGTAAAAATCCCGAGCGGCGATCTCGCGCTCGCCATCCGGGCCAACCACGGTAAAGGCTGCATCAAGGCACTGCATCAGGCCGGGCATGTCGTTGCCGGGATCGCCGTTTGCCACATTGCCGCCGACAGTGCCCATGTAGCGGACCTGAGGATCCGCGATTTGCAATGCGGCCTCGCGCAGGATCGGTGCGGTTTGTGCAAGGTCGGGGTGATCGATAATGGCGGCTTGGGTCACCATTGCACCGATGCGGATGGCATCCGCGCCGATCTCGATCCCGGACAAGCCGTCGACATCCTGCAGGTCGATCAGGTGCTGCACGTCAGCCATGCGCAGTTTCATCATCGGGATCAGGCTGTGACCGCCCGCCATGACGCGCGCCTCATCGCCGTGTTCTTCAAGGATGGACAGCACTGCGGCCATATCTTTGGGCCTATAATATTCAAATGCCGCTGGAATCATTGGCACTCCTCCCTTCATGCGAATGTTCTGGCTGAGGGAGATGACTGCATAGGCCCGTGTGCGAGGGCTTCAGAATTTCAATGAAAACCCGGTAATTCGCACGAAATGCGTCTTAGGTTGCACGAACTGCGCCGGCCTGCGACGCAAGGGCATCCTGAATGGTTCTGAGTTTGGAGCGGCTGACTGGAGCAGGCGGCAGTTCGTCGCCGTCAAAGAGGCAGCGGCCCTTGTCCTTGGTCCGTTCGAACCTGGCAACGCGCTGCGGATTCACCAGATAGCTTCTGTGTGTCTGCAAAAAGCCGGCGGGCAACAGCCGCTTGGCGGCTTCTGTCACGGGCCAGACGCAAAACAGGCGGTCTTTTTCTGTGTAGACTTGGGTGTAATGCCCGTCTGCCCGGACAAACAGAACGTCCTCGGCGGAAATAAAGACTTTGCCGCCATCCCGTTCGCAGGGAATTTGCAGCAGCGGCTGTGCAGCTTCCGGTGCCGGACTGGCTGCGGGCGCGGCATCCTGATGTTTGGGGGCGGGCAGGTAGGTCACGCTGACCCACAGGCAGGCGCCGAACATGATGAAACTGAAGAATATCACGCCGAGCGCGAGAGTCTCATTGCTCATCAATGGGCCGAACTCGGCGCTGCTTGGAACGGCAGCGAACCTGGTGCCGGCCATGGCCAGGAAGTGAACACTGCAGACGGCGGCGGCAAAACAGATCGTTCCCAGGACGATGTGCCTGTTTGTTCGTTGCCCGTAAGCAATCCCGAAGGCCAGCATGCAAAGCGCGATTGCGGCGACAGAAGACAGGATGACGCCAGCGGGCGTATAGACCGCGCGGCACAGTTCCAGCCCGGCCATGCCGATATAATGCATCGCCAGAATCCCAACCCCGACCAGGCCACCCGCCATTGCAATTGTCAGGCGGCTGCGGCCGGTGAAGTGAAGCAGGATGAGAGCGGCTCCGACAATCAGGATTGCCACCAGCGCGGAAACAAGGGTGATCGCGGCATCATAGTAGAACAGGACCGGCATCTGCAGCCCCAGCATCGCTACGAAATGCATCGCCCAGATGCCGCCGCCGAGGGCCACTGCAGCCAGGCTGACCGAAGCCTTCTTGTGGAAGACCGGCTTGGCCGCGAGGTCGCGTGTCATCGACAATCCGGTGAAGCCGGCCACCAGGGCGACCAGGCAGGACATGGCGACGAGTAAGACATTGTGGCTGGTGTCGAGAAGATCCATGTGCGCAAGCTGACCAAAAAAGCCGGTGATTAGCAAACATAACGATGAGCAAGGCGGATCAAATTTGCCGTATGCAGGGGCTGCCAGCCGCCTGGGGACATGCCTGCAGTGTTTTTTGCAGTGTCTTGGGGCCTGTGTGCAGCTGCACGCCGCGGGCTGCAAAGGTGAAATATGGTCTTGCCCGTGCAATAGCCCTTTGGGCGCCGTTTTTGTCAGGGCGTCTTTAGCTGCTGAATGATAACGTGTTAAGTTATGTACGATGCAGACAGGGAGAGATGGATGGCTTGGATCAAAACGGTTGAATATGCATCAGCGTCGGGCAAGCTGAAGAAGCTGTATGACCGCCTTAAGGGGTCGGGTCCGGTTGAGCGTATCGACAACATCATGATGGTGCATTCCCTGCGGCCGCATTCGATGGAGGGCCATATGGCGCTTTACAAGAATGTGCTGCATCACTCCGGCAACCAGGTTCCCAAGTGGTTTCTGGAGGTGCTTGGGGTCTGGGTGTCCAGTCTCAATGACTGCGGATATTGTGTTGAACATCACTTTGCGGGCTTGCAGCGGCTGTTGGGCGATGAGGCGCGGGGGCTGGCGATCCGGGCGGCGATCGAGGCGCGCATGCCGGAAACCGCACCGCTGGAGCCTGCGCAGATTCTGGCGATGGGCTATGCGCGCAAACTGACCGAAGCGCCTGCCAGTGTGAGCGAGGACGATGTGGCAGCATTGCGCGCGGCGGGGGTCGAGGATGGTGAAATCCTGGAGATCAATCAGGTGACGGCCTATTTTTCCTATGCCAACCGGACGGTGCTGGGTCTGGGATGTTCGACCAGAGGCGATGTGCTGGGGCTGAGCCCGAATAATTCGGAGAACTCCGATGACTGGGGGCATACCTAGGGGCGCTGCCCCTCGGCCCTGGCGGGCCTCACCCCGGGGGATTTGAGACCAGAAAGAAGCAGGCGGCTTGTTGGGCGGTGTTTTTGCTGCGTGAAGGGCGTATCTTTTGTTGCAGGTCAGCCCGGTGTGGCAGCATCTGTCGGCCAGCGGCGAGATCGATTTCAAGGACCGCTTCTGGTATAATCTGGCGAGGGGAAGCGGATGCCGGTGTGGTCCGGTATTCGGCTGCAGCAAGGCTGTATCTCGCTCATGCAGGCAGAGCAGTGGCGGCGGTTTACCTTGTACAGGGCCGATCCGCTGAAACAGTGGAAGCTGCCGTTGGTCCGTAGGGCCTTGCTGGATTATCCGGGCAAGAACCCGGAATTTGCGCAGCCACCAGTGCGCCTGATTGTTGGCCAGGCGTGTCAGGTAATCCAACAGCCGGGTTACATCCTGGGCTAGGTGCTGCACCTGGAGCAAATGGGCGCGCTGATCCTTGCCTGCCGAACGGGCCGACGCTTGCGGGGCTGTGCGGCAGGGCTTAGACCTTGGGCCATGAAACATTTTCTTCCTTTGCTTGCGTTTGCATTTCTGCCCCCGCAGGGAGCCGTGGCACATCCGCATATCTTTGTTGAGACCGGGGTGAAGCTTGAGATTTCGAAGGACGGGCTGTTGCAGGCAGTGGAGATCACCTGGGCCTATGATGAATTTTATTCTCTGCTGATCTTTGAGGACCGGGGGCTGGACGGTGACTATGACGGGACGCTGACCCAACAGGAGCTGGCGCAGCTGCAGGGGTTCGACCTGGCTTGGAGCGCGGGATTTCAGGGGGACACCTATCTGACCCGGGCAGATGAGGCGCTGGGCTTGGGTGCGCCGGAGCATCTGTCGACCGAAGTGACCGATGGGCGGATCACCACAAGACACCGGCGCAGGCTGGCAGAGCCGCAGGACGCAGATGGGATCGTGATCAAGGCCTATGATCCGACCTACTACACGGCTTACACCGTGAACCAGGGGCTGGAGATTTCTGGCGGCTGCCAGGGCAGCATCACGCCGCCGGATCTGGACCAGGCGTATACACTGGTGGAGGAGCTGCTGTACGCGATGCCGACAGATCAGGCCGAGACGGCCTATCCGGAAGTGGGCGAGGCCTTTGCCGATACAATCCGCTTGAGATGTGGCGCATAAGGTGAAGTTTTTATTAACAATAGCAGCATTCTGCATGGCTGCCCTTGCGGTCTGGCTCTGGGGTTTTGATGGGGCAGGCGCGGTTTCTGCCTGGGCGGCGGAAGGCCAGCGCGAGGTGCAGACTGCGATGGCGCGTGGGCTCAGGGCGTTACGGGCAGGTGAGCCGGGGGCGTTGATGGCGCTGTTGTCCCTGTGCTTTGCCTACGGGTTCTTTCACGCCGCCGGGCCGGGGCATGGCAAGCTGGTGATCGGTGGTTATGGCATGGGCAAGCCTGTGCCTTTGACGCGACTGGCGGGGCTGGCACTGGTGTCTTCGCTGGCGCAGGCGGCAACCGCAGTGCTGTTGGTCGCGGGTGGGCTGATGCTGCTGGATTGGGGGCGCGAGCAGCTGACCAGTGCCGCAGAGGATGTGCTGGCGCCGGTGTCCTACGGGCTGATTGCGCTTGTGGGGCTGTGGCTGCTGGTACGGGGCGGGCGGCGGCTGCTGGCAAGCTGGGCGATTCCAGCGAAAGTGCATGCAGGTCACACTCACCATCACGGTCACAGTCATGACGACGGGGTCTGTACCTCCTGCGGGCACCGGCATGGGCCGACGATGGAAGAGGCTGCCAGTGTTCATTCCCTGCGGGACGCGCTGGCGATTGTCGGTGCGGTGGCGCTGCGACCCTGCACCGGGGCGGTGTTCCTGCTGCTCTTGACCTGGCGCATGGGTGTGCTGTGGGCCGGGATCGCCGGGGCCTTTGCCATGGGGCTGGGTACAGCAACGGTGACTGTGGCGGTGGCAGCTGCCACGGTGACCCTGCGCAAGGGCGCGCTGGCGCAGATGGAAGGAACCGGCGCGTTGCGGGCAGCGGCCCTGCTGGAGATCCTGGCGGGCGCCGTGGTGGCAGTGCTGGCCAGCCAGATCATGCTGCGGGCGTTGTGAGAGGGGCAGGCGAAGGCAGTGGGTGAATGGCACCCACGTGACCTCATCGCTTTGCCGTTTGTGTCGGGCGCGGTTTAGGGAATGCTCTCAACCAGACAACCTTGCTTTGACCTTTTTACTAACCAGTGGGGCTGGTTACCAGAGAAAGCGAGATGCGGCATCTGAAGCGCGCAGCAAGCAGGGAAATTGGCGGCATTTTTCAGTCCGGTTGGTTTTTGGCAGGGTGATACAGTCCTGCCGCGGCAAGGGGCCGTAAAGAGCCCATCGAGTAGAATGCTGCAGCGCCGCTGAAGGATTGCCTGGTCATGGTTTTGACTGCAGGCGGAACTCTTCAATTTGATGGAAGTTCTTTGTACCCTTTGAAAACCAGCAAAGCACCAACGCCCAAAAGACCCAAAGCACTCAGCTTCTCGATACTGAAACGGCCGGAAAGGGTTTTTTGAAATGCGTACATTGCAATAAGTGCGTATCCGAAGATGAAAGCAGCATCCAGGCCCACAAAAATCGCTCCATAGATCAATGATTGCATTGCAACGCTGTGCTCTGGAGAGATGAAACCGGGGAAAAGCGCAACGAAAAAGACAATGGCCTTGGGGTTCGTCACGCATGCAAAGAACCCGGCAAAGAAAGTTGCCTTGGGAACCGTGCCGACGTGTGCCGGTGCTTGTTTTGTGGTTGCCGAGCTACGCAGCGATTGCCAAGCGAGAAACAAAATAAAGACACCGCCTGCGATCTGGAGGTAAGGCAGGATGATTTCAGACATTGCCATCAGCGTTTGAAGACTTGCAACCGCGATCAGTATGTGGATGACCGATCCAAGGGCATCCCCCGCAACCGTAACCGCCGCAGCGCGTGGCCCGAACCTGACCGCCTGCGATGATGCAAGTGCGACAGAGGGTCCTGGAGTGACCACAATCAGCAGTGTCGCTGTCAAAAAGCTCATGAATAGAAGCGTATCCATGATCCTACCTGCCGTGAATGATTTGCGCCGAAGCTATGCCGAACAGGGAAAAGGGTCGAGTGGGAAAATTCAAACCAATAAGCCCGGATTCTCTATAGGTAATTTGTGTAGAGGGTTCATAGCCGACAAGCCAGCCGCTTGTTTTAGCGGCAGAAAAGTCCTGCGGTCTGGACATTGACCCTTCGTGCTCCGAAGGTCGGATCTACCTATGGGCCAGCTATGCGGATTTACTCTGTCAGCGCATCCTCCAGCATTGCAAACAGCGGCGACAGGGTCAGATGCGCGGACATCAGGGCGGCCATCGGGGTTGCTTGCTCCTGCGCGGTCATTTCGTGCCACAGTGTCAGTGACTTGCGGCGCAGCTGGGGGCCGTGGGGATGCGCTTTGCCATAGGGGGCGGGGACGCGTTTCAGTTCCGGCTCCTTGGCTGCAAAACCGCCAAGCGCCAGCACGCCGAGGAGGGCTGAGACCTCATCCCCCCATGCGCCGTCCAGGGCTGTGCGCCAGTGGGCGGTTTGCTGCGGTGAAAAACCCATGATGCCGCCGCCGACGGTGCAGTAATCGGGGGCGATGCCGAGGAACAGGGCGCAGCCTGCGCCGTTCACCGTCCACATCATGTGCAGATGGGTGTTGTAGGGGGTCTTGTCTTTGGAAAACCGCACATCGCGCTGGGGGCGGAACAGTTTGGTTGCAACCGTGGCGCCGCTGCGTTTGGACACCGCTTGGGCAACCTCGTCCAGCAGCAGCCGGGCAGGTGACTTGAGCTGTGTTTCGTATTGCGCCCTGTGGTCGTTGAACCATTCCCGGCTGTTGTTCTGCGCCAGCCCGGCCAGAAAGGCGTGGGCATCGGGGATCAGCTGGGTGAAAACGTCGGGCATCAAGGGCTCCTGCAGAGGGGGTGGTGCCTGTGCAGAATACCACCAATACCTCATGCACTGGCAAGGGAACTCTGCTCTTGCGGTGGGGTGTTGGCCGTCTTATGGCTGGCCGTATGAGTATGTTAGCGACCAAAGCTTCCGCGATGTCCGTGGGTGGTCATGTCCGGGCAATTGCCATTCTGGGCCTGCCGTTGATCGGCGGCCATGTGGCGCAGTTTGCCATTGGCCTGACCGATACGGTCATGCTGGGCTGGTACGGGGTTGATGAGCTGGCGGCGGTGACGCTGGGCTCATCCTATTTCTTCTCGATTTTCCTGCTGGGATCGGGCTTTGCCTTTGCGGTGATGCCGATGGTGGCAGCGGCGGCCGGCGCCGGGGAGGAGCAGCAGATCCGCCGTTCGACCCGCATGGGCTTGTGGCTGTCGCTGCTGTACGGAGCGCTGGCGATGCCGCTGCTGTGGTGGTCGGAACCTATTTTGCTGGTGCTGGGTCAGGAGGCAAAGGTGGCGCATGATGCTGCTGAATACCTGCGGATTGCCGGCTGGTCGCTGTTTCCGGCGCTGTTGTATATGGTGGCGAAATCCTATCTGGCGGCGCTGGAGCGCACGCAGATCGTGCTGTGGCTGTCTGTCTTTGCCGCAGTGATCAACGCGCTGGTGAACTATGCGCTGATCTTTGGCAACTGGGGGGCGCCTGAGCTGGGGATTGCCGGTGCGGCCATAGCCTCGCTGGTGACCAACGGCCTGTCCTTTGTGCTGGTACTGGCCTATGCGCTGAAGGTGCTGCCGGAGCATGAGCTGTTGAGAAACTTCCACCGACCGGACTGGGAGATGATGGGCAAAGTGTTCCACATGGGCACTCCGATCGGTCTGACGACCCTGGCAGAGGCCAGTCTGTTTGCAGCCTCGGCCATGATGATGGGCTGGCTGGGCACGGCGCCACTGGCGGCGCACGGGATTGCGATCTCGCTGGCGGGGCTGACGTTCATGGTGCATCTGGGCCTGTCCAATGCCGCCACCATCCGGGCAGGCAATGCCTTTGGCCGCGGCGACCGGGCGCATCTGGCGCGCGGCGGCAAAGTGGTGACGGTGATGTCGCTGCTGGTGTCGGCGGTGGCGATTGTCCTGTTTCTGACCTTCCCGGACGCACTGATGTCGCTGTTTCTGGATGCAGAAGATCCGCAAAGGGACCAAATTCTGCTGATCGGTGGTGTTCTGATGGCGGCGGCGGCGCTGTTTCAGCTGATGGACGGGATGCAGGCAGTGGCGCTTGGGCTGTTGCGCGGGGTGCAGGATACCGGGATGCCCATGGTGATTGCTGCGCTCAGCTATTGGGCGGTTGGCATTCCAGCCTCTTATGTATTTGGCTTTATGCTGGGCTGGGACGGTCTGGGCGTTTGGATGGGGCTGGTTGCAGGGCTGACCTGCGCGGGGCTGTTCCTGATGCTGCGGTTCTGGCGCCGGTCCATCAAGGCCGTGGGCGCGGCCACCTGAGGACGCCAAGGTCGGGTTTGATGGGGGCGGCTGCCCGAACGGCTCGGTGTTTGCGCGGGGCATCCGGCAGGCTGCGGATATGACGCGCAGGATTTTGCCAGGTCTGCATTCGCAGCCGGGCACGCGCGGAAAGCCGCAGAAACCGGAGTTGCATCTGCGCGGACAAAGGCCTGTTTGGTTTTGAAGGCGGTAAACTGCTTGTTTTGATAGAGAAAAACGGCGCTGATGCGCCGGGTTACCTGCCGGATGCGGTTGGGGATGGCGCCGTGCCAGAGCGCGACATAGCTGTTTGCCACGGTCCGCGGGACGCTCCCCGGACCGCAACAAACCAAAGGATGACTGGAGTGTCTCACATGAAAAACTTTGCCCTGACCGCCGCTGCCGTTGCTGCCCTGACTGCTTCTCCGCTGGCTGCAAAAGACCTGGCCGCCGAGCTGGACGCTGACGGCAATGGTACGTTCTCGCTGGATGAGCTTCAGCTGGCGTTCCCGGAACTGACTGCGGAAACTTTTGCCACCATTGACGCCAATGCGGATGGGGAGGCCGATGCGGCAGAGGTCAGCGCGGCGATCGAGGCAGGAGTACTGACCCAGGCAGGCTGATCCCTGCCCAAGCTGCTGATGCGCCATCATGCTGCGCCTCTCTTGCCTTTCAGGGGCAGGCGCATACTCCCTTGCAGCCGCGCAGATGATGGCACAGCGCAGGAGAGGCCCCGTGGATCGCGGGGCCTTTTTGCCTGTGCCGGGTGGCGGTTGTGCAGCATTTTCAGTCGGGTTTCAGGGGGTGGGCCGGGCGTCCTGCCTGTAGGGTCCGCGCAGATCAGAAACACTTGCGCCGGGCATCATCCCGCCCGCGGCATCCGGAGGCAGACCCTATGTCCAAACCCATCGTCCTTATCACCTCGGCCACTGGCCGTATCGGCCGCGAATTGGTGGCACGCCTGGCGCAGGCGCAGCAGTTCACGGTGCGCGCCTGCTATTTCAGCGAGTCCAAGGCTGATCAGCTGACGGCGCTGGGAGCGGATGAAGTGGTCAAGTTCGACCTGTCGGAACCCGCCACCTGGGAGGCCGCGCTGGACGGTGTCTCGGCGATCTACTCTGCTTCGCTGGACCCGATGCTGGAGGGGCATCTGAATTTCTGCAAGGCGCTGGGAGCGCGCCAGAATCAGATCAAGCATGTGGTGCGTGTAAGCTGCATGGGCGCGGATACCAATACAGCGGATTACGATGCGGACACCCATGCATCGCGCGCCGGTGCCGGCATTCCGCTGATGCTGCAGCATTACTGGTGGGGCGAGAAGGCGCTGATCGATGCGGGGCTGAATGTGACCGCGCTGCGCAATAACTTCTTTATGAACCACCTGCTGAAGACCGATTGCGAAACCATTGAAACCGAAGGCTGGTTCTCCAATCCCCTGGGCAACATGCGCAATTCTTTCGTTGCCACCCGCGACATTGCAGAAGCTGCAGCGGTGGTGCTGAGCGAAGGGCCGGAGCGGCATGGCAACAAATTCTATGACATCACCGGCCCGGCGCCGCAGTCGATGGCAGAGATTGCCGCAGATCTGGGCCATGCGATGGGCAAGGAGATCGAATACCGTGCGCAGTCGATGGAGCAGTTCGAGGCCGATTTCGGTGCCACCCGCGCCGAGTTCTTTGAATATCTGACCAACGGTTTCTACACCCGCTGCAGCCCGGATTTCTACAACATCACCGGCCACAAGCCGACGTCCTATTATGACTATCTGACCACCAAGGGGGCCAGCGGCGAAACCGGGCTGGAGGAGCTGTGGCAGGGCAACCTGTGGAAGAAGGGCGTGGATGCGATGAAAGACGCGGCAGGCGCCAAGGCATCCTGATCAAGGCAAATGGTGCGGCGGGCGATGTGCCCGCCTTGCCTGACGCTGTGCCGGTCCGGGCAAGCGCAAGGGTGCGTTGAGATCAGCGTCATCGCGCTATAACCTGCAGCCGGTTTCTTCAGTCAACGGCGGGAGGTGGCCCCAGTGACGGCAAGGGCGCGGATATATGTGGCAGCGGTTTTTCGGGCAGCTGCAGTGTTTGCCTGTTTGATGTTATGCCAGCCCTATCCAGCCCAGGCCGGTCCTGACACAGGACAGCAGCGGGCCGGGTTATTGTGGAACCGGACTGGGTTGCCCGCGGTGTTTCCGTTGCAGGTGAAGACACCTGCAGGAGCAGATTACTTTCTGACGTTAACAGACCAAAAGACGGGCGAGGATGCTCTGGCTGCCTTTATTAAGGGAGGCGCCTTTTTCAAGGTGCTGGTGCCGCCGGGTCTATTTGTGCTGCGTTTTGCCAGCGGCAAGGAGTGGCAGGGGGAAGACGCTCTGTTCGGTCCTGACACCCGGCATTTCGAGATGCCTGAGCCCTTGGAGTTTGCTGTGCGCGGGATTGGGGGGAAAGCAGGCCACGTCGTGACCCTGCGCCGGCCGCGCCCCGGGCGCAGCTGGCTGGCAGCCTTGAAATCGCAGTCCATTTGCCAAATTGCCCGCCTGGAGATCCCGCATTCTGCGTTGCTGGACCCGCAGCCAGGTCGCCGCTTACGTCAACTGAGCCTGGACGCGCGAAAGGAGGGGAGGCTGCATTTGAAGAGGCTGCAGGCCGAGCGGTTTGGCCGTCAGCATCTGGTGCAGAGGGATGAGACCGGCCAGCTGTATACCAGACATCTTCCGGCGCTTCTGTCTGCATCGCAGAAAAGGCAGAAAACGCACAACAGGATTGAGCCGCGACTGACACAGAGCCTGCGGTCCTACGCTGTCCGTTCACGGTTTTGCGGCTAAGAGAGACACTAGCCGTCGCCGCGTACCTTCAACATCCGGTCTGCCTTTTTGCGTACCAGCACGCTGCGCAGATCGTGCATCGCCAGCAGAAGAGCGTCGGTGACCTCCTCCAGCTGCGCGTCCGTTGCCCGGCTGTTGGCCCAATGGGCGGTCAGGTTCAAATGGTCGACGGCGCGGTGGATGTCGTCCATATCGCGGGCGGCCAGGGTGGCGGTGCGGGCCTGCATCCAGGATTTGATCTCGGCAAGATCCTGTTCGCTGAGCGCGCGCTGGCCATGTGGTTTGATCTCGCCGTTGCGGATGTTCACAACGGCGATCTGGTCCATTTCAATCCGCCGGTTGCGGTTTTCGGTATCCACGCGGAAGACAAACGCGCCGTTCTCACGGACGCGGAAAAAATACTCCGGCAGTTCGGCGCTCATGCGTTGTCTCCTGTTTACGTCAGCGAGGCGCAGAAGTTCTGAATGCGGCGGCAAGCCTCTTCCAGCGCTTCGTCCGATGTAGCGTAGCTGACGCGGAAATTGGGCGACAGGCCGAATGCTGCACCAAAGACCACGGCGACGTCTGCTTCTTCCAGCAGCGCTGTGGCAAAATCCTCGTCTGTTGCGATCACCTTGCCTGCAGGCGTGGTTTGCCCAATCAGCCCGGCGATGGAGGGGTAGACGTAAAAGGCCCCTTCGGGCACCGGGCAGGAGATGCCTTCGATCTCATTCAGCATTTTGACAACCAGATTGCGGCGGCGCACGAATTTTTCGTTATTGGGCGCCAGGAAATCCTGGGTCCCGTTCAAGGCTTCCACCGCGGCCCATTGGCTGACGGAACAGGGGTTGGAAGTGGATTGTGACTGCACCTTGCGCATGGCGCCGATCAGTTTTTCGGGGCCTGCGGCATAGCCGATGCGCCAGCCGGTCATGGCATAAGCCTTGGAGACGCCGTTGCAGGTGAGAGTGCGGTCATACAGCGCCGGTTCAACTTCAGCTGGGGTGCAGAATTCGAACCCGTCATAGGCGAGGTGTTCATACATGTCGTCGGTCATCACCCAGACATGCGGATGGCGCATCAGCACGTCGGTCAGCTCTTTCAGCTCTGCCCGGCTGTAGCCTGCGCCGGTGGGGTTCGACGGCGAGTTGAAAATGAACCATTTGGTCTTGGGGGTGATCGCGGCCTCCAGCTGATCTGCGGTCAGCTTGAAATGGGTCTGCAGCGAGGTCTCGGCAATCACCGGCGTGCCGCCGGCCAGCAGCACCATGTCGGGGTAGGAGACCCAATAGGGGGCTGGGATCACAACCTCGTCGCCCTCGTTCAGAGTGGCCATCAGCGCATTATAGAGCGTCTGCTTGCCGCCGGTGCCGACCGAAACCTGCGCAGGCGTGTAGTCCAGCCCGTGGTCGCGTTTCATCTTGGCACAGACCGCCTGTTTCAGCTCCGGGATGCCATCGGGGGCGGTGTATTTGGTCTTGCCTGCGGCGATGGCAGCGACGGCGGCATCCTTGATGTTCTGCGGCGTGTCAAAATCCGGCTCGCCGGCGCTGAGGCCGATGACATCGCGCCCCGCTGCCTTCAGTTCTGCCGCCTTGGCGGTCATCGCAATAGTGGGTGACGGTTTTACACGCGATAGGGTCTCCGACAGGAACGACATGGGGGCTTGGCCTCGGTTTGTATGTTTATCACAACTGTCATAGGGTGCGGCTAGACAGCGATCAAGCTGCGTTCGAAACTGGATTTAGGAGAACTGGCAATGACTGAGCAGACCAACGATTGGTATGGCCCTGATGCTGCGACTTTTGGCGACCGCGTTGCCGCGGCGCGCGAAGCAGCCGGTATGACCCAGGGCCAGCTGGCGCGGCGGCTGGGAATCAAAAAATCCACTCTCAGCGCCTGGGAGCGGGACCTGTCGGAGCCGCGCGCCAACAAGCTGACCATGCTTGCGGGAGTGCTGAACGTATCTATGTCCTGGCTGCTGACAGGCGAGGGTGAAGGCATGTCGGAACCGGCGCCGCTGGAGCTGGAAGCCGGAGATTTCGCCAGCGTTCTGAACGAGCTGCGTTCGCTGCGCAGTGAAATGCGCCAGAATGCAGAGCGGGCTGCAAGGCTGGAAAAGAAACTGCGGGCGGTGCTGCAGGTGAGCGACTCTCCGGCGGCGGAATCTGTCTGAGTCGGGAGGATGCAGGAAGACCGTGCCACTCGCCTGAAACGGCTGCAGATGCGTTCGATGCGCCGGGGTATCAAGGAAATGGATATCCTGCTGTCGGCGTATTCTGCCGCCAGCTTGGAGCATATGGATGCTGAAAAGCTGGATCTTTACGACCAGCTGCTGCATGAAAATGATCAGGATCTGTACCAATGGGTGACGGGCCAGGCGGAGCCGCAGGAGCGGTTCCGCACCCTGATTGCGGAGATAGCGCAAACCCATCAAAAATAATAAAATTCGGGCTTAACAGATTTTTCGGGAATTATTGGCATCTTGCCTCAGAAGCAAATTCGAGTCGGAGATGCGAATGAGTATGGAAATGCCAATCAGCCAGACGGACCGCAAAGGGTTCATGACTGGCTATCTGGAGGCGCTGGGTCTGCTTGAGCGCCTTCATCGTCTGCTGCTGGACGTCATCAAGGACGAGTTTGAACGCGTCGGTGTGCTGGAGATCAATGCGGTCCAGGCGCTCTTGCTGTTCAATATCGGGGACAATGAGGTGACCGCCGGGGAATTGAAGTCCCGCGGTTATTATCAGGGCAGCAATGTCAGCTACAATCTGAAGAAACTGGTCGAGATGGGCTATATGCACCATCAGCGCTGCGAGATCGACCGCCGTTCAGTACGGGTGCGCCTGACCCAGCGCGGCCGTGAGATCCGCGATATCGTGTCGGCACTGTTTTCCCGCCATGCCGAAGGGCTGGAAGGCAAAAACGTGATTTCTTCCGAAGGGATCGAGGATATTACAGCCTCGCTGAAGCGTATGGAACGCTACTGGTCGGACCAGATACGCTACATCTATTAAACTGTCGGCCAGGGAAACGTTCTGGCAGGCAATGGCTGCAGAGCCGGGGAACCCCGGCTGGCCAAAGACGGAGCATAGGGGAAACCGTGCTCTGACCGTTTCGAAGGGTAAAGCGCCGGATCCGGAAAGGGTCACGGCAGAGGGCTGCAGAAGCGGCTGCCCTTTTTCGCGGATACTTGTTCTTGATCATTGGTGCGCATCACCGGCTGCCCATCTGGGCTGCGCCGGTTTTTTGCATGAGCGGGCGCGCTATGCAGGAGACCTGCTGCAAAAGATCCGCAGAGCGGAGCGCGGCTGGCGGCGCCTGGTACAGTGTTGCACAGCGCACCACAGGCCTGCTTTCGGGGCAGCAGGCCGCTGCCCTGTTACCAGTGGCCGGTGTTTTCCATGCTGGCCCAGGGCTCAGCCGGGGGCAGGGGATCGCCGTTTTGCAGCAGTTCAATCGAGATATTGTCGGGAGAGCGCACAAAGGCCATGCGGCCATCGCGCGGCGGGCGGCTTATGGTGACACCGTTGTCCATCAGGTGTTGGCAGGCGGCATAGATGTCATCAACCCCATAGGCAAGGTGGCCGAAATGGCGGCTGTCACTGGGCAGCCCGTCATCACCGTCCCAGTTCCAGGTCAGTTCCACCGGGGCCTCTTCCTGCCCCGGGGGCGCCATGAACACCAGGGTGAAACGGCCTTGTTCATTCTCATAGCGTCGGGTCTCCTGCAGGCCAAGAAGCCGGTAGAAGGCCATGGATGTTTCCAGGTCTTTCACCCGGACCATGGTGTGCAGATAGGTGAGGGGCATCAGCGGTCTCCTGCTTTTGTTTTCGGGAACTTTAGCAGCGCCCGCCGTGAAGGCCAGCAGAAGCACGGGGGCTTTCAGAATTTTGATTCAACGCCGAGAGAGATCGAGAATTCGGAGCTGTCGTAGCGGCTGTGGTTGGAACTGCGCTTGCCTGCCCGGATGCGCATCATCGGTGCGAAGCCTGCGTAGTCGTAGTCTTCGAAAAACACGTTTAAGTCCGCATAGAGAGAGTTGTCCTGTCGGCCGCCGGGAATGGCCTGCCAGCCAAAACCGTTGTGGAAGACGTGACCGGGATAGTCCGCAGCCCCCAGGATCAGCCCGGTGCTGACTTTGGCAGGGCCGATGGCCTGTGCAAGAGCGTAGCCGATCCGCATGGTTGCGGATGTTCCTGCGGAATTGACATTTCTGGTATGGGTGTCCCGCAGGCCAAAAGAAAAGCTGAGACTGTTGCCGTTCTCCAGTTGCCGTGACAGCGAGGCGCCGAGGCCGAATACATCGGCTCTGAGCGCGTTCACGCGTGGGTCGAGCCGGTGTTCGGCGCTGCCATGGACGGTGAGCCGGTTTTGGCTGGAGAGAGACCAGCTGCGGGAGCCGGACAATTTCACAAGATTGTAGTTTCGTTTGCCGCCATACCAGGAGGTCGCGCCAGTCAGGGCGATCCGCGCGCTGCCGCCGCTGTCTGCCTGACCGGCTGCAAAAGCATGGCTCAAGGTGATTTCACCGTAAGTGGACCCAAATTCGCGATTGCGCGGCGTGCTCGTGTGAATCAATTCCGCCAATGCTGCGGCTTCTTCCTTGGCGCTGGAAGACAGCGCAACACGCTGGACATAGAGGCGCCCGCTGAGCGAGGTCAGGCTTGTTTTGCTTTGCCGCAAACGGCGGCCGATGCTGGTGTCCAGCGTGCCGATGAGCCCAGAGAGAGCAATGGCCCGCGGGCCTAGCCTGTTTTGATGCGAACTCAGGCCGTCGATTTCCTGGGTAGCCGCATCCGAACCACTATTTACATTGTTTGATGGTTTCACCCCGCCGCTGATCCGGAAAGACCACGGGCTGATCCGGCGCAAGGTCTTGTAGTCTTTGGCGATCAGGGCGTCGGCCTTGCTGTCCGGAGCGTGAACCGCGGTCCGGCGCAGCCAGTATTGCGACAGCACCGGGCTGCCGCCCTGAAAGGCCAGGCGAGAGGCCAGCTGGCCAATCTGAAACTTGGCGGCACTGTCAGGAGCATAGCGAAAGGCACGGGCTGCAGCCTGGCGTCCCTTTGCGGGCCGACCGGTTTGGGCATAGGCTGCCGCTTGCAGATGCCAGGCGATGTGATTCTTGCGGTTGGCTTCCAACAAGGCGTCCGACAGCTGTAATGCCAGCTTTGGATTGCCGTTTTCCAGAGCATGAGCAGCAAGCGCCTGGCCTTGCCCTAACGTCAAGTGGGCTTGGGTCCGCGAGGACTCCTGAGCTTGGGGTTGACCGCTGAAAACGGCCAACCCGACAAGTGTTGCCAGGACTCTGTGCATTTTTACGGTGCTGGCTGGTCGCAAACCGGATCGCTGTGATCACCGCCGCATTGGCCAAGAACAAAAATGCCGTATTCTTCGATGGTTGCGGGGAGGCCGTCGATATGATTGGTGGCGTGTACACTGCCTGCAACGGATTGGGCATTTGCGCCGGAAAAGATCCCGCCATACTCGCCGACTGCCACTTGATCGATGGTTGCCGTGCCTGTGAACGTGCCGTCTTCGGTAATTGCGTCAGGGGAAAGTTCCAAATCGGCCGGCGAAGCCTCACCTCTATCTGGTACTACACGGTTGTAGATCACCCCGTTTACAGTGTTGTCCCTGAAGTCAGCGTTGATGAAAACGTCGCCGGTAATCTCCGCACCCTGGCTAGGGAGAAGTTCCGCTGGGGTTCCAGAGGCTACCGGAAGCAAATCTTCGCTGCTGCCAGCGGTGTTCAGCAGTCCGACGTAGGTCCCTGCATAGCTGACAAGCCCACCGGAGTCCTGATCGGTCACCGGCGCAGAAAAGGCGCCTGTGCGGTCGTAGTTGGTGCCGGCAAAGTAATAGTTGAACTGACCGCCTGTTGCGACAACGACGGCATAGCCGCCCTCGATCTCGCGAACGTAAGCGGTGGAATGGCGGTCGAGAGACGAGTCTTGAACTGTGTATGCCTCGTATCCGTTCCGGTCGAGCGCAGGTTTGCGCACGTAAGAGGATGAGAATGGCGTTTCGTCCAAGCTAACGCCAGAAACACTCAGCGTTTGATTGGAAGCATTATAGCTAACGCTTTCAAGATCGTTTGCCAAAGCCTCTGGAACAATCGATTCTGTATCGGTTCCGGTCTCTGTGCCATCATCTGTTGTGGCGAAAGGGTTACCCCCGCCGCATGCGGACACCACGGACGCAGCCGCAAGTCCTAGCCAAAAGCGCCTCATCTGCCTCTACCTCAATAAGCTTTTATCGTTTTGCGCCACATTCGGCTGCGGCGCTTCAGTTGTCAATTCAACAGCTCTGTTTTGGCCGCAACCGTGGCGGATGCGCTACCTGTATTTGGTTTGCTATATCGCTTTGGGTGGCAAATATGGTATATTTGTAGTGTGTGAAGGGCGGTGATTTCTGCCTTGGCGCGCGGCGTGCCATTGGGTATGCCGGGTGCGGTATTCCCGGCGGCGGCAGAGGGCAGTGATGCAGCAGTATCTCGATCAGCTACAGTATATTCTGGATCATGGGGAGCCGTCCGGGGATCGGACTGGAACCGGCACGCTGTCCTGTTTCGGGATGCAAACACGCTATTCTCTGGCGGATGGTTTCCCGCTGGTGACCACCAAAAAACTGCATTTGCGTTCGATCATTCACGAGCTGCTGTGGTTCCTGTCCGGCGACACCAATATCCGTTATCTGAAGGAAAACGGGGTGTCGATCTGGGATGAATGGGCCGATGAGAACGGTGACCTTGGCCCGGTGTATGGCCATCAGTGGCGCCAGTTTCCAAAGCTGCAGCTTGCAGAGGGCACAATTGGCGATGAACCCTTGTACCGGGCAGGAAGCGTTGACCAGATTGCGGATCTGGTGGAAATGATCCGCAAAAGCCCGGACAGCCGCCGCCTGATTGTGTCGGCCTGGAACCCTTCGGATGTGCCAGATATGGCGCTGCCGCCTTGCCATACTCTGTGGCAGGTGCGGGTGGTGGGCGGCAAGATGCATCTGCAACTGTACCAGCGTTCCGCCGATATGTTCCTGGGGGTGCCGTTCAACATCGCCTCCTATTCGCTGCTGTTGGCAATGCTGGCACATGTGACCGGCTATGAAGCCGGGGATTTCGTGCATACGATGGGGGACGCGCATGTTTACTCCAACCACGTAGAGCAGGTGCAGCTGCAACTGTCGCGCACCCCCAAGCCGCTGCCGCAGTTGCGGATCAAGCGGCAGGTTGGATCGATTTTCGATTTCAAGTTTGAGGATTTCGAGATCCTCAACTATGACCCTGATCCGGTGATCAAGGCACCGGTCGCGGTCTGAGAGACAAGGACAACAGGCATGATTACCCTGATCGCCGCGCGGGCGCGCAACGGTGCCATTGGCAAGGACAACGATATTCCCTGGTTTGCACCGGAGGATTTGAAGGCGTTTCAGCGCGAGACCCTGGGAGGGGCCATCATCATGGGCCGCAACACCTGGGACAGCCTGCCGGTGAAGCCTTTGAAGAATCGGCTTAATCTGGTGGTGTCCTCCAACCCGCGGGCAGCAGAGAATGTGCTGCCGTCAATTGAGGCTGCAGTGCAGGAGGCCTATGCCAAAGGGTACCGTCGCGTCTATGGCATCGGCGGCGAGAGGATTTATCGCGGTATGCTGGAGATGGCGGACCGGCTGCTGGTCACTGAGGTTGACCTGACCATCGAGGACGCAGATGCCTATTTTCCCGATTTCGAAGCGGACAGCTGGACCAGGGCCGGGGAAACGGTGCTGCGCGACAGCGATCCGGCCTGCGTGATGGTGGAATATCTGCGACGGGGCTAAGGCGGCCCTCATTGTCTGCGCAGCGCCGGGCCAAAGTCCGGGCGCTGCGCAGACATCGACCTTACACCGTTTTGATGTCAGCCGCCATTTGCCGACCGTCCCGGCCCTCGGTCAGCTGATAGCCGACCTTCATATTGTCGGCGAGACTGGTCATGCCCGACCGTTCCACCGCTGAAATGTGCACGAACACATCCTTGCCGCCTTCATCGGGTTCAATAAACCCGTACCCTTTTGTGGTGTTGAACCACTTCACGGTGCCGCTTGGCATTTCCCGCGTCTCCTTCTACTTTGTGCGTCGTCCCGGGATACCCCGGTGTATCCGGCCCGTTCGCCAATTGCGGAGAACGGAGTCAATCCGAACAACCCAGAGTTTTACACGGGCCGAGTGAAAATCAAGAGAAACCAGTGAATTCTACCATAAATTGTGTAGGTTCCGGTTGGGGAGCAACAGGCATCATGAAAATCTACGGGCTCAAGAATTGCGATACCTGCCGTAAGGCGCTGAAACAGGTTCCGGGTTCCAGCTTGATCGATATCCGCGCCGAAGGAATGCCGGACGGCCTGCTGGAAGCAGCTCTGGCGCAGTTCGGCGCCAAGCTGGTCAATACGCGGTCTACGACATGGCGGGGTCTCAGCGAGGAAGACCGTGCCAATGCGCCGCTGGATCTGTTGCAGGCACACCCGGCACTCATGAAGCGGCCGCTGATCGAGCGTGACGGGGAATTATTCCTGGGGTGGGATCAGAACACCAAAGCGGCCCTTGGCGCGGGTTAAGGCGCCGCTTATGTCTGAACCGCAGTTTTTGGGAGACGGATAATGCGCAATGCAGCCCTTGTTCTGGGGATCATCGCCGGGGTTTTCGGCATGGTGGTGGGCTTCTTCGGTTATGGCTATACCGCCGCAGTAGAGCATTTCGGCGAGGTCGACGGACTGGCCGAGCAGGTCGAGAATGTCGAGCAGCTTCGCCTGCTTGCGGTGTTGTCGCCGCTGTTGGCGATTGCCGGCGGTGCGATGGCCCGGGCCCGGGCCTTGTGGGGCGGTATCCTGCTGCTGGGATCGGCGGCGGGGATGTATGCGGGCTTTGGCCTGAATGTCTTCACCATCTTCCCGCTCAGCTTTGCCGCTGTGGGCGGTCTGATGGCGCTGGCGGCCGGCAAACCGGATGAGCCCAAGGCGCATTTCTGATCCATTTACTGACCGCATGAAAAAGGCGCCGCTGCCGGGGCAGGGCGCCTTTTGTAATTGCCAGTTGGCTGCGTCAGGCCATGGCGGGTTCCATACGGGTGCGCAGCAGGGCGTCGGCAGACAAGGCACCTGCGCCTTTGACCACCAGAACTGCCAGCAGGAAGATCCAGAACAGCCGCTGGTCCAGGATGACCGCGTCGGGGAAGCGGTCGAACAAGGCGCCAAGGGTTTTATCATCGGTGGCGCCATGGCCGTAAACATCGGTGAGCGACTGCACAATGACAAAGCCGATCATGCCCAGCGAGGCGAGTCGTGTGAACAGGCCCACTACGATCAGCAGCGGCAGGATGAATTCAGCGTAAGTGCCGGCCAGAACGACCAGCTTTTGAAACAGTCCGAACTGCGAGACGTCATAGCCAACGGCCTCCAGCTGTTTCGGAAAGATCTGGCTGTAGGCGCCGATCGACGGGCTGAACAGCCCGAAAATGCCGTCGCCCAGCTTGGTCAGCCCTGATTTCCAGAAATAGAGCAGCAGTGTGGAGGCAAAGACGAAGCGGGCCGCCAGCGGCAGCAGCCAGCTGCCGCCTCTTTCCACCTGGCGGAAGATGGCGTCGTGAATGGTGACAAATGCGTGCATGGATTTACCCTTTGCTGTCCAATCCGGTGATTGCGCCGCCCTGCAACAGCAGAGTCAGCGTGGCACCCAAGTCGAAGGTTTCGTCTTCGGCGGCGGCCTGTTCCAGCGCTTCGCCGATGGTGGCGCCCCCCATCAGGGCGCGGATCCAGTAGGCGCCGCCTGGCGGCAGAACCTGGGGAATGGGGTCGAATTCGGGGCGGGTGATCAGCACGTCCTGCGCCTGGGGGGCCGGTTTGGGCGCGCCGTCCTCAGTGTTGTAGCGCCAGATGGCGTGAACGGGCCAAGCAGAGCATAGAGCCTGCACCGCAGGTGCCAGCGTTACCCTGGTGTTCATCAGCTGGTCTGGCGACAGGGCGGCAAGCGCGTCAGGCGCAATGGGGGCTGCATCGGCGGCGTGGTAGGCGCGGCGCAGGGCCAGCTCCAGCCGGGCGACATCGCCGAGGTAGCCCAGATGTTTGAGCTGCTCCATGCCTGCAAGGAAGGCCGGGAAATGTTCACCGTAGAACATCATCAGCGGGGATGATGGCGGATGCTGGCGCAGGTAGATGCCTGCCAGCCCGTCCATGTTCTGTTTGCCAAGGAGTTTGGCGATCACCGGAAAGGCGCTGTGCATCGCTTCGGTCAGGGAAACGGCCACATTGTTGCGATAAACGCTGAAGCGGCGCCCGGCAGGCTGGGCCAGTTGATCAATCAGACCGTCCGGCACCGGCTGGCCCGCATCCATCATGGCGCGGGTGAAGTCTGTCTGGGACACGCTCATGCCGGCAGGCGCTCCAGCGCGGTTGCGGCGCGGGCGGCCTCTGCTTCCAGAACTTGCCAATCGGGAACGTCGTTGTCCCATTCAATCAGCACCGGCTTGGGGCCGGATTTGGACAATGTGTAGTCCAGCAGGGCCCAGACCGGATCCACCACCGCGCGGCCGTGGCTGTCGATCAGCAGCGGATGACCGTGATCGTCCTCATCCTCGTCATGGCCGCCAAGATGAATTTCGCCGACCTTTTCCAGCGCGAAGGCGTCGATGTAACCCTGAGGCGAGAAGTCAAGGTTGGTGGCCGACACAAAGACGTTGTTTACATCCAAAAGCAGCCCGCAGCCGGTGCGGCGGGAGATTTCGGCAAGGAAGTCAGGTTCCGACCATGTGCTTTCGGCAAAGGCGAGGTAGCTGGAAGGGTTTTCCAGCAGCATCCGGCGACCGATTGCATTTTGCAATTCATCGATATGAGTGCAGATGCGCTGCAGGCTGGTGTTCGTGTAGGGCAGCGGCAGCAGGTCGTTGTAAAAATGGCTGTCGTGGGTGGACCAGGCCAGATGTTCGGAGAAGCTGGCAGGGTTCAACCAACCCACCAGATGCTTGAGTCGGGCAAGGTGGTCCTTGTCCAGAGGGGCTTCGCCACCGATGGACAGGCCGACACCGTGCACTGACATGGCAAAGCGTTCCGACAGGTGGCGCAGCTGCGCAAGCGGGCGGCCGCCGTCGCCCATATAGTTTTCTGCGTGAATTTCCAGCCATCTGACGCTGCCCGCATCTTCGGTGATCTGGGCAAAATGCTGCGGTTTGTAGCCCACACCAGGAGCGGCGGGCAGCCTGTCATATGCAGCAGTATCCAGCATGGCGGTTCCTGTGGCGCGGGTGCAGAAGGGGCGGGAATTGACACTCCCGCCCCGGACTTCAGTCAGTTCTTAGGCTGGCAGGTCACGCTCCAGCGGCTCCAGCGAGCCTTTGCGCGCGGTGCCGTCTGCCATTGCAGGCAGCTCCATGCCTTCGCAGCTGCCGGCATCAACCAGAGTCCAGGCGTTGCCCTGGTAATCGGTGGTTGAGGTGCCTGCGCAGGTGGTGCCGGGGCCGGCGGCGCAGTCGTTCTGGCCGGCCAGCGAAACGCCGTAGCATTTTTCCTTGGTGGCAGCAGCAGCGGGGATGGTCGAAGCTGCGGTCAGAGCGGCGGCAACGGCGCTGGCAACGGCCAGGGATTTTGCAGTGGTCGACATCTCGTGAATTCCTTTCGGTTTAACATGCGGTGTCGTGTTGACAGGAAAAGACTAACCCGAGGTTCTCAGGAATTTAAGTCACGAGGCCGTGTCTCACAGCTGCGTCAGCAGGGGTTGCGCAGGTTTCTGGGGTAAACCGTTGTTTTTATGGTGATTCACGGTCCTGAAAATGAAAACGGCCCCTGACCGGGGGCCGTTTGTGTTGCAAATTGAGCGAAATGTTACAGAAGGTCCGGCGGCGTGGATTCGACTGCCAATGCCTTTGTAACATTTTCGAGGCTATCAACCTTGGTCTGCTTTTCGCCAAGACGGCGGACAGAGACGGTGCGCTCCTCAACTTCGCGGTGGCCGACAGCGAGAATGACCGGAACCTTGCCCACCGAATGCTCGCGGACCTTGTAGTTGATCTTCTCGTTGCGAATGTCGGCTTCGGCCCGCACGCCGGCGGCGCGCAGGGTTTCGACCACTTCGGTCACGTATTCATCGGCTTCCGAGGTGATCGAAGCAACCACAACCTGACGCGGGGCCAGCCAGAACGGCAGCTTGCCTGCGTGCTCTTCGATCAGGATGCCGATGAAGCGTTCAAAGGAACCGAGACAGGCGCGGTGTAGCATGAAGGGGCGGTGTTTGTTGCCGTCAGCACCGATAAAGCTGGCCTCCAGCCGTTCCGGCAGGTTGGGGTCAACCTGCAGGGTGCCGCACTGCCAGTTCCGGCCGATGGCATCAGTCAGGGTGAACTCCAGCTTGGGGCCGTAGAACGCGCCTTCGCCTTCGAGGAGTTCGAAGTCATAACCGGCCGCCTTGCAGGCATCCCCCAGCGCTTTTTCCACCAGATCCCAGCTTTCATCCGAGCCGATGCGCTTTTCCGGGCGGGTCGACAGCTTGATGGTCCAGTTGTGAAAGCCGAGGTCGGCATAGACCTTGGACAGGAAGGCGATGAATTTTGCGGTCTCGGATTCGATCTGATCCTCGGCGCAGAAAATATGGCCATCGTCCTGGGTAAAGCCGCGCACCCGCATGATGCCATGCAGTGCCCCCGAAGGTTCATAGCGCGCACAGGAGCCGAATTCCGCCATCCGCAGCGGCAGGTCGCGGTAGGATTTAAGGCCTTGGTTGAACACCTGCACGTGGCAGGGGCAGTTCATCGGTTTCAGCGCATTGATCGCTTTTTCGCGGGCATGATCCTCGTCGACTTCGACGATGAACATGTTTTCCTGGTACTTGTCCCAGTGGCCCGAGGCCTCCCAAAGTTTGCGGTCCACGACCTGCGGCGTGTTTACCTCGACATAGCCGTCACGCTCCTGCATGCGGCGCATGTAGTCCTGCAGGGTGGTGTAAATCTTCCAGCCATTGGGGTGCCAGAAGATCTGTCCCGGCGCCTCTTCCTGCATGTGGAACAGGTTCATTTCACGGCCCAGCTTGCGGTGGTCGCGCTTGGCGGCCTCTTCCAGCATGTGCAAATGCGCTTTCAGCTTCTCCTTGCCGGTGAAGGCAACGCCGTAAATCCGCTGCAGCATCGCGCGGGAGCTGTCGCCGCGCCAGTAGGCGCCCGCGATGCTCATCAGTTTGAAGGCATCGCCCGGCAGCTGGCCGGTGTGCTGCAGATGCGGGCCGCGGCAAAGGTCCTGCCAGTCGCCGTGCCAGTACATGCGCAGCGGCTCATCGCCCGGGATGCTTTCGATCAGCTCGACCTTATAGGGTTCGTTCAGATCGGTGTAATGCTGGATCGCGCGGTCGCGTTCCCACACTTCGGTGCGGACCTCATCACGCTTGTTGATGATGTCCTTCATCTTTTTTTCAATGGCGCCGAGGTCTTCGGGCGTGAAGGGCTCGGCACGGTCAAAGTCGTAGTACCAGCCGTTTTCAATGACCGGGCCGATGGTGACCTTGGTGTCGGGCCAGATTTCCTGGACGGCACGCGCCATCACATGGGCCAGATCGTGGCGGATCAGCTCATTTGCCTGTTCTTCATCCTTCAGGGTGTGGATGGCGATGGAGGCATCGGCGTCGATCGGCCACTGCAGGTCCCAGTGCTGATCGTTGACGGTGGCAGAGATGGCCTTCTTGGCCAGCGAGGTGGAAATGCTGGACGCCACCTGCGCAGGCGTTACGCCTGCGTCAAAGGATCGTGCATTGCCATCGGGAAAGGTGAGAGAGATTTCGGCCATCTGTTGGCTCTCCTCGTCGGTTTGGCGCCCACTGAACGCCCGGTTGCGGGTATATGTTTGGTCTGCGCCTTTTGCTGTCAAAGCGGCGGCAAGTCAAGCAGGGTTCGCATGTGGCTGTTATTGCGCAGGAAAAATACGTTGTGTGCCAATGCATGCCATTGCACATATTTGTATACAGCTAAGCTTTTGAAAAATAACAGAAAAATATTGCATTGAATTTCAGCTTGGGGCAGGGTGTGCGAAAGACGAAATGCAATGGACATACCCGAGGAGTGTTCCAATGACCCGCCCGAACCCGAACTTTGACCTGACAGTCGAAGATATGGATCTGATCGAAACCGCGTTGCAGCAAAGCCGGAATATCCTGTCGGACCGCCAGATGACCTATGAGTTCTGCGCGGATCTGGAAGGGACGCCGGACCGGGAAAAGGCGCGGCGGGTTGGAGAGACCCTGGGTCGCATCCAACAGCTTCTTGGGCGGCTGAACACTCAGAAAGCGGTCTGCGGCGCAGCGGCAGGCGCTTCGTAAACCAGTCACGGTTTCGGATACCGGCCGAGGCGGCAGGCGAGGGGCCGGCCCCTCGCGCTCCCCGGGGTATTTCGAACCAGAAAGAAGCCGGATCAGTTCTGCGCAGCTGTCGGCACGCCGTCGCGGATCATTGCGGAATAATCCGGCCCGATGCCATGGGCTTGTGCAATCGCGGTGATGCTGCCAAGCGCCCGCAGGTCTCCGATGCTTTGGCTTTGATCCAGAACGCCCTGTTCCCAGGCATAGTCCGGCAGGTAGCCGTTGGCCAAAAGCCGCCAGTCCAGCGGGACATCTTCAGCAAAGCTGCGGATCAGCGCCATGACCACAGTGGTGCAATTGGTGGTCAGGGAATTGTACCATTGGGGCCGGGCTGCCAGACTGTTGGCGGTGTCGACATATTTCAGCAGCAGGTCGCGGCTGGTGTCGGGGCGCACGTTGGTGCGAAACAGCTGCACGTCCTCGCCGCGGGCATTGGTGCGTGTGCCCACAAGATCACGCTCATCGGCGGCAATCAGCACCAGAGTGTTGGATTTGAACAGATCGGCAATGGGAGAAAAGCCGCCATCGGCCTGGCGCCGCACTTCGACTGACCAGGCGATGTGTTCGCCGTCTTCAAAGCCGAAGCTGACGATCATATGCGCCATCTGCGGCCCGGCCCAGTAGGACATGAACAGATCCGTGGTTGCGAGTTTGGTCAGGTCGTAGCTGCGGGTTTCCCAGTTTTCGGCAAATTCTTCCGGGGTTTCCCAGTTGAAATTCCGCACCCCCGCCAGGGTCAGAATGTCGCCTTCCACTTTGCCGGTCACCTGCCGGGTGACATCCGGCGCCCAGTTGCCAGTTGCCGGAGGGGTAAGGGTTGACCACCACAGGATCACCGCGGCCAGGGCCAATGTTATGGTTGTCAATGCCCGCAGGGCGCCGCGGCGGAACAGTCCTGCGATGACTGCAATACCCAGGAGGGCAAAGCCGCCTGCAAGTACACCGCGCCCCAGCGGTTCAAACGGCAACCGGTACCACAGGGCCAGAACGGCCCAGATGGTGGCCAGCAAAACGGCAAGTGCCACGGCGCCGGTGAAAATGCCCTTGATGAACTTGAACATGCTCCGGGTCCTCTGAAAAATTTCTGCGGAACATAAGGAAGCCGGAAGGGGAGTTGCAAGCCGCCAATGCAGCGACTTGCGAGGCAGGCGGTGCCATGCCACACCTTGGGAAAAGCACAGGAGAGCAAAGACATGCCAGCCGCATCTTACCTTGAAACCGCCAAGGGCCGCCGCATCGCCTATCATAGGAACGAAGGGCAGGGGCCTTGGGTGGTGTTTCTGGGCGGGCTGAAATCCGACATGGAAGGCACCAAGGCTGTACATCTGGAGGCCTGGGCCAAGGCGCGCGGGCAGGCTTTTTTGCGGTTTGATTATTCTGGCCACGGCGAAAGCTCTGGCAAGTTTGAGGATGGTTGCATCGGCGACTGGCACGAGGACACGCTGGCGGCGGTGGCACAGCTGACCGAGGGGGAGATTGTGCCGGTGGGCTCTTCCATGGGCGGCTGGCAGGCACTGCTGCTGGCGCGTGCCGTGCCGGAGCGGATCAAGGGATTGGTGACTGTTGCTGCGGCACCGGATTTCACCGAGGATGGCTGGTGGGCGCAGTTTTCAGATGCGCAGAAGGCGGAGCTGGAGACCAAGGGGTTTGTCGAGCTGCCAAGTGATTACATGGAGCCTTATTACGTGTCCAAGCGGATGGTTGAAGATGGGCGGACGCGGTTGGTGCTGCGTTCCCCCCTGGCGCTGCCTTTCAAGGTGCGCTGTTTGCAGGGGACGGCCGATACAGCCGTTTCCACAGAGACCGCTTTGCGGCTGATGGATCACGCAACCTGCCCTGACATGCGGCTTACCTTGGTGAAAGATGCGGATCACCGGTTTTCGGATGAAGCGTGCCTGAGGATGATCGAGGATGCTGTGTTGGACGTTCTGGGCGGCAGTTGAGCTGCAGGCCACGGGCAAGACTTCCGGCAAAGGCGGGAGGCCATTGGCTCATTTTGTGAAAAGGAACTGAAATTGGAACAAAGAGTAAGCCTGATTACGCTGGGCGTGCCTGACATGGAGAAGTCTGCCGAGTTTTATGAAGCTTTGGGATGGAAACGGGCAGACAGCCCGGATGGTGTGATTGCTTTTGATCTGATTTCCCAAACTCTGGGGTTGTACCCTCTGGCGGCGCTTGCAGAGGAAATTGGCCTGCCAATCGGCGCCTTGGGCACCGGGGCGGTGACGCTGAGCCATAACACCCGCAGCAAGGCAGAGGTGGCACAGCTGCTGGCGGCGGCGGAGCGGGCCGGGGCAGATGTGCTGAAACCTGCGCAGGATGTGTTCTGGGGCGGGCATCACGGATATTTCCGCAGCCCGGACGGACATATATGGGAGATTGCTTTCAATCCGTTCTCCCCCCTGGACGGGAACGGCGCGTTCCGCTGGAACGGCTATTGATCGTGGCAGGGGCGCGGCAGATGTTTTGTAAATTGCTGCCGCGCAGAGGTTTTCCTTGATCCTGGCAGCTGTTGCCCTCAAGGTTGAGGAACGGGTGGAAGGCAAACCGCGAGGGCAGAACATGCCTTATGACCAGCAACCGTGCCGCGAACCCCTGGTTCTGCTGCCGGGCATGATGTGCGATGGCCGGATCTTTTATGCTCAGGTCAGAACGTTCTCCGGCAGTATGCCAGTGATGGTGCTGCCGCTGGTCGGCGGTGATACGGTTGAAAAGATCGCCGCCCGGATGCTGTGCCATCTGCCGCCGCGTTTTGCTCTGGCAGGATGTTCAATGGGTGGCGTTCTGGCGATGGAGCTGATGCGCCGGGCACCTGAACGGATCAGCCGCCTGTGCATTATCGGGGCTAGCCCACTGGCCGAGACGCCGGATCAGGCGGCCAGCCGGGAGCCGCAGATCGTGGCTGCGCGTGCCGGCCGGCTGGAAGACGTGCTGCGCGAGACGATGCCGACGGACTCCCTTGCGCCCGGTCCCTTGCGGCTGGAGGTGCACAAGCTGTTTTGCCGGATGGGAATGGAACTGGGACCGGAAATGTATGTGGCGCAGGCGCGTGCTTTGCAGCGTCGACCGGACCAGCAGGCCGCGATGCGGCGGGTGCATGTGCCAACGCTGGTCTTGGGCGGTGAGCATGACACGATCGTGCCGCCCGCAAAGCTTGACCTGCTGGCACAGATGATCCCGGAGGCGCGTTTGGAAATCTTGCCCGATGCCGGTCATTTTCCGGTTTTGGAACAGCCCGATGCTGTGAACCGCGCGCTTCTGCACTGGTTGGCGGCGCCGGAAGCCGACTCGTCTTCGGCCTCTGTGCTGAGTGCCTAAGGGGTAAGCTTGGCGCGCTCTTCTTTGCTGATCAGATGAGGTTCGGCCACCGGCTTGCCGGTATTGGCATCAAAGAATGGTGTTTCCTTCCAGCGGCCTGACAGCCGTGCAGTGATCATCCGGCTGATGATGCCCCAGGCCATAACGCCGCCGCCTTTGGTGCGGGTTTGCTTGCCGGGGGCAGACAGGAAGGCTTTGGCGCGGATCTTGCCCAGAGCAGAAATATCCTCGAACAGGTCAGAACGCATTCCAGCGAAGGGCAGGCCGGGTTTGGCCAGCGTGTTGGCAAAGGGTGTGCTGCAGCAGTCAGCGTACCAGCGCAGCGGGCCGCGCGGGCCAAGGCGGATGGCTTTCAGATGTGCGGCCCCCTGCGTGATGGTGATGCTGTCCGGCGACACCTGGAACAGGTCGACCGGGTCCGGGGCCGGATCTGGCTGCCCGTGATACAGTTCATTGGCGCGGCAGTCAGAGCAATAGCAGACGACACGGGTCCCGCCTTTGATCCCTGCTGCGGATACCGCGCCGCACACGGCGCCGCAATTGCAGGAGAACCTCTGCGCTCCCGCCATTCGCTCAGGCGGCCGTGTTCTTGTTGGCGGGCTTGCTGGGGGCCGGTTTCTTGCGGCTGTTGGCGTTCATGAAATCAATCACCAGCGGCCGGATGTTGTTGCGCCAGCTGCGGCCGGCAAAGATGCCGTAATGGCCAGCGCCGGGTTCGACATGGCTGGCTTTCTTCTCATCCGGCAGGCCGGTGCAGAGATCCAGTGCTGCGATACATTGGCCGGGTGCAGAGATGTCGTCCTTGGCGCCTTCGACGGTTTTCACAGCCACGTCGGTGATCTTGCTGAAATCCACCTTATGGCCGTTCACGACGAAGGCGTTGCGGGCGATTTCGCGATTTTTGAAAACGCGTTCGACGGTGGACAGGTAGAATTCCGCTGTCATGTCCATCACCGCCAGGTATTCGTCATAGAAACGGTTGTGGGCGTCATGGTCCGAGGCTTCGCCTTTGGAGACGCGGTGGATCTGGTCCATGAAGGCCTTGGAATGCCGTTCGCCGTTCATCGACATGAAGGAGGCCAGCTGCAAAAGGCCGGGATAGACCTTGCGGCCGACCCCTTTGAATTTGAAGCCGACGCGCTGGATCATGGTTTCTTCCAGCTGACCCATGGTGACGCGGCGGCCAAAGTCGGTGACCTCGGTCGGGGTGGCGTCCGGATCCACCGGGCCGCCGATCAGCGTAAGCGACGAAGGCTGCGCCTTGGGGTCGCGTTCAGCCAGATAGGCGGTTGCGGCCAGTGTCAGCGGCACCGGCTGGCAAACAGCGATCACATGGGTGTCGGGGCCAAGCTCACGCATGAAGTCGACGAGGTACAGCGTATAGTCCTCGACATCGAATTTCCCCGCGGAAACAGGAATGTCGCGGGCATTGTGCCAGTCTGTCACATAGACTTCACAATTCCTGAGCAGACTTTGCACGGTGGAGCGCAGGAGGGTGGCATAATGGCCGGACATCGGGGCAACCAGCAGCACTTTGCGCGGCTGTTCCTCGCGGCCGTTGACCTTGAAGTGGATGAGGTCGCCAAAGGGGCGCTCGATCACGGTGGTGATCTCGACCAGATGGTCTTTGCCGTCCTCGCAGGTGAAGGAAGGGATGCCCCAGTCCGGTTTCACAACCATGCGCTGGTAAGTACGTTCCGTCACTTCGCCCCAGGCGGCCATCCAGCTGAGCGCAGGGTTTGGCAATGCGGAAAAGACAGGGTAAGATGCCATGGAGAGGGCGGTGGCGCCCAACCATTGGTTGGTGTTCCGGACGGTCTCCATCAGGTCGTAGGTCATCATGTATCGCATGCGCGTCTCCTTCGGGCTTTGCCCCAGCGTCAACGGACCAACACGTCCGGACTATCGGACCAATCGCCGCTTTGCCCTGAAATACGCAGAAGCGTATTCTGCATAGCAGAAAGCCTATGAGGGATTCATTTATATGACAACTAGTGACGAACTATCCACCGAGGCCAATTCGGAGAGCGTTGAAAAGCTTAAAGAAAACATGACCCGTGTGGAGGAGTTAAGCAAGCGTCTGGCGGATGTCATGTCCCGGAAGGTGCCGCATAACCCGGCATTGGACGGTCCGAATCAAGAACTTTATGCACGTGCAGCAACCGCCTATTGGGCGGAAGCGGTGCAAAACCCGGCCAAATTCCTGGAGCAGCAGGTCGAATATTGGAGCCAGTCGGTGCTGAATTTTGCCGAAGCACAGAAAGCCCTGGCAGGAAAGGCGGAGAGCGTGAATGACGGCGGCCCCAGGGACCGCCGTTTTTCAAATCCGCTTTGGGAGAGCAGCCCTTACTTCAACCTGATAAAGCAGCAGTACATGACCAATGCCGATGCGATCCGCAAAGCGGTGCAGGGTGCGGCGGATCTGGACCGCAAGGACAAGCAGCGGCTGACCTATTTTGCCGATCAGATCATTGAAATGATGGCGCCGACCAATTTCCTGCCCACAAACCCGGATGCGCTGGAAAGGGCGGTGGAAACAGAAGGCCAGTCGCTGATCGACGGGCTGGAAAACCTGGTGACGGATCTGGAGGCCAACAATGGCGAGCTGGTGGTGCGGCTGGCGGATGAGAGTGCCTTTGAACTGGGAGAAAACATTGCCACCACACCCGGGGATGTGGTGTACCGCAACCGGATGATGGAGCTGATCCAGTACCAACCAGCCACGGAAACCGTGCATGAGACACCCATCGTTCTGTTCCCGCCCTGGATCAACAAGTTCTACATTCTCGACCTCAAGGCACAGAACAGCCTGATCAAATGGGTGACCGAGCAGGGCTATACGCTGTTTGTGGTCTCCTGGGTCAATGCCGACCCCAGCCATGCAGACGTGGGCATGGAGGATTACATTCAAGAAGGTTTCCTGACTGCGATTGAGACCGCCAAGGAGATCTGCAAGGTCAAACAGGTCAATGCGGTGGGCTATTGCATTGCCGGCACCACGCTGAGCCTGTCGCTCTCGCTGTTGAAGCAGCGCGGTGATAAATCGGTAAAATCAGCGACATTCTTTACAACGCTGACTGACTTCGGTGAGCAGGGGGAGTTCACTCCGTTCCTGCAGAATGACTTTGTTGATGGCATCGAGGCGCAGGTGGAAGAAGAGGGGCTGCTGCGCTCCTGGGTGATCGCGCGCACCATGTCGTTCCTGCGCTCCAAGGATCTGATCTATGGCCCGGCTGTCAAAAGCTACATGATGGGAGAGACCCCGCCGGCGTTTGATCTGCTGTACTGGAACGGCGACGGCGCCAATCTGCCGGGCCGGATGGCGATCCAGTACCTGCGGGGCCTCTGCCAGAACAACGAATTTGTCGGCGAGGGTTTTGAGCTGATGGGCCACAGGCTGCACATCAAGGACGTGGATGTGCCGGTGATGGCAGTGACCTGCGAGACTGACCATATTGCCCGCTGGAAGGACTGTTACGCGGGTGTGCAGCAGATGGGCGCGCGCAGCAAAACCTTCATCGTCTCGCAGTCCGGCCATATCGCTGGCATCATCAATCCTCCGAGCAAGAAGAAATACGGCCATTACACCAATGATGATTTGAAAGGCGATCAGGAGGCCTGGATGGCGGCGGCAGCGTTCCACGAGGGCTCCTGGTGGCCGCGCTGGAATGAGTGGCTGAAGAAGCGCTCAGGCAAACAGGTTCCGGCCCGAAACATCGGGGATTCGGGCTTTCCATCCTTGGTTCCGGCGCCGGGAACTTATGTGAAAGTCAAGGCAAGTCGTTGAATTTATAAGTTTTACGATATTTTTTCTGCATTGCAGCGAGAAAAATCTTGAAATGCTGCGATGCAGAAACGATATTCCCCTCATGCTGAAGAGCGCAGGATGGTCCTGCTGCAGCTTTCTGAGGAATTAGAACTATGGCAAAGACCCAAGACTTCACCGCGATGATGAAAGACTTCATGGGCGCATTCCCGGTCGACACCAAAGCGATGGAAGACGTGTTCAAGAACACCGCAGCCCTGAACGAGAAACTGTCCGCTGTTGCGCTGGACGCAGCTGGCAAATCCGCTGAGATTTCCAACAAGTGGACCAAAGAAACCCTGTCCAAGCTGGGCACCGTGTCCAAGGTGCAGGAAGATCCGGCTGATTACGCCAAAGTCGCAACCGATTTCGCTTCCGCTTCCGCTGAAGTGGCTGCCGAAAACATGGCTGCCTTTGCTGAGATCGCCAAGAAGGTTCAGATGGACACCGTCGAACTGATGATGGCTGCCGGCAAAGACGCAACCGAAGAAGCCAGCGCGGCTGTGAAAAAGGCCACTGCTGACGTGACCACCGCAGCCAAGAAAGCGGCTGCGAAGTAAGAATATCCACGGACCGGCTCTGGTTCTCCTCCCTGACAGGCGCCGGATCGTGAAGAAGGGCAGGCCGCAAGGCCTGCCCTTTTGCATGTCTGCTGATCCGGCTCGTCAAAGGCGGCGCTGGAGGGGGGCGAGACACAGATCTCGCCGGGGGTTGCAAGGGTTTTCGCTGCTTCAGAATTGCGCCTTGCGGAAGTCCCTGTGGCGGGGGTGCCAGCCTGTCAGGCTGCGCAGCCTATGCGATGCCATCTGCTGGTCCAATGTGGGCCCTTCTGCCCAATCGCCGTATTTGTTCAGAACATGTTTCAGGCTGCGCACCACATAGCCGGCGTCATGGCGGTGGCGGCGGGCGATTTCAGCGGTGATGTCCCCCACCGGCACACCGTGTTCCGCGCTGGCGTTGAAGTGTCCGGTCAAGGCCGGGGTTTCGAGCAAAAGCCGGTAGGCGCGGGCCAGGTCGTCGCGTTGCACCAGGGGCCAGCGGGTGGCGATGCTGCCCCAGATTTCAATTGGTGCAGCCCTGCGGGCGGCCTCCAGATAGCGCGAAAACACGCCCCCCTCCTGATGGTAGACCATGGCGGGATGGATCACCGCCGCTGAAACTGAGGGGCAGGCCAATATTCTGGCGGCGTTGTCTTTCATCCAGACAAATGGAGAGATCGGGCGCATCAGGCTGGTTTCATCTGCGACCCGGGGGCCCGTGGCGCCATACAGCCAGCAGCCGCCGGTGTAGATCATCCGCAGGGGATCGGGTCGCAAGCCCGCCTGCCTGAGGATGGCGTTGACTGTCAGGCTGTCCGCCTCCCCCATATCGGGACCAAAAGTTGCGGCAATCTGGATGAGGCCATCGCATCGGGCAATTGCACGCACCCATGTCCCGGGATGCCGCAGATCACTGCGCAAGGGGCGTGCCCCCAAAGCGGTGAGAGCCGCATCGGAGCTTTCCGACCGGCTTAGCCCTGTGACCGAATGCCCGTGCCGGACCAGTTCCCGGATAACGGCGGTGCCAATGGAACCCGTTCCGCCTAGGATCAGAATGTTCATTTCTGGTGTTCTCCTGCTGCTGGAGTCTGACTGCAGGCTGTATCTCTAAAATCTCAAGCCGGGTTGAGGTCAAGCGGTTTGGCAGTGATTTTGGACAGGCTGCCGAGAACAAATGTTGCGGGAAACGCTCTGAGGCTTCCCTTTTGTTCTGCGCTGGCATAGGCTTTGCTGCAATGCATCATTGCCGGGAGGGAACGGATGGCGGAACAGGAAAAACCCTTGCTGATCAAACGGTACGCGAGCCGCAGGCTCTATAACACCGAGACCAGCGATTATGTCACGCTGGAGGATATTGCAGGGTTCATCCGGGAAGGGCGCGAGGTGCAGATCGTTGATCTGAAAACCGGCGATGACCTGACTCGCCAGTATCTGCTGCAGATCATTGCCGAGCATGAAAGCCGCGGCGAAAACGTGCTGCCGGTGAATGTGCTGAACGATCTGGTCCGCAGCTATATGGTGCCGGGCGGCGGGGTGATGCCGCAGTTTTTGCAGACGTCCTTTGATATGCTGCGTGAAAGCCAGTCGAAGATGGTGGAAAACATGAATGCTATGAACCCGATGGCAAGCATGCCCGGGTTTGAGGCGATGAAGGCGCAGCAGGAAGCGTTTTTGAAAGCGATGACCGGCGGATTTGGCGCCGGGGGCTGGACCGGCGGCGCGCAGCAGGAAGAAAAGCCTGAAAGCGGCGGCGAAGATCTGGATGATATCAAAAAGCAGCTGGCCGCGCTGCAGGAAAAACTGTCGAAGATGAAGTGACCGCCGCAGGTCCGGGCGCATCCGAGCTTCCGGGGCGCTCCCGCCTGTTCAGAGGCATTCGGGGAATGCCTTTCACAGTTGGGCGTGGCACCGCTGGCGCGGTGCCTGTTCTTCTGCCGCTGGCGAAAGACGTTCAAGTGCAGGGCGGTCGCTCAGGAAGCACCGGGATCAGGAAGCACGGGGATTAGAAAGCACCGGGATCAGGAAGCACCGGGATTAGAAAGCACCGGGATTAGAAAGCACCAGGATTAGAAAGCACCGGGTGCAGGAATTGATTTTCAGGACGATTTGATTTTCAGGACGTTGTGCAGCCTGTGATAGGGGGCATTCTGAATAAGATCCTCCAGATCCCCGGTTTCAGGCTGGGGCCGTGCCCGGTAGACCAGATAGACACTGGCAGCAAAAGACAGGGTGCAGGCCCCGGCAATTGCGCTGACGATGACAGTCTCCAGTCCCATGTTTACTCCCAAGGCTTCAAACACGCTGTTCTCCGGCTTCTCTGCCAATATAGGCAGGATGGATTGAAATTTCCATATCACTCTTTGCTTTCGCTGGCTCTGGCAGCTTCCAGGACGTGGCGGGCGAGGGTTTCGGCGGTTTCACGCTCTTTTGCGTTCACGCGCATGCGGCCTTTGCCGCCAAGCCGGGACGCCGCGGCAAAGATGAAGCCCGAAAAGGAAAGCAGGGTCAGTCCGAAGGCATGGCCGCCTGTCACCGTGCCTGCAATGGCGGCACCAAAGCTGGCCAACAGCGCACCGGCGGCCAAACGCTGCGCCCATTGGCCAATGATCTGATCCGCGTCACGGTCCTGCGCTTCGGCCTCGCCGGCTTCGGCTGCAAAGGCGCCTAGAAGGTCGGCAACAGTCAGGCCGCTGTCCGGATCGTTTGAGGCCCGGACCGCAGCCAGAAGCGCGGCCCGCTCGGCACGGCTGGTCACAACAGCGCGGATGATCCTTGCCAGATCCTGATCCGGAACTGCATCGCCCATGCTGAGCGCATTTGCCATAGCCACCAGAGCTGTTGCCGGGCGGCGTTCAAATTCGGGAAGCGGTGTCATTGCCGCAAACTGGCGGCTGCACGCAAGGATTGCAATCACGAAAAACCCCGGCGCGGGGCCGGGGCTGCATGGGGGCGGAGACAAAGGGACTCAGGCGGCGGCCTTGCCCATGGTTTCTGCCGCAGCTTCCAGCAGGATGCCGACAATCACGTCCAGTTCCGCCCGGGTCAGCCGCACCGGCAGGCGCACATCGCAGGCCTTCATCAGCATGGCGCGGGTCTGCGGCAGGTCGGGTTGCGGGCGCAGGAACTGCCAGTTCCAGAAGGCACGGGCGTTGTCCATAGAAAGGCCGAAGACCTGAACCTTGACGCCCTTGGCTTCGGCTGCAGCTGCAAAGGCGCGTGTTTGATCCTCGCTGAGGCCCGTGAGGTTGAACTGGATCGAATCCGGTGCCCGGCGTTCCGGGGGCAGCGGTGCCGGCACGTCAAAAAACGACGCGGCATTCAGCCGCTCTGCCACATAGTCATGGTTGGCAAGGCCGTCGCGGACCCGGCGCGCCAATTCCGGCAGCTGCGGGCGGATCACGGCGGCGGACAGGTTGTTCATCCGCAGGTTATAAAGCGGCAGCAGATTCTGCCATTTGGCAAAGGCCTGCTCCAGATCCGGAGTGTTTTCCCCCTGCGGGCCTCGGTGTTTTTTCCAGTTGTGCTCATAGGCGCCGGACATGATCACGGCCCGCGCGATCAGGTCGGCGTCGTCGGTGATCAGGATGCCGCCTTCGCCGGCATTGACCATCTTGTAGGACTGAAAGGAGAAACACCCCAGCTTGCCGATGGTTCCGATATTGCGACCGTTCCAGGTGGTGCCAAGCGAATGGGCTGCGTCTTCAATCACCGGGATGCCACGGGCATCGCACAGCGCCATGATCGCATCCATGTCCGAGGTATGGCCGCGCATGTGGCTGATGATCACGGCTTGCACATTGTCCAGCTTGGCTTCGAAATCAGCCATGTCGATCCGGTAGTTGTCCGCCACTTCGCACAGAACCGGCACACAGTCCGCATGCACCACCGAGGATGGCACCGCCGCAAAGGTGAAGGCGGGGATCAATACCTGCGCGTCGCGGGGCAGGCCAAGCGCCTTTAGCGACAGAAACAGTGCCGCCGAACAGGAGGAGACAGCCAGCGCGTATTTGCTGCCCAGAAGTTCCGCATATTCCCGTTCCAGCAGGGTCACGGGCGCGTTTTCAGGCGCGGTGTAGCGAAACAGATCGCCAGACTGCAGCAATGTGTCGATGGCCTCGCGGGCGGCAGCGGGAATGGGTTCAGCGTCATGAACGTTGGGCGGCAGAGCCATATTTCAAAATCCTGAATGGTTTATTTTGAAAATTTAAAACTAACTTTGCAGGATGCCAAGAGCAGACGCCGCGGAATTTGCGGCGTCTGGAAAGTTTTACTGAATTGTTGCGGAGTTGCGCGGAAATCGGCCGGGCAGGGATTAAATGCCAAGCCTGTCGCGCAGGGCAAACCAGGTCATCGCCAGCATCAAAAGCGGCGAGCGCATCCGCGGTCCGCCCGGAAAGCGCGGGGCAGGAACGCGGGACAGAGTGTCGAACCCTTCGGCCTGCCCCTGGATGGCCTGCGCCATCAGCCAGCCCGCATGGGTGGCAGAGCCGACACCGTGGCCGGAGTAGCCAGAGGCGGTCAGCACATTGGGCGCCAGCCGGGCAAGATAGGGCATCCGTTTCATGGTGATGGCCAGTGTTCCGCCCCATGCATAATCGACCTTAACGTCCTTGGTGTGCGGGAAAATCTTCTGCATCGGTTTGCGCACCGTGGCCTCGATATCGGCGGGGAAACGGTAGCCATAGCTTTCGCCGCCGCCGAACAGCAGCCGCTTGTCATGGCTGAGCCGGAAATAATTGACGACAAATTTGGTATCCGCAACCGCCACATCGCGGGCGAGAACACGCGCGGCGTCATCTCCCAGCGGTTCAGTGGCAACGATGAAATTGTTGATCGGCATCACCCGCGCGGCGACCTGTTGGTTCAGCCCGCCCAGATAGCCATTGCAGGCCAGAACAAGGTGTTGTGCTGTGACTGTGCCGCCAGCAGTCCGCACCCGGATCTGCGGGCCGTCCTCGATGTCCAGAACTTCGCTTTGTTCGCAGATCGTCGCTCCGGCGGCCGTTGCGGCCCGGGCAAGGCCCAGAGCGTAATTCAACGGGTGCAGATGTGCAGCCCCCATATCCAGTGATCCCCCCTTGTATGCGGGGGACGGGCAGATGGCATGCATTCTGGCCTCATCCAGTAGCTGGATCTGATCGTAGCCATAGCGGCGTTGCAGGTGTTCTGCATAGGCGTGCTCATGGGCGGCTTCGCTCTCGGAAAAACAGGCGTGCGCAATGCCGGGCTTCAGATGGCAGTCGATAGCATGCCGCGATATCAGGGATTTCACCAGATTCTTGGCATCTTCGCTGAGCTGCCAGAGTTTGCGGGCATCAGAGACGCCCATCAGCGTTTCCAAGCCGTCCTGATCCATCCGCTGGCCGCTGCCAAGCTGGCCACCATTGCGGCCCGAGGCACCAAACCCGGCCCGGTGGGCCTCCAGCAGCACAACCCGCAATCCGGCCTCGGCCAGATGCAGGGCTGCAGACAAACCGGTATAGCCGCCGCCGACAATGCAGACATCAGCGGTCGCATCCCCAGAGAGTGCCGCAAAGCGCTCAATCGGGGTGGCCGTGGCTGCGTACCAACTGTCTGGATATTCGCCCTTGCGGTCATTGGAATAGAGCAGGTTCATGCCCATAAAGCACCTCTAATAGTTACAGGCGCCTCTGCGGGCGGCCTGCAATTCTTCTATGTCCCAATATTCAATTGCAGGGGCGCCGCGCCGCAGCACAGCGCCAAAAGGATTACACGTTCATCAGCAGATGCTCGCGCTCCCAGGGCGAGATCACCTGCAGAAACTCCTCATATTCTGCGCGTTTAACGATGGAGTAGACGCGGGCAAAGTCCGGACCCAGCACTTCGTGCAGCTCTGTTGCCGCGTCAAACAGATCCAGCGCCTCGCCCATCACCTTCGGAATATCGCCGTCGCCTTCGTAGGCATCGCCCTTGAACTGCTTGCGGGGTCGTTCTTCCTTGATCAGGCCGAGGTAACCGCAGGCAAGGGACAGGGCAATGCCCAGATAGGGGTTGCAGTCCATGCCGGCGATGCGGTTTTCCACGCGCCGTGCCTCTGGGCCGGACAGCGGGACGCGGATGCCCGTGGTCCGGTTGTCGCGGGCCCATTCCAGATTGATCGGAGCGGCTTGCTCCTTCACATAACGGCGGTAGGAGTTCACATAAGGCGCCATCACCGCAAGCCCGGCGGGCAGATGGTTCTGCAGGCCCGCGATGAAGTGGTAAAACGCATCGGTCTCACCGCCCTGAGGGCCGGAGAAGATGTTTTCACCGGTCTCGGTATCCAGGATCGAATGGTGAATATGCATCGCCGATCCGGGTTCATTCTCGATCGGCTTGGCCATGAAGGTGGCAAAGCAATCATGGCGCAACGCCGCCTCGCGGATCAGCCGTTTGAAGTAAAAGACCTCATCCGCCAGTTTGACCGGATCTCCATGGCGCAGGTTGATCTCCAGCTGGCCAGCGCCGCCCTCCTGGGTGATACCGTCGATCTCAAAGCCCTGCGCCTCGGCAAAGTCGTAGATGTCGTCGATCACCGGGCCAAATTCATCCACCGCAGTCATCGAATAGGCCTGCCGCGCCGCCGCTGGGCGGCCGGAGCGGCCCATCATCGGCTCGATCTCCTTGGCCGGGTCGATGTTGCGGGCAACCAGGAAGAATTCCATCTCCGGTGCCACAACCGGTTCCCAGCCTTTATCGTGATAAAGCTGGACCACCCGCTTCAGCACGTTGCGCGGAGAGAAAGGGATCGGCTTGTCATCGCGGTCATAGGCGTCGTGGATCACCTGCAGGGTCCAGTCGCCGGTCCATGGCGCCGCCGTCGCAGTGGACATGTCCGGCTTTAGGGTCATGTCCTTTTCGATCCAGCCGTCCTCATCCGCGGCATCAGCCCAGTCACCGGTGATGGTCTGGTAAAAGATGCTGTCGGGCAAATGAAAGTAATCGGTCTTTGCGAATTTCGAAGCCGGTACCGCTTTGCCACGGGCGATACCGGGGAGGTCCGAGATAACGCATTCGACTTCGTCGAGACGACGCCCCTCCAGATAGGCTTTTGCTGCTTCGGGCAGGGTGTCGATCCAGGCTGACATCAGGTCCTCTCTTTCCGGTAAAACTTTGCGAGGAAGGTTGCGATTTCAGGGTTGTCCACGGGGGCGTCCAGCTCGGCGGCTGCACGGTCCAGCAGGTCATCGGGCACCACGCCGCGGCCGCGTTTTTCAATCAGGCCGCCGACAAAGGCGCTGGGGAATTCAGGGTGAGGCTGCCAGGAGATAATGTGGTCGCCATAGGCAAGGATGCCGTTTTCACAGAACGCGTTGCCGCCCAGCACGCGGGCGCCTTCGGGGCGTTCAACCACCTGGTCCTGGTGCCAGGCGTTAAGGGTGAGCGGCTTGCCGTCAACCTCATAGGTGACGCGGCCCACGGCCCAGCCGCCTTCGAATTTTTCGACCCTGCCGCCAAGCGCCTGGGCGATGATCTGATGACCAAAACAGATGCCGGCCAGCGGCTGTTTCCTGGCGTTGATCTCGCGGATCAGATCCTCCAGCGGCGGGATCCAGGCGTGGTCCTCATAGGCGCCGTGGCGCGAGCCGGTAATCAGCCAGGCATCGGCCTCATCGGCGCTGGAGGGAAGAACGCCATCGACAACAGCCCAGGTTTCAAACTCAAAACCATTGCCATCCAGCATGTCACGGAACATTGCGTCATAGTCGCCAAAGGACCCGAACAGGTCTTTGGGGGAATGGCCGGTTTGCAGAATGCCGATTTTCATGTGTCACCAAATTTGATCAAATTGAGCCTAGCCGAGGATGCTTGACCGGGCAAGAGCCAAACACGCGCCTCGGGCAAAGCGGTTCTATACCGCTTCCAGCCAGGACAGCCAGTGGGTCTCTGGCGGGCGCTCCGCAAAGCCCGCCAGTTCCTGTCGCTTGGTCATCACCAGATTCCGGATGGCAGTCTGGGGCAAAATGCGGGCAATCAGGGGATCTGTCTCGAACCAGTTGATCGCGGTTTCCCAATCAGCGGCCAGCTGCGGCAGCCCTTCGATTTCGTAGATGTTTCCGTCAGAGGGGGCAGGAGGCTGCATCCCGTCTTCGATCCCGACCATCGCGGCACCCAGCACAGCCGCGAGCATCAGATAGGGATTGATGTCGCCACCAGCCACCCGGTGCTCGATCCGGCGCGCCTTTGGACTGCCGCCGGGGATGCGGATTGCCGCGGTGCGGTTTTCATAGGCCCAGGCGGCGCTGACCGGCGCATGGGCCCCTGGCACCAGCCGGTCATAGGAATTGCCGTGCGGTGCGAAGATAAGCGAGCTGGCAGGCATGGCTGCCAGGCAGCCGGCCACTGCCTGCCTTAGCAGGTCGGAACCTGTTGCGCTGCCGTCATCAAAGATGTTCTTTCCGTCCTGATCCTCAACCGAGAAATGCACATGCATTCCGTTGCCGGCTTCCTGCGCATAGGGTTTGGCCATGAAGGTCGCCGCAAACCCATGCTTGCGTGCAACCCCTTTGGCCAAAGCCTTAAACAGCCAGGCATCATCCGCGGCGCGCATGGCGTCTTGATGGTTGAGGTTAATCTCGAACTGGCCCAGACCAGCCTCTGAGATCGCTGCCTGAGCCGGAATGCCCATGCTTTCGGCGCCGTCGTACAGATCGGTAAAGAACGCGTCAAAAGCATCAAGTTCGGAAATCGAAAGCACCGATTGCTGGTCCAGCTTGCGGCCGGTCAGCGGATCGGCCGGCGGCGCCGGGGCGGGGCCGCTGTCATCCAGCAGGCAGAACTCCATCTCGGTTGCGGCCAAGACAGTCCAGCCGCGCGCGGTGTAGCGCGACAGAACATCGGCCAGCACGTGGCGCGGATCCCCTAAAAAGGCTGCGCCATCCTCCCAGTACATAGACATCGGCACCAGCGCCGAGGGCGTTTTGAGCCAGGGCATCGGAACAGCGCCCCGGTCCGTGGGGGTAATCACGCCGTCGGCATCGCCGGTTTCGAAAACCAGCGGGCTGTCTTCGATATCACGACCCCAAAGATCAACATTGAGCGCCGAAACAGGCATCCGTGCGGCGCCGCTGTCCAGCTTGCCGGCCAGGCTGGCAGGCATCCGCTTGCCACGCATCTGGCCATTCATGTCACAGGCGGCAATGCGGATGGTCTTCAGTCCGGACAGGTCCATTGGGGGCTCCATGAATACGTTCCGCCAACCCTAGCGTAAGGAGATCCATTCGCCAAGATAATTTGATCAAAAGTTTTGAGCGATGTTCTAGAGGCTGGCTTTCCCAACTGAAGACGCTGTTTCGGCTGAACTAATGCGGGGGTCCAAAACAAAGAATGGCTCCCGTAGGAGCCATTGCCAGAGTTCAGCGGATCAGGTTTGCGCGCCAGCGGATTTTTTCGCGCCGTTCCTGTGGCAGGTGCCTGTTCAGCTGCCGGTTCACAAAGCCAAACAGGAGAATGATCACCAGCGTCAGCAGGATGAAATAGAACGCCAGGATCGGGTAGGGGACAAACGGGTTGAAGGTTTTGTCCGCGAAATAGCTGGCGTAGTAAAGCGCATCGCCCTTTTGCCGCCAGGCGGGAAAGCCCGAGAAGAACACCAGCGTGGTCGCATGGAACAGAAAGATTGCCTCGTTCGTATAGGCGGGCCATGCCAGCCGCATCATGGTCGGGAAAGTGATACGGCGAAACCGCTTCCAGCCGGTCATGCCATAGGCGTCGGCAGCTTCGATGTCGCCTTTGGGAACCGACAGCAGCGCGCCATAAAAGATTTCGCCTGAATAGGCGGCGGTGTTGCAGAACAGGACGATCAGCGCGCCCAGCCATGCCGAGGTGAACGGGTCAAAGAAGCTGGAAACGCCCTTGAGATTGAGAAAGCAGGCATAGGCAAAGAAGAACTGAATGAACAGCGGGCTGCCGCGGAAGATGAAGATGAACCACTCAGCCGGTTTGCGCCATGCCGGATTGGCGCTGTTCTTGCCGACAGCCAAAGCAACCGCAAAGAAAAAGCCGGTCAGCAGAGCCACGAAGCCAAAGTAAATGTTCCAGATCATGCCGGAGCCGATCAGGGTGAAATGTTCGCACAGGGTGTATTCGCCCTTGGGCAGCAAACGTTCGCCAAAGCCGATAGAGCGGAAGGCATAGGCCTGGATGGTTTCGACGCAACTCATGCCGCTGCCTTTCTTTGTGCTTCGCCTGCTGCGGTGGCTTGTCCCTTGGTCAGGCGGGCCATGATCCGGCCCAGAACGACCTCGGACACTTTGGTGAAGCAGAGATAGAAGACCAGCAGGGCAGCAAAATACCAGACGTGCCAGTTCGGGTGCGGGTAAGCGGTGAATTTGGCAGCTTTGGTGCCGCCCAGTTCGCGGGCCCAATAGACAATATCTTCGACACCCAGCAGGAACAGGAGCGGCGTAGCCTTGATCAGCACCATCCAGAGGTTGGAGAGACCCGGCAAGGCATAGACCCACATCTGCGGCACCAGAATACGCCAGAAGGCCTGGCGGTTGGACATGCCATAGGCCTCGGCGGTTTCGATCTGGGCGCGTGGCACCGCCTGCATCGCACCGTAAAGCACATTGGCAGCAAAGGCGCCGAACACGATGGAGAATGTCAGCACCGCCAGGAAGAACCCATAGGTTTCATGAACCCACTGGGGGGACGAGGAGAGCGGCAGCTTGGCCGCGTCGCAGACCACAAAATCGATACCCTGACGGATCGGCTGATCCCAATCCGGGCATTTCACCTTGTGGCGCATCCACTCAAACGCCTGATCGAGCGCAATGACAAAGAAAAGAAAAAAGGCGATATCAGGTACACCGCGCACGATGCTGGTGTAGCCCTTGCCAAACCAGCGCAGCGGCAGAAACTGCGAGCGGGCAGCACTGGCAGCGCCAAAGCCGAACAGCAAAGCTGTAGGCGCGGTTATCGCTAGCAGGGTCAGAACCACAATGACCGAGATGTAAAGGTTCACATGCTTGCCCGTGGTCAGGTAGCAGCTGAGCCAGCTCAGCCCCTCAAGCGTGGATGGGTCCGTGCAATAGGAAAACATGTATGAGCCTGTCTTTCTCGGTTCACGCCCGGCGCACCGGTCGCCGGAAGAGAATGAATGAGGCCCGCGTGCTGCGGCTCGCGGGCCTGCAGATCCCGAAACGGGATCAGATTACCACTGGGAGGACACTTCCCATTTGGCGATCAACGCGTTCAGCGAGCCGTCGTCCTTCATCGACTGGATCGCCGCGTCGAACTTGCCGCGCAGCTCCTGGTCGGATTCACGGACGCCCATGCCGACACCACCGCCAAGCGCTTCCTGGCGTTCAAGCATCACCAGGCCGTCGCCGATCACGGAGTCAAGGAAGCTCTTGTCGGCCAGCACCGCGTCTGCTTCGCCGTTGCGCACAGCTGCCACAGTTTCTTCCGGGGTGGCAAACTCGACCAGGGTCCAGCCCTGATCCGCGATGAAGCCGGCCTGAATGGTGGTCGCCTGCGCCGCGACAACGCCGCCCGCCAGGTCCACGTCAGCGGACAGGGCCACATATGCGGACGGATCCGGCGGCGTGTAGGCCTGGGTGAAGTCGATGACTTCGTCGCGCTCGTCGGTGATCGACATGCCGGCGATGATGGTGTCGTAGTTGCCGGAAACCAGGTTCGGAATGATCGAGTCCCAATCGTTCTTGACCCATTCGCAGGTCAGTTCGGCACGTTTGCACAGCTCATCGCCCAGCTCGCGCTCAAATCCGTCGATTTCGCCGGCGTCATTGACGAAGTTCCACGGCGCATAGGCGCCTTCGGTCCCCATACGCACGGTGTCCGCCAGGCCCATGCCTGCGGTCAGCGCCAGGGCGGCAGTGCCAAGGATCAGTGATTTCATGTGCTTACTCCCATTTTGGTTGGTTTTTGATCTTATTTGTGCAGCTCAATGAGCATGGCGGGTGGACGACAGGAAGGCCCGCAGCCGTTCAGACCGGGTGCCGCCAAAGACTTCGTCCGGGATGCCTTCTTCTTCGATCAGGCCCTGATGCAGGAAGACAATATGGCTGGATACGTCAGCCGCCATCTTCATGTCGTGGGTGACGATCAGCATGGTCCGCCCTTCGGCAGCCAGATCCTTGATCACCTTGATCACTTCCTGTTCCAGCTCAGGGTCCAGCGCTGACGTCGGTTCGTCGAACAGCAGCGCTTCGGGTTCCATGCACAACCCGCGTGCAATGGCCGCGCGCTGCTGCTGGCCGCCGGACAGCTGGGCGGGGTAGACGTTGCATTTGTCGCCGATGCCCACCTTGTCCAGATAATATCGGGCTTTCTCTTCAACCTCGGAGCGGTCACGGCCAAGCACGGTGACCGGCGCTTCCATCACATTCTGGAGGATGGTCATATGCGCCCAAAGATTGAATTGCTGGAAAACCATCGACAGGTTGGTACGGATACGCAGCACCTGCTTGGCATCGGCAGGGCGGCGCGCCAGACCCTGGCCTGCCCAGCTGACCGGCTCGCCTTTGAACAGGATCTCGCCCTTCTGGCTATCCTCCAAAAGGTTGCAGCAGCGCAGCAGCGTAGACTTGCCCGATCCCGAAGATCCGATCAGCGAAACCACGTCGCCCTTATGGGCGGTGATATCAACGCCTTTAATCACTTCCAGCTCGCCATAAGATTTATGCAGGCCGCGGATTTGCAGAACAGGCGTTGTATCGGTCAAGGTGTGTTTGTCCCTGTGCGTGGAAAGTTGTTCTTATTGGACCGAAAAAAAGACGAAATGCAATGTTCAAACCGTACAAACTGGCTTGTCAAACGTCAAAACGGCGGGTTTGACCGCTCATTTGGACAGGAGCGTTACGTCAGCTGAACTGCCCGGATGCGCTGTTCGGTCAGCACCGGGCCGGGGGGCGTCGGCACCGCCAGATAGTCGGAAGGGGTGAACCGCACCAGGCTTTTCAGGTGCAGGCAGGCCTTAGCCTCTGTATCCAGTTCGTAAATCGCCGTCTCGATGGCGGCAAACAATTCGTCTGTGTCCCTGCCAGGCGCTGTGATGTAGGGCAAGGTCGGCGTCGGGTCTGTGCGCTCGATCTCACATAGATCGCCAGCAAAAGCGTCGTGGTCCTTGATCAGCTCCCACGACAGCGCATCAAGCGAGGCAAAGTCGGCGCGGCCCTCAGCGACGGCTTCGGCCGACTTCCGATGGCCGCCGGTTTCCAGCAGCGTACCGGGCAGGATGCCACGGTCGTGCATATGCACCATCGGCGCAGCCCAGCCCGATTGCGACAGAGGCTCGTTATAAGCAAAGCCGCGGGTGGAAAAGGCGGATAGCGGCTGGCCTGCATCTTCCTGGCGAGCCACAAAAACACTGTTGTAATAGCCGGGTTCGCAGCCGGGCAAGCCATAGTCGGGGGTGCCCACCAGTTCCACCTCGCCATACAGCCGTGTGCGGTAGGGGCAGCCACAAGTCTGCGACAACAGCAATTCCGGCGATGTCCACACCTGCCAGAAATCGCCCCCGCGGGTCAGCTGGTCCGGCCCGCCGCTCAGATGCTTGCGGATTGCAGCCCAGAATCTGTCATTTGCCGCGGCGGTTTCCGGACGGTCGTACATTCCGAGATGGGCGATCATTCAGCAGCCTCTGCCCGTTTGCGCGCCATGGCACTGTCCACGTCCGAAACCCCAAGCAAGCTGGCAGACAGCCGCAGCAGCGCATCCTCGTTTGCGTCCCGGTGCCCGTCCGCCAGTGCCACCTGCCACAGCGCTTCAATCACGCCGGTGCGGTCTTCATAGGCCACCGCGTCCTTGATGGCACGGGTAAAGCGGACTGTATCGGGGGCCTCTGCTTCCATCGCTTCGGCCTGTTCACGCAGGATCAGCGTGCCGCCGGTGTCCAGCCCGTACCGGGTGGTCAGAATGCGGTCGATGCGGTCTTTCTCCATCTCGGAGTAATCGTGATCCGAACGCGCGATCCTCACCAGCAGGGCCGTCAGCGCCAGCCGGGCATCTTCATTGTCCAGTCGGGCAGGCGCCGGATCAAGCAGCCGCTGCAAAAGTTCCTTGAACATCAGCTGTCCTCCGCTGTGCCTCTGAATTTCGCTACTGCGCGTTCGCGGGCCTTCTGGCTGTCGGCATAGGAAAGCCCCATGGCCTTGCGCGCGTCCTCAATGATCGTGATTTCACCTTCGTGCTCATACCCGTCTGCCAGCACCACTTCCCACAGCGCATCCAGCGCTGCCAGCCGCTCCTCAAGACCCGTGGTCTCGCGGATCAGGCGGCCAAAAGTATCGGTCTCTGGCGCAGCAGCATGCAGTTTCTCGCAGGTGGCGCGCACCTTGGCGGCTTCAATGGCGTTGTGCTGGTAAAGCCGCGCGAGAATCCGGTCGATCAGGCTGATCTCCTCCAGAAGATACGCGCGGTCTGATTGCGCGACCCGCACAAGCAGCGCCCCCAGGGCCAGTTCGGCATCCGGATCCGGCAGCGCAGGCGGCACTGACGGGCGGAACGCTTGAAAGAATTTCTTGAGCAAAGGCATTTTCAGACCTCAGGCAGAACAGAAGGGCAGGCGGGTTCAGCCGCTGTAGCCTTCGATGATATGCATATCACCCGTGGCAACCAGATCGCGAAAGGCTTTTGCGTCCTGGTAGCCAACGGAATCATAGCAGGCTTTGGCGGTTTCGAAATCTTTGAATTCCAGGACCACGGTGCGGGCCCGAAAGGCGCCTTCGCGCACCTCCCGCTCGCCGCCACGGATCAGGAATTTGGCGTCAAACTCTTCCAGCACTGGCCGCGCAGCATCAATATAGGCCTGGTAGCGCTCCATGTCGCGCACATCCACATGTGCAACCCAGTATCCTTTGGGCATGAGCCGCAGCCTCCCGCTGTTATTATAGTTGCAGGCAGGCTGATACAAAAGCGCCGTAAACACAATGGGGCGGTTCCCAAGAATTTCCCCGTGCTGGCGGAATTGACTTTTTTCAAGGCCTTGCGCGCCAAAGGAAACGCCCGCCAAAGCAGCAGGCGTTTCAAACATGGTTAACAGGCCTGTCAGCCGATCTCGGCCAGACGTGCCAGCGCTTCCTTGATCTTGGCTTCTTCTTCTTCCCGCGCGGCAAGGTTCGCCTTGGCTTCCGCCACCACATCCTCCGGCGCCGAGGCCGCGAATTTCGGATTGTTCAGCCGCCCGCGCAAGCCGCCCAGCTCCTTGGCCAGCTTGCCCAGGGTTTTCTCCAGCCGTGCCTTTTCGGCATCCACGTCGATCACATCCGCCAGTGGCAGACCAAAGGAGGCACCGGGCGCCGCGACCGATGCGCAGCCTTTGGGGAAGCTCTCGACCTGCTCCAGCGTGGTGATGCGGGCCAGTTTCTGGATCATCGCCTCGTTCTTCTCCCAGGCAGACCGGGCCTGATCGGAGAATTCGGTGACAACCATCGGGATCTTGGCGCCCGCCGGCACATGCATCTGCGCGCGGGTGGAGCGGATGTTCTCAATCGCGGTGATCACCCAGTTCATTTCGGCGTCCGCATCGGCATTGACCAGTTCGGTGCCATAGGTTGGCCAGTCCTCATGCACCAGCATGCCCGCGCGCTTGGCGGTGTTGCCCCACAGCTCTTCGGTGATGAAGGGCATAATGGGGTGCAGCAGGATCATGCACTGATCCAGCACCCAACCCAGCGTCTGGCGGGTTTCAGTAATCACCGCCTCGTCCTCGGAGGTGAACAGCGGTTTCGACAGCTCGATGTACCAGTCGCAGACCTTGCCCCAGACAAAGGCATAAAGCGCGTTGGCGGCGTCGTTGAACCGGTAGGCCTCAAGTGCCGCGTCCACCTCAACCCGCACCTTGGCTGTTTCGCCAATGATCCACTGGTTCACGGCTGCCTTGGCGTCCGGGCAGGCATAGGCCGGGACGGTCTCGTCATAGACCTTGTTGAAATGGGCAAAGTTCACCGCATTCCACAGTTTGGTGCCAAAGTTCCGGTAGCCCTTGAGGCGCTCCATATCCAGCTTCAGCACGCCACCAAGCGCCGCCATCGCCGCCGAGGAGAAGCGCAGCGCGTCGGCGCCGAACTCATCAATGATCTCCAGCGGGTCTACCACGTTGCCGGTGGATTTCGACATCTTCTTGCCCTTGGCGTCGCGCACCAGCCCATGCAGGTAGACAGTGTCGAACGGGACCTGATCGACCACAGCCAGCTGCATCATCATCATCCGGGCCACCCAGAAGAACAGAATGTCCTGACCGGTGACCAGGGTCGAGGTCGGGAAGTATTTCTGCATCTCGGCCGTGTTTTTCGGCCAGCCCAGCGTGCCGATCGGCCAGAGGCCGGAGGAGAACCAGGTGTCGAGGACGTCGGGGTCGCGCCCTATCAGTACTGCATTGACCTCATCTTTTATGAAAATGCGCTGATAAGTGCCTGGCTGGCCAAGTTCTCTAACTTCGATCTCTTCACCGTAGTATGCTTCTGCTAGTTTGATAGCGTCTTGTGCGTTGGCTGCGCAGAAAGCTTTGACATTTGGTTCGTCGGTGCCATCGAAATTGTGTGCAGGAACAATTTTGCCGTCAATTTTCAGGGGCCCGTACCAGACCGGAATCTGATGGCCCCACCACAGCTGGCGCGAGATGCACCAGGGCTCGATATTTTCCAGCCAGTGGTAATAGGTCTTCTCGCCCGATTCCGGCAGGATCTTCACATCACCATTGCGCACCGCATCCAGCGCCGGGCCCACAACCTTTTCGGCGTCCACGAACCACTGGTCGGTCAGCATCGGCTCGATCACCACCTTGGAGCGGTCGCCAAAGGGCTGCATGATCGGCTTGTTCTCGACATATGGCACGGTCTCGGTGACTTGCGTTTCCTCACCGTCCTCGCCTTTGATGGTCTTGGTCTCGCTGACCATCACCGCAAGGCCTTCGCTGGTGATCTGCTCAACCACCAGTTTGCGCGCCTCGAACCGGTCCAGCCCGCGCAAGCTCTCCGGCACCAGATTGACAGCGTCGGCTTCAGTCTCACTCAGGGTCTTTTCACCCTTGGCGACAGACATGGCGAGGGTGGCAGCGGCCTCGTAGCTGTCACCGTCCGCGCGCATCTGGCCGCGCATGTCCATCAGGCGGTACATCGGAATGCCGCCGCGCTTGGCAACCTGATAGTCGTTGAAGTCATGGGCGCCGGTGATTTTTACCGCGCCGGAACCGAAATCCTTGTCCGGGTATTCATCAGTGATGATCGGGATCAGGCGGCGGTGCTCCTTGGGGCCGACCGGGATCTCAACCAGCTTGCCGACGATGGGGGCGTAGCGTTCGTCCGAGGGATGCACGGCCACCGCGCCGTCGCCCAGCATGGTCTCGGGACGGGTGGTGGCGATGGAGATATAATCGCGCTCCTCCTCAAGGATGACGTTGCCGTCCTCGTCCTTCTCCACATAGGTGTAAGTGGCGCCGCCTGCGAGTGGGTATTTGAAGTGCCACATGTGGCCGGCGACCTCAACGTTCTCGACCTCAAGGTCGGAAATCGCGGTCTCGAAATGTGGGTCCCAGTTGACCAACCGCTTGCCGCGGTAGATCAGCCCCTTGTTGTACATCTCCACAAAGACCTTGATCACGGCGTCGTGGAAGTTGGGGGAGTTCTCGTGCCCGGTGCGAGTGTCGCCTGCTGCACCCGCCATGGTGAAGGCGGTGCGAGAGAAATCGCAGGAGGCGCCGAGACGTTTCAGCTGCTCGACAATTGTGCCGCCGGACTGCTCTTTCCATTCCCAGACCTTTTCCAGGAATTTCTCGCGGCCCAGTTCACGGCGCGAAGGCTGCTGGGTTTTGGCCAGCTCGCGCTCGACAACCATTTGGGTGGCGATGCCCGCGTGGTCGGTGCCCGGCTGCCACAGGGTGTCAAAGCCCTGCATGCGCTTCCAGCGGATCAAGATGTCCTGCAGCGTGTTGTTGAAGGCATGGCCCATGTGCAGAACGCCGGTGACGTTCGGCGGCGGGATCATAATGCAATAGGTCGAGGCCTCAGGCTTGGCATTGGCGCCTGCCTTGAAACAACCGGCTTCTTCCCAGGCCCTGTAAAGGCGGCTTTCGGCTTGTGCCGCGTTAAAAGTCTTGTCCATCGCCATCGCTACGTCCCTCATGCAGTTGGGCGATCAATTACCGAATGGGGCCGGGAAGGGGAAGGCGGATTTTGCCGCAAACGTTCCGTCTGGGACGGATGGAGCGCTATTGGGTATTTCAGACCAGAAAGAAGCGGCAAGATTTCGTTAACCAGAATCGGCGCACTCTCCTTATGCGGTACAGGCTGGGGAGCCGATGACCGCACCAGGAAGAAGCTGCCCTTGCTCCTGGCATGATTATCCCCTGGCGGACGGACGGCCAGCGGGCGAGGGCGCTTCGCTTGTGGCTTCTTTCTGGTCCCAAATACCTGATTTGGAGCCAAAGGCGCAAAAACCTGCGCGCGCCCAGCGGGCGCGCACCGCTCAACAGCTGTAATGCCGCAACCCTGCTTCTGCCCCTCTTTGACCGGGGCACGTGGTCAGGCGCCCGCGGGTGTTGTCTGAGGTCGATCAGGTCCTTGACTGTACAGTCTCGCTGCGCAGCGGGGTCACTTTGTGGCCCAGATTTTGCGGCGGCGTTGCTTGACCATTTCGTTGCCCTCTTCGGTGCCGTCATGAAAGGTGTTGAACCACTGGTCCCAGGGTGTCTCCCAGGTGCCGTAGTTACAGTCGAAGAACCTGTGATGCAGCTGGTGAAAGAAATCGCCGACCAGGAACCTGGCCTTGTTGCCGAGTTTCAGATGCTCAAACCCAGCATGAGAGGTCGGGGCGCCGATGCCGTGGTGGAACAAGAGGAAGATCGCCAGGGCAGGATGCGCGGGCAGCAGGAAGAAGATCATCGTGTCGAACATCAAAAAGAAGCTTTCCACCGGGTGCATCGCCAGGCCGGACCAGGGGCCGGTGTTGATGTTGCGGTGATGCCAGGCGTGCACTTTGGTGTAGAGCACACCTACATGCAGCAGCCGGTGCAGCCAGTAAAAGTGAAAGCCGGCCCAGATCGGGATGAAGATGGTCATCAGAATGAAGGGGCCTGGGTTTTCCTCCAGCGTGATCATGGTGACCCAGCCATTGGCATAGGCGTAGAGGATGAAGCTTTCCCAGAACGTCCAGAAGGTGAGCGCCGGGCCAAGGGTCCAGAACATATTGTCCCAGACCTGGTTCTTGAAGGTGAAGACCTTGGCGCCCTTCATCATCGGGCGCATGTCATAGCGGTACTCGTCAGCCTGGGTGCGGAACTTCCATAGCGCCAGATGCAGCCCACCGGCCACCACCATCAAGATGCAGAAGTTGCGGAACCAGATCTCCGCCACCCAGTCCCAGCTGAGCGTTGCAATGCGGTCCAGCGACGGGGTGAGGAAAGTCCAGGTGAAAACGGCAAAACCCAGCAAAAGCGCCCGCAGGGCCAGCGGGTTCCAGCTTTGCAGCAGGTATCTGACCGAAGCCAGTGGCCTCAAAGGCCAGTCCCAATAGGGGGAGGTCCGGATCGGCAGCTGCGGGGTGAAGTTCCAAATCTTGCGCTTGGGGCGCGGCGCATTGGCGGGACTTGTCATGTCTCGTTTCTCATCTGGCTAGTGGGGGGGGCGCTGTTGCAGCGGGAATGTTCGCTGCATGAACTTTAGGCGAAGGGCGGGGAAACCCAGCACGGTATGTCTTGCCGGTTAGGCTAAGTTCAGCTTAGCCTACGTTCATGGCAACCCGCATTCCCTCTCTCAACTGGCTGCGCGTGTTCGAGGCTGCGGCGCGTACCGAAAGCTTTGCCCGGGCGGCGGCGCAGCTGAATATGTCGGCGGCCGCCGTCAGCCAGCAGGTGAAGGCGCTGGAAACCCAGCTGGGCACGCCGCTCTTTTACCGCCACGCCCACGCAGTGACGCTGACCGAGGCAGGGCGGGCCTATCTGCCCTCGGTGCAGCAGTCACTCTTGATGCTGGAGACCGCCACCACCGGCCTATTCGGCGAAAGCCGCGAGCAGCGGCTGTTCGTGCAATCGGTGCTGCTGTTTGCCCATGGGGTGCTGGCGCGCGGGGTGCCGGGTTTCCAGGCCGCGCACCCGCAAGTCAATCTGGCGCTCAGCACTGGCAATATGGCCGCAGATTTTGCCAACCGGTTCACCGACTTGCAGATCGTATTCGGCAACCCCGCGCTGTTCAGTACCGAAAGCGACGAGCTGCTGCGGGAGGTGCTGTATCCGATGGCACCGCCGGATGTTGCCGCCCAGATCACCGCTCCGCAGGATCTGGTTCAGTTTCCGCTGATCGAAGTCTCCACCCACCGCGCCAGCTGGGTTCAGTTGTTTGAACACCTGCGGCTGCCGCATGGGCAGGCGCGGTATTTTTTTGCCGACAATTCGCTGATGGCCGCAGAATTGGCAGCGCAGGGGGCCGGCATTGCGCTGGCCCGCGCGCCGGCGTCTGACGCAGCAATGAAAGCCGCCGGGCTGGTGCCGTGTTTGCCCGGGGTGACGGTGCCGGGGCAGGAGGCCTATCACCTGATCTACCCGGACCGCGGCGCCCTGCGCCCTGCAGCCCGGCTGTTCCGGGACTGGCTGCTGGATTATATGCGCAGCGTTTGAAGAAGAATTGAGGGCACGTCCGGCCTAGGGCAGGGGCGACCGGCTCTCTCCCGAAGGGGGCGGGCGGTAGTGTGGCGACCGCAAACCTTTACTGACCGGTCCGGTCCAGCTTGGTTGCCAGATGGATCAGGCTTTCGGAGGACCGCACCCCGCGTGCCTCCGCAATATGGTCGATGGTGTCGTCCAGTTCAGCCGTGCTTTGCGCCACCACCTGGGCCAGCAGGTCGAACCGGCCAGAGGTCGTGTGAACCACCTCTACCCCCGGCAGGCTGCGCAGGCGGGCCAGCACCTCCGGCCCCGACCGCGGCTCAATCGACATCAGTACCGTCGCCTGCAGCGGTGGCCGGGCGGCGGCGGAGGATTTGAGCGTGTAGCCAGTGATCACACCGGCGGACTCCAGACGCTCAATCCGTGCCTGAACAGTGGTCCGGGCGAGGTCCAGATGGCGGGCAAGCTCCGCCACCGGGCGGCGGGCGTTCTCCCGCAGCAGGGTGACAAGGCGCTGATCGATGTCGTCGGTTTGCATGCATTCCCTGCGATATGACGAAAACTTTCGTCACTATAGGCAATGTGCCAAGCGATATCGACGGGAAATTCTCGGAAAATATGTAAAACGAATGAGGGTTACCCGATGCAGCACATTCCTCCGCTTTGGCTTTCGCCTGAATCCCACCTGGGCCGCAGTGCGCCGGATCACCCGATCCTCTATTTCTCGCCGCGTGTCCTGCATGAGGTGGCCAGGCGGTTCCAAAGCGGCTTTCCGGGTCTGGTGACATATGCGGTCAAGGCGAACCCGCATCCGGCGGTCCTGTCTAACCTTGTGGCTGCGGGGATCTCTGCCTTTGATGTGGCGTCGCCCGCGGAAATGGAGGCGGTGCGTGCCGCCAGCCCCGGTGCGGTGATGCACTACAACAATCCGATGCGCTCAGCGGCGGAAATCGCGGCGGGAATCGAACATGGGGTCGCCAGCTGGTCGGTGGATGAGCTGAGTGAGCTGGAGAAACTGGACGCGGTGCCGCGCACTTGTGAAATTGCCGTCCGCTTTGCCCTGCCGGTGGCAGGCGCCGCCTATGATTTCGGCAGCAAATTCGGTGCAGCGCCAACAGAAGCGGTAGAGCTGCTGAAGCAGGTGGCGGCCAGGGGCTGGTCACCGGCGCTGTGTTTCCATCCGGGTACCCAGTGCGAAGATGAAGCCGCTTGGGTGGAATACATTCATGCTGCAAAGAAGATTGTCGATGACTCCGGTGTACAGATTGCGCGCCTGAATGTCGGCGGCGGCTTTGCTGCCAACCGGAACGGCGCGGCGCCGGATCTGGAGAAGGTCTTTGCCGCAATTGAAATGGCGGCGGCCCAGGCCTTTGGCGCAGAGCAGCCCACTCTGATCTGCGAGCCTGGCCGGGCAATGGTCTCTGAAAGCTTTACATTGGCCGCGCGCATCAAGGGGATGCGCAACGGGGGCGCAGTTGTGTTCCTGAATGACGGTATCTATGGCGGGCTGGTGGATATCCGCGACATGGGGCTGCCGGGCCGGGTAGAGGTTGTCTCTGCGCGCGGCAAGCACCGGGCAGGCAAACGCAGGCCCCGGGTGGTGTTCGGCCCCACCTGCGACAGTCTGGACCGGCTGCCGGACGGGCTGCCGCTGCCGTGTGACGCCATGGCTGGCGACTATGTTCTGTTTCCGGGGCTTGGCGCCTATTCCTCGGCCATGAGCACGCAATTCAACGGCTACGGTCTCAGTGACGTGGTGACGGTGATTGAACTGGCTGGGCAACCGGCCAGCTAAGTGTCGCCTCGCGCCATGGATCGCCAGCCAACCCGATCAGCGGGCGGGCAAGGTCACATGCGGTAAACGCCAGCCAGTGAACCGGTACCGGGATGTCAGGTCCTGACCGGCCAGTCGATCCCGGCCGCAGCTGTCCCCTGGGGCACTGTCACTGGCGCGACAGATGGTGCCGGGGATTTTATCAAAGATCTTGGCCGCGCTGCGCAAGGGTCTGATATTGCGTGATTCTCCCCTTTCCACACCGAAAATGGTTAACGCGACAAGCCCCGGGGCGTTGGGGTGTGTTACTATATTGAAAGTATTTTGGGTGATCCTTCAGATGGCAGGGAAGTGGAGTTTCTGGAGGATGGCCGGGTGAACATCGATGTCGGCAGACAGAGCAACGGGCAAGGGCATGAAACCGTCCACGCCGGGTTCCCTGCCGACCAGAGCGGCCTGTCGGCTGATCGTATCCAGATGTTCTGCAGTGACAGAGGACGCAACGCTCAGGGCGACGACACCAGTGGGCCGGGCTCTGCGGCAATCCGGGCCAATGCACCACGTGCAGCGGTGGACCGGATGATCGCCGCTTTCACATCCTTCCTGGCGCAAGAGATGGGCGTTGCGGAAGATGTGGTCGAATTTGACGGCGAGACCTTCTGGGCGCCGGGTTCCAACCTGACCCCAACCATGCTGGAGGCCATGGAGATGGCCCGCGCGCAAGGCCGTACTGACCTTCAGCGTCACGCGGCGCGGGCCGGGCTGCCTGATAGCTCTTTGCCAGATGGCGCAAATATTTCCGAAATTGTTATCGATCCGGAGGCTGGGCAAACAGACCAGGTGCGCTACACTGTAGTTGATGATTTCGGTAATCTGATCAACCTGATGTCGGCCGAGGGCCAGGTGAATGGCGGCGCGGCGCAGGGGCTGGAACAGACCATGCTGGAGCGGGTTGTCTTTGATGCAGAGGGACGACTGCTCACGGTTTCGTTTCTGGGCTGTGCATTGCCGCGGGCCAGCCGCGTGCCCATGATTGGAATCACCACAGAGCCGGTGCCTTTGGCACAGAACCAGCTGGGGATGAACGGCAGCGGCGAAGCGGGGGCCGCAGGTGCGCCGGTTGCTGTTGCAAACGCGGTGCAGGACCGCGGCATACGGCAGGTGGACATGCCGTTCACACCGTCGAGGATTTGGGAAGTGCTAAGGGATGTTTCTGAAGCAGCTGAGCAATAGGGTTTTAGGGTGGCTGGGACGGCCGCTGCGCTCGGAGCATTCGGGTGAAGCCAAGCTGCGCGGTCCTCAGGCCCATGTGATTATTCTGGATGGCACCATGTCGACGCTAGAGGCAGGCCATGAAACCCATGCAGGCCAGCTGTACCGCCTGTGCCAGGAGATGGGCGGCCAAGTATCCGTCTTCTACGAATCCGGCGTGCAATGGAAGGGCTGGGGCAGCGCCCCTGACGTGATGATGGGGCGCGGGATCAATCGGCAGATCCGCCGCGCCTATGGCTATCTGGCGTCCCGTTACCGCCCCGGAGACAGGATTTACCTCTATGGCTATTCCCGTGGCGCCTATGCGGTGCGGTCGCTGGCCGGGGTGATCGACCGGATCGGCTTGCTGAAAGCGGAACATGCCACTGTGCGCCACATCCGCACCGCCTACCGCCACTATCGGTTAAACGGACGGTCCCAGACCGGTGCGGCCTTCAGCGCCGCGCATTGCCACGATACGGTGGAAATCGAAATGGTCGGTGTTTGGGATACGGTTAAGGCACTGGGCTTGCGGCTGCCGCTGCTGTGGCGCTGGGCGGAAAAACAGCATAATTTCCACAACCACACGCTGGGGCCGCATATCAAAAGCGGCTACCATGCCCTGGCGCTGGATGAGACGCGGGACGTTTTCAGACCGGTGCTGTGGGATTGCCCGAAAGCCTGGGATGGCCATGTGGAACAAGTGTGGTTCCGCGGCGCCCATGGCGACGTAGGCGGCCAGCTGGGCGGGTTTGAGGCGGCACGGCCACTGGCCAATGTCTCTTTGGTCTGGATGCTGGAGAAAGCTGAGGAGCGTGGGCTGCCGTTGCCGCTGGACTGGCGGATGCGGTTTCCGGTGGACCCCAAGGCCGCCTCGGTAGGCACCTGGCAGGGATGGGGTAAGATTTTTCTGCTGCGCAGCCGCCGCCGGGTCGGGTTGGATGCCAGTGAACGTCTGCACAGCAGCGCGGGTCCCGGTCGACACGCGGCGCAGGCGGCAGGCGGCTGGCTGGCAAGATTTTCCAAAACCTGACAGGGGGGCTGACCGAAGCTGCGCAGGAAAAGGCGGGTTTTGCTGGGCCGCTGCTGTCTGAGGCGGATAGCCGCCCTAGCGGCCAGCAGCCCTGCGCTTCTCCAGTTCTTTCTGCAGCCGCTTCAGCGACTGCGAGACGATCAGCTTATGCGCCGGCCTGACCGGCAGCATGTAGATGCGGCCAAACAGGGTATGGGTGACCACTGATGTGGTAAGGCTGAGCACACCGCTGTTGCAGCAGACGCAGGTCATCACATCCAGGTGCCGGTCCCGCGCGGTGAGGGTCAGCAGCTGGTCAGATGCGGCCTCCACCAGGAAGAAATCGAGCATGTCTCCCGTTTTCACATCTGCGCGCTGCTGACCAGAAAAGCCGCCGACACGCTTCACGCCGAACAACGCTGACATGGCATCACGCAGCCAAAAGGCCAGTTTCAACCCGGGCAGCGGCTGTTTGTGAATGATGTTCCAAGCCTCCAGCGGGGTGACCGGAACCGGCAAAACCAGCGATTGCGTATCAAGAAAATCCAGCTCCCCGGCCGGAGCTAGAACCTGGATGCGGGCCGTTGCTGCACGGGCGAGGCTGTTTGACGGCATGGCCTGTCTTTCTGAGGTTTTTGGATTTCTTGCAGATGTTCAGATCTTGCAGATACTTAGGTGAAAAAATGCAACAAGCAAGGCCGTGCAGGGCATGCCCCAGTTTTATGGCCCCGCGTTTAAGATGGTGCGATCTGCATCACGATACAGGTGGTGGAGCCGGTGGCAAAAAGGCGTCCGTCCGCAACTCCGCGCAACGCACCATGGGCAACGCCGGTGGAGCGACCCACGTGATCGATGCTGCCGGTGCAATCAATCAGGGTGCCAAGCGGGATGGGCCGCAGAATGTTGATCTTGTATTCCAAGGTTGTATAGACCGAGCCCCGCGGCACTTTGGTCATCACCGAACAGGCCATGGCGCTGTCCAGCAGCGTGCCGTACCAGCCGCCATGCACGGTGCCCATCGGGTTGCAGACGTGGAATTCCGGGGTGCCGCGAAACACGACCTGGCCGTCTTCGACCGAATGCAGATAAAAGCCCAGCGTCTTTGCAATTGGCGGGCCGGGCAGGCGGCCCTCCAGAATGCCTTGCATGAACTCCAGCCCGGAGATCCCGGTCGTCTGCTCCAGCGTCAGAAGGTCAGCGGGTTTTTCAGCGTAGAACATGGCGCGGGTCCTTGGGCAGTTATGCCGCCATTAGAAACCGCGCCGCCATGGGCGCAACGTTTACGCCACGTTCTGCAGCGACACTTTGGGTGTGACGCCCAGGGCAAAGCAGACATCGCGGGTCAGCTCGGGCCGGTTCAGCGTGTAAAAATGCAGCCTGTCCACGCCGCCCTCCAGCAGATCAGAGCAGAGCTCGGTGCAGAGTGCGGTGGCCAGCAGCTCCTCACGGTCATCGCGCAGCGCCTTGTCGAACGCATTTTCAACCCAGTCCGGGATAATGGTGCCGCAGCGTTTGGCAAAGTTGCGCGCTCCCTTCCAGTTCTCGATCGGCAGAATGCCGGGGGTGAGCCTGCTGCCGTCAATACCGGCCTTTTCGCAGGCATCGCGGAAACGGAAGAAGGTGTCAGCCTCAAAGAAGAATTGGGTCAGCGCCTCATCCGCACCGGCATCCAGCTTGCGCTTCAGCCATTCGACATCGGCGGCTTGATCCGCGGCTTCCGGATGGCGGTCCGGGTAGGCGCCAACCTTGATCTTGAAGTCGCCGCGCGCCTTCAGCCCCTTGATCAGCTCAACCGAATTGGCAAAGCCTTCGGGATGCGGGGTGAACCTGCCTTCGCCCTTGGGCGGGTCGCCGCGCAGGGCGACAATCTCGGTCACGCCAGCGGCCGCAAACTGATCCGCGATCTCCAGCGTTTCGGCCTTGGAGGCGTTCACGCAGGTCAGATGCGCGGCCACATTCAGGCCGGAGGATTTGTGCAGCGTCGCAACCGCATCGCGGGTCAGGCTGCGCGTGGTGCCGCCTGCACCATAAGTCACCGACACAAAACGCGGGTCCATCGGAGCGAGGACTTGCACGGTGTCCCAAAGCCGGAAAGAGGCTTCGAGATTTTGCGGCGGGAAGAATTCAAAGGAAATCTTGGGCGTCGTCATGCTCGGGGTCTCTCGCTAGGTTGATTTCACCTCTTGTTGCATGGTCTCATACGTGAGACAATTTCATAATTCTCAAGAACAACATGAGTGATCTGATAGGATGCACATCGAATTTCGCCATCTGCGCACCATCAAGGCCATCCATGAGGCCGGGGGGCTGGCAAGGGCTGCTGAGCAGCTGAATATCACCCAAAGCGCGTTGAGCCATCAGGTGAAAGGGCTGGAGGATCAGGCCGGTGTCGAGCTGTTCATCCGGCGCTCCAAGCCGATGAAACTGTCGCCGGCAGGACTGCGGCTTTTGCGGCTGGCAGAGCAGGTTTTGCCGCAAGTGGAAGCCACACAAGCGGAATTTTCCTCGCTTCGTGACGGCAACACCGGCCGGATGCATATCGCCATTGAATGCCACGCCTGTTTTGAGTGGCTGTTTCCGGTGCTGGAAGGGTTCCGCAGGAACTGGGGCGATGTAGATGTGGATATCCGTCCGGGCCTGGCCTTTGATGCGCTGCCTGCACTGCAGAAAGAGGAGGTGGATCTGGTGGTGTCCTCCGACCCGGAGGATATCGCCGGTGTCGAGTTTATCGAGCTGTTTGATTACAATGCCGTGTTTGTTGCCTCGGCGCAGCATCCGCTTGCCGCAAAACCCTTTGTCGAGGCTGCGGATTTCATCGGGCAGAACCTGATCACCTACCCGGTTGAAAAGGCCCGGCTGGATGTGTTCAGCCAGTTGCTGATCCCGGCAGGCGTCGAACCTGCCTCGATCCGCCAGGTGGAGCTGACGGCGGTGATCCTCTTGCTGGTGGCCTCCAACCGCGGGGTGTCGGTGTTGCCGGACTGGGTGGTGCGGGAGGTGAAATATTCCTCCGACTATGTGACCCGGCCGCTCACCAAATCGGGGATCACCCGCAGGCTCTATGCGGCGATCCGGGCGGATGACCGCGAAAAACCCTTCATGCAGGAGCTGATCCGGCTGGCCAAGGTCGAGGCCCGCAAGCTGCAGCTTCTGTAAAGGCTGCAGGGTGGGGAGGCGCGGAGCGGCCTGCGCCGTTCCGGCGCCTGTGCCCGCTCCGCGCGGTTGCGTGATCCGGCGGGCGCGGCGTCTGGGTCAGACCAGTTTGACGATCTGCTTGCCGGTATTGCCGCCCTGCAGCATCGACAGGAATGTCTTGGGGGCGTTCTCCAGCCCTTCGGCGATGTCTTCCAGATACTTGATGCTGCCGCTGGCAACCATCGGGCCCGCTTCGCGCAGGAAATCGCCGTAGCGGTGGTAGTGGTTGAAGATGATGAAGCCGTTCACAGACAGGAATTTGACCAGCACATCGCGCCAGATCGCCGGAGCCGTCAGGCTGGTCTGGGCGCCCTCGTACCAGGCGATCATGCCGCAGACTGGAATGCGGCCGAAACTGTTCATCAGTGGCAGCACCGCTTCCAGCACTTTGCCGCCGACATTTTCATAATAGATGTCGATGCCGTCCGGGCATTCTGCTGCCAGCGCCTCGCGGAGGGCTTCGGAACTGTCATAGGCGCGGTGATCAAGGCAGGCGTCAAAGCCGAAGGTTTCAACTGCCAGTTTGCACTTGTCAGGTCCCCCCGCGATGCCAACCACACGCAGGCCTTTCTGCTTGGCCAGCTGCCCGACCATTGATCCGACCGGGCCGGTGGCGGCGGCAACCACCAGGGTTTCGCCCGCCTGCGGGCGCCCATAGGCGTCCAAGCCATGCCATGCGGTAAACCCCGGCATGCCGAGAACGCCGAGCGCAGTGGTGAGCGGTGCCAGTCCCGGCTCCAGTTTGCGGATGTCCGAGGCTTTGGCGCAGGCATGGCTGGCCCAGCCGAACATGCCCAATGCAAAGTCGCCGGGTTGGAAATCCGGGCTGTTGGAGGCAAACACCTCGCCGACGCCGCCTGCGGTCATGGTCTCACCAATCTCCACTGGCGGGGCATAGGATTTGCCTGCGTTCATGCGGCCGCGCATGTAAGGGTCCAGCGACATATAGTGAACCTTTACAAGCACTTCACCCTCAGATGGCTGGGGCAGGCTGACGCTTTCCAGACGGAAATTTTCTTCGCTGGCCTGTGCGTCCGGGCGGCTGGCAAGCACGATACGCTGCATTTGTCCTGTCATCGGGGTGTTCCTTGTTCTGTTTGCCCCGGAATGTGATCCGGCCAGAGATGGAATTCAACCATTCCAGCCGCAGTAACCGAGCGTCACGGCCGTTAGCCTCTTTGGGGCATAACCCCTTGGCAAGCGCAGACTGGGAGCGTATAGGCACGGCTTGACCCGGCATCTCCCCGACGTGACAGGATTCTGCAGACATGATTGGCAGCGCAAACCTCAATGTGATGATCAAGGCCGCCCGCAAGGCAGGCCGTTCCCTGGTGAAAGATTTCCGCGAGGTGGAGAACCTGCAGGTGTCGATGAAAGGCGCGGGAGATTTTGTCTCCAGGGCTGACATCGCCGCCGAGAAGATCATCAAGGAAGAGCTGCGCAACGCGCGTCCGACCTATGGCTGGCTGGCCGAAGAGGGCGGCGAGGAAGACGGCGAGGATCCGACGCGCCGCTGGATTGTCGACCCGCTGGACGGCACCACCAACTTTCTGCACGGGCTGCCGCACTGGGCGATTTCCATTGCGCTGGAGCATAAGGGCCAGATCGTCGCCGGTGTGGTCTATGACGCCGCCAAGGATGAGATGTTCTTTGCTGAAAAGGGTGCTGGCGCCTGGATGAACGACACCCGCATCCGTGTGTCAGGACGCCATCGGATGATCGAGTCGATCTTTGCCACCGGCGTGCCGTTCGGCGGCCGCGCCGACCTGCCGCTGACCCTGCAGGATCTGGCCCGCCTGATGCCCGCCTGCGCCGGCGTGCGCCGCTGGGGCTCTGCCGCGCTGGACATGGCCTATGTGGCCGCAGGCCGCTATGAGGGCTTCTGGGAACGCCGTCTGAACGCCTGGGATCTGGCCGCAGGCATCATCATCGTGAAAGAGGCCGGCGGCCTGGCCGAAGCCATCGACCGGGAAGCAGGCATCATCGACAGCGGCTCTGTGGTCTGCTCGAACGAGCCGATCTTCGAGAATTTCGCCAAGGTGATCCGCGGCTGAACTGGCAAGCAGGCTGAGACTATGAAACGCGGCCATTGCACCGCGTTTTTTGTTTCGTGTGGGGGCGCGGGCGCAGCCCGGCTGTCAGCCAGGCAGACGGTCATTGCTGATCAGAGGGATGGTTCACCCCGTCATTCCAGGGGATCTCGCCATAGGTTTCCGGATGCGTCCGCGGATTGGCGCCTTCGAGACAGCCCAGATTGACGCCGCATTCCCTGGGGTCCGAGCGGCGCTGATGGTGGGTGTAGATACCGCAGGTCTTGCAGAAATAGTGTTTCGCCGCATGGGTGCCCCAGGTATAGAGGCTGAGGTTCTCGGCCCCCTTCAGCACCTTCAGGCTGGCGGCAATGGCGGTAACCGCCGCTGCGCCGCGGCGGCGGCAAAAGGAACAATCGCAGCGCGCGGCAGAGGCAAGGCCGCTGGGGAACTCTGCCTCTATCTCAACAGTGCCGCAGTGGCAGATGGCGCGTAGAAGGGGCATCAGAGCTTCCTTTCCTGACTGAATGTGAGCTGGGCCTTTAATATTTCCCCGTAAAATCTTCGAGCGCAGCTCTACCATTTTACATCCCCGATGCCTATCGGGGGAGCGGCCTGCGCTTTATCCAGTTGCGTGTTTCATGGTTTCGCAGGCCGCTTTTTCAAGCACAGCTGTTGGAGGCGTGGGGCGGCCTGAGGCCTTACTTGCCCCAGGGTCCCGGACGCGGCTTCTTGCGCGGCAGTTTGGGGATGCGGCTGGCGGCGTATTCGTACTCATTCTCTGGATGTGGTGGCAGCCCTTGGGTCTTGTTCCAGAAACCCGGCCCGCCGCGGCGCAGCCACAGGGGCAGGCACAGGACCAGCCCCACCGCAAAACCGCCGGCATGGGCCCAATAGGCAACGCCGCCCTGATCCGGGTCGGCGCCAAGGCCGCCAAAGAATCGCATCACCAGCCACAGGCCCAGCATGACAAAGGCGGGAATGGTGAAGATGCGGAAATAGATGATCAGCACCAGCAGGATATCGACGCGGGCCTTGGGGAACATCAACAGGTAGCCGCCCATCACGCCAGCTATGGCGCCGGAGGCGCCGACCGTTGGAACCCAGGAGCCGGGAGCCGAGTACACATGGATCAACCCGGCGCCGATGCCGCTGGCGAGGTAGAAGGCGAGGAAGGTGAGATGGCCCATCTCATCTTCCAGATTGTCGCCGAAGATCCACAAAAACAGCATGTTGCCGCCCAGATGCATCAGCCCTGCGTGGATGAACATCGAAGTAAAAAGTGTCTCAAACCCGTTGCCCTTGCTGATTTCGGCCGGGACCACCGCATAGGCATCATAGAACAGGGCAAGTGCGCGGGGGGAAGCATAGCTGGCTGAATAGTAGAAATAGGCCAGGATATTCACCGCCATCAGCGCATAGACAACATAGGGTGTGCGGCCGGACGGGTTGTGATCTCGGATCGGAAACATGGGGGAACGCTGGGCCGGAAATGGCCCTGCGTCAAGCGGTTAAGCGAAACAGGATGGTGATTTGAGCACCGCCCGGCGGCAAGCCGGGCAGCGCAGTTGTGTCGGGTGGTCTCTAGGTCAGGCGTTGCCACCCAAAAGCTGCGCATTGCCACCAGAGGCGGTGGTGTCGACGCAGACGTGGCGTTCTGCCAGCACGCGGGCGCGGTCGGGCTTGCCGGGGATCAAAGGGATGATCGGGCCGACGCGTCTGGCCAGCGCCTGTTCGATGTCCCGCCCGGTGGCCTCATCGCCCCACCACAGGACACCGGCAATGCCTGCCATCGTTTCCAATCGGTTCAGGTCGAACATGCCATCCGTTTGCATGGCGGTGCCGCCCAGGCTGATCACGTGTTTGGCCTGCGCCTCGGCCGCCTCGGCGCCTGGCCCCATGCACAGAAGCGGCGGCCGGGCAAAAAGGGTCAGGCGGTTCGATTCACCGGTCGGACCGGGCAGGGTGGTGGTCACCGGCTGCGCAGGCACGCCGCTGATTGCGGGCAGCGCAGAGGTGGTCGTCTCCCACTGGCTGCTGCTTTGCTGCCGGTCCGGCGCGCAGAACCGGCTGAGGTAGTCGGGGCCGCCGGCCTTGGGACCGGTGCCCGAAAGCCCCTCGCCACCAAAAGGCTGGCTGCCAACAATGGCGCCGATCTGGTTGCGGTTCACATAGAGGTTGCCCGCATGCACCCGGTCGCAGACATGCTGCACCCGGTCATCGATGCGGGTGTGCAGCCCAAAGGTGAGCCCGTAGCCGGTGGCGTTGATGTCGTCGATGATCTTGTCCAGCTCCTGGGACTGGAAGCGCACCACATGCAGGACCGGGCCAAAGATTTCTTCTTCCATCCAGGCGATGTCCGGGATTTCGATCAGGGTCGGCCCGACAAACGTGCCGGCCTGCGGTGGCCGGATTTCCTTCAGCACCCGGCCTTGCATGCGGGCCTTGGCAATATGGGCCAGGATGCCAGAGCGCGCCTTGTCGTCGATCACCGGGCCGCTGTCAGTGCTAAGATGCCAGGGGTCGCCCACCTGCAAAAGGTCCATCGCGCCCTGCAGCATCTCCAGCACGTTGTCGGCGATGTCGTCCTGCAGGTAGAGGCAGCGCAGCGCTGAACAGCGCTGGCCTGCGGATTGAAAGGCGCTTTCGACGACCGATTGCACCGCTTGTTCGGGCAGCGCGGTGGAGTCGACGATCATCGCATTCAGCCCGCCGGTCTCGGCCACCAGTGGCGCCCCGGGGCGCATGGTGTCAGCCATGGTGGCGCGAATGCGCATGGCAGTGGCGGTGGAGCCGGTGAAGCTGACGCCGGCAACCCGCGCATCGCCAGTAATGGCAGCGCCAACCTTGGAGCCGCGGCCCGGCAGCAGCTGCAGCGCATGGCGCGGCACGCCGGCCTCATGCAGCAGCTGCACCGCGCGATGGGCCACCAGCGGGGTGGGGTCGGCGGGTTTGGCCAGAACGCCGTTGCCGGTGGCCAGCGGTGCCGAGATCAGGCCGGTGAAAATCGCCAGTGGGAAATTCCACGGCGAAATGCTGGAGATCACGCCGGCGGGGTCTGCATCGGGGATGCGGGCGGCGTAATAGCGCAGAAAGTCCACCGCCTCGCGCAGCTCGGCCACCGCATCGGGGATGGTCTTGCCAGCCTCGCGGGCCAGGATCGCAAACAGCTCGCCATAGTTTTCCTCGTAGAGATCGGCGGCCTTATTCAGCACGGCGGCACGTTCGCTGGCCGGGGCACTCCAGGGCGCTGCGGCAGCCAGTGCGGTTTCCAGATCCGCGCCGGAGCAATATCGCACCTTGCCCACCGGGCTGAGGTCGGCGGGGTTGGTCACATCCAGCGGCGCCTCGGGCCGGGCCTCGCCAGCGATCAGCGGTCCGGCCTCCCAGGTGTGGGTCCGCCAGGGCGCGCGGGCGTCTTCGATGCGGGCAAGCGTCGGCGCATGGCCCAGATCGAAGCCCTTGGAATTGGGGCGTTCCGGTGCATAAAGCTCTGGCCCGGTTGGGATTTTGCAAGTGATGTCTGCAATCTCTGCAAAGGGATCGGCGGCGACCTCTTCGGGCGGGACGTTCTCGTCCACGATCTGGTTCACAAAGGAAGAGTTGGCGCCGTTTTCCAGCAGGCGGCGCACCAGATAGGCCAGCAGATCGCGGTGGGCGCCAACAGGTGCGTAGATCCGGCAGTTGGTCCTGTTCTGCTCCAGCACCATCTGATGCAATGTCTCTCCCATGCCATGCAGGCGCTGGAATTCATAAGCCGCATTATCGATGGATTGGGCCATATGCAGGATGGCAGAGACGGTATGCGCGTTATGGGTGGCGAACTGCGGATAGATCCGGTCTGTCAGGTCCAAGAGCTTGCGGGCGTTGGAGATATAGGACACATCGGTCAGCGCCTTGGAGGTAAAGACCGGGAAGCCGTCGACGCCCTCAACCTGGGCGCGCTTGATCTCGGTATCCCAATAGGCGCCTTTTACCAAACGCACCATGAAGCGGCGGTCGTATTTCTCGGCCATCTCATGCAGGGCGTCAATTGCCAGCCCGGTGCGCGGGCCATAGGCCTGCACAACCACGCCAAATCCGTCCCAGCCCGCCAGAGCCGGGTCCGAGACCACCGCGTCAATGACTTCCAGCGACAACGACAGGCGGTCGGCTTCCTCGGCGTCAACGTTGAGACCCATCTTGGCCGCTTTGGCCAACAGCGCCAGCGCCTTCAGGCGCGGCACCAGATGCTCCATCACACTGTTTTCCTGTGCCAGTTCATAGCGCGGGTGCAGGGCAGACAGCTTTACCGAGATGCCGGGATTCCTGCGGATGTCGTCGCTGTTGCAGGCGGCGGCAATGGATGAAATCGCCTTGGAATAGGCCAGATGGTAACGGGCGGCGTCTGCCTCGGTGCGGGCAGCTTCGCCCAGCATGTCGTAGGAATAGCTATAGCCCTTGGCCTCCATCCCGGCAGCGCGGTCCATGGCGCTTTCGATGGTTTCGCCCAGCACGAATTGGCGGCCCATTTCCTTCATCGCGCGGCTGACAGCGGTGCGGATCACCGGTTCGCCCAGCCGCTTGATGGCGCCGCGCAGGGCGCCGATGGGGCTGCGCTCTTCGTCCAGCACCTTGCCGGTCAGCATCAAGGCCCAGGTCGAGGCATTGACCAGCGAAGAGGTGGATTTGCCCAGATGCTTGCCCCAGTCCGAAGGCGCGATCTTGTCCTCGATCAGCGCATCGATTGTGTCCGCATCCGGCACCCGCAGCAACGCTTCGGCCAGGCACATCAGCGCCACGCCTTCGTCGGTCGACAGCCCGTATTCGGCCAGGAAAACCTCCATCAGCCCCGGTGCCGAATGGCCGCGGATGTCGCGCACCAATGCGGCGGCGTTGGCGCAAATGCGGTTGCGGTCTGCGTCAGTAAGGGCGGCCTGGGCCACCAGCTGGTCGCGGATCGCGGCTTGGTCGGCATAGGTGCCGGCGTCGATCCGGAAGCGAAGTTTGGTATCAGCGGTCATGAGGTGACTCCACAAGAAAATGTGCAGGGCTTTTGTTAAGCCTACACGCTTTGCGGCGGGACAATTGACTGAATTGATGATATTCATAGGTCAAATGGGTAAAAATGTGAAAATTGAAGGTCCAAATGAACTCCATAGACCTTGATCGCTTTGACCGGGCGATTCTCAACGTGCTGAGCGAAGACGGCCGCATTTCCATTGCGGACCTTGCCCGGCGTATCGGCCTGTCAAAGACACCGACCCAGACCCGGCTCAAGCGGTTGGAGGCGGAAGGCATCATCACCGGCTACCGGGCGCTGGTGGATCCGATCCGGCTGGGGCTGGATCATGTGGCCTTTGTCGAGGTGAAGCTCGACGACACCCGCGAAGCGGCGCTGTCCAAGTTCAACGCCGCGGTGGCGCGGTTGCCGGAGATTGAACAGGTGCATATGATGGCATCGCATTTCGACTACCTCTTGAAGGTGCGCACCCGGTCCATGACGGATTACCGGGCGGTGCTGGGAGAGAAGATCTCCTCGCTGCCGCATGTCGCGTCCACATCCACCTATGTTGCAATGCAGGCGGTCAAGGAAGACGGCGTTCTGGGCCCGCTTTAGAGCTAATTCCGCTGCGCAGCTTCCCCAGACTTGATTGAAATGGCAGATATGCGAGCATGGGGCATGTTCCTTGCTCCGCTTCGCGTCCATATTTCCCAGGCCTGCACCGCTACGGTTTTCTGTGCCGCAGCGGTATCTCCAGTACAGGCATCAGATTGCCCCGCCGCACCAAACCACAGCGGCCCGCTTGGGGCGCTGATCAGCGAGGTGCAGAAGGCGGAAACTGAAACTCAGGCCCGCGAAATCGGCAACCGGATGTGGGAATACTGGGCAGATGCGCCAAACGCACAGGCGCAGGCCATTCTTGACCGCGGCATGTCCAAACGCTCTGTCTTTGACTTCCTGGGTGCATTGGCGGCCTTTGATCAGCTGATCGACTATTGTCCGGACTATGCCGAAGGTTACAACCAGCGCGCTTTTGTGCATTACCTGCGCCGGGACTTTGCAGCCGCTCTTGCTGATCTGGACCGGGCGCTGGCGCTATCTCCCCGCCATATCGCTGCACTAAGCGGCCGCGCGCTGTCACTATACGGCCTGTCGCGGCTGGAGGAGGCACGACAGGCGCTGTCTGAGGCGCTGAAGCTGAACCCCTGGTTGCCGGAGCGTTTCCTGGCGGACCCCGGCGGGCCGCTGGCGCCACCCGGCGCCGGGGATACAGAGCTGTAGCTCTGTCCGTGCTTTGGGAAATTTGCCTTTCGAGCCGAAAACATATTGTCCGCGTGATTTCAGGAGGCTAGACCTTCACCTGAGGTGCCCGGCAGCGGCACCCTGAGCCCGCGTGGTGGAATGGTAGACACCGGAGACTTAAAATCTCCTGGCCGTATGGCCGTGCCGGTTCGAGTCCGGCCGCGGGCACCACTGAAATCAAAGGGATTTCCCTGTTTTCTTCTATCTCTGGGGTTCGCCAGATTTTTGCGCCTCCCACATGCGCCCCCTACAGTCACGTTCTGTTCCTGATCTGGTTCAGGCTGGTTCCGGCGCTGCTGCGCGGATCGCAAATTGCGGTTGCCGCAGGAGCAATCTGTGGTGCCAGCGGGGAAAGGTGGCGTCGGCATGCGGCCGGTCTGCCCCAAGGGCGCGTGAAATGACACTCGGGCAGCCTTTAGGCATCAATGCCCGCAAGGCGTCTGAATTGAAATCTGGCAGCACCGCAGATTGACGGCGGGGCTGCCAGGGGTCGATCGGATGTGACGGGGTGTGTCAGCCGCGGCCACGGTAGGGCGGCACGCCCTGATCCGGAATCCAGACTCCCTCGGGCATCGGGCCGGTCTGCCAGAACACATCAATCGGGATGCCGCCGCGCGGGTACCAGTAACCACCGATGCGCAGCCATTGCGGCGCAAGGAAATCCGCCAGGCGGCGGGCGATGGAGACGGTGCAATCTTCATGGAAGGCGCCGTGGTTGCGAAAGGACGTGAGGAACAGCTTCAGAGATTTGCTTTCCACCAGCCATTCGCCGGGCACGTAATCGATCACCAGATGGGCAAAATCCGGCTGGCCGGTCATCGGGCAGAGCGAGGTGAACTCCGGCGCGGTGAAGCGCACGTTGTAGGCCACGTCTCCTTGCGGGTTCTGAACCCGTTCCAGTTCGGCCTGTTCGGGGCTTTGCGGCACGATGGTGTCGCCGCCCAGCTGCTTTAGATTGCTGTAGATACTGTCAGACATATCGGTTTCCTTGTCTTCAGACGCCACGCTTGTTGCCCCAGACCAGCACATGCAGCTGGGGCAGGACGCGGGGCGTGAACCAGCCGTCGCCGGTCACTTTTTCAATCAGCCACAAAAGGCGTTCGGTGGCCTGGTTCAGATCGACGGGCTGCGCCGGGTCGACCTCCGGGTTGCCGGGTTGCAGATACAGCGGCAGCTCCGGGTGACGCGCGGCGGCAGCTTTGGCCCAGGCATAGTCGGCGTCGTCAAACACAACGATCTTCATCACCGCCTTGCCGCAGCCCTGGGCGTGATGCAGGCAGCGGGTGAATTTGTGCCAGTCGGTCTTTTCGCCGCTTGATGGCGGTTTCGGGCTCAGCACCAGCGTATCCAGCGCCCCGAACCAGGGTTGCGAAACCGAGCCCTGCGTTTCGCAGGCAAACCGGTAACCTTCTTTCTGGCCGATGGCGATCACCGGTGCAAAGTTCTGGATTGCCGGGTTGCCGCCCGAGATCGACACCGTCAAAGGTTTGCCGCCGGACAGGCGGCGCACTTCGTCCATGATCTCTTCAGGCGCCATCACCGCCCAGTCGCCGCGAAAGGCGCTGTCGACCGCATGCATGCTGTCGCACCAGCTGCAACGGTAGTCGCAGCCGCCTGCGCGCACGAACACAGTGGGTTCGCCGATCAGCACGCCTTCGCCCTGAATGGTGGGGCCGAAGATCTCCGCGATGCGCAGGCTCACGGCCGGTACTCCGCCCAGGTCTTGGGGGTCTCCGAGACTTTGACGGCTGCCACTTCCGGCCAGCGCGCGTGGCACCAGTCATAGAAATGTTTCGCCATATTCTCAGCGGTCGAATGCCCCTCCAGCACATCGTTCAGATGCCGGTGGTCAAAGGTTTCGTCGATGTAGGCTTTCAGCGGCTTCAGCTCGTGATAGTCGCGCACAAAACCGTCCGCATTCAGTTCTTTGGCTGCCAGCTCCACCACCACGACATAGTTGTGGCCGTGCATCCGGGCGCATTGGTGGTCCGGCGGCAGATGCGTCAGCTGGTGCGAGGCGGAAAAGTGGAATTCCTTGGTGATCCGGAACATCAGGCGCCGTCCTTGCCTGCAATTGCAGCTTTCCAGAAATCGGGGTCGGCATAAACTGTCGGATCTTCGACGCCGGCCAGATGGAAGGCCTCGCGCCGTTCCACGCAGGTGCCGCAGCGCCCGCAGTGCTTGTCGCCGCCCTTGTAACAGGACCATGTGTCCGCAAAAGGCGTGTTATGGGCAACACCGGCGGTGACAATGTCACCCTTGGTGCGGTGCACAAACGGCGTGTAAAGCCGTACATCGGCGTAGCCATCCAGCGCAGCCCGCTGCATCGCGTCAAACGCCTCGGTAAAGGCCGGGCGGCAGTCCGGATAGATGAAATGGTCGCCGCCATGCACGGCTGTTGCCACCGCGTCGTCGCCGTTGGCGGCAGCGATGCCATAGGCGATGGTCAGCATGATGGCGTTGCGGTTCGGCACCACGGTGACCTTCATGGTCTCTTCGGCATAGTGGCCGTCCGGCACATCAATGTCATCGGTCAGAGCCGATCCCGAAAGCGCGGCGCCGATCCCGCGCATGTCGATGATGTCATGCGGCACGCCCAGCCGTTCGGCGGCGGCGGCGGCATAGTCCAGTTCCTTCTTGTGGCGCTGGCCGTAATCAAAGGAGACAAGACGGGTCAGCTGATGTTCTTCAGCGACCATATGGGCAAGCGAAACGGAATCCAGCCCGCCCGAGCAGATAACGATAGTCTTCATGTTTGAACCCTTGTTTTGATGACCGGGTAGGCTGCGACCGGTGCCGGGCGTTTAGCAGCAAGGCGGGAATGGCGCAAGGTGCGGGCGCATTGCGAACATTCGGCAGGACTTGTTGGGGAAATTTGAAAGTTTGGCGTTGGCGGTACCTTGTGAGGGCAGTGCTCGTCCGCGGGCGGAAGCGTAGCGCCCGCCCATGGGGGCGGACGGGCGCTGCCCGGCGTGCCGCCGGGCGGGGCAGTCTAAACCGGCGGCAGTTCCCCCTCCAGCCACTCCAGAAAAGCGCGCGAGGCCGGAGTGCTGGCATGGCTGGGCGGCGGCATCAGAAAGTAATTCTCCAGCAGATCTGCCGAGTGGTCGCTGGCCCGGACCAGCTGCCCGCTGTCCAGCAACCCGCCTGCCAGCGTGTCATGCGACATGGAAATCCCGGCGCCATTCACTGCAGCTGTCATGGAAATCACATAAGTGGAGCCGAGATTGACCTCGTGATTGCGTTCAAACGGCAAATCCTGCGACTTGAACCAGGCCCCCCAAGACCCTGTGACGCCGCCACAATCCAGCAGTGTCGCGGTGTCGAAATCAACGTTTCCGCCCTGATACCCCGGCGCGCAGACCGGGTAGAACCGGTCGCGGGTCAGTCGGATGGCCGCTGCTGACATATCGTTCGGGCGACCAAAGCGGATCTCAGTGCCGGCGGAACTTGCATGCCGTTCCGGGTCCCATATCGGCGTCACGATATTCAGCACCAGCCAGGGGAACCGTTCATACAGTCGCGGCAGCCGCGGCGACAGCCAAAAGACTGAGAACGCCATATTGCACTGCAATACCAGATGCCGCCCCTGATCGCCGCCGGTAAAGGCCTGGGTGCCTGCCGCCAACAGCTCAAAGGCCTCGCGCACAATGGGCATATAATTGGCACCGGCCTCCGATAGCTCCAGCGCGCGGGTTTTGCGGATGAACAGCTCTCGGCCAAGGAAGTTTTCCAGACTGCGCACATGCTGGCTGATCGCCGATTGCGTCAGGTTCAGCTCTGCGGCAGCCCGGGTGAACGACAGATGCCGCGCACTGGCCTCAAAGGCGCGCAGCCAGGTGAGCGGGGGCAGGGAGGAAGAGGGGGAGCCGGGAGCTGCCATCAATGTATGACCTATGCATTAGTTGTCTTAATGCATAGCGGCTGAATCAATCGTTTGTCAGCAGGAATTGAGGCTGGCACCACTGGGATAACCGGATTTGGAGGCCCAGGATGAACAGGCAGGCGGAACTCAGCCAGAACCTTACCCATTGGCAGCAGCGCGTCGATATGGCCGCGGCCTTTCGCTGGGCTGAACGGTTGAACATGCACGAAGGCGTGGCCAATCACTTCAGCCTAGCGGTGAACGGGGACGGAACCCAGTTCCTGATGAATCCCAATCAGGCGCATTTCCGGCGCATCAAGGCTTCGGACCTGCTGTTTCTGGATGCCAATGACCCCAAAACCATGGACCGCCCCGACGCGCCGGATCCGACCGCCTGGGGGCTGCATGGGTCAATCCATCGCTTATGTCCGCATGCCCGCTGCGTGATGCATGTGCATTCGATCCATGCCACCGTTCTGGCCTGCCTCGCAGACAGCTCCCTGCCGCCGATCGATCAGAACACGGCCACTTTCTATAACCGCTATGTGGTGGACGACAGTTTCGGCGGGCTGGCGTTTGAAAGCGAGGGCGCCCGCTGCGCCTCGATGCTGACCGATCCCAAGGTCAAGGTGATGATCATGGGCAACCACGGGGTGCTGGTGATCGGCGACAGCGTCGCGGACACTTTCAACCGGCTCTACTATTTTGAACGCGCCGCAGAAACCTATGTCCGCGCCCTGCAAACCGGCCAGAAGCTGCGGGTGCTGAGCGACGAGATCGCCGAGAAAACCGCGCAGGAGCTGGAGGATTACCCGGATCAGGCCGAACGCCATCTGGCAGAGCTGAAGGCGATCCTTGATGACGAAGGCTCCAACTACGCAAACTGAGCACCAGCAGGGGAAGCAGTACAATGGATGGAACTTTGCACAACGCAGACCGCGACCGCGAGTCAGAACGCTGGCACTACCACCCCAAGGGTCCGGTGCCGCTCAACCCGCTGTTCAGCTGGCCGCCGCGCCCGGCGGCGATCCTGCGCTGGTATCGTGGCGCCTGGGCGGAAATCACCGCACTCAGCGTGCCCTTTGTACTGGCGTTGGCGGCCTATGCGTGGTTCCTGCCGCCGCTGGCGGAAATGGCCAGTTTCAGCCCCGGCTGGATGCTGCGGGTCTGGCTGATCAATCTGGTGCCGCAGATCTGCGTGGCAGGCGGGCTGCACTGGTGGCTTTACATGCGCAAAGGCCAGGGCATGCAGAAAAAATTCGACAAGCGCGACCTGTCGCGCGGCAATGGCACTTTCACGTTCAAGAACCAGGTCTGGGACAATATCTTCTGGACATTGGGCAGCGCCATCACCGTGGCCACCGTGTACCAATGGGGTCTTTTCTGGCTGATGGCGAATGGGTGGGTGCCCACGGTGACATTTGCCGAAACACCCGTGTGGAGCGTGGTCTGGATGCTGCTCATTCCGATGTGGTCCGGCCTGCATTTCTATTGGGTGCACCGGCTGGAGCATCACCCGCGGCTTTATAAACACGTCCACGCGGTGCATCACCGCAACGTCAACACCGGGCCGTGGTCGGGGATCTCAAACCACTGGTATGAAAACCTGCTCTACTTCACCACCTATTTCATCCATCTGATCGTGCCCTCGCATCCGCTGCATCTGACGTTCCATGCAATGTTCCAGCAGATCAGCCCGGTCATGTCGCACTCGGGCTTTGAACGGGTGATTGCCAAGGAGACAGAGGCCGCCAAGGCCGGCGATTTCTTTCACCAGCTGCACCACCGATATTTTGAGTGCAACTACGGCACCTCGGAAATCCCGTTTGACAAGTGGTTCGGCACCTATCACGACGGCTCTGCTGCAGCGACTGAACGGACGCGGGCCTTCAAAAAGCAGATGTACACCCGTTAGCATCGGGATCGGTTCTGATCAGGATCAAAGCGTCTCCAGTCACCAGCTCCTATGCCTGACCGCAGAACAGTCAAAGGCATAGGAGAAAGCCCATGTTGCGCCTTGCATCCATTCTCTATTCTCTGATCGGCAGCAGCCTGGCCGGGGCCGGAGTGATTGCGGTTCTGGCGGCCGGGCTGGTCACCACACAGGCCATCATCGGCGCCGCAGCAGCGGGGGCGGTTTTGGCACTGCCAGTGGCCTGGCTGGTGGCCAAGCAGCTTTACGCCCGCGGCGCCTGAGCTATTTGCGCTCAGGCGTTCAGGAACACCCGTGCAGCGGCTTCAAATTCCCGCGGCTTCTCGGCGTGCAGCCAATGGCCCGCGCCGGGCAGCTTGGCAAACCGGGCATTGGGAAAGCGCGCGCGGATCTCCTCCCGGTGCTCTGGCAGCACGTAGTCCGACGCCGAACCAGACAGGAACAGGGTCGGGCCATCCCAGGCCGCATCCGCCTGCGGGAAGGACATGATGTTCGGCATCTGATCCGCCAGCGCATCAAGGTTCAGCTTCCAGCGCTTGTTCGGCAGATCCAGCGATTGGGTGAAAAAGCTCTGCAGCGCAGGCTCCACTCCGGCTTCTGCCAGCTGGGCCGCTGCCTCTGGGCGGCGCTCGATGCGCGCCAGATCCAGCGATTTCATGGCGTGGATATACTGGATTTGCGTATGGCCATAGGCCACTGGCGCGATGTCGGCCACAACCAGCTTGCGCACCGCTTGGGCATGGTTCAGCGCCAGCATCATTGCCGCCTTGCCGCCCATCGAATGGCCGATCACATCCATCTGCCCGCCATGGGCGGCAATCACCGCGGCCAGATCGGCGGCCAGCTCCGGGTAGGTGTGGCTGTCTGCGCGCGGGCTGTCGCCGTGGTTGCGCATATCCACCGCAATCACCTGCCGCTCATCCGACAGCCGCTTGGCGATCACGCCCCAGTTGCGGGCCGATCCATACAGCCCATGGGCAATCAGGAGCGGAGGTTTTGAGGTGGCGGCGCCATGAATAATCGTGTTCAGCATGCTGCCTTGATAGACGCGCGGGCGGAAGCTTGCCACCCCCATTGAGACAGCCCTGCCAGAAGGATAGGGTGGCAGCACAGCAGCAAGAGGAGACCGCCAGAATGGCCGCCAGCCTGGAACAGGACATTGAAGACATCCGTGTCCTGTTGAAAGACCGTGAACATGCCTCGGGTGATTTTGCTGCTGCGCTCAAACTCGTCCGCCGCCGCATTCCCCGTCGGATCTACAAACAGGGCATGAAGATTGCCGCTGCCCTGCCGCTGCTGGAGCATCCCAAGCTTTCCCTGACGGTGGATGAAAAACCGCTGCGCGCTGCTGCGCGTGAAGTGAAGGCGCATCTGGAGGAAATCGACCTCGCCGACCGCCGCAAGGGATTCTGGCTCGGCGTGCTGGGCAGCGTTGCGTTTTCCGTCCTCTGCGTGCTGATCCTATTGGTGGTGGTGCTGCGCTGGCGCGGCCTGATCTGATTTCCGGCTTTACGCCGTCGCTGCCGACAGTATTTTGAACGCAGTTCAAACAGAAGGCGGAAAGCCATGGCAGGCAAGGTCGAGGCGCGTAAAGCCGCGCTGCGGGAAAAACTGGTGGAAGCGGCAGAGATCCGCATCGCGCGGGACGGGGCAGGGGCCTTGCGGGCCCGCGACCTGGCGCAGGACGCAGGCTGCGCATTGGGGGCGATCTATACCGCCTATGACGACCTGAACGCCATCATCATGGCCGTGAACGGGCGGACATTTCGCAAACTCGGTGTTGCGGTGCGGGCCTCGGTGGCCGAGGCCGACAGCGAACCGCCCACCCGCCGTCTGATCCTGATGAGCAATGCCTACCTGCATTTTGCCGATGCAAACACCAACCTGTGGCGGGCTTTGTTCGATCTGCAGATGCAGTCCGGCGGGGCTGTTCCGGATTGGTACATGGCCGCGCTGGAGGATCTGTTTGCCAATATCGCCCAGCCCGTGTCTGAGCTGTTTCCGGATAAGGGGGCCGAAGACGCCGGCCTGATGGTGCGGGCGCTGTTCTCTTCCGTACATGGCATTGTTCTTCTTGGGCTCGAGCGGCGGATTTCGGGTGTCCCGCCGGAACAGATCGAGCGGATGATCGCACAGGTGTTGAACCAGATCGGGCAGCCTTCAGAAAAATGAACGGCGTTCAAAAAATGTCTTGAACGCCGTTCAGAAATTAACTATACACCTCTGCATGAACGATGTTCATAAATGCGGAGGAAGACATGTTCACGACTTTGAAGACCCTGATCACCGGTGCCAATGCCCGTGCCGAAGAACAGCTGCGCGAGACCTACTCGATAGAGCTGATCACCCAGAAGATCCGTGAAGCCGAGGGCAACCTGAAGGCCGCCAAACTGACTCTGGCCAGCCTGATCCAGCGGCAGCGCAGCGAGCAGCGCCAGATCGAGACACTGGAAGGACGCGTCACAGACCTGATGACCCGGGCCGCAGAGGCGCTTGAGGGCGGCCGCGAGGATCTGGCCCAAAGTGCTGCGCAGGCGGTGGCAGACATGGAAAATGAGCTGACCGTCCGCCGCCAGACCCTGGACCGGCTCGACACGCGTATTCTGCAGCTGCGTCAATCGGTTGAAACCGCAAACCGCCGCATCACCGATTTGAAACAGGGCGCCATCGCGGCACGCGCCACCCGGCGTGAACAGGATATCCAGCGCCGCCTGCGCCGCCACACCGGCGGCGACAGCCCGGCAGAGGAAGCCGAAGCGCTGATCCGCGACGTGCTGCAGCGCGACGACCCGTTCGAGCAGGGCGAGATCCTGCGCGAGATCGACGGTGAGCTGAACAATTCCACCATTGCCGAGGATCTGGCCGACGCCGGTTTCGGCGCCCGCCGCCGCAGCACCGCCGCCGATGTGCTGAGCCGCGTTCAAACCAAGGGCTGAGCCGTCCATAGCCACTCGGCTCGGCCCACCGGCCAGGCTGACCTCATTCATTTTCCGGGAGAAAACACATGTATACCGATAACACCGACAACAAGCTGATCATCCTTCTGAACTCGGCAGGCGTCGCCATTGCCTATGCGATGCTGGGAATTTCCCTGTGGCTCTCGACAGACGTGCCGCTGGCCACCAAGGGCTATTGGGGGATGGCGGTCCTGCTGCTGACGCTGAGCCTGATCAACGTGGTGAAATACCGCTTCGACCACCGCTCCAGCGAGGACCGCATCCGCAAGATCGAAGACGCCCGCAACGAAAAACTGCTGGAAGACGCACTGCTGGAAAGCAAGCAGGACATCTGACGTCGCTCAGTCTTGCACCGGCATCAGGCCGCCCGCTGAGTTTGGCGGGCGGCTTGTTTTTTGCAGCTGCTGTTCAGGACACACATATCAGAGCCTGCCCATCTTGCCTTTCTCGGGCGCGCGGATGGGGTCAATGGGGTGGATGGGGCTGGTTAATGATGCGGACGCATGTGTAATGCGTTGTTATTAAACAA